>NZ_JACRAH010000042.1 GCF_016234775.1 Aquabacterium sp. | reverse complement strand
CGCCAGCGGCGCCGGCGGCCAGCACATCAACAAGACCGACTCGGCCGTGCGCGTGGTGCACTTGCCCACCGGCATCGTGGCCGAATGCCAGGACGGCCGCAGCCAGCACAGCAACAAGGCCAAGGCCCTGCAGGTGCTGCAAGCCCGCATCCAGGAAAAGGAACGCAGCGAACGCGCCGCCAAGGAAGCCGCCCTGCGCAAAAGCCTGGTCGGCAGTGGCGACCGCTCCGACCGCATCCGCACCTACAACTTCCCCCAGGGCCGCCTGACCGACCACCGCATCAACCTGACGCTCTACAAGCTGCTGAGCATCATGGAAGGCGAACTCGATGACGTGATCGCCGCCTTGCTGACCGCCCAAGCCGCCGATCAACTGGCCGAACTGGAAGCCGCCACCGGTGTCTGACGACCAAGCCCAATCGCTCACGATGGATGCCATGCGCACGCCGCTGACCATCGCGCAGGCGCAGCAACACGCCCGCCAGCTCGGCGTGGACCGCCTGGACGCCCAACTGCTGCTGTGCGAAGCCGTGCAACAAGGCCGCGCCTGGCTGTTCGCGCACGACACCGACACACTGACGCCCCCGCAGCAAACCCGCTACCTGAGCGATCTGCAACGCCGCGCTGCCGGCGAGCCCCTGGCCTATATCGTGGGCGAAAAAGAGTTCTTCGGCCTGACGCTGCAGGTGTCGCGCGACGTGCTCGTGCCCCGCCCTGACACCGAGACCTTGGTCGAATGGGCGCTGTCGTTGATTCCCGATCAAACCGCCACCACCGTGCTGGATCTGGGCACCGGCAGCGGCGCCATCGCGCTGGCCATCCAGCACGCCCGCCCAAAGGCCCTGGTGACGGCCGTGGACGCCTCCGAGCCCGCCCTGCGCATGGCCCAGCACAACGCTCGGGTATTGCGCCTGCCGGTCAGTTTCAGGCTGGGCAGCTGGCTGGCGCCGGTAGCCGGGGAGCGCTTCGCCCTCATCGTCAGCAACCCGCCCTACATCGCCGAGGGCGATACACATATGGCCGCACTGGGTTTCGAGCCGAAGCAGGCACTGACTTCCGGCCCGGACGGCCTCGACGACCTGCGCCAGATCACCGCCGCCGCCCCCGCACACCTGCAACCTGGCGGCTGGTTACTGTTGGAACATGGCTACGACCAGGCTGTCGCCGTCGCGCAACTCCTGCGCGACCACGGATTTTCAAATGTAAGTACCCGCTTCGACCTGGGCGGGCAAGCACGCTGCACGGGCGGTCAACGCCCCACCTGACGCCACCACGCCATGACGATGCAAGAGGGTGCAAACCCCCTCCCAAGTCGATTCCACCCGGCGAAAATGGTTTGACGAACGCTCACATCTCTGTCGCACAAGCGCTGGACCGAGGCGTAGCATGAATTCGTTCGTCAGGAGATTGCCATGCCCCACACCGCCCCCACCGCGTCGCACACGTCCTCCAGCAAGTGCAGCCTGGTTACAGGCAAATGGGCCGTGGCCGCCGCTTTTTGCGGGCTGATGACCGTGGGGGCAGCCCAGGCACAGATGGTGCCTTACGCAGGCCACGCCCTGCATCAGAACACCGGCAGCGGCAACTACACCAGCGTGCGCATCAGCCTGGCCCAGAACGATGCCGACGATGCCCAAGGCCGCGGCCTGACACTGCGCGGCAAAGGTTTCTGGCCCCACTGGGAAGGCCGTATCGGCGTGGTCGTTGACCGCCCCGTCAATCCCCTGAAGGACAGCTTCGTGCTGGCCCAGCCCCACCTGGGCGGTGGCCTGCGCATCCGCAGCATGCACATCCTGTCCGACTATTATCTGGAGGGCGGCTTCCGTGCCACAGCCGGCCTGCTGCGCGGCGACACCGGCCAGAGTTGGTGGGCCAGTGAGGGCAACGGCGGCGGGCTCAATCTCAGCCTGCAGCGCCTGGACAGCCTCAACCTGATGAACGGCAGCGCCTCACAAGATCAACAGACCACACCCTACTTGGGCGCTGGCTACAGCAACAGCCTGACGCTCAACGGCACCCGGAGCGCCTGGCGCTTCAACGCTGACCTGGGTCTGGTCAATGTCAACACCAACAACCACCTGGGCCAGGTTGTCCAGGGCGATCGCACGCTGGACGAACTCGTGCGTGAAATGCGCTTGCGCCCGGTAGTCAAAGTATCAGTCGGCTATTCCTTCTGAGCTACTGCAGACCAGCCGCAGGCCTGATATAACCGGGCCTGTTTTCATTTACGACTTGGTTTGCATATGAGCGACGTTCAAAAACGCATCGACGATCTGGTCAAGGGTCACCCCGTCGTCCTGTTCATGAAGGGCAATGCCCAGTTCCCACAATGCGGTTTCTCCGGCCGCGCCGTGCAGATCCTCAAGGCCTGCGGCGTGACCGAACTCAAGACCGTCAACGTGCTGGAAGACGAAGACATTCGCCAGGGCATCAAGGAATACGCCAACTGGCCGACCATTCCCCAGCTCTATATCCACGGCGAATTCGTTGGTGGCTCGGACATCATGATGGAGATGTACCAGGCCGGCGAACTGCAACAGACCCTGGCTGCCAAGTAAGCAGCCCATGCAGGAGCCCGTGGGCAGCACCAGGCCACGACGCCTGATCGTCGGCATCACCGGCGCGAGCGGCGCCATCTATGGCGTGCGCCTGCTGGAGCGCGCGCGCGCCCTGGGCGTGCAGACGCATCTGGTGGCCACGCCTGCCGGCATCCTCAATGTGCACCACGAACTGGGCCTGGACCGCACGGCGCTGGAAGCGCTCGCGACCCAGGCTCACGCACCGGGTGACGTGGGCGCCTGCATCGCCAGCGGCAGCTTCATGACGGATGCGATGGTGATCGCACCCTGCACCATGAAAACGCTGGCAGCCGTGGCCCACGGCATGGGAGACAACCTGTTGACCCGCGCGGCCGACGTCACGCTGAAAGAGCGCCGGCGCCTGGTGTTGATGGTGCGCGAAACGCCCTTCAACCTGGCCCACCTGCGCAACATGACGGCCGTCACCGAAATGGGCGGCATCATCTTCCCGCCCTTGCCCGCCTTCTATCACCGCCCGCAGTCGATCGACGAACTGGTCAACGACACCGTGGAGCGCGTGCTGGCCCTGCTGCACATCGAGCAGGCACAGCCACAGGAATGGCGCGGGTTGTGAATCAGCGCTGACGGCGAGCAGCGAAGCCCAAGCCGAGCAACCCCAGGCTCATCAAGGCCCACGACGCAGGCTCTGGCATAGCGGATACGTCCTTCACCAGGAAGACACCTCGACTCAGGTCCGCGGACATCGGCGAGACCGACGCCGTATGTCGACGGAGAAAGTCACCGAAATTCGTATCAATGGGCGACGATGTGGAGGTCTGGCCCTCAAGCCAAGGAGACGCGCTGTTATTGAGCAACTGCGCCAGTACCTCACGCGTGATCACCGGGCCTTCCACAACACCTTGGGAAGACCCGACATCGACCCAATCACCCTCCAGTTCCGCAGGACGATTGACGATCTCCCCAGAATTGATTCGGGTATCGCGAGTCAACAGCAAGCGATCCACCCGCACCGTGCCGTCTGCACGAAAGCCATCACCAGCCAGTACGCCGGCCAACATGGTGGTCGAGCCACCCAGGTAAGCACTGACCTCTGGCGAAGCTGCCCACGCGCCCATCCAGGCCATGAAATCCAGCTGAGTGGCGCCGTGTTGCACCAGTTGATCCAGCTCCGACGCCTTCGCGAAACGGAAACCTTGCGACAACCAGTCTGACGACAAGGCATTACCTGAGGAGATCACGTCAAAAACCGACATGCCGCGCGTCGCCGTGACGTCCAGCCATGCCAGACCAGTCTCACTGTCCACCGTCAACAGTCCATCACCCTGTGTGGACAGATCAGCCGACGACAAACCAGCCAGTGCGACCGATGACACGCTGGCGGCCAACAAGCCAACCAGCCATCCCTTGAACTTGATCATGGTATCCCTTGTGTTTGTTGATGTATTGAACGGAGCGCATTTTAACGGGCAGAAGGCCGCGCACCACATCCCGCATTCACACGTTCTCACAAGGTGCGATGCTGCGCCACCACTCAACGACGCAGCGCCGAGCCCGCGTCGGCCATCTGCGCACCAGCGCCGTCACCCAATTGCCAGGCGCGGCGTGCCGCCGTGACCATGTTCGGGTACTCGGGCTTGCCGCGGCTGCCGTTGTAGCGCCCCAGGGCCATGTAGAGGTTGCCCTTCTCCACGTCCAGGTAGTGGCGCAGGATCACGCAACCAAAGCGCAGATTGGTCTGCATGTGGAACAGGCTGCTGGCTTCGCCATTGCCGATCACGCGCGACCAGAAAGGCATGACCTGCATATAGCCACGCGCGCCAACGGGTGACATGGCGTACTTGCGGAAGCCGCTTTCCACCTGAATCAGGCCCATCACCAGAGAAGGATCCAACCCAGCGCGCTTGGACTCGTAGCACACCGTCTGCAGGAACTCGCGGCGCACCAGCTCTTCGGGCTTGCGCTTGGCCAGCTTGGCCTCCAGCGTGGCAGCCCAGGATTCGCACTGCTGGCGTTGGCCGGCATCGGCAAATACCAGCTGCGGCGCACTCTTGCCCACGGCAGCCGACAAGGCCGTGCGCACGGCGTCCGCCAAGGGCTCTTCCACCTGGGCGCCAGCCTGCGCCACCAAAGGCGCGCACAAGCCCGCCAGCAGGCCCAGGCCTGCCAGCGCACACGTCAGAGAAGAAAGCCAGCGTCGCGACAACATGAACGTCAAAGATAAACCAATCGGCGCCCTTGTGGTCAGCCGATTTGCACGCGCGACAGCACGTGATTGAGGACTTCCGTCACAGCAATCTTGCTGGCGGCGGCATCCTGGCGGCCCTGGTACTCGGCCAGACCATCTTTCAGGCCCTTGTCGCCCAGCACCACGCGGTGCGGCACACCGATCAGCTCCCAGTCGGCGAACATGGCACCGGGGCGTTCGCCACGGTCGTCCAGGATCACGTCCACGCCCTTGGCCAGCAGTTCGCTGTGCAGCTTGTCTGCGGCGGCTTTGACGTCTTCCGAGCGGTCATAGCCCACGGGGCAGATCACCACCGAGAACGGCGCGATCGAATCGGGCCAGATGATGCCGCGGTCGTCGTGCTTTTGCTCGATGGCCGCACCCAGGATGCGGGTCACGCCGATGCCGTAGCAACCCATCTCGAAGTGCTTGGGCTTGCCGTCCACGTCCAGGAAGGTCGCGTTCATGGCCTTGGAGTACTTGTTACCCAGGTAGAACACGTGGCCGACTTCGATGCCGCGCTGAATGGCCAGCACGCCCTTGCCGTCAGGCGAAGGATCCCCTTCCACCACATTGCGGATGTCGGCCACCAGATCGGGCTCGGGCAGGTCACGGCCCCAGTTCACGCCCTGGATGTGGAAGCCTTCTTCATTGGCGCCGCACACGAAATCAGCCATGTTGGCCACGGTGCGGTCGGCGATCACCTTCACGGGCTTGAGCAGCTTGACGGGGCCCAGGTAACCGGGCTTGCAACCAAAGTGCTCGATGATTTCCTTTTCGGTGGCAAAGCGGAAGCCAGCCTTCAAACCGGTGCCATCAGCCAGTTCGATCTTGCCCGCCTTGACTTCGTTGAGGTCGTGATCACCACGCACCAGCAACAGCCACACGGCGGATTTGGCGATCTCGCCATGCTCGTTGAGTTCGTCCGTGGCCAGCACCAGCGACTTCACGGTCTGGCTCAGCGGCAGACCCAGCAACTCGGCCACGTCGGGGCAGGTGCTCTTGCCGGGGGTGGCGACCTTCTCGAAAGCCACCGAGGCTGCGCCACGTTGCGCGATCAGGGCCACACCTTCGGCCAACTCGATGTTGGCTGCGTATTCGCTCGTGGGGCAATAGACGATGGCGTCTTCACCCGTGTCGGCGATCACCTGGAACTCGTGCGAACGGTCGCCACCAATGGCGCCGGTGTCAGCGGCCACGGCGCGGAACTGCAGGCCCAGGCGTTCGAAGATGCGCGTGTAGGCCGCGAACATGGCGTCATACGTCTTGCCTGCGCCTTCCACATCGCGGTCGAAGGAGTAGGCATCCTTCATCGTGAACTCACGGCCACGCATGATGCCGAAACGGGGGCGACGCTCGTCGCGGAACTTGGTCTGGATCTGATAGAAGTTCTTGGGCAACTGGCGGTAGCTGCGCAGTTCCTGGCGGGCGATGTCGGTCACCACTTCTTCGGCGGTCGGCTGGATCACGAAGTCGCGCTGATGGCGATCCTTGAAGCGCAGCAACTCGTCGCCCATCTTGTCGAAACGGCCGGTCTCCTGCCACAGCTCGGCAGGCTGCACCACGGGCATCACCAGCTCGACCGCACCGGCCTTGTTCAGCTCGTCACGGATGATGGCTTCGACCTTGCGGATGGTGCGCAAGCCCATGGGCATGTAGTTGTACAGGCCCGCGCCCAGCTTCTTGATGAAGCCTGCCCGCGTCATGAGCTTGTGGCTCACGATTTCAGCGTCGGCAGGGGCTTCCTTGAGGGTCGAAATGAAGAACTGGGAGGCTTTCATATGCGTAAAAAATACACCGCGCAAATGAGGCATTGACAAAGGCTACTAGCCGTCAAGCCATTGCGGTGCAATAATGAAACTAGTTGAAAAATTCGGAGTTGATTATGCTCGACCGGGAAGGCTTTCGGCCTAACGTCGGCATCATCCTGCTCAATCACCGGAACCAGGTATTTTGGGGCAAACGTATCCGCACCCATTCCTGGCAGTTCCCGCAAGGCGGCATCAAGCATGGTGAGTCGCCAGAGCAGGCGATGTTCCGCGAGCTCCACGAAGAAGTGGGCTTGCTGCCCGACCACGTCCGCATCATCGCTCGCACCCGCGATTGGTTGCGCTATGAGGTGCCGCAGCACTTCATACGCAAGGACGCCAGAGGGCATTACAAGGGCCAGAAACAGATCTGGTTCCTGTTGCAATTGACGGGGCGTGACAGCGACATGAACCTGCGCGCCACCAGCCACCCGGAGTTCGATGCCTGGCGATGGCATGAATACTGGGTGCCCCTGGAAGCCGTGATCGAGTTCAAGCGCGGCGTGTATGAAATGGCCCTGAGTGAGTTGGCGCGCTTTCTGCCCAAGCCACAAGGGCACCAGAACCGCTACCTGCGCGGCAACATGCGTGGCAGCAATGGCCGGCGATCAGATGGCCAGGAGGACACGGACATGCCGATCGAAACCATCAGCGAGCAATTGATTCAGGTGGAGATCGAGATCAAGCAATCCTGACATCGTCGTCAGATCGCACCACCAAATGAAAGGGCTCCCAAGGGAGCCCTTTTCGCATGCCATCAACGCAGAGGTCGATCACTCGATCTCGATCTTGGTGGCGCACTCGGCATCGGTCGGGTTGATGCTGCAACGGGCACGCTTGATGATGTTCAAGCCCTGCTTGTTGTACAGGCCTTGCCTGGCGATCTCGATGCGTGACTCGCGGAACATCAGCACGTACTTGGGAATGTGCTCGGCAGGCAGTTCATCCCACATGGCAGCAGGAATGCCCTTTTCAGCCGTCTGAACAATGTTCATCGCACGGTCAAACTGCGACAACCAGTAATTGCGCGACTTCTCGCCAAAGCCATCGGGGAACTTGGACTTGTTCAACACGACCTGCACGGTGGGGATCATGATGGGGAAGCGGCCGATGCCCCCCGTCTTGCCGATACCCTTGTAGAGCTCAAAGGGCTTGAAAGCCACCGCGGGCAAGCTCACCATGTCAACGAAGCCGTTGTTGAACTTGGGGCCGATGTTGGTGATGTCAACGGACACCGGCTGGGCGCCGATACGCTGGATCATCACACCCTGAGCCTTGTCGTAGTCGAACGCGGCGATCTTCTTGCCTGACAGGGCTTCAACCGAGTTGATCTTGCGATCGCGCACGATGGGATATGCAGCGCCCAGCGGGAAGATGCCACCGATTTCGTAGTTGCCTTCGGTCATCAGCTTGCCGGCCTTGGGATCCGCGAACACCTGAATCACCTTGCGCACGACTTCGTAGCTCGCGTCCATGTCGACCTTGCCGTTCTTGATCACGGTGGTCGAACCGATGCTGTCCAGCGAGCCGGCCACCATATTGAACTGGCGGGTACGGAAGGCGGTGGCGATCACACCGTCACACTGACCGGCACGGAAGTCCTCAATGGCCACGCGCTCATCGACATAGCTCTTGAGTTCGATGTCGGCACCATTTTTCTGCATGGCCACGGCGTAGTCCGTCGCTGCCGCAAACACATCACCTGTCTTACCCGCCACGTCCCATACGCAGACCAGGCTTTTGGCCTGTGCAGCGGAGACCATCCCCAGGGTGCCACCCAGTACGGCGGCAGCAGCCAGCGAGATAGAAGAAAAACGAGCAAGGGTGTTATTCATCAGAGCCATCAAGACCTCCTCGGAGGAATCAGAAAGAAAAGGAAACAAGGGTCACGTTTTTAACGTAAAACGCCACCACCCCAAGGACAGTACGAACCCTTGGTCACGAGCAAAGAGGGGGGTGAAAGCGGGCTTTACGCTTCCGTCAGGCGAAATTTCCCTGACAGAAGTTACCCGCAGTTAACTGGCTTTCGCCAAGCGCAATACGCTATTCAGGCCAGGACCAGGTTGTCCCGATGGATCATTTCGGGCTCGCTGGTGAAGCCCAGCACGCCTTCGATTTCGGACGAGGCTTTGCGCACGATCAGACGCGCCTCACTGCTGGCGTAGTTGGCCAGGCCACGGGCCACATCCTGCCCGGCCTGATTGCGCACGGCGATCACGTCACCGCGATGGAACTCGCCCACCACTTCCGTCATGCCAATGGGCAGCAGGCTCTTGCCTTCGTCGCGCAACTTGGCCACGGCGCCATCGTCGATGATGACGGCACCGCGCAGTTGCAGATGATCGGCCATCCACTGTTTACGCGCTGTCTGCTTGGCGGTGGCCGCCACAAACAGGGAGCCAATGGCTTCGCCCTGCGTGAGGCGCACCAGCACGTCGGGCTCACGCCCCCAGGCGATCACGGTGGAGGCGCCGCTGCCAGCAGCGCGCTTGGCGGCCAGCACTTTGGTGATCATGCCGCCCGTGCCCACACGGGAGCCTGCGCCCCCCGCCATCTGCTCCAGAGACGGGTCACCCGCCGTGCAGACATCGATGAAACGGGCGTTGGGGTCCTTGCGCGGATCGGCGCTGTACAGACCCTTCTGATCGGTCAGGATGACCAGGGCATCGGCTTCGACCAGATTGGCCACCAGCGCACCCAGGGTGTCGTTGTCGCCGAACTTGATCTCGTCGGTGACCACGGTGTCGTTCTCGTTGATGACCGGCACCACCTTGTGCGACAGCAGTGTCAACAAGGTTGAGCGGGCGTTCAGGTAACGCTCGCGGTCAGCCAGGTCGGCGTGCGTGAGCAGCACCTGGGCACTGCCCATGCCGTGCTCGCGCAGCTTGGTTTCATACATCTGCGCCAGGCCCATCTGGCCCACGGCGGCAGCGGCCTGCAAGGCATGGATCTCGTGCGGGCGCGTGGCCCAACCCAGGCGCTTCATGCCCTCGGCAATGGCGCCACTGGACACCATGATGACTTCGCGCCCATCGGCTGCCAGCGCCGCCATCTGGCGACACCAGGTACCAATGGCATCTGCGTCCACACCCTTGCCTTCGTTGGTGACCAGGCTGGACCCCACCTTGACCACTATGCGGCGGGCGCTCTTCAACACATCGTTCATGGGCAGACTCGGGCGTTCTTCATCAAGTGGCCAATGCAGTGTTCATTGGCCGAATGGGATCAACGGACAGACTTCCTGGCTGCGGCCTTCTTGGCGACCACCTTCTTGGCGACCACCTTCTTGGCGACCACCTTCTTGGCGACCACCTTCTTGGCGGCAGCCTTCTTGGCCGGAGCAGCCTTCTTGCTGGCGACCTTCTTCACCGCGGCCTTTACCGCCACCTTCTTGGCCGCGACTTTCTTGGCCACAGGCTTCTTGGCTGCGACCGGCTTCTTCACGGCGGCTTTCTTCACTGCAGCCTTTTTCAGGGCCACCGTCTTCACCGCCGCTTTCTTGGCGGCCACTTTCTTGGCTGCAGGCTTCTTCACCGCAGGTTTCGTGGCCACCTCGGCCTTCACGGCGGCTTTCTTCGCCACCTTCTTGACCGGCGCGACCTTGCTCGTCACCGTTTTGGCTGCAACGGCCTTTTTGGCGACCGCCTTCTTGGATGCCACCTTCTTGGCCGCTACCTTCTTCGCTGCCGCCTTCTTCACAACAGGCTTCTCGGCAGCAGGCTTCTTGACGACTGGTTTGACCGTCTTGGCTGCAACCTTCTTGGCAACTGCCTTCTGGACCGCAGCTTTCTTCGGCGCAACCGTCTTCTTCGGCGCTGCGCCGTCCTCATCAGCCTTCTTGGGCTTGATCAACGCCTCCAGATCGGGGTCGTAGCTCAAGCCAGCTTCGGCCATCAGGTCGCTGGCCATGGGCAGATTGGCTTCCACATCGAAGCGGATATCAGATTCAACATGGTGCTCCTGCATGGAGGCCACGTGCTGGTAGATGGTCTGAACAAGCTGTTCGCAGCCCTGGCGGGTCAGCGCGGAAATCTGGAAGACGGGGCCCTTCCAGCCATAGCGGCGTACGAAGTCCAGCACCTTCTTCGTGCGGTCTTCGGGCTGGATCATGTCCAGCTTGTTGAGCACCAGCCAGCGAGGCTTGTCGAACAGGGCCTGGTCGTAAATCTTGAGTTCGTTGACGATGGCGCGCGCCTGTTGCACGGGATCGGTGTCATCGAAAGGTGCCAGGTCGATCACGTGCAGCAGCACGCGGGTGCGCTGCAGGTGGCGCAGGAAATAGTGGCCCAGGCCAGCGCCTTCCGAGGCGCCTTCGATCAGACCGGGAATGTCGGCCACGACGAAGCTCTTCTCAGGTCCCACGCGCACCACACCCAGGTTGGGGTGCAGGGTCGTGAAGGGGTAGTCGGCGATCTTGGGGCGGGCGTTCGAGATGGCCGCGATCAGGGTGGACTTGCCGGCATTGGGCATGCCCAGCAGCCCCACATCAGCCAGCACACGCAGTTCCAGCTTGATCTTGAAGGCCTCACCAGGCCAGCCGGGCGTCTTCTTCTTGGGCGCGCGGTTGGTGCTGCTCTTGTAGTGCATGTTGCCGAAGCCACCATCGCCCCCCTTGGCCAGCATGCGCTGCTCGCCGTGCTCCAGCAGTTCCATCATGATTTCGCCGGTTTCGGCGTTACGGATGATGGTGCCCACGGGCATGCGCAGGATGATGTCGTCAGCCGCGTGGCCGAACTGATCCGAGCCGCGACCGGCTTCGCCATTGCGCGCTTCGTGGCGGCGGGCGTAGCGGTAGTCGATCAGCGTGTTGATATTGCGGTCTGCCACCACAAAGACGTGCCCGCCTCGCCCACCGTCGCCACCATTGGGGCCACCGAAGGGGATGAACTTCTCGCGACGGAAGCTGATGCAACCGGCGCCGCCATTACCAGCGGCCACATCGATGGTGGCTTCATCAACGAATTTCATGAGACAGGTGTCCTTGGAATGGGGGCAAGACGGTGATTATCCCGTCTGGCGAGCCCGATCTGCTGCGCGTTGTCACGCAGAGCGATCAAGGCGAAAAAAGAAGTGACAGGAAGGAAACGACAAGAATGACAAAAGCCCCGGCATACCGAGGCTTTGGTTCGGCTTGCCGCCCAGCCTGAGCCAGACGGCAGCCTGAGGACCGACCAAAGGCCGATCAGAGACCGATCAAACCGGCGTGACGATGACCGTCTTGCGGTTGAGCGAACCCTTGGTGGCGAAGGACACGGTGCCATCGACCAGCGCAAACAGGGTGTGATCGCGGCCCATGCCGACGTTGGTACCAGCGTGGAAGCGGGTGCCGCGTTGACGGACGATGATCGAGCCAGCGGAGATCAGTTCACCGCCGAAGGCCTTGACGCCCAGCATCTTTGGTTGTGAGTCACGGCCGTTCCGCGTGGAACCGCCGCCTTTTTTCTGTGCCATGGATTTACTCCTTGGTGGGGCTAGTGGTTAGACGAGACGGCGCTATCAGACGTTCACGGAGCTGATTTGCAGCTCGGTGTAGTTCTGACGGTGACCTTGACGCTTTTGGTAGTGCTTGCGACGGCGCATCTTGAAGATGCGGACCTTGTCGTGACGACCTTGCGACAGGACAGTTGCTTTGACAGTTGCGCCAGCCACCAAGGGCGTGCCAACCTGGAGTTCTGCGCCGGAGCCGACTGCCAGAACCTGGTCGATCACGATCTCTTGGCCAACGTCCGCAGCAATCTGTTCTACTTTAATTTTTTCGCCAACAGCAACCTTGTATTGTTTGCCGCCGGTTTTTATGACCGCGTATGACATGTGGAGACCTTTCAGGAAAAGAACTCTCCGCCTCTTTTACAAAGCGAAGCTCTCCACTCTAGCACGGTCTCTCTGCAATGTAAAGGGGCGATCAGGCCCGACCATCTCCGCTGCCGACACGGCGGGAGCCAGTTGCATGTTGGCCGACACCGGGAAGCTGGCGTCATACAGCCCGCCCTGGGCGGCAACCGGGCCACTTTCCGCGCCGTCTTGCTGCCCCCAGCCGAAAAAGCGCAGCACCTCCTCGCGCTTGGCCAGCGCATCGGTGAAGCCCAAGTGAATCAACTCTCGGGTGAAGGACGACTCGAACAGCAGGTAGCTGGCCAGGGCCGAGCCACGCGCCGTCTTGCCTCGCCCGTACACACCCACGGCCCGCAACATGGCGCGCACGGCGGGAGGCAGGGCCCAGAGGTGTCGGGCCGCGATGTCGTCAATGCGCTGGCTGGGCGCTATCACCAGAATGTCTACCGGGCGGAGCGCCGACTGGGCGCGCGCCTCGGGGGACAGCAGGCCGAGTGTCTTGTTGATGCGCTGCATGCGCTCGATGTCCACCGCCAGCGCATCCAGGAAGATGCTGGACATGGCGTGGCCCGCGATCTGCGCCAGGTTCGGGTACTCGACCACCGTCTCGCGCGGTGCGGGTGGCTCATGCAGGCGCCCCGCCCCGATCACCAAGATGCGGTCGGCACCCAGGTGGATGGCCGGCGAAATCGGCGCGGCCTGGCGCATGGAGCCGTCACCGAGATAGTGAGGTCGCCCGTCAACATGCAGCTTGACGGCCGGAAACACAAAAGGAATGGCCGACGAAGCCATCAGGTGGTCCATCGTGAGCCGGTCCTTGACGCTGATGCGCTGGGAGCGCGCCCAGGGCTGGACGTCGTGAACGGTGTCGTAGAAGGTGACGTGCTCACCCGTGGTGTAGCTGGAGGCCGAGAGCGCCACCGCGTCCAGGTGCCCCTCCGCCATCAACTGGGGCAGACGGTCCACATTGAACAGGGAAGGCAGGAATTCGCGCAGCGGGTCGTTGTTCAGCAGCGAACGGGGGCGCGCCTTGCGCCATCTGGCCAGCGCCCAGCCCAGCGAAAACAAAGTCAGCCATTGCGCACCGGAGCGGATCACCCCCAGCGAGTCGGCACGGTAGACCTGCTCGGCCCGGAAATCGCGCCAGACCTCGACCATGGCACGCACCGCCAGATCGTAGTGATCGGCCTGACAAGCCAGGGCCAGGCCATTGATGGCGCCAGCGGATGTACCGCTGATGATCTGAAAAGGGTTACCCCGCCGCCCTTCCCCGCTTTCACGGCGGATCAGTTGCAGCGCTTGCAGCACACCAACCTGGTAGGCGGCACGCGCGCCACCACCAGTCAGGATCAGGGCAGTCTTTCCAGGCAGGCTCATGGCCCTATATCGGCCATATTTGGCATGCATTGATGCCTCCCATACACGTATTAACCCCAGAAAAGGGTCACAAATCCGCCAGGAAGCGCCTTCAAGGGCGCCAGCGCATCAGGGTGGACTTGCCAAACAGGCTCTCCACCAGATCCACCACCAGCTCTGCGGTGCGGTTCTGCACGTCGCGCGCCGGGTTGAGTTCAACCACATCCACCGAGGCCAGGCGCCCCGTGTCGGCGATCATCTCCATGCACAACTGTGCTTCGCGGTAGGAGGGGCCACCCCGCACGGGCGTACCCACACCGGGCGCGATGTCCGGGTCCAGGTAATCCACATCGAAACTCAGGTGCAGGTGCGTGTGCTCGTCCACACCCATCAGGGCTTGCTGCATGACGGCGCGCATGCCGTGCTCGTCCAGGTGCCGCATGTCGAAGACTTCCAGCCCCTGGGCATGCACGAAACGGCGCTCGAGCGGGTCCACGCTGCGCACGCCGATCAGGCGGATGTGCTCGGATGACAAGGCCGGCGGGCCCGCCTCGGCCTCACCCCATGCGCCAGCGAGCTTGAGCAAGGCGGCCGGGCCATGGCCACACAGCACCGCCACCGGCATGCCATGGATGTTGCCACTGGGGGTGATGTCACTGGTGTTGAAATCGGCGTGGGCATCCAACCAGATCACGCGCAGGTGCTTGCCCTGCTGACGACAATGGGCTGCAACCGCCCCAATAGAGCCGATGGCCAGGCTGTGGTCGCCGCCCAGCAGCATGGGTACCTCACCCTCATTCAGGGCAGCCATCACCGCCTCGAACACAGCCTGATTCCAGGCCAGAGCTTCTTGAAGATGACGATGCCCGTCCTGAGGCGGCAACCAGGGATTGGGAGGGCCCTGCACGTTGCCGGCATCATGGACCTGCAAGCCCAGCCTGACCAAGGCATCGGGCAGGCCGGCTACGCGCAAGGCTTCCGGGCCGAGCGAGGCCCCGCGCATGCTGGCGCCGATGTCGGTGGGCGCGCCGATCAACCTCAAACGGGTGACAGGATCCAACTGGTCGGCGCTCATGGTGTGCAGCCCGCCTTACCAGCCGCAGGCGATGTCGTCGTCCGGCTTGCCCAGGCCGTACACCTTCTGCAAGGTGCCCCAGGCCTCATCGGCCGTCTCGACGTAGTGGAACAAGTTGAGGTCTTCCGGGCTGATCATGCCGGTATCGACCAGGTGATCGAAGTTGATCAGCTTGGTCCAGAAATCACGCCCGAACAGCAGGATGGGGCGCTTGCGGCACTTGCCGGTCTGGATCAGGGTGAGCGTCTCGAACAGCTCGTCGAGGGTGCCGAAACCACCGGGGAAGCACACCAGCGCCACCGAGCGCATCAGGAAGTGCATCTTGCGCAGCGCGAAGTAGTGGAACTGGAAGCACAGACGCGGCGTGATGTAGGGGTTGGGCTCCTGCTCGTGCGGCAACACGATGTTCAGGCCCAGGCTCTTGCCGCCCACCTCGAAAGCGCCGCGGTTACCCGCCTCCATCACACCCGGCCCACCGCCGGTGACCACGTAGATAGGGTTCTGCAACTGGGCCGAGTTCTCGGTGACCAGGCTGGCGAAAGCGCGTGCCTCTTCGTAATACCGAGACATATCG
The DNA here is from genome assembly GCF_016234775.1 of Aquabacterium sp. GTDB lineage: Bacteria > Pseudomonadota > Gammaproteobacteria > Burkholderiales > Burkholderiaceae_C > Aquabacterium. Next base: position 216,570 of record NZ_JACRAH010000042.1, on the reverse strand, counting down.
ACCTGGCGCTGTGCGGCCCGCACGGCGAGATCACGCGCAGCGCCATCAGGCTGGTCCATGGCCTCGCGCAAGCGGGCCTGAGAGACCTCGGCCGGCAGGATGCGCGCGCTGCCGAACACCACAATGGTGGATTCGATGCCCTCTTCGCGCTGGATCATCTCCGGCTTGAGCAACTCCAGCTGCATGCGCACCGGGCGCAGGTCGGGGTGCAGCAGGAAGTCCTGATCGGCGAAGGCCAGGTCATAGCTGCTGTCGGCACCGGAATACAGCGACGGTTTGACCGCACTGGCGGCATTGACGTCCTGACCGGCCGTCGGGAAGTTACGCTCAAGCAGCTCTTTGGGGTTGTTCATGTTGGACGGTCCTGCACTAAGGCGGCACCGCCTGCAAAGGGAGCGGCGCTTATTGGCAGTATGCAACCGAGGCAGCTGTTGTGGCCGTCAAAAAAGCCCGTCAAGGCGGGGGAGTTGCAGCTTCACCGCAACGCCCACAGCCAGGTCACTCAGCCAGCCAGTGACGATGAGCCGCAAACCGGGCAGGCTGCCTGACGGCGTGCGCGCATCTCGGCCCAGCTCCAGGTACGGCCATCCAGCATCAACAATCGCCCGGCCAGGCTCTCGTGCCCCGCCCAAGGCGACATCGGCGAGGACTGCAGCAAGAGCTTGATGGCCTCACCCGCCTGCATCACCCCCATCATGCCCACCACAGGCGCAAAGACGCCCAACATGGCGCAACGCGTTTCTTCCGGCGGCGCGTCTGGCGGGAAGAGGCAGGCGTAGCAGGGGCTGGCAGGCACGCGCGGGTCGAACACACTGATTTGTCCATCGAAGCGCACGGCAGAAGCTGACACCAGGGGCACACCAGATTCGCGGCTGACTCGGTTGATCAACTGCCGAATGGCGAAGCGGTCGGTGCAATCGAGCACCACGTCGGCCTGAGGCACCCATTCGCGCAGCAAGGCCTCATCGGCGGCCTGGGCGATGGCATGAACCTGCACACCAGGATTGAGTTGAGACATCGCCAGCTCGGCGGACAGCACCTTGGCCTGCCCGACACGCTCGGTCGTGTGCGCGATCTGACGCTGCAGATTGGTGATGTCGACCGTGTCAGGGTCCACCACGGTGATGCGCCCGACCCCGGCCGAGGCCAGGTACATCAAGGCGGGGGCACCCAAGCCCCCTGCCCCGATCACCAGGGCATGCGACGCCAACAACTGATCCTGAGCCTCCTCTGACCACTCATCCAGCAGGAGGTGGCGGCTGTAGCGCAGGCGCTGATCGTCGTCCAAGATCGAGGATCAGTTCTTGTTGTCTTCAGGCTTGCGCTCGGTCATGGTCTTGGAGACCACCACCGGCTTGCCTTGCAGCTTGTTGAGTGCTTGCTGCAGCGGGAAGTCTTCAGGGCTGCCAAACTCAGCCAGCTTGGGCGCTTCACCCTTCTTGGCATTGGCTTCCTCGATCTTCTTGATGGCATCCTCGCGCGCCTTCTCGCGGGCCGCGTCCTTCACCTCGCTGCCCTGGCCGCTGGTGATGTGCTTGTCCAGATCCGCCTCACGCACACGCAGTGCCGAGTACAGATTGCCATTGGCACTCTCATCGACCATCACGTCGGGCACGATGCCCTTGGCCTGGATCGAACGGCCGCTGGGCGTGTAATACCGGGCGGTGGTGATTTTCAAGGCCGTGTCAGCGGTCAGCTGACGCACGGTCTGCACCGAACCCTTGCCGAACGTCTGCCCGCCCATCAGCACCGCGCGCTTGTGATCCTGCAAAGCGCCAGACACGATTTCGCTGGCCGAGGCCGAGCCTTCATTGACCAAGACGACCACGGGAACGGTCTTGATCGCAGCCGGCAATCTGGACAGGGCATCGGAGCCGAACTGGCCAGCGTAGTCGGAAGGGCGCGCCCGGAACTCCTTCTTGGAGTCAGGCAACTGGCCATTCGTGCTCACCACCAGGACATCCTTGGGCAGGAAGGCTGCGGACACGGCGATCGCGCTTTCAAGATAGCCGCCCGGGTCATTGCGCAGATCCAGCACCAGGCCCTTCATCTTGGGCTCATCCTTGAACAGCTTCTCGGCCTTGGCAACGAAGTCCTCGACCGTACGCTCCTGGAATTGCGAAATGCGGATCCAGCCATAGCCAGGCTCCACGATCTTGGCGCGAACGCTCTGAACGTGGATCTCCTCGCGGATGATCGTGACCGGGAAGTTGCGGCTCTCGGACGTGCGGTAGATGTTCAGGACGACCTTGGTGTTGGGGTCACCGCGCATGCGCTTGACCGCCTGGTCCATGGTCAGGCCCTTGACGGCGGTTTCGTCGATCTTGGTAATCAGATCGCCCGTCTTGATGCCGGCGCGGAATGCAGGCGAGCCCTCAATCGGGGACACGACCTTGACCAGGCCGTCTTCCATGCCGATTTCGATGCCCACCCCGACAAACTTGCCCGAGGTGCTTTCGCGGAATTCCTTGAAGCCGACCTTGTCCAGGTAGACCGAGTGCGGATCCAGACCGGCCGCCATGCCGCTGATCGCATCACCGATGAGCTTCTTCTCGTCAACCGGCTCAACATAGTCTGACTTGATCAGGCCGAACGCCCGAGCCAGTTGAGCCATGTCCTCCATCGGGAGCGGCGCCATGGAACTGCGGGCAGTTGCTCCAAATTGCATGGTGGTCAGGCCACCGGCCAGCGCACCCAGCGCGACCCAGCCCGCAATCTTCAGTTTGGAAGTCATGGCGTTGATTTGCCTTTTTGAACCACAGCGACGCAGGTTGCTCAATCCAACCTGCTTGATGACCGGTCAGTATAGGACCGCGCGGGGCCTCCCGCAGGGCAATAAGCGCGCAGTTCCCCGCCTGATGCGAGGATTGGCGCCAATTTCCGGCGCCCAAGCGGGCGTTGCACCCGGCCATGTCGCGCAAAGGTGACGACCGAGGCAGCAGGAAGGCCATCTCCGTCGTCACCGGGACAGCGCTCAGGGCGCCGGCTTAGGCTCAACCGGTGCAAAATCGACAGGGACCCAGCTGTAGCTGTTCTTGCCCTCGGCACGCACATGCCCAATACCGGGGAACGGCAGATGCGCCCCAGCCACCAGCAAAGCGTCCTTGGCCGTCCAGTTCAACAGGTGCATGCGCGTGGCCAACGCCTTGGCCTGGTCGCTGTCGAACTCGATGGTGACCTTGGGCTGTGGAAACTGCACGGCGGCGTTGTGCACCACATCCCCCCAGACCAGCAACTTCTGCCCCTTGGATTCCAGCAGGTAGCCCGTGTGGCCAGGAGTATGGCCATGCTCGGACACGGGCTTGATGCCAGGTTGCAGTTCAGCATCACCCTCGAAGGTGGAGAAATGCCCCGCCTTGATGTAGGGCGCCGTGGCATCCTGCGGCGCCTTGAAGAACATCTTCGAGTCTTCAGGCGCCTTGGCCAGGCTCACCGGGCTCAACCAGAAATCGGCATCGGCCTTGGCGGCATAGACCTGGGCGTTGGGGAACGCGGGCTGCCCTTCGGGCGTCAGCAGGCCACCCACGTGGTCACCGTGCAGGTGGGTCAGCAAGATGGTGTCTACCTGAGCAGGGTCATAGCCAGCTGCCTTCAGGTTGGCCAACACATGCCCCAGCGTCGGGCCAAACACCTTGGCGGCTCCCGTGTCAACCAGCACCAGCTTGTTACCCGTGTTGACCAGAAAGGCAATCACCGCAGTAGGCGTCGGGTTGGTGCGGAACATCCTGGCCAGCAGCTTCTGGGTTTGCGCCGGCGTGGTGTTCTTGAGCAGCTTGGTGTCGAGGTTGATCTGGCCGTCATACAGCGCAGTGACCTCGAAAGCGCCGATCATCTGACGATAGTAGCCAGGCACCTGCGTGAGCACCTGGGGGGCTTCGGCCTGCGCAACAGGCAAGGCGCCAAGGGTCGCGAGGGCGAAGGCAAGGGGGGCGAGCCAGCGGGGCGTGCGAATCATCTGCTTTTCTCCTGGGTGGTCTGGGTGGTCTGGGTGCAACGATGGGTACTGCTGGACACCAAAGTCTAGGGGGGATCAGGGATGCTTTGCCGCCCCCACCACGAATACCCACGCCAAACGGGGGCACACCAATGCTAAGGTGTGCAGAAAAATAGCCCCCGTTTCCCGCCCCAAGGATCCCGTCCATGAGCCAGCGCTCTCCCCTGACGTCGTTGTCGATCAGGGGCCTCATCACATGGCTGAGCTACAGCGTCACCGGCCTGCTGGCGGTGTCCCTGTCGGCTCCGCACGAGCGCGTGTCTCCCCTGTACCTGCCTGCGGGACTGGCGCTGGCCTTTCTGATGGGTTGGGGCCCCGGCATGCTGCTGCCCATCGGCATGGGGGCGGCCACGGTGATCGCGCTTGGCTCGCTGCCGGACCTGCAGGCCACGCCGTGGCAATCCGTGCTGAGCATGGCCTTGATCGGCGGCGCAGGCGCCAGCATGCAGGCCTGGGTAGCCTGGCGCCTGACCCACGGTCCCGATCGCGCTCCACTGACACTGGAGCGCCCCCTTGAGATCGGGCGCTTTTTGCTGCTGGCCGGGCCCGTGGCCTGCCTGGTCAACGCGGCGATCTCAATTGGCGCACGCACCGCGCTGGGCATGCTACCGACAGCAGCCGCACCGCAGGCCTTTCTGGGCTGGTGGACGGGTGACACGCTGGGTGTGCTGGTTGGCGCCCCCATGATGCTGACACTGGTCGGGCAACCGGCCGCGCTGTGGCGGGCGCGCCGCCGGCCTGTCGGCATTCCTTTGCTGATTGCCACGGTGTTGCTGGCGCTGGGCGTGCGTGAAGTACAGATCTGGGGGCAAGAACGTGAAGCAGCCGTGTTCGATCAGGACGTGCTGGCCACCACCAATGCGGTCAACCTGCGCCTCAACGGTTACCGAGACGCGCTGGCTGCACTGACCGGTGTATTTCACGCATCCGAACAGGTCACGCGGGACGAGTTCGCCAGAGCGTCCCGCTACTGGCTCGGTTCGCTCAAGGGGATCCAGGCTGCGGGTTGGGACGAGCGTCTGCGCGCCACGGATCTCCCCCTGTTCGAAGCGCAGCAACAGCGCGAGGGGCTCACCAGCTACAAGGTCTTCGATACACACAAACGCCTGCCGCCGACAGGAACCGAATTGGCCGTGGTGCGCTACATCGAACCACGCACCGGCAATGAATCCGCCCTGGGCTACAACGCCCTATCCCAGGCAGTGACACGCGAAGCCTACGAGCAAGCTCGGCGCGAAGACCGCGTGGTGGCCACGCGCGGGTTCAGGCTGATGCAGGAGCGCGCACAGCAAACCGGTATCGTGGTTTATCAACCGGTGTTCAAAGGCACGCCCTTCACACCCCAGACCCGCGTACAGGCCAACACCGGTGCCGTATTCCTGGCCTTGCGCATGGACGACGCCATCAACGCCATGTTGCAAGGACGCCCGGGGTATCTGGAGGCCTGCATGCTGGACGTCAGCGCCCCGGGTCGCCCCTTGCTCGGAGGCACAGCCGCATGCCGCGAGAGCAAATGGCGCCAGGTCAGCGCGCATCGCGCGCAGGTGCCGATCGAGTTTGCGGGCAGGCAGTGGCAACTGGCCATGTGGAGCGCCGGCCCTGTGCCTGTCGTGGGGCTGAGTGTGACATCGTGGCTGTTGGCCATCGGCGGTGTTTCATTGGCGGCCGCCTTGGGCGCCCTGCTGCTGGTGATGACCGGGCATGCCAGCCGCATTGAAGCGGCCATGGAGGAAGCCCGAGCGCAGCGCAGTGCAGCCGAGCTGGCCAACCAGGCCAAGAGCGACTTCCTGTCCAGGATGAGCCATGAGTTGCGCACACCACTCAATGCCGTTCTGGGGTTTGCTCAAGTGATGTCATTGGACCAGCGCGAGCCGCTGCCCCCGACGCAGCGCCAGCGGGTCGAACAAATCCAGCAAGCGGGTTGGCATCTGCTGGACATGATCGACGATGTGCTCGACATCTCTCGCATCGACATGGGCACGCTCAAGCTGCAGGCTCAATCCTTGCGAATCGGTGACGAACTGAGCCTGGCCGTCAAGCTGCTGCAGGAAGACGCGGACAAGCATGGCGTGACCCTGTCGATTCAGTCAGACATCCCTTCCGAATGGGGCGTGATGGCCGATGCCGCCCGCTTGAGGCAAATCCTGGCGCACCTGCTGAGCAATGGCATCAAGTTCAACCAGCGTGACGGCAGGGTGTCCATCACCGTTGCACAGACCGTCGCTCACAACAACAGCCCTCGCCTGCACATCACGGTTCACGACACAGGCATGGGCATGAACGAGCAGCAACTGTCGCAGCTGTTCCAGCCTTTCAACCGACTGGGCCGCGAACAAGGCCCCACCAGTGGCACGGGCATAGGCCTGGTCATCAGCCGGCACCTGGCGCTGCTGATGGGCGGCCAACTTGATGTGCAAAGCGAAGAGGGGCACGGGTCGACCTTCACGCTGTCACTGCCAGCCGTGACCATGCAGGCCAAAGTAGTGAGTGCCACGCGCATCCGCGCCCCCCGCGCCACCGCTAGTGGCGCGACCGAACCACGTCACGTCCTGTATGTGGAAGACAACCTGGCCAACAGCGAGGTGATTCGCTCGGCACTGGCTGCGCGGCCCTGGATCACGGTGACGGTCGCGCCCACAACAGAAGAAGGCCTGGCGGTGTTGCACAACCGTCTGCGCGGCAGCAAACCCGACCTGATCCTGCTGGACGTGCACCTGCCCGATGCCTCCGGCCAGGAGTTGCTCAAGCTCATCAAGGCCAACCCGGATACGGTGGACATCCCCGTGATCATGATCTCGGCCGACGCCATGCCCGAGCAGATTGATGCGGCCCTGAGTGCGGGTGCGGCCTGCTACCTGACCAAGCCGGTGCAACTGTCGGAATTGCTGCGTCAGGTCGATGAACTGATGCCGGACTGATCGGTCGGCATCAACACATCACCCACAGGCCCGACACCTCAACGAGGCGCGTACTCGGGCACCAGTTCGTGCAGCCGTGCGCGCAAGGTGGGTGGCGCACTGGCCGACTCGTCCACCGTCAGCGCCATCAAGCGTTCGATCCAGTCGGCCGGCAACTCACCGCGCAACTGCGCCAGGCGCAGGCGGGGGTGTGGCGTGGGCAAGGTGGTGTCGGCATCGGCCAGCAACTCTTCGTAGAGCTTTTCGCCAGGCCGCAAGCCACTGAACACAATGGGGATCTCAGCTTCGGTGTGGCCGCTCAGGCGGATCAGCTCTCGCGCCAGATCGGCGATCTTGACCGACTTGCCCATGTCCATCACGAACACCTGACCAGTCTCCGCCAGCGCCGCCGCCTGCAGCACCAGTTGGGCCGCTTCAGGGATGGTCATGAAGTAGCGCGTGATCTCGGGGTGCGTGACCGTGACCGGCCCGCCCTTGGCAATCTGCTCCTTGAACTTGGGTATCACGCTGCCGCTCGACCCCAGCACATTGCCAAAGCGCACGGCCATGAAGCGCGTGGCGGTGCCCTTGCCGGCCCAATGCGACACCACCATCTCGGCCGCCCGTTTGGTGGCGCCCATGACGTTGGTCGGGTTCACCGCCTTGTCGGTCGAGATCAGCACGAAACGCTTGACGCCCGATTCCGCTGCCGCCTGCGCCACCAGATAGGTGCCCAGGGTGTTGTTGCGCAGCGCGATCCACGCGTTGTCGTCTTCCATCAGTGGCACGTGCTTGTAGGCCGCAGCATGGAAAACCAGATCCGGCTGATGCGACTGCATGGCGCGACGCAAGGCGCCGAGATCCTTGACATCCCCCACCAGTCGCACGAGCGGCAGGTGCGGGAAGCGTTCACCCAGATCCTGCTCGACCTGGTACAGCGCAAACTCGCTGAGCTCGAACAACACCAGGCGGCTGGGGCCGAATCGCGCGATCTGGCGACACAGCTCGGACCCGATGGAGCCGCCAGCGCCCGTGATCATCACGGTCTGGCCGCTGATCAGATCGGACACGGCGCTCTCGTCGAGCTTGACGGGTTCTCGGCCCAGCACGTCGTCGGGCTCGATGTCGCGCACACGGTCGATGCGGGAGCGGCCTTCACGCAACTCGTCGGCGGAAGGCACCGTCACCACAGGCAAGCCCGTGGCTGCAGCCAGATCCAGCGCCCGTTTGCGCTGCGCATTGGAGGCTGAAGGCATGGCCAGAATCAGGTGGGTGACGTCGTCGAGCATGCCCGAGTCCGCCAGCAGATCCAGCCCGCCCCAGACCGTCACGCCCGAGATGCTGGAGCCGTGCTTGCGTGGGTCGTCATCCAGCAGGCCCACCACCGTCCAGCCACGGTGCTGGATGCCGGCGATCAACAACTTGGCGGCGGCCCCTGCCCCGAGGACCAAAGCATGCTGCCCGGTTGGCTGGCGCCCGGCCCGGCGTGCGCGCGACGACTCGCTGAGCATGCGCACCGTCATGCGGGCCAGCGCCATCATGATCAGGCTGAACACCGGATGCAGCGCCAGCACGGCACGCGGCACCTCCACCAGATGCGCCATGAGCACCACGACGGCACTGGCCAGGCCCGCGCCCAGGCAGACCCAACCCAGGCGGGTGATTTCATGGAAGCTGGTGTAGCGCCAGGTAGCCCTCGGCACGTCCAACGCCCAGGACACGGCGCTGTAAACCGCGATCACGCCCAGCAACACCGCACCGTCGTAGTCGGGGCGTTCGTGCAACCAGCGCTCGACCCCCATGCGAAACAGGTAGGTGGTGTGCCAGGCCAGCACGATCAACACGGCATCGGCCAGCAGCACCACAGCCTGACGGCGTGGGCGAATGCGATCCAGAAAACGATTCAGAGAGGTCCAGAGCATGGCAGGGGCTGGCGGGGGCAAAAGGGCTCAACCCGCCATTGTGCCTTCGTCGGCCAGCGCCGCTTTCGTCAAGCGGTCATGCTGGTTAGCCTCCAGCTCGATGAAGGCGGCGATCATGCTGCGGTAAACGGCTTCCACCACCTCCGGCGGGGCCCCCATCTCGCGCGCATGGTTCAAGGCCTTGTCGATGACTTGGCGAACGCGATCAGGCGCCGCCACTTCGGCCTTGTTGCGCTTGAAGCGGGCCGCTTCGTGCACGTACCGGCCACGCTCGGCCAGCAGGCCCACCAGCATGGAATCGATCTGGTCAATGGCTGAACGCACGTCGGCCAGGGTGTCGCAAGGGGTCATGGTCATATCCTGATCTGGGGTGAGGGACCGCCCTTTCAGGAGACTGGTGCTTCAGAAATACCTGCACCAAAGAAAATGCCGCCTGAGGGGCGGCATGGGTTTCTACACACGTGTGAACGTCAAGCCGCCGGATGTGGGCAGCGCCACCAGGAGGTGGTCAGCAGGACGTGGTTGGTGCGCGTGTTCATGTCAGACATACTAACCTGAAGAAAGGACGGCTGTCCAGCGCATCAATGAGGGCACCGCCCATCAAGGGCAGCGCAGGCCCTTGGCGAGCAAATCGTCACGGTCCAGCACCCACATCGACCACAGCTTGAGCTTCATGACCGGCGGCTGCCAGGCCAGCTCCGGATACGACTTGGTGACGTCGTGAGGCGCCATCACCGCCAGGCGCGGATGCTGGCACAACCAGGTCTGCCACTGACTCTTTGGTATCAGGACCTTGGGCGCCAGCGTCGGGTTGAATTCACCGGCGTCAAACAGCTCCTTGCGGTCGTTGTCGTGCTTGGGCAGGTCCGGGTCATCCCAGTTGCTGATGACGGGGATCGGGCCGGGTTGCGCCAGATAGAACGGCAGGTCGTAGACGAACTCGTTGACGTAAACCAGGGGCACACCTTGCTTGAGCAGGGGCTGCAGCACCGGCAGAACCGGGCGGGAGGACTGCTCGTCGTACCTCACCGCCGCGCCGATCAGCACCAGGCACATCAGCGAGGCCGCCACACCCCAGGCCTTCGGCGCCCAGGCACTGGCGGAAGGCCAGCGCTGCATCAAAGTGTCTGCCACCAGGTAGGCCAGAGGTGGCAAGGCCGGCAGGATGTAGCCCGGCAGCTTGGACGCCGGAATGGAGAAGAACACCAGGATCACCACCATCCACACCCAGGCAAGCCAGCGCAAGGCAGACCGGGATGCGACGGCTTGCGCCTCGGGCGCCTCACCCGAAGGCACCTGGCGCGGGCCCGGGCCCGGGCCCCAGACGGTCAGCAACCAGGCCGGCACCCAGGGCAGCGTCAGCCCCACCATCAGCGGCAGGTAATACCACCAGGCGTGCATGTTGTTGAAGCCCGTCTGCGTGAAGCGCTGGAAGTGCTGGTAGATGAAGAAATAGTGGAAAAAGTCAGGGTACAGGCGCTGCATGGCCACGAACCAGGGCGCCGCCACCAGGGCCAGCACGATCAGGCCCGGCAAGGACAGCAAACCCAGGATGGCACGCCAGCGCCCCGTGAGCAGCAACCAGGCCACGATGACGGCCCCAGGCAACACCAGGCCGATCAGGCCTTTGGCCAGCAGCCCCAAACCGGCCAGCGCATAGGCGCCCCACAGGGCAAAGCGGTAGGCCTGCCCCGCCTCGCGCGCCAGGACGGCATGAGCCGCCAGCACGATCGCGGCGGAAATGCAGCCCGCAACCAGCATGTCCAGGTTGGCGTACTGCGCGCCACCAAACCAAAAGGGCTGTGTGACCAGCACCAGCACCGACCACCCCGCCACGCGCGCCCCACCCCACCGCCGCACCAGCAGGTACAGGCCCATCGCACCCAGCCAGGCGCCAAACACCGAGGCCAGTCGCGCCGCCCACAGCGTCAGGCCGAAGGTCTTGAGCGACAGCGCCGTGAGCCAGTAAAACAGGGGCGGCTTGTGAAAGAACGGCAGACCGTTGAGCGTCGGGGTCAGCCAATCACCGCTGCGGATCATTTCCCACGCCACGCCGGCATAACGCCCCTCATCAGGCACAGCCAAAGGCCGCCACCAGGCTGTACAGAGCAGCCAGGCCAGCACTGCCAGCGCCACAGCCCAGGTCGGCCAGTTTTTCTTGGAAGCGTGCGTCACAAAAGAGCCTATTCACAAAAGGGAGCAAAGCAGCCCGGTCGGACCACCCGTGAAAGGCGCACAGTGTAGCGAAGCCCGCTCAGGCAGGGTCAAACCAAGGCGCTCAACCGCACGATTCGGACCCTGGCGTCAGTCAACTGGCGCGCAAACACATCGCCGGTCAGCACGGCGTGCTCCATCTGGCGGGACGCGGCGATCACGTCTGGCCAGGGTGGTGCGGTCTGCATGGCCACCGACGGGTGGCACATCAGCAGATCGCCCCGTGCACGCACCAGCTTGAGCCAGGCTTGCCAGCGCAGCAGATAAGCCTGCGCATCCGCGTCAAAGGGGTAGACACCCAGCAGGCGCTCGCTATGGCGCAAGCCCAGCGTGGCCGCCCCCCGCCCCATCACGGAAGCACCCAGCGTGGCGATGATGGCCGCCTTGACCGTGTCCGACACACTGATACCGGCCAGCACAGCCTGCCAGCCCGGCGATCGGCATTGCCGCACCCAAGGCCTGGGGCCCGCTTGCCCGGCGGGATAACGCCTGCGCAACACCTGCAGCAAAGCATCGCGGATCTGAGGCAACTGGTGCGCATGCTGGTGCCCGTCGATGAAGTCCGGCGCCTTGCCCCAGACGGCCTCGAACCGACCCCATTGGCGCTCGATCTCGGCATCGAGTCGCGCGACATCGAGACGGCGCAAGTAGCAGGCCCGGATCAGCGCACCAAGAGGCTGGCTCGGGCAGGCCGATTGCGCCTGCACATCCAGGGTTTCGGTGAAGTTCAGGTGCAAGCCCACATCGGCCACCGCCTGATCCGGCGCGCCGATCGCCTCACGCAAGCGCGCGGCACCGCTGGCCCAGCTTGGCCCATCCACCAGGCAACTCACGGCCGAAATGCGGCGCAGGGCCAGCAAATCGAACACCGCCTGGTTCACGCCGTCATGCAGACCAAAATCGTCCACGCACACGGCCAGCAGCCGCTCAGGCTGGCTCGACACGGGCTCAGTCACCGGTATGACCCGGCGCCGACAAATCCAGGCCACGGCCCAGCGAGCGCTTCACCACATACAGCGGCCGGCCCTTCACCTCTTCAAAGATGCGGGCGATGTACTCACCCAGGATGCCCAGGCCAATCAACTGAATGCCTACAAAGAAGGACAGCAGCACAATGATCGTGGTCCAGCCCGATACCTTGTTGCCGTAAATCAGGAAATCGATGATCACGATGGCGCCGTAGATAAAGGCCATCAAGGCCATCACCATGCCGGCAATACTGGCCACACGCAGCGGCCAGGTCGTGAAGGCGGTCAGCCCGTCGATCGAAAAAGCGATGAGCTTGAGGGCGTTGTAGTGGGTCTTGCCCACGGCACGCTCAGCCGGCTCATAAGGAATCGCCACGGACTTGAACCCCACCCAGGCGTACAGGCCCTTCATGAAGCGGTTGCGCTCGGGCAGCGCGAGGATGGCCTCGACCACGGCGCGGTCCATCAGGCGGAAATCACCCGCATCCGGTGGCACCCAGAAGCGTGACTTGGCGTTGATCAGGCGGTAGAAGGCACGGGTGCCGACCTGCTTGAACACGCTTTCATCGTCACGGTTCTCACGCAGGGCATAGACCACATCGGCGCCCGCCTGCCATTGCTGGATCATCTCGGGAATGAAGCGAGGCGGGTGCTGCATGTCCGAGTCCATCAGGACCACGACATCGCCGTTGGCCGCCTGCAGCCCGGCCGTCAGCGCCGCTTCCTTGCCGAAATTGCGCGAAAACTCGATCGCACGGAAACCCGGCTTGCGCGTCCACTCGTCGAAAACGGTGGAGGTATCGTCGCGGCTGCCGTCGTTAACCAGCACCACCTCCCACTCAGCCGTGCACCCGTTCAACTGCTCGGCCAGAATGGGCAAGAGCAAACGCAGGTTGGCTGCTTCGTTGTAGCAGGGAATGACGCAGCTCAGGCGGGGCAACTGGGCGCGGGCGCTAGAGGGGGTCGGTTGGGCAATCACGGTCATCCCGCGATTATCGCGGCTATCGAGCCGCATCTGGCTTCAGCAGGAGGCCGACCCTTTTTGGACGATTTGTCGTCGACCTTGCCTGCCGGGTTCCCAATCAGAACAGAACCCGGCCTGCGCTCACCACACGCGATTACTTGGTGTTGGCTGCATCGTGGTTGCGATGGCGTCGGTCATGACGGCGCTCCATGCGGTCGCGATGCAGATCAGCACGGTCCTTGGCGATGTCGTGCTTGTCTTCCTTGATTTCCTGGCGCTCGGCTTCACGGCGGGCTTCAAATTTTTCAGCAGCGGCGGTGTCCCCACGCTGGAGGGCGGCTTCCTCACGCTGCTTTGCGATCGCACGTTGCTTGCGGTCCACCGCCAGCTCCTTGCGATCTTTGGCCAGATCAACCTTGTCGGCACGGATGTCCTTGGTGTCCTGGCGGATTTCCTTGTTGTCATTCTTGACCTGTTGCACCGCGCTGGCGGCAGGGCTGGTCGCCACGGCAGGCGCGTTCATCTGGGCAAACACGGGCAGGGCACAGATGGTCACCAGGGCGGCCGCAATCAGTTTGGTCTTCATGAAAGGTTCCTATCAACGAGGGTCATGTTGTGAGTTCGGTGTGCGGCATTCATCGTAGTGATCGACGTTTCGCAGCGCCTTGAGATCTACAACGCGGGCTCGATTCGGGCTGTTGACGCCCCCTTTGCAAAGGGTTTGTAAAGAGCGCCCGGCTTTCTATTCACAATCCGCATATGACCGAAGTCCATCCCCTCCCCCCTCTGCCCTCGATCGAGCCGGGCACCTACCGCCATTACAAAGGCAATCTATACGACGTACTGGGCGTGGCCCGGCACAGCGAAACGCTGGAACCACTCGTCGTCTACCGCCCTCAATATGGAGACCGCGCCATGTGGGTACGCCCTTGGGCCATGTTCTTCGAGCAGGTGGAGGTCAATGGCGTGCATATGCCGCGGTTTGAACGGGTCTAGCAAGTCACGTGTCAATTTGTTTGAAACACTGCCGATACCGCTAAGGGCATAGCAGCCACTCAAACCTGAGCACCGTTCACACCCGAGACCGCACGATGTACCTCATCCCGAAGGACACCATGGCCAGCAAGCTGGACCCTGCGTGGACCTTTCTCAGTGGCGCCGAGCGTCACTTCGAGGAGGGGCCGGCGCAGGCGACCAGGCCTGGCGAGCGCGAACACGCGGTGGTATTGCCCGTCCATCTGCACGATGGCCTGCCCGAGCGTTTGATGGCGGTGGGGCTGTTGATCGACGACCAGGAGGCCACTGACGTAGCTTGCTTCATGTTTGGCCTTCCGCTGGATGAAATCAGCACGGATGACGTGCGAGATGCCTGCATGGAGGCCTGCAACGTCCTGGGTGGTTGTCTGGTGATGAGTCACGACGAGACGCATACCGTCGAGATCGGGCTGCCCAAGGAGTTGCCATTGGCCCGATTCACGGAGTTGCAGCACCATGCACGCGTGAGTGTGACATTTTCGAGTGAAAGCGACGCCGGCAGGCGCATCGTGATCACGGTGTTTGACGCGATTGACCAACGTATCCTGGAGTCCTGACATGAATGTCGCAACACAGACGACACCTGAGGCCTTCCGATTTCTGATCGTCGATGACAGCCGAGCCATCCAGGCCATCATTCGCCGAGTGGTGGAATCATGCGGCTATCCGGCGGTAGAGATCCGCGTCGCCATCAACGGTGAAGTGGCGCTGGACATGATCAGTGACTTCAACCCGCACCTGATCATCACGGACTGGCACATGCCCAGGATGTCCGGCCTGGAATTGCTGCAGACGTTGCGCCAACTGGGACAGGCCAATGTCAAGGTTGGCCTGGTCACCACAGAAACCAGCCCGACCATGCTGGAAGAAGCCCGTCGCAACGGGGCCGTCTTCGTGATCAACAAGCCCTTCAAGGACACCGAACTGATCTCGCATGTGCTTCACATCGTGCCAGCCGATGGCAGCACACCTGCGGACGACAAGGTTGAAGAGGAAGAAGCGCCGCCGGGGCTGGTGATCACCGAAGAATGCAAGAAGCTGATCCAGTCGCTCATGAACGGCATTCCTTTCCGCTTGCTGGAACAGGAACCCCTCGTGGCGCACGCGCTGACATCGCAGAATCTGATTGGCCTGTATGGCGGACGCAGCAAGCCCGTGACCGCCATTGCCGTGCTCGACATGAACGCCGTGTGCATCCTGGGTGGCGGCGGATCCAAACAGCCTCCCGCAGCGGTACGTCAGGCCATGCAGCAAGGCCAGGCTACCGAGGGTATGGTCAAACATGCCAGCCAGTTCATGCAGAACGCGGGCGCGTTATTGCGACTGGAGGCCGAAGTCGATCCCGTGCCACTGTCGCGTACCAGCATCGTCCCTCAGGGCTTTCAGAAGCTCAATGAACTGCTGATCAAGAACGGCGGCCGGGCGGACTTTCGCATTTCCGTGCCTGGGTACGGCGACGGCCGGTTCAGCTTCCTGGCCGTCTGACCCCGCAAGGAGCGCCCGTATGCAGCTTGAAAGCGTCGCCGTCCTGTTTGTCTTTATCGGCAATGCGGCGGCCATCATCCTGCTGGCCTTCATGCTGTTTCGCATCCTGGGGCAGACCGAGACCACCCACACGCTCATGCGTCAGGGCACGGATGAGCTGATGGGCGCGGCCAAACGCCTGCACGAGATGCTGTCCTCGGTGGACCGACTCAGCGACCGTCTGATCGATGCCAACAAGCAAGCCAGCCACGCCAACAGCCAGGCCCTCAACATCTCGCAGGACAGCCTGCAGAAGATCGCCGCTTTGACCGACTCGCTGACACGCGAAGGCATCGAAGAGCACGAAGGCATGATGGACGAGATGCGCGAACTGCTCGAATCACTGCAGCGCGTGGACCCCGATGGCTACACAGCCTGGCGCCAGGACAACCAGGGCAAGCTGGACCACACGCTGACCCAGCGCAGCCACCTGGCCACCGAACTGGAGCAAGTCAAGATCCGGCTGGATGAGGCCAACATCGTCATCAACGAACTGCGACGTGCCAATCGGCTGGCAGAAGCCTCCACCCAATCCGCCGAGGTGCTGCGACAGAACATGGATCAGCAGCAGCAGTTGCTCAACCGTGCCAAGGAACGCGCGCAGAAAGCGGAAGCCACTGCCAACACACTGACCCAGGAAGTGGAAAAACTCCAGTCCGAGGTGGACCACGCACGTCACTCAGCCGAGAAGGACATCGAAGACCTGCGTTCGCAGATGAATGCCATCACCCAGGAACGCACCATTTTGTTCAACCAGCTGGAAGAGCTCAAGAACACAATGAAGCGCACCCTGCTTGAAAAGGACTTCATCGAAGACAAGTTGCTGGACCTGGACGAGGCACACCGATCATCCTCGATTGAGGATGCGAGCAGTGACTCAGACACCAGCCCCATCAGAGAAACGGCGAACTGAGGGCACCCAGAGCACCACGTCGCCCAGTGGCAGGGCCACGCAGGGCAGCACCCAGCCCTCGTCCTTCTCGTCCGGACTCAGCCCTGGCCACTCGATGCGATAGCGAATCTGCCCCGTCTCCAGGCGGCACATGCACGCCCGACAGGTCCCGTTGCGACAGGATCGGGGCATGTTGATGCCGGCCGCCAGCGCGGCTTCGAGCAAGGACTGGCCCTCGGTCATCTCGCAAGACAGGTGGGCGGGCTCGATGGTCAGCTTCATGGCATCACAGGCTCTCGAACAAGGGCAACGAGTACGGCACGGCCGGCTCCTGGGCCGGCAAGGCTTCTTCGGGCTTGCACAGGGATTCCATCTTCACGCCCAGCAGGCGCAAGCGCCGGTCCAGCGGCACAGACTTGAGGCAACGCCCGGCCCACTGCCGGATCACGCTTGCGTCGCGCGTCGGGGCAGGCATGGTCATGCTGCGGGTGACGATCTTGAAATCGTCATAACGCAGCTTCACGCCTACCGTACGCCCCAGGTAGTCCTTGCGCAACAGGTCCTGCGCCACTTGTTCGCACAGCTTCGTGAAGATGGGGCTCAGCGCTTCCCGGTCATCGCGCGGGTGCAGGTCACGCTCGAACGTGGTCTCGCGACTGAGGGACTTGGGCGCGCGCCAGGTCACAACCGGCCGCTCGTCGCGACCATGTGCCGCCGCATGCAGCCACGCCCCGTAGTTGCTGCCGAAGTGTTCAAGCAGCCAACCAGGCTCGGCCTGCGCGAGTTGCCCGATCGTGTCGATGCCGAGGTGGGCCAGCTTCGCGCTGGCTTTGGGGCCGATGCCGTTGATGCGACTGGCCGGCAAGGGCCAGATACGGGTGGGGATCTCTGCCGGCATCAGGACGGTGAGCCCGTCCGGCTTGTCCAGATCCGAGCACAGCTTGGACAACAGCTTGTTGGGCGTCACGCCGATCGAGCAACTCAGCCCGGTGGCCTCGGTCACCGCTGCCTTGAGACGTGCCGCCAGGGCTCGCACGCCGGCCAGCTCGTCGCCGTCCGCCACGTCTTGCGCGCCAGGCACGTCCGTGAGGTCGAGGTAGATTTCATCGATGCCCCGGTCTTCCATCACCGGGGCCAGTTGCGCCACTGCGGCCTTGAAGCGCCGCGAATAGGCCCTGTACTGGTCAAAGTCCACCGGCAACAACACGGCATCTGGCGCCAGCGCAGCGGCCTTCATCAAGCCCATGCCCGAGTGCACACCCAGTGCCCGCGCCGGATACGTTGCCGTGGTGATGACGCCTCTGCCGGCGTAATCACGCAAACGCGCAAAACGCCGCAGCCCAGCATCGTGCTCGACCGGCTGGTGACGCCGCCCACCACCGATGACAACAGGCTGCCCTTTCAGTTCCGGATAGCGCAACAACTCGACGGACGCGTAAAACGCGTCCATGTCGAGATGGGCGATGAAACGGCGAGCAGGCACAGTGACGGATGGGCGAAAGCAATACAACGCCCATTCTGGACCGACTTGAGGCCGGTCAGGCTGCAGGCGACATTCAGGCTTTGACGTCCAGAATGCTGCCAACCATCTGCTCCTGCGTCTGGATGGTCTTCAGATTGGCCTTGTAGTTGTAGCTCGCCTCCATCTGGGCGACCAGATCGGCAGCGAGATCCGCCCCGATTTCATCGACCTTGCCGACGGACGTCATCACGCCAGCCGTTTCCTGGCTTTGCTGGTGCACGACCTGGCGCTGAAAGCCGGGTGTCTGGGCATTGGCGATGTTGTGGGCCGCCACGTCCAGACGGGTTGAAGCCGCATGCGCACCCGATACTGCAATGGATGAGATGGTGTTCATAAACCCTCCATGGATCCGTGATCGACGGAAAAGCACCGAACTTGAAGCACCTCAATGCTTGATGTGTGGAAAGTTGCCGAAACCCGCATTTCAGGACATTCGCCCCGATGTTGTATCCAAAATGGCGCGCCGCGCGCTTGACACAGGGTTGACCTATGCTTTGCAATGCAACGAGACTCGACTCCTGTCACCTCATAAAAATTGTCTGGAAGCACAACCATGTATGACGCCATCGTTGTTGGCGGTCGCTGCGGCGGCGCGGCCACTGCCATGTTGCTGGCCCGCCAAGGTCACAAGGTCCTGATTGTTGACCAAGCCAAGCTACCCAGTGACGTCAGGCTGTCCACTCACCTGATCTGGCACGCCGGTGTGGACCTGCTGCACAAGTGGGGTCTGCTGGACGCCGTGAAGGCCACCAACTGCCCCCTGCTGACCAGTTTTTCCCTGGATCTGGGTGAACTGGTACTACGCGGGCAGCCGCCAGGCACGACTGTCGGCGCAGCCATTGGCCCCAGGCGACTGGCACTGGACAAGGTCCTGCTGGATGCAGCTCTGACAGCCGGCGCCGAACTCCGCCAAGGCGTGACGTTTGAAGACGTGCTCAAGGACGGTGACCGTGTCACGGGCATCAGGGGCCGCCTGCAGGATGGCAGCGCGTTCACGGCTCACGCCAGGATCGTGGTTGGCGCCGATGGCACCCACTCACGCGTGGCCCGCGCGGTGGGCGCCGAGAGCTATAACGAGTTCCCCAAGGAGGCGGGCTCCTACAACCTCTACTCGTACTTCAGGGGCGTTGAGCTGGATGGGGTCGAGTTCTTCTCCCGCCCAGAGCGCATGATCTACGCGTGGGAAACCAATGACGGTCGCTCGGTGATTGGCGTTATCCAGCCCGGACGCGCATCACGCCCGGCCCGTGAAGACATGGGAGCGCACTTCCAGTCGGAGCTGGCCACCCTGGCCCCCGGTCTGGCTGCACGCGTCCAGGCCGGGCAGCGAGATGACGAGTGGTTGAGTGGCGCCATCGGCGCTTTCTGCCGCCAGGCCGCCGGCCCCGGTTGGTGCCTGGTTGGTGATGCCGGGGTCACCATGGATCCGATCACCGCTGCCGGCATATCCAACGCCTTGCGCGATGCCGAGCTGGCCGCCACACTCATCCACGAAGGCCTGCAAGGCCCAGCCTCGCTGGACGACAGCCTGGCCACTTATCAGGCACGCCGCGATGCGGTATCCGTGCCCTTGCAACAGTTTGCACAGGAGATGGCCAAGCTGGCGCCCCCCACGGAAGATGTCATCAAGCTGTTCATGGCCCTGGCAGGCAATCAGGAGCAGATCGACAACTACTACGGCGTGTTTGGCCAAACGGTGACGCCCATGGCCTTCTTTGATCCGACCAACATGGCCAGGATCTTTGCGCCCGCCTGAACTGACAAACGCTTCGGTTTCGTCAGCCGCATGACGCGAGTGCCGCCTCGGCGCGCACTCGCCACAAGGTGGCCTGCTGGGCTGTCGCCAAAGCCAGTGCCTGCTGGTAGGCGGCACGCACCTCGTTGAGGTTCACCCCGGGCATCTGCCGCAGCACATCGCCTCGGATGCGGTGCCACTCGGCATCATGCCAACGCTCGCCACCGCGATCAGTCAGCTCACGCGCCTGCGCCAGACAGGCCAAAGCCTCGTCAAATCGCCCGACCTGCCCCCAGGCTTGTGCCATCAGGGTCAGGAAAAACGGCAACACGATGCCTGCGCCGGTGGCCTGGAAGGCGGTAATGCCCTCGGTCATCAGCGTGATGCCATCGTCCATCTGCCCCAGACGGGTGCGACACCAGCCCATCGCAAAGCGCGCCAATGCGGACACGTAGGCAAAGCCGTGCTCGTCAGCCAGGTGCCAGCCCGCTTGCAGTCTGGGCAACAAGCGATCCAGGTCACCTGCGTGCAGATAGGCCATCACACCCCAGGTGCGCGCCCAGGCCAGCGAATACGGGTGCTCAAGTGCCAGGGCTCGTTGTTCGATGGCCGCATAGGACGCATCCAGATCATCGATCTGCCCCATGATCCATTGCGCATGCAGGCCGTGCACCATGCTCACCAGCTTGAGATCGGTTGAATACAGTGCGATCAGACTGCGATCCTGCGGATCGTTAAAGCCATGCTCCACCTGTTCGCCATAACCAGGCACCTCTGACAGTTGCCCGCCGTAGAAGCACAACTGGGTCTGCATCATGTTGTGCACCAACCAGGCATGACGGCTGTTGGACTGCCTGGCCACCGTCCCCATGCGTCGCCCGATCGATTGGGCCTGCCCAATCTCGCCGCGCACCTGGTGATAGACGCACACACCCCACAGAGGCCAGATGGCTTCATCGATCCTGTCAGCGGCACTGGCCAGTTCGTTGGCGCGCTTGTAGGCCTGCTCCACTTCTGGAGCTGCCCACCCTTTGCCGAGCATGTGCACGGTACCCAGCGAGGCGTGCAGCTGCAACTCGACCTGATCACGGTCGGTACCGGAAGGCAAGCGCTGAGACGCTTGCAAGCCCGCCTGAAGATGGGATGCGGCCTCATGCAGTGCCAGCCGGTTGATGGCCTGTTCACTGGCCTTGCGCCAATAGGGAATGGCAGCACGAACCAAGCCTGCGGCACTGGCATGCCGCGCCAACAAGGCGGGCTGATACCGTACTGTCTCAGGGTAGCGGGCCTCCAGCTGTTGAACGATCGCGGCGTGCAAACCCTCTCGGCGAACCTTGAGCAAGGAGTCGTAAGCCGTGTCCTGCACCATGGCGTGCTTGAATACATACACCGGACCGTGTGCACCATCCTGGCGAGAAGCCAGGCCCGACTTCAGCAAAGCCTGGATGCCATCATCCAACTGATCAGCGCCTTGGGGGAAAAGGGCCGCCAGCAAATCATGGGCAAACTCGCGGCCGATCACAGCCCCGATCTGTGCCACCTCCTTGGCCACGGCATGTCGGTCAAGACGCGCCATCAAGGAGTCCCGCAAGGTCGATGGCAGCGTGCTGGCAGCAGGCATGCCCGCGTCATCACGGCTGGCCAGCTCCAGCACCGATTTGGTCAACTCCTCCACGAACAGCGGCACACCGTCCGTGCGGTTTTCGATCTGCTGCGCCAATGCATCGGGCAGAGCCTGATCGCCCATCAACCGAGACACCAGTGCCAGCACTTCCGCGCGCCTCAGACCCGGCACCTTCAGCGCCGTCACGTGAGCCTGTCGGTCAAACGCCGGAACAAATTCAGGGCGATGGGTGACCACCATCAGCACAGGTACCTGCCGAGCCCGCTCCACCAAAGCGTTGAGTGCCGCTATAGATGCCGGATCGGCCCAGTGCGCATCTTCGAACAACATCAGGAAGGGCTCCTGGTCCATCCGCGCCTGCAGCAGGTCCACCAACACCTCGATGATGTCCTGCTCACGCTGGTGGGCGCTGCTCACGGGCAACTCATGACGACCGTCCGAAGGGATCGACAACATCGCTGCCAGCAAGGCCGCATGTCGAGGCGCCTGAGCTCCGATGCGGTCATTGACCAGCGCGTCAATGCGGTCGAGCTTGAGAGACGTCGGCATCTCTGGCCGCAAGCGCAACAGGTGCTCCATCGCATCGATGAAGGGATGAAAGGCGCTGTCTGAACGATGGGCTGAGCATTGCAGATGCACAGCCGTCAAGCCAGCGTTGCCGAGCCGATCACACAACTCCTTGAGCATGCGGGATTTGCCGATACCCGGCTCACCCGATAACAGCACCACCTGTCCCTGCCCTTGCAGAACGGTCTGCCAGCGGTCCATCAGGAGACTCATCTCCTGTATGCGTCCAACCAGTGGGCTCAACTGCTCGCCGCTGGCCGCATCAAAACGACTGAGGGTGTCGCTCACGCCGGTCACACGCCAGACCTGACGCGGTTCGGTCACGCCCTTGAGCGTGTGCACACCGTGGTCCTCATAGGTGAAACTGCCGGCGGTCAGGCGACGCGTCTGGTCGGTGATGAGTACGGTGTTGACCCGCGCAAGCGCCTGCAGGCGCGCAGCGATATTGGGCGTATCGCCCAGCGCGAGTTGCTCCCGCCGGGGCCCTGCGCCGATGTCACCGATCACCACGCGACCAGTGTCGACGCCTATGCGCAATTGCAGTCTGACGTGCTCATGGTCGTCCACGGCGATGTCAAGCTCACCGATACGGTCCAGCAATTCCAGCCCAGCATGCACGGCGCGCACAGCAGCATCTTCCTGCGCCTGCGGGTAGCCAAAATAGACCAGCAAGCCATCGCCCAAGTACTGCGCCACCGTGCCACCACAACGGGTGATGACCGCCACGGCAGCCTGCTGATAAGCCAGCACGACCTGGCGCCACTGTTCGGGGCTCAACCGCGCGCACAGCGCCGTGGCATCCACCAGGTCACAGAACATGATGGTGAGTTGGCGCAACTCGGTGTGCGCGGCTGGCGATACCGCCGGCATGACCGGCGGTGCAGTCTGCGCACCCGACAGCAAATCCTGGATCGCTCTCATCAGGCGTTTGCGATCACCCATGGTAAGACCGAGCTTTTCCAGATCGGGCTCGGTCAGGCTGGTTATGACGTCTTCGGCGATGCCGTTTTCCAGCAGCAAAGACTCCAACCGGCTCAGCCCGATGGCGCCAAGCCAGGCTGACATGGATGAGACAGGCGTGCCCTGCGGCGGCTGCATGCTCGTGATTCCTGGCTAACCGGGCGGAGACGACAAAGCCCAGGTGCACACCGACTCAGGGTCCAGATCGGAACCCATGCTCTTGAGCCGATCCAGCACGGTTGCATCCAGTGCGTCCTGAACCAGGCCATTGACGCGTGACCAGGCGTACACCGTCACCACATCACGCGAGCCCAGTTGTTCGTAAGACTTTGCGGTGTAGCCCACCAGGCGGGCGGCCGCCTCGTGACGGCCTTCCAGGGCAGCGAGCAAGGCCAGCAAACCTGAATACAGGCCCAGCCACTCCCAGTCACGGCTACGCGAAGCGCTCACGAAGTCGGTCAAGGCAGCGCGGGCCAAAGGCAGGTCACTCTTGACGAAGGCCACACAGGCCATCACCGCGAGCGCATGCAGGACGAAGTTGTCACGACGGTGGCGGCCGCGCGCCAGGATCTGTTCGCACGTCAGGATGGCCGCATCCGTGTCGCCCAGCGCCATGCTGATGGAGGCCAGATCATTGAGTGCTGCCGACACAACCCCTTCCAGGCCGGCACTTTGCGCCCGCACCAACAAGGTCTGGCATACGCGGCGGGCTTCGGCCATGTGTTCAATGGACTTGAGCACACTGACTTCTGCCAGCAAGCGCTGGGTGCACAGTCGCGCGGGCCAGTCCGGCTGCTCCAGGGAGGCCATCTCATCCAGTGCAGACATGGCCTGCACTGGCGGCAATACACCACTGCCAGCCAGACAACGCAGCGCCAGGTACAAGCCGCGGCGATCAGCCGCCGCGCGATAAAGCGCTGATGCACGCAGGGCGAAATCGTGCATGAGGTTATTGCCCACACCCCAGTACAGCCGACTGCGCTCCAGCCAGAACCGGGCCACGTCAGCACCCGGCTGCGGGCTGGTAGCCAGCAATTCGAGGCTCTGTCCGCGCAGGCGGCATTCGGGCGCCAGGCCCATCAACAGGAACAAGGGGCCCGCGGCGCCCAGCAACCTGACCGCCAGATTCTGGTCGTGCTGCACCGCCCAGTCCAAAGCCATGCGCACGTTGTCGATTTCCGGGCCGTAATGCGACAACCATTGCGCATCGGACTGCGCCCAATAGTCTTCATAGGCCTGATCCATCATGAGGGCAATGGCCAGGGCATGACGCTTACGGATATCAGGCAACTCACCCGACTCGACCAGTTTGAGACCAGCATAGTCACGCATGCTGTCGAGCAAGCGATAGCGCGGCATCTCCCCCGCATCGGCCATCACCAGCGAACGGTCCACCAGGGAGCCCAGCACGTCGATCACGGCCCACTCGTCCAAATCCTGGTCGTGTGCCAGCACCTTGGCCAGATCCAGCGTGAAGCCGCCCGCCAGCACGGCCAGGCGCCGGAACACCGCACGCTCGGGTGCGGACAACATCTCGTGGCTCCAGTCCAGCGCCGCCAGCAGGGTTTGCTGCCGTGATGGTGTGACGTTGCTGTTGCCGTGCAGCAGCTTGAAACGTTCACCCAGGCGCTCTTCGACGCCCTGAAGACCCAGAAGCGGCACGCGCGCCGCAGCCAGCTTGATGGCCAGCGGCACGCCGTCCAGCTTGCGGCACAGGCCGATGACCCGATCCAGTTGCGTCTGACTGAGTTCGAAATAGCGGTTGATGGCCTTGACCTGGTCCACGAACAGCGCGACGGCGCCGTGTTGCATGGCCTCGCTGACCGTCACGCCCGCCTCGGGCACGGACAGCGGCCCCAGGCGGAAGACGCGCTCGGCAGGCAAGCGCAAGGGCAACTGGCTCGTGACCAGGACGCGCACATTCGGCGCGCCCGTCTGCACAGCCTGAACCAACTTGGCCACGGCATCCAGTACATGCTCCGCATTGTCGATGACCAGCAAGGCTTGCAAGGGTTTGAGCGCCGCAACCAAGGCATGCAGGGGATCCTGCCCCCCCGACGACAAACCCAGGCCCTGCGCCACCATGGACACCACCAGATCTGGATCAGCGATGGCCGCCAGCTCAACCCAGGCTGCGCCATCAGGCCAATGAGGCCGCCAGTTGTGCGCAGCACTCAGCGCAAAGGCCGTCTTGCCAATGCCTGCCTGCCCCACCACCGTGATCAAAGACGCAGGCAGCAGCGCATCCAGCGCAGCCTGATCGGCCTCGCGCCCCCAAACCGCACCAGGCAAGGCTGGCAGGACAGACAACACGTCCACAGGCGCTGGATAGGCACCCATGGTCACCGTTGAGGGCGCCAACCCCACAGGCTGCTGCTCGCCGTCAAATTCGACGGGCAGGCAGAAACGGTATCCGCGGCCAGGCACCGTCGCAATCGACTTGGCGCCGAGCAGTTTGCGCAGCGAGGAGATCTGAACCTGCAGGTTGTTTTCTTCGACAACCAGGTTCGGCCAGACCCGGTCGAGCAATTCCGCCTTGCTGACCAGACGCCCGCCTTCGGACACGAGCACCGTCAACACATCGACAGCACGGGCGCCCAGGTTGGTCGGCTCTCCCTCCAGGTACAACACCCGTTCGGAAGGACAAAGCTCGAAACGATCGAAACGGTAACAGTTGCGCGACAAGTGTTCCCCAGCCATCAGAGAGGTGTGAGCCGAATGTTCAGCCACGAACGCATCGCCACTGCGAGTTCACAGCGGGTTTCAGGATAATTTAAGTGGCAATTCAGCACAAATACCGACCTGCCTCTGACAATAGTTTCAATTCTAAAGAAATCCAACCAAAATCATTGGTCGATCAGAGCCTCATTAGGGCAGCAAGTCGCGAATTGACAAACTGCCTGAGATCCTGAGCAAGCCGAAGGATGGTTGCGAAAGCAACGCTGTCATCTATCAGCTGCCTCCAAGCAGTCCCAAGGGCCCTCCACCGAACTGGTGCAGGGCCCTTGGCTTTTTCTGGACAAGACGCCGTCACTCCTCTATCGTGAACGCGTTGCTGCACCGCAGCAAATACACATTCACATCGGGAGCAACCACATGGCCCTTGCCTTCATACAGCTGAAGCGCGCTGTTCGTCTATGCCTGTCCATGGCGCTGAACCTGCCCGCCCTGGCGCTGGCCCAGACGACAACCCCCACGCTGCCCGCCTTGGGATTGAACCCCAAGGCCGTCTCGGTATCCGGGCTGTCATCCGGTGGCTACATGGCCGCACAGTTCGAAGTGGCCTACTCGCGCACCGTGATGGGCGCTGGCATTGTGGCAGCCGGCCCTTACGGTTGCTCGATGGGTTCGGTCACCACCGCCGCCCTTACATGTTCCTGCCCTTACGACATCAGTGACAACAGCGGCCCCGCGGGCATCATGACGGCCGTGTCGCGCCTGAGTTGCGTGCACCTGCCTGAAAAAATCCTGTCTGAACGGGCCACCAGCGCCATCGCGGGCAACAAAGGCCATGTGGATGGCATCAGCAACTTGCGCAAGCACCGTGTCTGGCTGTACTGGGGTGAAGACGATCCCGTGGTGGACCCCTCCATCGTCAAAGGGCTGGCCCGCTTTTATGCCGATGCCCGCGTCCCGGCTGTGCAAACGGTATCGGGCCCGCACGCTGGTCACGGCATGCCGATCGCCGCCGATGGCCAGTGCCAGGTCACCCGCAGCCCTTACATCAACGGCTGCAAGATCGATGGCGCCGGCAAACTGCTGAGCTGGATCTACAAGTTGCCACCATCAACCCAACCCACGGCTGACGCCACGACGGGCTCACTCCAGCCCTTCGACCAGACGCCCTACCGCCAGAAAGACGTCTTTGACAGCCTGGACAAGACGGGCTGGTTGTATGTGCCCAAGGCCTGTGAACAAAAAGACGCACGTTGCAAGCTCCACGTGGCCTTTCATGGCTGCGAACAAGGGCAGAACTTCGTGATGAGCAATGGACAGCCTTACGGCACCATTTTTGTCGAGCAAGCGGGCTACAACCGCTGGGCGGAAAGCGCGGGCATCGTGGTGCTGTACCCGCAGGTGGTGCCCAGCAGCCAGATCAACCCGGGTTCAGCCTTTGGCTTCAACCCCAAGGGTTGCTGGGACTTCTGGGGCTACACCACGCCCCCAAGTGACAAGTGGGAGTTCGGCAGCGGCCTGCCTTTCAACCGCCGCGAAGCGCCTCAGATGCGCGCCGTCAAGAACATGATCGATGCCTTGGTGGCTGCGCCCAAACCTTGATGCGGCTCTTACTTGATCTCGAACTGCACGCGGGTGGCCGGCCCCTTGTCATCCGGCAGATCCTGCTTGCCCACGCGGGAAGCGGTCAGCAACACACGTTCCGGCGGCAATTTGTGGGCGAGATAGGCCTTGACCTGGTCGCCACGCTGGTTGGCCAGGGCCCGCAGTGCTTCCGGGTTGACCGGGGCAGCAGCCTTGAGCATGGCCTCCATCTCGGCGTCCGGCAAGGTCTTGGCCATACCGACCAGGTTGCGCGGTTTCTTGATGTCGGCGGCTTTGTAGGCGGCGGCCAGCCAGGTGCTGCGCTCTGACGCATTGATCTGCACGTCAGCCGGTGATTGCCCGGTCGCCTTGGCCTTGGCCGCGCGCATGAGCTTGTCCACATGCGCCTGGCGCAAGCCCTCGGCATCGGCATCCGGATCCGCACGCCCCGTCGCCGCCAGTTTCAGCGCAGGCCTGTCCACCAGCTTGGCAGCCAGCGTATCCAGACGCTGGCGTGCGCTGTCAGACAACTCGCCCTGCCCCGCATCGAACGCCACATAACCCAGCTCGTCCGAGCCACCACCTGACAGCAGCGCAAACGGCGCCGTCACGGCCTTGGTGATCAGGTTGACGAGCACGCGCCAGATGATGCCGCCCACCGAGAACTGAGGATCATCGAGCGAGCCGGAAATCGGCAGGTTGATGTCGATTTCACCCTTGCTGTTCTTGAGCAGGGACACGGCAAACAGCACCGGCAGCTTGACCGCGTCCGGGCTGTCGGTCTTTTCACCAAAGGTGAGCTGGTCCAGGAAGATCTGGTTGCTGGCGTCCAGCTTGCCGCCGTCCACCTTGTAGTGCACGTTCACCGACAGCGTGCCCTTGTCGATGGCATAGCCGGCATAGCGGGCCGCATACGGTGTCATGCGGGTCAGCTCGATGCCTTTGGCCGTGGCCTGAATGTCCGTGTAGAGCTTGGGGCCCAGCGGATGCAGCTGCCCGGTGATCAGCAAGGGGGCCGCGTCATCCACCGCGCCAGCGATCTTGACGGTGGCGGGCTCGGGCTTGGTCGATGACACGGCCGATACATCACCCTCGATCTGCGTCAGCCGTGCCGAGTAGTTGGGCTTGATGAAGTTGTCGGTGAAATCCACACGCCCCTTGCTCAGCTGGATCTGTTGCCAGCGCAGTTTGGGCGTGGGCTTGTTGCTGGCCGTTGCTGCAGGTGCGCTGGCCGCCGGCTGTGCGACGGCAGCCACGGGTCTGGTCGATGGCGATGACGCCGCGGGCTCGGGCGTAGTCAGCGAGCGCGCCTGTCCACCAGCCTCATGGCGCATGATGCCCGCCACATTCAGTTGCCCATTGGGGTTGATGATGAGACGACCGTAGAAATTCTTGAATGCGATGCGCCCCAGGTTGGCGTCCACGGCCTCGCCATCCAGCGCCACATCGGCGCCATCCAGCGTCAGGACCTGCCAGCTCAGGAAGTCGGCGTCGTTGACGCGGTCCAGCACGCGCACATCGGTCAGGCCCACGCGGCCCTTGTAGCGCACCTGCATGCCGCTGTTGGGCGGCATCTGCAGCTTGAACTGCCCATCCATCTGGGCTTTGGCGCCGGCGAGGGTGATGTTGACCATCGGGTCGATATAGGGCTGGATGGCGCGCAAGTCCAGGCTGGCCACGTGGACGCGGGCATCCACCTGAACAGGCTGCGGCTTGACGGTACCCTTGATGCGCACGCGCCCCTTGCCTTGTGCGAGCGTGTCCAGATCCAGCGCGATCGGGCGGCTCAAGTCCTGGCTGAGATCCGCCAGATGCAGATCGGTCTGATGCAGCTCGAACGCGGCGGCCGGGCTCACGCCCTGATCCTTGAAGGCAAACTGGCAGGCGCGGCAATACAGCTCCTTGAGTGTGAACTGAGGCGCGGGGGCCGTTTGACCTCGTTTGTCACTTGCACGTTCTGCGAGCTTGCTGGCGGGTGGTGCGCTGGATGGCGCCATGCCCAGCCACTCGCCACGGGCACCACGCGTCACAGCGGCATCCAGCTTGTTGAGGGTCAGCTTGTCGGCGCTCACAGTTCTGAGGGCAGCCCCCTCACCCAAGTCCAGCTGGACCTGTATGCCATCGAGGGACAGTTCATCGAGCAAGACCTTGTCAGCGATCCCCTTCTGCGAGGCAGGCGCACGCAACTGGCTGATCGCCACGTGGCCAGCGATGAGGCGCGCCTCGGCTGGCTCCAGCGCCGATGCGGCCTTCAAGCGGGCATTGAGCTGAGCCTGCACCGCCAGCTGGCCCTGCTCAACACGCAAGGGCAGCTTCAGCGAATCGGCCAACGGTGCCAGCCAGGGGCTGATTTGTGCCTTGCTGAGGTTGAGCTGCATGTCCACCATCTGCCGGGCCGCATGTACATGGCCTTGCGCCAGCAGGCTGGCGTCGTGCTCGTCGTGCAGGTTCAGCTGCCAGGTGGCTGGCGCGGCCTTGGCCTGGCTGCTCAAGCCTTCCACCTTGAGACGCAAAAGGTCGATCACGGGCCAGGCCTGTGTGGCCTGGGTTTGTGCGTCCAACCGAGCCAGGTTGAACTGAAGTTGGCCGATCTGCCATGACCAAGGGCTGGTGCCAGACGTGGTCGTTGATGTCGAGGCGGGTGAAGCCTTGGGGCTCGATGCCGAGTCCTGCTGGCTTGCCGGTATCACCACCGGCTTGGGCTCACCCTTCTTGCCTGTCAGCGGGCGATTGCGCCATTGCACCCCGTCCAGCAAGACTGCGCCGAGCTTGACCTGACGCTCCAGAGGCTGGGCATCCAGACCCTGGATATCGAGCGTCTGCCAGCCTGCCTCCACTTGCCCCAGTTCAGGCGCATGCGGCAGGCTCAAGGCCAGCTTGCTCAGCTTGAGTCCACCTTCGATGCTGAGTTTGGGCACGGCAGGCGGCTTACGTTCTTCAAACTTCAGGGTGAGGTCGGCATCCAGCCGCCCGTCTGTGGCAGACATCGCCCAGGGTTGCGGCACAAAGGGCTGCACCACCTTGACCCAATGCGGCACGTCCACGCCATCCCACTTGAGGTGCACGGCGGAGCGCATGCCTTCAGTAAAGGGCAAGGTGTCGCCCACGATGGACAAGGCACTGCCGTCCACGCGTGCGCTCAATTGCGGCTTCACGTCGACGTTGACGAAGCTGGGCAGGTTGGACACAAAGGGCACGCCGATGCGCAACCGATCAACGCGGTGTTCCTGGTTCAGGACACGGTCGCTGTAGCGCACCAGGCCTTCGTTCACCTCGATGTTGAACACGGCGAAGTGTGCGGGTTCATCATCCTTTTGCGGCTGGGGGGATGGCGCCGTGAGCTTGTCCAGCACGGCTGAGAAATTGAAGCGTTCAGTACTCTGGCGTTCGATCCAGATATCGGGCTTGTCAATGCGCACACGCCTCAGCACCGGGGCCAGGCGCCAGATGGATTCCAGCGAGATCTGCGCCTGGGCGCGCTGGATGCGCAGCATGGGCGCGGCCGTTGGCCCCACGGCCAGGCCATCCAGTACCACCTCACCCCGCCAGGGGCTGATCTGCAAGGCCTGCAGGCTCACGGGCGTGCCCAAGGCTTGCGCCGCAGCCTGCTCGATGCGGGGGCGCAACCAGCCTGGCAACCACATGCCGACGAGCAACGTCCACAGCACGGCCAAGGCCGCCACGATGGCCAGAGGGCGGCGCCAGCGCGACCACGCGCCTTGTCCGGAAGAAGGAGTTGCTTGCTCAGCGCTCATGCTTGTGTCTCGGTTGGAAGGCCCTCGCCTTCCCGGCCCAACAGCAGGGCCACAGGCCCGATGTTACAAGCACGGTCATACCTGGGCGCAGTGCCAGCCCTGGCGCGCGATCTGGATCAACAATCAGGGAGCGACGGGGGATGTCCGCAAATCTTCAGGTCTGTCCACATCGAACAGCACGCCCGCATCGTCCACAGTGACGGGCACCGCATCGCGCTGCCAATCCAGCATGTGGCGTGCGCCTTGATCGCCCTTGAGCAGCGCCAGATCCGGCAAACGGCTCACTGGCAGGCCACGCGGTTGCCCGAGTTTGCCGCGGTACACGGGCACGACGGGTTGCCCCGTCTGCAGCAAGGCTTGTTGCAGTGATTGCACGGTGGCGCGCGTCACCCAGGGCATGTCGGCCAGGCCGATGATCACGCCGTCCAACCCCGTCATGCTCATCAAGGCGCGAGCACCCTGCGCCACGGAATGACCCATGCCCGATGCCGCATCGGCACAGGTCACCACCTGCGCACCGCATGACAGAGCGAGATCACGCGCCCCATCATCATCGGGCCTGATCACCACCAGCAAGGGCTCGCAAAGACCCGCGTAGGGCTGCAGCGCGGCCTCCAGCATGGTGCGCCCGTCCGGCAACACGGCCAGGCGCTTGTCCGAGCCAAAGCGAACGCCTTGTCCAGCAGCCA
The DNA here is from genome assembly GCF_016234775.1 of Aquabacterium sp. Lineage (GTDB taxonomy): Bacteria > Pseudomonadota > Gammaproteobacteria > Burkholderiales > Burkholderiaceae_C > Aquabacterium. The sequence goes on along the minus strand of NZ_JACRAH010000042.1, from coordinate 185,048 downwards.
GGATCAAGCCCGCCACACTCATGCTGTCGAGGGCGTGGTGGGCACGGGCTGTGGGCGTGATTCGTCGCTCAAGGCACAAGCGGCTTGCGAGCCCGATGCCGGCATCCAGTCCGGCTGTGCACGACGGGCCTCAAAGGGGTCTTCACCTGTTTCAAGCAGGCGCCGAACCTGGATCAGCTCGGCGGCAATGGACACGGCTATCTCGGCAGGCGAGCGGGAGCCAATGGGCAGGCCGACCGGTCCACGCAGCAGGCTCACCTGTTCAGCATTCAGATCGAACTGACGCAGCCTGTCCTTGCGCCGCGCGGTGGTGATGCTGGAGCCCAAGGCGCCCACATAAAAGGCGGGCGTGCGCAAAGCCTCCATCAAGGCCAGATCGTCCAGCTTGGGATCGTGCGTGACGGTGACCACCGCCGTGCGCTCGTCACACCCGAACCCCATCACCACGTCATCGGGCATGCCGGCCAGCTGCGTGGCGCCAGGCTCCTGCCACGCGCCGGTGTACTCGGTACGCGGGTCGCAGATGCTCACGGCATAGCCCAGCGACTGCGCGATCGGCAGCAGGTAGCGGCTGACCTCGGTGGCACCGATGAGCAGCAGGCGGTGTCGTGGCCCCAGAACGGCGGTAAAGCCCAGTTCGTCGTCACTGAAATCACGCACGTCTTGAGCGGGCGTCAGGGTGGCACGGCCACTCGCATAGTCCAGTCGCTTGCACACCAGTTGCTGCGCACGGATGGCGACCAAGGCCAGCTCGGCCTGTGCCACGTCCCAGAAGGGTTCGATGGCCAGGCGCAGTGCATTGCCACAAGGCAGGCGATAGCGCTCGCGCTCGGCCGCATCACAGCCATAAACCCGCATCAACACGCGAGGTGCGCCCGCGGGCGGCTCACCCCAGAGTGCACCGCTCATGACCTCGTGCACCAGATCATCTTCCACACAGCCGCCCGAGACAGAGCCCGTGATCAAACCTTGCTCGCTGATCACGGCCATGGCACCTGGTGGCCGCGGGCTGGCACCAAAGGTACTCAACACTGTCACCAGCACGCAGCGCTGCCCGGCCGCATGCCAGCTCAGCGCCTGCTGCAGGACCTCGTGCTCGTTGCTATGCATGGTCCAGCCTGATGGGCAGCGAGCGAATGCGATTTTTGGTCAGGGCGTAGATCGCATTGGTCACAGCAGGTGCGATGGGCGGCGTACCGGGCTCACCCACGCCGCCCGGCGCGGCCGTGCTGGGCACGACGTGGGCTTCCACCACCGGCATCTGCGCCATGTGTACCGCATCGTAGGAGGGGAAGCTGGTCTGCTCGACACGTCCGTTCGCAATGGTGATCTCGCCAAACAGCGCGGCACTCAAGCCATACACGATCGAGCTCTGCATCTGGGCTTCCACCGTGTCGGGGTTGACCACGGTGCCGCAATCGATGACGCACACCACACGGTGCACTTTCACTTGCCCACCTTCCACCGACACCTCGGCCACTTCCGCGCAGATGGAGCCAAACGACTCATGCAGGGCGATGCCGCGCGCGCGTCCGGCAGGCAAGGGCTTGCCCCAGCCTGCCTTGCTGGCGGCCAGATCGAGCACGGCCAGATGACGGGGATGCTTGCCCAGCAAACTGCGGCGATAGGCGTAGGGATCCTGCCTCACGGCCCAGGCCAGTTCATCCACAAAGCTCTCGGTGAAGAAGGCGTTGTAGGAATGGCCCACGCTGCGCCACGAGCCCACCGGCACATGGGTCTCGGGCCGGATCTGGCGAACCGAGATGCTGTCGAAATCGTAGGGGATGTCGAACGCGCCTTCGATCTGATTCTTGTCGGGCATGGCGTTCGATGCCGCAGCGGGCATCAGGCGCCTGACCGAATCAAAGCTCACCGACTGTGCCGCCACGCGGTTGGACCAGGCCGTCACGCGACCCTTGGCATCCACGGCGGCACGGAACACCGACAGCGCCGCGGGCCGGTACATGTCGTGCTGCATGTCCTCTTCACGCGTCCACACCAGCTTGACCGGCTTGCCATCGAGCTGTTTGGCAATGGCCACGGCCTGCTCGACCATGTCGACCTCCAGGCGTCGGCCAAAACCACCACCGAGGAAAGGCACATGCAGCTTGACCTTGTCCGAGTCCACCCCGGCCACCTGGGAGGCCTTCCACTTCGCCAGCGAAGGCGACTGGGTGGAACACCAGACCTCTACCTGGCCGTCCTTCACCTGGGCCACGCAATTGATCGGCTCCATCGCGGCATGGGCCAGGAAAGGCGCCCAGTAATCGGCTTCGATCACCTTGGCCGCCTGCTTGAAGGCCCCATCGGCATCGCCCTGGGTGCCATAAGTGAAGCCGTCCTTGGCCGCCAGTTCGTCCTTGTAGCGCTGACGGATATCGGCCGACGAAACCTTGTCGTTGGGCGAAGCCTCATAGCTGATCTTCACCTCGGCCAGCGCCTGCTTGGCACGCCACCAGTTGTTGGCCACGACCACCACACCCTGCGGGATCTGCAGCACCTTGAGCACGCCCTTGCGCTGCAGGGCAGCCTGGCTGTCCACGCTGGCCACCTTGGCGCCAAACACGGGTGGCTGCGCGATGGCGGCATAGACCATGCCCTCGCGCTTCACGTCGATGCCGAACTCGGCCGAGCCATTGACCTTGGCGGGAATGTCCTGCCGCGCCATCGGCTTGCCGATCAGCTTGTACTGGCTCGGATCCTTGAAGCGCACGTCCTGAGGCGGCGTCAGGGCAGAGGCATCTTTGGCCAGCTCGCCAAAGCCCAGTCGGGCGCCGGTCTTCGTGTTGATGACGTGGCCCGCCTCCACCTGGCACTGCGCCGGTGTGATCGACCAGCGTGTGGCCGCAGCCTGAACCAGCATGGCACGCGCCGTGGCACCGGCAAGGCGCATGGGCTCCCAGGCATCACGCACGCTGGCCGAACCACCGGTCACCTGCAAGGACAAGGCATAACCCAGGCGCTGCATGCTGGCCCGGGCCACACGTGCCATCACGCTGTCATCGTCCGAGGTGAAGGGCACCACGTTGAGCATCATGGTGGCGTTGGCGTAGATCTGCGCCACCGGCGCCTGTTCGACCTGCACGTCTTCCCAGCGCGCGTCCAGTTCTTCCACCAGCAGCATGGGCAAGGCGGTCAGCACGCCCTGCCCCATCTCCGAGCGGGGCACGGCCACCGTCACCTTGCCGTCGGGCCCGATCTTGACCCAGCCATTGAGTGCGACCTCGCCGCCCTCCACAGCCAGGATGCCCTTGTCGCCCAGGCGGTCTGAGGCCGAAGGCTTGCCACAACCCACCAACAGGCCACCCGACATGGCCGCCCCCGTGATCAGGAACTGGCGGCGAGAAACAGATACCCTCATGCCTGCTTCTCCTGCACGGTGGACGATGAAGCCGCCGAATGGATGGCCGCGCGCACGCGCTGGTAGGTGCCGCAACGGCAGATATTGGTCATGGCAGCATCAATGTCCGCGTCCGTTGGATGGGGGTTGCCACGCAACAAGGCCGTGGCCGCCATCAACATGCCAGACTGGCAATAACCACACTGGGGCACCTGATGGCTCACCCAGGCGGCCTGCAAACGGCTCAGGATGGGATCGCCCTGGCTCTCGATGGTCTGCACGGCTTTGCCGGACACGGCCGCCACAGGCATCACGCAGGAGCGTGTGGCCACACCGTCGATGTGCACGGTGCAGGCACCGCAGGCGGCCACGCCGCATCCGAATTTGGTTCCCGTGTGGCCCAGCTCGTCCCGCAGGACCCAGAGCAAAGGCATGTCGTCTTCGACATTCACGGAAACAGGCTGACCATTGAGCTTAAATGTGTGCATGGTGTACAGCGTACATCTTTATGGACTCGGCCGTCAAGCAAGGTACATTTGCCCCATGTCCTACCCCAAGAAGATCAGCCGAGAGACCATCCTGGCGTCCGCCATGGCCTTCATTGAAGACCACGGGGTGGCGGAACTATCTATGCGAACACTGGCGGCGAATCTTGGGGTCACCCCTAATGCGCTGTACCGCTACTTCGCCAGCAAGGCTGATCTGGAATTCGCCATGGCCGACGAAGGGGGCAAGTTGCTGCTGGCCGATCTGGAACAAGCGGCTTCAGGGCTGGCGCCACCGGACGACATCCGCGCCATGGCACGCGCCTACATCCGGTTTGCCCGCCGCTATCCCAAGTTGTACGCCATGAAGATGCAGCACTGCGCGCTCAATGACGACAAGCCTGGCAGCCACGATGCGATCTGGGCGTTCGTGATGCAACTGGCCGGCCAGTTACCCACCGCCTGGGATCCCAAGGATCTGGCCATGTCCCTGTGGGCCTTTCTGCATGGCATGGTGGAGCTCGACCGCGCGAACCTGCTGGAAGGCCGCGACCCCGAAGCCACCATCGAAGTCGGGCTGGACGTGATGATGGCGGGCCTGCTGGCCCACATCAGTGCACAAGCGAGCGCTGACGGCAGCACGTTGAAATCCCGGTGAAAACAGGCACTTAATGGCTTGTTGCATGGCGAAATAAAGCGCCATACTGGTTTCAACTGCCCACGCCACAAGGGCGGCAAAGACCCCGCTGATGCTGCTTGCGCCTGACACCCTACGCCAAAGCCGCCGAACCTGGCTGCAGCAAGCCGCCGGCCTGAGCGCCCTGAGCCTGACCAGCCACTGGGCTCGTGCCACAGCCAGCCCCAGCCAGGCCATCATCCTTTGTTATCACCGCTTCGCCGACACAGTCGTCGACAGCATGACGGTGCGCAAAACCACCTTCACCGATCACATCAAGGCGATCACCGAATCAGGTGCGCACGTGATCCCTCTGGCCGATCTGGTGGCCTTCCGGCAAGGCAAGCTCAAGCAACTGCCGCCTCGCGCCGTGGTCATCACCGTGGACGACGGCCACCGCTCGGTCATCGAGGTGATGGACCCCATGGTTCGCCAGACCAGATGGCCCATCACCTTGTTCATCTACCCGTCGGCCATCTCCAACGCAAGCTATGCCATGCGCTGGGAGCACCTGCAGCAGTTGCAGGCCACAGGCCAGTACAACATCCAGTCGCACACCTACTGGCACCCCAATCTGGTCAAGGAACGCAAGCAGCAATCTCCTGCTGACTTCGAACGCTTTGCTCGCAATCAGTTGAAGCGGTCCAAGGCGGTGCTGGAACAACGCATGGGCAAGCCCGTGTCCTACCTGGCCTGGCCCTTCGGCATGTTCGATGAGGGCCTGATGGAGATGGCCGCGTCGGAAGGCTATCAAGCCTCGCTGGCGCTGGAGAACAAGGCCTGCACAGCGAGTGATCCGATGCAAGCCCTGCCAAGACACCTGATGGTTGATGCACTCGGTGGCCAACGTCTCAGACAGTTGATCGATTTGGCTTTTTCAACAGGAGCCTGACATGAGCACCGCTGGCAAAAAGGTTTGGACTTGGGGCGGCTTGATCGCCCTGGCGGCGGCCCTCGGGGTAGGCGCCACGCTGACCCACATCTGGCCAGCCCATGCGCAACCGGGCAACGTGGCCAGCACACCAGCCGCGACACCCTCCGCCACACCGCCTGCCGCCTCTACACCACCTGTTGTCGCGGCCACCTTGCGCGGCATGGTGATCGACGCCGACACCAAACAAGGTATCCCGCTGGCTTATGTGGTCAGTGGTGACCTGACGGTGCGCACCGACCACGATGGTCGCTTCACCCTGCCAGCATCGATGGCGGGGCAAGCCGTGGGCGCCCGCATGCCGGGCTATCGCCAACAAAGCGGCAAGCTGCAACCCGCGGCGTCGGGCATGACCGTCCTGCCCCTGCGACAGTTCGACGCACGCGGTCTGTACCTGTCGGCCTGGGGCATTGGCAGCAGCAAGCTGCGTGGCGATGCGCTGGAGTTGATGGCGCAAACCAAGCTCAACACCCTCGTCATCGACATCAAGGGCGACGCCGGCATCGTGCCCTACCGCAGCGAGGTATGGGAGAAGCTGGGCTACCCCAAGCAGACCGTGGTCACGGTGCGCGACATGCCCGCCCTCATCAAGGATCTGCATGATCGCGGCATCTACCTGATCGCCCGTGTCGTTACCTTCAAGGACGACAAGATGGTGCAGGTCAAACCGCAATGGGCGGTCAAAACCACATCCGGCGCCATCTTCAAGGACCGCGAAGGCCTGTCATGGCTGGACCCGTCCATCCCTGACACCTGGGAGCCTGCCGTGGCCATGGCCGAAGAAGCCGCCAAGCTCGGATTTGACGAGATTCAGTTCGACTACGTGCGCTTCCCCGACACGCCTGGCCTGCAGTTCTCGCAGCCCAACACCTGGGAGATGCGCCCCTTCATGATCTCGGCCTTCCTGGACAAGGCCCGCAACCGCCTGGCCAAATACAACGTCTATGTCTCGGCCGACATCTTTGGCTACGTCTGCTGGAACACCAATGACACCCTCATCGGCCAGCAACTGGAAATGCTCGCCGATCGCATCGACTACCTCTCACCCATGCTCTACCCATCCGGCTTCACCTGGGGCATCCCGGGCCACACGATGGCCGTGGGCTCGTCTTATGAAATCGTGCACCACTCGCTTCGGGCTGCAATCGATCGCTCCGGCATGGGCGGTGTGCGCTTTCGGCCTTGGCTGCAGGCATTCAAGGACTACGCCTTTGACCGCCGCGTGTTTGGCGACAAGGAAATCCGCGCCCAGATCCAGGCATCAGAGGACGTTCACACGCATGGCTGGTTGCTGTGGAATGCCAGCAACCACTACAGCACCGCCGGTCTGGACTTGAAAAAACAGCCCGCGGCACCAACTGGCAGACCATCGTCCACCGTGGCCAGCGCGCCCTGAATGCGCGCAGCCCTACACACCATGCGCCTTCGGCTTGCCTGCCTGCTGACTGCGGCCTGCGGGCTCTACGCCGAGCACGAGCCAGTGCACGCGCAAACGCATACCCAAACGCCGGCCACACTACCCGCATCACCTCAACAAGCTGTCTCGCTGTCAGACAGGTTGGGGCCGGCCATCGGCGCAGCCGTGCGAGCCCAGATGGATGCCGGTGCCATGCCGGGTGCCGTCGTGCTCATTGGCAATGAAGAAGGCGTGCAGTTCAAGCAAGCTTATGGCTGGCGTGCCTTGCAATCTGAACGTGAGGCCATGAGCACCGACACGGTGTTCGATCTGGCCTCGCTGACCAAAGCAGTCGCCACCACCACCGCCGTGATGCAACTCGTGGAGCGCGGGCGCCTGAAACTGGATGCCCCCGTGGCACGCTACTGGCCCGCCTTTGCTGCCAACGGCAAGAGGGACATCACGGTGGCGCAACTGCTGGCCCACACCTCCGGCCTGCGCCCCGATCTGGACAGCACCCCGCCGTGGTCGGGCTATCAGACCGGCCTGAACAAGGTCATCGCCGAAAAGCCTCAGACACCGCCGGGCACCCGCATGGTGTACAGCGACATCAACTTCATCGTGCTGGGCGAACTGGTGCAGCGCGTGAGCAAGCTCAACCTGCCCGACTACGCCGAACGCCACATCTTCCACCCACTGGGCATGAAGGACACGCGCTTCCTGCCTCCGGCCGAGATGCGCCCGCGCATCGCGCCCACCGAACTGCGCGGCGATGGCTCGATGATGCGCGGCACCGTGCACGATCCCTTTGCCCACCGCATGGGCGGCTGGGCCGGCCACGCTGGCTTGTTCGGCACCGCCGATGACCTGGCCCGCTTCGCGCACGCCATGCTGCATGTGGCCGCCGGTGATGCGCAGCCGAATCGGCGTCAGGCGCAACCGGCACGGGCCTACCCTCTGCTGCGCGCCGAGACCTTGAGCCTGATGATGCAGCGGCAGTCACCCGCAGAACAATCCGAGTGGCGTGGCCTGGGCTGGTCACTGGATGCACCCTGGTCGCCGCAAAGAGAAACACTGCCACCATTGGGCCTCATCGGCCACACCGGCTACACCGGCACCGGTCTGTGGATCGACCTGCTGCACAAGCAGTACCTCATCGTCCTCAGCAACCGCGTGCATCCGCGCGGGCTGGGCGATGCGCGGCCCCTGCGCCGGCAGATACAGGCCCTGTTGTCTGCCACCTATCCCGTCACGACCGCATCGGTGCTGGCAGATCGCCTGCCCGCGCTGCAGGAACAGGTTGCACAGGCAAGCTCACCAGGCGTCAACGTCACGGCACTCCCCGCCATGAACGCGGCGAACACGACCGTGATGACGGGCATCGACGTCCTTCGCAGCCAGCACTACAGCGCGCTCACCGGGCAAAGGCTGGGCCTCATCACCAACCTGTCGGCGGTGGACAGCAAAGGCTGGCGCACGCTGGACCGCCTCAGCACCGCACCCGGCCTGCAGCTGCGCAAGGTCTTCACGCCGGAACATGGCCTGAACCGCGACCAGGAAGGCCAGATCGCCTCGGGCACCGATGCCGTCTCGGGCCTGCCGCTGATCAGCCTGTACGGCAAACAGTTGCGCCCCACACCGGACATGCTCAAGGACCTCGACACCCTCGTCTTCGACATGCAGGATGCCGGTGCGCGCTTCTACACCTACATCTCGACCATGGGTGAAGCCATGCAGGCAGCCGCCCAGGCTGGCTTGAACTTCGTGGTGCTGGACAGGCCCAACCCCGTGATCGCAGACCGCGTGAGCGGCCCCGTGCTGGATGCCGACCTGCGCTCCTTCACGGCCTTTGCCGAACTGCCCGTTCAACACGGCATGACCTTGGGCGAGATCGCCCGCTGGCTGCACGATGACATCCGCACCCGCACCGGCCTGGAGGTCAAGCTGCAGGTGATCAGCATGCAAGGCTACAAGCGCCCCATGCGCTTCGAGCAGACAGGCCTGGACTGGGTGCCGCCCTCACCCAACCTGCGCACCCCGACCACCGCCATGCTCTACCCCGGCGTGGCCTGGGTGGAAGGCGCCAACATCAGTGTGGGGCGAGGCACCGACAGGCCTTTCGAATGGGTGGGCGCGCCTTGGGTCGATGCCGACAAACTGGCCGAGGCCATGAGCGTCGACAAGGTTCCAGGCCTGACCATCAGCGCCGTGCACTTCACGCCCGCCAGCGGTCCGTATCAGAACCGGCTCTGCCATGGCGTGCAATTTCGCATCACCCACCGCGATTTATTCGATGCCCAGTTGCTGGGCCTGAGCCTCACGCGCCAGTTGCGCCAGCAAAACCCGAGCTTCCAGGTCGACAAGACCCTGGGCATGATCGGGTCTCGCGACACCCTGGCTCGCATCAAGGCAGGGCAGTCGCAAGAGGCCATTGCCCACAGCTGGCAAGACCGATTGCGTGACTTCATGACGCGGCGCGCGACTTACCTGCTTTACTGAACGGGCCGCATGGCTTAAGGTGGCAGGGAGATGACGCCGAACCTCCGCCCCTTCCACTCGCTTGGGCTGGCTTTGCGCACCCAGCGCCATCCTCTGCGTGAGGCCATCACCCTGGCCACTCGCTGTGATGAGCCTGCGTGCGTGCAAGCCCTGCTGGAGGCCGGCACCCTGACGCCGGAGCAGGCCGAATCCGCCCGATCGCTGGCGCTTGACCTTTCCATCCGCCTGCGTCAACGCAAGGTTCAGGGTGGCCGTGATGGTCTGGTACAGGCGCTGATGCAGGAGTTCTCACTGAACTCGCAAGAAGGCATTGCCCTGATGTGCCTGGCCGAAGCCCTGCTGCGCATCCCCGATCTGGCCACCCGAGACGCCCTCATCCGCGACAAGATCGCCGGCAGCAACTGGACGGCCCACCTTGGGCACAGCCCGTCGCTGTTCGTCAACGCCACCACCTGGGGGCTGATGCTCACCGGCAAGCTGGTCAGCACGCATGGCGAGACCGGCCTGCGTGCCGCACTCAAGCGTGTGGCCATCAAGGGCGGCGAGCCCCTGATCCGCAAGAGTGTGGACGTGGCCATGCGCCTGCTCGGCGAGCAGTTCGTCATCGGCGAGACGATCCAGCAGGCCCTGCACAACGCCCGTGCGCAAGAGGCCATGGGCTTTCGCCACTCTTACGACATGCTCGGTGAAGCCGCGCTCACTGAAGAGGATGCGCAACGCTACCTGAAGGCGTATGAAGACGCGATCCATGCCATTGCGCTGACCACCGGGGGGCGCTCGCTCTACGATGGGCCTGGCATCTCGATCAAACTCTCCGCCCTGCACCCTCGCTACAGCCGCGCCCAATACACACGGGTGATGGACGAGCTCTACCCGCGCCTCCTGAGCCTGTGCACCCTGGCCCGCGACTACCACATCGGCCTCAACATCGACGCCGAAGAATCGGAGCGCCTGGAGTTGTCGCTGGACCTCATGGAGCGCCTGTGCCTTGAGCCGGCCATGCAGGGCTGGGATGGCATCGGCTTTGTGGTGCAGGCCTACCAGAAGCGCGCGCCTTTTGTCATCGACTACCTGATCGATCTGGCAGGGCGCAGCGGACACCGCCTGATGGTGCGACTGGTCAAAGGCGCCTACTGGGACAGCGAGATCAAGCGCGCCCAGATCGAAGGTCAGCGTGATTACCCGGTCTACACGCGCAAGGCCCACACCGACCTGGCCTACCTGGCCTGCGCGCGCAAGCTGCTGTCGGCGCCCGCCGAGGTCTATCCGCAATTCGCCACCCACAACGCGCACACGCTGGCATCGGTCGTCGAGCTGGCCGGACCAGATTTCAAGGCTGGGCAATACGAGTTCCAGTGCCTGCACGGCATGGGTGAGCCCTTGTATGAGATGGTGATGGGCCCGGTCGAACAAGGCGGTCTGGGCCGCCCCTGCCGGATCTATGCGCCTGTCGGCACGCATGAAACCCTGCTGGCCTACCTGGTGCGGCGCCTGCTGGAAAACGGCGCCAACTCATCGTTCGTCAACCAGGTTGCCGATGAGGACGTCGATCTGGATGCTCTCGTGCTAGCGCCCGGCACGGCCGTGTTGCGTGCCGCCGATGCCGACGGCGTGATCGGCGCCAGCCACCCGGGCATCCCGCTGCCGGAAGCGCTCTACGGCACCGAACGCCCCAACAGCATGGGCCCCGATCTGAACAGCGACCTTGTGCTGGCACAGTTGCATGCCGACCTGAGCCGAGAATCGCTGCCTCATGTGGAGGCCGCCCCCATCGTGGCCCATATCCGGGATTCGAGGTCGGCGCTGGATCAGTTGATCCGCAACCCCGCCGACCGCCGTGACACCGTTGGCACCGTGCAATGGGCCGATGTCGATGATGTGCTTCAAGCCTGCGCCACGGCGGCACAGTTTGCAGCCCAATGGCAGCACACACCGGTGACACGCCGCGCCGCCATGCTGGATACCGCCGCCGACCTCATGTGCCAGCGCGGCCCCATGCTGCTGGGCCTGCTGGTGCGCGAAGCCGGCAAAACCCTGCCCAATGCTGTCGGTGAAGTACGTGAAGCCATCGACTTCCTGCGCTACAACGCGGCTCAAATCCGAGCGGATCTGCACGACGGCCACCACCTGCCACTGGGGCCGGTGGTGTGCATCAGCCCCTGGAACTTCCCGCTGGCCATCTTCACCGGGCAAGTGGCCGCCGCACTGGCCGCCGGCAACACCGTGCTGGCCAAGCCCGCCGAGCAAACGCCCTTGATCGCCGCACAGGCCGTGCGCATCCTGCATGAAGCGGGCATCCCGCGCGTGGCCTTGCAGATGCTGCCGGGTGAAGGCGAAACCATCGGGGCCGCCCTGGTTGCCCACCCCGCCATTCGCGGCGTGATGTTCACCGGCTCCACACAGGTCGCACGCCACATGCAGGCCCAACTGGCCTCCCGCCTGAACGAGCGTTGGCAGCCCTTGCCCCTGGTGGCCGAAACCGGTGGCCAGAACGCCATGGTCGTCGACTCATCAGCCCTGCCTGAACAGGTCGTGCAGGATGTGTTGAGCTCGGCTTTCGACAGCGCCGGCCAGCGCTGCTCCGCGCTGCGCGTGTTGTGCCTGCAGGAGGACATCGCCGAGCGCGTGCTGCACATGCTCAAGGGCGCCATGCGTGAACTGCGCCTGGGGCCCACCGACAGGCTGGACACCGATGTCGGCCCGCTCATCGACCAGGATGCACTGGAAGCCATCGAGTTGCATATCGCGGCCTTGCGCGCCTGCGACCGTGACGTCTATCAAGCCGACACCGCCATCGCCGGCGCGCAGGACCACAGGCACGGTTGCTTCATCCCCCCCACGGTGATCGAACTGCAAAGCCTGGATGAGTTGATCCAGGAGGTATTCGGTCCCGTCCTGCACGTGCTGCGTTTCAAACGAGATGAGTTGGGTGCAGTCGTGACCCGCCTCAATGAACTGGGCTATGGCCTGACCATGGGCGTGCACAGCCGCATCGACGAGACGATCGACTTCATCACCGAGCGCGCGCACATCGGCAACATCTACGTCAACCGCAACATGATCGGCGCCGTGGTGGGCGTTCAACCCTTTGGTGGCGAAGGGCTCTCGGGCACCGGGCCCAAGGCGGGTGGGCCGCTGTACCTGCATCGGCTGCTGCATCAAAGCCCTGACACCAGCCTGCGCGCGGCCCGCCTGAAGGCGCTGGCAAAGCGACGTGCCCCAACGCAAGCACTGGCTCCCCTGCAAACCTTCCTTGACTGGCTGGAAGCCGCGCCCACACCCCACGCCCAAACGCTGTCCTTGCACGCCCAACACCTGCTACAAACAAGCCCACTGGGGCTGGACATGAATCTGCCTGGGCCGACGGGCGAGCGCAACCGCTACCGTCTGCTGACCAAACGCGCCGTGCTGTGTCTGGCCAGCGCGCATTCGGATCTGCTCTATCAGTTCGCCACCGTGCTGGCAGCCGGCACCCAGGCCGTCTGGCTGGATCACCCTTCCCTGGCGCCATTGCTGATGCAACTGCCCGACGAGCTGCGCGAACGTATCCATCTGGTGAGTGACATGGCCGACGCCCCGTGGCAGGCCGTGCTCATGCACGCCGAATCGGTCGATGTGATCGAGATGGCCGAATACCTCAGCGAAAAGCCCGGCCCCATCCTGCCCTTGCAGACCTTGCCGCCGGGCTGGCGTCAGATGGGAGGCTTCAGCGTGTGGCGCCTGCTGAGCGAGCAGTGCATTTCGGTCAACACCGCAGCAGCGGGCGGCAACGCGAGCTTGATGAACCTGGGCTGATGGGCCTGCCACGTGAGCTGGTTGCCGGTACCACGGTCACACCTGGCTGAGCCCCCCGTCGACGACCAACTCCGCGCCCGCAACAAATGAAGCATCTGCGGACGCCAGGAACAAGACCGCCTTGGCAATTTCTTCCGGCTGCCCCAGACGCCCGAGTGGAATGCGCGGAATCAATCCTTGGGCAGCCGCTTCAGCCTGCTCTGGCGTGGCACCGTTTCGGCCGAAGATGGGCGTCCAGGTTGGACCAGGGCTCACCGCATTGACACGGATCCCGAGTGGCGCGAGTTCCGCTGTCGCTGTACGCACCAAAGCGCGCAAACCAGCTTTGGCTGCGGAGTAGGCCCCCAGCCCTGCCCACCCTCTTTCATTGGCCACCGAGGTATTGACCACCACCGACGCACCCGGCGCCAGATGTGGAATCAAGGCTTGCAAAGTCAGCCAGGGGCCCTTCAGGTCAACGCTGATGACAGCGTCGAAATCAGCCTCGCTGCCTTGCGCCAGGCTGCCCGCCTTCAAAATGCCTGCGTTGAGAAACGCCACATCGACCTGACCAAACTCTGCGCGAATCTCGCTCAAGAGCGCGCTGACGTCCTCCTGCCGGGCGGTGTCTGACACGCGCACCGCGCTGACACCAGCCAGCGCATCACGTGCCTTGGCCACACTGTCATCACGCGAGCCCGTGACCACCACGCGTGCGCCCTCCTCAATGAACAGGCGCGCTGCGGCCAGACCAATACCACTCGTGCCACCCGTCACCAGTGCCACCTTGCCTGCAAGTTTCGAAGACATGTTCAACTCCATTCTTGACCGACCGGTCAATATTAAGGTAAAAAAATTGACCGCAAGCCATTTGCGATCAAACCAGCCATGCTCTGGCCGTACTCATCACGCTGCGAACCACCGCCGGGTCGGATCGCAGACGGGCCAGGACGGCCAAACCTTGAGCCAAGGCCAGCAGTGACTGCGCCGCAACCTTGGGCTGCAAGCCAGGGGGCACTTCTCCCGCCTGACGTGCACGCTTGAGCGCACGAACCAGCGCGGCCTCCATCAGTTCAAACTTGCGCTGCAAAACGCCAGCCATGACCTCGTCGCGCCGCCCCATCTCGGCCACACTGTTGCCGATCAGACAACCCGAGAAGTCAGGCGCCAATGACACGGCCTCCCAACTGTCGATCACCTTGTGCACATTGCACAAGCCCGATCCTGGCGCATCCAGCACCGCCACAAAACCAGGTTCGATCACAGTTTTGAAATAGTGATCAACCGCAGCCAGAAACAGGCCTCTCTTGTCGCCGAATGCGGCGTAAAGGCTTTGGCGCCCGAGGCCGGTCGCTGCTTCCAGTTGGGTCAACCCGGTCGCGTCGTAACCGTGACGCCAGAAGACCATCATGGCCTTGCTCAGCACCTCTTCGGGATCAAAACTGCGTGGACGACCGCTCATGGCGTCATCCTATCAAATTATTGACTGAACAGTCAATAATCAACATCCGTGCGTGAGCGAGGACTGAAACGCACGGACATGGCGCCCAGATCACCGAACCGCAGAGACAGGTCATACGCCACTGGCAACGGAAAGGTGCCGGCATACGAACCCGTGATCACAGCCTGCCCAGCCTTCAGCCCGACCCCCTGCTCCCGCAGGTACTCGACCAACCAATAAAGGGGCAGCCTGGGCAGCGGATCAGGGTGCTGGCCGGCACGAGCTTGCTCAGGGCCTTCATCAATGCGCACGCCGATGGGCATCACACGCGTGAGAGCGGCCGCGTCGCCGTCCACCTCCGGGCCGATGAAAAGCCCTTGATTGACCAGGCCATCAGCCAGCTTGTCAGCAAAACTCAGCACGGCCGGATCGTTGTAGCGGCTGTCGATCAACTCCAGGGCCAGGTGCGTGGACGCGATGGCCGCATCCACCTCATCGGGTGAATAGGGTTGTGCTCGCACGGGCAAATCACGCCCAAGGAGGAAGGCCAATTCTGGCTCCACACGCACAGCGCCCTCGCTCGCCCAGACAGGGCATGGCGCCGAGCCCGCCTGACGGTGGATGGTGCTGGCATAGATCGGGGCGACCACCAGCTTGTCGGGCCCAGGCGTGCCGCACTTCCAGCCACCCACGGCATCGCCCATCAAGGGCATGACAGCGCGCTGGATGGCCATGGCTTCTTGCAATGAAGCCGGCCTGAGGCTGTCAGGCAGACAAGGGCCTTGAAGCCCTTGGAGCCGGCGCTGTGCCAGGATGGCCGCAGCCGCTTGCGCGTTGGCAGAAGTGTTGTTCATGAGCAGGACCGTTCAAGGACGATCCGCCATTGTCCACCCATGTGCCCACCTGTGTGGCGATGGGCCGACTCAGTGCAGACCCAGGCGGGAGGTGCTCCACCAGCTGCCGACATCCATGTCGCTCGACACTTGATCTGGCGTAGCGCGTGCCTCGCTGGCCGACGGCACATGCTCAACCAGTACGCGAGGCTTGTCGATCAACCTGGCAATATTGATGCGTGCACCGCTGCGCACGTCGGTGGCTTTGACAATCTTGCTGAGCTTGAACACGCGCTCGGAGCCACTGTTGGAACACCAGGCGGTCATGCGCCGACTGGTGGGGTTGATCTTGAGCACGCGCACCATGGTGAACTGCATGACCCCGTTGTCATCCACATGAACCAGATCCCAGTGGGTGGAGATGGGGTTGACGCCCGGATGTGGTTCAACTGGCCAGAAGATCGCCCAGGCAATGCCGACGAAACCGACTGCCATGGCGACCCACGCGATGGTTTGAGTATCGATGTCCATGCCGCGCTCCCTTTATCAACATGTGGCACTCCACACAATGTAGACAAAGCCCATGCGCCAACAAACCCGCCGAAAGGGGGGACCCCCTCCAAATTTAGGGGGAGGCTATCCCTAGAGTGGGTGTGTTCCCCGCCACGTCTGCGTTATTTCCCTGAAAGGGTTTGCCGCACTTCGCTCAATGTGGCCCGAGCTGCGGGCAACCACCGAGGCTCCGCAATCTGCGCACGCTTCACGGCGCGCTCGGCAGCCGCCAGCGCGGCCTCGCGCTCACCCAGCTTCAGGTGCGCCATAGCCAGGTTGTTCCACGCAGCTGCGCCGTCATGTTCGCGCGCCGCGCTGGCCAGGACTTCAGCGGCACCACGCGCGTCGCCAGATGCCATCAGGGCATTGCCCAAGCCGAGGCTCATGACCAGGTTGTGCGGCCATCGCTGCAAGGCTGTGCGATAGGCTGACACGGCTTGCTGAGGCGTGGCCAGACGCTCGAAGGTCACGCGCCCATCGGTGACGTCCACTTCGCTGGATGCCGCAGGCAGTTGGTCAGGCTGCAACACCACAAAACCCCATTGGCCAGACCGTGCCCAGGTGTATTCGAAGGTGTACAGCGGCAGGCGTTGCAGCTCGGTGGTACCCGAGCGCATCAGCACATCGCCTGATGGCAGGTCGTAGCCGATCACCACCGCGTAATGCCATACCGGGTAGATGGCCAGCCCGAGGTTCAGCAGTACCACAACGGGATGCCCGGCAGCCACCTCGTGCAACAAGGCCGGCAAGCCTGGTTCAATACGCGTGCTGATCAGACCATGACGGCGTGGCGCAGCCAACATGTCGATCTGAAGACTGCCCTTTCGGCCTGGCAGGAACACGCTGCGCGTGAGTTCATCCGGCGTGATGCGCACACCAGCGGACTGCATCACGGTGGCCAGCGCGGCGGGCCCGCATTGCAATTCGGACTGAGGGAAAAAAGGTGTGCCCGACAACACCGCTTGCGATGGAATGTCGACAGGCGGCTGCGCCAGCAGGGCTCGCGTCTGCTCAGCCTGCATGGAGGCGCAGCCGTGCAGCCCGAGCAGGCTGCACGTCAGGGCCAGCGCACCCAGCAGGCGCGATGGACCGCGCATCAATCAGCGGATCGAGCGCGTGAAGGGGAAGACCTTCGTGAAGCCCAGGATGTCGGTGATCAGCAGCAGCACGAAGATGAACACAATGGTGCCCAGGATGTCGGAGGCGCCGGCGGGGGCCTTGTCGAGCTGGTCAGCCAGTTTGGTCACTTCGGCATCAGACAAGGAAGCCACGCGTGCGCGGGCAGCGTCCATGTCCACGCCCTTTTCCATCAGGGCCTGTGCCACGTCGGCACGGTTGAGCGTGTCCATCACATGGGCACGGCGTGCAGCGATCTGGGCATCGGCTGAGGCCACGGCCACGGCATCGGTGGCGATGGTGGCCGCCTGCGCAACTTGCAGCCCAGCGGTGTGGCTCAGGGCGATGGCCACGGTCATGGCAATGGCTTTGCGAGAGAGTTTCATGTAAATGTCCTACAGCGTGTGATGAAACAGGGTAACAGGATACAAGGCGTGTGTTAACGCCCTGTAACCGTCCTTCCATCAGCCTCGATCAGTTCGTGGTCCAGTTCGGCTTGCGCTTTTCCAGGAAAGCATTGACGCCTTCACGCTGGTTGGGGCTGTCAAACAAGTCCACAAACTTCTCACGCTCGATGGACAGTGCCGCGTGACGTGGCACACCCTGGCGCGCGGCATGGATGAGCTGCTTGCTGTAGGCCACGCCTTCGGGGCTGAGCGTGGTCACGCGCTGCGCCATCTCCGTGGCCTTGGCCAGGGCGGCACCGGTGTCCACCACCTCTTCCACCAGGCCGATACGCAGTGCGGTGCCTGCATCCACGCGTTCGTTGGTCAGGATCATGCGCTTGGCCCAGCCTTCGCCCACCAGCCAGGGCAAGGTCTGCGTGCCGCAACCAGCCGGCAACAGGCCCACTGACGGCTCGGGCAAGGCCATCTGGGCGTGCCTTTCAGCGATGCGCACATCGCACGACAAGGCGCATTCCAGCCCCCCCCCCATGGCATAACCATTGATGGCCGCGATCACGACGGCGCGGGCTTCCTGCAGCGTGGCAAAGGCCTCGCCAAAACGTTGGGCCACATCACGTGCCACGGCCTTGTCGCCGTCAGCCATGACGTTGAGATCGGCGCCGGCGCTGAAGAACTTCGGGCCCTGGCCCGTCACGATGATGGCACGCACGCGTTGATCGGCATTGAGCTTTTCCACCGTGCCCTTGAGCTGGCGCAGGCCGTCAAGCGACCAGGCATTGGCGGGGGGGCGGTTGAGCGTGATGGTGGCGATGGCGCCGCTGGCGTCGATATCGAGTTCGATCATGGTGATGTGTTCAGAGAGGGTCGACAGAAAAGGAGTTTCAGGCGGGGATCTCGATGGCCATGGCCGTGGCCTCGCCGCCGCCAATACACAGTGAGGCGACGCCTCGGCGGCCACCCGTGCGGCGCAATGCATGGATCAAGGTGACGATGATGCGGGCACCGGTGGCACCAATCGGATGGCCCAGCGCGCATGCGCCTCCGGCCACGTTGACCTTGGCGTGCGGCAAGCCAAGTTCGCGCATCGCATGCAGGGCCACGATGGCAAAGGCCTCGTTCACTTCGAACAGGTCCACATCGGCTGCCTGCCAGCCAGCCTTGTCCAGCACGCGCTGGATGGCCGGTACAGGCGCCGTGGCGAACTGACCGGGCTCGGCTGCATAGGTGCTGTGGGCCACGATGCGGGCCAGCACCTGCTGGCCGCGATCTTGCGCCACGCTGGATCGTGTCAGCACCAATGCAGCAGCGCCATCAGAAATCGACGCCGAACTCGCTGGGGTCACCGTGCCATCGGGGCGGAAGGCGGGCTTGAGGCGGGTGATCTTGTCGGGCTGACACTTCGAGGGCGTTTCATCCTGGCTGATCACCAGCGGCTCGCCGCGCCCTTTGAGCGTGACCGGCGTGATCTCGGCCGCGAACAAGCCCGCCTCGACGGCCGCGCGCGCGCGCAACACCGAATCGGTGGCATAGGCATCCTGCTGCGCCCTGGTGTAACCCTGTTGCGCGGCCACCTGATCGGCGTAATGGCCCATCAGTTCGCCGCCATAGGCATCCTGCAGGCCATCGAAGAACATGTGGTCGATGGTGCGGCCGTGGCCCAAGCGCTGGCCGGCGCGTTCGGCGGGCAGCAGATAAGGTGCGTTGCTCATGGATTCCATGCCGCCAGCCACAAAGAAATCAGCCACGCCGGCACGCAACTGGTCATGCGCCAGCATCACGGTCTTCATGCCGGAGCCGCACATCTTGCTCAGGGTGGTGGCGCCGACCGAGTTGGGCAAGCCCGCCGCCAGCGAGGCCTGCCGTGCAGGCGCCTGGCCCAGGCCGGCCATCAGGCAGCAGCCCATCAGCACTTCGCCGATCTCGGCGCTGCCAGACAGGCCCGCTTGCGCCAGCGCGCCGGCAATGGCGACACCACCCAAGGTGGTGGCATTTGTGGACTGGAACTGCCCCTGAAAGGCGCCAATCGGGGTGCGCGTGGCACCAACGATGACGATGGGGTCTGCTTGTTGTGCGCTCACCGGGTCTCCTTCAGTGTGATCCTGATCAGACCAAGAGGATGCCACGAAGGATGCCGCCAACGACAGATCTGTCTCATGCAACCCCTTCCCTGTCCGAAAACAGATCTACACCGAAGCGGTTATGCCAAAAGAAAACCGCTTGCGCCACGAAGACTGACGGGCGCTTGACATTCAACGGGTATCCCCCAACAGGTGATATCCGAATCACTTACATCTGTCGTGAAACATAGACTGATTTGACACATCAACCAGCCCTCGGGCCAGCGGCGCCGTCAGAGCACCGTGGAAGACATCTGGAGAAGACATGAGCAAACGTTGGAGCGCCCTGTGGGGTGCGGGGCTTTCCTTGTGCGCCGTCAGCGCCTCGGCCGCCATCACCTGTCAACCCGTCGCACCGGGTGAGGCCTACACCGGCTACCTCACCAGCCCCGGCAAGATCAACCCCGACAACGGCACCTGCTTCGTCAACAAGCTGTCGCTGACCACGCACGACGGCGTCAAGCTCACCGCCAACGTCTTCCTGCCCAAAATCAGCAGCCCGGATCAGAAGTTCCCGACCATCATCATGGTCAACAGCTGGGTCTGCCCGGACTGGGAATACATCGGCCAGGCCTACAAGCTGGCCAAGGACGGCTACATCGTCATCGAATACGCTTCGCGCGGCTGGTGGAAGTCCGAAGGCATCACCAGCGTGGCCTCGCCGGATGACATCAAGGATGTCAGCGACATCGTGGACTGGCTGGGCGCCAACGTGCCGGTGGACCAGGCCAACATCGCGATCAGCGGCATCTCCTACGGCGCCGGCATCTCACTGCTGGGCCTGGCCCGTGAGCCCCGCATCAAGACCGCTGCCGCCTTGTCGGGATGGGCCAGCCTGGAAGAGCAACTCTATGCCCAGGAGACCACCAACAAGTCCAACCTGAACCTGCTGGTGGGTGTGGCCCCGATTGCCGGCAAGCTGGATCCGGAAGTCAAGGTGCTGCAGGCCGACCTGCTCAACCCGGACACCACCCAACAACGTGCCGACGAGATCCGCGCCTGGGCCCGCCCACGCTCGCCTTTGTTCGAGATCGACAAGATCAATGCGCGCCGTGCCCCTGTCTTCCTGAGCAAGAACTACTCGGACGAGATGTTCACGCCCAACTCGACGCTGGACATGTTCAGCCAGTTGCAAGGCCCCAAGAAAATCCTGCTCAACAAGGGCTGGCATGCCACGGCCGAAGCGCTGGGTGCCCTGCTGGGTACGGACAACTACATCTATGACCAGGCACACCGCTGGTTCGACTACTGGCTCAAGGGCAAGGACACTGGCATCATGGCCGAGCCGCAAGTCGACATGGCCGTGGGCAATGGCTCGACACGTGAACGCCTGGCCACCTGGCCGGATGCCACGGTCAAGAACATGACCTACTACATCGCCCCTCGTGGTGACGTGCGCTTCCAGCTGGACTGCTTCTGCACCAAGGGCATCAACGGTGCCCTGCAGACCTCGCCCAGCGGCCTGATCATCAATGACAGGCTCAGCAGCGCTGGCGACACCGTGGCCACCACGGGCATTCCGCTGGTCAGCGAGCTGCTCAGCGGCGCGGGCATCTTCCCCATCGCGGCACCAGCCCTGGTCAACCGTGCCCATGGCGTGGTCTACAACGGCCCGAAGCTGACGAGCACGCTGAAGCTGCGCGGCATCCCCAAGGTGCAGTTGCAGATGCGCCCGGCCCAGGCTCAGGCGCAGGTGATCACCTACCTGTATGACGTCGACGAGTTCGGCATCGGCAAGCTGATCACCCACAGCGCCCGCTCGGTTCACTGGGCCACACCCGGCAAGACCATCAGCTTCCCGATGGACTTCCACATGATGTCGTACGACGTGCCCAAGGGCCACCGCCTGAGCCTGGTGGTCGACACCAAGGACCCGCACTACGCCCCGGCCAACAAGACCGACTTCAAGTTCGATCTGGTCTTCAACGGCAGCACACAGGCCACTTTGACGATCCCGTACATCAACTGAGGATCACGGGGTGCCCGGCCCCCACCCCATGCCGGGCCACTACAATTCCTGAACGGAAGCCCCGATGGCCCACGATTTGCATGAAGGACATGCAGATCCGGGCCATCGGCCTTTCCACTCAGCATGAACCTCCCCGAGCAATTCGACCTCCTGCCTCAGGTCAGCAAATGGTTGCTGCTGGCCACCCTGGTGGCCATCCTGGCCGGCTCGGCCTCGGCCCTGTTCCTGGTCTCGCTGGACTGGGCCACCGCGACACGTGAGGCCAACCGCTGGTTGATCTGGTTGCTGCCCCTGGCTGGCTTTGTGGTCGGCTGGGTCTACCTCAAGTTTGGCCAGAGCGTGGAAGGCGGCAACAACCTGCTGCTCGATGAAATCCATGACCCCAAGCGCACCATCCCGCTGCGCATGGCACCACTGATTCTGCTGGCCACCGTCATCTCGCATCTGTTTGGCGCCTCGGTGGGGCGCGAAGGCACGGCCGTGCAGATGGGCGGGGCGCTGGCTGACCAGCTCACCAAGTTGTTCAAGCTGTCGCCCCACGATCGTCGCCTGCTCCTGATGGCGGGTATCAGCGCGGGCTTTGCCTCCGTGTTCGGCACCCCCCTGGCGGGCGCCGTGTTCGGGCTGGAAGTGCTGATGGTGGGCCGCATGCGCTACGACGCCCTGTGGCCCTGCTTCGTGGCGGCCATCGTGGCCGATCAGGTCACCAGGCTCTGGGGCATCCAGCACGCCCACTACGCCATCGGCGCGGTACCTGGCCTGACGGTCTGGACCCTGATTGCCGTGATGCTGGCCGGCAGCATCTTCGGTCTGATCGGGATGCTGTTTGCGCAATCAGCCCATCTGCTATCAAGCCGCGTGAAGGTCTGGATCAGCCATGCACCGCTGCGCCCTGTCGTCGGTGGCGTGATCCTGGCCGCTGTGGTCTGGTTTGGCGATGGCTGGCGTTACATCGGCCTGGGCCTGGCGCCCGTGGCCGAGTCCTTCCAGCAAGCCGTGCCCGCATGGGATTTCGCGGGCAAGCTGCTCAGCACGGTCTGGTCCCTGGGTTTTGGTTTCAAGGGTGGCGAGGTGACGCCCCTCTTCTTCATTGGCTCGACCCTGGGCAATGCCCTGGCGCCCTTGCTGCATCAGCCCGTCGGCTTCATGGCGGCACTGGGCTTCGTGGCGGTGTTTGCGGGTGCAGCCAACACGCCGCTGGCCTGCACGCTCATGGCCATGGAGCTGTTTGGCGCGCCAATTGGCCTGTTTGCGGCGCTCGCCTGTGTGATCAGCTACCTGTTTTCGGGCCACACGGGCATCTACAAGGCCCAACGTGCCGGGCAGGCCAAGCACGACGCTTCGCTGCACGACAAGTAAGCCCATCACGAGCGTTCTTATCACGGCCGAGCCTTAAGGAAGCCATAAGGCTGGCCCACCATCATGGCCCCCAAGGAGTCGCCATGATGACTACACAACACTTCACCACACTGCTTCGCGGAGCCACCCGTGCCCCCAGGCTGGTTGCCATGCTGATCGTCAGCCTGGGAGGCCCTGGCACGGCCTTCGCCGACACGCCCCAAAAACTACTGGCCGCCTATGCCGCACAGGCCGGGCGCGCTGCAGACGCCCAGCGCGGCCAGCAATTCTTCACAGGCCTGCACGGACGCGAGTGGCGCTGTGCGAGCTGCCATGGCGCCACGCCGACTCAGGCCGGCCAGCACGCCGCCACGGGCAAAGCCATCCGCCCGCTGGCGCCCGCCTTCAACCCTGATCGTTTCACCGAAGCCGCCAAGGCCGAGAAATGGTTCCGCCGCAACTGCAATGACGTGGTCGGGCGCGAATGCACCGCAGCCGAGAAGGCCGATGTCCTGGCCTGGCTGATCACCCTCAAGGAGCGCCCATGAGATCCGCCCCACTGTTGCTGGCCTTTGCGTCGGCCGTCGTACTCGTCAGCGCAGCTCAGGCCGATGATGACAAAGGCCAAGCATCCCGCGTGCCGCTGCATCCCCGCTACCAGCAGGAGTGTGCAGCCTGCCATGTCGCCTATCCACCTCGGCTGCTGCCCGCCGAATCCTGGCAAAGGCTGATGACAAACCTGCCGCGCCACTTCGGCACCGACGCGTCACTCGATGCCACCACCACCCGCCAACTGAGCGATTGGCTGGCCGCCCATGCTGGTGAGCGCCGCGCACCACCTCAAGACCGCATCACCCGCTCATCGTGGTTCCTGCATGAGCACGACGAGGTGGGCGCATCCACCTGGCAGCGCGTCAGCATCAAGAGCCCATCCAACTGTGCGGCCTGCCACACCCGAGCAGACCAAGGAGATTTCAATGAACGATTCATCCGCATCCCCCGCTGAGAAGGTGCTCGTGTGGGACATGCCGGTGCGCCTGTTTCACTGGCTGATGGTGCTGTGCTTCGCCGGCGCCTATCTGACGGCGGAAACAGAGCGCTGGCGACTGGTCCACGTGACGCTGGGCTACACCATGGCCGGCCTGGTGACCTTCCGCCTGATCTGGGGCCTCGTCGGGACGCGCCATGCGCGCTTCGCCAGCTTCGTGCGCGGCCCTGCTGCCGTGCTGCGCTACCTGCGCTCACTCCCTACTGCTCAACCGCAACACCATCTGGGCCACAACCCGGCGGGCGCGCTGGCCATCATGCTGATCCTGGGGCTGACCGCAGCCGTCACCAGCACCGGGTGGGCCAATTTCAACGAGCTGGGCGGCGAGTGGCTGGAAGAAGCGCATGAAGTGCTTGCCAATCTGATGCTGATCATCATCGGGGTCCATGTGGCCGGTGTATGGTTGAGCAGTCGCCTGCACAAGGAAAATCTGGTGCGTGCCATGATCACGGGCTACAAGACTGGCCAAGCGCGGGATGGCATCCGACGCGCCTGGACCAGCCTGGCTACGTTGATGCTCGCAGCGGTGCTCGCCTTCTGGTGGCTGCAATGGCAACAGGCTCCGACGCCAGCAAAGCAAGCCGCTATGCAATCTCAAGATGCGGGCCATCATGGCGATGACGATGATGACGATTGATCCCCACCAACCAAGGACACGGGCACCCCATGCGCATCCTGCTCGCTGAAGACGATCTCCTGCTGGGCGATGGCCTGCAGGCTGGCCTGCGTCAACAGGGCTTCCAGGTGGACTGGGTGTGCGATGGGGAGGCCGCCGACCGTGAACTGCGCACTCAGGCGTACGCGGCCGCCGTGCTGGATCTGGGCCTGCCCAGGCGCGATGGCCTCGACGTGCTGGCCACCGTGCGCCGCGTGGGCATGACGCTGCCCATCCTGATCCTCACGGCGCGCGATGCCGTACCTGATCGCATCAAAGGGCTGGATCTCGGCGCCGATGACTACGTGATCAAGCCCGTGGATCTGGATGAACTATCGGCCCGACTGCGGGCGCTCATTCGACGCGCCCATGGGCAACCACTCGACAAGCTAAGTGCACAAGACATCGAACTGGACCCAGCCGGGCGAACCGTGCAGCAAGGCGGACAGACCGTCACGCTGTCGGGCCGCGAGTTCGATCTCCTGCATGCCCTGCTGCTCAACGCCGGGCGCGTGCTGTCTCGCGAACAGCTGGAACAGCATCTCTACAGCTGGGGGCAGGAAATCGACAGCAATGCCATTGAGGTCCATGTGCACCACCTGCGCCGCAAACTGGGCAACCCCTTGATCCAGACTGTGCGCGGGGTAGGCTACATCCTACCCAAGGACTGAGGCCGTTCAAGCATGCGTGCTCCCCTCTCCATTCAGAGCCGACTGCTGGCGCTGGTGACCACCAGCGTGCTGGCCATCTGGTTCGTGGCCATCGGCCTGACCTGGGTCGACGCCCGTCATGAACTCGATGAGTTGCTGGACAGCCACCTGGCCCAGGCGGCCGCCTTGCTGGTGGCGCAGCAGAGCCACACCCAGGATGATGATGACCATCATCTGGATGCCCCCAGCCTGCACCGCTACGCGCCCAAGGTCGCGTTTCAGGTGTTCCACGAAGGCCGCCTTGCATTGCGTACGAGCAATGCGCCCCAGACCCCCATGGTTGCGATGGCAGGCCGTGACGTCGCCAACGACGACGACGATGACGGCGCACATGTGGATGCCCACGAAGGCTATCGCACGGTCGAGATCAACGGCACGCGCTGGCGCGTATTCGCCACCCGCGGCGCCGAGCGTGATGTGCAGGTTTATGTCGGCGAGCAAATCGACTCTCGGGCCGACATCCTCATGGCGATTCTTCACGGGATGCTGTGGCCCATTCTGGTCGCCCTGCCCTTGTTGATGCTGGCCGTGTGGCTGGCCATTCGGCGCGGCCTGCTGCCCTTGAGGCAGATTCGCCAGACGCTGGAGGCCAGGCCGGCGCATGCGCTGGCCCCCATCGAACTCCACCACACCCCCGCCGACCTGAGCCCCTTGCTGCAAGCCCTCAACGGGCTGTTTGGCCGCATCTCGACGCTGCTGGAATCCGAGCGGCGCTTCACGGCTGATGCAGCACATGAGTTGCGCACGCCCATTGCCGCCATCCGCACACAGGCTCAGGTGGCGCTGGCCGAATCGCAGGAAGTGCCACGCCGCCATGCGCTGCAGGCCACGCTGGCGGGCTGCGATCGCGCCACCCGACTGGTTGAGCAATTGCTGACGCTGTCCAGGCTGGAATCGGGGCAGGCACTGGATCTGCAACCGCTGGACCTGGCTGCCTTGACCCGCCAGGTCATGGCCGACAGCGCAAGCCAATGGCTGGACAAACAACAGCTCGTCGAGCTGGATGCCCCCTCGTCGCCCTGCATGGTGACGGGCAATGCCACGCTGCTGAGCACCTTGATCCGCAACCTGATCGACAACGCCTCACGCTATAGCCCAGCGCACGCCCATATCCACCTGACCCTGGATAGGCAGCCAGGGCATGGGCTCACCTTGATTGTCGAGGACAGTGGACCCGGCATGAACGAGGCTGATGCGGCCAGACTGGGTGAGCGATTCTTCCGGGTGCTCGGCAACGAGATGCCAGGCAGTGGCCTGGGATGGTCCATCGTCAAACGGGTTACTGCAGTTCACCATGCCGAAGTTCGCGTGGCACGCTCTCCCCGCCTGGGCGGCTTGCGCGTCGAGGTGACCTGGATGACACCGGAACCAGGCTTCAAGGCTCGATGAGCAGAAGGCCTCGCATGGCCTGCGCACTGTCATCATGCGTGTTCATCGCCGCCAGCAAATCGGCGGACTTCACCAACCAGGAGCCGAATGCCTGGTTGACATCGAGCACCAGCACCAGATCCTCTGCCTCCAGGAAAGCCGCGATCGGCGAGTGATGACCGCCGCCTTTGCCAAACAAAGGCGTGCGCGAGAAGTTCACGATGTAGCGTCGATCTGGCTCATTGACGCGCCGCAGATGCTGCCGAAACGCGGCCAGATCCAAACCCCGCAGCACCGTCACGCGCGCCCCGCTGAAGCGAAGGCGTGCCACCTGAGCCAGCGCGTCCAGGGTGATGCCTGAAGGCAGATAGCCCGCCAGCGTGCTGATGCCGGATCCCTCCAGTACCGCAGTCTGATCCATGGGTTGACCCATCGAATGGGCCACATTCGCCAGGCTCGTTGGCCCACAAAATGACAGGTTGCGCTGGTACTCGATATGAGACCGATAGCGCGAGGCGACCGGCATGGCCCAGGCTTTGGCCAGCCAGTGGGCATCGCGCAGAACACGGGGTGCCGGGGATGCCTGCGACGCCACCACATGCGGCGCGCTGGCCACCGCGGCCACCTCGGCCTGGGCGGGGCATGCCCACAAGAGGAACAGCGCCAACAGGCCAGCCCACGGCCAGCTGCATGGGCGATGCCCCTTCTGGTCTTGCATGACCAATCAGATCAATAGTGGCTTGCGCCGGCGTCCAGCGTGCAACAACATCAGGACGGCACCGATCCCCATCAAACTGGGTACACCAGGTTCTGGCACAGCTGACGCAAATGCGCGGCCCAGCATCTGATTGGTGAAGGCAGTCGGGTGTTGCCCATCCCAGAACAGATAGGCATCGGGCTGCTGACAGGTCGTGCCGGCACTGATGTTGAAACAGGCAGCCACCGTCTCCACACCCGTCGCTTGCAGCGAAGGGATTTGCGCAGACATGAAACCCGCCGTGTCGAACAAGGTCACATTCATGCCCTCGTACCGCGTCGCCAGACTGCTCATACCCGCCAGCAAGAGGCGGTTGTATTCGTCCGTGCGCAGCGCCGCCGCCGCTTGATAGGCCGCATCAGATTGCTGACCCGCAGGCGTCAGGCTCAAGTCCGGCATCAAGGGAATGTAGAAATGCCGAGCACCAAGGTAGTACAGGCCGTCAACGTTGGCCACCATGTTGCCATAGGCTTTAGTCGAGGTCTTGGCTGACCAGATGTTGCCACCGGTCAAAAAGTCATTGGGGCCGGCCCATACGAAATACAGCGCGTCCGGATCTGAGCTTCGCCCGCGTATCTGCTGGGCGTAGCTCATGATTTGGCCGGTCACACCTGTACCATCGAGAAAGGGCCCGCCCTGGTTATTCATGCCGGTCTGCGCGCCGCCTACGGCGTAGCTGGTCACCGGCACACCCAGGTCAGCAGCCATGGCTTCTACCGCCACAGCCCCATTGGAAAAGCGGCCCTGGTAGTAGGGCTCGCCGGGATACCCACCCAGAAAGGGCAGGGACAATTTGTACAGATTGCCTGTGTCAGACAGGCTGTCTCCAAAGGCGATGATCTGCGAGTAGGCGGCCAGAACCTGCCCTGCGCCCATCATGGCCAGCAGCGCGACCAGCATCCGTTTCGACAATGAATGGCGACTAGACAATTGGCAGGCCCTTCTGAATCAGGGTGACACAAGCCTTCATGATAGCGACTGAGTTGTGGTTAACGCGCCATGCTCACCAGAATGTGACCTAGGTCCTGCCGCTGCCCCAAGTACCTGGCCCCATCCCGAGACAGGTGGCCGGCATCGCGGTAAAGCGGTATGCCGTCCATGACACTCATGCAACGGCCGTTGCGACAGGTCAACTTGTCCAGACGCACCACATTGACGCCCGCGTGTTGCGCCACCGCATCCAGCAACGCGATCACAGGTGCCTGATAACGCTCGTGATCGCTTTGAGCAAACGCACAGCGCTGGTCGGCTTGATGCATGAAGGACACCAGGCCCTGCAGATGCCGCTCGGCGCACAAGCCCAGGTCCAGTTGCGGCCCCACAGAGGCCGGGGGCGACACGATGATCACTTTGCGCCCCATCCGCCTCACCGCCTTGACCGTCTGGCTCAATGCAGCGATCAACTCATCATGTGTCGGCTTGACGATACGCCCCTGGGCGTCCACGACCGGGTCATCGAAGAAATACTGCCAACGTGCGGACAGCACCACGAACTCGATTTGTGGATGCGCACGCAGGTAGGCCAGCACAGAGCGGTTGAAGGCCATGCACCTTGCCCCCCGATCTGCGGGATCCGCGCGAACCTGACGCGCATGGCTCAACAAAGGTGCACAAGAGCTTCGCGTTGCCTGCACCAGGCCACCAAGCGCCGCGGAGGGCGCCAGACCCGGCATGAGGTGCATGGCATAACTGTCGCCCCAGACCAGCGTGCGAGGTCGGCCACCAACCCGACAGGCTGACACGTCCTCGAAGTCGCCCTCGAAGTCACACGTCGCCGACAAGCCATAGTTCGGCTGCCGGACCTTCCGCCAGTCCACGGCCCCGGCGGTCTGCAGGTGATGCCACATCCAGGCCGAGGCCAGCGCCAACCCCAACAGAATCCAGCTCAATCGGCGAACCAGCAAGGCTGGCGTGGCCACGCGCCGGAAAGGTTGTTCGACATACCGATACGACAACTGCGCCAACCCGAACGACACGGGCAACAACACCCACGACAACCAGGCCGGCGCACCTTGCAGCCAGACATTCTTGGCCAGCGCGATCAAGGGCCAGTGCACCAGGTACAAGGAGTAGGACTGGTCGCCAATCCAGTGCAGGGGCCGCATCCAGACGCGCTGCGACTGCAACATGGCCGACGGCATCAGCACCAACCCTGCCGTGCTCAACACCACCAGCAAGGCATCACCCCTGGGGTGCACATCGTCCACGCCAGCTATCAGGCCGAACGCCATCACAGGCAGCCAGACCCAGCCCATGTCCACACGCACCCGCCCCTCAAGGCGCGCCTGCCAACCAGGCAAGGCGCACAAGGACCCCACCAGCAGTTCCCAGGCACGCGTCGGCAAGAGGTAAAACGCGCCAGATGGCTCATGCCGGAGCCCCCATTGGCAGAGGGCGAAACTCGCCAGCGTCAGCACCAGCAGAGCGCTTGCGCGCCAGCGCCGGCCGATCAAGCCAATGAGCCCAAGCAACAAGGGCAGCACGAAGTAGTACTGCTCCTCCAGCGCCAATGACCAAGTGTGCAGCAAAGGTTTGAGCGTCGCCTCGCCATCAAAGTAGCCGCTTTGCTGCCACAGCACGATGTTGGCAACGAAGCCCAGCGCACCGGCCAGTTGCGTGGCGTAGTCGTGCAGCGCACTGATGGTCAAGGCCCAGGGTGCCAGCAAGGTCACGCATGCCAACATGACCCACGCTGCCGGCAGCAGCCGCCGGGCACGCCTGAAGTAAAAGGAGGCCGGGCTGAAGCGCCCTTCGTCCATCTCGTCGACAATGACCCGAGACATCAGGTAGCCGGAGATGACGAAGAAGATGTCGACGCCCAGGAAACCCTTGTTCAGGCCGGGCAGGTCGAAGTGAAAGATCAGGACGGACAGGACCGCGATGGCCCGCAGGACCTGAATGTCCATTCTCAGAGTACGCATCCAGCGAATTATCCGGGTGGCGGGCATGTCCCTATGGGGCATCGCGATCACGGCGCATAGTTCAGCGCCATCAGAGCAACGAAAACCATTCAGGCGAGAAAGACTCCATGCCCCACATTGCCCCATTTCCTTCACGCATGAGCGCGCTGGCCACCACCCTGCTGCTGTCCAGCCTGGTAAGTTGTGCCGCCACGACCGTCGCAACATCACCCCCGAATGCGGATGGCGAGATCATCCCCGCCGGTGAAGCCGCCGCCACGGCCGCACTCGCCGAGGCCATCCGCACCTCCGTGCAAGCCGGGTTCGACCAGAACGGCCATGCTTTCCGGGACGCCCACCGCAAGTCACACGGCTGTGTGCAGGCCACCTTCACCGTGCTGGACAAACTGCCGTCCCATATGGCGCAAGGCTTGTTCGCCACACCCAAGTCTTACAACGCGGTCGTGCGCTTCTCGAATGGTTCGGGCTCATCTCAGGACGACCACAAGAATGACGCGCGAGGCATGGCACTCAAGATCATGGGCGTAGGTGGCCCCAAGCTGCTGGAGGACGAGCAAAGCGCCAGCACGCAGGACTTCCTGATGACCAACCACCCGGTGTTCTTCGTCCGCAACGCCGCAGACTATGTGGCCTTTCAGAAAGCAGCAACAGGAGGCGGATTGGCCCTGACAGGCTGGCTGGCCGCCCACCTCTTCCATGAGACTCCCATCATCCTGGGCTTCACAGGGCACAAGGTGCTCAACCCCTTGAACTCGCGCTACTGGAGCACGACGCCGTCGAAGCTGGGCAGCGAGCAGATGAAGTTCTCGGCCAGGCCTTGTGCGGGCGGCACCTTCGTCGAACAGTCCGACACAGCCAACCGCATGAGCGAGAACCTGACGGCACAACTGGCCACGGGCTCGGCCTGCTTCGACTTCATGGTGCAGACACGCACCGTACCCGCCGAGATGCCGATCGAAGACCCGACGATCGAGTGGAAGGAAGCCAAGTCACCGTTTGTGCCCGTGGCCCGCATCACCATCCCGGCGCAGACGCCTGAAGACGCCCAGACCTGCGAAGTGCGCTCGTTCACGCCATGGCACAGCATCGCCGCACACCGTCCGCTGGGCGGCATCTCGCGTGTACGCAAGGATGTGTATATCGCGGTGTCCAAACTGCGCCATCAACTCAATGGGCAACCCCGCATCGAACCTTGAGGCAAGTCAAGGTTATCCTCTCGGGCTTCCACCAAACCGCAGGGTAGCCGCGCATGTCCGAGCCGATCAGCGTCAGCTTTCGCGAAGCATTTTTCTTCTGGCTCAAGCTGGGCTTCATCAGCTTTGGCGGGCCGGCCGGGCAGATCGCGATCATGCACCAGGAGCTGGTGGAGCGCCGCCGCTGGATTTCCGAGAAACGCTTTCTGCATGCGCTGAACTACTGCATGGTGCTGCCCGGTCCTGAGGCGCAGCAGCTGGCCACCTACATCGGCTGGCTGATGCACCGCACCTGGGGCGGCATCGTGGCAGGCGTCCTGTTCGTGCTGCCTTCGCTGTTCATCCTCATCGCGCTGTCGTGGATCTACATGGCCTTCGGCCACGTGCCGCTGGTGGCCGGGCTGTTCTATGGCATCAAACCGGCGGTTTCGGCCATCGTGGTTCAGGCGGCCCACCGCATTGGCAGCCGCGCCTTGAAGAACAAGGTGCTGTGGGGCATTGCGGCCGCGTCCTTCGTGGCGATCTTTGCCTTGAACCTGCCCTTCCCCTTGATCGTGCTGCTGGCCGCCATCACGGGCTGGATAGGCAGCAAGTGGTCGCCGGCCTCGTTCAAGTCCGGCGGCGGCCATGGTGCGGCAGACAAGTCCTACGGCACCGCCCTGATCGATGACCACACGCCCACACCGGCCCATGCCGTGTTCAGTTGGGCGGGCCTTACCAAGGTGCTGATGATCGGCGCCTTGCTGTGGCTTGTGCCCATGGCTTACCTCAGCACCCGCTTTGGCTGGGACCACGCCTTGACCCAGATGGGCTGGTTCTTCACCAAGGCGGCCATGCTGACCTTCGGGGGCGCCTATGCCGTGCTGCCCTATGTCTACCAAGGTGCCGTGGATCACCACGGCTGGCTGCAACCCGCGCAGATGATCGATGGCCTGGCCCTGGGTGAAACCACACCCGGCCCGCTGATCATGGTGGTGGCGTTTGTGGGCTTTGTGGGCGGCTACGCGAAAGCCCTGTTCGGGCCTGACGCGCTGTTCATGGCGGGCGCCGTGGCCGCCACGGTGGTGACCTGGTTCACCTTCCTGCCTTCCTTCGTGTTCATTCTGGCGGGCGGGCCGCTGGTCGAATCCACGCACGATGACATCCAGTTCACCGCCCCGCTGACCGC
Source organism: Aquabacterium sp. (assembly GCF_016234775.1). Taxonomy (GTDB): domain Bacteria; phylum Pseudomonadota; class Gammaproteobacteria; order Burkholderiales; family Burkholderiaceae_C; genus Aquabacterium. Next base: position 152,354 of record NZ_JACRAH010000042.1, on the reverse strand, counting down.
CATCACGGCCGCCGTCGTCGGCGTGATCCTGAACCTGGCGCTGTTCTTTGCGTACCACGTGCTTTGGCCGCAGGGCTTCTCGGGCCACTTCGATGTGGCGTCCGCCCTGATCGCCGTTGCGGCGGCCGTGGCCCTGTTTCGCTTCAAGCGCAATGTGATCCACGTGATCGCAGCGTGCGCGTTGATCGGGCTCGTGTTGAAGCTGGCTGGCCTGGTCTGACACCCACAGGGATCCCAGGCTGTGATGGGGGCACCGTGCCACAGCACCAAAGAAAAAGCCCGCCGATTGCATGAACCTGGCGGGCTTTTTTCTCGGGAAACCTGGTCGGGGTGAGAGGATTCGACTCCAGGGAGTCTGGACCTCAAAACACGCCACAACACCGATAGATAAAGGGCTTATCGCGATTTAACCTGCTTCGCAAACCACCCATTGTGGGAAGACTTGCGGGCCTGATTGTGGGAAGAAAACTGAAGGCCGTCAACGGGCAACATCGAGTTACTGCAGTGGCGACCACTCAACCTCTTCTCACGGGAACTACCTACGGCTTCTAAGTGATGCAAGTCAGGTTCGGGCATCGATCCAAGTTTCGAACACACTCAAGTCGTGAGACCAGAACACTTCGACGCCATCATCCAGAAGCCGATGAACGTCTTTCGCAGCTATGACCCCTTGGAGTAGCGCGGCAGTTTTAACGAAGTTTCCCCAGTGATCCTTCCATGCCTTCGCCTTCTTCAACACATCGTTGACCCGCTTAATCGAGTTGGTCGCGTCATTTGATACCTTGCACTCAGTGGCAAGAACGATGGATCCTTCCAAGCCCAAGGCTATGTCAACTTCTTGTGGCGCATTAGATGCCGTTGCGAAGCGGGTCTTATGCATGTAGTGCCGTACCGGAAGGGTCGCTCGTGTGTCTAGCAGACTGGCCTGAAGCCTGGTCCATCCCTTGGAGGCCAACAGGTCAATAACCGCACCTTCTTGCGCACTTGCCGCGCGGTTACGTTGAAGGGTTGCCAATTGCTGGCTTGCCAGCAGGGGGGCTACTGACCAAAGCAGTCGCTTAACCTCTGTCATACGCGGTTTGCGCCCCTCCGTGACCCAAGGCGTGAGCGGGCGGGAGCGCCTAATGTGGAATTGCGCAGCAACGGCGGAAGCCGCAATTGCCTTGAGTGGCCTTGACTCAGGCTTCTCTGAGCCCTTGATCCATTCCGGGCATGCGAGAGAAAATTGATCTTGACTGATTGGCGGAGCAGTCATATGCCTGAAAGCAAGCATGTGAGCCCCTTTTGTCTGAAGGGCTTGGTCAACAGATTGAAGCAAATTGGACGCCCTTAACGCGTCAGCTAACAACGCACGAGCCTCACGTATTGCCAAGTTCCAATCGTTGGCATCGCTATCTGGAGTCCTTGACGCAATATAAATCGCTTTGGCAACTTCCGCCTGTTTTGTGTGATATTCGTAGATGGCATCCACTGTCATTGACCTCATTGCATTGCTGCCACACGGCTCCGTCGTTTGATAGGCGCAACCCGACGCGAGTCACCATTTCTAATTTCCTCCTTGCGGGTGTAGTGAATTGCGGACTGGAGATGTGGACGCAATGGGATTAGTTGAGAGGTCAACGCCGGATCCTTCAGGCGTTTAGCTCCGGCCTCAACACTACGCTTCAACTCGCAGGCAATTGCATACGCCAAGCCTGCGGGGACCGCATTCCCAATAAGTCGATACTGGTCTGAGCGTTTGCCAACGAACTCCCAGTTGCAGGGGAAGGTCTGAATAGCGGCGCACTCTCGTGGAGACAGGCGACGAAGCCCAAGCTTAGGATCCTTTACCCAATCTTGCTGACCGCTGGCAGTCACAGTGCGAGCGGGCAGTGCGAGGTCTGCGACGAATGCTCCTTGCTTGTAGCCCCAATGCCCGCCAGGACGCGTCGTTTCCTTTTTCCCCGGGCTCTTTACACCTGAGCCTGGCTGTAACACAGACAATTGAGCATGCAACGATGGGTTGGCCCGAATTACCTCATCATGGGCAAGGGGCTCCAGGCCGGCTAGGCAGCCCCCCAAAGTGTTCCAGGGCTGCAATTCGCCCCCCACCAAGTCGAGCGATTTTGAGTGCGTGGCCTTCGGGAAGGAAGGCCTATCGCCAGCACGAAAACCTATCAAAATTAACCTAACGCGGCGCTGCGGAACTCCAAAGTCTGCAGCGTTGCACAATTCGACTTCCGTTTGGAAACCCGCGTCTAAAAGTACCTTGCGAATGTGTTCCAAAGCTGACCCTGGTTGTCCATCAGGACCACGCGCAGTAAGCAATCCTCGGACATTCTCAAACACGAGCCAGCGGACACCAGTCTCCGAGGCAATTCTCACGTAGTCCTTGAACAGTTGTCCACGCGGATCCTCGAATCCAAGTTGATTACCTGCACTGCTCCAGGACTGGCAGGGGGGCCCCCCCACAAGCAACGGCACTTCCCCCTTGCGCCGATCTATTTTTCGCAGGATTTCGGAACCGCTAAGCGCGGCCACATCAGCTTGCTCAATCACTGTCTGCCCGAGAACCTGTTGTCCACCGACCCATTTACCCTGGTTGACCTTCAGCGTTTCCACTGCGCATACGTCGATGTCAGAGGCGTAGAGGCACTCCCACCCGGCAGCCTCGAAACCGAGGTCCAAGCCACCGGCACCAGAGAAGAGTGAGATGAATTCAAGTTGGTTAGCCATGCTTGGGACTGTAGCAAACTGAAAACCAAGCCTCGCCACGACGGAGTTCTTTTTATCGAAGGGGCCCACGCCATGTGGAGCGAGTTAACGCATCCAGGCCCGAACTCCATAGCGAACTTTTCCGAGCACGTACCTAAGCATTCCGCCTCCTGAACGCCCCCCATGCCCCATCGGTTTTCACAGCGGGCCTGCCATGTAGCGTCACTTCCCCACCTATAAACGCTCCTCAGTGCTGACCAAGGGGCCGACTGGCATGGTTAATGCCGCTAGTGTCAGTCTGGGGTATACCTCAAGGCCACATATTCACCTGACAGGTGTGTACCCGGAAATATGTCCGATTAGGGTCATAATTCAATTTCTTGACACATTGATATCAATGGTCTAGAGTCCAGCCTGACACATTCAACCGACAGGCAGGCCATGACCAGCAAGACCCCCAGCACCTCCCCGGCCCCACAGCAGACCAAGGGCCAGCGGGTTGGATACCTCCGCGTGTCCACCTTGGACCAGTCCACGGCCCGCCAGCTTGAGGGCCTGGAGCTGGACGAAGTGTTTGAAGACAAGGTGAGCGGGGCCACGGTCGAGCGCCCACAGTTGCAAGCTGCCCTCAAGCATTGCCGCAAGGGGGACACTCTGGTGGTTCACTCGATGGACCGGCTGGCCCGCAACCTGGGGGACCTCAAGGCCATCATCGACAGCCTCACCAAGCGGGGCGCATCGGTGGAGTTCATCAAGGAGCGGCAGACTTTCAGGCCCGAGCAGGACGACCCGATGGCAACCCTCATGCTGCACCTGCTGGGCGCTGTTGCCCAGTTTGAGCGGGACATGATCCGGGAGCGCCAGCGGGAGGGCATCGAGCTGGCCAAGGCCAAGGGCGTCTACAAGGGCCGAGCCCCGAAGCTGACCACGGAGCAAGCGCAGGAGCTGCGGGCCAAGGACAAGGCGGCAAATGGCAAGGGACGCACAGCCCTGGCAGAGGCCTACGGTATCAGCCGGGAGACGCTGTATCAGTACCTCAATGCCCCCCGGGAGGCGTGACGAGGGCCGGTCCAGGGCGCCTTGAAGATGGTCCAAATCTGGAGCATGCGCAGGAGGTCAAATCGCCAGCTAACCCGTTGATTTGCCTAATGGCAGCTACAGACTATCAACAAAATAATATCGATAAACACCAGCTATAGCAGAAGGCACCCCGGCCCCCTGCGCAAACCAACAGGAGAACGCAGCAATGCAGCACCAGCAACCCGAGCGGGAGAAGGTTGTCTTCCGGACAGTCCCCATCCCGGTATCCGCCTTCGACCACATCAAGGACACCCAGCGGGCCACCCAGGCACGCACCAGGCAGGCCGTGACCTTTAACGAGGTCTTCGCCCTCATCGCCCACGAACACAAGCAACACACGCAGAACGCAGACAACGCAGCACATGCCCATGACCAAACCCAGCGCACAAGAACAGCAATCGTCTTCCGCTGAAGCCATCCAGTGGACCGAAGAGTGGCTGGACCGTGAACAGATCCTCCGACTCCAAGCCCTTCAGGTTCGCGCCAAGCTGAACCCAGGCGCCATTCGTCAGTATCGGGACATGACCCGGGCCGGAAAGACTCCCCCGCCCATCAAGGTCGCAGAGGTAGCCGACAAGCAGGGAGCCAGCCGGTTCTATCTGCTTGATGGGTGGCACCGATGGGAAGCCGATGCGCTGGTCATGGAGTGCCTCGGCCCGACAACCTTGGTCCGTGTACTTGTGGCGCCAATGTCCATGGACGATGCAATATGGGTAGCCGCTGAGGCCAACATGGGGCACGGGGTGCAACTCAAGCCAGCAGAACGCCGTAAGGTCTTCGGGGCCTACGTCAAGGCCCGCAAGTATTGGCATGTTGTTAAGGGGACCCGCAAGCGGCAAAGCTATCGAGAGATGGGCGCGGCCTTGGGCATGAATCACAACACCCTGCGCAACTGGATGGAGAAGGACTTCCCCAACATCTTCAAAGCAATGTCCAAGGACGAAGGCAACGAGGCCCCGGGCGGCCTGATGGAGGTCCCCGCTGGCCCATCCCCGCTGGACGAAGTACGGGACAACCTGCGCCGAGTGGTCACACTTGCATTGAGTTTGCCCGCCGATGAGCGGGACACCTTGGCAAGGGAACTGCATGCGCTACTTGTTGACCTCCCCAGTCCCGCCCCACTGGTGAATGTCGATGAGTTCTGACCACAGGGCAGTCACGGGCCCAATCTGGGGTGTACAAAATGGACACCTACAGTCAACAGCACAGGGCTAGAACCCAATATCCATGGGGGATCTGCGGCGTTACATAAGAGAAGGCCGTAACAAGTAAATGGCAACTGGCAGCCCCTGACGGGGTTGTCAGACGCTCAGCGGATGTGCATCCGCGTGCACCTGTCTTTTTTGCCATCAAGGCCAACCAGCCAGCACAGAGCCCCCGGTTCAGGCGGCATCCCGTTCGCGGGGCTTCGTAGTCAGAATGCCATCCACCAGTGGCGGCGGTACCCAACCGGCAGGGGGGAACACGCGGGGTAGCACAAGGCCCTCGTGCTTAACTGCCTCCGCCACGTCCACCAGGTCTGCGGGTTCTGGGTGGCTGTAGGTGGTGTCCGCATCCCCGCCCTTCTGCTTGTGCCCCGTGTACGCATTGATGTTGAAGGGGTAGACCTGCTTACGCTTGAGCATGGTCTCGATGGTGTGCCGGAAGGAGTGGAAGGTGTTCTCAGGCCCCCACCCATGGCGCGCCTTGAGCTTTGAGAACCAAGTAGCGAAGGGCCCACCCGCATTGTTAAGGTCTGAGACCGGCGCCATGGGGAACAGCCGCTCATGCCCCGCCAGCCGCAAGCTGGCTGCGTACTCTGGCAGCCCCAGCCGTATCAGCTCCGGGTGCATCGGGATGACGCGCTTGGAGGAAGTGTTCTTGACGGACTGCCACGCCTGCTCATCTATGATCGAGATGCACCAGAGGCACCCGTCCTGCCGAATGTCGGTGGTCAGGAGCTGCGCTAGCTCAGTCACCCGTGCGCCCGTGTACGCGCCAAGGATGGGAATCCAGTAGGAGGCATCCCGGCCCGCCGTCCGCACCGTGGGTAGGTCATACGCCTGGAACAGCGGGGCAGCGAACAGGGCCGCCAGCTTGTCCGCCTTGATGGGCTTGCGCACCGTTACCCGCTCCCTAGAGCCTTCAATCTTGATGGTTGCCCATGGGTTGACCGTTATGCGCTGCTGCTCCTGCATCTCGAAACGAATCAGGCGGGAGACATAGCCCAGCCGGTCGGCAGCGGTGCGGGGTGACTGGCCTTGGTCGAGGAGCCAATCCCGAAACTTCAGTCCCTGTTGACGGGTCAGCTTCAGTAACGGAGGGTTCCCGAGGACCTCCTCATACTGAGCCACGATGCGCTCGGCGGTGTCGATGGTCTTCAACGTGGGGCGCTTACCCTTGTTGCGCCAAAGCTCCAGCACATCGCGGAGCGTCAGCAAGTGGGCGGGCTTGTCTGCCGGGCCAAAGCGGGCGGCCTCGCTTGCTGAGATTGACTCGGGCATATCGGGCTCCGGAGGCGTATCGAAGACCTCGCCCCTGTCCCGCTGCTTGCGTCCCACCAGTGCCTTGGCAGTAGCCTGAGACCACGCATACAGTGCCCGGCGCTGCTCCCCTTCGTCCGAAGGCAAGTCCAGCCCATGAGCGGCCAGCCAATCCTCTGCCCTGTCCTTGAGCCCGCGCAGGTTCCGTCCGGAGACAGCCTCGGGGACGACCTCTTCCAGCGACCTACCGGGTCCAAACTCTGCGCTGTCACTGCCCGGCCAGGACCACCCTTCTATGCGGTTCTCTTCATCAAGGTGGAGTAGCCGCTGAGCAGCCAGGGCAGCTACAGCCCTGACCTCATCAAGGGTGGCAGGGCGAACCTGTTGCACCACAGTTGGGGCTGGGGCGGGCGGACTCGGGGCCAGTCCAAGGCGGTGGCGCTCGGCCAGGAAACGGGCTTGCCACTGCGCACCGAGATGGGCCGACTGGACTTCGGCTTGAGCCTTGTTCAGGTCTCCCAGGGCCTCGCTGTGCTCCTTCTTGCCGATGGCCTCACGCAGGTCATCTGGGATGCGAATACGGAAGTAGGAACGTCCGCCCTTGAGGACGAGGTAGGGGGTTCTCTTTGGCAACTTCGACACACTCAGATTGTCCCACACAGCCAATTGAGAGGCTTATTTGTGGGAGGGATTGTGGGAAGGTCAAAGGGAGAGAACCCTTTATTGATGGGCCTCCTGGGCATTTGCCTCTGGGAAACCTGGTCGGGGTGAGAGGATTCGAACCTCCGGCCTCTACGTCCCGAACGCAACCAGACATTCAATGCCTGCTTAGCCACTGGTTGATTTCCTCATTTTTTGCGACACTGGTGCGACAGCGGCAACCAAAAATCAGGAGCAACACCTTGGGCAACATCAAAAAAAGAGGCGAGTTGCAGTGGCAAGCGCGGGTGCGCCGCAATGGCTTTCCACAACAGACCAAGACCTTCATGTACCGCGAGGATGCAGAGAAGTGGATGCGAGGCCTGGAGCGCGAGATGGAAACCACCGGCTTCGTGGACCGCAAGGAAGCCGAAGCCAACACCCTCGCCAAGATTTTGCAGCGCTACAAGCAGGAAGTGACGCCCCGCAAGAAGTCGGCTGAGATCGAGGCCGTGAAGATCGACGTGATCCTGCGCGATGCAGCATTGGTGAGCCTGAAGATGACCGCCATCACCAGCAAGGCCGTGGCGGCGTGGCGTGACCGTCGCCTGGCTGTGGTGTCGGGCGCTACCGTCAATCGTGAAATTGACGTGATCTCCACGGTGCTGAACCACGCTCGCCGCGAATGGGGCATCTATGTGGACAACCCGATTCCGTACGTGAAGCGCCCAGAGAAGGCCAAGGCCAGAGATCGACGCTTTTCCCCAGACGAGGAGCGGTATCTGCTGAGCCACCTGGAAAGCGGGGAGCGCCGCACAGATGGGACATTCACCAAGGGAACGCGTAACCCCTGGCTGGCTCCCTTGTTGCGACTGGCCCTGGAAACCGCGATGCGCCGAGGTGAGCTGCTGGCGTTGCGGTGGGAGTTTGTCGATCTCTACAAGCAGACGGCACACTTGCCGGACACCAAGAACGGCGATGCCCGTACGGTGCCGTTGTCCACGCGCGCCGTTGCGATCCTGAAGTCTTTGCCTTATGAGCTTGAAGACGAGCACAGCAGCAACGATGACCCACGGGTGGGTCCGGTGTTCAGCACCACGGCCATGGCTCTGCGCAAGGGCTTCACCCGTGCCGTTGAACGGGCGCGCGAACAATACCTGGCGGACTGCAAGGCTCAAAAGAAGAGGCCCGTGCCAGGATTTTTGGAAGATGTCCACTTCCATGACAGCCGCCACGAGGCAGCGTCAAGGCTGGCCGACAAGCTCTCGAACATGCTGGAGTTGTCAGCCGTGACAGGGCACAAGGACCTGCGGATGCTGAAGAGGTACTACCACCCAAGAGCAGAAGATTTGGCAAAAAAACTAGGTTGACGTGGCCTGCACGTTTCCCAGTTTCTCAAATCCCATTCAGCTCGACTTGAACTGCCTAGGTCGCCGTCGCTTGGTAGCGCACCTCGACACGACCACACATTTCCGCCAGCGACAACTCCAAGGCCCCCGCCAGCCGATGCAGCACGCTGATGGTGGGCTGCTTGCGCCCGCTCTCGATCAGAGTGATGTAAGGCCGATCCAACTCACAGCGCCCCGCCAGGTCTTCCTGCGACAAGCCGAGTTCTAACCTGCGCACCTTGATCTCCACCCCCAAGGCTTCGATCAACGATTGGTTTCGACTCGGTCTCATGGACAGCGAGTCTTCCGAATATGTACACTATTGACACGTGTCTATAGATAACATTCGAGAGGGAAGCAAGATCATGAAAAGTCAGCGACGACTCAACACCACGGGCAGCGTGAAGTCGCGCTGCCATCACAAGGCCTCCAGCCTGCGCCTGATGACATCCATCGGTGTGCTTGCTCTGATGCAGGCCCTATCAGGGTGTGTCACCACACAAGCGCAACCCGACGGGTCAACCAAGGTGCGACTGTCAGTGGGTACCTCAACAAAGCCTGCTCAGGCTGCTGCACCAGACAACTTCGAGCGCCAAGATAGGGCAGCCTTGCCGAGTGTCCGCACGACGCCTCTGGCAGGTGTCTTTAGCAAGCATCCCTACGACGGCACGAATAAGACTCACTTTCCTCGTGTGGCCGTCACGGTGACCGACTGGGTCCGGAACGACTGTTGGTCGGCGACCGCCACGATCTGGTGGAGCATGAGCAAGTCAGAAGCGGTACCCTCCTTCTCAGTTTGCCGGGGGCAATCGCTCGGTTACGCGGTCAACAACGCAGCCAACTTGCATCTGTTCATGCAACAGACCGCCATTGAACACAGCGGCAACGTGCGCACCTCCGGGCCCAAACCGCCGATGCTGGCCATTCCCGACAGGCAACCGATCAGCGAGAGGCAACAACTTGCCTTCCAAGGTTTCATTCAGCAACTAGTGCGCGACACCGGCTGGCAACCTGGCGCGCCGACGAATCTGTGGCTGGTCGGGTATGGCGCCAGCGCAACTGTGCAGCCATGGGGCAGCAAGGCCAAGATCCAGCTTGAACAGGCGCTGTCTTGCGCCTCTATCACCCAACGCTTTGATCAAGCCGAGGCGGCACTCAGGCTATCGGGATGGAGCCCAGACCAAGGCATCACACCGGTGACCTTACCCGAACCCCTCAGGATTCATGGGCTCACCGTGCGAAAGGTCGCCGTCTCTCGCGATGGCGGTGAGCACGTTTATCGCAGCTTCATGCCGGGTGTCAGCTGGCAGGAAGTGGTGAAAGCAGCCGCTTTGAAGTTAGGCAAGGACGGCAAGACCTATGGCCGCTTGACCAAGGTCGGTGTGCTCTCTGCTGACATGGAGGGCGGCGATCCCACGCTGACCTGCACCGTCAACACCGAAGGAGCGGAGGGGTGAACATGTCGATGCAATGTCCTCGTTGCGGCAGCCCCCACATTCAGCTGATGGCCGTGGTGCATGCCGATGGAACACAGCACTTTCAAGCCGAGCACATCGCCTTCACGTCGAATGGCCAGTTTGCGCAGGGAAGCAGCCACGGCTCGCAGGCCACGTTGCTTGCTCAGCATTGCGCACCGCCCTCTCCGCCATCGCCTTTGCCTTTTGTGGTGAGCTATGGACTTGGCGGCGCGGTCACGTACCACGCATCGACGACCTGTGACGTATTTGAGCGGAGCTGCAGGCTGGACATGTCAGCGGTCGCCATGCTTGCCCACAACTGGAAAGAGGCGCTTGCTGGTTTGGGCCTGATCGCATTGGGTTGGCTGCTGATGAAGGCCTGGCACATCCAGGCCAAAGAGTACAGCGCAGCCAAAGATCAATGGCGCAAGACTTGGTTCTGCCATGGGTGTGGTCAGTCGCACCAGCGAGGCTAAACACCAGGTGACTATCGTAATTATCGTAATGACCGTAGTCAGCCCGGTGCCACGAAAAGCACAGCCTCAGCGCGGCGCAGTCAACGACGTGATCGGCACCCACTCTGACTGCGGCTTGCCAAACATCTGGCGCTGAAGCGCACTGTACTGGATCAACGCGAGAGGTGGACGCAGCTCTATGACGATGCCTTCCATGGTCTGGTCGCCTACCTTCGGCGCACTGCGCAGACGGCGAGTCTCTTCGGCCTGACGATCTGAGCGACGCTGGCTTTCTTTGATGATGGCGTCGCTGCGCTCCTTTTCCTTGGCGTTGTAGAAATCCGCGAATTGGGCGGCTTGGTCCGGCGTGTAAAAAGCAATCACCGGAGCTGGCAGTTTGTCCGGCTCATAGCGCGAGTTGCGATAACCGCCATAGGTTCGGACAAACATCACGGCCATCAACTGCGCCTGGCCATCGAAGCAGAACAGCGACGTGCTGCTGTAACGATCTCCACGCAGGACCAGATCCTGGTTCGACCAGGCCGCAGAGGCGACATGGAAAGATTGCGCCACGCCAGTTCCGGGCGACAGCGGCGTATCGGAGGCCTTACCGCCATGGGTTTGGCACCAAGAGCCAAAGCTGGCCTTGGTTTGTGCCAGCCCTGGCGTATTGGCCCGATGCGCACTGCGCTTGAGCGTCGAGGTCTGGTAATCCACGTCGCTGATCACCGAGCCAGGCACGGAAGCGATGAATGCTGCCCAGTCCATTGCAGCCTCCTTCGGCGGAGGCGTTGCGCAGCCCACCATGATCAAGCTCGCCAGCGCGGCCAGTCTTTTGAGATCCATTCCATCACCCTGTGAGTTATCCGATTTGCCGCATATTTTCTATCGATATCCGGGGCGGCCTTTGGGAGGGAGCCTTCTATTGCGTATTCCGATCAAAAGCACCAGATGTTCCATTTCAAACCCACCGGCCATTCCAATTCAAAACCACCACTCCTTCCGCTTCATAGAAGTCCACTGAATCCGATGAAAGCAAGTCCAGCTATTCGAATGAAAGTTTCATTTGGCTACGGAGTTGGTTCGTAAAAACATTGCGTCACCAACACCTTTCCGCTTGTTGGGCTGTCCATTCGATCAAGGCCATCTTGCTCTCGAAACCCACTGCAAAAGGACCGTAGCGCCGATTGAATGGTTCGTAGTTTGAAGCCCTTACTAGTCGGGCTATCCACATGGGATCGCAATGGACTCTAGAGTCTGAATTAGCTCACACCAGCACTCTTGATTGGTAAAGCTGCAGGTGGTGGATGTCGAGAAAATGCACGATGCAAAGCGTTCATGCCATTTGTTTTCGGCACATGCAGTAGATGAACTGCTGATCGCTCCCGAAGGGCGTGTGGTGTATTTGCTCTTCGTGGCTTAGCATGGTGAACGCCTCCCCAAATTCGGCGTGCAGCTCATCCGGTGCGTAGCGCATGACGGGCAGGCCACTGCACTGCGTGGGGCCATGGCTGCCGAAGGTCGCCATGATGACGTGGCCTCCTGGCTTGAGCGCCTGCAAGACCTGTTTGACGTAGGTCTGACGGTCCTCCTGCGCGGTCAGGAAGTGGAACACGGCGCGGTCATGCCAGAGGTCGATGCTGTGGGGATCGAAGGTGGCGCGGGTGATGTCCGCCTCCACCCATTTGACGCAAGCCGCTCGGGCACCCAGACGGTGCTGACTTTCTGCCAAGGCGGCGGCAGACAGGTCCAGCACGGTCACGTTGGTATAGCCGTCGCCCAGCAGGTCATCGACCAGCGTGGAGGCCCCACCGCCAATATCGACGATGGCCGCATCACGACCGAGGCCGCTTGCTCGAATCAAGCGCATGGACATGTCGGCATGCGCTTGAAACCAGCTCACGCTGTCCGGCGCCTTGGTGGTGTAAACCTTTTCCCAGTGATCCTTGTTTTGCATGGTGTGCCTCTTGATCTGTTCAGCCCAGATGGGTGTGTCGCTCTGATTTGGGTTCAGCCTCCATGGCCGCCAGACCCTGCAAGATGCCGCACGACTGCACGGCTTGCACGCTTTGGCATCGCTGGCGCAAGGTGGCCAATTGCTGCTTGAGGTGGGTGAGCTCCCGTATGCGCTCATCGACGTGGGCGATGTGCTGATCGAAAACCTCGTTCACCGCGCCGCAACCTTGCTCCGCCTTGTCTGCCAGACCCAGCAAGGTGTGGATTTCATCGTGGCTCATGTCCAGCGCACGGCAGTTGCGGATGAAGCGCAACCGCTCGACGTGCTCGGGCCCGTACACGCGGAAGTTGCCTGCCGTGCGGCCAGGCGCAGGCAGCAGGCCTTCCTTTTCGTAATAGCGGATGGTCTCGACCGTGCACTGCGCCACCTGGGCCAATTCACCGATTTTCATGAAAACTCCAGAAACCCCTTGACTCTATAGTAGCTTCAGGTTGTGTAATGGGCCAAACGGTTACTCAAATCCCCATGTCCAGCCATCACGAACACCATTCGCACGACGACCATGCCCATGGCGACGAGCCTTGCAGCGCGACATCCCCGGCAGCCATGCCACCTGTTGCGTCATGCGAGACGACTTGCTGCAGCCATGATGTGAAGCCTGTTCCTGTGGCTTTGGGCGAGCCCGTGGCCATGGGGGCAAGTACACAAACTCCCATCCGCATCATGCAGATGGACTGCCCGACGGAAGAAGCTTTGTTGCGCAAGAGGTTGGGCGGCATGGCCGGAGTGTTGGGCATGGAATTCAACCTGATGCAGCGTGTGTTGACCGTGTCACACGAGCCTCAAGCCATTGAACCCATCCTCGATGCGGTCCGATCTCTGGGCTTCACGCCAGAAATCGCCACAGGCACTTCATCCGACGCTGCCCTCGCGCCTGAACCTGCCAAGCCCTGGTGGCCGCTCGCCCTGGCCGGTGCGGCCGCCATCGCTGCTGAGGCCGTGCACTGGCTGGGTTTGCCGACATGGCTGGCCGCCGTGCTAGCGGTCACTGCCGTGCTGGCCTGCGGCATCACGACCTACAAAAAGGGCTGGGTGGCCATCCGAAACGGCAACCTCAACATCAATGCCTTGATGAGCATTGCCGTGACGGGTGCGCTGGTGCTGGGCCAGTGGCCCGAGGCGGCCATGGTGATGGTGCTGTTCACGGTGGCGGAGTTGATCGAGGCCAAGTCACTGGATCGTGCTCGCAACGCCATTCAGGGGTTGATGCAATTGACGCCTGAGCGCGCCACCGTCCTGCAAGCTGACGGCAGTTGGCAAGAGATCGCTGCCAAGTCGGTTGCCGTGGGGGCGCGTGTGCGCGTCAAACCAGGTGAGCGCATCGCGCTGGATGGCACCATCGCCAGCGGGCGCTCGACGGTCAACCAGGCACCCATCACGGGTGAGAGCCTGCCCGTGGACAAGGCCCAGGGCGATGCGGTCTTTGCCGGGACCATCAACGAGTCGGGCTCTTTCGAATACGTCGTGACGGCGGCGGCGGGCGACAGTACCTTGGCGCGCATCATTCATGCCGTGGAAGAGGCGCAAGGTGCCAAGGCGCCGACGCAGCGCTTCGTCGATCAATTCGCACGCGTCTACACGCCCGTCGTTTTTGCCATCGCACTGGCCGTGGCCATCCTGCCGCCTTTGTTGATGGGAGGCGTGTGGTTCGACTGGGTATACAAGGCCCTCGTTCTGCTGGTCATCGCTTGCCCCTGCGCACTGGTGATCTCAACCCCCGTGACCATCGTGAGTGGCCTGGCCGCAGCCGCGCGCCAAGGCATCTTGATCAAGGGCGGGGCCTACCTGGAGGAGGGCCGCAAGCTGGCTTGGTTGGCCCTGGACAAGACCGGCACGATCACGCATGGCAAGCCTGTGCAGACAGACTTCGTCGTATTGAACGGCCATAGTGAGGCAGATGTTCGAAGCTTGGCGGCCAGTCTGGCCAGCCGCTCCGACCACCCGGTGTCACGCGCCTTGGCCGCTGCGGATCAACAAGATGGCATCGCCCTGCACAACGTGGATGCGTTCGAGGCGCTACCTGGGCGTGGGTCCAAGGGACTCATCGGTGGCAAGGCCTACCTCTTGGGCAATCACCGCCTGATCCATGAGCAGGGCCGCTGCTCTGAGGCATTGGAAGCACGTTTGACCGCCTTGGAAGAACAAGGCAAGACGGTCATCTTGCTGACCGACGAAGAAAGCGTTCAGGGCCTGTTTGCCGTGGCCGACACGGTCAAGGACAGCAGCCGCCAGGCCATCGCGGAACTTCACGAACTGGGTATCAAGACGGTCATGCTCACGGGTGACAACGCCCACACGGCCCGCGCCATTGCGGCGCAAGTGGGCATCGACGAAGCCCAAGGCGACATGCTGCCCGAGGACAAACTCAGGGCGATTGAGGGCAAGATCAAGCAAGGTGGTGCAGTGGGCATGGTGGGCGATGGCATCAATGACGCGCCCGCGCTGGCCCGCGCCGACATTGGCTTTGCCATGGGCGCGGCGGGCACGGGCACTGCCATCGAGACGGCCGATGTGGCCTTGATGGATGACGATTTGCGCAAGTTGCCGCGCTTTGTGCGCCTGTCGCGTCGCACCCATGCGCTGCTGGTTCAGAACATCGTGCTGGCCCTGGGCATCAAGGCGGTGTTCCTTGTGCTGACGCTGACGGGCCTGGGCACGATGTGGATGGCCGTGTTCGCAGACGTGGGCGCCAGCTTGCTGGTCGTTGGCAATGGCTTGCGGCTGCTGCGCGTCAATTCGTCACGCTGATCGGGCTCAGATTTTGATTTGCCTGCCGATATACTGGTCGCCATGCGTCGATTGATTGCCATTTTCCTGCTGGTATTGCTGCCGTTCCAAGCCGTTTGGGCTGCCATGGAACCGTACTGCCTGCACGAAAGTGCGCCGAGCCAATCACATCATTTTGGCCACCATGTGCATCACCATCACTCTGATGCGGATGGCGTTCATCATGATGGTGGCGACAAGGAAACCGGCAAGGCGTCGGCAATGCTCGATCACGATCACCATTGCTGCTCCGGTGTTTCCCTGCCGTCTGCCGCTGTGCCGCTGCTTGGGCCATTGCCTGAGGCGGACGGTGTGGCCTCGCCACTGGCGAGTTACGCCTCGTTCGATGCAACCCGCATCGAACGCCCGAATTGGACTGTCTCGCGCTGAATCGGCGAGACGGGTTTACTGCACACATCCTCCTGATGTGATCCTGGCCACGTGAGGCTGGTGGGCCACCACCTTCCTCTCACATGCGCTGTGCGATCAAGGCGCTCAAGCTGAGCCCTTGACCTGTTCGCCGAATGTCCCCTGCTGATTTGCGGAGAATTCGATGCGACGGTTTGATGTTTCCTGGGCGTCACGCATGGCTTTTGCAGCCCTGTGTATCCCTTTCATGTTTCAAGCAGCCTGGGGGCAAAGCCTCAGCCTGGATGCGGCGCTGGCCACGGCGCTTGCACACCACCCAGATTTGCGCGCCTCTATGCTGGAGCGCGATGCCAGTGAAGGTGCCACGCAACAAGCTGGTGCTTGGCAAAACCCCGAGTTGTCCACATTGGTGGAAGACACCCGCCAAGCCACGCGCACCACCACCATCCAGTTGAATCAGCCCATCGAACTGGGCGGCAAACGCTCGGCGCGCATCAGCGCAGCACAGGCCGCCCAAGGCCAGGCTGAACTGGATGTGGCCGCGCGGCGTGCCCAGGTCAGGTCGCAGGTGATGGCGGCGTTTCATGGCGTGGCTATAGCGCAAGAACGCATGAGGCTGTCCAGTGAACTGGCGCGCTTGTCTTCTCAGGCGCGTGAGGCGGCTTCCAAGCGGGTGCTGGCGGGCAAGGTGTCTCCCGTCGAAGAGCTCAAGGCACAGGTGGCTGAGGCGCAGGCGCTGTCGGCGAGCACCGCTGCCCAAGCTGAGTGGCGTGCTGCGGTGGCCCAACTGCGTCAAGCTTTGGGCGATCCAACCGTCCAGTTCGAACGCGTTGAAGCAGACATTGGACGGCTGCCTTCCGCTGAACTGTGGGAGCCCTTGTCTGAGCGCCTGGCGGCGTCACCGGCCATCGCTCGGGCTCAACAGGAAATCTCTCGCCGACAAGCCCTGAGCGATCTGGAGCGCTCGCGCCGCACACCGGATCTGACGGTGTCGCTGGGTGCCAAGCGCGACCAGCAGTTGGGCCGTGATCAACCCATCGTGGGTGTGAGCCTGGTGCTACCACTGTTCGACCGCAACCAGGGCGCCATCTTGGAAGCCAGCCGCCGCGAAGACAAGGCCCGGGCCGAACTCGATGCCTTGCGCGCCAGTGTCCAAGCGCAGGCCGTGCAGGCGCTGTCGCAACTGAGCTCTGCGCTGGCGCAGGCCCAGACCCTGCGCGAAAAGGTCTTGCCCGCCGCGCGCCAAGCCTTTGCTGCCAGCACCAAAGGCTACGAGCTGGGCAAATTCGGCTTCCTCGACGTGCTCGATGCCCAACGCACCCTCTTCGAGGCAGAAACACAGGCGCTGAGCGCCGCCGCCCAGGCCTATCAAGCCGATGCCCGCTTGCAGGAGCTGCTGGGCGAGCCCACCCCGACGAAAGACTGAGACCATGAACAACTCCACTCAACACAAATCCAGGCTGGCCATCGCAGTCGTCGTCGTTTTGGGCGCGCTGCTGGGCTGGGCGATCCTGCAGAAGGACAAGCCCCAGGCCAGCGATGAACATGGCCATGCAGAACATGCTGAGGCCCAAGGGCACGCCGATGACGAGCACCACGGTGGCGGGGCCACCAAGCCTCATGCTGATGCCAAAGAGCACGGTGATGAAGAGCATCATGAAGAAGCTGCGCAGGCCAAACCAGCCAAAGGCCCTCACGGTGGCCGCATCTTCAGTGCTGGCAGTTTTGGTCTGGAAGTCACCATTTTTGAAGACGGCGTTCCGCCAGAGTTTCGGCTCTACCCCACATTGAATGGCAAGCCCTTGCCCCCTGCTCAGGCCTCGGTGAAGCTGACACTGGAGCGCTTGGGCCGTGCGCCTGAGGTGATCCAGTTCAAGCCAAAGGGCGACTTCCTGCGAGGCGATGCCGAGGTGGTCGAGCCACACTCCTTCAAGGTCGCGATCGAGGCCACGCAAGGCGGTCAGACCCACCGCTTTGGCTATGAGCAGGAGGAAGCCCGCGTCACCATGAGCGATGCCCAACTGCAGCAGGCCGGGGTGACGCTGGCCGTGGCGGGCCCTGCGCGCATCAACAGCCAACTGGCTTTGCTGGGCGAAGTTCGCTACAACGGTGACCGCACTGTGCAAGTGGTGCCGCGTCTGGCGGGCCTGGTCGAAGCCGTGCCGGTCAGCGCGGGTGACCGTGTTCGCAAGGGTCAGGTCCTGGCCGTGCTGTCCAGCCCTGCGCTGGCCGATCAACGCGCCGAAGGCGTGGCGGCTCAAAAGCGCTTGGCCTTGGCTCGCTCCACCTTTGAGCGCGAGCAAAAGCTCTGGCAGGACAAGATCTCCGCCGAGCAGGACTACCAACAGGCACGCGCTGCCTTGCAAGAGGCCGAGATCGCCGAGCAGAACATCCGCCAAAAGCTCGCCAACCTGGGCGCCACGGCTACAGGCAGTGGCAACCTGACACGTTTCGAGTTGCGCTCGCCCATTGACGGCATCGTCACCGACAAGCGCATCACGGTGGGGCAGTCGCTGGGTGAGACCGAGCCCGTGTTCACCATCTCTGACTTGTCGTCAGTGTGGGTGGAAGCGCCGGTGGCAACCAAGGACCTGGGCGACATCCGCTCGGGGCTGACGGTGCAGGTCAAGGCCTCAGGCTTTGACACGCAAGCAGCGGGCACGATCACCTATGTCAGTGCCCTGGTGGGCGAGCAGACCCGAAGCGCCACGGCGCGGGTGGTCTTGCCCAATCCCAAGGGCCTGTGGCGCCCGGGCTTGCCGGTGCGTGTGGAAGTCACGTCAGGCGAGGCCGAGGTGCCCGTGGCTGTGCAGGCGGATGCCATCCAAAGCGTGCGGGATTGGCAGGTGGTTTTTGGCCGCTATGGGCAGCAACTGGAGGCGCGTCCCCTGCAATTGGGACGAAGCGACGGCCGTGTCGTGGAGGTGCTCAGTGGTTTGAACGCAGGCGAGCGTTACGCCGCCAAGAACAGCTTTGTGATCAAGGCCGATTTGGGCAAGGCAGGAGCCAGTCATGAGCACTGAAGGCCTGAGCATGTTTGAGCGCATCTTGCGCTTTGCCCTGGAGCAGCGCTGGCTGGTGCTGCTGGCCACGCTGGCCATGGCCGCTGTTGGTGTGTACAGCTATCAGAAGTTGCCCATCGACGCCGTGCCGGATGTCACCAACGTCCAAGTCCAGGTCAACACCGAGGCCTCCGGCTATTCGCCGCTGGAGGCCGAGCAGCGGGTGACCTTTCCCATCGAAACAACGATGGCAGGGCTGCCAGGCCTGAGCGAGGTGCGCTCCTTGTCGCGTTACGGCCTGTCGCAAGTGACTGTTGTCTTCAAGGATGGCACCGACATCTACTTTGCTCGCCAGTTGGTCAATGAGCGCATCCAGGAGGCGCGAGGCAGGCTGCCTGCTGGTTTGAGCCCGGCCATGGGACCGATCACCACGGGCCTGGGTGAGATCTACATGTGGACGGTGGAGGCCAAGCCAGGCGCCCTCAAGGCCGATGGCCAGCCCTATACGCCCATGGACTTGCGAGAGATCCAGGACTGGATCATCAAGCCGCAGTTGCGCAACGTGCCGGGCGTGACCGAGATCAACACCATTGGTGGCTATGCCAAGGAATTCCAGGTCGCACCCGATTCGGCCAAGCTCGTCGCCCATGGCCTGAGCCTGGGTGACGTGGTCACAGCCCTGGAGCGCAACAACGCCAATGTGGGCGCAGGCTACATCGAGCGGCGGGGCGAGCAGTACCTGATCCGCGCACCCGGCCAGGTGCAGGGCATGGCCGACATCGGTAGTATCGTCGTCAAGCAGGCGCAGGGTGTCAGCGTGCGCATCCGCGATGTGGCTGAGGTGGTGCTGGGCAAGGAGCTTCGCACAGGTGCAGCTACCGAAAACGGCCAGGAAGTGGTGCTGGGTACCGTGTTCATGCTGATTGGCGAGAACAGCCGTGAGGTGTCCAAAGCTGTCGATGCGCGGCTTGCGCAAGTCAACAAGACGTTGCCCCCCGGTGTGATCGCCAAAACGGTCTACGACCGCACCGTGCTGGTGGACAAGGCGATCGCCACCGTCAAGAAGAACCTGTTCGAAGGCGCGGTGTTGGTCATCGTGATCCTGTTCGCCTTCCTCGGCAACTTCCGAGCCGCATTGATCACGGCCATGGTGATCCCGCTGGCCATGCTGTTTACCTTCACAGGCATGGTGAGCCAGCAAGTCAGTGCCAACCTGATGAGCCTGGGGGCGCTGGACTTCGGCATCATCATCGATGGGGCCGTGGTGATCGTGGAAAACTGTGTACGGCGTCTTGCCCACGCGCAGGCGCATCACGGGCGGCCTCTGACGCGCACCGAGCGCTTTCACGAGGTGTTTGCCGCCGCACAGGAATCGCGCCGCCCCTTGTTGTTCGGGCAGCTCATCATCATGGTGGTCTACCTGCCCATCTTTGCCTTGACGGGTGTCGAGGGCAAGATGTTCCACCCCATGGCCTTCACGGTGGTAGCGGCCTTGGTTGGCGCCATGATTCTTTCGATGACCTTCGTGCCAGCGGCCGTGGCTTTGCTGCTCAACGGGCCGGTCAACGAAAAGGAAAACCGCCTGATGGCCTGGGCAAAGCGGGTGTATGAACCCCTGCTGGACAAGACCTTGTTGCATCAGCCTTTGGTGCTGACCATCACGGCGGTGTCAGTGGCTCTGGCCGTGCTGATGGCCGTCCGCATGGGCAGCGAGTTCATTCCCAGCCTCGACGAACACGACATTGCCTTGCATGCCTTGCGCATCCCGGGCACCAGTTTGAGCCAGGCCATCGAGATGCAAGCGCAGCTTGAGCGCACGGTCAAGTCATTCCCGGAAGTGGACACCGTGTTTGCCAAGCTGGGCACGGCCGAGATCGCCACCGACCCAATGCCGCCAAGCGTGGCCGACACCTTCGTGATGCTCAAGCCGCGCGACCAATGGCCCGATCCCAAGCGAAGCAAGGATGACCTGATCGCCGCCTTGCAAACAGCCGTGATGAAGGTGCCAGGCAATAACTACGAGTTCACGCAGCCCATCCAGATGCGCTTCAATGAGCTGATCTCGGGCGTACGCAGCGACGTGGCCGTCAAGGTGTTTGGCGATGACATGGACACGCTCAACGAGACGGCCGAGCAGATCTCCAAAGTGCTGGAGGCCGTGCCGGGTGCCGAGGACGTCAAGGTCGAGCAGACCACCGGCCTGCCCATGCTGTCCGTGCAGATCGACCGCGAGAAGGCTGCCCGCCTGGGGCTGAACGTGGGCGAGATCCAGGACACGCTGGCCACGGCGCTCGGTGGCCGCGAGGCCGGTGCCGTGTTCGAGGGCGATAGACGTTTCGACATCCTGGTGCGGCTGCCCGAGGCCTTGCGCAGCGACCTCGATGCCTTGGGGCAATTGCCCATCCGCTTGCCCGCGAACGCGTTGAATGACCACGTCGGCTTTGCCCGCCTGGGCGATGTGGCCACGATGGACTTGACCCCTGGCCCTAACCAGATCAGCCGCGAAGAGGGCAAGCGCCTGGTGGTGGTCACGGCCAACGTGCGAGGGCGAGACATCGGCAGCTTCGTGGGTGAAGCCCGCACCAAAATCGAGGCCAAGGTCAAGGTACCCGCCGGGTACTGGACCACCTGGGGTGGCACTTTCGAACAACTTGAATCGGCCTCGCAGCGCCTGGCCATCGTGGTGCCCGTGGCCCTGCTGCTGGTGTTTGTGCTGCTCTTTGCCATGTTTGGCGATGTCAAGGATGGCCTGCTGGTGTTCACCGGCGTGCCCTTTGCACTGACGGGTGGTGTGGCCGCACTTTGGCTGCGCGACATCCCTCTGTCCATCTCGGCGGGCGTGGGCTTCATCGCCTTGTCGGGCGTGGCGGTGCTCAACGGCCTGGTGATGATTTCGTTCATCCGCAGCCTGCGAGACAAGGGCATGGCGCTTGAGCCCGCGATTCGTGAAGGTGCATTGACGCGTTTGCGCCCGGTGCTCATGACGGCCTTGGTGGCCAGCCTGGGTTTTGTGCCCATGGCCGTGGCCATCGGAACAGGCGCCGAGGTACAGCGACCGCTGGCCTCTGTCGTCATCGGCGGCATCTTGTCATCAACCGTGTTGACCCTGTTCGTGCTGCCGCTGCTCTACCGATGGGCGCATCGCTCGGACGATTTTTTCCCCGTGAACTGACTTTCTCAACCTGAAGGAGCAAATCATGCTGAAGATGAAATTGACCCTGGCTACTGTCATTGCAACCTTGGCGACAGCTTGTGCGATCAAACAAGATCCGACCGATACCTACGCTCAAGGTTGGCGGCGGGCCCAGATTCTTGAGGTGGGAAAGGACCAACTGGTGGTGCACTCAGACAAACAAGACTGTCGGAAGGCGTTGACAGCCAACGCCGGGTATACCAAGTTTGCCGTGGCCACTTACAGCTATGGCGGGAACCCTAGCCTCAAGGACAAGCGGATTGTGGCGGTCCCCAACGAAGTCGAAGTCGGCGTGGGCGAATGGGTCTTTGTCAATGTGAGCGACTGCAAGCTCGCGCTCAGAAAGGTTGGCTTGCGCAACGAGCGCCCTTGAAGTGAGCAAGGTTTCTCTAATATTGCACCCCATGTTGCTAAGCCCTTGCCATATTCAGTCGATATGAATGCTTGGTTATCAGGTGAATTTTCAATTGCATCACTGCGCTGACGAAGGGGTTGCCATGAAACAAAGACCGTCGTTTCTTTCCGGGTGCCTTCTTGCATCCTTTGCTGCTTCAACTGTTTTCAGCGCACACGCGCAAGAGTCGAAGAAGATTGAAGACAACTCCTTCCTGATAGAAGAGGCGTACAACCAGGAAGACGGCGTCATTCAATACATCCAGACGTTTCAATATTCCCATAAGAGCAAAGAATGGCTCTATACGTTTACCAACGAACTGCCCTTCCACGGTCAGCAGCATCAGCTGTCCTACACCGTACCGTTGGCGCGTGTTGGTGGCGACGATGCATTCCACTCTGGGATTGGTGATGTAGCCCTGAACTATCGTTATCAGCTGTTGGCCAATGACAAATTGGCGGTCGCCCCGAGGTTGTCGCTGATATTGCCGACTGGCGACTACAAAAAGGGACTAGGCCAGGGCGCCATGGGGTATCAGGTCAATCTGCCGATCAGTTGGGAGCTGACTGATAAGTGGATCAGTCATTGGAATGCTGGTGCGACATACACACCCAAGGCGCGCGAGGCATCCGGCCTCAAGGCTGATCTGCGCGGCTACAACTACGGGGCCAGCATCATCCATTTGCAGTCTGAAACTTTCAACTTCATGCTGGAAGGCGTCAAGACAGCCTCGCAGGGATTGTCTGCAGATGGTTCGAAAGCCTGGGATTCAGCCGCATTCATCATTCCAGGGTTTCGCGCAGCGATCAACCACGCATCAGGGTGGCAAGTTGTTTACGGCGTTGGCCTTCCCATTGGAATTGGCTCATCTAGGGGAGACAACGGGGTGTTCCTGTATCTGTCCTTTGAGAAGTGATCGGAATCATTGTTGTCGAGGCGCGCGGGGCGTGCCATGAGCATGTAGGCTGTTGGTTGCCATCCTTCTTGTTTGAACCAGCTTACCCATGATTCAAAAACTGCTCTCTCATCGACATATCGGCGTCATGGCCGCGCTGGTGGCCGCGTTGCTATTCGGGGTGAGCGCGCCGCTTGCCAAGGTTCTGCTTGGCCAGACAAGTCCCTGGCTACTGGCCGCACTGTTGTACCTGGGTTCCGGGATGGGGTTGTGGCTTGTGCGTCGCCTCCAGCGTGTGCCGCCGGTGACGCTGGCCTGGCGCGATTGGGGATGGTTGGCTGGAGCAATAGCGACAGGCGGCGTCGTAGCACCCGTGTTGTTGATGACAGGGCTTGCAGGTATGTCTGCGTCCCAATCGTCCTTGTTGCTCAATGCAGAGAGCGTGTTAACGGCCGTGCTGGCCTGGGTTGTGTTCAAGGAAAACGTGGACCGACGCATCGTCTTGGGCATGGCCGCCATCGTGGCCGGTGCCCTGGTGCTGAGTTGGCCTGCTTCAGCCGTTGAGCACGCAGCCAGGTCAACGCTGTGGCCCTCTTTGGCGGTGCTAGGTGCATGCCTGGGCTGGGCGGTGGACAACAACCTGACGCGCAAAGTGGCCTTGAACGACGCGGGTTTCATCGCCATGGCCAAAGGTTTGAGTGCTGGCGGCACCAATCTGGTATTGGCCCTGGCGTTGGGCGCTGGCTGGCCCGGTTGGGATACCACCTTGTCAGCGGGTTTGCTCGGGTTTCTCAGCTATGGCGCGAGCCTGACCCTGTTCGTCCTGGCGCTGCGCCATCTGGGTGCATCGCGCACTGGGGCCTATTTCTCCGTGGCCCCATTCTTCGGCGCGCTGGTGTCTGTGCTGTTCCTCCATGAGCCCGTCACGGTTCAGTTGCTGGTGGCTGCAGCCTTGATGGGATGGGGTGTCTGGCTGCACTTGTCGGAGGACCACGCCCATGAGCATGCTCATGAGGACATGGAACACGCGCATGAACATGTTCACGATGCGCACCATCAGCATGTGCATGAGGGCCCTGTGGTGCCCGGCGTGCCGCACAAGCATATGCATCGCCATCTGCCCATGAGGCACACCCACGCGCATTTCCCCGATGCGCACCATCGGCACGGTCACTGAGAAGTTAGGCCCGGGGTTCGAGTTGAGCGCGCTCTACCACACCAACTTGCTTGAGTAAACGCCAAGGAGTGATGTGTACTTTGCTCACGAACCAGATAGAGCCAAGCCAGCAAACTCCGACCAAAAGCGAGCCAAGCCATTGTTTCCAACTGGGTGACGCATCTGATTGGATAGTTAAAAAGCAGACCGCACAAACGAAGCTAAAAATGATCGCGTAGACCCAGCCAATAGTGGCCATGAATGGAGATGGGGCCAGAGAGGTGGTCCCGGTTGTTTGAACACTCAAACGGCGCAGATAAGTGCAGTCCGGTTGGGTTAACTGCGCTGCCAGCTTGAGAGCAGGCAGTGATTCAAAGTAAGCCATCTCTGGCGTGCTGGCCGCGTGAGTCGAGTGCGGCCGGTTGCAATTGTAGAAGTTCATGTAGATGGCCAGGTTTTGTCGAGCCTCGGTCACGCTGGCGTAGGCCTTGAGATACACCTCTTCGAACTTGACTGAGCGCCACAGGCGCTCGACGAACACGTTGTCCCTCCAGCAGCCTTTGCCGTCCATCGAGATTGCGATCTCATGGTCCTTGAGCATTGTGGTGAAGGCTTGGCTGGTGAATTGGCTGCCCTGGTCGGTGTTGAAGATATCTGGCTTGCCCCAGCGAGCAATCGCCTCTTCAACCGCTTCAATGCAAAAATCCACGTCCATCGATATGGACAAGCGCCAGCTCAACACCTTGCGGCTGCACCAGTCCAGCACCACCGTCAGGTACACCCCCCCTTGGCCATCGGGATGTAGGTAATGTCCATGGCCCAGACCTGGTTGGCACGCTCGTTCTTGAGCTCGCGCAGCAAGTAGGGGTAGACCTTGTGCTCAGGATGAAGCTCTTCGGCATGGCCCATGCATTTGACGAACAATTGTCCAGCCCTTCAATGTCACATCTTAGCTTTGAGGAACGCCTCGGCTTGGTGGTGGATCAAGAATTGACCTTCAGAGACAATCGGCGCTTGCAGCGCCTTCTCAAGGCAGCAAAGTTGCGCGAGTCAGCCGCCTGCATGGAGGACATCGAGTACCGTGCTGATCGGGGACTTGATCGCGCTGAGATGGCCTCGCTAGGTTGGTGCACCAGGGTCAAGCGCGGCATGAACCTGATCGTCACTGGAGCCACAGGCAATGGCAAGACCTGGCTGGCCTGCGCACTGGGCAATCAGGCGTGTCGCCATGGCCTCTCAGTTAGCTTCCAGCGCATATCTTTGCTGCTCGAAGAATTGGCGATCTCCCATGCGGATGGTACCTTCCGAAAGCTCCTGGATAGGTTGGCCAAAGTTGATTTGTTAATCCTAGATGACTTTGGCATCAACACTCTCAGCGCGGTTGGCCGCAGCGATTTACTGGAAGTAATTGAGCAACGAACCGGAAGTCGGGCGACCCTTGTGACCAGCCAGTTGCCCGTGGACCGTTGGCACGAATATCTTGGCAGTAGCAATCCCACCGTAGCCGATGCGATTCTGGATCGCCTGGCCACTGGGGCTGAGCGGATCGTGATCAAAGGGACAACCTCAATGAGGGCGAATCGCAAGAGCAAGAAGTAATCCGTTCCCGCGAACAACCCGCCCAAAGTGGCGGGTTTGAATCGGAATGCGTGGCTGGTTTGGTCCGGAATACGCATTCTATGTTGCGATGAACCCAATTCCGCGTACAGCTGGCCCCATGGCGGGAGGCAAGTCCTGAATGGTGATGTGATCGCGCTCATCGCGAGCGGCCCGACCGAGGGCTCTGCGCAACGCTTGGCTCAGTTGACGAGGTGGCAACCCTCTTAGCTGGTCTAGCACTGCGTCATCCAGCTTCGATGCAAAGGTTTCGCCCCAACAAGCCTCAGCGCGCATGCGGACATAGATCGCCTGCGCAATGCGCGCGACTTGGTCGGGCGTGGGCGCCTGCACATGCAACACAGCCATCCTCGACAACAGTGGCGCCGGAATGTTGTCCGCACAGTTGGCCGTGGCAATCCAATTGACATGGCTGGCGTCGATGGTGAAGTCTCGGATGGACAGGTCCATGAAACTACGCGCGCTGCGGGACTCCAGCAGGGTGTAAAGCGGCGCCATGGGGTCATATGGCTTCTGCTGATCGACCTTGTCCAGCTCATCCAGAAGCATGATCGGGTTGGCTTTGGGTTGATAGGCCAAGAGCTCAAACAACATGCCTGGCTCTGAATTGCTCCAGAAGGATTCAGACCCCGCCAAAGGAGAGCCTGACTGCGCACTGGCCATGTCGAGCACGCGGAATGGCAATGACAGCTTTTCTGCCAACCATCTGGCCGCTTCGGTCTTGCCGATACCTGCTGAGCCGACCAGCAATACGGGAGGCCAGGCCACCCTTTGATCGCCCAATGCCGACAAGGCAAAGTGGTCACGCAGCAGATCAGCCAGTTCGAAGAAGTTCGGGAAGGCTTGGATGAACTCGTCCAGCACGGCGGGCCAGTCACAAGGGAGAACTCCCAACTTTCGGCGCTCACTTCCTGCCGTGTTGATGCGTTCAACCATCGCCTGAGCACGCCTCAACTTGTCATCACCTTTCGGACGATGGCGATCAACGAAGCGCTTGAGCCCTGCTAACTCCAGCAGCGTCACCGTGGGCTCTGTCGGACAGGGTTCTGCTGCGTCTGAGGGTGATGCCGAGCTCAACAACAAACTGACAGCGGCTTGTTGCTCGTCTTCGCCGGACTCGGTCTTCGGCAGCAGCACCATGACTTCATCACCACGGTGGCCAACGGTGAGACTCGTCCGCTGCGCACCGCGTTGTCGCGCCATTTGCCTGTGGCGCCGGACATCTTCGGCGAAAAGCCCGCCCACACCTGCGTGCTCCATGCATCGCTGCCCTTGTGCTGCATGCACGTCGCTGACCATGGAGGGGGCCCCGCAGACAGGACAGCTCAATTGAGCAGCATCGCGCGCCTGCTCAGTGATGTCTTGGATGGCTCGCTCACGCTGCATGCTCGCATTGGTCAACTCGCATCGCAGAAGCATCTTGTCGCGTACCGTGGTCACACACAGCATCAACGGGTTCTGATGTCCCGTTTCACCCATCAACAACTCGCATTGAGCCAAGAAGTGCGCAAGCACCCGCAAATGCCCTGGAGGGGGCTCCACGATCTGCTGCGCCAGCCAAGGGTGGCGTTGCCTCAACTGATCAATCGCGAGCCGGTACTCTTTGCGGCGCAAGGAGCGGCAGCCTTTTGAGATCATCATCACCCCTGTTATTACTATAATTCACTATAACACCAATGATGCAGAAGGACTTGATATAGTCATTTACAGTTAAACCCAAATGGCGGACATGCCCAAGCTGACCAACGATCAAGTGCCTATCGTGGCCGCGGCCCTGATACGCCTGCGGGGGGACACGTTGAGTGCCATTGCTGCGGCAACAGACATACGCGCCGCCAACCTTTCTGTATGGCTGCGCGGCAAGGCGCAAGTGATCTCAGCCAAGCGGGTTGCAGGGTTGCTGTACCACCTGGGCATAGAAGGTGGCCAACTACGTAGCGACATCCTGCATCAGTGGCAAGACTCTGGCCTGCTGAGCGACACAAGAACTGTGCTGGATGCCCTGCTGACCAATGAGGGCACCAAATGGCTGTTTCAAGACTTGCAGCCAGCGCTGACAAAGACGCGGTTCATGCAAGTGAACGACGCCTGGCTTCGCCTTGAAATCACTGCCAGCGCAACCGTCGCTGCAGACTTGGGCCAAGCCATTCATGCCCATCGGGTGCTCACATTCCGAACACCTCTGTCCGACGTGCCAACTGACTCGTTGTCTAGCGCGCGAGATGCGTTGCTGGCCATGGCCGAGCAAATGGCCGTCGATGTCGGCGATCAGGAACTACTGGAGGGGTTGATGGCCCGACTGGCTGATCTGTCCGCTGGGGATCTGGTGTTCAACACAGTATCTGCGTCTGAGTGGGCCCGGCTAGAGGGTGCGCTTAGCCGCGCCCTTCGATTGGGCGTATCGCCCAGCGCCATCGCCAAGCTGATTGACGATGGCGCAAAGGGAGCGCATCTGTCAGATGCGACTCACTGACACTTGCCTGCGGCTTTGAGCAAAGCGTTGCACGAAGCCGCACCGCCGCCGCCAGCCGACGCAGCAGGCTTGGCTGATGCCTTGCCTTGTTGTGCCTGGCAAATGGCATCAGAGACAACGCGGCCCGTGATGCCCACAGCGCCGGTCACGTAGCAACTGTATTGCTTGCCAGCGTTGGTCTTGACCACGTAGGTGGACTTCACCCCGTCATCCACTCGGTCCGAGATGGTGAAGCTGCCCTTGGGCAAGCCGAGGGTAAAGGCAGTATTTTGCTCAATAGCCTCGTTGCTGACGGCAACAGATGCACAGCCTGTTGCGGATGCGATCAGAGAGAGGATTGCGAGGCGCGTAAAAATAGATTTTTTCATAAAGTTTTCCAAGGTCCACGAGTAAAGAGACATTTGTGGTGCCTATGCGTGAAATAGGTCTTTCAACTTGATGACGGCTGTTCAAAAAGGCCCTCTTGATCGCAAAACACAATGCCAGGACCAAAGAATATGGGTAGAAACAAAGCACCGACTACTTGCCCTACCATCGACATGAAGAGTACATAGACAAGAAATGTCGCAATAATCCACACAATAGAGTGACTGAGCTGATCAAGCCAAGGCCAGACAGCGACCGCAGCTACTACTACAGTGATCAAATAGGCGCGAGTTGCAAACCTCGGAAGGCTGGCTCGCTCCCAACTGTAAGGATCAATTTCTAGATCTACGAATACGCTCGCTGATACCCGAACCTGCCCGGGCGCATTCCGTATTAACTGGAGCAACGCTGCACGACTCACTTCCCATGAATTTTCATGCGCGGAAACCAAAATAGGTTCCCTAATTTTTGGAAGCGGAAGGCGTTGACGAACAACACAAGCCCCTACTTTAGTGTAAAGCACTAGCAGCTTGGGGGCAGATTTCAATCCTTCGTACTCAGTGTTGACTTCATGAGCGAAGTCAATAGACCGTTCTATATCCCTCCACTTAATGGATGTAGCGAGCCTGCTCGGCGGTGAAATAGTCAATCCTCCCGAGTCCACTCTGTAGAACGGGATCGACCCTTTCAGGAAATCAGGGATCCAAGCTGCAACCCGGCTCTCTATGCACTCCGGTTCATTTGGGAGGCGCGAGAAATAGATGCACCTCAAACTCGCGCCAGACAGGACTGAGCACAAGTTTTCAGGAAGCACTTTCCAACCGCCTTGAGCAGTCCACTTGTCATTTTTCCGCCGAATATTCATGCAACGCAGAACCTTCCCCCAGATCGACCCAGCATCACCTCTACCTCCCCCTCTTACTCTTCTTTCTAGAAGGAGTTGGTTCACGTTCCGGATTGTCTTGTTTGATCGACGTAGTGGTTGAAGATTTAAATATCTTAACCTTGTCGCCTCTGATGTCGCCTTGAATGGCGTAAGGATCGCCAGGCAACACCAAGCACTCAGCATCAATATCTTCAGACCAAACGGGGGTCTTGCTAGTTCGCATCGCAAATGCTCTGAAAGGCGACACAAGCAGAATAAGTGGGCTCAGCGCCAGGATGGCAACCTTCGGCGCCCCCGACAAATTAGCAAACAACCGCTCAAGACCGAACCTGTATGTTTCCCTGTGCTCCGAGATAGGAATACAAAATTTGACGCGATGATGAAGATCTTGCGGCCCATCCTCCATATAGCGACGAATAAACTCCCAATGCCCGCGCAGGCAGTCTTCTTGGCGAAAAACCGTGTTGTTGTGCGTATAGGCTGGATTCAGGTCTTGAGGCATCAACGTCTCTGTTGCGGGCAAAGTAAATGATGCTACGACCGTCTTCTTGTCAGCACCCATTACGTGGGCTATTAAGGTCCACTCATCCCAAATGGGTGTGCGAAACAGTGTGAAGAATAAGTCATCCCAGTTACCCACGAGGTGTAGTCCATTGGGGCGAAAAACGTAGAATTTTCTTGCCTTACGATTGAAACGAATTGGATAGTGCGTATAAGAAAACGATTCCAGTCGCAAAGGTATTGAGAATATCCACGCAACCAACAAAGCAAAAACAACCTCAAGAGCAACTGACCACAAAGGCGTTTTAGCGACCTCGACACTCAACCCTGTCGCCCCGAGGAAATGTTCAATAGCTCCGTATCCAATGCCACCACCAAGAATTGCAATGGCGAAAGCACAAAACCACGTAATCACCCCCCTCCAGTTGTAACCACTGTCAGTCAACTCCAGAAAAGTTGAATTGAGTTTTACAACGGACAACTGTGGGCGCGGTTCAAGGTTAAGTCGTTGCGTCTGCCTGAGTTGAAGTGACTCTTCGAGTTCCGTCAATGGTCGATCCGCAGGATGGCGAAACATGCGGTTATGTAACTTCACGGATTCAAGCCTTCAAAGCGAGACGAAGTTCTTTTTGCTCAGTCTCATAGTCTGGGTAACGTTGCTGAGGCAAGATACCCCAAATAGATCTCTCCAACCAGTTCTGAATTGCATTATCTTTGACAAATTCGATCCAGAGAGATATGCCAATCAGTAGCGCGACGAGGATTGCAACCAATGGAACGAGCGCTGCCCCGAGAATGGCAGAAACAGCAGGAAATGTTGCAGCCAAAAGTACAAGTGAAAGCGATGTGCCAACGAATGCGGTTGAGTAATAGAGCCACATCAGCCCAGTTTGGCCTTCTTGTGCCGACTCTTTCCCTTTTAGAACGTCAAGTCCCGCCACGACAAGGCCCACAGCCGCCCCGCCAAGCCGACCAACGATCTTCAGCACCGATCCACTGAAAGATGCCAGCCCTGAGCCGAGCCTCATGCCCTGAAGTGCCCTGGCCTGAACCACATGTCCGATTACATCCGCAGTCGTAACACCCAATGCAGCGATGGCTGCGTATGAACGCCGACTGGAATCTGTTTTGTCGTTTGCCATCGCTTGGGCATCATCTTCCAAAGCCTTGGTCAAGCTATAGAACTGAAACAGGCCCGCTACAACGCCAAACCGTACGTTTTGGCTAATGACCTGTCGCCAACGTCCGAGATTCAATGCTTCGACATCGTCCATGGTGCGAATACTCTTTGCAAGCCACTCCGCTCGTTGCTGTGGCTCAAGTCCAGGCGGCATGCGTTTGATCGCTTCAGCGTCTGCAAGCACCACCCACTTGCGCTTGACTGAACCATCTACTTTGGTGCCGAGTATTTTCAGTCTGCGCAGTTCCGCTGAGACCGCCCGCTGCATCTGATGTTGATTCTTGATTTGCCCACCGGATGCAAGCAATTGCTTGATGACGGCAGCACGCATGGTCTTCCTGCTACCCTCTACCGAGCAGATAACCACGGGATGTTGCGCTACCAAGCCCAGGGCCATCACTGCAGCGCGCCCTCCGGCCCAGCCGTCCGCAGCTTTGTCCAGCACGCGAGCAAGCGGGCCCAAGGCCTGAGTCACCAACTGAGCCACGGCATCGGAGGCAGCAGCAGACAACCTCTGCGTTGCGTTTGCGTAAATAGCGAAAATGTTGTCCCACGGGATCTGGCGAGGATCGATGCTGACTTTCGCCGCGTCGTCGACCTTCTTGGCGACTTCGTCCAGGTTGAACAACATGGCACGCAAAAGCAGGTTCTGTCTTTTGCTGGCGTCCTGCGTAAGCCACTCCTCATAGAGCTTGCTACATGCCGCCTTGTCCTGGGTAGCAGCAATGCACAGCCCCATGACGCCTGCGTATACAGCCCCAGATTCCGCACTCTGGCCGTCATAGTTGCATTCGAAGTAATGCGCCATGATCACGCTCTTCATCCACGATGCGTGGGCCCGCGCTAGTGGGGCTACATCTATCTCATCGTGAACTTTGAGCTCGCGCTCAAATGTCTTGCGCCATGCGTCCCGCGTCTTGCCGTCAAATTTGCATGTGTATTTGCCCCAGCCATTGTCTGAGGCACGCTGGAGTTCCCCAGCTGTGACATCCCGCGTGCGCTCAATGGATTGCCGAACGCTAGAAAACACGAGCCCGACGCCAGCGTTGGCCATTTGCTGGTTTGCGAGTGATTCGGCTGCATCCAGCTCGTCTCTTTGCGCTTGTGTCCGGATTGCCTCTTCCATGCCATCAATCATGGAGCTGACAGCCACTTCCCGCTTGCGGGTAGGGTGGCTCACGAATCTGTCTGTAGCCTGCTTCATGAGCAAAGCTATGTCAGTAGCCACCCCTGCCGGGTCGGGCATAGACAGCACCAAACCACCAGCAGGAGAGATGGCCGGGATGCGGTCCTTCAAGGCTTGACTGGTTGAAGCTTTCGACTTGAAGCCACCAGCAGTGAACGCCAGGGACTTGCCTTGCGCATCGCTCAACGCGTACTCAGCCACCACTTTCTCAACCTGGCTGATGTCGGCAGCACCCTTGTGATGCTTGCTGCCCAACCATGCCTGTACATCCAGGCAGACCATGTGTTTGGCGCGGTAGGCCGCGTCCTTGTGTCGCTCAATGACGGCAGGCGTCCACTGCACGTCGCTAAAGCCGAACCAAACCTTGGTGGCGCGTTTGACGTCCGGAATGGTCACGCAACTGGCCACCGTCCCGCATTTGTCAGGCGCGCAGGTAAAGGCCAGCTTCGCTGGCGCAGTTTCACCTGGGTCCAGCTTGTACAGGTAGCCGCCCTCGGTCACCACGTAGGCATGCAGCCACTTTCTTGCTTCGTCGTAGGTGTAGAGATAACCTGGCCGGAGATGGCGCAAGGTGTAGTCAGCGGGGGCCACAGGAATGCTGTCCGCACAGGACAGCATGGCGGCGTTGCCCTTTGGAGCGTGGCCGCCTGCAGGAGCAATGGCTGGCCGAACGGGTAGTACAGCCAAGCCCTTCTTGTCGCAGAACTCGCAGTTGTTCATGACGGTGTGTTCCCTGATCTTTGTTTGTTCATACCGTGGAGGCCAGCGCCTCTGAAACGGCAGGCCAGAAAGCATCGTCTTGCGATGAGACGGCTTCGGCGTAAGTGGCGTCACTGGTAGCGACGGCAGTCATGATGCTTCTAAAGGGCGCCGCCTGCCAAAATCCTGGCCCCCACTTCAGTTGATGGGTGGCGAAGGCCACGCGGCTGGGCATGTCCCACATCGTCATGCCGTGCGCCTCAGTGTCTGCCGCAACGATCTGCCGGGCTATCTTCGGCAAGTCCGCCAGTGCGGGGGTGCCCGTCTGGCTGAACACGCGGTTGATCACACCGATAGCCTGGATCGCTTGCCACTGCTCATGACACCACCCTACTCTTGTAGTCGGGCTGCTCGTCGTAGGGATCGTCGTCTGGTGCCACTGCCCCAACCAATACCAACCAACGGAATGAGCTGGTCGCACCAGTGCCGCCAACTGCTCTGGCCTGGCAATCCAAAGAAGGTGCGCCCAGACGCGCACGTCGTGCCATCGCAACCAGTGCCGACTACCATCCGGGGCTTTGGTGACCTGCGTGAGTGCCCAGCGGCCCAAGTCAGCACCGGCCTGGATGTTACCCAAGAGCAGTGGCGGAAATGCTAGGTTCGTGCTGTCGCCATCCAACGCCTCCAACAATTGGATGGCGTGCTCCTGCGACACATCGTTCAGATCCAGCAGGCGCGGCAGATACTCAGCATCGTCAGTCAGCGCCTCGCAGGCCAGAGCCCAGGTGTCATCTGGATTGATCGCGGGATAATTAGGCAGTGCCTGAGCGTCAAACACCAGGATCGGATGCGCGCGCAACAGACGGTGCAGCAGGACAACGGACTCTGTTTGCATGGCACTCACCGGATCGGGACGGTGGCATCGCCCGCACCACTGGCCTTCGATGCGCTCATCTTGCACAGAGCCCCAGCCTTGGTCAGGCTCAGCCCACTCGCGCTGGCGTTGGCACCGCCTGTGAGAATCTTCATCGACGCCTTGAACGAGGCAGTGCCGGATGTGCCTATCGTGATGTTCCCGCCGTTGATTTCGATGAAGCCTCCGCCGGCATTCAAAAGAATCTTTTGTGGCGCAGAGATCTCCACGCTGGCAGAAGTGCTCTGTACATCGACCGACTTCAGTGCCGTCAACGTGAAGCCGTCTTGCTGCGCTTGGACACTCACGTTGCCACTGGCTGCGTGCAGCTTGATGCCCACGTCTTGCACGGCACGATCAGGGTTCGTGCTTTCACCGCGCGTGAAAAAAGAGAGCCCGCCTTGCACCGCCCAGGCCTGGTGCCGTTGCGCCAATAGGTTGGTGACCTGCCCTGTGGTGATCGTGGTGTGGCGCCCAATCGCCATCACCGAATTGACCGGCGTGAGTTGGGCAATGTCACCAGCGGCAGACAGAACAATGTCTGGCTGCCCGAGGACGGGAATGGTGCCATGGCCCCCATCAATGGGCGGCATGGGCTCGCGCTCTGAGCGATCTGATGAACTCACGTCTGACTTCCCCGAACCTGATTTTTGTTGCTGCGGAGGATACCGCCGCGACCGGTGGAAAGCAGCCATCCAGCAACCGTTTTAACAACCAATTACAGATTCGGGCCAGGTAATGCTGCTCTGACATTACCCAGGCTGGCTTCCAAAACAGTCAAGTCTGGTGCGATGCCAGTTTGGATGGCCTGCGCACAAAGATCATCAAGCATGGATTGACAAACCCGCCACCGATCCACCATGTCATTGGACTCGAATGCAGCGCAGGTGCGTGGTGTTGCCATGGCTGATCCAAAACCGTTTGCTGACATTCGCCCATGTGTACTCGCCAATCGGACCATGAAATGATCGACGATTGCTTCGGAGGGTGAAGTCAACACGTCATGCCAGGCTGAGCGCAGCAAGTGGACTTCCAGATCAGCGACAAAGCCTTGCCAATGAGAATGCTTGTCTGCAAAGAACTCGTGCCAAGCTTGGTTCGTGCTCCCTCGCACAGCTTTTGGCAGGATGGGTTGAAACAGCCCATCTGGGTAGTATTGCAAAGTCAAGGCGTGCACATGAGCCAACTCATGCCAGACCGTGGTGAGACCGTACTGCCGTTCCATTTCATTGTCGGGGGCCAGCGCACATCGCATCACCTCAAACGGAACAATGACGACCAGCCCTTGCTCACACGGGAAGGCAAATGCGCTGGTCTTGGTCAGGTGAATGGCAACCGATTGCCCGATGGATTCCAACAATACCGCGTTGGCACGCACCGCTGTTGCTCGGTCCGCCGCCACGATGAAGCGAAACAGTTTGTCGAACCGCATCCAGGGATGCCGAATCAGTTGAGCACTGGCCAATAACTGGATTTGCGTAGCCACTTGCTCTTGCAAGACAGGACTGCCTAACCCAACAGACACGCACCCCTGCAAGGGGGCGACGAACGGCACCGGCGTGGCTCGCGCCCCACTCGACATCGTCAACGCGGGCGGTGGCAGAGTTTTACATGTGAGAGCACACAGGCTCGGATCGCGCGCTGTCATTCCCTGGATTCGTACTTTTGTTCGTTGCCACAATGATGGCGTCATCACAGTCAATGCGACCTTGGCATGTGAGGGAGGCGCAGCTTACGCTGTGACTCACATGGTCAAAGATTTGACGAGACTCTCCATTCGTTCGGCCATCGGAATCAGTTTAGGCATCCCTATCACCACACCGACAAGCAGTAATCCCAGCCCCCTCGACCGCGCTGAGGCATTGTCGTCGTCCGACAGCACAAACATCATCCGGAGCACAGACCAGACAACTGCTGCGTGCATCGCAGCCAAAATCAGCACGAGCAAAAATCCCAAGGCACTGCGCCAGTGGCCTGTGACCACTGCCAGCGAGGCGAATGAGGCCGATACCGTCGCGACAAACATGAGTCCGCCCTGGAGGGTGACGTAGCAGCCAGTAATGACCCTGGTCAGGGTGTCACTGGGCGTACGGTCCAGCCCTCCGTTCTTGATGCGACTGACGCCAACCAAGAAGGTCAAAATCAGGAGTGCTGCCATCCATATCGTCGGACTGAGCAACTCACCAATGAATGCTTCGAGCGTCTTGCTTGCCGAGCTCTTCCCGAATACCGACAACATCACAGTGACCAGAGCAGGCAGTGCCTGTTTGTGCTCTTGGTATGACAGCGTTCCGCCTCCCACACCGATGGCCACCCCCATCAGCCTCGCTGCGGCCGTCCGATGCCAGACAAATTCAGGCGTAATCAGATCAGGTCGCCCCAATCCAAACTCACGCATGCTCCAGCTCACCAGCTTACGTGAGCGCTTGAACATCAGCTTGTTCATCTGAAACCTCCATGGACTGCAGACAACCCCTCTCAGGCCAACATGACCCTGTTGCAGGCAAATCTGCAATGCGTAGGCATCTTAGGTTTGCGAATCTGCGGGCGCAACGACGCAGGTCACACGCAGTCATGGTCCTATGTAACGAACAGTTATCGTTGCCGCAGTGATGGCGGCATCTCGGCCTGTGGCCGCAATAGGGATCCAATCAAACCCATCATTGTTGGACGCAAACTTTTCATGATGTCCCCAACTGGCCGATGGCCGCGATTCCTGGCGAAATCGCAACCAACGGCCACATTCTTTGTGCTCTGGCAAGCCAGCACAAAGAATGTTCTGCAAGCTGGGGACAAGCCAACATCACTACATGCGTCCACCAGAAACTGTGGTGATAGCCAAGGAAACAATGTGCCGACATGGTGCCAGCTATGTGCCGGAAAATGAGTCAACAGTGTGCCAACAGTGTGCCAACAGTGTGCCAACAGTGTGTGGACATGATGTCAGTAAGAGGCTGTGCTGCATGCACAGCTCAAATACGCCTCAATGGTTTTTTTTCCGCTCTTCCATGATCTCTCGATACAACGGAGGGTAATAAATCCAGTCTGAACTTCCGGCTGGATACCAAGCGGCCTTGACTGCTGCAAAGGCAAACAGGCCGCCGACAGTACCAATTAACTCACCGTATTCTCCAAGCGTCGTGGCTGCACTTTGCAAAAGAGTGGCCCCTTGCATCCCAAAGCAATCAGCAAAGTAGTTCGCAGCGGACAGCACAACAACAGAAAAAATTGCTTGGGCTGTAGCCAATTTCGCAGCGTTTCCCTCTGCCTGCTTTTGGTTGTGCATCGTATATATGTCAAGTAACAGCTTGTCCGATTTTTCAAGCGCGTGACGATGCAGTTCGTCAGGGTAGACCTTGCCGGACGGACGCTGATAATCTCGAGTCGTGCGCATCCAGTCAGGCCACGGCACATGAATAATTAGTTGCCACCCTATTTGCCTACATAGCTCTGCGCTCAGAGGCATGACGATAGACATCAACACCCCAAACATCAGCAAAGACGTGACCAAAAAGCCAGAGTTGGACAAAAGCTGATCCGCGCTTGTTGACCAATGCGAAATGTTCTGCCCTGTGTAATGGACCAACACAAGATCAGCGAACAAAACTCCAACGGATAGTTGCAATGTCCACCGCAGTTCTTGGGCCTTCTCAATAAGGCTAAGCCCTGCAGGCAATGATGGCTTTGGGGGGGGCGTGTTGGTGTCCATCTTGCGTCATCCAATCATGGGTATGCGGGGCAAGGCAGCCGACCGGGTTGGCATGGCCAGCCTTGCATCGTTCAGCATACACACAGAGGAAGGCGCTATCGCAATAGCGCTGATCAGATCCAAGCGCCAGGATGTTGTGAAAAGCACGTGTAATTGAAGTACGCTGGCTCGGTGTTTGACATACATGGCCACCGTGCAACTACCAGTTTGTAGTCTTGTCAGGGGCCTGATCTATCTGGGCCGGACCACGACTGAGGGCCTACGCATTGCCGAGAATTTATGTGTACTGCCTATTCATGACTGTGGCGCCTTTAATAAGCTCATGGCTCATGGTCCGGCAAAGGACGCCGCCCAGTGAGGTAAGCCAATGTGGCCGCGCTTCTAACGGTGCGGTCTGCCTCAATCTTGATCGGCTGTAAATGACAGAGGCCGCTGGCTTGACTGGCTGTGCCGTACTGGCGCCTGGTTTTGGCGGATGCATGCCCTAAGCCACGACTGACGGCATCATCATCACCGACGTGTTTGGTGTCGGCTGACCACTGATGGCGAAAGCAATACGCTGTCACCGTGTGCTTGTGGTTGGGCCAAAGGCGTGCGGCCCGCCGCCTTATCTCAACGGTGAAGTTGTTGGCGTCGGCTATGCTCACTTGGGAGACCGGAGTGGCGCATGCATTGAGGTGCGCCTTCATGGCCGCGACCAGAGGGTGCGGGTCATGGGCCTCATAGCAAATCAATCGGTTAGGTTGACCTTGCTTGCCCTTCACCTTGCAGCCAGTGACATGGAAGCAGATCAAATCTTTGTCAAGCTGCTTGTCGTACTCGATCCAAGTCTTGACCCCTAACTGCAACTCGCCAGGACGGCAGCCTGTCAGGGCCATGACCAGCAACGCATGTGCGTATTTGCTTTGCCGAGCACTGACGCACAAGGCCTCTCGCCAGTCGGGTGGCAGTCCTTTCAGGGCAATGCGCTTGCTTTTGCGCTTTGATCGCTGGGTGTCGTGGCCTTGGCGCTGAATGGTGGCCACGGCTTGCATCTGTGCCAAGAGGTCGGTCAGATCAGATCGCAATCGCTGGTAATCAGCCTCTGGGCTTGCCTGCTGTGACAAGGTCATGAGATGGTCCAACTGGACGTGGCAATGAAAGCGCAGTGCAGCCAAACGTTTGAAAAAGGAGTTCTTGCTGGTCGTGCTTTGGACAACTTCAGGGAGCCCTCCTTTCGCCTTGCAAGCACGGCCGAGCAGGCTCTTTGCCACACGCAGGTAATCCAGCCTGGTTGCCGCTGAAGGGCTGCTGAAGGCACCCCCTTTGGGTTTGATCGGCTGCAGGGCATCCAAGCATTGCTGGGCAAGTGTCACCACGTCGTGAATGGCGCTCATCGCTGCCACCCCGCTTTTTGGGTTGACCGGATTCGAGCGCGAACGCGCGGTTCTACTACCAGTGAATTCATATGTGATAACCAACTTGTGAAACTACCTGGGGCAAGGCTTGACGCCGCCAGATGCCAGGCGCAGAGCGCCCTCTGAGTGATGACACGTCCCTCTGGCCGGAGTGATGGCACGTGAAACGCGGAGTGATGACACGTATTGGCGGGAGCGATGACACGTGGACAACTCGTGGCACCACCCCGCTTCGCAGGGGACTTGACCAGCGGCTGCACAGGAGCGATGACACGTGGACAAGTCACCCCAAACACAGGCTTATCCACAAGGCCTGGGGTCAATGTGTGCCCTGCCTGCGCGCAGGGTGAGGTGCCGCCCATCGGGTGAATCGACCACCAGGTTGCTGGCTTCGGGGTATTGGGCAAATACCTTGTCGAGCTGCAGCTTGAAGTTTTTCTTGAAGCTGTGCTGCCCTTGGTTGCCAGGCCCGTTGTAGTCGGCGCCAAATTGGCCCTGAAGACGCTGCCATGGGATCGTCACCGTCTGCCGGGTGCTTCGACCCAACACAAACAACCGGTACACCAGCCACGCGTAGATGTCCATCGCGAACGGCGATTTGGACAGACTCCTGTATGCCTCCATTTTCAAAGGCACGGCACTGGTCATGACCTCGTTAAAGAATCCCTCAGAAATCTGCAAGGTGTTGACCCACCCCGATGCCTGATTTGCATCAAGCGGGTCCCACAGCACGGTCAGCGCGTCGCTGATGAGTAACCGACGTGACTCCTCGCGGGCCCCTGCACTGTGAACCTCGATGGAAATCACACAGCAGAACAAGCGCATGCACTGCTCCTTGAACCGGGCAATGTTGCGGCTGTCGTTGTGACGCAGGCCCAACTTGCGCATGAACTCAGCCTGACACGATCCGAGGTCGAGCAGTCTGGACTTGGTCCGTTTGATTTCTGTGAACATCCACATCAAGGCCAGACGCGGTATGCGCCCGTAGGGCAGC
The DNA here is from genome assembly GCF_016234775.1 of Aquabacterium sp. Classification (GTDB taxonomy): domain Bacteria; phylum Pseudomonadota; class Gammaproteobacteria; order Burkholderiales; family Burkholderiaceae_C; genus Aquabacterium. The sequence continues at coordinate 112,466 of NZ_JACRAH010000042.1, read as the reverse complement.
CCGTATCGCGCTGACGTCGGGGCGATGGTCAGTGTGAGCAACCCAGTGCTTCGCGTGTACATCATGCCTGTAGGCAGCCGGGGGTCTTGGTGCGGCAGCGTAACTTGCACGAACACGCGCGCCATGTATGCGTCGGGGCACTTTGCATCAGCGCGTTCGCGCATGCTCAGTGCGTCCTCAATGATTTTTCTATGGCTAGGCGCGACGATTGAGGCGCGCTTTTTTGGTTTCCCTACGCCCTTGCTCATTGACCGCCCTCCTTTTCGAGAGAGGCGGTGGCTTGCCATCGCTGCCGTGCCAAATGCTCAACCTTCGTCGGACGCCCACGGGGCCGCCTGGGCGGCGGCGGAATCGCTGGTCTGCCGGATTGAATCCAGTGAAGAACCTCGTCTTCAAACCAGCACAGGCGCCGACTGTTCGGCATCTTCCACGGGCGTGGAATCAAGTGTTGATACTTTGCGTTGCTTGCGCAGGTTCGGATGGTCGTCGCCGTTTTGCCAATGATTTCGACCAAATCCTCGATGAACAGCACCTTCCGCTGAGAAGGTGCTGCGTGCTTTGAATGTTTCATGGACCCCACCAATGCTGGGAGGGCGAAGCTTGTTCGCCGATCAGCAGCGCGAATGGCCGCGCTGCGCCAAAAGTCAGCGAACGACTTGGCGCGGTGGTGGGGTAGGTGTTTCGACCAACGCTGATTCAATGGCGTTGGTGAAGGCAGGCCAGCCTTGTTGAGCGGGCGCGGGAAGCAATGGCTTGCTCAGGCTGTCAATGAGCCGATAGAGCGGCACACAAACGCCAGTGAACGTCAAAAGGCACACTGACAGGCAAACCAGTGCTACACCAGCCATGGCGATAACCACAGCGGCCGAGCCCGAAGAGGGCCCAAGCACCCAGCTTGAAACGATGGATCCAGTCATGCACAGCAACGCCACCAGGCTGACGCGAAATGCGAAAGCCAGTTGGGCTGTGTTGAGCTGACGAAGGAAAGATAGCACCGTTCGGAACTGCGTTGAGTTGCAACGAACGATACCGAAGACTGTTGCGCCAGTCAAACGGCTATTGCGACACTGGTGCGACAGTGCGCAACGAAATTTGCTCTAAATCGCCATGAATGCCGAATCAGAGTTATCTCGATAAATGATTGATTCAGAAGGAGAATTTTTGGTCGGGGTGAGAGGATTCGAACCTCCGGCCTCTACGTCCCGAACGTAGCGCTCTACCAGGCTAAGCTACACCCCGATCTGATCGATTACAACGCGTTGAAATCAAGCGTGTCGGTTGATCGAATCGAAGGCCAATTGTAGCAAAGCATCCCGGTATTCAGACTCGGGCAGCTTGGCCAGCGCGGCCTTGGCGCGCTCAGCCTGAACGTGCGCGGCTTCGCGTGTGGCGTCCAGCGCACCGGTAGCGCGCACCACTTCCACGATGTCATGCATGCGCTCGACTTCGCCATTGAAAATGGCGTTGCGGATCATTTCGCGCTGCTCGGGCGTGCCACGCGACATGGCCACCAGCACGGGGAAGGTTGGCTTGCCTTCACGCAGGTCGTCGCCCACGGTCTTGCCGAGTTCTTCGGTAGAACCATCGTAGTCCAGCAGGTCGTCGATCAGCTGGAAGGCCGTGCCCAGGGCGCGCGCATAGGCACCACAGGCGTCTTCGATGTCCTGAGGCGCATCAGACACGATGGCGGCCAGGCGGGCGGTTGCTTCGAACAGGCGCGCCGTCTTGTACTCGACCACCAGCAGGTAGTCATCCACCGTGATGTCGGGGTCGTGCATGTTCATCAACTGCAGCACTTCACCTTCGGCGATCACGTTGGTCGCTTCGGCCAGCAGCTCCATCACGCGCATGCGTTGCACGGAGACCATCATCTGGAAGGCGCGCGAATACAGGAAGTCGCCCACCAGGATGCTGGGCGCATTGCCGAACATGGCGTTGGAGGTCTTGCGACCACGGCGCAGGTCGGACTCGTCCACCACGTCATCGTGCAGCAAGGTGGCGGTGTGGATGAACTCCACGATGGCCGCCAGCTCGAAACGCTGCGGGTTGGTGCAGCCCAGCGCGCGGGCGATCAGCACCAGCAACATCGGGCGCAGACGCTTGCCGCCGGCGTTGACGATGTAATGCGAAATCTGATTGACAAGGGCCACCTCGGACGCCAGTCGGCGGTGGATAACCTGATCGACCTCTACCATTTCAGGGGCAGAGAGGATGCGATAACTGGCTTGTGGGGCGGAGATGGAGGTCACGCTATAAGCAGACTAAAGAAACCTGCTGACGCAGGCAAAACAAGGTGCACTGAAGGGAGATTATAGGAAGCAGACGGCGCCCGCCCCAAGTCGGGGCTGAATCCTTTCAGAAACAAGGTGCAAAGCGGCGGACAATAAACCCATGAACACGTCCATTCCGAACAAGGCGACGCCCGCAAACGCCCTCCGTCTGGCCATCATCGGCGCAGGCCCCGCCGGCCTCAGCCTGGCCCTGCAAGCCGCCCAGGCCCTGCCACAGGCCCACATCACCGTTTTTGATGCCCGCCCCGCCGACAAGGATGTTTCCGGCGACGCCCGCACCCTGGCCTTGTCTCAAGGCACCGTGCAGGAGCTGCAACGCATGGGCGTGTGGGATGCCATCGAGGCCACCGGCCGCAGCGCCCCCATCCTGCAAGTGCATGTCTCGCAACAACAACCCACCGTGTTGTGGCCGGGCGAGCAGCAACCTGAAGTGCGCATCACGGCCCGCGAACAAGGCGTGCCGCAACTGGGCGCCGTGGTCAGCTACGGCACCCTGGTCGCCCCGCTGCAACAGGCTTGGTTGACCCAGGTCGATGCCGACGAGCACCGATGCGCCATGCGTTTTGGCACGCCGGTGCGCGGCCTCAAGAACCTGGACACGGGCATCGAAGTGGATGCCGACATCGCCGAGCAGTTCGATCTGGTCGTGGTGGCCGAAGGTGGCGTGTTCGCCGATCAGGCCAAACTGAGCTGGCCCCATGGCGTCAGCCACGATTACCAGCAAACCGCCTGGGTCGGCCAGGTGTTGCTGGAGGACGATGGCCAGCCCGGCACGGCGTTCGAGCGCTTCACCACATCAGGCCCTGCGGCCTTGCTACCTCTGCCACCCGGCCCGGTCGTGCCCGGCGGCCCCAGCGGTCGGCGTGCGGCGCTGGTCTGGTGCGTACAACAAGGCGATGACCCGGTGCGCGCACTCAACGACGAGCAGCGCCTGACCCTGCTCAACACCATCTTCCACCCCGCGGTGGGCCGCATCAAACAGTTGTCAGCCTTGAAGGATTTCCCGCTGGGGCTCAACGCGCACCGCCAACTGGTCAACGAGCGCGCCATCGTGCGCATCGGCAATGCGGCGCAGACCCTGCACCCGGTGGCAGGCCAAGGCTTCAATCTGGGCATGCGGGATGTGCACGAGCTGCTGGAAGCACTCAAGCGCACGGTATGGGCTGTGGAGGATGACACCCCCACCAGGCAGATGAAGGTGGAGCGCGCCTTGAGGCAGTTTCAGCGTCGACGCCAGCCTGATCGCTGGGCCCTGCTGGCCACCACGGACTTCCTGGCGCGCAGCTTCACCTGGCCGGCGCCGGCACTGGCCACCTTGCGGGGCCTGGGGCTGGGTGCCGTCGGCAACCTCAGCCCGGTCAAGCGGCTGATCGCGCGCTCGATGATGTTCGGCTGGCGCTGACAGCGGCCCCAGCCAGATATCAGCTCAACGCAGGGCGACGTAGACCACGGACAGGTTGTCTGCCTCACTCAATTCAGGCACGGCTTGCGATTGCGCCATGTACAGCGCCAGGGCAGCCAGGGCGGCGAACAGGGTGTTTTGCAGCAGCTTCTTGCGCATGATTCGGCTCCTCGTTGGGAATGCCTTCATGCTATGAAAACGCCGCCCCGACCAAATCGTGAGAACGCGGGCGGAAGCAGCGCTGTTTCAAATCTCAGGTGCCGAACTTCATGGTCTGCGGCCGCCTCGGGCACTCGCAGACGCTTCGCTGGCCTCCTCGCCCTCTGAAGCCGCCTGCGCCACCTCCAGGCTGGCATCACAGCCACTGCCTGCCGAGATCATCCGCCGTGCCCAGCGCAGCCACAGCGCCCTGGGCCAGCGGCGCCACCAGGCCTGATCCGCCTCTACCGCCACCCCCAGCAAACCACAGCGGTAGCACCCTGACTCGCCAGACCACACCAGCGCCGCACACGCGCCATGGCGCCTGCGGCTGACGATCACCCCCACCGGGCAAGGCTCGGCCAGACAGCACACCCCGCAGCCATTGCAGGGCGCGCCCTGTGCCGGTTTGGGCGGCGCTTCAGGGTGAATGTGAATGATCTGGTGCATGAGTTGCAGAGTTTGAGACAATCTTGCCTTATGAACACCGCGACATCTTCATCTTCCGCCGACGTGACCGCCAACCAGTCGGTCGAACAGTACATGAACGCCGTGGGCCAGGCCGCCCGTACCGCCGCTGCCGTGATGGCCGCCGCACCGACGGCCGCCAGGAACAACGCCCTGCTGGCGCTGGCCGGCCAGATCCGCGCCCATGCCGGTGAACTCAAGGCCCGCAACGAGGCCGACATCGTCGCCGCCGAGAAAAACGGCCTGGCCGCCCCCATGGTCGATCGCCTGCGCCTGACCGACAAGGTCATCGAAACCATGGCCGAGAGCTGCGAACAGGTCGCCGCCCTGCCCGACCCCGTTGGCGAGATCACCAACATGCGCCGCCGCCCCACCGGCATCAGCGTGGGCCAGATGCGTGTACCCATCGGCGTGTTCGGCATGATCTACGAATCGCGCCCCAACGTCACGATCGAAGCCGCTTCGCTGGCCATCAAGAGCGGCAACGCCTGCGTGCTGCGCGGTGGCTCCGAAGCCATCCACTCCAACCTGGCCTTGTGGAAGCTGGTGCAAGCCGCCCTCACCCAGGCCGGCCTGCCCGCTGACGGCGTGCAACTGGTGCAAACCACCGACCGCGCCGCCGTGGGCCAGCTGATCACCATGCCGCAGTATGTGGACGTGATCATCCCGCGTGGCGGCAAGGGCCTGATCGAGCGCATCAGCAAGGAAGCGCGCGTGCCCGTGATCAAGCACCTGGATGGCAACTGCCACACCTATGTCGACAGCGAAGTCGATCTGGATCTGGCCGTGAAGGTGACGGACAACGCCAAAACGCAGAAGTACAGCCCCTGCAACGCCACCGAATCACTGCTGGTGCACGTGAACCAGGCCGCCAGCTTCCTGCCCCGCATCGGCGCCGTGTTTGCGGCCAAGGAAGTCGAGATGCGCGCTTGCCCACGCGCGAAGGCCATCCTGGCCGATGTGTCCGGCGCCAAGGTGGTCGATGCCACCGAGCAGGACTGGTACGAGGAATACCTCGCGCCCGTGATCGCCGTGAAGGTGGTGGACACGCTGGACGAGGTCATCGCCCACATCAACAAATACGGCTCGCACCACACGGACTCGATCCTCACGACCAACCACCCCAACGCGATGCGCTTCATCCGCGAAGTGGATTCGGCCAGCGTGATGATCAACGCGTCCACGCGCTTTGCCGATGGTTTCGAGTACGGTCTGGGCGCCGAAATCGGCATCAGCACGGACAAGTTCCATGCACGCGGCCCGGTAGGCCTGGAAGGTCTGACCTCGCTGAAGTTCGTGGTGCTGGGTCAAGGTGAAGTGCGCAACTGAGCTGCCGGCTGACAAGACCCGACACAAGCCCGGTTTCACGCCGGGCTTTTTCTTGACCTGATGAAACGCGACCGCACGTGCTGGACCTCACCCCGCTCAACATCGGCCTGATGCTGATCGCCTCCGCCGGCGCCGGCCTGGTCGACGCCATCGTGGGCGGCGGCGGGCTGATCATCGTGCCCTCGCTGTTCGGACTGTTCCCCCAAGCCGTGCCCGCCACCCTGCTGGGCACGAACAAGGCAGCCTCCATCTGGGGTACCGGCTGGGCGGCCTGGCAATACGCCAAACAAGTCACGCTACCGTCGTCCAGGTTGATGGGTGCCATCGTGGCGGCCATGGTGGGCGGGCTGATCGGAGCCTGGCTGGCCACGCTGGTGCCGGCATCGCGTTTTCGGGCGATGCTGCCCATCGTACTGACCGCCGTATGGCTCTACACCCTGTGGCGCAAGGACATGGGGCGCCATCACGCGCCACATTGGTCACCACAAACGGAAACGCTGCTGACCACAGGCATCGGCGCCAGCATCGGCTTTTACGATGGCATCTTCGGCCCCGGCACCGGCAGCTTCTTCGTGTTCGCGCTGGTGCGCGTGCTGGGCTGGGATTTCCTGCATGCCAGCGCCGGCGCCAAGCGTTTGAACTTCGCCACCAATGTGGCGGCGCTGGCCTGGTTCATTCCGCACGGGCATGTGGTGTGGGCACTGGCGCTGCCCATGGCGATGGCCAATGTGGCGGGCAGCGCGATCGGCACCCAGTTGGCCTTGCGCCATGGCGCGGGCTTCGTGCGGGGCGCCTTCCTGATCGTGGTGGGCGCGCTGATCCTCAAGACCGGCTGGGACGCCTGGTTGCGCTGAGCACGCCACCGCACCGGATCACCTCACTTGGGCGAGGCACCTTCCAGGTAGGACTCGACTTCTGCGCGCGGCACCTGCGGCCCCACATAGCGCAGCCAACCGATCGAATGCGCATGAAGGCTCTGGATGAAGAGTTTGCCATCCACCTCGGTGGCCGCAGTCGTTTCCGGGTAGGCGCCAGACGAATCCTGCAGGTCATCCACGGCCGTGCCATGCTCGTCATAGGCGATCACATGGCCATAGGCCTTGGGTACCGGCCACAGGAAACGCGGCAAGCGCAACGTGAGCTGACGCATGAAAGGATAGGTGGCCACCGCATCGATCACGGGGCTGCGCGGCTTGGTCAGCCCCACCCACAGGCGGTTGGACGCACTGCGCGTGAGGTTGTCAGGGAAGCCGGGCAGGTTGTCCACGAACACACGGGCGGCGCCTTGCTTCAAAGCCTGATCGAGCGTGGGCACGCCGTTGTCGCCCGCCGCCGTGCGCACCAGAGAGAGCTTGGCCAGGTCCACCGCGAGGATACGGTAAGTGCCCGTTTCCGACAGGTACATGGTTTTGCCATCACGTGAAAATTCAATGCCATTGGGGAAGCACATGCCTGAGATCGCCACGCGCGCCACCAACGTGGTGGGGTCCTGCGCGATGACGCGGCCCGTACAGCTGTGTTCCAGCACGTCCAGCACGCTGGCCTCGAAGGTGCTGCCCGATTCCTTGGCACCAAAGCGGCGCGAAGCATCGGTCAGCCAGATGATGCCGCCGGGGCCCACCTTGACCGCATCGGCGTAGCGCACGCGGTCATTGGCCACAGGGTGCGACACCTTGTCCAGCAGGGTTTCGACCTTGGCATCCACGCCACGACCCGAGACGCGCAACAAGCCCTTCATGGCATCGGCCACCAGCAAGCGGCCCTGGCCGTCCACATCCAGGCCCAATGGGCGCCCACCTGTGTTGACCACGACCTCAGGCTGCTGTCCATCGGTGTTGATCTTCAACACGTCACCATTGCTCAAGCCCGTGTAGAGCACGCCGCCATTGGCCACGATGAACTCGGGGCCTTCCTGGCCACTGGCCAGCGACAGTTGCTGCAGATCGGCCAGTTTCTGGTTGGGAGCATGCGCCCCCGTGTAGCCCGCATCCTTGGGTGGATGCCAGGCCACCGGATCAGCCGGCGTTGGCCAGAAAGCCAGATAAGCGACGAGTGCCACCACCGGCGTCCCCCAGGACACCAGCCAGTTGACCCGGCCATATTGCTTGTCGTTGCTGCGCATGTAGTTATGTCTCCTCAACGCCAGCAAGTGTCCATCAAATCCAAGCAAACCCGAACATTGTCCGTACCGCGCTTACAACTGGCGAGATTTGAAAGCTTTCAACTGAGGCTCGCTGCCCACACCGGCCTTGCTTCTGGCCTGTTCTCGTGCGAGGGCAATGCGTTGATTGGCGCGGCCCATCACCCGCCGCTGCCACAGGCGCTCGGCGCGCAAGGCCAGGTAATCGCCCGCACGCCAGGCTTGCTGCAGCAGGAACTTGCCAGCTGCCACGCTGTCAGGCGAACGGGTGGCGATCTCGGCGGCCAGTTGCTGCGCGTGGGCCATCGGGTCATCACTCAGGTGCGTCACCAGACCCAGGGCATGGGCTTCCTGGCCTGAGATCACACGGCCAGTGAAGGTCAGTTCCTTGGCCACGTCGATGGGCACCAGCTCGCGCAGCAAGGCGATGCCGCCCATGTCAGGCACCAGGCCCCACTTGGCTTCCAGCAAGGACAGCTTCGCGTCTGGCCGGCAGATGCGGATGTCGGCCCCCAGCGCCAGTTGCAGGCCCGCGCCAAAGCAGTTGCCCTGCACGACGGCGATCACGGGCACCCCGACCTTGCGCCAGCCCACGCTCCAGCGCTGAAACTGATTCGCAAAGGGCCACAGCAATTGCGTGGCGCGCAGCAAGGTGCGCACAGGCTGGCTCATCGCCGTCTTGAAATCCAGCCCGGAGCAAAACGATGGTCCATCACCACTGAGGATGATGGCGCGCACCTGACGGTTGCGGCGCATCTTTTTTTGCGCGGCCAGCATGGCATCGAGCATGGGGAAGTCCATGCCATTGTGTTTGTCGGCCCGGTTGAGCACGACGTGCGCCACAGCGCCCTCCACACGAATCAGAACCCGGTCATTCATGAGCACAGACTCCCTTGGTGCGACACCACATCAGACGCACCATCACATGGACAAACGGGGTGCCCCATGCGGAACACCCCGTGATTCGAACTGGATCAGTCAGCGCTTATTTTTCAACGAAAGCGCGTTCGATCACGTAGTCGCCGGCTTCGCCTTGAGAGGGCGAGATCTTGAAACCACGCTCATCCAGGATCTTGCACAGGTCGGTCAGCATGGAGGGGCTGCCGCACATCATGGCGCGATCGGTATGAGGGTTGAGCGGCTGCATGCCCAGATCGGCGGCCATCTTGCCGTTGACGATCAGGTCGGTCAGGCGGCCCTGGTTGCGGAAGGGCTCACGGGTGACCAGCGGGTAGTAAAGCAGCTTGTCGCGGACCAACTCGCCCAGCAGTTCGTGGTCAGGCAGCTCCTGCGTGATGTAGTCGTGATAGGCCAGCTCGCTCACGGTACGCACGCCGTGCACCAGCACCACCTTGTCGAACTTCTCGTAGGTGTAGGGGTCCTGGATGATGCTCATGAACGGCGCCAGGCCCGTGCCGGTGCCGAACAGGTAGAGGTTGGGCGCGGGCTTGAGGTCGTCCACGACCAAGGTGCCCACGGCCTTGCGGCTGACCAGGATCTTGTCGCCGACCTTCAAATGCTGCAGGCGCGATGTCAGAGGGCCGTCCTGCACTTTGATGCTCAGGAACTCCAGATGCTCTTCGTAGTTGGCACTGGCGACCGAGTAGGCGCGCATCAGGGGCTTGCCATTGACTTCCAGACCGATCATCACGAAATGGCCGCTGGCAAAGCGCAGCGCCGGATCACGGGTGGTCTTGAAGCTGAACAGCGTGTCGTTCCAGTGATGGACGTGGGTGACGGTCTCTTGGTTAAACGCGGCCATATTGTGTGAGTCCTGCGGGTACGTGCGCCACGGCGTGTTGCCCTGGGTTGCCTGACGAAAACCCTATATTCTCCCCCATATCTGCGCTGTGTGCAGACCGCCCCCGCGTATCCGGGGCCGTATCCGTGGCCTTTTGGCGGGCATAAGCTATGCTCGAAAAGTCATATGGCGCCCATGCGACCGCTGCGCCACGCTGCCCGCCTCATTCACATCCTGAAATCGACCGTGACCTGTTCTGCCTCCGCCCTTGACCCACGCACCGCCCTCGTCGTGTTTTCCGGCGGACAGGACTCCACGGCCTGCCTGGCCTGGGCCCTGTCGCGCTACAGCCGCGTCGAAACCATCGGCTTCGACTACGGGCAGCGTCATCGCGTGGAGCTGGACTGCCGCGTGCACGTGCGCACCGAACTGGCCCGCGCCTTCCCGCAATGGGCACCACGCCTGGGCGAGGACCACATGCTGGACCTGGGCCTGCTGGGTCAGATCTCCGACACGGCACTCACCGAATCGCGCGCCATCGAGATGCAGGCCAATGGCCTGCCCAACACCTTTGTGCCTGGCCGCAACCTGCTGTTCTTGAACTTCGCCGCCGCACTGGCCTACCGCCGTGGCGCATCGGTGCTGGTGGGCGGTATGTGTGAAACCGACTACTCCGGCTACCCCGACTGCCGTGACAACACGCTCAAGGCCTTGCAAGTGGCCATCAGCCTGGGCCTGGACAGCCCCATGACCATCGAGACCCCGCTGATGTGGCTGACCAAGGCTCAAACCTGGCAGCTCAGCCACGATCTGGGTGGACAGGCGCTCAACGAGCTGATCATCGAGCACACGCACACCTGCTACCTGGGTGATCGCCAGCATCGCCATGCCTGGGGCTACGGTTGCGGCACGTGCCCTGCTTGCCAGCTTCGTCAGGAAGGTTACGAGTCGTTCGCGCGACAGGCCTGACATGCCGATTGCCTGTAAAGTGCACGCGACTCGACCGGCACGAACCGGCACGCAAGGGACCGCATCTTGACCACCACCAACATCCTCATCCTCGTCGTCGTTGCCCTGCTGCTCTTTTGGGCAGTGGGCGCCTATAACCGCCTGATCCGGCTGCGCAACGAAATCGGCAATGCCTTTGCCCAGATCGACGTGCAGTTGAAGCGTCGGCATGACCTGATCCCCAATCTCGTCGAAGTGGCACGCAAATACATGGAACACGAACGCGAGACGCTGGAGCGCGTCACGGCGGCACGCGCGCAGGTGATCGCTGCCACGGACCTGGTCAAATCGAAGCCCAATCAGTCCGGCCCCATCATGAGCCTGGGCATGGCCGAAGGCGTGCTGTCCAGCGCCATGGGCCGCTTCAACGCCGTGATGGAGTCCTACCCGGAGCTCAAGGCCGACCAGCGCCTCAAGGACCTCAGCGAAGAGTTGACCCACACCGAGAACAAGGTCGCCTTCTCTCGCCAGCTGTTCAATGACGCCTCGCTGGACTACAACAACGCCGCCCAGCAGTTCCCGACCAATGTCGTCGCCAGCCTGTTCAGTTTTCAGGAAGCGGCCATGCTGCAGGCCACCAGCTCCGAGGCGGAACGCAACCCCGTCAAGGTCAGTTTCTGATCCATCGCCTGGCTTGTCATGCAGTTCCGACAACATCAGCGTGCCGCTCACATCCGCACAGCCCGGCTCATCGGGCTGTTTGTCTTGCTGCTGCTGGCGCTCTCGATCACCGTCAACCTCCTGCAAGCCCTGCTCTACAAGCTGCTCCTGCCTTTCAGCGTTGGCTTTCCTGCACTCTTCTTCGAAACCAATACCGGGCTGGTGCTGCTGTTCGTGCTGGGCGGCTGCGTCGTCGAGGCGCAACGCCTGCGTGACGGCGGCGGCCCCCGCGTGGCGCACTGGCTAGGCGGCAAGGAAGTGCGCGATCCCGACGACGCCACCGAACGCCGCCTGCTCAATGTGGTCGACGAGATGGCGCTGGCCAGCGGCCAGACCGTGCCTCGCGTCTACGTGCTGCACAAGGAAGACGCCATCAATGCCTTCGTGGCCGGCTGGGGCCCTGAAGACCTCGTGCTGTGTGTGACACGTGGCGCGCTCGATCGCCTCACCCGCGCCGAACTGCAAGGCCTGGTGGCGCATGAGTTCGGCCACATCAAGGAAGACGACCTGCCCCTGGCCATGCGCGTGTTATCGCTCGTGTGGGGGCTGTCGCTGGTTCACGGTTATGGGCAGAACCTGATGGCACCCGATGACAAAGGCCATGTGGGCCCGATGTCATGGTTGATCGGCCTCGTGTTTTCAATCACGGGCTGGCTGGGCTGGATGGCAGGCCGGATGCTGCAAGCGGCCGTATCTCGCCAGCGAGAATTTCTAGCGGATGCGTCGGCCGTGCAATTCACGCGTTCGCGAGATGGCCTGGGCAACGTGCTGCGCAAGCTCTGGCATGACCAACAGGTACTGGCCGGGCACATGCGCCACCCGGCTGCTGGCATGGTCTCCTACCTGCTCATGAACGAGCCTGGCCCAGCCAGTTGCATGTCGAGCCACCCCCGCCTGTCGGAACGCATCCGTCGGGTCTGCGGCACGGTCTTGCCGCCCATGCCTGCGCCCCTGGTGCGCATGGACGTGGTCGAGCCCCGGATGCCCCCCGGCGGCGGGCTCGCTCTGGCCGCCAGCCCCAGCCTGCCAGTGCCTGCGCTCACTGCGGCACAGATCCGTCAACGCCAGGAAGCCAACAGCCGAGAAGCACTGAGCCGCTTGCAGCACTTGGTAGGCCCGACCGAACGCCGCGTCATCACCCTTGCCTTGATGATGGACACCCACAATGAACGTGAATGCAAGCTGTGGCACCACATGGCCGAGGGTGTGCATGACGCGAAACGCATCCTTGAAGACGTTGCTGCACTGAGCCCCAACCGACGCGTACCGGAATTTGAACGCCTGACAGCCAGCATCGCCAGCGATCCGATCGAACACCGACGCACCCTGGTTGAAAGCGCGCGAGACCTGCTGCGAGCCGATGGCAAAGTCAGCCCCCGAGAGCGCCTGTGGTGGCTGGCATTGCGCCATCGCGTCAACGAGCGCCAGAACCGCCAGGCCTTCATGCGCCCGACCACGGGCCAAGGGCATGAGTTGCTGGACATGAGCCTGGATCAACTGAACCATGTCACCGCCCTGACCACCTACATGGCCCGCTTCATTCCGATGGACGAATCGAGCACGGGCCTGGCACCGACAGGGCTGGCCTGGTTCAAAGGCGTGATGACGCGCTGCGGCAGGACGGGCGACATGGCCCCCGGCCCGTCACCGGATGCGGACGCACTCATGCACGCGCTGGCTGGCGTGCAGGAACTGTCATGGATGATGCGGCCCCTGCTGCTCAAAGCCTGGGTGGAAGAGGCTGTCAATCACAGCAAGCAAGGCGTGTTGTCAGACCAGACGGCCGATGCCCTGCGGTTGGCAGCGGGCTTGATTGATGCCCCGCTGCCCCCCATGCTGGAAGCGCACTACCCCACCAAGCCCTGACCTGCGTCAGGAGCATGCGGTCGGTCAGTTGTCAGCGTCTCTGCTGCCAGCCTTGGGCAATCTGGTCAAGCCGAGCAAGCCGTTGCGCAAATCGTCAGGCGCAGCCTGGCCAATGTACATGCGCATGTAGATCTGATAGGCCAGCTCATCCTTGATGGACATGACGGTGCCGCCATCACCCGTCAAGGCTTTGCCGTTGTGCGTGGCCATCCAGCCAGTCCCGGGGACCCAATCCAGATTGACCACGTCGCCCTTGGAAACGCGCTTGACGTTCGAGTACGCCGCACCAATCTGACCAATAGGCCCGATCAGCTTCTTGAACTCATCTTCCGTGGCCGACTGCTTGAAGTCGGACAGGAAGATGCGGGTGATGGTCGACGAGGTGAACTCGCGCAGGATGTTCAACTGGATACGGCGAACACCGTCGAGCTTGTAGATGGCCTCCGGCGTGGTGCGCTTTTCTGGCAAGTACAAGGCCGTCACATCGGCCTTGAAATAACCACGCTTGCGCACAGCAGCGCCGTTTAGCACCAGCTTGTGGCCGTATGCCGTGACGGTTTCAGCCAGCTCCACCCCTTCCAGTTCCACAGCCGCATTCGCGGGTGCAGCCCAAGGCAGCAAGGTAGATGCTGCTGCGCCAGCCAGCAATTGGCGACGCAGCTTGTCAACAGGCTCGTTCTGATTCAAGTTGTCTGACATGAAGCCTCCAACCCGAGTAAGGGTGATTAAAGGGGCTTGGACACCGTCAACCAGAAGGCCTGGCCTTCCGTACGGTTGCGGGCATCGAATTCCTTGAGGAACTTGCCTTCCAGCAGCATTTCGCCACCGTTCTTCAACCAGCCAATGGCAGGGCCGGCGGCATTCACGCTGGCCTTGTTGCCGTTGATGATTTCCTTGGCCAAGGTCGGCGACAGGCCGGTCAGATCTTGCGTGTCCTTGGTGAACTGGCGCACGAAGTAGCCTTGAAGACCCACACGCACGTCATCGCTGACGAACTTCATGAGTTGCCAGTCCAGATTGAACATGTTGCCGGAGTAGTAACCGTTGTCCTTGTTGCGGGTGTTGAATGACAACACGCCACGAACACCCACGTCCCAACCATCCCCGATGAATGCGTATTGCACGGAGGGGCGGAAGGTCACGAAGTTGCCAAAACCTGGATTGACTCGCTGAGCGACGTTGTAGTCACCCGTAGGCAGCACGATGGTGGGCGCCAGGGTCACTGCCTGGTGATCACCGATCTCCCAGTGCAGCAAAGGCGAAAACTCCAGATCGCCGATGCCAACTTCGCTGCCATTTTGCGTGGCGGCCTTGCTCGCCAGCGCCTGATCCCACGTCACGCCACCACCTGATGGAACCAAACTCGATCCAATACCAGCAGGGGCGACCAGCCCAAAAGTGCCCTTGCGATGCACCAGCGGCAACATGACCGTGAACCCCACGTTCGCGCCCAAGAACCGAGCGGTGTCCAGATAGGTCACACGCGGCAAGAGTGCTTCACTGTCCACCTTGGCTGACGCTGTCGCCCGGAATGGCAGTGGCTGGCCAGTCAGCGGATTCGGAACGACTGACGTAGCCTGCTTGCCATCGTCGCCTTTGATCTTGCTGGCGTGATACGCCACCATCGGCATCTGCACGTACCAACCCGGCACCAAAGGCGTCGTCATGTCGCTGCCCCCCACACCAGGCGAGTAGCGTTGCAGCCCGTTTTCTGCCGCCAAGGCCTGCGAGGCACCAGCCAACGCCAGCACCAACGTGGACACCTTCATGAAGGAGGAAGCAGAAACAGAACGATTGCTGTGGCGGGCCATCACGACTCCTTGATACTTTCAAACTGACAGGCGGATATGTCCGGGTGGGATTTGACCCACTGTCCCGAATGGGGACACCTACTTTGCCCTGCCTTGCACCGAAACGGCTCAGGGCTGTATCGTACTAGCGACACAAAATGTCACACGCCCTGTGAACTTCGGCAAACCCCCGCCTGAATGAAGGGGGCGTTTCGTCAGGGTTTACTCGCCCTCACCGAACTTGTCGTTGATGAGTGCCACCAGGGCCTTGGAGGCATCTTCTTCCCGCGCACCGTCGCACTCCAGTTCAACGGTGGAACCCAGGCCGGCGGCCAGCATCATCACCCCCATGATGCTCTTGGCGTTCACGCGCCGGTCATTGCGGCTCATGTGCACCTCGCAGGGAAAACTGCTGGCCAGCTTGGTCAATTTGGCCGACGCACGCGCGTGCAGGCCGAGCTTATTGCTGATGGTGACGGTGGTCTTGATCATGTGAAGTAGGTTGACTGACCTGATTGTGGGGGCGGCTGGTGGCTATCTGCATGACCCCCTGCGTCCCACCTGCCACGGCACGGGTGATCAGGGTCTCCAGGGGTTCGCCCGCATAGTTCAACGCACGCCACAGCATCGGGACATTCGCCCCGGTGACCACCTTGACGTGCACGCCGTCTGCCAGGCGCTGCACGCAATTGCAGGGGGTCGCGCCAAAAACATCGGTCAGAACCAGGGCCTCTCCGCGTGCATCGCCTTCCACGACACGCGCCAGCAGCAAGCGCGCTTGCGCTTCAACCTCGTCGGGCGGCAAATTGGGCGGGACATCCAGTGCCTGCAAGCCTTCAGCCGCTTCCGGGAAGCAATGCTGCGCCGCCAACTTCAGAGCTGAAGCCAGTGGTGCGTGCGCAATGATGAAAAGGCCGGCCATACAGCTTGGATTATCGGCAACTCAGCCGGGAAATTGGAGACCGCGGAAAAATGCTTCCGCCACATCTTCACTTGTTTGGGCCTTGACCACCACGGCCGGCCGCCACACCGATGCCTGAAACACCGTCATTCCGTGGGAAAAATGCCACGTCCGAATGTCCATATCCAGGGGCCTGCCCAGTCCATCTGGCCGTTGAGCCTGAAATCGCCAGCCACGCGCCTGAGGCATCGGCGTCATGTGCGGGACCTGAATCGGCCCCAGATCGCTTTCCAACATGCCACGCCCCTGACTCGCGCCCTGATCAGCCATCTGCGAGGCAAGGCCCAGGTTGCGTCGCATCATCGCGCGCCACTCCAGCAAGGCAGAGGGCACCATCCCCGCATCCGGCAAGGTCACATAGCTGATCGCCCACGTCCCCTCTTCAGTCTGACAGGACAACATTCGCATGGTCACGGGCGTGGTCATGCCAGGCCAGGCCAGCTCGCGAGCATGCCTATCGGGCTTGCACGGGAACTGCGCCACCAGGCCATCGGCAGCCTCCGGCCGCACCTCACGCCAGTTCAAGGCGGGTGAACACGCCGACGCCAGCAAGGCGCACGTCAACCCAACAGCCAGTTGAAGCCTGGCCACAACGCGAAAACCTGAAGAAAACCTGATCATTTGCTCATTATGCAAAGGAGCGCCTTTGTCACCCATGCGTGGGATGGACAAGACTTCCGGACAGCGACAAGACTGGTCAGAGTACCAAAAACACCAGTCCATGAACGCCGTACCCGCCCCCCCTTTCAATGCGCCGCCTGAACTGCTCACTGGCGCGGAAGGTGACCAAGGCGACGAAGAACTCGCGTGCTGGCATGAACGCCTGGGGCAGGTGGGGCGCGAACTGGCAGAACCCCTGACCGCCGCCCTGGAGCGCGTCACCACTTTGACCACCACCGGGCGCATTGACCGCGCTGGCCTGCGCGCCCTGCGCGATGAGATCGACCGTGCCCGCCAGACGGGCATCTGGTGCCAGCAGATTGCCCGACTGGCGTCAGGTCGCATCCGCCAATCCCAGGAGCGCGTGCACCTCACCAACACGATTCAAAGTGTGCTGGCATACCGCGCCCGTGAGATGCACGCCCAAGGCCTCCAACTCAAACAATCGCTGCTGCCTATCGAGATTCAGGCCGATGCGTCCATGCTGTTTGGCCTGCTCAACGCACTGGTGGACTGGCTGCTGGACTGCGCCCACGGGACGGTGGAGTTGCGCCTGGCGATGCGCCAATGGCCGGCACGCGCACAACTGACTTGTGCCTTCCAGCATCACCCACCTGACGAGCCCGCCCCCTCAGGTGAGGCGCTCCAGGCGCGCATCAACAAGATGCACTGGCACCTGCTGGAGCAGACCGCACGCACACTGGGCCTGGTGTTTGATCGCCAGATCGACCCGTCTCGCATTCAATTGCATCTTGAATTTCCAGACACCATCGCGCCCATGGGCCAGCGGGATGACACACACGCGGACTCACACGGCTTTGCCGACTCGGTCAACTCCAAACCCCTGGCCGGCAGCCATGTGCTGGTGATCGCCTCACGCCGTGACTTGCGCTTGCAGATCGGTGAAGCGCTCAAATCCATGGGGCTGGTGCTGGACTTTGTTGGCTCGGTGCGCGAAGCAGCCGAGTTCTGCCGCGAAGGTTTGCCGCACGCCATCGTGTTCGAGAGCGAACTGCGCGCAAAGGCTTTCGATCAGCTGATCAGTGGCATCCGCGAGGAGGTGCCCGAGTTCGTGTTCATCGAACTGGCCAGAGAAGGCCGAACCTTCGACATCTCCACCATCAGCGCCACCGGCATGGCCCGAGTTGGGTGCGAAGGCCTCGGCAATGCGCTGCCCTCAGCCCTCGTGTACGAACTGTCTCGCGTGATGTAGCCATATCGGCGCACGCCGGCCCCCGATGGGGCAGATGGCGCCCGCTCAGCCGGCTTCTGCCAGCAATTGAGCCAGCAGGGCATGCAAGGCTGCAAAATCGGGCTCGCCCACATAGCGTTTGACGATGATGCCCTTCTTGTTGACCACCAACGTGGTGGGCGTCAACTGAACCTCGCCAAAGCCCTTTGCCAGATCGCCAGAATGGTCAATGGCCACACGAAAAGGCAACTGACGTGTCTGCGCAAACTGCATCACATACGCAGGCGGGTCATACTCCATGGCAATGGCGAGTGTTTCCAGGCCCTGGCCCCTGAACTTCTGGTACGTGGCCACGATCTGCGGCATCTCCTTGACACAGGTGCTGCAACTCGTGGCCCAGAAGTTGACCAGCATCACCTTGCCTTTGAGCTCGGAGAAGGTGTGTTGGCTGCCATCAAGCTGGGTAAACGTCAAATTGGGCGCGGCCTGTTGCGCGCCAGAGAAGCAGGCTGCCAGCAAGATGGGCAGCAAAAGTGTCAGCATTCGGCGGATCAAGCGCATCTTGGTCACCACGGGAAAGATCTGAGGATAGAAAATGAATCGTCGCACCGTATTGTCGTCGTCCTGGGCCACCTGTATCGGGCTGATCACACTGGAAGCCCTGCCTGCTACAGGGTGGGCCGCCCTTTTCAACCAGGCAGACGCCAGCGCCGCCTTGCGTGCCGCACTGGAGCGAGGCGCCCAGGTGGCCGTCAAGCAGCTTGGTGCGGCCGATGGTTTTCTCGCCAATGACAAGGTGCGTATCGGCCTGCCGGACGTGCTCGAAAAAGCGGCCCCCATTCTGCGCACGGTCGGGCGTGGCGCCCAGCTTGACGAGCTCATCACGTCCATGAACCATGCCGCCGAAAGCGCCGTCGCCCTGGCCCAGCCGCTGCTGATCCAGGCCATCAAGAGCATGAGCGTTCAAGACGCGCAGCGCATTGTGCAAGGTGGCGACAACGCTGTCACCGAGTATTTCACCAGCAAGACACGCGCGCCACTGAGCCAGAAGTTCATGCCGGTGGTCAGCAAGTCACTGGAGAAGCTGTCCATCACCAGGCAGTACAACGATCTGGCGGGCAAGGCCAGCAAACTGGGCCTGGTTCAGGGTGACATGGTGACCGTGCAGGATCACGTTACCCAGAAGGCGCTGGATGGCCTGTACTTCGTGATCGGTGAAGAAGAGCGCCGCATCCGCAAGGACCCGGTGGGCACGGGCAGCGCCCTGCTCAAGAAGGTTTTCGGGGCTTTGTGACTGTGGAAGGTGGCGCAGCGGCTGGCGCCAACGCTGGCGATGCTGCGCTGGGCGATGCGCCTCCTGCATCCGGAGAAGACGCCGCCAACGCACCCTTGCCGCCCACCTTCTCGACCTGAGGATCCGCCCAGGGCCCCGTCACACGGAACTCCTGGGTACCCGCGTCAGCCACCTGCTTGCGCAACAGCACTTGCGCAATGAAGGTACCCAGCCCGATGACCGGGTTGATGGCCGCATAAGCCAGCGACGCACCGCCTGCGTTGACCTCGGGCA
Source organism: Aquabacterium sp. (assembly GCF_016234775.1). GTDB lineage: Bacteria > Pseudomonadota > Gammaproteobacteria > Burkholderiales > Burkholderiaceae_C > Aquabacterium. The sequence goes on along the minus strand of NZ_JACRAH010000042.1, from coordinate 93,193 downwards.
CCACATACACATGCAGGTTCTGCGTTTCATGCGCCAGGTCGGCCTGCCCCTCCATCAGCACCACAGCCTGCACGCCGCGCATGCGCAGATTGCGCGTGGTCGCCAGTCCCTGGCCGATCTTCACGTCGCCATCGATGCTGTCAAAGGCAAATCCTTGCTGGAACACATCGCGGAAGTCCAGCGTCAAACGCCGGGGCAAAGACTGCAAACTCAGCACCCCCAGCAGTTTGGCCATACCGGGGTCCACCTTGAGGAACTGCCCTTCGCTGATCTGCACGTTGACATCCCCGGTCATGGACAAGGCGTCTGGCTCCATGGGCGTCCCCAGCCAGCTGACCTGCCCGGTGAGTTTGCCCTTGCCCCCCTTGATGGTCTGAGGCAAGCCCAGTCGGGTCAAGAGGCCCCCGCTGTTTTGCAAGTCCAGGGTGAAGCTGAAAGCCGAACGCGGCTTGAGCTTGACGCCAGGACGGCGCGCGGCGCTTTGTGCACCCAACACGGTCCAGTTGCCGCTGGCGTTCAATTGCGCCTCAGGTGAACTCATGCGCAGTTTCGTCAAACGCCATTCGGGAACAGGCACCCCGCCCGCCACCGGTACCTGACGGTTGACCGCATCCACCTCCAGGCGCCCCAGTGGCAGCCCTCGCCATTCCAGTTGATCAATGATCACATCCAGCGCAGGCAAGGACGAAGACGAAGCGTCTGCAGACAACATTTGCTCGGCCGCACGCTCCTCCAGAGCCTGAGCCTCCGCGGCCGGAACCGACAGCCGAGACAGGCGCGCCACAACACGGCTGTTGGCGCCCCCACCCGTCGCCGGGGCGCTCTCCGGCATCCATTCAATGAGCCCAGCCACCTGCTGCGCATCCAGTTGCACACGCCAGACGCCCGGTGAAGGATGCGCCAAGGTACCGGACACATCCTTCAAGGTGCGTTGCTGGAACGTCAACGCCGATGTCTTGACGCTGACGCTGTCCGGCAGATAGGTTTCGGCCGCATCCGCCACCGCGCCAGCACGCGTCGATTCCGCAGATTTGAACAGGGCCGCCACCCCCGCCCAGGCATCCAGATCCAGTGCAGGCATCGCAATCTGCGCGGCCACGCCCTTGGCGGGCAGCGACTGCAGGCCCGTCGCTTCGCTCAAGCCAGCCTGAACAAGGCTGATCAAACCGCGAGACACCTTGGCGTGATCGCCACTGGTATCCCGGCGCAGATCCACCCGCAACCAGGGCACGGCGTTGGACGTCATCTGAAGCGCCTGCGGATTGCCCAGATCAACCACAATCGCGTCGCTCAAGCCTTGCGCATCCTCCAGCCGATGGGTGACACGCAAAGGCCAGACGGCCGATGCCGGCTTGTTCAAAGGGGCCGGCAAATTCGCCGCCATGCCCTGCAGATTCGAGCTGATCAGCACCTCAGGCAAGGCCCGCTTGCCCTGTGCATCGACACGCCCCATCGTGACGTTGACCGTGACCGGTGATTCTCCTGAAAAGCGCTGAGCAAGCTTTTGCAGGAAGGGAAACTCGCTCGCCTGACGCAAGCCTTCTGCAGACATCAAGCCCTGCGCCACAAAGCGCGTGGTGCCATCGGACGCTCTGCGCCCGTCCACATCCACCGCGTGCCCCCAAACGCGCGCTTTGGCCTTCACATTGAGGTCGGTTTCCGTGAAGCCGATCGTGCCTTGCAAGGCAGCAAACAATGGCAGAGAGGGGTTCAACCGCAAGCTGGCCCCGTCCCGCTCCAGCATCGACACCGTCCCTCTCAGGCGCGTGTCGTCCGCATGATCCAGCGGAATGTCGAGCGACAGGCGCATGGCGGCCGTGCCGTTTGACTGCGCCGCCCCCAGGACATTGTCCGTCCAGCGCCCGATAGGCGATGCGGACAAGAATCGCACCATGTCATTGAGCGGCCCTTCGCCTTGGCCCTTGATGGTCAGATGCGGATCCGCGTGCCCCAGGTCCTCGATGAGCCCTTCGACGTCATGCAAACCGAAGGTCCCCGAGCCCACATCACCCAGACGCCCCTTGGCATCCTTGATCTGCATGCGCTGCCCCTCGAACAGCAACAAGCCTTGCATCGAGGTGAACGCCGGCCAGTTGACCTGACGGGCATCGGCCTGCGTCCCCATCAGGCCCTGCGGCACGTAATCCAGGGACACATCACGCAAAGGCACCTTCACACGGAAGCGCCCCCCCTGATCGTCCTTGAAGGGGAACTCATTGAGGTCCCCCTCCACATCAAAAGACACCTTCTCACCCTGCCCGCTGCGCAAGGCCAACCTCACATAGTCGCGAGGCGCTTTAGGGATGGCCAGCGGCAAATAACGCCACACTTTGGCAGCGTCAGCACGGTCGAGCCGTCCCGTCAGACTTAACAGCCCCGGAAAGCGCGATACCACCTTGCCATCCAGCGCCGACAGCCCCGAGCCGGTTCGCCAATGCCCCTCCAGTTGCCCGCTGACATCGGCATTGGCAAAGCTGGCCTCGCTGACATCCACCTTCAATTCGGCGGGCAAACCTTTGACCCGCGAGGGCGAGATCGTCCACGACACCTTGGCCTGCAAGGCCTGAAGCGGAATGCGGGGCTCTTCAAACACACCGGGGAAGGCAATCCAGCCCTGCTTCACATCCAGATCGGCATGCCCCCCGGTCTCATCGGCCACGACGCTGACCGTCGCCTGATCCATGCCGGGACGGCTGTCCTTGGCAGAGGCAGCCCAACCCAGCCCATGCACACGGCCACTGGCCTTGTAACGTTGAGGCGACTCCAGCAGACCTTCCCAGCTCCACGCCAGTTGCGACACCACACCATGCGGCGCCACATCAGCCAGCGTAGCCCGAACTTTGGGGGCCAGCGGAAGCCGATCGGCCAACTGCGCCAGCAGATTCAGGTCAAGCCGATCAGCCTGCGCCTCGCCTCCCCTCGTCAAGCCCCACACGGCATCAGACAGGGCCTCAGGCCAAGGCGCATGCCGCCACACCAGACTACCGCTGCTGGCAGGCCAGACCAGGCCATCGCTCAACTGGAAGGTGAGCTTCTGGAACGACAAGGAGGAGGATTGCGCCTCATGCGACACCGCAACCTGACCGTCCAGGCGCCGAAACGCAAGCGGCGCCAATCCGCGGGCCAGCCTCACATTGACATCGCGCATGGCCACGTCCAGCTTCAAGCCGCTGGGCAAGCCCTTGCTCAGACTGAGGGTGGCCTGCATGGCGCCCCGCCCGCCTTCCACGTCGACAGGCAGCTTCACATGCTGCTTGAGCCGCTGCACGTCCACGAACGGCAACTCGGCGCTGATGGCCCCCGACCAGGTCATCCACTGGCTGGGCCGTGTGGCATCCAACTCCCAACGCTGCCACAAAGGCACGGACTCGCCATCCTTGACAGGCACGCCAGACGCCAGCCACAGCGGTTGCGTCATCGAAGCAGACACGTTGAAGCGCTGGCCGAACTCTGCCGGCGGCGTGGCGGAGACCGTCAGCTCGTGCAAACGCCGCCCCAACCCTGGCCGATTGCGCAGTGTCAGGTCCAGCTGCTGCAAGGCCAGCGTGGGCGCCCCCATCAGCTCGTCTGTCCAGCGTATCGTTCCCTGACGAATCTGGATGCGGGCCTGCGACAGCACCCAGTCGGTCGCAGCCGAGCCACCTGCCGCCCCCGAGGAGGGCGCGATTTTCAAACCCGCCACATGCCACTGGCCGGCGGCATCGCGCCGCACATCCAGCTCGGGCGCGACGATCACCAATTGATCCAGGCGCAACTCGCCATCCGCCAGCGCACGCGGCGACAGGGTCGACAGCGAGACGCGCGCCGTGACCTCAGGCAGACGCAAAGCCACCCGGCCTGCCGCATCCAGAAGTTGAACCTCGCGCAAGGACAAGGTGGGCCAGATACCATCAGCACGCCCGATGACCTTGCCAATGCGCACGGGCACCCCTATTGCTTGCGTGGCTTGCTCAGCCAGATCAAACCGCCACGAATCAATACGCGGCAAAATCTGAAGCAGCAAGACACCCCAGGCCAGCGCGGCCAGCAACAGCACAACGCCAGCCAGTATGGACAAACCCAGGACGACCCGACGCCCCACCCGCCCCAAGGTCAAGGCAGAAGCTCTGAGGACGCCGCGCTGGCTGGTTCTGGTGCCGGCCTGGCGCTGGTTGAACGGTTCGGGGGGCAATGACATGAAAGAAGGGTTGCATCAGTCGAACCACCTACATTTCAGGCCACTCTGGTGCCCTACCATCGCATTGAGGTACAGCATCAGGGATCGACAACCGATAACCCTAGCACAGACCACCACGTCGGCCCCTTGGTTCCATGTTTGATTTCCCATTTGACGCTGTAAAGACAACGGCCCTGGCCGAGCACTCGCGCTACGTTCAACGTATCCGCAGGCGCTATCCCGCCGAACTGGCCGCATTTGCCGAGACCGCACCTGGGCAGCCCCGAGCCGCCCAAATCAGCACACTCATCGACCACCTGCTGGCCCAAGGCCGCGAACTGGGCGCCGCCCTGCGCGTGGCCCGCCAACTGGTCATGGAGCGCCTGGTGGTGCTGGATGTCGAACAAGGCTGCGCCATGCTGGACATCACGGCCACCATGACGGAGTTGGCCGAAGTCACCCTGGATTACGCCCTGCGCACCGCCGAGGCTGAAGCCGATGCCAAGCACGGCGCCCCGCTCAACGAGCAAGGCCAGCGCATCGACATGTGGGTCGTGGGCATGGGCAAGCTGGGCGGGCGCGAACTCAACGTCTCGTCCGACATCGACCTGATCTACGTTTACGAAGAAGACGGCCATACGACCGGGTTGAACGACGACATCGGCATCATCAAGGGCCGCGTCACCGTCCACGAGTACTTCACCCTGGTAGCTCGCCGCCTGTCCACCCTGATCGGCGACACCACCGAAGACGGTTTCGTCTTCCGCGTCGATCTGGCCTTGCGCCCCAACGGCAACTCCGGCCCCTCGGTGGTCAGCCTGAGCATGCTGGAAGAGTATTTCCTGGTGCAAGGTCGCGAGTGGGAGCGCTTTGCCTGGCTCAAAAGCCGCATCATCGCGCCGCGCCGCGCCATGCCGGGAGGCGAGCACCACAAGCGCGCCCTTGACCTGCGCGACATCGTCATGCCCTTCGTTTTCCGCCGCTACCTGGATTACGGCGTCTTCGAAGGCCTGCGCCAGCTGCACCGCAAGATCCGCGACGAAGCCAACCGCCGTGCCGCCGGCCGGCCTGAGCGCGCCAACGACGTCAAACTCTCACGCGGCGGCATCCGGGAAATCGAATTCACGGTGCAACTGCTGCAAGTGGTACGTGGCGGGCAGTTCCCTGAAATCCGCACCCGCTCCACGCTCAAGGCCCTGCCACGCCTGGCCGCACGTGGACTGATTCCCAATGCCACGGCCAAATGGCTGGCGCAGGCCTACATCTTCCTGCGCCGCATCGAGCACCGCATCCAGTTCCTGGACGACCAGCAGACCCATATGCTGCCCACAGAAGACAGGGATCTGGCCTGGATTGCCGACAGCCTGGGCCTGCTGGGCCGGGAACATGGCACGCCCATCAACCCGGACTGCCACACCGGCACCTGCCAGCTGCTGGATGCCTTGTGCAGTGTGCGCGAACTCGTCGCCACGGAATTCGATGCCCTGCTGCATGACGGACGCGGACCCGGCTCGTCGGGCGAAGGTGGCTGCAAAACCTGCGGCGGCCCGCCCCTGCCCGTGGACAGCGATGAATTCCTGGCCAAGCTGCCCGAGCCTGTGGCCAGCAAGGTCCGTGACTTTGCCGCTCAAGCCAAAGTGGCCATGCTGTCGGACGCCGCCAAGCTGCGTCTGGCCAAACTGATCGGCCGCGCCACCCTGACAGCCTACGGCAAGGACAGCAAAGGCTTGCAGCCAGACGAGTCCGACTGCCTGGGGCCCGACGCCGTCCTGCGCTTCATTGAGTGGCTCAACCCCCTGCTGCGCCGTGACAGCTATCTGTCGCTGCTGGCCGAACGCCCCGAGGTGCTCAACCGCCTGCTGCGCCTGCTCGGCCTGGCCAAATGGCCCATGCGCTACCTGCTGCGCCATCCTGGCGTGATCGACGAACTGGCCGATCCGCGCCTGATGGAAGGCCGCTTCGACGCTGCGGCCTATCAAAAAGAACTCAACGAACGCCACAACGCCTGGACGCGCGCCGGTCAGGCCGACGAAGAAGCGCTGCTCGACACCCTGCGCCGCGCCCACCACGCCGAGATCTTCCGCACCTTGGTGCGCGACGTCGAGGGCCAACTCACCGTGGAGCAAGTCGCCGACGACCTCTCCGCGCTGGCCGATGCCACCCTCAACACCACCATCCAGTGGGCCTGGGGCCACCTGCAGCAGCGCCCTGGCAAGCAAGGCGTGTATGCCGTGGGCCGCCAGCCGCACTTCGCCGTCATCGCCTACGGCAAGCTGGGCGGCCTGGAGCTGGGCTATGGCAGCGATCTCGATGTCGTCTTCCTGTACGACGACACCCAGGACGAACAACCGGCTGATGCCGGCCCGGACACCGCAGGCCCCATTGACGCCTACATGATGTTTGCGCGCAAACTCGTCAACTGGCTGACGCTGCGCACCTCCGTGGGCGAACTGTTCGACATCGACACCGCCTTGCGTCCCAACGGCAACTCCGGCCTGCTGGTGACCAGCTTCCACTCGTTTGACGACTACCAGCGCCAACGCGGCAGCAATACCGCCTGGACCTGGGAACACCAGGCCCTGACCCGCGCCCGCTGGTGCGCAGGCGAGCCCGCCCTGGCCGAGCGCTTCGAGACCACCCGCCGCGCCGTGCTCAGCGCCGAGCGTGACCCGGCCGCCTTGCGCGAAGAGGTCACCACCATGCGCGAACGCATGCGCGAGGCCCATACCTGTCCGTCCACCGAGTTCGACATCAAACACAGCCCAGGCGGCATGATCGATGTGGAATTCGCCGTGCAGTTCCTCATCCTGGCCTACAGCCGCCTGCACCCCGAACTGCTGGACAACAAAGGCAACATCGCCCTGCTGGATCGGGCCGAACAAGCAGGCCTGCTCCCACCGGGCATCGGGCACGCCGCAGGGCAGGCCTACCGAGAATTGCGACGCATCCAGCATCGAGCCCGCCTGGATGACGCCGCGACCAGGTTCGAACTGGCGCAAATGCCTGCCCTTCAAATCCCCCGGGATGCCGTGCTGGCACTCTGGTGCGCCGTTTTTCCGCCCAAGTGAGGGCGCCAGCGCACCAGAGCGAAAAACGACAGCCGCCCTGGCTCTGGCTGGCGATGTGCCTGCTCCTGGGTGTCCCAGCGGCCTGCCTGGGCTGGGTACCGCTCGATCAGCCCGATACCACTTGGCCAAGCTGGGCTTCACGTATAGCCTTGCACCCCAACCAGCCCTGGCATCAAGCGCCATGGACCTGGTGGTCCGCCGCATGGCTGCACGGCAGCGCCCAGCACCTGCAGCGCAATCTCATGGCCCTGTCACTGATCGCCGCGCTCGGCTATACCGCCCGGGTACCAGGGCGTACAGCCTGGGCCTGGCTCCTCGCCTGGCCGATCACCCAATTGGGCATGCTGGGCCAGCCTCTGCATGTCTATATTGGTCTGTCAGGGGTATTGCACGCAGGTGCGACCCTGATTGCCCTACATCAGGTTACAAAATCAACAACCCAATCAGGGCAAATACTCGGATGCACCCTGCTGGGTGCCCTGATATTGAAAATTATCATGGAAAACCCCTGGCAGCACACGCTGATCAGGCCCCCAGGCTCGGATATAAATGTGGCCCCCTGGGCTCATGTGAGTGGTGTCCTGTCAGCCTTGCTCGCCCATCTGTTCGCTTCTGTTACCAACCGCCCCCCATCTGTGAAATGACCGTCACGATGGAGTCGTACACTCATTCAAGCGCCCCGAGAAAACCCCCGGGAACTTAGGCCGCGCTAAAAGATCTTGTACCAGTGCCGAAAACACGGCCTGTGCATCAATATTTGAAACAACCCAACAGTTCAACCATGCAAACCCGCCTGCAAGCCATCACCCGTCAACGCTCCATCCGCACGATGGCGCTGATGCCCGTTGTCATTGCCTCAGCCCTGGTGATCGCCGGCTGCGGGGACAAATCCAAACCGGAAGCCAAGGCCAGCCAGGCGGCAGCCCGTGTCAACGACGAAGAAATCACCGTCCACCAGATCAACCAGTTGCTGGAACGCCAGCAAGGCCTCAAGCCAGAGCAAGCCGAAGCGGCCAGCCACCAGGCCCTGGAAGGCCTGATCGATCAACAACTGGCCGTGGCCAAGGCCGAAGAACAAAAGCTGGACCGCGACCCACAGATCGTCGCCCTGCTCGACTCCACACGCCGCAGCATCCTGGCGCGCGCCTATATTGAAAAGGCTGCTGCGGCCGGCGCTGGCACACCTTCGTCAGACGACGTGCGCAAGTACTTTGACTCCAAGCCGGCCTTGTTTGCCCAACGCAAAGTCTATGCGCTGCAAGAATTCACCGTTCCGGCCACACCCGAACAGTCCGCTCCGTTGATGGAAAAGCTCAAGGCAACCAAGACGGCTGCCGATTTTGGCGAAGTGCTCAAGGCCAGCGGCCTGAAATTCACGGCCAACCAATCCACTCAAGCTGCCGAGAGCCTGCCCCTGGGCATCATTGAACCTTTGAGCAAGGTGGACGACGGTGAAGCGCTCTACATCACGGCCAAGGACGGCTTCAAGGCCCTGCTGATCGTGGCCAGCAAGAGCCAGCCGGTCACTTTCGAGCAGGCCAAGCCCGCCATCGAACAATACCTGACCGTCGAGCGCCGCCGTGAATTCGCCCAGAAGGAACTCAAGGCCCTGCGCACTGCTGCCAAGGTTGAATACATTGGCAAGTTTGCGAACAAGCCAGCTTCTGGGGCTGCTGCGGCCAGCGCAGCTACCGCGCCAGCCGCACCATCTACACCTGCTGAAAGTGCCTCCGATGGTATTGATCCCAACGCGCTGAACAAAGGTTTGTCTGGCCTGAAATAATCCGAAGCTCCCCCTCCAACAAGGGGGATGCAGGACCGCACAACCGGCATCACACCTTCAAAACAACATGAGTTTTTCTGATTTTCTAAGAGTCCTTCGCGCCAGATGGATCCTGGCAACAGCGATTTTTGTCGCGTTGACATCCATTGCGCTCGTCGGTAGCCTGGTCTGGCCAAAGAAGTACACGGCCAAAGCCGTACTCATGATTGACTTGAAGGTTGACCCGGTAGCCGGCACATCTGCCACGGGCATCATGCCGTCTGCCGCCTTCCTGGCCACACAAGTGGACATCATCGAGAGCAACCATGTTGCGCAGAAAGTCATCAAGAATCTCCAACTTGACGACAACGCTCTCATGAGGACAGAGTGGGATAAGAGTGGCGCGAAAGGTGACTACATCGCGTGGTTGTCACGTCGAATTTTAAATAGTCTCAAGGTCGAGGCTGCGCGTGAGTCAAATGTTGTTGAAATCAGCTATGAGGCCACAGAGCCCAAATTCGCTGAAGCGCTTGCCAACAATTTTGCCAAAGCCTATATCGACTCCACCGTTCAATTCAAGACGACGCCAGCCAAGCAATATTCTGACTTTTTCGAAGAGCGCGCCAACCTGGCTCGTCAAAAGCTGGAAGCTGCGCAAAACAAACTTTCTGAGGCTCAGCAATCCAAAGGCATTTTGGTCACTGATGAAAAGTTGGATACAGAGTCGATTAAATTGAACGATCTGTCCGCTCAACTCACTGCCCTAAGAGGTGCACTGGCAGACTCTTCCAGCAGGCGAGCACAAGCAATGAACAACGGTGATGTCTCGCCAGACGCCATGGCCAGCACACTGCTCCTGTCATTGCGGAGTGACCTGAGCCGCTCCGAGGCCAAATTGGACGAATCACTAGAGCGCTATGGTGAAAACCACCCCATCATTGTCGAACTCCGCGCCAGCATCGCGTCAATCAAGGACAAGATACGCCGAGAAACTGGTCGCGTCGGTAACAGCTTGACCGCGTCCAGCCAAATCAACCAGAGCAAAGAGGCCACGATCCTCGCAGCTTACAACGAGCAACGCGACAAACTGCTTAAACTGAAGCAGGACCGCAACGAACTGCTGGTCATCGAACGGGAAGTTGGTGCAGCACAGCGTGTCTACGATGCAATCCAGGCCCGTCAGAGCCAGATGAACCTAGAAGGCAGCAACAGTCAGAACAACATCGTGGTGCTTAACACCGCGTCTGAACCGGTCACGCCCTCGTCACCCAAGATCGGCGTCAATACCCTTATTGGTGCGGTTCTGGGTGCGATCATTGCTGCCTTCGTCACGATGGTGGTAGAGCTGGCGGACCGCAAGGTGCGCAGCACTTCCGATCTGGTCACGTTGCTAAGGGTGCCAGTTATCGGTTATCTGACGGCATCCCAAAGAGCAAAAAACCCATGGTCTCGATCTCACGAAGGTGTTCTCTACCCATTGGAAAGTATCGGCATGAATAGCGCCGATGCGCAGAACCCTAACGCGCCAGGCAGGTTGCTTTAAGTCATGGATACATCCAAGAAGTTCTCCAATTCCGGCTTTGTCTCGGCCGACCCTCATTTCCCTGACACTGCACAGATGAAATATCAGGAGCCGACGATCGGCGAGATCATCAGCAAAGCCAATAATTTGACCGCTGAGCAGATCGAATCTATTGTCAACTACCAACGCAGCAACAATGTTCGCTTCGGCGAAGCTGCTGTGGCCTTGGGTTTGGCGAATGCTGACGACGTCATGTGGGCGTTGGCGCAGCAGTTCCACTATCCATATAGTGGGGAACACGAAGACACCTACAGCAAAGAACTTGTCATCGCCAAGAGCCCGTTCTCGGTCCAGGCTGAAGCGTTCCGTACGACGCGCAGTCACCTGATCATGAAAATGTATAGCGGCACCGGCCCTCGTAAGGCATTAGCCGTCCTGAGCACGGAGAGCGGGGATGGCAAAAGCTACTTTGCAGCCAACATGGCCGCTGCATTTTCCCAGCTCTCTGGCAGAACACTGCTGATTGATGCCAATATGCGCAACCCGCGGCTTCACGAGATCTTCAAGCTGTCGAACGCATCTTCGGGCCTGACCAACATCCTGACGGGCCGAGCAGTAAGCAACGTCATTCAGTCAGTCAAGTCCCTCCCAAGCCTGTTCGTGCTTCCCGTCGGGACGGTGCCACCAAACCCACTCGAATTGGCAGAGCGCCCTGCTTTCGGCTTGCTGATTCGTGAACTGCTTACCAAATTTGATCACGTGCTCGTAGACACTCCAGCCATGTCTCAAGGCATGGACGGCGCAGTGATCGCGGCCAAGTGTGGCGCAGCCGTACTCATGGCCAGACAGAATCACACCCGCATCAACAATCTACAGTCTTTGGTTGGTGCCTTGCGTATGTCAGATACTACCGTTGTAGGCAGCATCGTCGTTGACTATTGACATGCCACATTCCGTGAAATGGCTATGGTTGAATACTATATTCATGGCATGGCTTTTTCAGCTACAGACGAATGCCCAGGCACAGATCAGTGAAAGCAAGGCCTGCCCAAGCAGCAATATTCAAACACCGGCAGGTCACGAAGCGTCTGACATTCAATTTGCCATACTCAAAGGCGGCCCTGGTAGCACCATCATCCTGACTGGCGACTACCTGATTGACACCACCATTGAATTACTGGATGGTGTCTCACTATGCTCGATCAAAGGCGCTACGCTAACTTGGAGTGCACCAAACCGAGCCGGTATGCTCATCAGCGGCTTGCGCGCACGCGGCACCTCGGTACGAAACCTGATACTGGACGGTCGCGGCATCATGATCAAGGGGACAGACCATACCGTTGAAAGCAACCTGATTCGCAACATCATGGGAGGCAGCGATGCCAAACAGAGATGGGGAGAACGCCATGGTGTCTTCGTTGCGGATCAGGGCAAGAACGTTGTCATCCGCAACAATTTGTTCCTCAACATCATCGATACCGGGATCATGGCCTACGGGCTAGACCAGAGCACCATTTCGGATAACAACTTCCAAGGCGTATCGGAAGGCATCCACCTGTGGTCTTGCAAAGATACTGTGGTCCGCAAGAACAGCGGGCACGGTTTCAAGGCAATGTCCATCGAGGTTCAAGGGGACAACCACCCCGGACTGATTATTGAAAACAACAGCTTCAAGAAGTGGCACAAGAGCCATGAAAAAGGTGCTTACGCCATGTCCGTTGTGGCTGGACAGTCCGCAGTCGTGAAAGGCAATACGATTGAGGGAACCCCGTCGATGGCCGCTGGCTTGGAGGTGGGCGGTATAGGTGCCACAGTGTTAGGCAACCGACTCGTTGACGTTGACCTCGTCATTACGGACGCCCCCAATACGCTCATCAAAGACAATACGCTCACACGCGGTCGCATTGTGAAGGATGTCAACAAGGCAAAGTTTGGCACCTTGACGATCCAGGAGAACACCATCATCGACCCCCCAAAGGTCGGCATTTATGCCGACCACTGGTGGGGATTCGATCAGGTCACCATTGCTGGCAACATCATCAACAAACGTATCTCGGTGGACACCCCCGAGTTCGCAGGCATACAGGTTGTGGATTTTGACAAGCAGGCACTGCTCATCCATAAGAACCAGATTACCGTATATGCCACCAATGGTAAGGCACCGCTGCCAACAGCTCGAATCACGTGCCTCGCAAACGGTGGCTATAAAGGCAACATGAAAGGTACGCAAATCGTCGGCAATACATGCGACGGCGGCAATATCGGCACCTTCTCCACCAGCAGTTCGCAGGGCGGCCATATTGGCGTCATCTACCGTGACAACAAACTGCTCAATCTGAAGGACACGATTGTTGGTGACAGCGAAGGGTTGCAGGCGACTGGCAATCACATCGACAATGTCACCAACGACCAAGCTCGCATGAAGGGGCGGTGAGTATGCTCAAGGCGTTTTAATCAACGTGTCAACCATGTCAACACCCACGATTGCAACGAGATCATCTTTTGAACGAACCCGCTGATCACGTCGCTCCAAAAAGTAGGCAGCCAAAATGGCATTGATCAGCCCCAGTACAAAGCATGCAGGGAAATAGTAGTACCAAGTGGGAAACCAGGTATCCACGGGGATGGTTGCATCTGACACCACACGCGAATCCGTTCTGGGCACGTCGCGATTGAGCGCCATCATGCTGTGCTGCAGCATGGCATTTTCATACCGATCTCCAATGGACGTAACGTTCTGCTGATCCGTTTCATAGCTCTTATAAAGCTGCTCTTTTCCGAGCCTCGCCGACTTCAGGTCGTCCTCACGCTCGCTCAACTGCGTCACCACCTGGCCCTTGCTGCGTGCAGCCAGGGCAATCGACTGCCGGCGCTTTTCCTCATAGGTTCTAATGCCCTGCTCAATGCTTCGAATCGAAGAGTCCAACGCCTTAACCACTGGGTGCGCGGCCCCCATGCTTGTGACAGCCTCCGCCTGCTGATTACGCATGTCTGCCAGACGACTGCGCTGAGCAGTCAGGTAACTGTCATCTAACTTGTCTCCAACATCTACGGACTGACCAGCCACGCTGCTGAGAGCTTGCCCATCAACGTAGGCGCGAACGCTGCGTGTGGTCAATTGGCTCATCTTCAAGTACTCACCCAGAGCAGCATCAATGGCCGTTCCATCTGACATGACACCCTTGCTGGCAGCCTGCGCCAAGGTTCTTTGCGCAACCAGCAACTCCTGACGCAAACGCGCTTCAGCCTGCTCGTACGAGCGATCCGCATAACGATCGAAACCACGATTGAGCAGATCGGAAACAGCCACCAACTCGTTTGCAAACAAATTGGCCATATTGGTACTGAACTCCGGCGAGGGAGACACATACCCGACGCGCAAGAGAAACGATCCGTTTTCGGTCGCGGGCATCAACCCACCACCGATCACGGAGGCGACCCAATCCTCGAATGGTGGCCGAGGTTCATCCAGGTTAGACCACATACCCCGCAGCATGGAGATACCACCAGGGCCCAAGCGCGCCACAACTCGGTCCGTGAGTAGGCGACTGCGCAGCAGGCTCAGCTTGGCACCGATGACATTGGCCTTCGCGTCGGTCTCCACCACCTGAGCGGGGCCCTGAGTAACCTCCAAAAGAACCAGTGCCTCAGCCCTGTACATGTGAGGCATGGCGAACCAAAGCCCCACAGTGACCAGTTGAGAGCTCAACAAAACCAACCCAGCCACTACCGGACGATAACGCACCGACCGAAACACTGGAACAGCACGTAAGAAGCGTTTGTTCATACAGGATCCCGATGGAGGTGACTCAAACGACATACCTCCCGTATAGCATTCAACACGCGAGAAGCGCACGCCTCCCAGGCCAGCGATTCGTCGATACGCCGAGCCGCAGCAATAGCCAAGACCCTTCGATTTTCAGACGTCCACTCGGACGCCAATGCCTCAAACATGCGTTTCGCCACCACAGCCGGCTGCCCCGGTGGGGCGTAATGCGCCATGTCACCACACACCTCATGCAGCACGGGGAGCTCCGAACAAACGACGGGCGTTCCGACACGCAAAGCCTCGATTGGTGGATAGCCAAACCCTTCTATCCATGACAGAAACAGAAACAACTCGGCGCGTTGATACAAGCCATCCAACTCCGCATCCGATACCCGCCCCAGACCCAGTACGCCCTCCTGCCTGACATCGGAAACGCCGCATAACGCCAAAGGCAGCGCTGCCTCGCCAGCCAATTCTCTGTACGCCGCGTACCCAGCCAGCACCCCTTCCAGATTCTTGTGTGGCAAACTTGAAGCCATCGCAAAAATGAACCGCCCGCTGACGCCTGCAGGCAAAGTAGGTTGCGCCGTCGCTATCGACGCAGTGTCCACACCATTGAGCACCACGCTGATCCGGCTGGTTTGCACACCTTCTGCCAACAGAGCGGACAGGGTGGCGTTTGAAATTGCCACGATCCGATCTGCTTGACGCATGGTATGCCTGAACGCTCGCCCCACCAAACAAGTTTCCAGGCGAGAGAAGTACTCAGGTCGATGCTGGAAATACCAAAATGGAATCAGATCATGAATCACCGCAACGCGCCCGACACGCCGAGGCCATGCAAGCGCCCCCGGCACAAACCCTTTGGGTGAAAAATACAAGTCCACTCCTAGTCGCCTTATTAGCAAGGCGCACCCTATCAACATCCACCACTGCCGCCAAACATGGCTGGGCATCGCGTCCCGCACGCAGTGCAGGGTGGTTCGGTCCGAGCTGACCACCGACGCAAAATCAGCTCGGTTTGAGCCATTACAGACAAGAACCAGTTGCTCATCCTCTAACAGTTGCCGCGACATTTCACGCGCCAACCCCAGTGCGTAACGATAGATCCCGATGCTCTTGGGTGCCTTGGGCGTCAGTTCGCTGACGTCATAAAGGTATTTCATTTTGCTCCCAAAGCAGGCACTCGGATCCGCCCGGATACAACCAAGTACTCGACGATCGCTACTCCGGCCACGAAGTAATACATGGCCGCAATAGAGGGCGTTTCAAATATAGGCTCACTCACGGCCGTCAGCAGCAGCATGCCCATGACAATGACCATCAAAGTAGCCACACCCCGATAGTTCATACTGGTTTCAGGATCCAGATTGGTCATTCTGGCCCCTTTGGCCGCAGCAATCACTGGAGACAGAATCAGGTAGAGCCACAGACAAAGATAGACCACTCCTCCACGGGAAAGACTAGAGATAAAACTGTTGTGCGGCTCGCGCACGACCACCCCTTCACCGTAGTCACCGCCGGGTGCGGAGAAATTGGTCAAAGCCTGCCCGTACCCGAGGCCAAATACCATCGTTTCAGGGCTGACGCTCCACTTGTTCAAAGACGATGACCACCAGTCCATACGCTGCTGCACACCATGCGCACCGACAGCATCGCCATGCTTGCCCGACACCGACAGGATACGGTCAACAAAGGCGCTAAGTGTGACGTCGGAAATGCGGCCTGGAATTTTGACCTCAAAGGTTTCCAATAGGCCAAGCGCTGCGATCATGAGCACCACACCTGCCAGCGTAGCGGAAAATGCCTTGCGGTAACCAAAGTACGCCAGCACCACAGGCAACAGGAGAAACGCGCCATACAAATTGCGTGACTGCGCCAGCACAATGGCCGCCAGCGACCCCAACATCACCACCACCACCAAGGGATACCGCAACCAGGCTGCCGCAGGATACAAGCGAGGTACGGCATACCACGCGGCCACGGCAGCAATCGCGTTGTAAGGTGCTGTCAACATATGACCCAGCACAGGGATTGTTTGCTGGTAGCTCTGAAAACCAGGCGAGATCGCCAGAATGTAGGGCGACAGGGGGGCCATGGCGCCGTAGATAGATCCCCCGATGATCCATATCGTCAAAAAGCGCATTCGCCACGCCATCCAACGCCCCATCATCAAGCCATAAATACAGACTGACAAACCTGCCAGGAAATACATCAGATCGACAACAGACAGCACGTCACGCAAAGCTGCCATACCATAATCACGGATATTTGGATACAGGTGAATTGCAGGCGGCACAAGCAGCGCCGTCATACAAACCCAGAATGCCGGTATGTGACGCAGTACCGGGAAAGTCTTGGGTAACAAAAATAACAAACCGATTGCCACGCCCAACTCGGCCATGGTGAACTTGGCCCCACCTGCGCCTATTACGATGTTGCTGAAGCCATAGTTGAATAGCATCTGGCCAAGAATCATGGCCAGAACCACGCGCACGTACCATGGCGCGCCCCTGATGGCGATCTGAAATGCCAGCAGCAGCAGTCCTACCAGGACAATATAGCGAGCGACATACAGAACGAGAAACGGACTGATCATCAGCCAATAGGCCAAAAAGCCGGGCAGCGCCAGACCCAGAAATGCAACGAGGAACAGGGCGAAAATATTACCCTGCACCCAGGCCTTCATATTTGACAGCGAGCCAAAACTGGCCCATGACATCACAGCCATATCAATCCTTTGCCAGCAGATGTCGCCCCAACTGGATGCCGGGTTTTTCAATAAGACGGTGGAACAGGGCCGCCATGATCAGAACAGTCGCAGAACAAACTCCTACCGACACGACATACCTCATCAATGGCGACCACTGTGAAATATGCCAAACCTGATCCATACCCCACAAAACGGGCACCATCAAGAATGTATGAATCAAGTAAATGCCATAACTCCAATCCCCCAGGCGGCTGAACAAGGGTATAGATAGCATCGAAGACAAGCGGCCATATGGCCTGCTCAGCAGGTACCAGAACAGCAAGAAAAACACCCAAACAATGGGCTTGACCGACGCAAGACAAAGCACAGCCATGCCCAAGCTGAACTTGTCCTGAATGCCTTTTCCTGCATGCTGCAAATACCAGTGCGCCAGCAACATGCCGGACAAAAACACATTGAGTTTGAGCACGAGCAAGCTGGGCTGAACGTAATGCATCCAGAGACCTGGCGTAACAAAGTAACCGAGATACAGCGGCAATACCAGCGCGCACAAAGTGGTCACAACAACCAGCCACACCATGCGCCAACGAAGCCAATACCCCATGGCACACAAGAGCGGATAAAGTACATAGAACTGCATTTCCAGAGACAAACTCCAGTCCGGCAAGGGCACGGACATCACCCATGACGGGAACAGTCCGAACACAAATGTCGCGTGAGCAACAATACCTTCAAGAGTAGCCAGCCCGATCATCGCCTCCAGGGGGGCGGCGGCAGCGCCATGAGATGCACTCCACCAGGCATCTCGCATGGCCGTCCACTGTGCCACGCACAGGCCGCAGAGCAACAGCATGACGTAGTACAGCGGTGCAATGCGAAATAAACGGGTTAGATAAAAATCTCTGACAGCGGAGACGGTGATCGACTGCCCGAGTGTCCGCTGGGTTGTGTAGACCATCAAGAAGCCTGAAATGATCATAAACCCGTCAACTGCCGCGCCAGGAGCGGAAAGCACCGGCACATCGAACGCACACATGACTGCCAGGTGTCCCCAGAACACCCACAAGGCTAGCCCAGCACGCAGGGCATCCAGAAAAGACAACTTGGGCATGGAGCGTAAGGTCATGCCTCAAGTGCTCCATAGACCTGCTCAACCTGATGCGCCCAGGTCAGTCTAGACGCCTGCGCGATGGCGGCGTCATGCATAAACTGCAATGCGTCGTCATCCAGAGAGGCGAATCTGAGCATCGCTTGTGCCAGTCGATCCACCAAATCTTCGTAGCTGGCATCTACCGTTGAAACAACGATCCCGCAAGACTCGTTGAGAAAGTGCTTAGGCCCCCCGAGATCCACGCAAATCACAGGCAATCCGCGCGACAACGACTCCAACACCACGGTCCCTCCCGAATCATGAAGACTTGGAAACAAGAAAGCATCCGCCTCGTGATATAGCGCCATCAATTCAACCTGCGGGATACGCGCGCGCATTGTCAATCGATTGGACAGCCCCAGCGCCAATGCCTTTGCAACAAGGCATTCACGCATCTCCCCGTCACCGACAACCAACAACTCCATATCTGCGCCGTGCCTTATAGCCTGAGCCATCGCATCCAAAGCCAAGTGCAAACCTTTGAGTGCCATGAGACGACCGGCGAACAGAAATGTGGTGCGGGGTTTCCGCCTCACTGGCGCAGAGCGTGGCACAACTGACGGCGCACCAATCTCATTTGCCACAACCACTTTGTGGGCCATGGCACGCGGGATGAAATTCGCCGTATCCTCTGTGCGGCAAAATATCTTGTCAGCTCGCCCAAGGGCTGCCTGCGCAAACGGATCGACCTTGAACGAAAACAGCACGACATCACGAATGAGCTCACGCAAGCGCAAACGCCAAGGGGTTCCACGATAAAAACGTGCCGGCGCCCGTTCCCCCCCACCGAGTGGCCCTGCGATATAGCGCTTGCCGACATATCCCAACCAGCATGGATAGCGGATCGATCCCAAAGTGATGTGATGAATCAGATCGAAGTCGTCCCGAGCCTGCAATGCGCGAGCAAAACCGACGACTCGGATCTGCCAGTACGTGATGTAGAGCTGCGAGTCCAGATGAGCGCGCTTGAAATCCGACCAAAATGGCTCGACGTGGAAATACTCCATTCGCAGATTGGACACAGGCGAAACTCTCAAGGCCTCTTCGACATCATTGCGAAACCAAGCATGCGTTAGTACGGTCACATCATGCTTTTGCGCGAGTGAAAGTGCCCAATGCCACCCTACGCCGCACTCCGACCCCAAAATGGGCGAGAACGCGAACGCGGACAACAAAATCTTCATGGCAGGTTTTCCTTTGGACTCATGTTTCGACAGTCTCGCTTGAACACCACCCAATGCCAAACGGTGGGCACGATATACCCTGCATTGGCAACCCAGATCGCGCCATTCAAACCATAGTGGGGTATCAACCAAGGCGCAAGCCCAAGGGAACACACCGTACCAGCAACATACGAGTAGAAAATGTGCTCGGTCTTGCCCAACGCCAACCCACCAGCCTGCGTCACAAACGACACCATGGCAACCAGCGGCCCGAACGATGCTGCAGGCAACACGGCGGCGGTCGGAAGATACCGCTCGCCATACAGTAACCGCACGATCACATCGCTCAGCAAGACCAACACTACCACCACCGCTACAGATGCGGCCACAACCGACACAGCCAAGCGGTCTAGCGTCCGCACCAACGCCAAGAGCCCATGCTCGTGATAAAGCCGGGATGCGTAGATCGGCAAATAGTTGGCCATCGTCTGCCGAAGAATGTTCAGCACGTTGATGATGGTATTGGCGGCGTTGTAGTGCGCTACCCATGCCAAGCTTCCGAATTCCGCGATTTGAAATGGCACCAACATAACCGAGCCGAACATGAACAACTGACTGGCGCAAACCCACTTCGAGTTCAGCCAATGCTCACGAGCGACAACACTCAACAGAGACAAACCCGGCCACGGCAGATGCCAGATCGGCAGTCCGCAGCGCCGCCCCCCCCACAAGAAAGACACCAAAAAGCAAATCGCACCCGATGCCAGAGCCAATTCAACCGAACAGATTTCCAGGTACAGCAGCGTCAGCAGGCACAAGAGATAACCGCCATAGGCGATGACATCCATAGCCAATGCCAAGCGAATACGGGCGGTCGTGAAACACAATCGACGCACCGCCTCCTGCATCAGGTAACAGAGAATGTAGGCAAAAACAGATACCGTGAACCAAGGCCCGGGAAAATAGCGCCACCCCACCAGCACCACGGCCAAAGCGACCACTGGCCAGACCATCACATGAAGTGCCAGCACAGCCCTGAAACGCCGCACCAATTCCACCTCGGGCTCCCGCACACCCAACACGCTAAAAGGCTGAGTAAGCCACGAGCGATGCATGGCGCTGACGAACAGCGTCACCGTGATGGACAGACCAAAGGCTGAAAAAGCCTCCAGAGACACTAGCCTGGCAACCACCAGGGTCACCAAAAATGTGCAGGCCGAGACAACAACCTGATCAAGCAGCGCCCAGAACGCGTCCGAACGCCAAAACAGTCGCGCACTCACTCGTGATAGTCGTAAGCTTGGAAACCTGCCGACTTGACCAGGTTGTCGCGCTTGGCAGCAGTGTAATCACTCACCACCATTTCCTTGACCAACTCAGCCAACGAGATCTTCGGCGTCCAGCCCAACTTGGCCTTGGCCTTGGATGGATCACCCAACAAGGTCTCCACCTCTGTCGGACGGTAGTAGCGTGGATCGACGCGAACGATCACGTCACCCACTTTGCACTTGGCGAGCATCTCGCCATTCACTGGCTCAACAGCTTTGACTCGGCCCACTTCGGCCTCGCCCTCGCCCTCAAAGGCCAGTGTGACGCCCAGCTCCTTGGCAGAGAACTCGACGAACTGACGCACGCTGTACTGAACGCCAGTGGCAATCACAAAGTCTTCCGCCTGGTCCTGCTGCAGCATCAACCACTGCATCTCGACATAGTCCTTGGCATGCCCCCAGTCACGAAGGGCACTCATGTTCCCCAAATACAGACAATCCTGGAGCCCCAGCGCGATGCGACTGATCGCGCGCGTGATCTTGCGCGTCACAAAGGTTTCACCACGCACCGGGCTTTCGTGATTGAAAAGCACGCCATTGCAGGCGTACATGCCATAGGCCTCACGGTAGTTCACCGTGATCCAGTAAGCGTACATCTTGGCCACGGCATATGGACTGCGAGGATAGAACGGCGTGGTTTCCTTTTGAGGAATCTCTTGCACCAGACCATACAACTCGCTGGTCGAAGCCTGGTAGAACTTCGTCTTCTTCTCCAGGCCCAGTATGCGAATGGCCTCCAGCAAGCGCAGTGCGCCAATGCCGTCGGCGTTGGCCGTGTACTCAGGCTCCTCGAAGCTCACACCTACATGGGACTGCGCAGCCAGGTTGTAGAGTTCGTCTGGCTGCACCTTTTGAACGATACGCACCAAGCTGGTTGAGTCCGTCAAGTCTCCATAATGAAGAATGAAATCGCGGTTGTTGACATGCGGATCTTGATAAAGATGGTCAATCCGATCGGTGTTGAACAGGCTGGAACGGCGCTTGATGCCATGAACTTCATAACCCTTCTTCAGCAAAAACTCGGCCAGATAAGACCCATCCTGCCCCGTAACGCCCGTAATCAACGCAACTTTCTTCGACATAAATACTCACTTGTTTCCAAACAAACGGGGCCGCATATTGGCAGGGACAGCTTTTTCAAGGTCCCTGGCAAAAGACTCCTGGAGCTTGAACTGCTCCGCTTCATTCGCACCAAACGATGACATCCGCACCAGGAAGCCATCCACGATCATGCCCTGCAGGCCAAAACGAATCTGCTGCAACTTCCGACTTGCCCCAGGGAGTGCCGTCGTGTCATGCAGCGTCACCCAATAACTGATGGGCTCAACAAGCCCGCTTCTGTCGGCCACCAGATGCATGGCGGTGATCTGATGATCATCCAATTGCACCTTGGCCGCCCCGCGCTCCGTGACCACGAAGCCCTGCGCCCGGTAGCAAAACTCCGGCCTGTGCGCAGCCGTACTCCATGAATTCTGATTCTTGCCATAAGCCAGCGCCAGCATGATGACCTGCCCCTTGGCGTTGACGTATGTTCGATTCAGCGTTTGGGAGTACACCTGCTTGAGAGTAGCCTCCACCGTTGGATCGAACACCACAGGCGGACCAGACTCATCCAGCCGCCAATCACCAAATCTGACTGGAATCAACTGGGGCAACACAATCGGCGCCAACTCGTCGGCCATCACTCGGCGAGGCTTCATCCACTCGGAGGCAAGCAGCCCCCCCAGCATCAAGCACGCCGCCACGATGATGGCGGCGGGCAAATTTTTCCTTGGCTGTTCAAACGCGAGGGCCACGAGCGCCTCCTTCATCATCAAAACGCACCGCCAGCAGACGATCGAAACCATAGGTCAAGATCAAGGCCACGGTGAACAGTACCAGCCCAGCAAACCCATGGGCAAAACCTTGACCTGCCTCATCACCCATATGGTAGGTAATGAGGACCAAAATGATCACACGCGTCACATTAGAAATGAAGGATATGGGCACAATCATGACAGCCAGCAAGATATTTCGCGCCTTGGACTGGTAGTTCATGATGTTCATATAAAGCATGCCCAGTGACTCCAGTGTGAACAGGGAGTTCAGGCCGGAACACGCATCCGCCACCAGGAGTTGATAGGGCCCTATCGTCAGGACAACACCCGCGCGCCCGATCGGATACCCAACCCAGTAAAGAACCTGCTCGGCAACCACCGACACAGCACTCTTGAGCGGCATGGTCACAGCTTGAACCAGGGCCCCAGGCAAGGGAATCATGAAGATCAGAAAAAACAGCGGGAACCAGGCTCTACGCAAAGCTGCCCAGCCATTCAATAACAGCAAGCCTGCCGTCAGCGTCAGCATCTGAGAGATCACCTCAAGTTCGATCATCGCCTGGGATCGGCCCAGGACATAGCTCGACAGGCCAAGGATCAGAAACGCAAAGCCCGCAACCGGCGCAGTACCGCTGGACGCACCCAGAATCCTCGCGCGGCCACTCCAGAAAAGCCACGCCGAAGCGCCAAGAATCAAAGGGCCATGCCCCTGCTCCTCTGACGCCCAGGTACCACCTGCCAAGTCAATGTAGGTGGGGATGTACAGCGCCAGGAACGCCGCCAGAAACACACCAACTGACAGCAGCGAGACTGCGGCCCCTTCGATGCCAACTGACGACTGTCGCTCAATAGGGTCGGTCGAGATTGAAGAAGAGGCAGTCATGTGGAATCAAGTTGAGAATCGCGCGAACCTACGAGCCTATACAGGCAACACTGATTGTTACCCAATCGCCCAACAAGTTCCCCTCCCCCCCCTTAGGAAGTACCCCTAATTTCGTTTTGTTACGCCCCATTTAGGGAACCCCGATACAACCCTGACATCCAAGCTCCAGGAAACAAGGCAAAACGTCACACGCTTGGGAAAACCCTGCCCCGCATTCACTGGGTTTCCCTGAGAGGCGAATCAAGCGAGGCTCATAGAATGACGACATACAGAGAGGAAGCGGGGTTCCCCCCCGCGCTCAACTCGATCCAGACACCCCCAAAGGGGAAGTTAATGAGACATCCAGATCCCAATTTTGGCTATCCATCGCTGTCGTTCGCAGAGCACGAACGGATGCTGTCTCGACTCCGAAACAAGTCAGGCAAGAATTTCATGCGAACTGGGGCCCACGTCCTTGACACACACATTGACGCCATTGGTTGGGATGAGGCCGTGTCTCGCATTGCGTCCTGGGCCTCGCAACATCAGTCCCGCTATGTGACGCTGTGCAATGTGCATTCCGTGGTCACCGCCAGCCAGTGCAACGAATTCAACAAGGTCATCAGCCAGGCTGATCTGGCCCTGCCCGATGGCGCCCCGGTGGCTTGGGCCCTGCGCCGCGAGGGCTTCCTGAAGCAAGAGCGCATCAACGGTCCAGACCTGATGTGGCGCTACCTGTCCGTCGCAGAAAAGATCGGCCAATCCGTCTTCTTCTACGGCAGTGCTGATGACACACTGGAAAAGCTGTCTGCACGCATCAAGAAGCAGTTCCCCAAGTTGCGCATTGCCGGCATGGTCTCGCCTCCGTTCCGTGAGCTGACGGCCGAAGAAGACCAGGCCTATGTGGATCAAATCAACAAGTCCGGCGCCCACGTGCTGTTTGTGGGCCTGGGTTGCCCCAAGCAGGAAGCCTGGATGGCCAGCCACCGTGGTCGCATCCGTGCTGTGATGCTGGGCGTTGGCGCTGCGTTTGACTACCACGCCGGCACCATTCAGCGCGCGCCCAAATGGATGCAGAAGAGTGGCATGGAATGGCTGCATCGCCTGGCGAGTGAGCCAAAGCGCCTGGCTCGTCGGTACGCCATCACCAACTCGGTCTTCATTTATCGAATGGTGAAGTCTGTGCTGTTCGGCAATCAGCCAGCCCGCAAGGAAGGTGCAGGTTGATCTCATCCTGCTTGTATTCGCCCAAAGCCGCTCTTGATGAGCGGCTTTTTTGTCTCCGCCTCTTGTGCAACTTACACTGGTCACCAAGATCGTAGACATACATCACCCAGTGGTACGCAGAACATGAGTTCACTCGACACCTCGCCGAGCCTCCCCAACGCCGCCAACGTCAAGACGCCAGAACTGCTGCTGCTGGCCGTCGGCCTGCTCATCATGTACGTGCCAACGTACATCGCGCTGGATCAAACCGTCTGGAACATCGTCGGCCAAGGTCACGGCCCGGTCATCCTGGCGTTGTCACTGTGGCTGATGTGGCAACGCTGGCCCACGCTGAATCAGCTCCGGCCACTCAGTGCACCATGGGCGGCCGCCCTCGCTTTTGGCCTGGGATTGCTCACCTATGTCTTCGGGCACTCCCAAGACATTCTGATGTTCGATGCGGGCTCCCAGATCCTGGTGCTGACAGGTCTGCTGCTGTTTTACTGGGGATGGCCGGGTCTCAAGCTCATGTGGTTCCCGATCTTCTTCATGCTCTTCCTGATTCCCTTGCCTGCACCGCTGGTTGAAGCGGTGACCGGCCCCTTGAAGTCAGGGGTGTCGCATGCCGCAGAAGCGATCATGTACCAGGCGGGCTACCCCATCGGCCGCAGTGGTGTGGTACTGACCATCGGGCAGTACCGCCTGCTGGTGGCGGACGCCTGTGCCGGCCTGAATTCGATCTTTGCCCTGGAAGCCATTGGCGTGTTCTACATGAGCGTGGTTCAACACACCTCCCGTGCACGCAACATCACGCTGGCTTTCCTCATCATCCCTATCTCGTTCGCCTCCAATGTGCTGCGCGTGATCGCGCTGGTGCTCATCACCTTCTACTTCGGAGACGAGGCCGGACAAGGCTTTGTGCACAGCTTTGCCGGCATCCTGCTGTTCATGGTGGCCACGGCCTTGACCATCGGCACGGATTCGATCCTGGGCTACTTCTTCAAGAACGATTCAAACAGAACACATCATGCAAGTTGATTCGAAAATCTTTGTGGCTGGACACCGCGGCATGGTGGGCTCGGCCATCGTCCGACGCCTGCAAGCAGCCGGCTTCCACCACGTGCTGACGCGCAGCCGCACCGAACTGGACCTGCTCAACCAGCAGGCTGTACACGCCTTCCTGCAGGCAGAAAAGCCTGACTACATCTTCATCGCGGCAGCCAAGGTCGGAGGCATCCAGGCCAACAACATCTACCGCGCGGATTTCATCTATCAGAACCTCATGATTGAGGCCAACCTCATTCATGGTGCCCACCTGGCGGGTGTTCAGCGTCTGATGTTCCTGGGCTCCAGCTGCATCTACCCCAAGCTGGCACCGCAACCCATGAACGAGGACGTGCTGCTGACGGGCCCTCTGGAGCCAACCAATGAGCCGTATGCCATCGCCAAGATCGCAGGCATCAAGATGTGCGACGCCTACAACGCGCAATACGGCCGCCAGTACATCAGCGTGATGCCCACCAACCTCTACGGCCCCAATGACAACTACGACCTCAACAACAGCCATGTGCTGCCGGCGCTGATCCGCAAGGCCCACGAAGCCAAGTTGCGTGGCGATGCCTCACTGGAAGTCTGGGGCAGCGGCACACCCATGCGCGAATTCCTGTATGCCGACGATCTGGCCGATGCCTGCGTCTACCTGATGGAACAAGGCTACAGCGGGCCACTGGTCAACATTGGCACGGGCACGGACGTGACCATCCGGGAACTGGCACAGACCGTGATCAAGGTGGTGGGTTTTGCAGGTGATCTGCGATTCGACGCCAGCAAGCCTGATGGCACGCCACGCAAGCTGATGGACGTGTCCCGCCTGGCCTCCCTGGGCTGGCGCGCACGCACCAGCCTGGAGGAAGGCATCGGCCTGGCGTATGCAGACTTCCTGAGCAAGTAAGCTGGCTGAGCCCGCTCAGCCCAGGAAGCGCAGGTTGCGAACGGCGGTGTCGAAGTTATGGATGTTGGGCAGGATGCCCGAACCACTCGTCGCACCGATCAGATCGGCATCTGCCACATCAAACCAGCGGCCCAGGGTGTAGGCGTACTGATCGACCGACACCTCGGGCAGCAAGGCGCCGTTGAGCAACTGGTTGGGTGCGTTGACGAACTTCCCCGCACTGTCAGGGCTGCGGTACTCAGGGAAGTGGCCATAGACGTCGCCCCCCTGCACAGCCCCACCCATCACGAAATGGTGCCCACCCCAGCCGTGGTCACAACCACCGTCGTTGTTGGTGAAGCCGCGGCCAAAGTCAGATGCCGTGAACGTGGTGACCTGCGAGCGTAAACCGCCACCTGGCATGGCATCCAACACGGTATCGAAGTAGGCCAGGGCATGATCCAGCTGGGCCATCAGATCAGCATGTTTGCTGATGTGGCCACTGTGCGTATCGAAGCCCCCCAGGCTCACATAGAACACCTGGCGGCTGCCACCTGTACCGGAACGCGCAGCCATCATCCGCGCGACCATCTGGAGTTGCCCAGCCAGCGGGTTGTAGGTCGACGCGCCGGTGGAGGGCAATACACAGCACAGCTTGGCGTCTGCTGCCTGCGATGTGGCACCTGGGGTGCCCCAGGGTGCCAAAGCCATGGCGGGCAAGGAAGCCGTCAACACGGATTGGGCATCCTGCGCACGCTTGGTCACAGCCGCATGATC
Organism: Aquabacterium sp.; assembly: GCF_016234775.1. Taxonomy (GTDB): domain Bacteria; phylum Pseudomonadota; class Gammaproteobacteria; order Burkholderiales; family Burkholderiaceae_C; genus Aquabacterium. The sequence continues at coordinate 65,970 of NZ_JACRAH010000042.1, read as the reverse complement.
AGAGCCCAGCATGTCACCGCGCGCATCAGCGCCCGAGACCGATGCCATCGCACTGCGCACACCGGCGGTCATGAACGACGGCACATTGCCGTCGGCCGAATAGCCAAACCTATTCGGCCCTGCACTGGCAACCTGGAACTGCTTGGTCGATGCACCCGAGCACCACACGGCGTTCGTGTCCACACCCACGGATGCGAACATCTGATTGCTGTTCTTGCTCGACTGGTTATCGGCGAAGCGTCCGCCCCACCCAGCTGTTGAACCTTCGGGAGAAAAGGACTGCCACGTGGACTGCTGGTCATTATGAGAAAACAACTTGGCAGGCCGCGGGTGGGTCACATCGGCATACTGCGTAGGCGTTGTAGGCCGATTCAAAGTGCCCACATTGGCCACCACCGCCAGACGACCGGCGTTGTACAGCGTACGAACCTGAGGGAGGTTGGGGTGCAGCGCAAACTGGCGCCCCGTGTTGCGTCCGGCGGCATTCCGATGGGAGATCGGCAGGACAGCCGATGAACTCAAGGCAATCGAATCGGCCGACGAAGCCGAGTCGCTGACGCGCGGATCCCGCACCCGGGTGTAGTGCCCCCACGAGGTGCTGTCCGTCGCCAGCACGGTGTTGAACGCGTCATTGCCCCCGGCCAGATACACGCACACCAGCGCCTTGTAGCCACTGCCTACAGATTGCGCCGACGCATTTTGAAACGCAGACAGGTTGAGCACCCATGGCGCTGCCACACCCATGCCAGAAACAGCAGAACCGATGCGCAGAAACTCACGACGACTGGTTTTCTTCATATACACCTCGATCACTTCTGAACAATGAACTCTGGCGAGATCATGATCAGGAATATGGCTGCACGGGTACGGTTGTCCAGCAGCGCATCCTTGGCCGAACCGGTCGCCCCGTCGATGTTGATGCTGTTGACGGCGGTTTCAACCGAAGCCCGCAACGATGACGAGATCACCCCGCCCATCAAGCGGCTGGCCACCAGCGTGACCAGCGCAGACGGCGTCGCGGCAGCGGCACGCTCGGCCACAAAAGAGAACTGCACATCACGTCGCTGAGCCGTATCTACCGGGCAGTTGGGGTACGCAGCGTCAACCACCTTGACGACACCGCACTTGCCATCCGCGTCATAGACCTTATACGACCCAATGCCGTATTGGACGGCTTCCATGACCCAGTTCACATAACCTACTTCGGCAGATTCGGAGTGGATCTGAAGCTCAGGCGCCACCTTGCCCGCCGTGGCTGTGGCGGTGCCCGCTGGCGGCACGTAACCGGGGCGGAAGAAGTTGAACACCGAGGGCGAGAAGAAGGACATCTGGGCCAGCTGCGTACCTGGATTGGACGTCCAGCCGATGTCGTAGTACTTCAGGCGTGCTGGGCTGAAGGTTTCCTTCGGCGACGCCGAAGCCCTGATCCTGTCAGACGTGTGCGAGAACGCCCGCAGCAAGGCCGTCATGCGCAGCACCGGTTCGCGCACCTTGCCGTAGCCCGACAAAGCGCGGGTTGTGGCACTGCGGGCCTCGCTGTGCAACAGCATCGCGCGCACGGTGGCGCTGATGTCGCCATCCGAATCCCTGAACGCCGTGGCCACGTCCCTCACATAAGTGGCACTGGGGTTGCTGGTCACGAAGCGCTGAATCAATTGCTTGCCGATGAAGGGGGCCACATTGGGGTGCGATGCAATCGCGCTGATCGCAGCCTGGAAACTGGCTTCCGGGTCGGCCGTTGTCTGGGCAGGGATGGTCGTCCCGAGGAAAACTTTCTCAGACGTGGAGTGGAACGCGGGATAGCCCACCATCGGCTTGAAGGCGCTGGCGGTTTCTTCGCGGCACGAAGCGTTGCTCCAGAAACAGTTCCAGTTGCGCGCCCCGCTGCTGTGATCCAGGGCAAAACCCGTGAACACCTTGGCCAGCCCCTGAATGTCAGCTTGCGTGTAAGTCTCAACGGGCTTCCTGGTCACAGGGTCCAGATAGATCGAGCCATCGAGATTGAGCTTGTACAAGCCGATGGAGAACAACTGCATGATCTCCCGCGCAAAGTTCTCGTCAGGCGTACGGCCGGTCTTGCTGTCTTCCTTCTGATTGCGAAGGTAGGTCAGGTAGTGGCCCATGGCTGGGGTCTTGGCCACGGCTGCCAGCAGGTCCTTGTATTTGCCGCAGCAATTGGCTGTCAGCACATCCAGATAGCCCACAAACTTGTTCTTTTCGTGCCCCAGGTAGCTGTCAGCCAGCGACGCCACGAGGATCTCCGACCAGGCCATCACCAAGCGTTGCTTGAGTTGCGGCTGCTCTGTCATGGCCTGGGTCAGGAAGCCATTGGGAATGTCGGTCAGGGGCGCGCGCACCGACGACGAGCCTGCGTCGTACTGGTGGTCACGGTCGCGGAGTTCCAAAATGGCGCGGTGCGTGCGCGAAGGCAGCAGGGTCGGCGAGAACTGCTCATTCAGCCAGGCGTCATAGCCCATCGTGACCACACGCTGCACTTCGGCCTCAGTGGGCCCGAAACTTGCCTGCGTCAAGAACCGAAACGCGTCCGTTGACGTCACTGCGGTGGTGGCCCCTGCACCGGCCGACGGCGCTCCACCGTCAGTCGTTGGCGTGTTGCCAGCCGACTGGGATGACTCCGATCCAGACTGCGGATCCGCAGAAGGCGTGTTGTCGCCACCGCCACCGCCACCGCCGCCACAGGCAGCCAAGCCCGAAATCAAGGCCAGCAGCACGCCCCCCCGAGCCAAGAAAGATCGAGCAGCAGGTGCGAAAGGTACAGTCACTGTCATGATTTAGTTATCCGTGAGCACAGCGCTTAACAAGCCACATTTGGTAGACCGCATGTTTCAGGCCATGCCAGACCGCCCCACCATTTCATGACGAAATACACGGACTGCGCCGAACATGCAAAGTCTTGTTTCAACTACGCCGGTTTGCGTTCCAATTGCACTGGCAATTTTGGTCAGACCGCAGGAGAGTAGCCGAGCCATGTACGCACAAAGCGTCATGCTTGTAACAATACGCAACACCCCTCAGCTTAGGGGGCGGGTTTCCGACTAATGTAAGAGACCATATACGTTCCTGAGGCGAACGCAACTGGGGCATTGACCAATTTGCCAGGCGAATTGGAACAATTCGTATATTGACGAGTCACACCCCCTTCGCGCCTCTCGATTGTCCGTTTGCATTCCACTGGATACTGCATGTCCATCAACCAGTTTCTTTCCATTCTCAAAGCTCGCTGGGGGCTGCTGGCCACTGTGCTGCTGCTGACAATTGTCACCACGGTTGCGCTCAGCCTGTATATGCCCAAGAAATACACGGCCGTGGCCACGATGGTCATCGACGTGAAGTCGCCTGACCCCGTAGCCGGCATGGTGCTGCAAGGCATGCTGGCCCCCGGGTACATGGCCACTCAGATGGACATCCTCAAGAGCGACCGGGTTGCGCTCAAAGCCATTCGCACCCTCAAGCTGGATCAAAACCCCCAATTGCACGAGCAATGGCGGGAAGAGGCTCAAGGCAGGGGCGAGTTTGACGACTGGATCGTCGACGTCGTCCAGAAGCCCCTGGATGTGATGCCGGGCAAGGAATCCAGCGTCATCAACATCAGCTACACCGCGACTCAGCCCGCTTTCGCTGCCGCGCTGGCCAACGCCTTCATGCAGGCCTATATCGACACCACGCTGGAGTTGCGTGTCGAACCCGCCAAGCGCTACACCACCATGTTCGACGCGCAAGCGAAGGTTTTTCGTGAGCGCCTGGAACAAGCCAGGGCGCGCCTGTCCCAGTACCAACAGGAGAACGGCCTGGTCATGGCCGACGAGCGCCTTGACGTCGAAACCAATCGCCTGAACGAGTTGTCCAACCAACTGGTCATGCTGCAAGCCGTATCGGCCGATTCCAACAGCCGGCAAGCCGCCGCCGTGGTCAATGGCGACCGGCTGCAGGAAGTCATCAACAACCCTGTGATTGCCAACCTCAAGGCAGACCTTTCCCGCCAGGAAGCTCGCCTCAAGGAGATCAGCAACAAGATGGGTGAAGCCCATCCCCAGGTCACCGAATTGCGCGCCAACATCAATGAGTTGCGCTTGCGCATTGATGGCGAAACCAAACGCATTGCCGCCTCGGTGGGCATCAACAATGCCATCAACCAGTCACGCGAGTCACAACTGAAAGCAGCCTTGGCCCAACAGCGCCAGCGTCTGCTGGAGATCAAGCAACAGCGCGACCAGGCCGCGCTCTACCTGCAAGACGTGGAAAACGCTCAACGTGCCTACGACGCCATCCAGACCCGCCTGAGCCAGGCCACCATCGAGAGCCAGGCCAACCAGACCAATGTGTCCATCCTGAAGGCAGCCTCGGCACCGGCGGACCCATCCTCACCCAAGGTGTTCCTGAACATTGCCCTGTCCGTCCTGCTGGGGGGGATGTTGGCCGTGGGCTGCGCACTGGCTGTCGAACTGTCTGATCGTCGCATCAGAACGGGTTCGGACATTGCATTGGGCATGGACACCATCTTGCTGGGCGAGCTGCAACCGACGGACGCCAAGATTGGCAGGGCCACCGCCATGATCACGAGGCTGACAGGCCCCAAGACGCCCCTTCTGGAGCGCCCGACAAGCTAAGGTGCCTGGTGTCAATTCAACACCAGCACCGTTCGCACACCAGGCCCAAGCCCCACAAGACGCAGCCAGTCAAACTCGAAAGCATGAACTACCCCATGTCGGACCTTCCAGACCGCGCCATTGGCGACATCATCCGGGACACCAAAAACCTCTCGCCGGAGCAGGTTGAACTGGTGCTGGAATACCAACGGCAGCACAACGTCAAATTTGGCGAGGCGTGTGTCGAGCTGGGGCTGGCCCGCAGGCAGGACGTGATCTGGGCACTGTCCCAGCAATTTCACTACCCTTATGCGGGTGGCATGCAAGGCCGGCTCAGTAACGAATTGACCGTGGCCAATGACCCGTTCAGCCCGGATGCAGAGACCTTCCGGGACCTGCGCTCGCAACTGATCAGCAACCTGGCCGCCCCTGGCGAGCCCAAACGGGCACTGGCCATCCTCAGCAACGACGTGGGGGATGGCAAGAGTTACTTCGCGGCCAACCTGGCGGTGGCGTTCAGCCAGTTGGGCAGCCGCACGCTGCTGATCGATGCGGATTTGCGCACCCCTCGCCAGCATGCCATCTTCAACGTGGAAGGCAACCACGGCCTGAGTGGCGTGCTGTCTGGCCGCCAGGAAACCAATGTCATCCGCCCCAGCGACTACCTGCCCACGCTCTACCTGTTGCCAGTGGGCACAACGCCGCCCAACCCGCTGGAGCTGGTGCAACGCCCCGTTTTCGAGGCGCTGTTAGGTGAGTTGCTGAGCAAATTCGATTATGTGATCGTGGACACCCCGGCCGTTGCGCACGGTGCGGATGCGGGCGTGATCGCCGCAAAATGTGGCGCATCACTGGCCATTGCGCGCAAGAACGTTTCTCGCCATGACCAGCTCAAGAAGTTGGTGCAGAAGCTCTCACGCAAACCCAGCAAGTTCTTTGGTGTGGTTCTGAACAACCGCTGAAGCGACCAACCAGACGCACGACATGCAGCAGACCCTCACAGCCAAGGCACCATCTCAACGGATCAAGACCATCGTGCTGGTGCTCGGCATGGGCCTGGCCGCATTTCTGGGAAGCAACTGGAAGCCGACCAACATGCTGGCGGACACCTTGCGCCCGATCCACTTCAAGCAAGACATCCCGGATGCCTTCGGTGCATGGCAAAACGATCGCGGCATGGACCACATCGTGCCAGACCCCACCCAGCAGGCGTTTCTCAACAAGCTCTACAACGACACCGTCACCAAAACCTACATGAACAGCGCTGGCCAGCGCATCATGTTCTCGGCCGCCTACGGCAAGCTGCAGGCCGATGACACCCTGCAGTTGCACAACCCTGAGATCTGCTATTCGGCCCAAGGCTTCGCCATCTCAGGCCTGCGCCCGGCCACCATCACAGTGGCGGGCAAGGCCCATTCAGTGCACCAGATGCTGGCCAAGACGGCCAACCGCCCAGAAGTCGTCACCTACTGGATCGTGGTGGGCGAAAAAAGCGCCAACACGCGCACACAGCAAAAACTCGTTCGCCTGAAATACGCGATGCAGGGCTATTTGTCTGATGGCTTGCTCATGCGCGTCTCCAGCATCGACACCGATCCGGATCGCGCCTTCAAGCTGCACGCCCAATTTGCCAACGATCTCGCCGCCCAGATGAACGAGCCAGCCCGGATCCGCTACTTCGGTCAGCCATGATCCTTGCGTTCTCCAAGACCCTTTCTGCTGCAGGCCCCCAAAACAGCCCCTTGACGCGCTGGATCATCGCAGCCTTCATCTTTCTGGCCCTGCTGTCAGGCCTGATTGCCACCACCGGCGCCAACAAGGTGACGTTTGGCATGATCGGCGTGGTGGGCGCCTTGTTCATTGCGGCCATCCCCCCCGCCAGAATGGTGCCCATCCTGGCCATCATTTGTTTTCTGGTCATCGGGCAGCTGGAGTACTTCCTGCGCATCAAACAAGGGTTGTGGATCCCCTATGCGCTTGCCGTCTTTCTGTATTTCAGGCTGCCTGGTGCTTATCTGCAATCGCCACAGTATCAATACAGACAGATCAACACACCGTTTATCCTGTTGGTTCTCAGCTTCTTGGTTTGTGTCGCCATATCGATCATCCTGAATGCGCCCTCCCCGCTGCAGGCCATTGCAGGCGGCAAGAACTACACCATCATGTGGGCCATCTATCTGGCCACAGCTTACTTCGCGATCAAGATCGACGACGTTGAAAAAGTCCTGCGTTGGTTGATCCCTCTGGCCTTTCTGCAGTTGCCATTCATTCTGTACCAATACCTGGTCGTGGCGGCCAATCGCAGCACACGAGGTGGGCGCTTTGGCGTGGCTTGGGACGCGATTGTGGGCAGTTTTGGCGGGGACCCCATGGCCGGCGGGGCAAGTGGGTCGATGGCCTATTTTCTAGTTGCCGCTGTGGTTTATGCCTTCGCGTTATGCCGAAAAAAGCAAGCGCCATGGTGGATTTTCTATGCCGTCTTTGGCATTGCCGGACTCAGTATCGGATTGGCTGAAGTCAAGGTTGTGGTGCTGCTGCTTCCTTTGGGATTTGGCGTATTGCTGTTGCCAGACATGGCCAAACGCCCGCTGTTTACCGTCGGCGCCTTTGTGTGTAGCCTTTTTTTAATGGTCGGGCTGCTGATGCTCTACGACCATTTGCATTACGCAGGAACAGGTCTGGAATCCAAGGATCTGGGCGATCTTTACATCAAAACATTCGGATATAGCACCGACGGCGGCATGATCAATTTCGAAACAGGTGAAATGGGTCGAACTGCAGCCTTGAGTTTCTGGACTACAGAAAGCTGGGGGCGTGATGCGCTTCATGGCCTGCTTGGCTTCTCTCCTGGTGCCAGCCGCAGCGACAGCATTTTGGCCATTGGCGAACTAGCAAAAAAATATCCGTTCCGACTGGACAGATCTACTGCAGCGCAGATGCTGTGGGAAATTGGTGCGCTTGGCTCTGCTCTGTTCGTGCTAACGATACTGACTGGAGCCTACAGAGCATTCAAAGCAAGCCTGCGCTACCATGATTTGCCACTTCGCCAAGCCACACTACAAGCTACCAGCGCCATGCTGTTGATGAACATCGTGATGTGGCCCTACGGGAGAGAACTCCTCGAAGTGCCCGCTCAAACCTTCACTTTGATGCTTTGCCTTGGTTACGTCGCCCAAGTCGATATCCTGCAGAAGCTCGACCAGATAAAACGCACAAGAGGTCACTGAGGGCATGACCCAAGAAGCTTACTCACAGTCCCAGGTCAAGCGGGGATTGATTCATTTCCTTGGTGGGAAGACGTTCACGGCGGTCGTCGGATTCTTGCTCCTGCTGACGCTCGTGCGTCTGTTGCCCAGAGCCGAATACGGGACTTACATTGCACTCACGGCCCTGCTGGAAATCGTCCAACTGTCCAGCAATTTCGGGTCCATCAATGCAGCGTTTCGATACATCCCTGAGTTACGCATAGGCCAACATGGCGCAGCGCTCCAGCGCTTGACCTGGCAACTCACTGCGTTCCGGCTGGTGACGCTGGCGTTGGCCGTGGCGCTGCTGCACACGTTTGCCGGCACGGTTGCCATGTGGCTGGATTTACCAGCCATGGTGCCAGCCATTCGCCTCTACGGGCTGGTCATCCTGTCCGAAGGGCTGGCGCGCTTCCTGGACGTCGTTTTCGACTCTTTGCTGTTGCAGGGTTATGCACAAATCTCCATCCTGATTCGCAACGGCCTGCGACTGGCCGCAGCGGCCTACCTGCTCAGTACCACTGGCCACGCGCAAAATCTGGACTTGCTGCACTGGATTGTGGTTGAAGCCGGGGCCAGTTGCCTAGGTGCGTTGGTGTCCATCTTCTTGCTGCACGCCTATTTGACACGCCTGGAACGCGAACCCGCCGGCCAACACCAGGCACAACACGACATCACCTTTGCGCGAATTCGCGCCTTTGCGCTGCCCACCTTCGGCGCCCAGGTTCTCGGCCTGGCACAAGGCCCCGACGCAGCCAAGTTGCTCATTACCAAACTGGCCAGTGCAGCCCAAACTGGTGCATTCGGCTTCGCGGCCATGCTCAATGCCATGCTCCAGCGCTACCTGCCGGTGTTCCTGTTGATTGGCATGGTTCGCCCTGTGTTCGTTGCCGCCAGGCAAAATGGTCGATCACCCGAAGATCTCGTGGCCATGGGCAACTTGCTCTTCAAAGTCAACGTTTTTTTCCTCAGCCCCTTCATCGCCATCCTGTTGATGGCGGGCAATGATGTGGCCAGATTGCTGTCCGGCGGGAAATTTCCTGACTCTGGCAACTACATGATGATGCTGGTCGTGCTGCTGGTGTTTCAAACCTTGCACGCCGTGCTGGGCCTGCTCGCACTGGTGGCGGAGGAAAGCCGCGCCAGCCTGCGAGGCACAATTGGAGGTTTGATGGGCCTTGGACTGAGTCTTGCATCTGCACAATGGCTTGGCCCAATGGCCATTTGCGGAGGTTTGATCTTGAGTGAAATGATCTGGTGCCTGATCATGAACCGCGCGCTGAAACGCCACGACTTGGCCTTCACCACCCAGATTCTCAGCCTGCTGAAGATGGCTGCTTCTGCTGGCGCTGGCGCTGCCACGATGCCACTCGTACGCCAACTGTTCCCAGCAGACCCGCCCTCATTGTTATGCTTAATGACAATGTCTTTGGCATGTGGTCTGACCTTTCTCGTCGTCGCCTGGATCCTGAAACCTTTCGAAAAGCAGGAGAGCGCACTCATCAACAAGGCGCTCCCCCGCCCGCTATTTGCCTGGTAGTCCGATCATGAACGCTAGTCTCGGCGCCCCTACATCCCTGAAAAGCCGATTGAAACAGGCCATGCAAGCGCGCCCAGCCATCTGGGGGCGTTACTGGCGCGCCAAGCAGGAACTCAAACGCCTGGCCATGCTGCGCTATTTCCTGCACGACATCCGGCACACCTATCGCTTCATGTTCTGGCCCTGGGCGCAACGCGAGGCCTGGGCGCTGAGTGCCGAACTGCTGTTTCAGTATCACAAGCTGGAGAAGGGCCTGGTCATGCCGGGTACGCCCAGGCTCTTTGGCCTGGAGCCGGCCGCTTCGGTCATGAATCTGCTCGATCGCTGGGTTCGCGCCAATTTGCCTCGACAGGATCAGGTGTTCCTGGGCGCCATCGAAACCCTGCGCTGCTATCTCGCGCGGATCAACGAGCGCCAACTGGATCCTCGGCAAGTGATTGCACCCCAGCTTGCGCAATTCCTTCAGCGCTTCGATGACGTGCCGGCGCAAGCACACCTGAGCACACCGTACCAACCAGCACTGCCCGCCGAGGTCAGCGAAGACCTGCTGGGCACGACCTTTGATGCCCTGGCCAATGTGCGTCGCAGCGTGCGTGACTTCAAGCCTGACCCCGTCTCATCGGATGTATTGGCACACGCGGTATCCCTGGCGCAACTGTCGCCATCCGCCTGCAACCGCCAACCCTGTGCCGTGATCCTGGTTGATGACCCCAAGAAGCGCAAGCAATTGCTGGATCTTCAAAATGGCAACAAGGGTTTCGGGCATCTGGCCCCGCACATTGCCGTCATCACGGCAGACGAGCGAGGCTTCTTCGATGCCTCCGAGCGACACGAACCCTACATTGACGGCGGGCTGTTCGCCATGAGCCTGATACTGGCACTGCGCGCCCATGGCGTGGGCAGTTGCTGCCTGAACTGGTGTGTCCCCCCTGCTTTGGACAAAGCTGCGCATGAGGTCCTGGGGCTTCATCCAGCCCGTCGCATCATCATGCTCATTGCCGTTGGTTATCCTCAAGAAAATGGTGTCGTGGCGCGCTCTCCCCGACGGAGTACCTCGGACATCCTCACGCACATATGAAGAACCTTGCTTTTCTTGAAGACCTCAGGGTGGCACAAGAAGGCTTGCTGTCTCTGGGCTTCTGGGCATTGCAGGTCTACCGATTTGGCCACCTGCGCTATCGTTTCAACAGCAAACTGATTCGCATTCCCCTGGGCGTGATCCACCTGTTCCTGGCCAAATGGGCAGAAATGCTGTTCGGTGCCACCATTGGCGTGTCAGCCAAAATCGGCCGCAGACTGGTCATCGAACACTCCGGTGCCATCGTGATTCATGGCAACGCCGTGCTCGGCGACGACTGCATCGTGCGCCAAGGGGTGACCATCGGCAACAGGCATCTGAACACCCCTTTTGATGCCCCCGTCATTGGCAACCGCGTCAACATCGGTGCTGGCGCCAAGATTCTGGGCAAGGTGCACATTGGCGACGATGTACAGATTGGCGCCAACGCCGTGGTGCTCAAAGACATCCCGGCCGGCTGCATCGCCGTTGGCGTGCCCGCCCGCATCATTTCCACAAAAAATACCGGAGCCACTTCCTGATGAAGTTCTTTTTCGCCGGCCAAAACAATTTTGGCAATCGTGGTTGCGAAGCCTTGATTCGCTCGACTTCCTGGATGATCCGTCAGCGCATCCCTGACGCCAGCTTCCTGTGCCCGTCGTATGACATCCAGGCAGACCAGGCCCAATGGCCCACCTCCGCACAGATGGGTATCGAGTTTGTGGATGCGCCCCCGTTCCCGACAGCGGTCAAGTGGTGGTCGCGCGCCACGCGCGTCCTGCCGCCCCTGGAGGAACGCACACGCCCGAGCTTTTCGTTGGGTGCCAAGCAAGTGCAACAGTTTCGCCAATGCCAAGGCCTGATCATGACGGGTGGCGACGTGATTTCGCTGGACTACGGTGTACCCTCTTTGTACGAGTGGTCTGGCCTCGTCGACAACGCGCGGGAGATGGGCCTCAAAACCATCTTGTGGGCAGCCTCCGTTGGCCCCTTCACCAAGAAGCCTGGCGTGGAACGCTTCATGGTCAAACACCTGGCCGCCTACGATGCCATCACGGTTCGTGAAACTGAGTCGCTTAGGTATCTACAGCAGCAGTTGGGATTGAAAAACGTCAGCCTGGTCGCCGACCCTGCCTTCAATCTGCAGCCCGAGGCCTTCGACGTCAGCCAGCTGATCGATGGCGACGGCCAGGACGTGGTCGGCCTGAACGTGAGCCCACTGATCCGAGGCTTTCGCGAAAGCGAAGAATCCAAGCAACAGCTTGACCGCGAAGTCGTCGCCTTCATCCGCGACGTGGTAAGCAAGCGCAATTTGCGCGTGCTGCTCTTGCCTCATGTGGACCCGCTGGACAACTCGGTGTTCAACTCGGACAGCCATTACATGCGCGGATTGTTGAACCAGGTTGCCGATCTGAGCGACCGCGTGCGCATGGCCCCCAACAAACTCAATGCGGGCCAACTGAAGCACCTGTTGTCGAAGATGCGCTATTTCATGGGCGCACGCACACACGCCACCATTGGCGCCATCTCCATGAGCGTGCCTACCTTGTCCATTGCCTACAGCGTCAAAGCCAAGGGCATCAACAAGGACCTGTTCGGTGACCTGCGCTACGTGTTGGAAACGCCGAAGGTCACCAGCACCACCTTGATGGAAGGCCTGGACTTGCTGATCCACGATGAGCCAGCAATCAAGTCACTGCTTGCAGACAAGCTTCCAGAGTGGAGATCTAGGGCATTCGGCTCCGTAGATCGCCTTCAGGAGGTGATGCGATGAACAAGAGAGTGTCGGTGATCATCAAGGCGCTCAACGAAGAAGCCAAGATCGCAGCCACTATTGAAAGTGCATTGGCCGCCGTTGCTGCGTTGAATGGCGAAGTCATCCTAGCCGATTCATTGTCAACCGACCGTACTGTTGAAATCGCTCAACGCTACCCGATCAAAATTGCGCAACTTACGCGCGCTGAAGACAGAAGCTGTGGCGTGGGTGCGCAACTGGGTTATCAGTACGCAGAAGGGGAGTACCTCTACGTGCTGGATGGTGACATGCAAATGCGACAAGGTTTCCTGGAGAAGGCCATCGAACTGATGAGCAAAGAACCTGACATCGCAGGAGTAGGAGGTCGACTAGTAGAACGCAATACCGACAGTCTAGAGTTTCAAGCCAGATTAGCTCGCGCACCAGTCAACATGCAGCCAGGCCCCGTGGATCGATTGGACGGAGGTGGCCTCTATCGCCGGAGTGCAATTGAGCAGGTTGGGTATTTGACAAATCGCAACCTGCATTCGTATGAGGAACTGGACTTGGCCATTCGACTACGCAGTGCAGGGTACAAACTTGTTCGCATTCCTGTTGATGCCGTTGACCACTTCGGCCACACCATAGATGCGTTTGCGCTGTTGAAGCGGCGATGGCGCAGCCGTTACATCTTCGGAATTGGAGAAATTGTTCGAGCCAGCCTGGGCAAGCCACACCAAAAGCTACTGCTCAAAGACTTGCGCGAGTTGCGCGTCTATCTCATCGCAACATGCTGGATCTTGACGACGCTGCTGCTGAGCTTGATGGCAATCATGGGGAACTTGCACTGGTGGGGCCCACTATGCTTGGCTGTAACACCACTTATCTTAATGAGCACGAAACGTCGCAGCTTTAGGCTTGGTATCTATGCCATTACGTCTTGGATCGTCCATGCCGCAGCCTTGTTCCGTGGATTGTGGTCGCAACAGCTTCCCCCTTCAACGCCCATACCTTCCGTACTAAGGGTGCAGAATAGCGCAACGCACACTGCCCTTGATCCCCACGTACGTCGGTAAAGAACAGATAAAGCCGTTCATCACATGAGGGCCCCAACTAGAACTGTTCGCTTGCTTGCTACCCTGCTATGCACCATCGCGCTGCACGGATCGGCCTCCACAGCAGGCGTGGAGACTGTGCAATGGGCAACCGTGCAGGACACCAACCTGGAAATCGCACCGGGCAGCCCCCTGGATTTCAGCGCATGGACGACGCAGGCGCAAGACCCTTCCGGGCACGCACGCATGCATTGCGCCTCCTTGGCCTGGAGCCCAGCCACCGGCGGCTTTCCAGATCACCAGACCGCCAGCCGGTATGCGCAGCAGTTGAAGCGTCACGGCTACAACGTCGTGCGCTTTCACTATGTCGAGGCCACGCTGATGGCCAAGCGGGACGAGGACTTCGACTTTGATCCCCAGCAACTGGACAACTGGCTTTTCTTCCTGGCCGAACTCAAGCGCCTGGGTGTGAATTGGGTATTCGATGCCCTGAGTTCCGACAACGGCGCACTGGGTGGCGTGTATCCGCACCGGTGGGTCAAAAAGCACAAGCTCAAGGAACAGGTCTACCTGAACGAACGGGCCCAGCAGCATTGGCGGGAGCTGAACCGCCGGCTGCTGACCATGGTCAACCCCTATACCAAGGTCAAGGTGATCGCGGATCCGGCCTTGCTGGGCATCATCCTCGTTAACGAAAACGGCTTGAACTACCTGGCCACCACGCGGCAACGCTGGCCGGATGGCCTGGACACGGCCTTCAATGCCTGGCTCAAACAGCAAGGCCTCAACAATGATGGGTTGGCCAGGAAATGGAAAGCCAGCAAGGATGCCAGCGACGACCTGGATCTGAATGCCGTGAGCCTGCCCCAAGGGCCCAAGGTGACGGGCGCCAAGGCGGCTGATGCGCAACGCTTCATGAGCGAACTGGAAGGCAAGACAGCCGCCTGGATGAGCGAGTACCTGCGTTCGCTGGGTTTCAAGGGCTGGATCACGTCATACAACAACTGGCCGGCGTTTCAGACCAGTGTCAGCCGCTCGGCCTTTGACTGGGTGGACATGCACGCCTACCACGACGAGTCGTTCGCGTGGTCGCCAGGCACCTCGATCCAGCAAACCAGCTCGCTGGGCGATGGTGTTCGCTATGCGCGCTGGCTGGCCATGACGCGGCAAAAAGGCAAGGCGTTTTCCGTCACGGAATACGGCCAACCATTCTGGAATCAATACCGCTATGAAGCGGGCTTGACCGTGCCAGCGATGGCGCGCCTGCAAGGGTGGAACTTTGCGTGCCTGCACGCGTCTGGCGCCATCGATCTGAGCAGTACCGAAACGTTCTTGTTCAAACGTCAGATCCTGCCCTATGGCGTGGGCCTGGACCCGATCGCCCGCGCAGGCGAAACGCTGGCCGCCGCGATCATGATGCGTGGCGATCTGCGGCCTTTCGATAAAGGGCTGACCTTGCCTTTGTCCAGGCAAGCTGCATTCGACTCGGGCGGCAATGGCCTCCCACCTGATGACATCAGCTACCTGGCCTGGTTGACACGGGTCGATTTGGCCATCACCCACAACGAATCTGCCGACAACAGCCTGCTGCCCCCCTTGACGAAGTGGTCGGCCATCCCGCGCTTGAGCAACCATGTGGCCCTGCTCAAGCGAAAAGGGCTGCTGCCCGGCGACAACCTGAGCGATGTCGACAAGGGCATCTACCAGTCGGGCACAGGAGAAGTGACGCTCGACACCCACAAGGACCAGTTCGCCGTCAACAGCCCACGCACCGAAGCCCTGGCTGCACGCAAACTGACTGCGCCGATCAAGCTCGGCAGCCTGACCGTTCGCCACTTGAGTGGCAGCGGCCTGCTCGGCTTGATATCGCTGGATGGGCTGGCGCTCAAAAGCAGCCAGAAAATCCTGATCGTGCTGGCATCCGATGCGGAAAACACAGGCATGAGTTTCAAGGACCCCGGCCGCAAACAATTGGAGGACCTTGGGAAATTGCCCGCCAGGCTGCGCAGAATCACGGCCAACCTCGATCTGGAAAGGGCAACCCCCTCAAATGGCGTGTTGACCTCACTACATTTGAATGGCGCCCTGGGCGACAATACGCCCTTGACGACGAAAACGGAAAAAGTCAGCGTGGCACTGGACAATTTCGCCGCCAGCCATGGCCCCACGACTTTTTTCTTGCTGACGTTCAATAAGTAAGCTGGACATGAACAAGGCACATCTGTTTGATATTGAATTTGATGCGGTAGACATGCGTGGCGCTGTCGACCGCGTATATGCCTTGGTCAACCGAAAGCAGTTTGCCTGCGACTACGTCGTCACGCCCAACATCGACCACGTGGTCAAGCTGGAAAAAGACCAGGCCTTTGCAGCAGCCTACAAGGATGCCGCCATGGTGGTGGCGGATGGCAAGCCACTGGTGCTGGCCTCATGGATTCTGGGGCGCTCGCTGCCAGAAACCGTGCCCGGTAGCGACCTCGTGCCTGCCGTGTTTGATGGGGCGGTGGAACGCCGCCAGGTGATCACCGTGTTCCTGTTTGGCGCTGGCCCTGGCGTCGCAGACAGCGCGGCCGAGTTGATCGCTGAACGCTGGGGAACGCACGTCAAGGTTGTCGGCACCTTGAGCCCGGATTTTGGATTCGAGAATGATCCGCAAGCCTGCGAACAGATCATGGCCCAGATCAACGCGACCCATCCGGACGTGCTGGTCATCGGTCTGGGCGCCCCCAAGCAGGAAATCTGGGTTCACAAATTCCAGAACCAGTTGAAGGTGGGTGTGGCGTTTTGTGTGGGCGCCACCATCGATTTTCTGGCGGGCGAGAAAAAACGTGCGCCCGACTGGGTGCAAATGCTGGCGCTGGAATGGGCTTATCGGATTTATCAAGAGCCCAAGCGGCTCACCGGTCGTTATGCCTATGACGCCTGGGCCTTCCCCCAGATATTCATGCGCGAAGTATTTTCCCGCCTCAAGGCCTCCCACCGTACCAAATAGGTTCCGATTTGAGCAAGCGCCAGCAGCCCTACATCTATCTGGCCTGCCCATGGGCTCCCATGGGTGGCGGCATGTACAAGGTGGTCGATTACTTGATCCAGGCCCAGACAGAGGGTGCCGGCACAGCTGATCTGCGCGTGCTGGACACCCGTGGTGGCGGGCGCGCCATCTTCTCGCCCCCCATCCTGATCCTGGCCATGTTCAAGGTCTTGTTCGGCCGCCTGAGCGGGCGGCTCGTTGGCCTGCATGTCAACATGGCCGAACGCCTGAGCCTGTTTCGCAAGGGTGCGCTGATCCTGCTGGCGCGTGCCCTGGGCCTGCCTGTGGTCCTGCACCTGCATGCCGCCCAGCTGCATCATTTCTATCGCGGCCTGCCTGGCCCACTTCAATGGCTGGTGAGATGGATTTTTGCATCGGCCAGCCTGGTGGTCGTGCTGGGTGAGCAGGCGCGTCGCTTCGTGATCGAAGAACTCGGCGTGCCAGCATCGCAGGTCGAAATCCTGATCAATGGCGTGCCCGGCAGCAAGGAGCCACGCCGGGCCTTTGACCCCAATGGCCCCTTCAACATCCTGTTCCTGGGCAACCTCATGGAGCGCAAGGGGGTGTCGGATCTGCTCAAGGCGCTGGCGTCTCCAGAGATGAAAGCGCGGCAATCGAAGTGGCATGCGCGCCTGGCGGGTGGTGGCGACGTCGAGCACTACCGGGCGCTGGCCAGGACGCTGGGCGTACCGGACAACACCGAATTCGTCGGTTGGGCAGATCAGGCCAAGGCGGCCAAGCTGATCGCCCATGCCGATGTGCTGATCCTGCCCTCGTACGACGAAGGGCTGCCACTGGTCATCCTGGAGGCACTGGCCAAAGGCGTGGCAGTGATTGCCACACCCGTCGGTGAGATCCCTGCCGTGCTGACCCACGGTGTCGATAACTGGTTCGTGCAACCGGGCGATGTGCAAGGGATCGCCAACGCGTTTTGCACCTTGATGGACAACCCGCCGCTGCGCATCACCCTGGAAACAGGTGGCGCAGACATCTACACGCGCAAGTTCTCCATGGACGTTTTCTTTCGCAACGTGGCTCGCATCCACCAGGAGCGTTTCGGCTTCTGTGCGTCGCAATCCGACCGGCAACAAACATCATGATCTCGAATGCGCGTGACGTGCCCCAAGGCACCAATCTGACGGCAGATGTGTGCATCGTGGGCGCCGGTGCGGCCGGGCTGGCCATGGCCATGGCCCTGCGTGAATCCGGACTGAAGGTGCTGCTGCTGGAGTCCGGTGGCGACAAGGACGACGAAGCGACGCAGGCGCTTTACGCAGGGGAAGTGGCGGACGAGCGCATGCACAGCCCGCCTGACAAATACCGCAAACGCGTCTTTGGCGGCTCGACCACGATCTGGGGTGGGCGCAGCATGCCGTTCAACCCCATCGATTTCGAAAAGCGCGAGCACATTGCCCACAGTGGCTGGCCCATCGGCTTTGATGATGTCGCCCCCTACTATCCGCGCGCCAACGAATTGATCGAAGCAGGCGACTTCGACTACAGCGCTCGATCCGCCTTGCCTGATGCACCGCCCGTCATCGAAGGCTTCCAGAGCAACACCATCCTGTGCGATCAACTGGAGCGTTTCAGTTGCCCGACCAACTTTGCTGCGCGCTACAGACACCGCCTGGCCGAGTGTCAGAACGTCGAGATCATGCTGCAGGCCAATGTGTGCCACATCCAGCTTGATGCCAGCGGGCAAACCGTACAGCATTTGGTCTGCGGCACGCTGGATGGCAAACGCTTTCAGGTGAGTGCAACGCGTTTTGTCCTGGCCACAGGTGGCATCGAGGTGGCGCGCCTGTTGCTGGCTTCACGCGACGTCATGACGACCGGGATTGGCAACCGCTTTGACCAGGTCGGCCGCTACTACATGTGCCACATTGCGGGCAACATCGGCAAGGTGGTCTTCAAAGGCAAGACATCGGCCATCCACCATGGTTATGACCTGTCAGCTGAGGGCGTGTACTGCCGACGCCGCTTCAGCATGCCGGCCGAGCTGCAACGTGAACTGGGCGTGGCCAACGTGATCGCCCGCCTGCACTTCCCGACCATCACCGATCCCGCCCACCGCAACGGTGTGCTGTCAGGCCTGTTCCTGGCCAAGAACTTCATCAGCTACGAATACGGCAAGCGCCTGCAATCGGGTGAGCGTGATTCGCTGGGCCGGTACGCCAGACATCTGTTGAACGTGATGACCGATCCGTTTGACACCACGGCCTTCCTGTTGCACTGGATCCGCTATCGCACGCTGTCGGAACGCAAGTTCCCGTCTGTCGTCTTGAAGAACAGAACCAATCTGTTCAGCCTGGATGTGCATGGCGAGCAGGCCCCCAATCCGGACAGCCGCATCACGCTGACCGCTGACAAGGATGCGCTGGGCATGCCACGCACGCGCGTTGACTGGCGCTACTCGGACATTGACATCGTGTCGGTGGACAAGATGCTCGCCCTGATGGCCAGCGAGTTCAAGCGCTGTGGTGTGGGTGAGCTGACCTATGACCCCAAGACCCTGGCGGATGACCTCACCATGTATGGCGCCTATGGTGGCCACCACATTGGTACAGCCCGCATGGGCACCGATGTGCGAACCAGCGTGGTGAACGCTGATGGCCGGCTGCATGACGTTGGCAACCTGTACGTTGCCAGTGCAGCCACCTTCCCGACATCCAGCCAGGCGAATCCGACCCTGACCATCGTCGCCCTGGCGCTGCGTCTCGCGGCCCACCTCAAGACCCTTGCACGCCAGGCATCATGACCATCAAAGTACTTGTTCTGGGCGCGACGGGTTTCATTGGCCACAAGGTCATGGAGCAGCTCCACGCGACTCAAGGCATCCAGCCTATTGCCGCCAGCCGCCAGGCCACATCCGTCAGAACGCCGCCTTGGCCAACCATCAGCGTCAATACGCTGGACGTCAAGCAGATGACACAGGCGCTGCAGGGTGTGGACGCGGTCGTGAACTGTGTGGCCGGTGATGCCAACACCATCCGGGAAGGCGCACGCATCCTGGCTCAAGCCTGCCAACAGCAACAAGTCCCCACGATCGTTCACCTGAGCTCGATGGCGGTCTATGGCTCGTCCATCGGCCCTATCCTGGAGTCCGCCCCCCTGCGACGTGACGGCGGCTGGTACGGCGAAGCCAAATGCGATGCAGAAGAGATCCTCGCGGGCCTGGACAACCAGACATGCCGCGTGGTCATCCTGCGGCCCGGCTGCGTCTATGGCCCCGGCAGCGACCAATGGGTTGGCCGTATCGCCAGGCTGCTCAAGAGCAGGCGCATCGGCGATCTGGGCGCGGCCGGTGATGGCTTCAGCAACCTGGTCCATGTGAACGACGTGGTTCAGGCCGTTGCCCACGCGGTTCAGCGCCCCCATGCAAGAGGCGCCTACAACCTCAGTTGCCCTGATGCACCCGACTGGAACGGCTACTTCGTGGCGCTTGCAAGGGGCTTGCAGTTCACCCCGGTCAAGCGCATCACCAGGCGACAGTTGAAGCTGGATTCCAAAGTACTGAGCATCGGCTTGAAGGTTCTGGAGATATTGGTGAGCAAACTCAAATTAAGGAGTGTGCATATTCCTGACCCTATTCCCCCTTCGCTCAGTCGACTATGGACGCAGGACATCAGATTGAATAGCAACAAAGCCAGCGCGCAACTGATCGACAACTGGACAAGCTTGAAGCAAGGTATTCAGTCCTCCGTCGATTGGGTAAAGCAAGATAAGCGGTAATACACCCCGAATCGGGTGTCCCCCCAATCAAGGGGAAGCCCGCACAGCAACACCGCGCTCGCGTAGCATCGAGAAAACCACAGCCAATATCGGCTGCGCAGACAATTTGACGAGGAACTGATGGGCGCCAAACATATTCGTTTGATTTACGGCACGCTGGCCTTGCTGCTGCTGTATGTCGGCGGCAATATGGTCTACCGTTTGCTCGTGGTCAAACAGGATGAGGGAGACCCACGCACGCAGGCCCTCATTCAACGCGGTCAAGCCATTGCCGAAACCTGCGCGGCCTGCCACTACCTGGATCAGCGCACCCATTTCGTCGGCCCCAACCTGGTCAGCCTGATCGGGCGGCCTATTGGCCGCGCCGAAGGATATGAATATTCTGAAGCGCTCCAGAAGCAAAGCGACAACTGGACGCCAGACAAGCTGAGCGCCTTCCTGGCCAATCCACAGCAGTTTGCGCCCGGCACCAAAATGGCGCTGGCCGGCTGGCCGCCGGCAGATGTTCAGGCGATCGTGGCTTACCTGCAGAGCAAAGAATGACCCGTTCGAAACAGCACCCATCGCCACATCTGTCGCGCAGAGGCTTGATCAAGGCCTCCTTGCTCGGTGCTGCAACCGCACCCGGCGTGAACTGGCTGGCGTCGGCCCATGCAGACACACTGTTCCCCCTGGAGCCGCAAGCGCTGCAAGCACTGGCCATCAAAGTCACCGATGCCTTGCCAGCACAGGTGTGTCAACGGGCATGCCTGTCCGTCTCGGCGCATGTGCAGGCTGCAGGCCTGACGGGCCCGAGCGGCATGGAGAGCCTGTTGCAGTTGCTGCACCGTGATGATCTGGCGCATGGGCGCGTACACGAGTTGCACGGGATCGGCCTGAGCAACACGCAAATCGGCGTACTGGCTGCCATGCGTCAGAAGGTATCGGCATGAGCAAGTTCGTCGACGCCAGAGAGCAGGACTTCAAGGAACCGCTGCAGGCGGATGTCTGCATCGTGGGTGCTGGCGCTGCCGGCATCACGCTGGCACGCTACCTGGCCGACAGCGGCCTGGACGTGCTGATGCTGGAATCGGGCGGCCTCAAGCTGGAAGGCCCCACGCAGGCCCTCTACCAGGCTGAACGTCGAGACATCAAGTACTACGACATGACGGCGTGCCGCCTGCGTTACTTCGGCGGCACCAGCAACCACTGGGCTGGATACTGCCGCCCCAATGATCCCATCGACTTCATGGGCCGCCCGGAATTGGGCATCGCGCCCTGGCCCATTGGCGAAGCGGAGCTCACACCGTACGTCAAGCGGGCGGCGGCTGATCTTGGCCTGAGCATGGAAGGCTTTGATCCGGCCTTTCAGGCCCGGCGCTTCAACATCGACCCAGCAGACCTGCCTGATCGGCACTCTGATATCTGGCTGACCAAGGTCTTTCAGATCACCACACGCAAGCTGCAAGGCCAGATCTGGATGGACCAGCTGACGAGGCAGGCCAATTTGCGCGTGTTGCTTCACGCCAATGTCACCAGGATCCATGCAGCGCAGAACGGCTCGCACATTGATGCCGTGAGCGTGCGCGCCCTGGACAAGGCGCCCTTCAAGGTCAAGGCGCGTTGGTTTGTGCTGGCGGCCCACGCCGTGGAAAACGCCCGTCTGCTGCTGGACTCCGATGACGTGATCCCTGGCGGCATTGGCAACCAGCATGACAACGTGGGGCGACATTTCATGGAGCACCCACAACTGGTGTCCGGGCGCTTCGTCCCCAACGAGAAGTTCTTGCGCCTGTATAACGCTGGCGAGATGCTCAAGTCATCTCTCAACATCAATTTCAGCCTCAATGCCGCGACCATGAAGCGCGAAGGCATGCTGCAGTACTACTGCCGCTTCCTGCCCGTGTATGACTTCGAGCGCACACAAGAAGCGTTCAAGCAGCTCGGAGACGGGTTCTGGAAGCCGGGCGACATGAAAGCCCTCAAGGCTTTGGGCCGTGTTGTGGGCGACCTGCCGGGCAGCTACAAGCATCTGATGAACAAGTGGGAAATCCAGCCCGCTGCACCCATTGCCTTCAACCTGGACCACCGCACCGAGCAGGAGCCCAACCGGGAATCGCGTGTGATGCTCAGTCCGGAGCGCGACGCACTCGGCTCGCGCAAAGCCATCATCAAGTGGTCGTTCACGGATCTGGACTACAAGACTTTTGCCCGCGGCAATGAGCTGGTTTCACAGGAACTCAAACGACTGGATCTGGGCACGGTGAGTGCCCCGCCACTGACACCGGACACCATCCGGGGCATCGTGCGCGGTCACTTCCACCACATGGGCACCGCGCGCATGAGCGCGCGCCCGGAGGATGGGGTGGTCGACACCAACGTGAAGGTCCACGGTATCGACAACCTGTTTGTGGCAGGCAGCGCGGTGTACCCCACAGCGGGCTATAGCGGGCCCACCATGTTCCTGATGGGCTTTGCCATTCGACTGGCCGAGCACCTCAAGACGTTGAAAAAGGCCGCAGCATGAAAGCCCTGCTGATTCAGTTGCTCTTGCCACCTGTGCTGGTGGCTTTCCCATGGCTGCTCGCACTGGTTCGGGGGCAATGGGTGCGCTTTGCTTTGCTGCTGCTGCTGTGGAGTGCCGCCATCGCCGTGATGCTGCTGAAGTGGTCTGTCCCAGGCGCCGCAGCGCTGGCTGCGCTGGGCCTGATCACGGCCATGTCCACCACCATCCAGATCCATGGCTGATTGACGATGATGTCATCTTGCCGACGCAGGCCGCTGGCATCATCAACAACGCATTTTCGACCTACGCCCACCACTGTAAAACCATGACAAAAGCCATGATCCTGGCCGCTGGCCAAGGCACACGAATCCGCCCGCTCACAAAGGGCATGCCCAAACCCATGGTACCCATTCTCGGCAAGCCGGTGCTGGAATACCTGATCGAGCATCTGGCCCGCCATGGTGTGCGCGAGATCATGATCAACGTGGCCTATCACCACTGGAAGATCGAGAACTACTTTGGTGACGGCAGCCGCTGGGGTGTGGAGATCGGCTACTCGTATGAAGGCGTGCGCGACCACGGCGAGATCGTGCCCAAACCACTGGGCTCGGCGGGCGGCATGCGCCACATCCAGGATTTCAGCGGTTTCTTTGACGAAACGACGCTGGTGATCTGTGGTGACGCGATCATCGATCTGGACATCACCACCGCCATTGCCGAGCACAAGGCCAAGCGTGCCATGGCCAGTGTGGTGACACTGGAAGTACCGCGTGACCAGGTGAAGAACTACGGCATTGTGGTGGCGGATCCATCAGGCAAGGTCCAGTCCTTCCAGGAAAAGCCCAACCCTGCCGATGCGCTGTCCAACCTGGCCAGCACCGGCATTTACCTGTTTGAACCTGCCGTGCTGGAACTGGTCCCGCCCGGCAAGGAGTTCGACATTGGCAGCCAGTTGTTCCCCATGCTGGTGGCGCAGGGCCTGCCTTTCTATGCGCAAAGCCGCCCCTTCCAGTGGCTCGACATCGGTCGGGTGAGCGATTACTGGTCGGTGTTGCAGCAGGTGCTGGCGGGCCAGATCGCTGACATGCGCATGCCGGGCAAGCAGGTTCGCCCTGGCGTGTGGGTCGGTTTGAACACGCGCGTTGATTGGGATAAGGTCAACATCACGGGGCCCGTCTACATCGGTTCGGGCTCGTGCATTGAAGCGGGCGCTACGATTCAAGGCCCCACCTGGATTGGCCATGGTTGCCGCGTGCGCGCAGGTGGCAATGTGACGCGCAGCGTGATGTTCGACTACACACGCCTGAATGTGGACCAGGCCTTCATGGAAGTGATTGCCTCGCCCTTGTATGTGGTGGACCGCCACGGCCATACCACCTACCAGGGCGAAGAAGGCAGCGCCTACCGCTGGGGCGACGCCCGCGCCTGATACAGCACGCCATCACTGTATACTTGTACAGTGATGAGCGATGTACAGCCCCCCGTTCTGAGCCGAACCCACCTGTCGCGCCTGATGAAGGTCTGGCGCTCGGCAGGTTGGCCTTGCCGTGATCCGATCGAGCTGGATCTGCTGGCCGCAGGCCTGCTGGAACTGGCCGCATCGGCGCACGGCCATGAAACGCTGAAACTCACCCCACAAGGGTTTGATGTGCTGGTCGCCAGCCGTCAACGCAATCTGCGGGCCATGAGCCGGCATGAGCGCCTGGTGCAGCGCGTGGCGCGACAACTGAACCAGGGCGGCCGACTGGTCTGGACCGAGCTGTCCCTGCGTGCGCTGGTCAAGGGTGACGCAGACGCGCCCCCTGCTGCGCTGCAGACCTCGGAGGCCCTGCCGGATCTGGCCTTGTGGACGCAGGATGATCTGGATGCGGGTTCCATGCCCGCAGAACCAGCAGAGCCCAAAGGCACCTGGCGCATGGCCCGGCCCGATGTGTTCTCCGTTCGGCACACCTCGGTGGAAGCCTATCTGCAACCGGTGGTGCATGAGATCAAGGTCAGCCGGGCTGATCTGCTCTCGGACCTTCGACACGCCGCCAAGCGCGAGTCCTACCAGTGGTTGTGCAGCGCCTGCTACTACGTGTTCCCCGCCGGTATCGCGCAGCCCAACGAAATCCCGCAGGATCTGGGTGTGTGGGTGATCCACGGTGATCTGGACAACGGCCGCCTGGAGCAGTTGCGGCCTGCCCGACATGCGCCGATGACGGTGCCCTTCCCCGTGTGGATGGCGCTGGCCAAGACCACGCCCTGGCGCGACGAGGCCCAGCAGGACGCCCAAGCACTGCTGGGCGAGCAAGCGGATGAACACACCAATCAACGCGAGCTCTGACACCTCAACGCCATTGGATGCACCCAGCTATGTGGTGGCCGTGCGCACGCTGTGCGAGTTCACGGCCAAGCAGGGAGATCTGGACTTGCGCTTCACGCCCACGCCTTCGGCTCAGGAGGGCATCGAAGGGCATGCGCTGGTGGCATCGCGACGAGGCACCGGCTATCAAAGTGAGTTGAGCCTGAGTACCCGCTGGGGGCCCTTGCTGGTGCGTGGCCGCGCAGACGGCTATGACCCTCGTCGCCAACGCGTGGAAGAGGTCAAGACTTTCAAGGGCAAGCTTGATGCCATGCCGGCCAACCATCGGCATCTGCACTGGGCTCAGGTCAAGGTTTACGGGGCCTTGTTGTGCCTGGCCTTGCAACTCGACGAGATCGAACTGGCCTTGGTCTATCTGGACATCGGCACCAACAAGGAAACGGTGCTGACCGAACGCCATGCAGCCAGCGCACTGCAAGGTTTTTTTGAGGAACTGTGCGGCCGTTTTGTGGATTGGGCGCAGCAGGAGATGGCGCATCGCCAGGCACGGGACGCCGCGTTGTCCGCGCTGCGCTTTCCGCATGAATCGTTCAGGCACGGGCAACGCGTGCTGGCCGAATCGGTCTACAAGGGCGTGGTGTCCGGACGCTGCCTGCTGGCTCAGGCACCCACAGGCATCGGCAAGACGGTGGGCACCTTGTTCCCCATGCTCAAGGCCTGCCCCGGGCAGCAGCTGGATCGTGTGTTCTTTCTGTCGGCCAAGTCATCGGGGCGTGCGCTGGCGCTGGAGGCCATGCAGCGCCTGAGCCCAGGCCACACGCGTGTGCTGGAGTTGATAGCCCGAGACAAAGCATGCGAACACCCTGACAAGGCCTGCCACGGGGAGTCCTGCCCGCTGGCCCAAGGCTTCTATGACCGGCTGCCGGCCGCACGTGCAGAAGCGGCCTCGCAAAACGACGCCTTGCTCGATCAGGCCACCATTCGCACCGTGGCCTTGAAGCACCAGATCTGCCCCTACTACCTGGGCCAGGAGATGGCGCGCTGGTGCGATGTGATCGTGGGGGACTACAACTACTACTTCGATCTCAACGCCATGCTGCATGGGCTCATGCAGGCACAACAGTGGCGCGTAGGCGTGCTGGTGGATGAGGCGCACAACCTGGTGGAGCGCGGCCGCAAGATGTATTCAGCCGAGCTGGATCAGGACAGCCTGCAGGGCGTGCGGCAGAACGCGCCACCTGAATTGAAGAAGCCGCTGGATCGACTTCGCCGAGCATGGCAGGCGCTGCACAGCGATCAAACCGATGCCTACGCTGTGCAAAGCGAGTTACCGGACGCGTGGATGACGGCCCTGCAGCACGCCATCGGTGCGATTACCACCCACTTGTCCGAGCACCCCACCGAAGTGGACGGCGAACTGCAAGCCTTCTACCTGGAGGCACTGCACTTTGCCCGCATGGCCGAGCTGTTCGCCTCACACAGCTTGTTCGACATCACGCTGCGGCAATGGGGTGCAAAGCGCTCATCCACCGTGTGCATCCGCAATGTGGTGCCGGCCCCCTTCCTCAAACCGCGCTTTGAAGCTGCGCGATCGGTCACGCTGTTTTCCGCCACGCTACAGCCACCACGCTATGTCCACCAGATGCTGGGCCTGCCCGACAGCACGGCCAACATCGATGTGCCCTCGCCGTTCGAATCCTCACAACTGGATGTACGCGTGGCCAGGCACATTTCCACCCGTTACAAGGACCGTCAGGCATCCATGCAGGCCGTGGTGCAGGCCATGGCCGAGCAGTACCGCAACCGGCCTGGCAACTATCTGGCCTTTTTCAGCAGCCACGATTACCTGCAGGAGGTGGCCGCGCTGCTGGAGGTGGTGCACCCAGACATCCCGATATGGAAGCAATCCCGCCGCATGCAGGAGAGCGAACAGCAGGCCTTCCTGAGCCGCTTCACGCCCGATGGCCAGGGCATCGGCTTTGCCGTCCTGGGTGGTTCATTCTCGGAGGGCATCGACCTGCCCGGATCACGCTTGATCGGCGCTTTCATTGCCACGCTGGGCATGCCGCAAGTGAACCCTGTCAACGAGCAGATTCGCCAGCGGCTGGATGATCTGATGGGCTCAGGGCACGACTACGCTTACGTCTACCCGGGCATGCAGAAGGTGGTGCAGGCAGCAGGCCGGGTGATACGCACGGTGACGGATCAAGGTGTCGTGCTGCTGCTCGATGACCGCTATGGACGGCGTGACATCCAGCGCTTGCTGCCCACGTGGTGGCACCTCGCAGACACCCCAGACAGGTAGCCCACTCAACAGACCCAGTCAGCGGCGGACGCGCTCAGCTCAGACAAAGCTGTATAGAAACGCCCGACGTGCAAGCCATCCACCACGCCATGGTGAACCTGAATGGCCACCGGCATGGTCACCACCTTGCTTCCTTCACGCTCAATGAACTTGCCCAATGTGATCACAGGGATATAGCCATAGATCGGGTCATAGGGATGGGTGAAGGCGGTGAAGCTGAACCACGGGATGCTCGTGATGAAGAACATGTGGTGCTTGGGCCCCACACTCAAGTCAGGCGCAGCCTTGACGGCATTCATGCGCTCGGTAGCGTCAGCCTTGTACCGACGGAAATCCTCGATATGTACACCGTCGCAAAAAGAAAATAGATCACCTTCACGGGCCACGGTGTAGCCCGGATCCACGCGATCGAATTCGTACAGTACGCCGTCGATGACGCGATGCCTCAACTCCGGCACAGCGTTGACCGAACAAGATACCGCATGGCTGATGGCGATGAAGACCGACACACCCGCCGCATCGGCAGCGCGCTTGATGCCGGTCACATCCACCTCGCTGGTGGTGCTGAACTGCGGCATCAAACGGCTGTTGAAGGCCTTGAGGATGTCTGCCCTGGCGTAGCTTTGAAGATCAACCGGCCGCTTGCCAGGCGCCATGCACCCTGCAGATACATGCGCCATCAGACACCCATCGGCGACTTGCCAATCAGGTGCAGGTGCCCCCAGAAGGCAAAGCCCGCCCATGCCGCCACGCCCACCACCACGGTCAACACGGTCGCGATGGCAGACGTGTTCAAGGGGGCAGGTGGATCACGGCGATCACGCTGACGCGACGCACGGAAATCCAGGATCGCCCACAGCAAGAAAGCACCAAACAGCACCACGTGTGCCAGTTGCCCATTGGCCAGCAAGTGAGACAAGGCCCAGACCTTCACGCCCAGGATCATGGGATGACGCAGCCTGGCCTTGATGGCATTGCCCGGCACATAGGCCGCGACCAGGAAGATGAAGGTGACCAGCGTGAGCAGCGCCGCGATGTGGCGCATGGGCAGAGGCGGCACCCACAGCACCACCGGCGCCAGCCGCGTTTGACCAAAGCCACAGACGATCAGCACGAAGCCTGCGATGGACAGCAGAGAATAAACGCCCTTCCATGGCAAGGCGCCGATACGCTCGCGGGTTCGCGTGCGCCAGTCATCGGCGAAGATGCGTACCGAATGCACGCCCAGGAAAATCAACAGCCCCAGCACCAGCTCCAACATCGCCAATCCTTGTGTGAAGTAAGGGATCAGGGTGGATTATGGGCGGTGTTCAGCCCAGCGTCTTGACCATCAGCAGATAAGGCACGCCATACATATCCGGCAAGGTGCGATGCACGACAAAGCCTGACCTGGCATACAGGCCTTGCGCGGCCTTCATCACGGGCGAGGTGTGCAAGGCCAGCGCTGGCGCACCATCTCGGCGCGCCCTGGCAATGCACTCGTCCAGCAAGCGCTGCCCTACGCCGCAACCACGGCCGAAGGGCGCTACCGACAGGAGCCGCACGATCGGCCAGTCAGCAGGGAAAAAATCTGGTCTGGCCTGATGGGCCCCGACATAACCCACAGCACCCAATAGCCGGCCACCGCGTTCGGCCAACAGCACCTCGCTGTCATCTGCTTTCTGGGTCAATGCGTTCAATCTGGGAACCAGTTCATGCCAACCAGGCATCGAAGCCGCCAGATCCAGCCAGGATTCACGCACCAAAGCATCAACCACCTCGGCGTCTTGCGCACGGAACTCACGAATTGTCAAACTACTCATACCCACCCATTTGTGTTTCTCGGCATCTTGCCTGCGCCACATGCTGACGGCAAGATCGCACACCACCCTGCTCATGGCATCTTCACCACGCATTCCGGTCTGGCTTCGCACACTGTGCCTCACCTTGCTGTTGCTGACGGCGCTGCTCTGGATGGGCGCCGTCGGCTTCCTGTGGGTTCGACAAGAGCGTTTGCTGTTTGCACCGGAGGTGCTGGCGCAGGATCATGCCTTCACGCAGGCCGACACACAGGAAGAGTGGGTGGACGTACCCGGCGCCCGCTTGCATGCCCTGCACCTGCGCCAGCCCTTGCGCAACGGGCAGCGTCACACCAAAGGCATCGTGTTTTACCTGCATGGCAACGCAGGCAATGTGGCAACCTGGTACACCAACCATGACTACTGGCTGCAAAGTGGTTACGACCTGTTCATGCTGGACTATCGAGGGTTCGGCAAAAGCAGCGGGCACATACAAAACGAAGCACAACTGCATGACGACGTGATGCGCGCATGGCAACAAGTTGCGCGGGAATACGTCGGCCTCAAGCACGTGATCTTCGGGCGCTCACTGGGCTCCGGGCTGGCCACCCGTCTGGCCATGCAGGTGCACAGTGATTTGCTGATCCTCGTGTCCCCCTACCAGAGCATCGAAGCCCTGGCCACATCGATCTACCCCTGGGTGCCCCCGGTGGTCTTGCGTTACCCTATGCACACGGATCAATGGCTGCCCCACGTGCCGGGCCGCATCGTGATTTTTCATGGTGACCGAGACACCCTCATCCCTTTCTCGCATGCGCAGGCACTGAAGCGTTTGCAAGCTCGGGCGCAATTGATACGTGTGGACGGCGCTGGCCACGGCGACATCCAGGCCTTCCCCATCTACACACAGGCATTGAGCCAAATCCTAGCCCAACCATGACAAAAGTCCACGCCTTCGCACTGTGTGCAGCGCTCTTGAGTCAGCTCGCTCAGGCCGAAGACAGCTCGGCAGTTGATCAGCGCTTCTTCCTGGACGCAGCCGATTGCGCGGCGGCTTTGGAAGCCCGCGTCATCGACCGTCAGACGCAAGCCCGCACGGCCGCCCGCGATGAAGCCATGCTGCGCGATGTCGAGCACGGCTTCGTGTTCATCGGCGTAGCCTACAAACGTGGCCTGCGCAATCCACAGGCGGACGACATGCTCCATGCAGCAGAAAAGCGGTGGAGCGCCCTGAGCAAGGCAGACAAGGAAGCGCGGCTGGCCAGTTGCACCAGCCAGGGTCTGCGCTTGATGGATGAGGTCTCGATGCTGGAGCGATTCATCGTGCGCAACCGAGCCAGTGCGCGGCTTGATCGCTTGCTGGAGAAAGAACGGGAGCGGGACAAAGACAAGGCACCGGGCACCGCTCACGACAAACCATGATGGCTCACTGCCGGCCGCGCCTGGCTCGTTGACGCAAGCGCGCCGTGATCATGGCTTTCATCGAATCGAATGAGGGTCGGGGCGTCGGCCGTGTTTCCTGCAACTCGATGACATGCCAGCCAAAAGTAGATTGCACGGGTTCTTCGGTCAATCCCTTTGGCGCCAGCGCCATCAAGGCCTGACCAAACTCCTTCACGTACGTGCCCGGGCCCGCCCAGCCCAGATCGCCACCGTCCTGACCTGATCCGGTATCGGTTGACAAGGCCTTGGCCAGTTTGTCAAAAGACTCCCCGGCCTGGATGCGTTTGATGACCGCCTGCGCCTGTGCTTGCGTGTCCACCAGAATGTGGCGTGCCTTGTACTCCATCTCCGCCGATGGCGGTACGGTGCGTTCATACTCCTCTCGCATCATGGCCTCGGTGATCGGCGTGGCACCTTTGATGCCATCGATCACACCCGAAGCAATCAGATCCTGGAAGGCCTCGGCGGCAAATTGCCCTATCTTGAAGCGCTTGAAGACGTCGTCCGTCAAAGGATACTGATAGCGCTTGCGGTAGTCTTCCTGACCCACCACCTGCGCGTCAGGTTGAGACGCGGCCCCCAAGCCCTTGCCTCGAAAACGCAAGACAGCCACATCGAAAGCGAAGAACCGACCGTCCTTGTCATCGCCGACTTGATGCGAGATCTGGATCAGTTGCGCACACCGACTGCGCGCCATCGCCAGCAAAGGCTTGGGCGGCTGCTTGCCTTCGTCCTTGGCGTCTGTGAAGACGATGTCGATGTCGTAGGTGCCTGAGCGCAAGCTCTCGGCCACATGGCCCGTTACCTCGCGATTGACCTCGCGCCAGAAGCCGTCTATCTTGGCATCACTGAAGCGCGCCCCCGTTCCGCCTGCGAGCACGGCACACCGATAGGCATTGGGAGGATAAGGGTCGCCGTTCGGTTCGCTGCCGGCTTGAGCACCGCCCACATGCAGCGCCAAGCTTGCCCACAGGCAAAGTCCCAAGCGGACCATTGAGCGACGTGTTTGGTGGATCAGATGCATGCTGGCTACCTCACTGTGCCTGGCGCGTCTGCCTCAGCGTATACAGATACAGCCCTTCGACCTTTTCTCGGGCCCAGGGTGTCTTGCGCAGAAACTTCAGGCTGGAGGCCACGCTGGGCTCATGAGTGAAGCAGCGAACAGGTATGCGCTGGCCGAGTTCTTCCCAGCCGTAGTAGTCGGCCAAGTCTTCGACCATGCGGGCCAGTGTGATGCCGTGAAGCGGGTTGCGAGGCTGCGCTGTTGAGTCCATGATGACGGGCCGGTTCCTGACGTTGCGTGCACATCCTACAGGGTACGCCTCCACCTACCCGCTCGGGTAGGTCCCCCCTCCCCGCCTGGGCGACCCTTGAGCAAGGGGTGGATTCACGCCATGCGTGTCCGAATAATCAAGGCATCCCATAACACATGCGCAAGGCGCGCAACGCAGGATTCCTTATGCCCTTGTCATCGCACACCACACGCCTTTCCATGCTCGCCCTGGCCATCTGCGGCTTGAGCAGTCTGGCCCATGCCACCAACTATTCGCTGTGGATCAACGGCCGCACCAGCACGCCAGGCAATGTGAACAGCCCGGCCGATTTCACCTACTGGGGTGGCTCACCCGCGCTCGGCGTGCAAGCGGGCATCAACCCCATCAGCGTCAACTGGGATGGCAAGAGCCACGTCGCCACAACCAATGCCGGCATCCAGAAGGCACTGGACTGCTATTGCACGGGCAGCAACTGGTGCTACGTGGCCGTGCACAGCGCAGGCAATCTGCAGATCGGCTATGCGCTGTCGAAGTACGGCAACTCGGTTCGCAACAGTTCCTCGGTCCCCACTGATGGTGTCTGTACCGGCGCAGTGGGTGGCGCCAAACAAACCGGGTGGAACATCAAGTTCGTGGATGTGGGCGCGGGTGCTGCGGGCGGTTCCGAACTGGCGGACTCGGGCGCCTGGAGCACCTCGGAAGAGCTTGTGCAAGACCTCAAGACCACGACGGCACGGGCCATGTACGACCACAACCTCACACGCAATGTGAATTTCTACATGTACGCCGGCGCGAAGGGCGCCGTCACTTCGGCCGTGCTCAAGGGTCAGAACGATTCGGTGGTGGCGTATCACTCGACAGGCGGCACCTCAGGCACGGCCGGTAGACGTCTGTGCAACCCTGGCCAATCATCTCTGACCTGCCCTTACGACCTCACATTGGGCACGGCGGCCAATGAAGATGGTTCGAAGAAGTGGAGCTTCCACTCGGTGGTGTTCCGTGATGACGCCGAAACCCTTGACCACTACGTCAACCAGAGCTGGGCAGGCGTGATGTCGAAGGTTCGCACCCACATGGTCAACACCGCCAAATGAAGCAAGCCCCGCAACGCGATACCCGCAAGGCGCGCAAGTCCAAGGTGACGGCCGTTGTGGCCATTGCCTTGCTGGGTGTGGCGCTGCTGTGGGCGGCGATGGGGGATGGCAAGGCGCACTCCGAGCCATCCAGCGTTGCCAAGCCTCAGGCGCCCGGTTTGAACGCCATGATGGCTGGCCACGTTGATGCCGGGCAGACCATGGCATCGCCAGCCCACAGTGCACGCCAACTGCTCGTCGCCCAAGTGACCGAAGCCAGGCAACGGCTGTCGAGCTACCGCGCCGCCACCATCTATCCGCCCGAATCTCAGCCCATGGCGGCCCATGGCGACATGCTCAAGCCATTTGACCCGGTCGTGGAAGACCATGCTGCGCTCAGCGCACAAGGTGTGCCCATATCGGGCCGACATCTGCGCACCAGCCAGGACCGCGTGTATGTGAGCGGGTCGGACAGCGTGTTGTTCACCGTGGCCATGCATGACGACCAGAACCGCAAGGCTCCCCTGCGCGTGATCAGGGCCACGGCACATGAAGTACAGGATGCCGCCCACCCTCAGACCGTGTTGCCCGTGGCCGTGCAGTTTGATGACCGCGGTAACCATGGCGATGCGTTGGCTGGCGATGGCGTCTTCAGTGCACGCTTGCAACCCGCCACACAAAGCTTCGCTGCCACGCAAGGCACGATCCGAGTTGACCTGGATCTGCAAAGCGACGTTGGCGGGCCTGTTCACGCCTTCTTTGACATTGTGTACATGCCCAACGTGCCGGCCATCTGGAGCGGCCAGGTGCGAGAAGTCATGGACAAAGGCTCGCTGGATTTCTACTTGCGCGCCGACATCAAGGAGGCAGGCCGCTACATCGTCACGGCACGCGCGTATGACGCCACCGGCAAGCCATTCGCCATGTTGAGCTTCAATGACGAGGTACCCGCAGGCGCCCGTGACATCCGGCTGACCTTGTTCGGCAAGCTCGCACGTGATGCCAGGCCGGTGTTCCCGATCACACTGCGCGACATTGACGGCTTCATCCTCTATGAAAGCCGCTTTCCCGATCGCGCCATGATGCCGCGATGGCCCCAGACCGCGTACACCAGCCAGCCACATGCCATCAGCGAGTTTGCCGATACCGAATGGACAAGCGAGCAGCGCCAGCGCTACCTCACCGAATACAGCAAGGATGTGCAGGTGGCCGAGCAGAATCTTCAGCGCGTGAACAACACCCCGTCTCAACCCTGAGATGGCCGCGTGATCTCGTGCAGGGCCGTGAGCAACTGGTCTCGATCGAGCGGCTTGTGCATCACCCTGATTCCCTGCTCTGCAGCTCTCGCCTGAATCAAGGGATCCAGGTCGCCCGTGACGAGGATCGCAGGCATGTCATCGCCAAATTCGTGACGTAGCTCGGCGATGGCATCAAAGCCGCTGTATGAGGGGCCCAGACGGTAGTCACAGATGATCGCCCTGGGCCAGGCATCAGCATCAGCCGCTTGTTTCACCAACGCCATGGCCGTGTCACCCCCGAGTGCCAGATAGCCACTGTCATTGAGTACCGTCAGAACGGCCTCTCGAACATTGGTCTGATCCTCAATGACCAGGATGCACTCGCTTTCCGTGGCCATCAAGGCTTCATCGCCGAGCACGCCCGATGGCAAGGGCATGGCCGAACTGGCCTCACCTGGTTGAAAGGCGATATCGAAGCATGAACCCTTGCCCAGTCTGGAGCGCAGTGTGATCCGGGTATCCGTCAGGGCCAGCAGGCGGCGGACCACGCCCAAGCCCAGGCCTAGACCATCCTGCGCGCGGCGCGCCGAGTTCTGCACCTGGAAGTAGTCGTCAAACACCTTGACGCGATCCGCACGGGCGATGCCCATGCCCGTGTCCCACACCTGGCAGTGGATGTGGTTGCCTTTGCGGCGCGCACGCAAGCGCACCTCGCCCTGGGCGGTGTAGCGCACGGCGTTTTCCAGCAAATTGCGCAGCATGCGCTGGGCCAGCACCGGGTCGGTCCAGATCCAGTCGTCAGTGGGATGAACCGACCAGCGCAAGCCCTTCTCGCTGCACGCCAGCGCGAACTCGTGATCCAGTGAAGTGAAGAGATCCCGCACCGACACATGCTGGGGCTGACAGGCCACTTTCTGGGCATCAATGCGGGCCACATCGAACATGCGCTCGAACAGTTGTCGCATGGACGTCAAGGCCGCGCCGAGCTTGTCAGCCACTTCAAGCTGGTAGAGCGTGGTGAGTTGCTTGCGCAAGTGGTCACTGAGCAATTGCAGGCTGTAGAGCGGCTGGCGCAAGTCATGGCTGGCCGAGGCGAAGAACTCGCTCTTTTCTCGATTGGCCTGTTCGGCTTGCGCTTTGGCACGGGTCACTTCATCGACCTCGCGCGCCAGTTCCTGGACCAGCACGGCGTTGCGCTGGCGTGTGCGTGCGGCATCGAACAAGCGGCGGGAGATCGCGCGCCCCGCCAGCAAACCATTGATGCCAGCTGCCACCAACAGCACGGCGATGTAGTGATCCACAGGGTTGCCGTGCACCAGCAGTGCCGCCAACAGGCTCAACACGACCGGGGCCGTGCCCACCATGGCCAGGCCGAAGTCTTCGATCGCATAGAAGGTCAGGCCATAGGTGAACACCACCACGGTGATGAGCAAGGGCAGTTGCCATTGGGGCGTCAGACTGCCATACAGCAACGCGCACAACGCACCGCCTGATACCGCGTGAACGGCCCGCCAACCCAGCAAAAGCCAGCGCCAGGGCTGGTAATTCATGGCGCTGAGTTGCACACGGCGAAAGCGAATCGCCAAGGGGATGACGACGATGCACACCAGCATCATGCAGGCATACAAGGGCAACCAGATGCCAATGGGCAGGCTTGACTTCAGGATGAGCACCCCGATCAGGGTGAGCCCCACCAACTGCAAGGGCACAGCCTTGGGGTGATTGCGCCATCCGCTGCTCACCATGTCGATCCAGATGGCTGCGTCCTGCTCGGACAAACCTCGCAGAGACAGGCACAGCAGGCGCTGGTCGCTATGGGCTTGCATGGGGTGCGGCGCAAGCCAGTATCAGGTGCACGCGGCTGCTGACCTTGTAGGCCCTCAACAAACCACTGACATGCAGTTTGACCGTATCCGGGCTGATACCCAGTTCGTCAGAGATCACCTGATTGGAAAAGCCCTTGAGCACCAGGCGCAATACTTCGCTTTGCCGCGGCGTCAACTTGATGGTGGCGGGTGCCACCGCAGATTGAGGCTCCGCCCCTGACAGTCGCCCCGTGAGCTGCCAGAGCAACTCCCTGGGGAAATAGATGCCCCCACTGGCCATGGCCGAGATGCCTTGCACGAACTGATCCAGATCGCCGTGCTTGGGCACGAAGGCGGCCGCGCCTTGTTGCAGGCATTGCATGGCCAGTTGATCGTCGTCCGTGCCGGACACCACCCCCACCATCACGTTGGGCGCGATGGCCTTGATCCGCTGCAACGTCTCCAGACCACGGCTGTCCGGCAGGTTCAAATCCAGCAAGACGGTGTCGATGGCCACACCGTACTCGCCTTGCAGTATCTGAGTGGCCTGGCGCAAATTACAGGCCTCGAACAATTGCGCGTTGGGGCGAAAGTCGGTGAAAACGCGCACGATCCCCTCGCGGATGAGTGCATGGTCATCCACGATCAGATAAGCGTCGCCGCGGATGATGGGGGCCTGTGTACTGCTCATGTTTGAATTCGTTTCGAGACCCATTATGTGTGCGGCGCGCGCATGGCCTTGATGGGCCGGCCGGCCACATCGACTCGTTCGGTTGCGTCCGAACACGCTGTTGATCAAACGTCATCCGCCGTTGAGACTGCGCTTGGCAGTGCATCCCCCCCGCGTTTTGGTGTGGCGCTCGTCACACAAGACGTGCGGCTCATTGGGCATGGCGCTACGCGAGAAGCAAAACGTCGATTTCGCCTACTTACATCTGATGCATCTGCACGCAGACCGGCCCGAATGTAACGCTGCATACTGCACGCCACCGACGTAGCCAGTCCTGCCACCTCTTCAGACACGCACGCCACTCCACCTCCTTGCTCGGGCGACCAGGACGCGTTGGTTCTGCTTTAACTGGAACCTGCCTCAAGATGTTTGGCGCCCTCAAAGCCCTTCGCCGTGAACCACAACGCACCTCCGCCAGCCCACCGCAGGTGGTGAACGCGGGTGCGTGGCTGCAGCGCGAGGAAGCCATCATGGGCACGGCGATCAACGTGGTGCTGTGGTGTGATGATCGGGCGCAAGGCGAAGCGGCCATGGATGCGGTGATGGCCGAGATGCACCGCATCGATCGGACCATGAGCCCTCATCGGCCCGACTCGGCACTCTCACGCATCAACCAGCTTGCGTACGATGAACCCGTCCCATTGAGCGACGAGATGTATCGCTTGCTCACCAGGGCGCAGGCTTTTTCGGCCCTGTCTGAAGGGGCGTTTGACATCACCTATGCCGCTGTCGGCCAGTTGTATGACTACCGAGCCGGCACGCGCCCCAGCCCCGAAGCGCTGGCCCAGGCACGCGCTGCCGTGGGCTATCAACACCTGAAGCTTGACGCGCCAGCGCGCACTGTTCGCTTTGGTATGCCAGGCATGCGCATTGACCTGGGCGGCTTCGCCAAGGGCCATGCGGTCGACAACGCGGCGGCCATCTTGCGCACACATGGCATTGCACACGCCCATGTCAGCGCGGGTGGAGACAGCCGCGTGATCGGCGATCACCGCGGGCGCCCCTGGAGCATCGGCATCCGCGACCCGCGTCGCCCTGGCGAGATGGTGGCCGTGCTGCCGCTGCAGGATGTGTCGATCTCCACATCGGGTGACTACGAGCGTTATTTCGATGTTGACGGCGAACGTTGCCATCACCTGATCGATCCAGCCACGGGCCTGTCACCACGCAGCGTGCACAGCGTCACCATCCTGGCAGACGACGGGCTCACCACCGAGGCCTTGTCCAAATCCTTGTTCGTGTTGGGCCTGAGCAAGGGCATGGCACTGATCGAATCGCAGCCTGGCGTGGACGCCATCGTGGTGGATGCACAAGGCGCCTTGCATTTTTCTTCTGGCTTGATGGCTGCGCCCACGCAGCGCTCAGGCGCTGTTCAAGCATGACACGCTGAGGAAGCCCAAACATCATGAAGCTGAAGCGCCCACTTTCCATCGCTGCCGCGCTCGCCGCGCTGTTGAGCCTGCCTGCCTGCATGGAAGGCAGCTCCTCGTCCGAGTCCAATGCCAGCACGAGCTCCATCGCCATCCCCATCGCCTATGCCAAGCGGGCCAACACCATCATGGCCAACCCCACCAACGGCGCACCCACTGCGCCTGGCGGGGATCTGATCATTCGCGATGTGTCATCGCCCAGCGCACCGGAATACAACATCACCGAGCGCTTCACCCAGGGCCAAGGCGATGCCTCCGGCCCTGAAGTGTCTTACGACGGCAAGAAGCTGGTGTTCGCCATGCGCTGCCCGGACACCAACACGGCCATGATCAACCTGGGCGAAGTCTCGGTGCGCGCCTGCACCGGGCGCTGGAACATCTGGGAATACGACATGAGCAGCGGCGGGCTGACCGGCGGCACCTTCCGCCGCCTCACCGCATCGATGAGTGACGATGATGTGGACCCGACCTACCTGCCCGGTGGGCGCGGTGTGGTCTTCACCTCCAACCGCCAGACCAAATCCCGCGTCAACCAGTTCATGGGCCAAAACCGCCGGGCCCTGGACGAATACGAACGCGAACCGGTGTTCAACCTGCACACCATGGATGCCGATGGTGGCAGCATCACGCAGATCTCGTTCAACCAGAGCCATGACCGCAGCCCGGTGGTGCGCCAGAACGGCGAAATCATGTTCTCGCGCTGGGACCACGTGGGCGGCCGCAACCACTTCAAGATCTTCCGCATCAAGCCAGATGGCACCGATCTGTTCGTGCTGTACGGCGCGCACAGCGACGGCAACAGCTTCCTGCACCCGCGTGAGATGGACCCCAATAGCGCGAAGTACAAGGGCTTTGTGGCTTCGGACGTGATGCCACTGTCAGGCACGCGTGAGGGCGGCGCCCTGATGTTCGTGGACGTCACCAACTTTTCAGAGCAGCACACGCCGGTCAATTCAGACGTGACCGCAACAAGCGGCCAATCCCAGCCCACAGCCGAGCCCCTGAATTTTGGTCGCGGCTTGTCGAACTATGGGCGCATCACCACGCCCTACCCTTTGTGGGATGGCACGGACCGCTTGCTCGTGTCCTTTGCGCCTTGCCGGGTTCATCGCAATGGTGCGGTTATTCCGTGTGCCAAGTTGAGCGACGATGAGAAGCGGCGCCTGGCGCAAGAAGATCGCCCACGTGCAGAGGTATTGAACGACGAAGTTCAAGACGACGTGCCGCCTGCCTATGGCATCTACATGTTCGACCCAGCAAGAAGCACCTTGCTGAACGTCGCATCGCCACCTGAAGGCTTCATGTACACGCACCCGGTGGCTCTGCAGCCTCGTACCGAACCCGGCACCAGCGATCCCACCAATCTGGATGAG
The DNA here is from genome assembly GCF_016234775.1 of Aquabacterium sp. GTDB lineage: Bacteria > Pseudomonadota > Gammaproteobacteria > Burkholderiales > Burkholderiaceae_C > Aquabacterium. Next base: position 26,729 of record NZ_JACRAH010000042.1, on the reverse strand, counting down.
GCCCTGGCCGCAGACGGAGAGGGCATCATCGAGGTGCGCAGCGTTTATGACACCGATGAACTCGGGCGCATGGGCGACGCGGTGTTGCTGGACGGGATTGACAACACCAATGGCTGCACCACACCCATCCCCAAAATTGCACCGCCCGACCCCAGGACGGATACACGGCCACTGATTCCCGATCTGCTGCGCATGAAGAACCCGGCGGATCCTGCCTATGGCTGTGCGCCTGCGCGATTCATTCGTGTGTTCCGCGCTGTCGCACCACCGGAGGATATGACGGGCACACGTGACGCCATTGGTGAGACCGATTTCGAGATGCAGCAGATCCTGGGCTATGCCCCCATTGAGCCGGATGGCTCGTTCAAGCTGCGCATCCCGGCCGACACGCCGATTGGCCTGGCTGTGGTGGACGCGGAAGGCCGCGCATTCCAGACCCACACCAACTGGATCCAGGTGCGCCCTGGCGAGCGCCGCACGTGCGACGGGTGCCACAGCCCACGCCGTGGTGGGGCCATCAATGCGGGCAGCGTGGTCAACGCGATGCCCGATGCACTCAAGACTTCCTTGATGGTGGGCACCGTGTCCAGGCCCATCATCAAGAGCGATGGCGAGACACTGGCCGGTATCCGTACCAGGCTTGATCCATCCGCACTGCTGTATTCACCCGACTTGATCTACACGGACATCTGGGCTGATACCAGCAAGAACGGGGTCACGGCCCGCGCCCCCATCACGCTGAACTACGACGGTCTCGACAGCAATGCCAAGCCCTCCAACGGCATCATCAACTACCCTGAGCACATCCAGCCACTGTGGACGACCCCCCGAGGCACCGGAGGTGTCAACACCTGCACCACCTGCCACAACGCCCAGGCCAAGCTGGATCTGAGCGGCACCACCGCCGGCACAGGCCGGATGACGTCTTACCAGGAGCTGATGGTGGGCGATCCCATCATAGACCCAGCAACAGGCAGGGCCAGAACGCGCCTTCGCAGTGGCATACCCGTGATCGAGCGCGGGCCGGCGCTGGTGAACACCTCGGCCAGCGAGGGCGAGGCCCTGGGCCTGAGCCGCGCGAGCCGATTGACCGAGATCCTGTGGGGCAAGAACATGGCTGCCGACGCCGATGCCCGAACAGCACACCCCACACCGCCCAACACGGCGCCGAACCACGCCACTTTGCTCAACGCGTCTGAAAAGCGTTTGCTCGCGGAATGGATGGACCTGGGCGGCAAGTATTACAACGACCCCTTCAACGCCAACACGATGATGCGCCCCATCAGCGGGCTGAACCGCACCACGTTTGACTCGCAGGTGTTCCCCATCTTGCAAAGCACGTGTGCCAGCGGTTGCCACCAGGCCATCGGCAGCAGCAATTCGGCCACGCCCGGCACCGCCTTGCGTGACAACCGATTCGTGCTGACTGGCGATAAACCGGGTGACTACAACGTGACGCTGACCATGATCACCGACGCCTGCACCGAGGCCGCCAACGCGCTGCTCAGCAAGCCATCGAGCCTGCGACACCCAGACGTTGGCGTAGACAGCCCCGCCATCCTGCCCGTTGGCAGCACGGCCTACAACACCATTGCCAACTGGATACGGACGGGATGCCGGAACCCATGAGCTGCACCGCTGAATACTTGATGCGCACCGCGTTGCATGGCGCCATGGTTTTGTCCATGGTGGGGGCCTTATCGGCATGTGGCGGTGGCGGCGACGGGGGCAACAGCAACCCGCTGGGCAACCCTGCGTCGGTCAGCAACCCGGTCATCACCGGGGGGCAGAAGCTGTCGTTCGTGTACTTCCAGAAGTGCATCAACCCCATCTTGCTGGCGCAACTGCCCGCACTGCAAGGCGGCGGCTTCACCAACAGTTGCGCGAGCGCCGGTTGCCACGACACGGTCACAGGTGCTGGTGGTGCCTTGCGCGTGGTGCCAGGTGCGCAAGCGGTTGACCTCACGGATCCGGCCAACACACCCGCCGTGATCCGCAACAGTGACATGTACAAGAACTACTACTCGGCCCAGGGCGCCGTGGTGGTGGGCTCATCCACTCAGAGTCGTCTGCTGTCCAAACCGATGTTGCTGGTACAGCACGGCGGTGGACAGATCTTCGCCAGCCTCAGCGATGCCCATGCCGCGCGCATTGCCTACTGGATCAACCACCCCATGCCCATGGGTCAGGATGAATTCAGTGCAGCGGCCTCAACGATGTTCACCCCGCAAGACCCGCAGACCGGGGCCTGCAATCCACCATGATGGGTCATTGCATTAAAACCAAAGCCGTCACCTTGCTGCTGACGGGCATGTTCGCTTGGGCGAACGGTTACGCAGCCGATGAATCCGCTACCCCTGTGGCCGCCAGTTCGTCCACGCCATCGGCACCTGCTGCGTCTGGACCGATATCGCCCGAAAGCCTGCAAGTCACCGAACCGTATATCGAACTGCACACCGGGCCCGGGCGAGGCTTTCCGGTGACGCAAGTGGTCTTGCGCCACGAATGGATCGAGATCGAACTGCGCCATACGGATTGGTACCGCGTGCGCACAGCCAAAGGCCAGGTGGGGTGGGTTGTGCGACAGCAACTTGCATCCACCCTCACGGCGGCCGGTGTGCGCAAGAGCTTTCGGGACATCGTGCTGGATGATTTCCTGAACCGCAGCTTGCAGATGGGCGCCGCCTGGGGGCGTTTCAAAAGCGAGCCTGCGCTCAAGGCCTGGGCGGGCTACCGCATGTCGGAAACACTCAGCCTGGAATTCACGCTGGGCCAGGTTCAAGGCAAGTTCGCGGGCTCCGACTACTGGCATGTCGACCTGATGGCTGAGCCTTGGTCCGATCAGCGCTGGTCACCGTTTGCCAGCATTGGCGTGGGGCGATTCAAGAACGAGCCCAATACCAGCCTGGTGGGCGCCACCACCAGCAACGCCAAACTGACCCATGCCGCCGTGGGGCTGAACTACCACGTGAGCGACCGTTTCTTGCTGCGGGCTGATTACGGCCTGCACACGGTCTACCTATCTGACTCGGTCACCACCGAATACCGCGCCAGCTCCATTGGCGTGGCCTTCTTTTTCTAGACGGACTCCGGCCATGTATTACCGAACCCGATCGATCACGCCACCACTGCTGACACTCATGTTGTGCATGGCGTGTGCAACATCCCAAGCAGACGAGCCACCCATCGTGCCCCAGGTTGAACCGCGCGACGTGACTGTGCCGCACTTCCCATCCAATGACTTCGAATTCGGCCTGTTCATGGGCACTTACTCGACCCAGAACTTTGGCGCCAGCAAGGTGCGCGGTTTCCGCCTGGGGTATGCCATCACGGAAGACTTCTTCGTGCAAGGCGCCTATGGCCAGACCAAGGTCAGCGACAAATCATTCCAGCAGATCCTGCCAGCACAGATCCTCGAAGACGGCAAGCTCAGCTATTACAACCTCTCGATGGGCTACAACGTGCTGGCCGGTGAGGTGTTCATCGGCAGCAAGCATGCCAAGCCATCCGCCCTGTATCTGATTGGTGGCATCGGCAGCACCAAGTTTGACACGCGCAAACGCCAGACGATCAACTATGGCGCGGGCTTTCGCGTGTACCTCAGCGACTGGGCCGCCTTGCAGATCGACGCGCGCAACCACATGTTCTCGCTGGACTTGCTGGGCAAGCAGGAAAGCACGAACAACCTTGAATTCACCGCTGGCGCGACCTTCATCTTCTGAGGCCACACAAGATGTACCCGCTCCAGACCTTGCGCCTGCCCCGCTGGCTTCGCTTCAGCCTGATGACGCTGGCGGCCAGCTTCGCCATGCAGGCCTGCGCCAATGTGCAGGTGGCCTCTCAGGCACCGGACTTCACCTTGCGCGCAATGAAAGGCGCCAACACACGACTGCAGGAACTGCGCGGCCGGGTGGTGATGGTCAATTTCTGGGCCACGTGGTGCGGCCCGTGCCGGCAAGAAATGCCCCACCTCAATCGCCTGCACGAGAAGTACAACCGCGCCGGTCTGGTCCTGCTGGGCGTCAACGTGGATGACGATCCTGGCAATGCCGCCGCCGTGGCCACCAAGCTGGGTATCCAGTTCCCCGTGCTGCTGGACACCGACAAGAAGGTCAGCGATCAATACGATCTGCAGGCGATGCCGTCCACCTACCTGATCGACCGTGACGGCAAGGTGCGCTTTGTGCACCGTGGCTACCTCAACGGCTATGAGGCACTGTATGAAAAGCAGATCCGGGAGCTGTTGAAATGAGCACACGCAGGCATACCCCAAGGCTGCGCCTCATCAGCATCCTGACCCTGACGGGCTTCACGCTGCTGAGCGGTTGCGCCATCCAACCCTGGGTCAAGCCTTACGAGCGCGAACGCATGGCCGACCCGATCATGAGCTTCACACGCGGCACGCTGGCTGAAAAGAGCCGCGAGCACGTGCGTGATGTGCGCGAAGGCGCCAGAGGCGCCACCGGCGTGCAGGGAGGCGGCTGTGGCTGCAACTGATCGCACCCATTCATCCTCACGCGGCCTGGCACGCGTGGCTTTTCAATGGCTCAAGCAAGTCCTGGGCATCCTGGGCAGCCTGTTTGCCGTGGGCGGTGCCAAGGCTGTTGACCTGGGTACGAACCGTGCCGAACTTCTCTACCACCTGCACGATGGCGGTGGCGTCAGGGCACAAGGGCCCGCCGTGCTGGTGCGCAAGAACCTGCTCGACAAGGTGGCCGTCACGGGCACCGTGTATGTCGATGCGGTCAGCAATGCCTCCATTGATGTCGTCACCTCGGCCAGCCCCTTCACCGAGCGGCGCACCGAATATGGCCTCAATGCCGACTACGTCTACCGCAACGCCCAGATCACCGTGTCGACCAGCACCAGCCAGGAGCCCGATTACGTGGCCAAGCGCATGGGGCTGGACATCTCGCAGGAGGTGTTCGGTGGCCAGTCCACGATCTCCATGGGTTTCACACGCGGCGCAGACAATGTGCGCAAACATGGCGAGCCCAGCTTTGCCGCCACGGCCGATCACTGGCAGTACCGCGTGGGTGGCTCGCTCATTCTCACGCCCCGCTGGATCGCCAGTCTCAATGCCGAAGCCCTTGCAGACAACGGTTATCTGGGCAGCCCCTACCGCGTGGCCTATGTGTTTGGTGCGGCGGTGCCTGAGCGCGTACCCGGCACCCGATCCTCGCGCGCGCTCAAGTTCCGCGTGGCAGGGGACCTGGGCTCGCGCGATGCCATCCAGTTTGGCTACCGCTATTTCTGGGACACCTGGGGCATTGCATCGAGCACCCTGGATCTGACCTACAGCCGCTACTTCGGAACCGAATGGCTGGTCGACGTCACGCTGCGCCACCACGCCCAGCACAAGGCCTTGTTCTACAGCGACAACGCCCAGTCGGACACCCGCTACGTCTCTCGCAACCGGCAACTCAGCACCTTCGACGACACCAGCCTGGCCGGCAAGGTGGCCTACACCTGGAAAAAGGTGCCAGGCCAGTACGACATCACGCTCAACGGCGCCCTGGAGTACGTGCAATACAAGTTCAAGGACTTCACGGACATCCGCACCAACCAGCTCTACCACTACAACGCCAGCGTGATGCAGGTGTTCGTGTCCTCCAATTTCTGACGAGATGAGTGCTTCACCATGCGCCTGCGAGCCCTGCCTCTGATCCTGACCGCGCTGATGAGCTGTGCGGCGCTGGTCCACACCAGCCGTGCGGCCGAGCCCGTGCCCCCTGTTGCCGCCAGCGCCCCCAGCGCAACGGTCAGCACGACGGCCAGCGCGCCTGCAGCCGCTGCTGCACCAGCCAGCGCAGCCGCCAGCTCGCCCGACACCAACACGCCAGACCCCGCCACACTGGACGAGCGCATCCAGGGCACCAAGCGTGATGTCATCCAGCTCAACCGCGATCTGCTGGTGCTGGAAGAAGAGCTGCTCTTCCCTGCCAGCACGCAAGTGGCCGTGTTCGTGTCGCTGGACGTGGGCAAGCTGTTCACGCTGGATTCGGTACAGATCAGGCTGGACGACAAGCTCGTGGCCAACTACCTCTACACGCCACGCGAACTCGCCGCCCTGCAGCGTGGCGGCGTGCAACGCGTCTTCCTGGGCAATCTGCGCGTGGGCGAGCATGAACTCGTGGCCACCTTCACAGGTGTGGGCCCGCATGAGCGCGACTACAAACGAGGCGCCACGGTGAAGTTCGAAAAGGGCACCGAAGCCAAGTACATCGAGCTGCGCATCGAGGACGCCACGGCCAAGCTGCAGCCCGAATTCAACGTCAAGGTCTGGCAATAAGCGACCATGCCGACCATGCGTCTTCCGCCTCTTCGCCCACGTCCACATCGACCCGCCGGCCCCTCACCCGGCATGAGTCGAATGGCGCCCGTGACCCTGCGCGGCCTGGCCGTGCTCACGCTGGGCATGCTGGGCTTGAGCTGGCCGCTGCTGGCACATGCCGCTGGCCAGGAAGCGAAGCAACAGCGCCTGGTTCAGGCACCACACTATGGCGATGTTGTCTTCCATTTCTTTCAGGAAGACTATTTCACGGCCACCACCACGCTGATGGCCTCGCAGCACTTTCAACGCATCGCGCCTCATGACGATGAAGCCGAGGTGCTGCGCGGCGGCATGCTGCTGAGCTATGGCCTGCACCGTGACGCCGGCGAGATCTTCACGCGCCTGATCGAGCGAGGCGCCAGCCCTGCCGTGCGCGATCGCGCCTGGTTCTACCTGGCCAAAATTCGCTATCAGGTGGGCGAACTGGCGCTCGCGCAAGAGGCACTGAGCCAGATCCAGGGGACGCTGCAAGCCCCCCTTGATGAAGACCGCAGCCTGCTGCAGGCGCAACTACTGATGGCCCGCGCAGACTACAAGGGCGCAGCCCAAGTCCTGCAAACCATGAAGGGCAAGACCCCGGCTGCACGCGTGGCGCGCTTCAACCTGGGCGTGGCGCAAATCAAGGCGGGCGACACGGCCACCGGCACCGCCACGCTGGATGCGCTGGGCCAGGAACCCGTCAACAACGACGAGCAACGCGCCCTGCGCGACCGTGCCAATGTGGCCCTGGGCTTCGCCGCCCTCGCGGCGCAACAGGCGCCTGCGGCGCGGCAATACCTGGAGCGCGTGACACTACACGGCCCCGAGAGCAACAAGGCCCTGCTCGCCTATGGCTGGGCTGCACTGGATCAACACGCGCCCTTATCGGCGCTGGTGCCCTGGCTGGCGCTCACTGCGCGAAATGGTCAGGACTCGGCCTCACTGGAAGCCCGCATTGCCGTGCCTTATGCCTACGCACAACTGGGCGCCAGCGGGCAGGCATTGCAGCACTACACCGCGGCCATCGACAGCTTCGAACGCGAGCGGCTCAGCCTGAATCAATCCATCGAGCTGATTCGCTCTGGTCAACTGGTTGACAGCCTGCTGACCCGCAATGCGCAGGGCCATATGGGTGACCGCTGGCAGATGGACGACCTGCCCGATCTGCCCCACCCGGCGCACCTGAGCTCGCTGCTGGCCACCCATCCGTTTCAGGAAGCCTTCAAGAACCTGCGTGATCTGCACCACCTGGCGCAACACCTGCAAGGCTGGCGAGACAAGATCGACATCTTCAAGGACATGCTGGCCACGCGCAGACAGGCCTTTGCCGACCGCCTCGCCCAGGTCAACGCACGCACCAGTGCGCAAAGCATCCCGGCCTTGCAACAACGCGTCGATGCCGCCTCGGCGCAAGTGGCGCAAGGCGAAGTCGACCAGGACGGCGTGGTGTTCGCCGATGTCAGGCAACAGGCCTTGCTGGACCGCGTGGCCCGTGTTCAAGCCATCACCCAGGCACCTGATGACGACCCCGACATCGTGCAGGCCCGCGAACGCATCCGCCTGGCCGCCGGCGTACTGAACTGGCAGCTTGCACAAGAGCAGCCCGTGCGGCTGTGGGAAGCCCAGAAGGCCCTGCGCGCCATGAATGAAGGCCTGGCTGAAGCCCAACGCCGCGACGCCGCCATTGCGCTGGCCATGCGAGAAGAGCCACAACGCTTTGACCAGTTCGATGCCCGCATTCAGGCCCTCGTTCCCTTGCTCGATGTGATGATCCCCAAGGTAGCGGCACTGAGCACCGAACAGCAGACCGTCGTGCAGGACATGGCCGTGGCCGAACTCACGCGCCAGAAAGAGAACCTGGACGCCTATACGGTGCAAGCTCGCTTTGCCGTGGCGCAGCTGTATGACCGCGCCACGGAAGGTGGCAAGCCCACATCAGACGGTCTGACTGGCACGCAAGCAGGCAGCAGCAAAGACCAGAAGGGAGCAGCCGATGCGCCCAAGCCTTGACACCACCTGGCGCCTGTCTCTGCTGGCATCGGCCTGTTTGCTCAGCGCCTGCGGCATCCTGCGCAGCAGCAAGGAGCCACCCACCCTGCGCTCACTGGCCTCGCAGCAGATCACGGTCAAGCCTGACGCGGTGGAAGGCATCAACGAAGCGCAAGCCATCCAGGCTTATCGCCAGTTCCTGGACGCCGCACCCAACTCGCCGCAAGGCGCCGAGGCCTTGCGCCGCCTGGCCGATCTGGAGATGGACCGCGCCGACAAGCTCAGCGCCGATCCCCATGCCACAGGCGAGCCTGACTACCGCGCCGCCATCGCCCGCTATCAGGAACACCTGGCGGCCCACCCGCAAGCGCCCAACCGTGACCTGGTGCTGTACCAGCTCGCACGCGCCCAGGAGCAGGCTGGCCAACTGGAAACCGCCCTGCTGACCCTGACCCAGCTGGTGCAGGCACACCCCGACACGGCCTATGCCGACGAGTCCCAGTTCCGCCGCGGTGAACTGCTGTTCAGCGCCCGCCAGTACGCGCAGGCTGAAAAGGCTTACGCGGCCGTGCTGGCGCCAGACCGCCTCAACCCCTACCGAGACCGTGCGCTGTACATGCAGGGCTGGTCGCGCTTCAAGCAGGGGCGCCTGGACGAGGCGCTGCATGCCTTCTTCGGCGTGCTGGACATCAAGCTGGGGCACAACCCTGGCGAAGGCAACCTCAGCAACGTTGAGGGCTTGGGCCGCGCCGAGCGTGAGTTGCTGGAAGACACCTTCCGCGTGATCAGCCTGTGCCTGACCAATCTGCAAGGCGCCGAGAGCATCGCCAGCTACACCAGCGCGCCCGTATCCGCGCAGACACCGCAGGATGCCCGCCAACGCTACGCCTTCCACGTCTACGAACAACTGGGCGAGTTCTACCTCAAGCAGGATCGCCCCAAGGACGCGGCTGACACCTTCAACCTGTTTGCCACCCGCGCGCCGCTGGATGCCCAGGCGCCCAGGTTACACTCGCGCGTCATCGAGATCTACGAACGCGCCGGTTTTGCCACCCTGGCGCTGGAGGCCAAGAAGCAGTTCGTGGCGCACTACGGCCGCCAGAGCGACTTCCGCAGGGCCAGCCCGCAAGCCTGGGCCACGGCACAAGCGCTGGTGCAGACCCATCTGGCGGAGCTGGCCAGCCACCATCACGCCCTGGCCCAACGCAGCAAGCGCTCTGCGGACTATCAGGAAGCCGTGCGCTGGTACCGCGAACTGCTCGTGTCCTTCCCGGATGCCCCGCAGGCTGCCCGCAAGCGCTTCCTGCTGGCTGAACTCTTGTTCGAGGACGCCCGCTTCGCCGAGGCCATCACCGAATACGAACAGACCGCTTATGACTACCCCGTGCATGCGCAAAGCGCCGATGCCGGTTATGCGGCCTTGCTGAGCCACGCGCAAGTTCAGAAAAAGGCCGACGCCCAGGCGCTGCCCGCCTTGCAAGGTCAGGGCGTGGCCAGTGCCTTGCGATTTGCCAAGGCCTTCCCCACCGATGTGCGCACGGGCCCCGTGCTCAGTGATGCAGCCGAGAAGCTGTACGCACTCCACGATGCCAGCCAGGCCGCCGAAGTGGCCCAACAGGTGCTGGATCTGAAGCCGCCCGCTGCCGAGCCACAACGGCGCGTGGCCTGGACGATACTGGCCCACACCGCCTTCGAGCGCCAGGCCTTTGACACCGCAGAACAGGCCTATGCGCAGGTCTTGCTGCTCACACCCGCGCAAGCCGCTGGCCGCAACGAGCTGATCGAGCGCCAGGCCGCCGCGGTATACAAGCAAGGCGAACAAGCCAAGGCTGCTGGCCAGTGGGGCAACGCCGTGGCCCATTTCACCCGTGTGGCCAGCGTGGCCCCGCAATCGGCCATCCGCGCCAACGCCCAGTTCGATGCCGCTGCCGCGCTGATCGCCATGGAGGACTGGGGGGCTGCCGCTGCGTCGCTGGAAGACTTCCGCCAGCGCTATCCCAAACACGCGCTGCAAGCCGAGGTCGCACCCAAGCTGGCGCTGGCCTACACCGAACAAGGCCAATGGGCCAAGGCCGCCAGCGAGCTGGAACGCGTATCGGCCGGCAGCAGCGATGCCACCGTGGCTCGTGATGCCCTGTGGCAGGCCGCCGAGTTCCACGAGAAGGCCGGGGCCCGCGCTGCCGCCGCCAAGGCTTACGAACGCCACCTGGCGCAAAGCCTGGCCATGCGCCCTGCCCCGTTGTTGCCCGCCATCGAAGCGCGCGCCCGCCTGGTTCAACTGGCCAGGGAGGACGGCAACGCCAAGCGTGAGCTGGCGCTGCAGAAAGACATCTACCTGGCTGATCTCAACGGTGGCAACGAACGCACCGATCGCACCCGCTATCTGGGCGCCACAGCCGCACTGGCGCTGGCCGAGCCCGTGGCCAAGGCCTACCGCGAGGTGGCCCTGGTCGAGCCCCTGCAAAAGCAGCTCAAGCTGAAGAAGGCCAGGATGGAAGAGGCCCTCAAGGCCTATGCCCTGGCCTCGGAGCCCGGCGTGGCCGATGTGAGCACGGCGGCCACTTATCACATCGCGTCCCTGTACCGCGACTTCGGCAAGGCCATGCTGGCGTCCCAGCGTCCCAAAAAGCTGTCAGCCGTGGAGCTGGAGCAATACAACGTGATGCTGGAAGAACAGGCCTTCCCGTTTGAAGAAAAGGCCAGTGATCTGCATGAAGTCAACGCCCGCCGCGCCGCAACAGGCATCTACGACGAATGGGTGCAACGCAGCTTCGACGCCCTGCGCGAGATGCTGCCTGTGCGCTATGGCAAGCGCGAACGCGGCGAAGGTGTCGATACCTCAACCACGGCCCCACGAGCCAAGCTGAACGACGCCGCCACCGCCCTGGAACAAGCCGTGCAGCAAAAACCCAAGCAACCCGCACGCTTCAACCAGCTGGGCGCCACCTACCGCCAGCTGGGCCAATTCGACAAGGCCCGTGCAGCCTATGAACAGGCCATCGCGCAAGATGCCAGCTACGCGCCAGCGGTCCTCAATCTGGGCATCCTGTCCGACCTGTACCTGGGTGACACGGCGCGCGCCCTCACGCTGTACGAACGCTACCTGACGCTCACCCCCGCTGGCGATGCCACCGTGGCCAAGTGGGTCGCAGAGATCAAGAAGCGCAAGCCCAAGGAGGCCTCATGAAGCGTCCCTTCCATGTGTTCGCCGCATGTACCGCAGTGTGTACCGCCACGTGCATCGCCACGTGCATCGCCCTGGCCAGTGCCCCTGCGATCGCGCAAGACCGTGCCGTCATCGACCCCACCACGATTCTGGGCAACCGCGAGCTGCCCAAGGTGCTCTACATCGTGCCCTGGAAGAAGCCGGTGCCGGGTGACCTGAGCGGGCGCCCGCTCGTCAGCGTCGTCGATGAAGCCCTGGCGCCGATCGACCGCGACGTGTTCCGTCGCCAGTTGCAATACCAGTCTCAACAACAAGCGCGGCAACTCGCGCAACAACAAGCCAAGGCCGCCGAGGGCGCAGCGCCTGCCACGCCACCCTGACGTGGCATCACGCGCTGCACCCCGCCTTTGCTGCTCAAGCCCTGCCTGCCCCACACCTGCCCCATCTGTCATTGGAGATCCGAGCCATGAATGCCTTCGAAACCGCCGTCAAGTTTTTCCAGGATTGCGGCCTGTTCATTTACCCCAGCGTGCTGATCATGGCCCTGGGCGTGGCCATAGCCGTTGAACGCTTCATCTACCTGTCGCGCGCGCGCCGTGACAACAGCAAGGTGTGGGCTCAGGTGCTGCCCCTGCTGCAAAAGGGGCAGTTCAAGGAAGTGCTGTCGCTGACCGCCAATTCCGATGCAGCCGTTGGCAACATCGTTCACCACGGGCTGGAGCGCATGCAAAGCCCCGGTCGCCGCGAAGACTTCGATGCCGCCATGGAAGAAGGCATGATGGAAATCGTGCCCCGCCTGGAAAAGCGCACGCACTACATCGCCACCTTTGCCAACGTGATCACGCTGGTGGGCCTGCTGGGCACCATCATCGGCCTGATCAAGGGCTTCACGGCCGTGGCCCAGGTGAACCCGGCAGAGAAGTCCGAGATGCTGTCGGCCAGTATCTCGATCGCCATGAACAACACGGCCTTCGCGCTGATGGTGGCCATCCCCTTCCTGCTGATCCACGCCTTCCTGCAATCCAAGACCAACGAGATCATCGATGGCCTGGAGGCCGCCAAGATGAGCTTCCTCAACGTGGTGACGCGCATCCGCGCCGAACAGCAGCAAGCCTCGGGGCGCTGAGATGGCCGGCCGATCCAGAAGGAGGCGCCAGACCGCGGCGCACCTGGAAATCACCGCCTTCATCAACCTGATCGTGGTGCTGGTGCCCTTCCTGCTGTCCACAGCGGTGTTCTCGCGCCTGGCCGTCATCGACCTGAGCCTGCCTGCCCAAAGCTCGGGCGTGGCGCAACTCAAGGTCAACGAGCTGCAACTCGAAATCGTGATCCAGCCCGAGGCGCTGGAGGTGGGGGACCGTGTGGGTGGCCTCATCGAGCGCATCCCCAACAAGGATGCCGTGCCGGATGTGGCGGCCTTGTCCAGACTGGTGCAGCAGATCAAGAACAAGTTCCCCGAGAAGCTGGATGCCACCGTGTTGGCGCAAGCCAATACGCCTTACGACACCCTGGTGCAGGTGATGGACGCCGTGCGCGCAGGGCATGTGGTGCAAGGCAACCAGATCGTGCGCGGCGAACTCTTCCCCAACATCTCGATCGGTGACGCACCGGTCGCCACACGATAGAGAGGGGCCATGTCACTCACCCCCAGACAAAGGCGCGCGGAGCGGCGCGCACGGCACGGCAATGCGGTGGACATGAACCTCGTGTCCCTGATTGACGTGTTCACCATCCTCATCTTCTTCCTGCTGTCCAGCGCGGGCGGCGTGGAGACGCTGGTCAGCCCCAAGTCGGTGAAGCTGCCGATGTCCGAAGCGCAGACGGCACCGCATGAAACCGTGGTGATCGTGGTCAACGCCACCGACATCGTGGTGGACGGCCGCAAGGTGGCCGCCGTGGCCGATGTGATCGACGCCAGGGAAGACCTGATCGCGCCCCTGAAGGCCGAGCTGGAAGCGCTCGCCAGCCGCGAAGTGATCCGCCAGGAGAACAACGCGCCAGCACGGCGCCTGACCATCATGGGTGACAAGGACATCCCCTACCGCCTGCTGCGCAAGATCATGGCCACCAGCGCCAGCGCCAACTATGCGGACGTGTCCTTTGCCGTACGCCAAAGGAGCGCATCGTGAGCGCCGCCGCATTGGTGTCTTTCCGCACCCCGGTGCTGGCCTGGGCCGACTCGGCCGATGACGAGCGCCTGTTCAAGCGCGTCACCAGCACCGTGCTGATCATCACGGTGATCTTGTGCCTGATCGTGCTGCTGTCACCCACGCCTGAGCCTGATCACACGCAGGCGCCGGCCTTGCCTGCACCCATGGCCAAGCTGCTGCTCGAACACACGGCACCGCCCCTACCCGTCAAGCCTGTGGTGCAGCCTGAGGCGGAAGCCAAGGCCGCACCCGTTCAGGAAAGCCAACCTGTGCCGGTGAAGGCTGCACCTCGCAAGCAGGCTGCGCGCATCAAGGACGAACCCAAGGCAGCCCCCGTACCCGAAGCGCGTGCACCCGTTGACAACAAGCCAGCCGGCGAAGTCGAAGCCGCGCGCCGCAAGGTGGCCGGCATGGGCCTGCTGGCCGCGAAGGACGAGATCGCCCAGGTGCGTGGCGCGCCCGTTGCAGTGCAACTCAACACCAGCATCAAGCAAGGTGCGGGCGTGGGCAGCGGCTCGGGGCCAGGTGTCGGGGCAGGCAACCAGCCAGGTGTCCCCACGCGCGCGCTGATCACCTCGAATGCCACGGGTGGCAGCGGTGGCATCAACACCAGTGGCTACAGCCGCAACACAGGCGGCGGTGGGCTGGCTGGCCGCGCCACCACCCTGGTTGAAGGGGCGGCGGGCGGCGGTGGAGGGGGTGGCGCAGGCGGCGGTGGCACACGTGGCCACGGGTCGGAAGTGGGCGCTGGTGGCGTCGGCAACGGCAATGCAACTGGCGGCACGCTCAAACGCGGCAACAGCGGCAAGGCATCACGCTCGATCGAAGACATCAAGCTGGTTTTCGAGCGCAACAAGGGCGCCATCTATGCCATCTACAACCGGGCACTGCGCGAAGACCCGTCGCTGCAAGGCAAGGTCGTGGTGGAGCTCAAGATCGCACCCACGGGCGAGGTGATGGCCTGCCGCGTGGTGTCCAGTGAGCTGCACGCGCCGGAGCTGGAAGCCAAGCTGATGGCGCGCATCCGTCAGTTCGACTTTGGCGCCAAAGAGGTCGATCAGATGGTCGTGACCTGGCCGGTGGACTTCCTGCCTTCTTGAGCCGCATCGTCCAGCGCCATCAGGCGCCGGGCCATGTCCACCGTGGCCCGTCAGCTCCTCACTGCTAGACTTGCCAACTCCAATCTGGAGGACACCATGGCCTTGCAAGATTTATCCTGGGGCGTACAACAAACAACGCCGTTCTCATGCGGCGCCGCGTCCTGCCTCTTCATCCTGAAAATGCTCGGGGTTGAAAAGTCCACGCACAACGTCAACAACGTGATGAGCAAGACCAGTTCCGCTGGTCCCTTGCCGATCTTCGGCAGTTCACCCTACAAGATCGGCAAGTACATCGAGCACCGATGCCAGGCTGTCGTCAACAACGCACGCGTCTACCGCCTGCCTGGGCCACGGATTCCCAAGTACAAGGGGTGGCTGCACCTGCTCGAACCTGGGTTGGATCACTTTTTGTACTATCACAACTCAACGTTCACCACCAACCACGCCATCTTGCGCTTCGTTGTACCCCGCAGCAAGACGAACGTGACGGCGCATTACGTGGTGCAGACTCATTTCGGCTCCAGAGGCAGCAAGATCATGGATCCAACATCGGGCACACATCTGGACCAGACCTTCGAGCAGTATCTGAGCAGCCATGACTTCATGAGAACAGGGCTGGATCTGGTCATCCATGGGTAACCCAGCCACATGATTCTTGAAATCGCTCAACTACAGGTCCGACCAGGCATGGCCTCTGAGTTCGAAGCGGCATTCAGCATCGCCCAAGACATCATCGCGTCAATGCCCGGTTACCTCGGCCATGAGCTTCAAAAGTGCATCGAGCAAGATCACCACTACATGCTGCTGGTGAAATGGCGAACGGTGGCAGACCACGAGATTGGCTTTCGCCAGTCGGCGCAGTATCAGGAATGGCGCAAGCTGCTGCACCACTTCTACGATCCGTTCCCAACGGTCTTGCACTATCAGACCGTATCGGGAACGCAAGGTGAAGCTGCATCCTGAGCATCAGACCTTCTTCAGGATGACTTAAGTATTGCAACACCAGCTCGCCGCTATAGTCGGTCAGCTTTCGCCATGCAGGCAATCAGCATGGATGAAAGCAAGGCCCCTCCAGAGGGCCTGAAAGAAGTCAGGGAGAGTTGACGCGCGCCATGCCCATGGCAGCACCTGCGCGCTCAACGTTGCCGTCTCGTCGTTGTACCCGCTGTACCCGGATGGTCGTCATGCAGTCGTCACCCGCTGCAGGCGAAGCCATCTGCTTGACGTCTCTTCTCTCCAACTTTCAATCAGGAAGCAAGCCCATGACTTTCACGCATGCATTGCGAGGCACGTCCGCGTTCGGCCTGGCTGTGTTGACAGCCTGTTGCGCCTACGCCCAGACCACCCACCGGCCAGCGATGCTGGCAGAGACCAGCGACGGCAGCACCTCACCTTCGCCTTTTGCTGACAACAACGGCCAGCTCCCGCCCAAGAGCAGCTACTCAGGCCCCTTGTTCAAGCTCAACGGCACATGGCCGCAAAAAGCCTTGCCACCTTTGAAGAACCCTCCCTGGCAAGTGGCGATCAAAGGGCAGCAGATCAACACCCGCAACGCACAGGCCTACGCCAACGCCTTGCGTGACTATGTGGCCCCGAACGCCAAAACGCTGATCACGAACTACGACGCGTGGGACGCCAGCAAGGCGGGCTGGTACAACGAGCCGTGGTTGGGCAGCATCCGCGAAGCGATCCGTGGCACCTATGCCGCTGGTGAATTCGGCCCAGGCATCTTCCCCGGCACAGGCTTGCGTGCCAACTTCACCACGCATGTGCTGACCTACTACGATGCACGCGCCGCCTACTCGCTCTACAAGCTATGGGGCACCAGTGCGATGGAGCCGGCCATCAAGACCGCCAACGCGCAGTTCGCTGAGGGTTCCGTGATCGTGAAGGCGGCCGTGTTTGCCTCGGCAGACCCCAAGCAGCCTACGGACTGGTGGGACGCCATGAAAGGCGCACAGCCCTGGCAGCTCTACATCGACCCCACAGGCGCCTCACTGGCCACGCCGCAGGTCTGGCCAAGCTATGTGGCCCAGTTCGACATCATCGTGAAGGACACGAAGTCATCGCCCAAAACGGGTTGGGTTTTCATGACCCTGGTCTATGACAGCTCAGTGCCCGGCGACACATGGGACAAGATGATCCCCCTGGGTGCACAGTGGGGCAATGACCCGCAAGCGACCAAGCCCGGCCAGCCTCTGATCGAGAACTGGATCAACCAGAAGGCGCCCAAATACGCTACCCAGACCTTGGGCTGGATGGGGCGCCTCTCAGGCCCGAACGATGGTGCGCGCAACAACATCGCGGTCAACGGCAAGGTCATCCAGAATGCACCGAACTCATCGTGCATGAGCTGCCACAGCACCGCGCAATGGAATGTGGCCAAGCACCGCATGGACTCCTTCCTGCTGCCTTCTTTCTCACAAGCCGCGCCTCCGGGATTCCAGTTGTGCGGCGATGATGGCAAGCCCAACCCCAATGGCCAGAACATCTGCTCGCCAGCGCCTGCCTCGGCAGCCTGGATGAAGTGGTTCACCAACCGCCTGGGCACCCAGCCGATGGACAAGGGCTCCGTGGCGATGGACTTCGACGAGGTGTTCTCGTTCAAGTCCCTGCCCAAGTGGTGGGCTGCAACGCACCCGACACCGAAGGCGGCAGCCGTGGAGGCCAAGCCAGCAGTGTCTGCGCAGCGGTTCAATCAGTACACGGGGGCGCCCTTGCCGAATGAGGGGCCAGGAAAGTAAGCGGGGCCTATTCAGGGGCTCAGGGGCAGTGGGTACGCTGCGCTGAGCCCCTATTTAGTTTGGGGCGAGGCCACACATGCCGCTTATTGCGCCAGCCATTCAGCCGGTGTATGCGACTGATTGCGCGACTGCCATGACGCAGCAATGCCGATGTCATACCCATAGACCAGCACCACCTGGATGGTATCGAGCTGGCGTGCGGCCGGGTCTGCCGACAAGGCCAGCTTGGCGAGTTGACCGGCACGCGTGGTGCTATTGATGTCGGCATCCTTGGTGTAGGCCACGATGCTCAAATAGGTGCTGCTGACCTTGCCCTTATCAGCAGTCACTATGAAGGACTGGCCTTGGTTGACCTGGGCATGGCTGACCCAACTCGTGGCGTTCACTGCTTTGTAGATGCTCAGCAAAGGCGAGAAGGTGGCATTGCCGGCAGCCCTCTGGCCGAAGTAAGGCAGGATGGCACTGCCCACCATCAGCACACCACAGACGGCCAAATGAACAGGCCAAGTGGGTTGCGCCTTGACAGACTCCTCCTGGCTGCCAACGGCACGCACAACCAAAGAGCCCACCATCAAGTCATGCAGCGACTGCCGTGTGGCCCTGTTGAACACGAACAGATAGGCCACGCTCAGCCCCACACCAAAGACCGCCACCGACAGCACATACGACCAGAACGACAGGAGCACAGCCTCTGACCATGGCGCGCCATTGAGAAACCAGGCTGCACCCAGCGGCAGGAAACGCACCAAAGCCTGCTGCACGGACAAAAAGCCGCCCTGCTGGCTGACCACTTTGATGCCCAGAGCCCGCTTGCCAAGCGTCTGGCCACCACTGAGGCTGCTGTTGAGCAAGCCGAAATAGGGCCAGGCAACGCAGAAGCCCAACAAGCGCCCCCACAAGCCAAGCTGCACGAACTGATCCGCGAGAACCAGGCCCGCCGCCCAGCCGACGGCACCAAGGACGACGCCATCCAGAAAGAAGGCGCCCAGGCGGCGCCAAAAACCTGCCATGGCGTTTGAGGTTATTTGCTGTTCTGTCTGCACGACGGAGTGCTCCCTTTTTGTTCAAGTAAGGGGTGCGTAGGCCATGCACCCAGTCGTCTTACCGAGATGGGCAATGATGCCATGTCACTGTCATGACAGCCCTTGCTCGGTAGATAGCTAGGACTTGCTTGATGAGGGAAGTCATTCATCTTGTCATCCCTTGACGCACACCACCTGTTTGAGCGTGTGCACCACATCAACCAGGTCGCGCTGAGCCTCCATCACCGCGTCAATGTCCTTGTACGCGGCTGGCGTCTCATCGATCACGTCCTTGTCCTTGCGGCACTCCACGCCCTCGGTGGCCGCACGGTGATCGGCCAGCGTGAAGCGGCGCTTGGCCTCGCCACGGCTCATGACACGACCAGCACCATGCGAGCAACTGTCGAAGCTCTCCGGGTTGCCCTTGCCACGAACGATGTAGCTTCGCGCGCCCATGCTGCCGGGGATGATGCCCAGCTGGCCCGCCTTGGCGCTCACCGCGCCCTTGCGGGTCACGAACACGTCCTCGCCAAAGTGATGCTCGCGCTGCACGTAGTTATGGTGACAGTTCACAGCTTCAATGTGGCTTTGGAAGTTCTTGCGAATCACGGTCTTGGCGGCCTCGATCACGCGGCGCATCATCACTTCGCGGTTGATGGCGGCGAATTTCTGTGCCCAGCCCACGCCACGCACATAGTCACCAAAGTAGCGACTGCCTTCTTCGAAGTAGGCCAGATCGCGGTCAGGCAGGTTGGCGTTGTTTCGGATGGCGTCCTGCTTGGCCAGTTCGATGAACATGGTGCCAATGAAGTTGCCCACACCACGTGAACCTGAGTGAAGCATGAACCACACGGCACCTTGCTCGTCCAGGCAGACTTCGATGAAGTGGTTGCCGGTGCCGAGCGTACCCAGGTGGTTGCGGTTGTTGGTCTTGGCAATCTTGGGGTAGTCGCGGCACAGCTCGGTGAACTCGGGTTCGAGCTGCGCCCACGCTGTATCGACCGAGCCCGGCACCTTCTGCCATGCACCCGGATCACGATTGCCTGGCGCGCGGCCATGCGGTACGGCACGCTCGATGGCGGCACGCAGCGGGCCCAGGTTGTCGGGTAGGTCTTCGGCGGTCAGCGTGGTCTTGCAGGCCATCATGCCGCAGCCGATGTCCACACCCACGGCGGCCGGGATAATGGCCTTGATGGTCGGGATGACCGAACCCACGGTCGCCCCGATACCAAAGTGCACATCCGGCATGGCCGCAATGTGTTTGAACACGACGGGCAGACGGGCCGCATTGGTGAGCTGGCGACGGGCTTCGTCTTCCACAGGCACACCTCGCGTCCACATCTTCACCGGCACGCCACCAGGCGTGTCTTCTTCGATGTAATTCGTTTCCATGATTGTTCTCATTCTTCAATAGATGGAGGCAGCATGGCCGCCTCCGATCGTTGCACTAGGCCTTGAGTTTCACAAGACCGTTGAGGACTTGATCCAGACCTCCGAACACGGAGATCTTGTCGATGCGCTCGGCCACACGCTCCAGCGTTTCCAGCTCTTTCATGCGCAAGGCGACAGGGTTGCCCTCCATCACCTTGGCCGTGTTGAGCAGGGAACGCGTGGCTGCGGTTTCCTCACGACGACGGATCACGTTGGCTTGAGCAGCCTTTTCGGCTTCAACCACCTGCGCCAGGATGGTCTTCATCTCACCGGGCAGCACGATGTCTTTCACACCGGCCGTTTCCAGCTCGATGCCGTAGGCCACCAGACGTGACTTCACATGTGCCATCACGACCTCGTCGATCACGGTCTTGTTCTCCAGCAACTCATCGAGCGTTCGCGTACCCACGGCCGAGCGCAAGCCAAGCTGCAGCTCACGGTACAGGTGTTCCGCAGGCTTTTGCAGCTGCGTGTAAGCCTTGAGCACATCGGTGTAGCGCCACGATGCCGACAGGTTCAAGCGCAGGCCGACCTTGTCCTTGGTGAGGATGTCCTGGCCGGACACGTCCACCACCTGCAGGCGCAAGTCCACCAGCTCGACCGACACATTGCGGTTGAACTTCCAAAAGCCGTACGAGCCGGGCTTCAGGAGTGAGTCCACCTTGCCGTCGATCTGCAGCACACCCACGCCATGCTCGGGCACCTGCACGGTCAACACGCCGGTCACACCAAGCAAGGGGCGTTGGCGCATCTGCGTTTGCGTCAAGCGCGCCACCAGTTCGGCAGGCAGCTCGGCCTGATCGCTGATGTCCAGCACATCGACCTTCACCTCGTGCAGGCCCTTCCAGTACAGGCGGCGCGTGGTGGGCGCCAGCAACTCGACCAGCACGCCGTTTTCGTAGCGCAGGCCCACCTCGGTTTCCTTGAGGTCAACACGCACGAACTCAGCCTCCACCACATCAGGCTCCTTGGCCATCAGGTAGTCAGCCAGGCCGTGCGCAAAGGCGGACTGTTCCAGCGAGAAGGTCTCGACACGTACGTCGCTCAGTGCCGTGGCCAGCCAGTGACGGCCAGGCTGCAGCACGCGCTCGAAGTCGCCATTGCGCAGCAAGAGGCCACGCTCGTTCTTTTTGACAGTGAAACGTTTGAATCCCAACATGGGTTTCTCCTTTGTTTGTATGAGGATGCCGTTACAGCGTTGGCTGCGGGCAGGGATGGCCTTGGCTCAGGCCTGGTGGATTCGTGGCGTGCCGTCCTCCCTGATCGACACACCACTTGGCCACCTGCGCGAGCCACGCGTTTTCCTTGCACAAGCCGCCAGCGCTGACAGATGGCAAGCCATCTGCGTTCGGCGGAGGTCTTTCGACCGGTTTGATCAACCTTGGTAAGGTTGTTGGTACGGGAATCGAACCCGTGACAGACGCATTACAAGTGCGTTGCTCTACCCGACTGAGCTAACCAATGGGTGGCTGCTTGGGAATTGAACCCATCACCGTTGCCGGTGCTGACCACAGACAGCCCAATCAACCGTTTCCAACAGACGCGGCATGCACCGTGACAACAGGCTTGAACCTGGCCACAGCGCACCGGCGGGGCGGGCTTTCACCCAAACCCCTGACCTGTGAGCGCCTGCCTTTCACGGCAGACTCGTTGGCGCTTGAACCTCTCAGTTCAAACGCGATCCTTTAGGCAGGCGCGAAGCCAGCCATTCGTGTACGTCGGCCCGGATGTGCCTGCCTTGCAGCAGGAAGTCTTCGAATCGACTGGGCACATAGGGCAGATACAGCAAGGGCATGCGGGCTTCCTCTGGCGTGCGGTTGGCCTTCGTTGCATTGCAGCCGGGGCAAGCCGTCACCAGATTCATCCACGACATGGCACCGCCACGTGAAGCCGGCACGATGTGCTCACATTGCAGAACGCTCTCTGCGAAGCGGTCTCCACAGTAGGCACAGATGCACCGGTCACGCCGAAAGAGCTTGAGCCTGCTCAGCGACGGTGCGACATCAAACAGGTTGATGCGCGACGCGCCGTTGAGCGCCATGATGGGGAAGACCTCCATCACGGACTGTCGGCCTTTTCGGGCGTTGAAGCCACCAAGCAGACGACGCAGCGGTCCAGCACCATCGACCCATGCCACCGAGTCACGGGCCAGATGGATCGCGGCTTGCTCGACCGTGATCCAGGCTTGTGGCGTGCCTTGGATGTCCAGTTGCAGGACATGCGTTGAGGTACTCGGTGACATGGGACGCCCTCCTTTCTTGGGCAGGTATCAGTGCATGTTGTCGTTGGATCGGCGCAGCTCACGCTTGAGGCGCTGCCGCTCTTGCTTGTTGTTGGGTTGATGGGGGCCTGCCTTGCGTTGCATGGCAGGGACGACAAGTGGGTTCCTCGGTTTGGAGGTGCCCCGTTTGGGTGTTCTCATGACAAGCTCCCTTGCGAATGAATGGCGTCTCGTACGGGAATCGAACCCGTGTTGCCGAATTGAAGGTCCGGTGTCCTAGGCCAGCTAGACGAACGAGACAGTGCGATGACAGCGATATGGATTGCCCAATGCGCTTGGGGGTGACCGGCCGGAGTCGAACCGGCACCATCGGCATCACAAACCGAGGCTCTGCCATTGAGCTACGGCCACACCCAAGCGCACTGAGCGTTGAATTGGTCTCGGTGGACGGGATCGAACCGCCGACCTGATGCTCCCAAAGCACCCGCGCTACCAGCTGCGCTACACCGAGTTCTGGTTAACTGGCACCTCCTGCACGACTTGAACGTGCGAACCCTGGTTTCGTAAACCAGTGCTCTGAATCCACTGAGCTAAGGAGGCAAATTTGTTGGAACTGATTGGTGCCGCAGGAGGGGTTCGAACTCTCGACGCCCGGCTCTTCAAGCCGGCGCTCTACCAACTGAGCTACCGCGGCAAGTGAAATAGGTTTGGCGCTTCGTGCGGGAGTCGAACCCGAGGCTTCCGGCTAGACAGGCCGGCACTCTGGCCACTGAGTTAACGAAGCCTTGTTTCCACTTCGGCTGTGCCCAAGCGCGAGCACTCACGGACAGCTGTCCAGAGTCGATGTCTCGCTGCATGTGGATCCAGGCCCGGCCCACACACATCCCTTGCCACCGACACCTGCATCTGCACTCGCGCTTTTGCATGTGGCTCGGAGTGCAAGGACACACCCGAAGTGGAGCGAATGGCAAACCATCCGCAAAGTGATCGGAAAAAAAAAGGCCCGGATCCTTTTGGAATCCGGGCCTCTGCTTGAGAGAGCTAGGAGGGGGCGTGCGCTTTACGCGTCAACGACTCCCTCACCCGGTTGCACCTGATCCTCTTGTTCATGGATGTACCCATCCCGCTTGGCATGGGATGGTTCAAACTGGAGCGCGATCAAGCACGGGCGGCCGCCAGGCAACATCGTGGCTGCCAGACGCACGAACGGCACGAACGCGCCCTGACCCATGAGGGGCAGGCGGTTGGTGGTGTTCAGGCTGACTATCACGATGTGTCCTTTGAAAATCTGCGTTGGTTGATTGGTTTGACCTGGCCAAGCTTCATCTCGAAACTTGACAATGGACGAAATAGTAAAGAGTCTTTACTTCACTGTCAACACCCTGCGACAATGTTGCTGTTGCCATTCGTGGCATTGAGCACACGAACCATCTTGAACAACATCACCGTGACACGCCGGCGTAACGCGCTGGCGCTATTTCAAAGCTTCGCAGAAGAGGCGCTCGCCTCGGGCATACCGCCCAAAGGGCTGGAACAATCGTTTGCCCAGAAGCTGGAGATCTCGCCCAGCATGTGGAGTCAGATCAAGTCGTCACGCCCTATTGGGGACAAGATGGCCAGGCAGATCGAGCAGCACTGCGGCAAGCCATCGGGCTGGCTGGATGAGGAGCGAGAGAGTGCCGGATTGACGCCTGCAGAGCAGCAATTCCTGGCCTTGGCCTTGCAGGCCTGGCGATCAACCAACTCTGCTGGCCGCAAGACTTTGCGTGAATGGCTCAAGACCAGCATGACGAAGGTCTGACACATCCACTTCAAAGACCAAGAGATGAACCCCGGCGACCTTGAGCAACTCGTTTCGATGCCCATGCCCTTTGGCAAACACAAGGGTACTTTGCTGGCCGACTTGCCTGGCAACTACCTGAACTGGTTTGCCAGAGAAGGATTTCCTCGCGGCGAGATAGGACGATTGCTGGCGCTGATGCAGGAAATTGACCACAACGGTCTTCGCGATTTGCTCAAGCCGCTTAGAGGCAAGCACTTCTGATGCCGATGCATCCAGGGCGCTGGCCAATGAGTCCGTCTTTCCATCGCTCCTGATGGCCACAGGTTCAGGGCGTAGACAGATTTGCCATGCCAAACTATCGCCGGATTCGACAACTCAGCAAACCGTGAGCCCCGAAGAGGGCTGGGAGAATCGCATGCAACTCAAGCCAAACTTCACCAAGACGGCCTTGCAAGAAAACGCAAGAGCCTGGCGCACTGATCAATGCGCGTGCCGCCCCGCCTGGCTCGGCTGAGGTACCCCATGCTCATCCTTCCACTTGGCACGCAACGTGAAACACAAAAGCGCGTGCCTTTCTTGACGCTCCTGGTTTGCGTGACCTGCATCGTCGTGCATGTGCTGGTTACCAAGGAAGCCACGAAGCTGGCCTACGCCTTTGCCCCCCACACCATGAATGTGGGGCACATGATCACGGCCGCCTTTCTGCATGCCAGTTGGTCACACCTCATTGGCAATCTGTTTTTTTTCTTTTGCTTTGCCAGCACGATCGAAAGAGAGATCACCGCCAAAGGCTACATCGCGCTCTTTCTACTGTTTGCGGTCATCACCCACTTGAGCTTTGCCTTGCTGACCAAGGTCTACTTGCCAACGCTGGGGCTGTCGGGCGTGGTGTGGGGATTCATGGGTCTGTTCCTTGCTCGCTTTCCCTTCGAGAAGGTGGATTGCTTCATCTGGTTTCTTTGGAAGATGCGCATGGTCGGTGTACCGGCGTTGCTGTTTGTGCTGGGTTATCTTTTCATGGACGTGGCCGCACTGCGCCGCAACGCGCCCGGTGTCAACCACCTGGCCCACTTGTCTGGATTCATGGCGGGCATGATGTTGATTGGCTTTGGGAGCATGCTGGAGCGCACCACAGCACCCCGCAGAGTGCGCCGCCAAGCCTCACCATCCCGCAACACAACCATCGCTGCACCGCCCGTGCCAGATCACGACTGGCGATAAAGGATGCGGCCGTCGAATGGCCCGGATAAAGGCATGCCGGGACGGTATGAGCCGAGACAAAAAGCCCCCCCCGAAACGAGAAAATCACCGTTGGCAGCCAAATGCCGCCTATCCGGCTGTCGGCTTTGCAGCGGGAGCGGCCGATCAACCCTGTATGGTCGCGCCGCAGCTTGGTCTCGGCGTTGGAAGCCGCGCAGCGGCCATTCGAGAGCGCCAGCGATCGACCCAGAGCAGTCGGTCATGCCGGTTAGTCGCGGGCGCTACTCCATAGCGCATTGGTGCGCGATCAGGCCGGTGGGGCTGTTAAACGGTCGCACGCCACCCATGTCTCAAGCCGCTGACGTCGGGTGGACAACGCAGCGAGGTAAAGGAGGAGGGGTGGACGCAGTCCGCCCTGGGGGACACGAGCGGAGTTGTCCACCCGGCGTCCGTGGCCCACACGCAGCTCGAACACGAAAGACAGCAAGTGGCCGGAAGTGCCAGTTCGAAGAAGGCGCCGACAGCTGACTTCCGTTGGCGCGATACCAGACAGTGAAGGTCATCTTCCCGGCACTCCCGCGTGCTCGCGGCTCCCGACCAAGAGTGGTCACTCATGGCGCCGGGACGCCTTACTAGAGCGAGCGACCGCCTTGGTGTACGACCAATCAATCAGGTCTATCAGATAGTCGGTAGGTACAGCGCCAACGTCCACAATTGTGACCCAGTGAAATCTGGCCATGTAGCGTGCTGGCTTGATGCCAGGTACGTCAGTGAGCGCCAAGAAGTATTCCGGAGTTGTTCGGACGCTAAAACGCCACTGCTCCGGCTCGCTGGTCTTGAAATAGGCAAATTTCTTGCCGCCAGCGTAGTAGACCAGCACGTTGCTGGGTGGTCCATACAACTTTGAAGAAGCGCCGGGATACCGGCAGCAGTGCTCTTTGACAGCGGCAACATCCATTTTCGATCCTGAGCGGCCTAACACCTACGTTAACGGGGGGTGACGTGTGCCTGCTAGCCCAGCGATAGTGCATCAAGTCAGGGCAATACAACTTAATACGTCTCCTGCCACCAAGGCGGCCTTGCCCTGCTTCTCGATGCGTTGAGAAGAGGACTGCCAATGCTGTATGGCAACCCACAACTGAGCATACGAGAAGTCGGCTTCATCATCTGTGATTCCGTTGCAGATGTGAATCGGCCCGAATGCCGGCGGACTGCATTCGCGCGTATGAGCCAAGTCCCGCTTAGGGTCGGTTCAGCCCGGCCACCTAAAGCTGGACCGGTCATTCAGGATTGATCGCGGTAGCCAGTTGTTGAGTGGCAGGTTTCGGAGGTGCTGCGATCATACGCGCCGCTGTCCTTCTAGTGGCCGGTGGTGATGGAAGCAGCCGCCCCGACCTTCGAGCGCGAAAGACTCTGACCAGTCGGAAGCCACCACACACCAACACCCAATAACAAAAGGGCCCGAAGGCCAATGCCAGTCAGTTAAGCCTGACTGGCGTTTTTTTTGATGGGTACTTACCGCGGGCGGAGCGTTTGACCTCGCGGGGGAAGCTGCGATCGGTGCGACGAGGAGGGAGCACGAAGTAACGAGCCTGCTCAAGTAAGCGTTG
>NZ_JACRAH010000003.1 GCF_016234775.1 Aquabacterium sp. | reverse complement strand
GATCACCTCCATCCAGGCCGTTTACGTCCCTGCGGATGACTTGACCGACCCGTCGCCTGCCACGACTTTCGCTCACTTGGACTCCACCGTCGTGCTGTCTCGTGACATCGCTTCGCTGGGTATCTACCCCGCCGTGGACCCACTTGACTCGACCTCGCGTCAGCTGGACCCGAACGTGGTGGGCGAAGAGCACTACCAAGTGGCCCGTGGCGTGCAAAACACGCTGCAGCGCTACAAGGAACTGCGCGACATCATCGCGATTCTGGGTATGGACGAGCTGGCTCCTGAGGACAAGCTCCTGGTTGCCCGCGCTCGTAAGATCCAGCGTTTCCTGTCGCAGCCTTTCCACGTGGCCGAAGTGTTCACGGGCTCGCCTGGCAAGTACGTGCCTCTGAAGGAAACCATCCGTGGTTTCAAGATGATTGTGAACGGCGAGTGCGATGCACTGCCTGAGCAAGCGTTCTACATGGTTGGCACAATCGACGAAGCCTTCGAAAAAGCCAAAAAGGCGTGATCACCGGCGTAATCGGGCGGCAGGCGGCGTTGCCGTGCTCTACGTAGCTTCCGCTACGTCTGTGCGCGGCGCCTTGCCTGACACCCGATTACTTGGTGCTCACATCCTTTTTACGCGCTTGAGTAGAGCGTTTAAGGAAACAAAGCATGTCCACCATTCACGTTGATGTTGTCTCCGCCGAAGAGTCGATCTTTTCGGGTGAAGCGACGTTGGTGTCCCTGCCCGGTGAAGTGGGTGAGCTCGGCATTCTGCCGAAGCACGCACCGCTGATCACCCGGATCAAGCCGGGCGCCGTGCGCATCCAGCGCGCCGACAACAAGGAAGAAGAGTTTGTCTTCGTGGCCGGCGGCATTCTGGAAGTGCAACCTGGTTGCGTGACCGTTCTGGCCGACACCGCCATCCGCGGCAAGGATCTGGACGAGGCCAAGGCCAATGAAGCCATTCGCCTGGCTCAGGAAGCCGTTCAGAACGCCAAGGGCGAGCTGGATCTGGCCAAGGCTCAAAGCGAGCTGGCCACCATGGTGGCTCAACTGGCTGCCATCGCCCGTCTGCGCAAGAAGTGATCTGATTCGACGCGCAACTGCTCGGCGTTCGCCGCGGCAGTCTGCAAGTCAACCCGAAGCCCGCTGGCCTTGCCGCGGGCTTTTTTCATGGCTGATCGGTGCCGTGGGTGGCCAGTGCTTGCTGGCGAACCTGCAGTGGCGTCAAGCCGGTCCAACGCCTGACAGCGCGGTGAAAGGGGCTCACTTCTGTGTAACCGCAGTCCTGCGCAACCTCACCAATCGAGCAGGCCGTGTCCCGCAGCAGCCGCAAGGCGCGCTCTCGGCGCACTTCTTCAACCAGCTCCTTGAAGCTCAGGCCTTGTTCCGCCAGGCGCTTTTGCAACTGCCTTGGGGTCACGCTGGCCCATTCGGTGTCGCTGGCCGCTACCGCTTGCGTGACGCCTTCCAGATGCAATTCGATGCCCTGGCGCATGTGTTCGGCCAGCACCAGTCGAGCCCGCATCAACATGGTGTCGCCTGAGGGGCGCTGTGCAAGTTGCTGCGCCGTGCGGGTCGCCATCAGTTGGTGCATGGCGGGGTCGGCATTGGGGTTGAGCCAGGCCAGCCAGTCGGCGGGCATCAGCTCACGGCAGTCGGGCGTGTCATAGCGCACGGCAATGCCCACGAAACGATCGAAGATGTCGGCTTGTGCAGGGCGCGGGCAAGGCAGGTCAATGCGAACGGGCACGAGATCACGCCTGCCGTACACCCAGCGCGCAAAGCTCAGTCGGGCACCGACCAGGAACCACCAGAACGCGACGTGACGAGGCAGGGGAATGTCGATGGGCTCGTGCCGTATCTCGATCAGGCCTTTGACGACCCGGTGCTGCGCCAGGAACTCGTCGCACAACAAGGTCTGAAACCGCTCGAACATCCTCAAGCCATCCTCGCCCACCGCGCTGCTCATCAAGGCGTAGCCCAGGCTGCCCAGGTGCAAGGGGCGCACGGCTTGCGCGGCATGCAGGGCTATTTGCAGCTCGCCTGTCAGCTCGCACGCGATCTCCAGGGCCTGACTCAGCGCTGCCGCAGGTATGCGCGCGCCGTCCGAGATGTGTTCGGGCCGAAGGCCCAGTGCGGCCCAGACCGGGTCAGCGGACAGGCCTCGTGCGCTCACGGTGTCGGGCAGCACGCGCACAAAGCTGGCCTGGAAGCCCCGGGTGGCTTTGTCTGTGGGCTGGCGAATGGCGATGGTCATGGTTACCCAGGGGTTCTGCGGTCAAGCGGCGTGCATGGTCGGTCAATGATCTGGCGGGCCTGGTGCCTCAGCATGGTGAGCATCACCCCTCATCCAGTTCAGTAGCACCACATCATGATGACAGTTCAACAAACCAAGGCCAATGATACGGGCGCTCATCCAGCCGGGCTGAACAAGCCTTTGCCCTCCCGACATGGCGCAGACATGCTTGAGGCCCGCCAGATGGCCAGCCGATTGCGCTTGCTGATCACGGGCAACCCGGAGCCGGATGAGGCAAGC
The DNA here is from genome assembly GCF_016234775.1 of Aquabacterium sp. Classification (GTDB taxonomy): domain Bacteria; phylum Pseudomonadota; class Gammaproteobacteria; order Burkholderiales; family Burkholderiaceae_C; genus Aquabacterium. The sequence continues at coordinate 154,230 of NZ_JACRAH010000003.1, read as the reverse complement.
TGGCAAGCCATGGGCGAGGCCTTGTGGCGCGGTGACAAGCTGGCCGACGACCTGGTCGCCTGGATGCACGAACTGGGCATGGCACGCGCCTGGGGCTTGTTCGAACGTGCGATGCAATCCGCATCGGCGCTGCCTCCGGAGACGCCAGCCCCCTTGCGGCGCTTCATCGGGGCCACGCACGGTTGGCCTGATTGGGTGAATGCCGAGGAACTGACGCTGGGCGCGCGCGTGCTCCAGTCAACCGGCTTGCACGGCATGATGGTGTTGCGTGACGCGGGCCTGATGGCCGGTTATCAGGCCTCCGCCATCAACCAGACCCTCATCATGACGGGCTCCTTGCACAAGGGCGCGCAACGCCGTGTGGCCGAAACCACAACCTGGTGGCTGGCATGTACGGAAGATGGCGGCATGGAGCCGGGCGCGCCAGGCTTCACGATGACGCTGCGTGTGCGCGTCATGCACGCCCTGGTGCGCCATCAATTGCAGCATGGCGGCAAGTGGGATGAAAGCAAGCTGGGCTTGCCCGTCAATCAGCTGGACATGCAGGCGACCTATCTGGCCTTCAGCGTGGTGCAACTCCTGGCTTTGAAAACCACGGGTGTGTGGCTGACAGGCAAGGAGTCACAGGCTGTCATGCACTTGTGGCGCTACATCGGCTGGCTGATGGGGGTCGAGCCAGGCCTGTTGAGTGACGAGGAGCAACAAGGCCGTGTGGCGCTTTATCAGAACGTGCTGAGTCAGGCTGGCGCCGATGAGAGCAGCGTGATGCTGGGCCGTGCGCTCATGGACGAGCCCCTGCAGCGCCACTATGCCAATCTGCCAGGCTTGCGCGGGCGGCTGAACAAGGCTCGCCACCTGAGCCTGGTGAGCTGGTTCGTGGGCACGTCGGGCATGCGCGCCCTGGGTTTGCCGGCCACCGTGCCCTGGTACCCCTTGCTGATGATGGTGCCGCTGGCCTTGCGCACGACCTTGATCCACCTGCTCCCGGGTGGCGTGTCAGCCTGGGCGAAACGAGGGCGCGACGTGCAAAGGCGCTATTTGCCCGTGCTGCTGGGTGAACGACCGCCACAACATCTGACCGGCGGCACGTCGCATCATGAGAAGCAGGCACGATAGACTGTAGGGCTCCAACCACAGACTTCGATCACGGAGCCCGATTCATGTCCACCGCGCGCAAGGCTGCCAGCAAGGCCCCGGCCAAAAAGGCTGCCGCCAAACCCAAGACCAGGCCTTTGACCATTCAGGACTATCTGCAAAAGATCCTGACCAGCCGGGTCTACGACGTGGCCATTGAAAGCCCGCTGGACGAAGCCCGCAGCCTGTCGCGTCGCCTGGGCCATCAGGTCTTCCTCAAGCGGGAAGACAAGCAGCCCGTGTTCAGCTTCAAGCTGCGTGGGGCCTACAACAAGATGGCGCAACTCAGCCGGGCGCATCTCGAAAAGGGCGTGATCTGTGCGTCGGCTGGCAACCACGCACAAGGCGTGGCCATGGGGGCGCGCCGCCTGGGCTGCCAGGCCACCATCGTGATGCCCACCACCACGCCCCAGCTCAAGATCGATGCCGTGCGCGCCTTCGGTGGCGACAATGTGCAGATCGTGCTGCACGGTGAAAGCTATTCGGATGCGGCCCTGCACGCCAAGGAGCTGGAGCGCAAGCGGGGCATGACCTTCGTGCACCCCTTTGATGATCCGGACGTGATCGCGGGCCAGGGCACCGTGGCCATGGAAATCCTGCGCCAGCACAGTGGCCCCATTGATGCCGTGTTCGTGGCCATTGGTGGTGGCGGCCTGATCAGCGGTGTGGCCGCCTACATCAAGGCCGTGCGCCCGGAGATCAAGGTGATCGGCGTTCAGATGAGCGATTCCGACGCCATGGTGCGCTCGGTCAAGGCCGGCAAGCGCGTCACCTTGCAGGACGTCGGCCTGTTCTCGGATGGCACGGCCGTGAAGCTGGTGGGCGAAGAAACGATGCGCCTGACCAAGGCGCTGGTTGATGATTTCGTGATCGTCAGCACCGACGAGGTCTGTGCTGCCATCAAGGACATTTACCAGGACACCCGCTCCATCGTGGAGCCGGCCGGTGCGCAGGGCGTGGCCGCCGTCAAGCAGTACGCCGAGCGTCATGGCGGCCAGGGCAAGACCTACATCGCCATCAACTGTGGCGCCAACATGAACTTCGACCGGCTGCGCTTCGTGGCCGAGCGCGCCGAGGTGGGCGAGCAGCGCGAAGCCCTGATGGCGGTGACCATCCCCGAGGAGCGCGGTTCATTCAAGCGTTTTTGCGAAACCATCGGCCCGCGCAGCGTGACCGAGTTCAACTATCGCATCTCCGACGAGAAGCAGGCGCACGTGTTCGTGGGTCTGACGACGAGCGAGAAGGGTGAGTCCAAAAAGGTGGTGCGGCAATTCGAGTCGCAAGGCTTCAAGACCGTGGACCTGACGCACGATGAACTGGCCAAGACCCACATTCGCCACATGGTGGGTGGGCGCTCTTCGCTGGCTGAAGGCGAGCGCCTGTACAGCTTCATCTTCCCGGAGCGCCCCGGCGCCTTGATGACCTTCCTGACCAGCCTGCCCCCGGGCTGGAACATCAGCCTGTTCCATTACCGCAACCAGGGTGCGGACTATGGTCGCATCCTGGTGGGCCTGCAGGTGCCCAAGGCCGAGACGAAAGCCATCACGCCCTTCCTGGACAAGCTGGGCTACATCTACGTGGACGAGACGCGCAACCCGGTTTACCGCCTCTTCTTGCGCTGAACCGAGGCCTGCTGCGCCTACAAAAAAGCCCTGAACATCCATTCAGGGCTTTTGACTTTTTGGGGCAGGCGCAAGGCCTGTCAGATCAGTTTGGGCGACCGGGGCGCCCCATGTGACCAGGCAAGCCCGGCGGGGCCCCGCCTTCTGGTGCGCTCAGTGAGCCGGTGGCGCTAACCATGCCATTTGGTGGCGGCGGTGGGGGCGAGCCTGCGCCCTCATTCGTGCTGAAGCCGCTGACAGGCGGCAGGGCGCCGGTGCTGGGGGCGGGCAACAAGGGCAGGTCCAATGTGGTCGATGTGGCGCCGTCGGCGGTGCCAACGGTGGCGCTGCGCTGCGTCAGTGACTGCAGGATCATGTCGCCATCGATCACGCCGCCTACTTTCACGGCGCGAGGGGGGTTGCCGTCAATTGACAATAAGGCAACACCCGTGCCGTCACCTTCCGTGCGTGGCGCGATGGCGCCGATCAGCTTGAGCCGACTGGCCAGGGCCGATGCGGCGGACGGGTCGGCCGTGGGGACAGCGGCTTTGACAGGCCCGGCCAGCAAGCGATGCAGGTCACCTTGCGCGCCACCATCCAGCGACACCGGGGTCGCATTGGCGGGCACGCCTGTCGGTCGGGCCAACCAGCGCAGGCCCCAGTACGCCAGACTCGCCGCGACGGCGGCCCAAATGATGAGGGCGAAGATGCGTGATGCCATGATCCGGCCATTATGATGGGTGTTCGATGCGTCGTGCGCCCTAAAGTAGCCTTTGAACCTCGGGTTCATCCCGCATCGAACCGGTCCCGTCCTCGTGCATGCTGGCGCCCTTGGTTGTTCAATGGGAACCAAGTGCTCGAATTCGGTGTCCCATGGCCAGATTGTTTTCGGAAATTCACATGAAGATGTTTGCGCGTACCCCTCAGCGTGCCCGGGAGGCCGTCAAAGCCCTGCAACGTGGCTTCACGCTGATCGAACTGATGGTTGTGCTGGTGATCATCGGGCTGCTGGCTGCCCTGATCGTGCCCAACGTGCTGGACCGGGCCGACGACGCCCGCGTGACGGCTGCCCGAACCGACGTCAGCAACCTGATGCAGGCGCTCAAGCTTTACAAGCTGGACAACCAGCGCTTCCCGACCGCCGAACAAGGCTTGCAAGCCCTGGTGACCAAGCCTACGGCGTCGCCGGTGCCCAACAACTGGAAGCCCTATCTGGAAAAGCTGCCCAATGACCCATGGGGCCGCTCCTATCAATACGTCAACCCTGGCGTGAAGGGGGCCGTTGATGTGTTCAGCTTCGGCGCGGACGGCCAGGCCGGTGGCGAAGCCCGCGATGCCGATATCGGTTCCTGGCAGTAAGGCGCGCCGCGCTCGCGGCTTTACCTTGCTCGAATTGATGGTGGTGGTGGCGATGATCGCGATCACCACCGCTGTCGTTTCTTTCGCGATTCCTGATCCGTCAGCGACGCGCCTGGAGCGTGAAGCCGCACGCCTGATTGCCTTGCTGGAATCTGCCCGCACGCAAGCCCGGGCGGGCGCCATGACCGTGCTGTGGGTGCCGCAGCCCAATGGCCCTGAAGCCGACTACCAGTTTCTGGGCATGCCGCCAGCCCTCATGCCGCCGCTCAAATGGCTGGAGCCCGATGTGAAGGCTGAGGTCGCTGGCGCCAAAAGCATCGTGCTGGGGCCCGAGCCGGTCATTGGCGCGCAAAGTGTGATCTTGCGGCTGGAAGACAAGCAGATCATCATCAGCACCGATGGGCTGAGTGCTTTTGATGTGCTCACCGGTGATGCTGACCAGGACAATGCCGAAGGCGAGCAGGAGGTGGCGCATGCGTCCGGTAACTGAGATCCCCATCTCGGCGCGCGCATGGCAGCCAGGCATGACCCTGATCGAGGTGCTGGTGGCCCTGGCGATTGTGGCCATGACCCTGTCTGCCGGCATCAAGGCGGCCGGTGGGCTGACGCTCAACGCCCAGCGCATGCGCGACCTGACCATGGCGCAGTGGTGTGCCGAAAACCAGATCACGGCACTCAAGCTGGGTAAGATCTACCCTCCGGTGGGTGACAGCGATTTTTCCTGCGCGCAATTGGGCCGATCCTTCCCTGGTCACCTGACTGTCAGGCCGACCCCCAATCTGAACTTCCGGCGCGTGGACGCGCAGGTGATGGACGAGCAGCAGCAGCCCATCGTCAAGTTGTCCACGGTGCTGCCGCGTTTCTGATGACCGCCATGTTGCCCCCACGCGCTCGTTTTCCGGTTGGCCAAGGCGGGTTCACGCTGATCGAGGTACTGGTGTCCTTGCTGATCCTGTCGGTGCTGGCCGCCACGGCCTGGAAGGGCATGGACGGCATCAGCACGGCCAGGCAAGTGGCCGACGGCAACCTCAAGCAGACGCTGAGGCTGCAGTCGGTCATGACCCAGATGGAGTCCGACATGGGGCAGGTGATGGACACCATGATCGTCAATGGCATGCAGTTTGATGGCGCGCACCTGCGTCTGACCCGCCGTGTGGCCGAAGGTGTGCAGGTGGTGGTGTGGTACGTGCAGCGTGGCCGCCTGTTGCGCTGGGCCAGCCCGGTGACCTACAAGTTCGGCGAGTTGCAGAAATACTGGATGAGCTCGTATCAATTGCGTGGCAAGGAGCCGGGTACGCTGACCGCCCTCAAGGGGGTCGAGCAGTGGCAGGTCTACTGCTTTCGCAGCGGGGCGATGAGCAATTGCCAGTCCACGGGCAATGTGTTTACCCAGCCGACGCAGGCGCAGGGGGCGGCCTCTGGCGCGACAGGCGGGCAAAGTGGCCTCGGTGCCTTGATGCGCGAGCAGTTGCCCAACGCCATTCGCAGCCAGTTGACGTTGGGTGAGGGCAGCGGTTTTGGCGGCACACTGACCCGCGACATCATGCTGGCGCCTCAGCCCACTCAGAACTGATTGGTGCACATGATCAAGCCCATCCATCCTCCTGTGTCTCAGGCCCGCCAGCGCGGTGCAGCCTTGCTGATGGCCATGGTCATCGTGACCCTGGTGGCCACGCTGGCGGCGTCGATGGTCTGGCAGCAATGGCGCGCCACGCAGGTGGAGGGAGCCGAGCGCATCCGCACGCAGGCCAGCTGGGTGCTCAGCGGCGCACTGGACTGGGCGCGACTGATTCTGCGCGAGGATGGCAAGAACGGTGGCCCGGATCACCTGGGCGAGCCTTGGGCGATTCCGCTGGCCGAGGCCCGGCTGTCCACCTTCCTGGCATCCGACAGCAACAACAACAGTGCAGACATGGATGACGCGCCCGAGGCCTTCCTGTCAGGCAAGGTGGAAGATGCCCAGGCCAAATACAACTTGCGGCGCTTGTTTTCGGAGTCCTCCGGTGACATCGATCCGGAAGAGGTGAAGGTGTTCAAGCGTCTGCTGGAGTCTCTGAGCATGTCGCCCTCGTTGGCTGACGGGATCGCCGACGCCATGCGCAAGGCGGTGCTGGCTGCGGCATCCCTGTCCGATCCGGAGGTCTTGAGCAAGCTGGGCGGGGAGCAGGGGCGGGCTCAGGCTGCGATCGTGCCGCAAACCTTTGATCAGATCTTGTGGCTGGGCCTGGATGCGGGTACGCTGGAGCGCCTTCGCCCCTATGTCACCTTGCTGCCGCAGCGGGACACCAAGGTCAACGTCAACACGGCGCCCAAAGAGGTGATCGCAGCGGTGGTTGACAACCTGGACCTGGCTCGGGCTGCGCGGATCGTGCAGGCGCGTCAGCGTAATCCGGCCAAGGACGGCGTGGCCGAATTTTTCCAGATGCATGTGGGGGCGGCGGTGCCGGCCTGGAATCTGGAGCGGCTGTCCATTGACTCCAAATTCTTTGAAGTTCGGGGGCGACTGCGTTTCGAGGACAACATCATCGAGCAACGCCATCTGGTGGAGCGTGTGAGCGCAAATGACGTTGTCGTGCGACACCAGTCGCGTTTTTCCGGACTCGACAAAGCGGCAGATACCGGCTCGACCCCATGATGGGGGCATTCTTTACCGTCAAAGCAGGTATCAATCCTTAAATGGGCGCTATTCCTGCGCTCCTACAATGCGGTGGCATCTATGCTGGATGCTGAAAAATTTTGAAAACCTGACCGTCTGGGCATGAGCATTCTCATCATTCAATTGCCGGCGCGTGTGCGTCTGAGTGCCGACGCGGCTGCGGCGGAAGCCAGTGCTGCGTCTTCGGCATCCGGGCCGAAGGAGTACAGCTATGTGCTCAGCGTCGACGGCATGTCGGCGGCGCGTCAGGGCCGTTGTGCCGCGCCCATGCTGCCTAGAGCGGACAGCGTCGTGGCGGTCATGGCGCCAACGGACTTGAGCTGGCACCGCGTGACCTTGCCCAAGGCGCCCGCCGCCCGCTTGCGTGCGGCGCTGGCCAGCATGCTGGAAGATGCGCTGCTGGACGATCCCGAGAACCTGCATCTGGCGGTGGCGCCGCTGGCGAAGGTCGGGGCGCCCACCTGGATCGCTGCGTGCGACCACACCTGGCTGACCAGCCAGCTCATGGCGCTGGAAAAAGCCAAGATCCGTGTCGAGCGTGTGGTGCCGAGCATTGCGCCCGATGAGCCGCCCACGGCCTACTTCCACGAGGAAATGTACGGCGCCGGCAACAGCGAAGAGCCAGGTGCCGACATGCTGCTCACCTGGTCGACACCTGATGGCGTGGCCACTTGGCCTGTGGCCGGCAGCCTGTCGCGCAGCCTCCTGCCTGATCCGCTGCCGGTGCAGTCCCGCTTTTTCGCCACGCCGCCCGTGGCTTCTCCGGCCGAGCGCTGGCTGGGCCGCGCCGTGACGGTGCAAAGCCCGACCGAGCACCTGTTGCTGGCTGCGCGCTCGATCTGGAACATCCTGCAGTTCGAGCTGACCCCGCGCAGCAAGGGCCTGTATGCGCTGACTGACCAATGGCGTCGTGTGATGGGGCCGCAATGGCGCCCTGCTCGCATGGGCGTGTTGGCACTGGTTGGGGCGCAGGTACTCGGCTTGAATCTGTGGGCCTGGCAACAATCTCAGCTGGTCAAGTCCAAGAAGGCGGCCATGGTGACGCTGCTCAAGCAGGCGCATCCGCAGGTGCAGGCCGTGCTGGACGCCCCCGCCCAGATGCGTCGCGAGACGGAAGCCTTGCGCGCGCAGGCCGGGCAAGCGGGTGGCAACGATCTGGAAGCCCTGATGGCGGCTGTGGCCAGTGCCTGGCCGCCAGAGCAGCCCACTGCCGGGCTGCAGTACGACGGCAACGCCCTGACCCTGTTGCCCCCGGGTGGCTGGGGGCAGGCCGAGCTGGAGCAGTTCCGCAGCAAGCTGAGCGCAGCGGGTGTGCAGGTCGAGACGACCGACGGCCGCTTGACGGTGCGTCGAACGAACGGTTGAGGCCCTCCTCGAAAGCATTCAGATGGCAAATTCTTCCTTACAGGCACTGAAGCAGGAGTGGCAGACAAAGTGGTCCGCCATGGCCCCGCGCGAGCGTCAGATTGCCGTGGTCGCGGTCTGGCTGGCTGGGTTGACCTTGCTGATCATGGTCGGGATCCGGCCTGCCTGGCGCACTTTGAGCGACACGCCTGCCCAGTTGCGTGAACTCGACAGCCAGCTCGATCAGATGCGGCGTCTCGCCGACGAGGCGCAGTTGCTCAAATTGCGTCCGCCCGTGCCGCCGGCGCAATCCGAAGCAGCCTTGAAGTCCGCCACGGATCGCCTGGGCAGCGGCGCCAAATTGCTCATTCAGGGTGACCGGGCCACGCTCACGCTCAACAAGGTGTCGGGTGATGCGCTGGCATCCTGGCTGGATGAAGCGCGTGGCGCGGCACGGGCCAAGCCCACCGAGGCCGGCCTGATGCAGGTGGAGCAGGGGGTGTACTCCGGCAACATCGTGCTTGCCTTGGGCCCGGGCTCAGGAGGCGGCCGTTGAGGCCGGACTGATCCACATGGCTGGCATCCCCTTTATCAACAAGCGCCCTGCCTGGATGCAGGGGGCCGGTGCGTTGACCACCCGTTGGCTCGAATCGACGATGGAGATCGCGCGCTGGGAAAACATGCGCAAGGCCGGTCGTCGCTGGGGCTGGTGGGGCGCTGGCCTGGGCACCCTGGTGGGCATGGTGATGTATGCACCGGCCAGTTGGTTGGCGCAAGGCGTGGTCGAGCTGACCGGCAAGCGCCTGTTGCTGGCCGAGTCTCAGGGCACGATCTGGAAGGGTGATGCTGTTGCTGTTCTCACCGGTGGGACAGGAAGCCGGGATGCCCGCGCTTTGCCTGGGCGGCTGAACTGGCGCATGCGGTTGCACGGTACCGGCGTGATGCTGACCCTGCAGCAAGATTGCTGCATGCCCACACCCGTGGTGATGGTGGTGTCGCTGGGCCTGGGGCGCATCAAGACCGATGTACGCCTGCAAACCTCACCCACGGACAACGCCGTGGCCAGCCTGTCGTCCCAAGGCGAGATCGGGCATTGGCCCGCCGCCTGGCTGGGTGGCCTGGGCACGCCTTGGAATACCTTGCAACTGGGGGGCGTGCTGCGCCTGTCGGCCCAGGATTTGAGCATTGAGGTTGTGCAAGGTCGCGCTCGCATCCAGGGGCGGGCTGATCTGGCGCTGGACAACGTGGCATCCCGCGTGACCACGCTGGATCGCCTGGGTTCCTATCGCCTGGATCTGGGTGGCGATGCCCAGGGCCAGTTGCAGATGTCTTTGAGCACTGTAGACGGCGCGCTGCAGTTGTCGGGCCAAGGGGGCGTCAGCTCCGGCGGCATGCGTTTCCGTGGGGAAGCGCGCGCCAGTGAGGCCGAAAAGGGCGCACTGGACAATTTGTTGAACATCATCGGGCGCCGTGAAGGCGACCGCTCAGTCATTTCGATCGGATAAGTCATGAAGACCCATCCCCAGCTGACCCGCCCTCGTGCTACCGCGCTGATCGTGGCCATGGCATTGACCTTCGGGCCTGGTGGCTTGCTGCCCATCGGCATGGCCGTCGCTGCCACCGCCGCACCGAAGAAGGCGCCGGCAGGCCCGACCGTCACGCTCAATTTCGTCAATGCCGAGATTGAAGGCGTGGCGCGCGCCATGTCGGCCATCATCAATCGCCAGATCCTGGTTGATCCGCGCGTCAAGGGGGCCATCACCCTGTACAGCGACCAGCCCTTGACCTCGCGTGAGGCCTACCTGAACTTCCTGGCCGCGCTGCGTGGTCAAGGTTTCAGCCTGGTGGAAGTGGCCGGCCTGCTCAAGGTGGTGCCCGAAGCCGAAGCCAAGCTGCAGACCGGTACGGTGGACGTGGGCACGGTCAAGCAGTCGGGCGATCAGGTGCTGACGCAGATCTTCCGTGTGCAGTACGAAAACGCCAACAACCTGGTGACCGTGCTGCGCCCGTTGATCAGCCCCAACAACACGATCAACGCCAACGCGTCCACCAACACGCTGGTCATCACCGATTACGCCGACAACCTCAAGCGCCTTGGCCAGATGATTGCCGCGCTGGATGTGCCCACGGCAACGGACATGGAAGCCATCCCGTTGCAGTACGCGATCGCCGCTGACCTGGCGCCGGTCGTGCAGAAATTGGCCGACGGTGGGGGTGGCCCGGCGGGTGCGCCTGGCGCGGTGGGCGGGCAGACCACGATGGTGCTGTCGGACTCTCGCACCAACACCCTGATGGTGCGTGCCCCTAACGCCGCCCGCATGACCTTGGTGCGCAACCTCATTCAACGCCTGGATCGCCCTGGTACCGCAGGACTGGGCGGCAGTGGCATTCATGTGGTGTACCTGAAGAACGCCGACGCCGTGAAACTGGCGCAGGTGCTGCGCGCAGCCTTCCCGGGTGCCGGTGGTTCGGGCGGTGGCGCTTCTGGTGGCAGCTCGACCGGCGCTGGCGCCAGTGGCATGCCCACATCCAATATGGGTGGCGTGCAGAACACGGCTTCCAGTGGCGGGGCTTCGCAGCAGGCCACGGCGCCTGTTGCAGCGTCTGCGGGGCCATCTACAGGCGGGTTCATTCAGGCTGACCCCAGCACCAACTCGCTGATCATCACAGCCACCGATGCGCTCTACAAGCAATTGCGCGCCGTGGTGGATCAATTGGATGGTCGTCGTGCGCAGATCTACATCGAGTCGATGATCATCAAGGTCGATGCTGACAAGGCCGCGCAGATTGGTGTGCAGTGGGCTGCGGCCATGGGCGGGAAATCGAACCCGGTTGGCTTCGGCACGAATTTGCCGACGAGCAAGGTGACGGGTTTGTTTGACGTCGTCTCCGCAGCAGGGAGCAAGGTGCCCAGTGGCATGAGCCTGGGCGTCGCGCACAAGTTGAGCGATGGCACTTACAGTTTGGGTGCGCTGGCTACCTTCCTTGAAACGCAAAGCGGCGTGAACATTCTGTCGACGCCCAACATGGTGGCGCTGGACAACGAAGAAGCCAAAATTGTGGTGGGCGAGAACGTTCCGTTTGTCACGGGCCAGTACACCAACGGCGCGACCAGCAGTGCGGGTTCAGTGAACCCATTTACCACCGTTGAACGCAAGGATGTGGGCTTGACGCTCCGCGTGCGGCCACAGGTTGGCGAGGGTGGGACGGTGCGTATGACCGTGTTCCAGGAAAATTCGAGCGTCAAGCCTTCCGCTGATACGACGAATGGACCGACCACGTCGAAGAGCTCCATCGAAACGACCGTGGTCGTCGACGACGGTCAGACTTTGATTCTGGGGGGCTTGCTCAAGGACGAGCAGACAAACGGCCAAAGCCAGGTGCCGTTCCTGGGCGACATCCCTGTCATCGGCAACTTGTTCAAGAGCCGGGAGCGCAGCCGGGCCAAGACGAATCTGATGGTTTTCTTGCGCCCGGTCGTGATGCGCACCCAGGACGACAGCAATGCGCTGACCATGGATCGCTACGAGTACATGCGTAACGCGCAGCAGGAGTTGTCTCAAGAAGGGCGCGTCCGGATGAGCAGTAGTGAAGGCCCGGTGCTGGACCCGCTCAAGCTCAGTAACAAGCTGACGATGCCTTCGGTGCGCCAGCCTATGGATGATCCGAACGCCCCCGCCCCGACCGTGGTGATGCCGCGAGACTCCGGCTACGCGCCCAAGCTGGCGCCGCAACCTGCCAGCGGCAACAAGTAAGGATTTCGAGCATGGGCGCACGTCACCCCCTTCCTTACGCGTTTGCCAAGGCCAACGGGCTGCTGCTGGAGTGCGATGAGGAACGCTCCACGCTGTGGGCCAGCACGGCCGTGTCACCGTCGGCGCTGTCCGAGGTGATGCGCCTGTACGTGGTCAATGCCATCGAGCAGGAGCCATCGGAGACGCTGGCCCAGCGCATTGCCTCGGCCTACTCCGCAGGCGAAGGCAGTGCTGCGGCCGTGGTGGGTGAAGTCGAAAGCGCGGTGGACCTGTCCCGCATGATGCAGGACCTGCCCGCCGTGGAAGACCTGCTCGAATCCAGCAACGATGCGCCCATCATCCGGATGCTCAATGCGCTGCTGACGCAAGCTGCCAAAGATGGTGCTTCCGACATCCACATCGAGCCCTACGAGCGTTCATCTGCCGTGCGCTTCCGTGTGGACGGCACCTTGCGTGAAGTCGTGCAACCCAACAAGGCCTTGCACGCGGCCCTGATCTCGCGCCTGAAGATCATGGCCGAGCTGGACATCTCTGAAAAGCGCCTGCCGCAAGACGGGCGCATCAGCCTGCGCATCGGCGGTCGCGCGGTGGACGTGCGGGTCTCGACCCTGCCTTCGGCCCACGGTGAGCGCGCCGTGCTGCGCCTGCTGGACAAGGGCGACGCCAACAAGTTCACCCTCGAATCGATGGGCATGAGCGGCGACTCGCTGGACCGCTTCAAGCGCCTGCTGCGTCAGCCTCACGGCATCGTGCTGGTGACCGGCCCGACCGGCTCCGGCAAGACGACCACGCTGTACGCGGGTTTGAGCACCGTCGATGCCCAGACCACCAATGTGCTGACGGTGGAAGACCCCGTTGAATACGAACTGCCCGGCATCGGCCAGACCCAGGTCAACGCCCGTATCGATCTGACGTTTGCCAAGGCCTTGCGCGCCATCCTGCGTCAGGATCCGGACGTCATCATGATCGGTGAAATCCGTGACCTGGAAACCGCCCAGATCGCCGTGCAGGCTTCGCTGACGGGTCACCTGGTGCTGGCCACGCTGCACACGAATGACGCACCCAGCGCCGTCACCCGTCTGACCGACATGGGCATCGAGCCCTTCCTGCTGTCATCGTCCTTGCTGGGTGTGCTGGCGCAGCGCCTGGTGCGCAAGCTGTGCCCGCATTGCAAGCGCGAGGACGATCATGGCAAGTGGCACCCCGTGGGTTGCAGCGAATGCGGCATGAGTGGCTACAAGGGCCGAACGGGTGTGTACGAGCTCATGGTGGCGGACGACGACATCCGCGCCCTGATCCACGAGCAAGCTTCTGAAGCGAAGCTGTTCGAGCGCGCCCAGCAAGCCGGCATGCGTACCATGCGTGATGACGGCGACCGACTGGTGGCCGAGGGGGTGACGTCGCTCGAAGAAGTCCTGCGGGTCACGCGGGAATAAGGACGAGGTCGCCACATGCCAGCCTTCCGCTTTGAAGCCCTTGACGCCGCCGGCAAGACCATCAATGGTCTGGTCGAGGCCGACAACCCCAAGGCCGCACGGGCGCAGCTGCGTTTGCAGCAACTGGTGCCCCTGAAGGTGGAAACCGTTGTGCAGGGCACTGCGGGTGAAGGTGAGGGCCTCAACAAGCAGCTCTTCGTTCGCAAGGTCTTCAATTCAAGCTCGCTGGCGATCTGGACCCGGCAGCTGTCGGGCCTGGTCGTGGCCGGCCTGCCGTTGGAGCGCGCGCTGACGGCGCTGGCTGATGAAGCTGAAGATCCGCGTCAGCGTGAGCTGGTGTCGCACCTGCGCGCTGAAGTGAATGCGGGTTCGCCTTTTGCCCGTGCACTGCAGGGGTCACCCCGCGAGTTCGACGACGTCTACCGCGGCGTGGTAGCGGCCGGCGAGCAAAGCGGTCAGCTGGGCACGGTGCTGGACAAGCTGGCCAACGATCTGGAAGAGCAGCAGGCGCTCACCTCCAAGCTGATTGGCGCAACGCTGTACCCGGCCATCGTGTCGCTGTTTGCCATCGTCATCGTGATCGCCTTGCTGGTGTTCGTGGTGCCGCAGGTGGCGCAGGTGTTCTCCAGTGGCAAGCGGGCACTGCCTGCGCTCACGCAATTCATGCTGGCACTCAGTGCTTTCATGCGCAACTGGGGCTGGTTGCTGGCCCTGGTATTGATCGGCGGCACCGTGGCCTTGATGCTGGCGCGTCGCAATGAAGACTTTCGCCAGAAGTTCGATGCCTTCTGGCTGGAGTTGCCCCTGATCGGCAAGCTCTCGCGTGGCTACAACGCCGCGCGCTTTGCCGGCACGCTGGCCATGCTGGCGGGCTCGGGTGTGCCCATCCTGAAGGCCTTGCAGGCCGCTGCTGAAACGCTGTCCAACCGCGCGATGCGGGCTGATGCGATGGAGGCCTTGGTGCAGGTGCGCGAAGGGGCGCCGCTGGCCTCAGCCCTGGCGGCCAAAAAGCGATTCCCTGGGTTGCTGTCGATGTTTGCCCGCCTGGGCGAGCAGACGGGTCAGTTGCCCGTGATGCTGCAGCGCGCGGCCAACCAGCTGTCTGGCGAAGTGCAGCGCAAGGCCCTGGCGATTGCGACCATCCTGGAGCCCTTGCTGATCGTGGTCATGGGCCTGGTGGTGATGCTGATCGTGATGTCGGTGATGATGCCGATCATGCAGATGAACACCTGGGTGAAGTAAGCCTTCGGCAATCTGCCACTTAGTTCACTGAATGCGTATGGACGGCGGCCCCTGATCGGGGCCGCTCCTCTTGGTGCGCGTTGGATTCAATGATATGAATGGCTGCATCCCCCTTGTTCACGGGCTTTGACTCGCAGGGCTTTGTTGCATGATGGGGTGAGCGTGTTGAAGCCTGGAGGGCCGATATGAGCAGCTGTACCGATCTTGTTCCCGTCCAACAAGAGGCCTACAGAGGGCGCATTCCGATTGCGCACATGCGGCATGTCTACAAGCTCGACGAGGTCGAAAAGCGCCTGGGCAAGCTGCCTCCACGCGAACACGAATCCTTGCGGGCCACCTACGAGCGCATGCTGGAGATGGGCCCGGAGCGCTTCCAGGTCAAACCATCAGGCCTGCCGGCGATGGACCACCTCTACGACGAGTTGCCCAATTTCCACGAGGTGCTCGACGACCTGCGTCGCCAGCTGGCGCTGTGCGCAGACAGTCGCGATGCGCTGGAGATCACGCCCATGCTGCTGCTGGGCCCGCCTGGTGTCGGCAAGACCCACTTTGCGCGCGAAGTGGCGCAACTGCTGGGCACGGGCATGGGCTTCATCTCCATGAGTTCGATGACGGCGGGCTGGGTGCTCTCAGGCGCATCCAGCCAGTGGAAGGGCGCACGCCCCGGCAAGGTGTTCGAGACCCTGGTGGACGGCCAGTACGCCAACCCGGTGATGGTGGTCGACGAGATCGACAAGAGCGGCGGTGAACACGCGTATGACCCGCTGGGTTCGCTCTACAGCCTGCTGGAGCACGACACGGCCGGCCACTTCACCGACGAGTTCGCCGAGGTGTCCATTGACGCCAGCCAGGTGATCTGGGTGGCCACGGCCAATGACCTGCGCGGCATCCCGGATCCCATCCTCAACCGCATGAATGTGTTTGACATCAACATGCCCGATGAGGAGGCGGCGCGCAAAATTGCCTCGAAGCTGTATCGCAGCATCCGCGCCGATCACGACTGGGGGCAGCGCTTCGAGCCGGAGTTGAGCGATGCCTTGCTCGGCGAGATGAGCCATTACGCACCACGCGAGATGCGGCGTGCGCTGATGACGGCCTTCGGTAATGCCAAGCTTGATGGGCGTTACCAACTGGAGGTGCGAGACCTGCCAGAGCAGGGGGGCAAGCGCCAGCCCATCGGCTTCATGCAATGACGAGCGGTGCAGCCTTCTGGCAACAAGATTCGTAAGAACCTGTTTCGTGTTGCACGCCTCCAGGGGGGGGCGGCGGTCACCCACCTTGGTGCGCATTCGTCGTGAATCGATCATCCTGTAACGCAACTGGGGCTTGCCCTGTTGAAGTGATTTGCATATCACATATCTTTGTCTTGGTTTTTCGGACGCTCGCAGGCATCGCGGGCATGGCTCAACCTGAAATCAAGAGGATCGATATGCGTACCCCACATCCAAAGCCCTTGGCTCATCTGGCACCACTGGCGGCGGCCGTCGCCACGGCCGGCCTGTGTGCCACCATGGCCGCACACGCCGCGACCTTGCAAGTCAAGGAAACCAACGATGGTGCCTTGCCTGTGCAGTGGCATCTGCGTGACAACACCGTCGGTATCGGTGCCTTCACCGCCTGGGCCATGGCGGGCACCCAGCCCCAGACGCAGTCCGTGGTGGCCGTCATGGACACCAACATCGAACTGGCCAACTACGATCTCAAGAATCGCCTGGTGACGGGCTGGGACGCTCGCAACAACACGGCCTACCCCACGGCGTGGTTGCTGGGGGCCAGTTTGCACGGCACCTGGGTCAGCACCGTTGTGGCGGCGGAAGCGAACAACGGCAGTGGCGGCGCTGGTGTGGCTGGTCCCGCGCCAGTCAAGGTCATGCCCCTCAAGTATGTGAACGAAGCGGACATGTGCGGCGCCAGCATCAAGCCCAGCGCAATTTCATCCATTTATACCGCCACGGCGAGAGCCTTGCGTTATGGCATCGACAACAACGCCAAGGTGATCAACATCTCATCCGGTGTCACCATCCATGTAGGCAGCCTGTCGGCCGCTGACCGGGTGCAGTTCGACCAGTTGATGGCGCTGTTCAAGGAGGCGCGAGACCGAGGCATTCTGGTGGTGACGGCAGCGGGCAATCTGCATTACGACGCAGATCGCCACGCCAACGAGCGACTGGTCATGGTCAAGGGCTGGGACACCCTGCCTGATGGCACGAACGAATGCGCCGCGCCGCGCTACAGCCTCATCAAGTGGGAGAGCGATCTCAATGCCCTGGAGGCCGGTGCCTTGCAAAGTGGCCAGGCCTTTTCTGCCTCGGTCACGGCGGTCGGTGCAACAGGCGCGAGCAGCACCTATCCTGTGCAAGTGCAAGTTGCCACGATGGTGCCCAAGGGCTCGGTGATGTTCCCGGCCGGTCTGTCCCAGGCACCCTACAACCTGGACAACATCGTCACGGTGGGCGGCTCAGGTTTGGACGGCAAGATGTGGGTGGAGGCTTGCCCCTCATCGGTGGCTGATTTCGCCAAGGCCTTGGGCGACACCACGCCCAATATCTGCGCAGGATCGACCTATGGCAAGGTCGTGGACCTGGTGGCCCCGGCGAAGGATGTCTATGTGCTGGGCCTCAATGGCGCGGTATCGACGGTGTACAACGGCACCTCGTTTGCGACGCCCATGGTATCGGGCGCAGCAGGTCTGGCGCTCACCGTCCGCCCCAATCTGACGGCGGCACAACTCAAGGCGGCACTGACGGCCGGCGTCAACAAAGATCGCATTCGCCCAGGGGTGATGACCACGGCCGAGATCCTCAACATGCCGCGCATGCTGTCGTCGCCTGGCATCGGCATCGTCAATACGTATCCACCTGGCCGCACGGCCGAGCTGTCGGCGCCGACCTGGAGCAGCACGGCCCGCACCTACACTTTCAACGACACGGTGACCACTGATGACAAATCGCTGGTGCGCTGGAGTTGGGATTTCGGTGACGGCACCACAGCCCAGTCGACCACCCGCACCATCACCCATCCTTTTGCGCTCAATGGTGCTTACAAGGTGGGCGTGACGGTTTATGACAACGAAGGCAACACCCGCGTCAGTGCCCGTGAGTACAAGGTTTATGGCAGTCGGCGCGATCTGGTGACCTTGAGCCTGGCCGGTGCGCAGCCTTACGCGATCTCGGGCGATCTGGTGTCAGGTAACTTGAGCGTGGCGGCAGGCGTCCTGAGTCAACGCAAGGTGACCGGCACAGGTGTGCTGCGTAACGGCAGCGGGCAGAACGTCACCGTGACATTTGATGTGAGCACCAACTGGTTTGGCGGTGGCGCATCGGGCACCATCACCGTCAAGGACCCTGTGAGGGGCACCCTGACGGCGGCCCTCGCCAACGGTACCTTGAGCCGGGACGTGAGCATTGATCAGGCCGTGGGGAGCTTCACCGGCCAGGCTGGTGCGTTCACGGGCGCGTCGTTCACGGTGCGCGATACCGATGATTGATGCGGCATAAACTAGGCCCCTTGTGCACTTACAGCCAAGGGGCTTTTTTATGGCTGCCAGCCTGTCCGGGCGATTGGTCGTCGCGATTTCGTCGCGCGCGTTGTTCGATTTCGAAGAAGAAAACCGCTTGTTTGAAGGTGTGGACGACCGCGCCTACATGAAGCTGCAACTGGACAAGGTTGATGAGCCGGCCAAGCCGGGCGTGGCCTTCTCGCTGGTGCGCAAACTGCTGGCCTTCAATACGCCGGAGAAGGCCCGTGTCGAGGTGGTGATCCTGTCTCGCAACGACCCTGTTTCAGGCATGCGGGTGTTCAGATCAGCCAAGCACTATGGCCTGCCCATCGAGCGTGGCGTGTTCACGCGTGGGCAGAGCCCCTGGCGTTATCTCAAGCCCCTGCAGGCGCATCTCTTCCTGTCGGCCAACGAAAATGATGTGCGCTCGGCTTTGGGGGCGGGCGTGCCGGCGGCGCGGGTGTTGCCGCATGCGGCGCGGGCCGGAGAGGCGCATCCAAACGAAGTGCGCATCGCCTTCGACGGTGACGCGGTGCTCTTCTCGGATGAGGCCGAACGTGTCTTTCAAAAGGGCGGGCTCAACGCTTTTCAGGCGCATGAAGTGGCCATGGCCGATCAGCCGCTGCCCGATGGGCCCTTCAAGCCTTTGTTGATGGCCCTGCATGACTTGCAGCAGCATGACCCGGCACACGGTGAAGATGCCATGCGCATTCGCACAGCCCTGGTCACCGCGCGTGGCGCCCCTGCGCATGAACGCGCCATCCGCACGCTGATGGACTGGGGCATCGAGGTGCATGAAGCCTTGTTCCTGGGGGGGCTGCCCAAAGGCGAGTTCCTGCGCGAGTTCGAGCCCGATTTTTTCTTCGATGACCAGACGGGCCACGTGGAAAACGCCGCGCCACATGTGCCTTCGGGGCATGTGGCTGCCGGCATCGTCAATGCAGGAGACAAGCCATGAGCGAAGAACTGTCCGACTTCTTTGCCTTGCCACCATTCAAGGCCGACGAAGCCTTGGTCAAGCTGCGGCGCGATCTGCGTGAGCTCAAGCCTTTATCTGAAAAGGGTACGGGCGCGCCGATTCGCTTCGAGTGGAAAGGCTTGCCTGTGATCGAGTTGAGCGTGTCGGCGCCCGACGAGAAACCCGCGCTGGCGGTGAGCTTGGCCAAGCGGCCCAGTCAACGGCCTGAATGGCTCAAGCAGACCTTGTCATCGAGCGCCGAAGTGCGCAAGTGGCTTGATGGGCTCAAGCTCAACCTCAAACGCTGGGATGACGAGGACTGATCAGTCGTCCAGCAGGGTCTTGAGCCGCTGCAGGTCGGCTTGCACAAGGGCCGCGTCTTCTGCGAATTGCGCTTCGCTCATGCCGGGGCGTTGATGCAGCAGGAACGACACCTCGCTGCCACAGCCTTTTGACACCACCCGCATGGTGTTCATCACCTCCTCGCCATTGGGCAGGCGCACGACGTGGTCCAGGATGCCGTCGGCGTTGGCGGGCGTGAACCACAGGCGCACCAGGCCCTCGTTCATCTGCACCAGCCACTCGTCGCCATCGGGTGTCACGCTGCGGGCAAAGCCCGGCGCCCACTCGGGCAGGTGGCGAGGGTCGGACGCATAAGCCATGACGGCGTCAGGTTCGACGTTGATGTCCACGGTGAGGGTGAGCGTGCGCATGTCAGGCCGCCTGTCTGGTGATCAGCTCGTCGTCGATGGCCGAGGCGCGAGAGGCCGCGGGCCGTGTGGTGATGCGCTCGATGTAGGCCTGAATCGCAGGCGTCAAGGGCACCAGGCCGAAGTGGGTGGTCCAGGCCAGAGCAGTGCCCCAGAGCACATCGGCAGCGCTGAAGCGCTCACCCAGCAGATAAGGGCCTTTGGCCAGTTGATCGGTGAGCGTGGACAGCATGGTGTCGAAGTCGCCATAAGGGCTGGTGGAGGGCGGCGCAGGTTCGCGCTTCATGGCGCGGTCCACCACGGCAGGTTCGAACGAAGAGCCATAGAACACGAGCCAGCGCAGGTAGGGACCGCGCAAGGGATCACCCATTTGCGGCGCCAGGCCTTTGTCGGCGTACAGATCGGCCAGGTAGATGTAGATGGCGCCTTGTTCTGTGATCAGTGCGCCTTGATGTTGCAGCGCCGGGACCTTGCCCATGGGGTTGATGGCCAGGTAGGCGGGTTGGCGTTGTTCCCCGGCTTTCAGGTTCAGCACGTGCAGCTCGTAGTCCGCTCCCAGTTCCTCCAGCAAGGTCATGACGCCTCGCGAGCGCGTCTGCGGGGCGTGGTGAAGGATCACGTGGCGTTCACTGGTCATGGCGGGCTCCTGTCTGGCTGGATTCAATCGATGTGGCGGTGCATCTTGGCTTTGAACAACTCGGCGATGCTGACTTCGCGGGGGCCGGGGATGAGTTCATATGACTCACCTGCGGCGATCGAGCCGGGCTGCCTGACCGTGAGGTAGAAGCCGCAGTAGCCCGATTGGGCCATCATCTTGACCGATTGCTTGAAGCCCATGACAGCCTGGAACTTGTAGCAGGGCCGGCGTGGCTCGCTGATGGCCAGGCTGCAGTCGGTGAACTGCAGGATGTCGCCCACATACACATCGCCTTCAAGCAGGCCGGTGAGCGTGAGGTTTTCGCCCAGCATGCCGTGCGGCATGGCATCGCCCCACGCCTGCGCATTGGCCTGGGCGCGCACCGTCTGCCAGAAAGCATAGTGCTCGTGCGGGTAGGCGTACACCGCCTTGCTCAGGCCGCCGTGCACGGTCAGGTCGGCCTGGTCATCGCCCTCCAGGCCCAGTGGCTTGACCACAATGCGATGCGGTTCGGCCAGTGAGCTCACTGCGCGTTTGCGAATGGCCGTCATGATCTGGCGGCCTTCGATGGTGATCGGGCTGGCTTGCGCGACGTTGATCGACAGCAATTGACGGGGCAGGAGGCTGGGCATGGCTGAGCGCTTCAAAGAGTGCGCCAGTATGCCCCCAGCCGGATCACCTTGTCAGCGCCAAGCCGACACGGTGGTGGCCATGGCTTTGAAGCCCACCACCACGGGTTGCCCGGGTGCCCAGCCCATCTTCTGAATGGATTTGCGTGTGAGCATGGCCCACAGTGGTGAGCCCGTCTTGACTTGCATGCTGTCAGCAGCGTCGAGTGCGCGATCAAGCTCGATGCCCACAGCGCCATAGGTGCCATGCTCTCCTGCCAGCATGATCTGCGTGATGCGGCCCCGCAGGTGGTTGCTGCAACTGGTGTCGCCGGGCACGGCACGGTGCAGGGTGATGTCTCTGGCTCTGACCTTCAGCCGTACCTTGCTGCCCACGCCGTGCAGCATGGCAGGCACGGTCACGCGTTGCCCCGACACATCGACCTCGCTGAGCAGCCATTCGATATCGTGGCGCTTGACCTCGCCTTCGAGCACGCTGCCCGCATGCACGCCTTCGAGGAAGGTCGACAAGGACACATCCGACAGAATTTGCGCAGCCGGGCCGGCACTGGCCATGCGTCCCTCGTGCAGGATCACCACCTCATCGGCCAGGCGGATGACCTCGTTCATGCGCGGGCTGACCAGCACGATGGGCAGTTGAAAGCGCGAGGGCAACTCGGCCAGCAAATCCAGCAAGGCTTCTTGCTCGTGCGCCGGGACGTCACCCAGCGGGTCATCCAGCAGCAAGGCGTTCGGGCCCGATATCAGTGCCCGCGCCAGTGCGACCTTGACGCGCTGACTGATGGTGAGCCCTTCCGGCTTGCGCGACAGCAGGGAGGCCAGGTCCAGCCAGTTGACGATCTGATCGAACGCGGGCGGCTTGGTGCGGCGCAGGCCCCGTCCTTTGAGACCGTACTCCAGGTTGGCCTTGACGTTGAGGTGCGGAAACAGGTGGGTTCGCCCATCCAGCCAGGTCAATCGACGTTCGTGCGGTGGCTTGTTGATGCGGCTGGCTGAGTCATACAGCGCCTCGTTGCCAATGGCAATGCGGCCCCCGCGCGCAGGCGCCAGGCCAGCAGTGGCTTTCAGCAGCGCGCTTTTGCCCGAACCGCTGCGGCCCACCAGGGCGCACACGCGACCGGGCAGGACACGAAACTGGGCGCGGATATCGAGCCCGGGATGCTGGAGCTTGAGCTCGACACTGAGGGGGCGGGGAAGCGTTTGATCGATCATGTGGATTGGGCAGGCAGGCCAACGGGGCGCAGGCGAGCCTGCCAGCGACGACGCCAGCGTTGACGCCCCCACTCGCTGATCACGACGGCGGCCATGGCGATGCACAGTGAGATCAGGGCCAGACGCCAGGCCGCGTCTTCGCCGTCCTGTTGGTTAAGCAAGGCCTGCACCAGGGCCACGGGTGCCGTGGTGTCGCCCACGTGATGCGGACGCAGTGCGGCGGCCAGTACGAGGGTGGCGCCGGACTCGCCCCAGGCGACAGTCAGCCCCAAGGCCATGGCGGAGGCCACAGCCGGCCAGATCAGCGGCAGGGTGATGGACCACCAGCCCTGCCAGCGCGAGGCGCCCAGCGTGCGGGCGACAGGCAGCAGCATCGGGTCGGTGGCCTCAAAAGCCGGTCGCAGGATGCGCACCATGAGCGGAACCGTCATGAGGCACGCTGCGATGATGGCGCCGGCCGGGTAGAAGCTCAGACTGAATCCGGTCAGGTCATGCAGCCAGTTGCCGATGGAGCCGTCGCCTCCCAGGCTCATGAGCAGGCCAAAGCCGATCACGGCCGGAGGCAGCCCCATGGGCAGCAGGATCAGCGTGTCGAGCACCAGCTTGCCGCGCCAGTGAGTGCGGGCCATCACCGTGGCCAGTACCAGGGCCAGCGGCGTGGAAATCATCAGGGTGATGAGGGCCACCTGCAGGCTCAGCGTCAGGGCTTCCATTTCAAATGCGGACATGGTGCCTTCACTCCTTGATAGGGCGCCACGCGGGGCGCGAGGCTTTGACGGCGCTTTGCGCCAGGGGCCACTGCAACCAACTCACCAGCAGCTTGGCGCCAGCGTGTCGGGCGCGGAACGAGCAGGCGATCTGGGCTTGCAGGCTCAGGCCGGGTTTGTCTGACAGCCACACTTTGAGCTTTTCGCCTCGTGCACCGGCCTTGAGCCATTGCGCGCGGGTCATCAGGCGGTAGGCCGGGGCCTGGGTGGTGGTGGGTTTGGCGCTGATCGGCAGGCCCTTGGAGGCCAGGCCGCGCGTCAGCTGATCAGCCAGCGCGGCGAGGGCCGAGCCCTGCAGGGGCGGCGCCCAGCGGGCCGCGCCTGCGCCGGCCGCGGCCAGAACCTGTGCCAGCGCGCGGCCTGGGTCGGCTTCATGGCTGATGCCGGCCAGGTCATCCTGGGGCCCCAGCAGCAGCACGTCCGTGACAGCGACCGCCTGGCGGTTGTAGATGAGTCCCTGCTTGTCCAGTTCGTCTGCGCGGGGGTGACTGAGGAACAAGCCCGCATCTATCAGGCCTTGTTCGAGTTGAGTCAGGATCTCGCCAGAGTCCAGCGTTGACCAGCGGGCCATCCAGCCCATGTCCTGCTTCATGGCCGCTTGCCAGCGCTTGGTCAGCCCGGAATCTACCAGCACGGGATCTACGCCAACCAGAGGGCTCTCTGCGCGTGCGGCCACGCGTTCGCGCGCCCACGAGGCGGGCATGCCTGATGCGCACAGCGCGCCGCCAAGGCTCAGCAGCAGAAAAGGACGACGGGCCGGCACATGCATGGTGAAAAGTGTGAAAAATGTGGCAAATCGGTCAAGCCGACCAGTGTGCCTGTGGCAATGCCGAACACCCTCAAAGGTGTGTCGGAATATGTATCAGGATACAAAAACATCGGGGCTTCGTGACTCAAGTCTCACCCTGAGACCTCAGGGTGTCTCCGCCCCCCCGGCCGAGGGGGGAACTCAAAGCTTGCCGAGTGGACTAAACTACGCGGTTCCACTGTCACGGATCTGCGGCCTCACAAGGGTCAGGCGTCACAACGATAGCGGGGTGTCGATAGCGTCATAAGTTGTTGATTCTTAAGGTGAATCATGCTTGTGTTGGCGCTGCCGAGACCCTGTTTTTTACTTTCTGGAGCTACTACTCATGACGACTGCAACTGCACAGGTGAATGCACCTGCCTACGTCAAAAACACCAAGCTGATCGCCTGGGTGGCCGAGATGGCCGCGCTGCTTCAGCCCAAGGACATCTACTGGTGCGATGGCAGCACCGAAGAGTACGACCGCCTGTGCGCCCAACTGGTGGCTGCCGGCTCGTTCAAGAAGCTCAACCCTGAGCTGCGCCCCAACAGCTACCTGGCCTGGACCCACCCGTCCGACGTGGCCCGCGTGGAAGACCGCACCTACATCTGCTCTGACCGCAAGGAAGACGCCGGCCCCACCAACAACTGGTGTGACCCCGCTGAAATGCGCGCCAAGCTGCAAACCGGCGAGCAAGCGCTGTTCAAGGGCGCCATGAAGGGCCGCACGATGTATGTCGTGCCGTTCTCGATGGGCCCTCTGGGCTCCAACATCGCCCACATCGGCGTTGAACTCTCTGACAGCGCCTACGTGGCCGTCAACATGAAGCTCATGACCCGCATGGGCAAGGGCGTGATCGACGTGCTGGGCACGGATGGCGAATTCGTGCCTTGCGTGCACACCGTGGGTGCGCCTCTGGCTGAAGGTCAGAAGGACGTGGCATGGCCTTGCAACCCTGACACCAAGTACATCGTTCACTACCCCACGACCCGCGAAATCTGGTCGTATGGTTCGGGCTACGGCGGCAACGCGCTGCTGGGCAAGAAGTGCTTCGCCCTGCGTATCGCTTCCACCATGGGCCGTGCCCAAGGTTGGCTGGCCGAGCACATGCTGCTGCTGGGCGTGACCAATCCTGAAGGCAAGAAGTACCACGTCGCTGCTGCGTTCCCCTCGGCCTGCGGCAAGACCAACTTCTCCATGCTGATCCCGCCAGAAGGCTACAACGGCTGGAAGGTCACCACCATCGGTGACGACATCGCCTGGATCAAGCCTGCTGCCGACGGCAAGCTGTACGCCATCAACCCTGAAGCCGGTTACTTCGGCGTGGCCCCTGGCACCAACACCCTGACCAACTTCAACTGCATGAAGTCGCTGGACCGTGACGTGATCTTCACGAACGTGGCCCTGACAGACGACGGCGACGTGTGGTGGGAATCGATGAC
The DNA here is from genome assembly GCF_016234775.1 of Aquabacterium sp. Taxonomy (GTDB): domain Bacteria; phylum Pseudomonadota; class Gammaproteobacteria; order Burkholderiales; family Burkholderiaceae_C; genus Aquabacterium. Next base: position 129,061 of record NZ_JACRAH010000003.1, on the reverse strand, counting down.
GGACGAGCTGCCTGCTCACCTGATCGACTGGCAAGGCAACGACTGGACGCCTCAGATCGCCAAGGAAAAGGGCGCCAAGGCTGCGCACCCCAACGCCCGCTTCACCGTGGCTGCCACCAACAACCCCGCGCTGGACAGCGAGTGGGACAACCCCGCTGGTGTGGCGATCGACGCCTTCATCTTCGGTGGCCGTCGCTCGACCACCGTGCCGCTGGTGACCGAAGCCCGTGACTGGACCGAAGGCGTCTACATGGCCGCCACCATGGGTTCGGAAACCACCGCTGCTGCTTTCGGCCAGCAGGGTGTGGTGCGCCGCGATCCGTTCGCCATGCTGCCCTTCATGGGCTACAACATGAGCGACTACTTCCAGCACTGGCTGGACCTGGGCGCCAAGCTGCAGGCTGCTGGTCACGCACTGCCCAAGGTCTACTGTGTCAACTGGTTCCGCAAGGGCGCTGACGGCAAGTTCGTGTGGCCTGGCTACAGCGAAAACATGCGCGTGCTGGAGTGGATGGTCGGCCGCCTGGAAGGCAAGGCCAATGGCGTGGAAAACGCGTTCGGCACGAGCCCCAACTACGAAGACATCAACTGGAATGGCCTGAACTTCACGAAGGATCAGTTCCAGTCGGTCATCGGCATCGACAAGGCTGCCTGGGCACAAGAACTCAAGCTGCACGACGAACTGTTCGCGCAACTGGCCTACAACCTGCCTGCCGCCATGCCCGCCACCAAGGCGAAGCTGGAACAGCGTCTGGCTGCCTGATACAGGGCCTCTTGGCTCTCGTGAGAACAGCGCCTTCGGGCGCTGTTTTTGTTTGGGGCGAGTGAGGGTCGGCGCTAACGTTCAGGCGGATCGCCTCCCCGATGACCTAGACTTTTGTCTACCCAGCTCATGGCTGAAATCTTGTTCCGGTCACGCTCGATAGGTGCAAGCAAGCCATCAACCATCCAAAGCGGCATAAAAAAAGCGGACCCGAAGGCCCGCTTTGAAGGGGACGAATCCCGAGGAGGAATGAATCAGAACAGGCCGGCCTTGCCGATCAGTTGCGCCACCAGATCGGTCAGCGAGGTGGCTGGTGCCTTCTCGCGGCTGAGTTCCAGCGAACGGATCACAGGCTTCTTGCCCGAGAAGTCCAGCAGGTTGTCCAGGAAGGTGCCCACGCCAGCCAGCTTGGCTTCCTTGATGCCGGTGTCGCCAAAGGTCACGATGGTCAGGCAGTGCGCACCATTGATCTCGCGGTAGTTCGGCAGGTAGTAGCCCAGGTTGGGGCCGGCCGGCAGGTGGGCCACCATGGTGTTGATGTCCTGGCGCCAGCGGCTGTTCAGGGCGGCCAGGCGTGCTTCTGGTGTGGCTGCGCCCGAGATCTCGGTGTAGAACTTCTCATACGAGAAGGCCGAGTAGTTCGTGTCTTCCTGGAACATCGCGTAGCCGATGCGGTCATTCGGGAAGATCTTGCTCAGGCCGGCGGTCATCGAGCCCAGGTTGTTGGTGTCGCCAGCGGTGGGGTACTTGGTGATCAGCTCGGTGGCCAGGCCATTGGGCTCGTCCAGGCCCCAGACTTCGCGGATCTTGTTGTGCAGCGGCAGCGAGGGCGATTGCTCTGGCGTGCTGTTGCGTGGCGCCCAGAACAGCGGGCCCGAATCGGCCAGCAGCGCGGCCTTGTTGGCCTTGGTCACGGTGCGCATGTAGGGGAAGTTCACCGTCGAGCCGGTGCCGCCTGCCGAGAAGCCGGTGAGCAGCAGCACATCGGGCTTGGGCAGGTTGGCGGCCATCCAGTTGGACACAGCCTTGGCGTTCACCGCGCCGCGGTGGTACCAGGCGACCGAGCCGGCGTCATCCGTGTAGGTGGTGACCTTGTTGCCGGCGTGCACGTCCCCGGTGCAGTAGGTCAGGTAGACAATGTTCCAGCTTTGTGTCTGGGTGGACGTCAGCGGGTTGACGCGCGTGGTGAAGGGTGTGACCAGGCCCAGATGCGCCTGGCGGTTCCAGTCACTCATGTAGTTGGTGGGAATGCCATCCGGGTTGACGGCACCCAGCAGCGTGCCGGCCTTGTTTTCGCAGGTGCCCTTTTCCCAGCAGGCGCCGCCGCCCTCGTACATCACCACGGTCTTGCTGGTGAAGGGGGTGCGGTTGACGAAGAAGCGGTAGGGGGTGCCATTGCCGCACGATGCGCCGCTGGAGGCGGGCAGCTCGACCATTTCCCACTTCAGGTAAGCGGCTTGCGCAGCGATGCTGCACAGCAGGCTGATGCCAACGGCTTTGCTGGCGGCCTTGATCAGTGAATTCAGTGTCATGTTGACTCCATCAACGGTTGGTGTGGACCTTGTGATGCAGTCTGAAACACGGTGTTTTTTTTCAGGGGCGGGTAAGCCTGCGTGTCCCCGCCATTACCCCTAAGACAAGGGGGGCGCAAGTGTCAGCGCCATGACGCTTGGCGTGTAATGTCAGCCGGGTAATCCCGAGTCGTCGCTTGGCCGACAAAGTTAATGTCTGGCCAATTCGGTCACTCGCTGGTCAGGCTTTGCATGAGCTCGGCCACCCGCCGATGGCGAACCAGGCCCACAGCCTGACCCGACCACAAGGACATCAAGTCGGCTCTGCCTTGCGCGATCGCTGCGCGCTTGAGCACACCCGTCAACCAGTTCTGCCAGGGGTAGGGCAGGATGTCCTCGGGCGCCTGGGCCAGCTCGATGGTGAGCCGGTTGCGCAGGCCACGTGAGAGCCGGCCGCTGAAGCTTCTGGTGAGGGTGGTGCCTTGCCTGTCCATGTCTGGCGCGTGCAGTGCCGCCTGATGGGGGCGCCCGGCGTTGGACTCGTCGCAGGCCAGGAAGGCCGTGCCGATCTGGACGGCATCGGCACCCAGCGCTATGGCGGCGTTCACACCGCGCGCATCGGCGATGCCACCCGCAGCGATGACGGGGATGCGCACGGCATCACGCACCTGCGGGATCAGCGAGAAGGTGCCCGTCAGCAGGTTTTCTGGTGCATCGGTGAAAGACACCCGATGGCCGCCCGCATCGCTGCCAGTGGCCACCACCATGTCCACGCCAGCTTGTTCCAGCAGGCGGGCCTCATGCGGCGTGGTGGCCGCGCCGATCGTCACGATGCCGAGTTGCTGACAGCGAGACAGGATCGCTGGCGAGGGGATGCCAAACACGAAGCTGAACACGGCGGGCCGGGCTTCCAGCAAGGCCTCGATTTGCTGATCGTAGGCCGGCCAGACGGCAGACGGCGTGGGCCGTGAGGGCGCATCCAGCCCGAGTTCGTCGAAGAAGGGCTGCAGGCGGCGCACGGCCCGATCCCATTGCGCATCGGACACGACGGGGTGCTCCGGCTCATCGTGCAAGGGGATCCACAGATTGAGTGCAAAGGGCCTGTTCGTCGCCACTCGCAAATCACGGGCGACCTGCATGATCTGATCCGCATGCAGGTGATGCACACCGAACGAGCCCAGCCCGCCCGCCTCGTTGACGGCCGACACGAGCGAGACGGACGACAGCCCGCCGCCAAAAGGGCCTTGGACAAGGGGCCAAGGCAGCCCCAGCCTGCGGGTGAAAGCGGTATCGGTGTGCATGATCGTGCGGCCTTCTTGCGTTTACTGCAGCAGCCCTTCCGCCTTCATGGCGGCGAGCATGGCGGGGCGAGCCTTCACTCGGCCCAGGAAGGCCTGCAAATGCGTGTGCGCCGACAGATCCAGCTGCACATACGCCGCCCAGGACGCGACCACGAACAGATAGGCATCGGCGGCGGTGTAGGTCTCGCCCGTCAGGTAGAGGCGGTCGGCCAGTTGCGATGACACCCAGGCGAACTTGCGCTGCAGTTGCTCGGTGAACAAGGCCTTGGTGTCCTTGGAGGCCTGCGCGTTGAACAAGGGCGCAAACGACTTGTGCAGTTCGGAGGTGATGTAGTTCTGCCACTCCATCACCCGGTAGCGCGCCATGGTGCCTGCTGCGGGCATGAGGTCGGTGCGGCCGGCCTGGTCGCACAAGTACTGGCAGATCACCACGCCTTCACTGAGGCGCTCGCCGTTGTCGAGTTCGGGCAGGGGCACGGCGCCCTTGGGTGTGATGTCGCTGAAGCGCAGGCCATGTTCGGTCAGACCTTTGCCGGTGTCGACCTTGACCAGTTCGAACGGCAGGGCGATGTCGATCAGCAGGGCATGTGGGGCGAGCGAGCAGGCGCCGGGGCTGTAGTAGAGCTTCATGATGCGTGGAGGGGCCGTGGGCCCTTGTGTTGATCAGGGCTTTCAGCTTATTGATGCTTGCAGTGCATGTGAATGGGCTATGGTTCACATGACTGATGCGTATGGCGCAAAAATAGGCGTGGGAAGATGAACCTGATCAAAGCGGAGGGCCTCGCATGAGCCGACAGTTTGAAGACGCGCAACTGGGCGACATGGAGCTGTTCGTGCTGGCAGCCGATGCCGCCAGCTTCACCGCCGCAGCCGAACGCACCGGCATGACGCCCAGCGCGGTGAGCCGCAGCGTAGCCCGGCTGGAGGCGCGGTTGGGCGTGCGCCTGTTCATGCGCACCACGCGCCAGATCCGCCTGAGCGATCCGGGGCGGCTGTACCTGGCGCAATGCCGCCTGACCTTGTCGCAGCTCACCGAGGTGGAGCGCCAGTTGAGTCGCCAGCAATCGCAGCCATCGGGTGTGGTGAGGCTGAGCCTGGCGACAGGTTATGGGCGCCATCGGGTGCTGCCGCTCTTGCCCCGCTTTCGGCAACGGCACCCCGAGATCAGCCTGGAGATCCAGCTCAGCAACCGCAACGTGGACTTCGCCAAGGACCGCTTCGATCTGGCGGTGCGTGCGCGCCATCAGGCCGACTCCAGCCTGGTGGCGCGCAAGATCGAAGACTCGGAACTGGTGGTGGTGGCCTCACCCGGGTATCTGGCGCGCGCCGGCGAGCCCAAGACCATCGACGACCTGCGTGGCCACGAGTGCATCCAGTTCGTGTTGCCGCGCACAGGGCGTTGTGTGGACTGGTCCTTCATCGTCGACGGGCAGGATGTCGAGGTGAGCACACGCGGCAGCATCACCTGCTCGGAGGAGCTCGATGGCGGCGTGCACCTGGCGCGCCATGGCGGGGGGCTGTATCAGACCAGCCGCTTCCTGGTTGAGCGCGAGTTGCTCAGTGGTGAGCTGGTCGAGGTGCTGGCGCCGTTCGGCGGGCGCTCGCGGCCGTTTTCCATCGTGTACCCCAGCGCACGCCACTTGCACAAGCGTGCGCGCCTGCTCGCTGACTTCTTGCTGGACAACCTGGGCCCGAACGCCCGCGCAAGAGGCTGATTGGCTGCCCTTGTCCACCGGACTGTTTTGTTGCTACATTGGTGCCGTGCGGCCGTTTAAATCGGTCGCACCACAATCAACTGTAATCTACAGGGAACGACATGAAACGCATCACTTCAGTGATGCTGGCCGCCATGGTGGCCAGCGCATCCTTTTCGACTTCGGCGCAGGCCGCCGATTCGACAGTTCCGTATTGGGGTAGCTTTGACTTTGGCGATCAGGTGGTGTCGATCCCAGCGCTGAGTGCTTCAAGCGGGGCCTTCGTCTTCGACACGCGGTTCCATCTGGAACATGACAGCGTGTTGACGGGCGTGTTGACCGGCATCAGTTCGGGCGCGGTCACCTTGACGGAAACCTGGTTCAGCGAGCTGCGTGGGCAGATCGAGTCGCGCACCTTGGCCCGGTCCATCGTGTTCGATGGGCAGCCGTTTGACCTGGGTACGCAGCCAGGCACGGCAGGTGTGATCAGTATTTCGCCCAGCATGTACAGGATCAGTTTGAGTGGCACGCTCTCGGATGCCGCCAGGCTGACTGGCGCTGGCTTCACGCTGTCTGTTAGTCCGGCCGTGCCTGAGCCCACCAGCCTGGCGCTGATGGGCCTGGGCCTGGCGGGTGTGGCGGCTGTTCGTCGCCAGCGCGCCCAGCAGGCGTGATGCGCCCATGACAAGAGGCCCTTTGCAGGGCCTCTTGCTGACTCAGTACACCTCAGGCGCCACACGGCGCTGCAGCACGCCAATCGGCGGTGCCCAGCGCGCGCCCTTGGGCTTCTTTGACGTGACCAGCGTGACGTCCGCCGGTTCGAACACCTCGACGTTGTGCGTGATCGGTGTGGTCAGCACGTACTGCGCACGCGTGGAGCGCAGGAAGTGGCCGACCAGCTGGATGTTGCGCACGTCCAGGTGGGCGAAGGGTTCGTCGATGAACACGAAGCCGCCCGGGGTTTCGTCGTCCTTCATCAGGCCCACCAGCAGGATGAGCGACTTGATCACCTGCTGGCCGCCCGAGGCTTCGCCGTCGTTCAGGCCAATGCTGCCCTTGCCATCGAAGTTGAAGTGCACGCGCAGTTCGGCCTGGCGCAGCAAGGCATCGTCACCATCGAGGTGAGGCAACTCGGCGTTGACTTCCACGCCGGCCAGTTGGCCCAGTTCGATGATGTTCTTGCGGTAGCGGCGCACCGTGACCTTGAGCACGTCGGTGTAGCGCTCGCGGGCGTTGTCCACCGCGATGGCGGCGGCTGCATTGCTGGATTTGCGCTGGTTGAGCTCGTCTTCCTGGCGCAGCACGTTGGCGTTCATCAGCGTGAGCTGTTCGAGCACGGTGGGATCGGTTTCCCACTTGCCTTCGTTGAGTTCGCGCTCCACGGCTTCGGCACGCAGGCGAGCCTGTGTCGCGTTGCCGTAATGGCCCTGCATGTCCTTGACGCGCTCGGGCGTGCGCCAGTGGCGTGGCATCTGCAGCTTCACCTCGCGTGACATCACGGCCTGCGCCATCACGTCATCAAAGCGTTGCTGCCATTCGCGTTCGTGCTGGGCACTGCGTTGTTCGATGTGGGCCAGGCGTTCCTGTGCCTGCTTGTAGGCGTGCTGGGCATTGGTCTGTTCGACCACGGCGCGCTTGAGTTGCGCCTCGGTTTGTTGCCAGCGCTCGCCGGCTTCGGCGCGCGCCTGCTTGAGCATGGGCAGTTGCCGACGGGCCTCGCTGAACTCGGCTTCGCGCTCGGCCAGTTCGGCGGCAGCGGTGAAGCCTTGCGCGGCCTTGCGGGCGTCCTGCAACTGGCGATCGAAGAAGGCCTGATCGCGCACGATGCGGGTCATCTCTTCATCGAGCTGGGCCAGGCGGTTGTCGATCGAGGTGCGGCGTGAGGCCACGGCGCTGGCGCCGAACTGGTACTGGCTCGGGTCCACCCACACCGAGCGGCCGCCACGGCCATCGCGGTGATAGGCGTCGGGCGTGATCCACTCTCCTCGGATCTTGACGCCGGCTTCCGTGTTGGCCACGCGCTGGATGTTTTCCAACTGGCGCAGCAACCAGTGCGGGGCAGGGGCGCTGATCTTGAGCACGGCCAGCAGGCTGTCGGCATCGGGCTTGGCGGGCGCGTCTTCGGCCTCGGCCACGATGTAGTGGCGAAAGCGCTCCTTCTCGGCCAGGGCCATGGCCTGGGCCTCTTGCGAGGGGCGATCCAGCACCACCACCCAGCGGCTGCCGCGCAGTACGCCTTCTGCGGCGGCACGCCACTTCTCGTCGGTGATCTCGATGATGTCGCTCACCACATGGTGAGCAATGCCAGCCTCATCCAGCGTGCGTCGGAAGCGTTGCACTTCAGGTGGCGGCGGGGCCAGGCGCTGGCCTTGCAGGCCGTTCAGGGCGCGCTGGGCCTCGTCGCGCTGGTCTTTGAGGCGCTGCCATTGGGTGGACAGCTGCTGCTTGTGGTCGCTGAGTTCCTGGATGCGTTGGGTGAGCTGTTGCGCGTCACCTTCCACGCTGGCCAGGCCTTGCAGCTCGTCGGCACGCTTGACCAGCAGCTCGATCGGGCGCTCGGCGTCGCGGGCTTCTTCCTGCACCCGGCGGGCGCTGCGCACTTGCGCTTCCAGCTCTTCCACGCGGGTGGCGGTGTCGGTCTGGTCCTGCAGGCGTTGCAGCAAGTCAGCCTTGACCTGGCCATGCTGACGGCGGTCGTCCGATGATTGCAGGCGTTGCTTGTGCAGATCGCGCAGTTTGCCGGCCAGGCTCTTGCGGGTCTCGAAGTTGCTCAGCACAGGCACGACTTCGGTGGCCAGGGTTTCGCGCTCCTGGCACTTGAGTTCCCACTGGCGGTAGTTGTTGACGCGCGATTCAAGCTCGGCGCGCTGGGCCTTGCCGTGCGACAGCTCGCGCTCGGCGGCTTCCACTTCCTGCAGCAGTTGGCGCTGGTGGTTGCGGGCTTCGTCGTAGCGGTCGAGCACGTCCTGGTCGCCGAACACGTCGAACACCAGGCGCAGCAGTTCCTTGGGGCTGTATTCGCACAGGCGGTCGGTCTGGCCTTGCTCCAGCGCCAGCACCTTGGCAATGGCGCGGCTCAGGCCCGCACCTTCCAGGCGGCGGCGCCAGTTGTCGATGCCCAGCCAGTCGCGGTCGCCACGCTCGATCAGCTCTTCCACGCTGATGTCGCCTTCGACCATGATGTAGCGGCGCGTCCAGTCGCCGCCATTGCGGTCGATGCGGCAGGCCAGCGTCACCACATCGCTGTACAACAGGCAGCGGGCAAAGGGCCGGTTCGATGACTGGCGGTTGCGGGGGCGGTTGTCCACCGTGGCGCGCAGCCAGGCGCTGTCGGCATTGGCGTGGCGGGCGTAGGTCTTGTAGTTGCGGCCGCCCGAGCAATCCAGGCCCAGCAGGGTGCGCATGGCGTCCAGCAGGGTGGTCTTGCCCGAGCCATTGGGGCCGGCCACCGTGATGATGGCGCCGTCCAGCGGCAGGGTCAGGCGCTGGCAATAGTCCCAGTGCAGCAGTTCGAGGCTTTGCAGGTGAAACATCGGGGATCAGGCCTGGTCGGGGGTGTCTGGAGAGGCAGGGGCAACTGGCGTGTCGGCGCCGGTATCAGCAAGCGCTGGCTCGGCCGCGACATGAGCTTCGGTCGATGCATTTGCGTCAACGGATGCTGAGGCCGCGTCATCCACAGCGGTATTCGCCTCCATCTCGATGTCGTCTTCCGGGATCTCTTCAAACTCTTCGAGCGGCGGCTGCGTGATCGCCAGGGGCAGGTTGCCCACCAGTTCCTTGGCTTGCGCCAGCACATCACCCAGTGCGCCTTGCAGGATGCGCGGCGCCAGGGCGTCGTAGTCGAGCAGCAGGTCCAGCAGCGGGCCTTCGGCCACGTCTTCGCCCTTGCGGATGATGAAGCCGTGGTTTTCGAGGCGCTTGAGGTTGGTGTCCAGGCGCGTCTTTTTGCCCAACTGGATGCCGAAGTCGGCCAGCAAGGCCTTGTACGACACCAGGGGGCTCACGCTGGCCGCCGTGGGGATGGGCTTGTCCTTGCCGAACATGTCGTTCTGATCGTCACCTTCGGCCTGGTTGGCGCGGGCGGCCTGGCGTTCGCGCTTGGGCAGGATGATCAACGCCCACAGGATCACCAGCAGCGAGACGGCGTCACGCGGCAGGTCGATGTTGTTGTGGCTGTTCAGGCCCGTCTCGCCAAACACGGCGGTTTCGGCCGGGCGCAGCAGGGCCACGCTGACATGGTCGGCGTAGATGTTGTCGATCAGGCGCAGGCCAACCTGGGCCAGGCGATCCTGTGTCGCTTGCCACAGGTCGGCGTCAATCAGGGCGCGCTTGACCTTGGTGTGTTGGCGCGGCAGCCAGCGGCGCGCGAGCAGTTCGGCGGCCAGCAGGGCCGCGTCGTCGAGATGGGAACTCATGCTTGGGCTTCGTTGGAATCTTGTGGGGCGCTGGATGCGTCAGGGGCTGCGGGTTCGCTGGATGGGGCTGACGAGGACGGGTCTGAAGCACCGGCTGGTCCAGATTCGGGGGTGCCAGGCGCTTTGCCACCTTTGGCTCGGCCGGGCGGGCGACCTTTGGGCTTGGCTTCGGGCGCAGGCCTGGGGCTCAGCACAATGGGCTCGCGGTCATCCACCGGCAGCGCGATGGGCTGGCCTTGCGCATCAAACTGGATCGGCTGGACGAAGCCGTCGCTGACCAGGGACACGGCTTCATCGGTGGTGCCCACGTGGTTCGGCTTGAACTGCCATTGCCAGGGCGCCCGGGCCAGGTCGCCCGTGAGGCCCTTGAGGGTCTGGGCCTGCGCATCGCCCACCAGAGGCATCAGCTGCATCCGGTAGGCAGCTTGGGCAAAGCGGCCACCCAGGATGGCGTCCGACAAGGGGCGCGTGCCAGGGGCGGGGGCATCGGGGCTCAACGCTTCGCCGGCTGCCTCCGCCGCCACGCGCTGTGCGGCCTCTTCCGTGGCCATTTCAGACCAGCGGTCCAGCAGGCTGATCAGGTTGCCCAGTTCGGGCGGCAGGCTGAGCGTGTCGAGCGTGCCGCTGGCGGCCTCTGCTGGCGGCGGCAAACCGGCCAGACCTTGTGCCACGGGGCGATCACGCTCGAACTCGCCTTCGGCCACGTCGATCAGGTCATGCTGGCTGACCATCACAGGCCGCACGGGCACCGACAAGGCCTCGCCCATGATCTCCCACAGGGCCGGGTGGCGTTGCAGCCAGGCGCGCACATCGGAGGTGGTCAGGCCGGTGGAGCCCAGCGTCACGCGCTGGCGGTCGGCCTGTTGCAGGGCGCGGGTGAACTGGCTGGCCATGGACAGCAGGCGGGCCTGTTCCTGGCCGATGGCGCGGGCTTCGCGCTCCAGGCGCGGGTCTTCGTGCTCGGCGCGGATCAGCGCGGTCAGGGCCTGGCCGGCGCGGTCGACCAGCTCCAGCGCCCGGTCAAAGCGCGGCTGGGCCACGCGCAGGCGCGATTCCGAGCCGCTGGCAATCGCGTCCGAGAACTCATCGTGCAGGCGAGCCAGTTGCGCATGCAGGTGCTTGAGCTGGTTGGTGCTGACCAGGCCCAGTTGCTGGGCGCCCGCCACTTGCGACAGCAACGCGGCCATGTCGTCGTATTCAGCCGCCGGGGGCGTGGTCATCGGGGCCAGCAGGCCATGCACCTGTTGCGCCAGGGGTGACAGGTGGTAGTCCTGCGGGGTGGCATCCCACACGAGCAGGTTGATGTCGCGCAGGCGCTTGAGCACGGTGTCCAGCGCATCGGGCAGCACGGCGTGGAACAAACGGTTTACGTCCTCGCGTGACAGGCGGGCCTGGGGCTGGGCCGCCAGCTCCATGAAGCACCACAGGCGCAGTTGCACCATGGCTTGCGGGCCATTGAACAGGCCGCGTAGTGCTTCCAGCAAGGCCTGGCGCTGGCTCAGGGCCCAGGCCAGGGGCTGGGCAGGGGCAAAGTCCGCATCTCGGAAGTAGCCCTCGAAGCTGGTGCTCTCGTGTTGTTCTATCTGGGGCGCCTCGGTCATGGGGGGAGATTGTGCCGGAAGCCCGGGGCCGGGTTTTTACCGGTTTCACCCTGTTGCAGCACCGGGGGCATGCCAGAATCGAGCCCTTTGCCAGAAGGGATGCCTGCCGTGGATTTGAAAGTACCGATCAAGATTGCCGATGAACTGTCCGACGAGGTGATCAACGGGACCGGCTTGCTGGACTTGGCCAGTGGCGAAATCCACCGCGTGACCTACCAGGACTACGACGTGGACGTCGAAGGCCTGCCGGTGGACAGCGAAGACTACGAGTTCACCAGCGGCATCTTGTCCAACAACGGCAAGGACGTCGAGTTCGGCATCAAGGTCAACAAGACCACCGGCCAATACTCGGTGACCGCCGATGAACTGCTGGAGATCAAGACGCGCGCTGCGGCGCTGTTTGCCGGTCTGTCGGCACAGGACATGCTGGCCAGCGCCGAAGCCAAGGCCGGCAAGGGCGGCAAGAGCGCCAAGTAAGCCTCAGGCCACGTCTGCCGAGCGGTTGACCCGCCGGTGGTGGCCTGCTTCAGACAGGCTGGGGCCCAGCACCTTGTTGCGGCCCGTGCGCTTGGCCTCATACAAGGCCTTGTCCGCCGTGGCGAACAGCGAGATGCGGTCCATCCCGTCTTGCGGGATCAGGCTGGCCACGCCGATGCTCACCGTCACATGGCGTGAGGGGGCGTAGTCATGGGCGATGCAGGCCTGGCTGATCGTCAGGCGAATGCGCTCGGCCAGTTTCAGCGCTTCGTTCAATGAGCCGCCTGGCAGCAACACTCCGAACTCTTCGCCACCCAGGCGCGCAGCGATGCCTTTGTCTGCCTGCGCCGTCTTGCTGATGAGCGCGGCCACCAGTTTGAGGCATTCATCACCGGCCAGGTGGCCCAGCTTGTCGTTGTAGAGCTTGAAGTGGTCCACATCAATGATGAGCATGCCCAGCGGGCGTTGGTCATCCAGGCACTCACCCCAGATGCGGTCCAGATCGTCTTCGAACTGACGGCGGTTGCAGATGCCAGTGAGCGGGTCCACCACCGACAGGGCCTTCAGGCGCTGGCTGGCTGCCAGCAGGGCGTCGCGCTGGATGCCATCGATGCGCGCCAGCAGCCACTCCTTGCGCAGACCGTGCTCCAGCGTATAGGCCAGGATCAGCGTGTAGACCATGTTGTTGACGATCATGAACAGGTTGTCGCCGTACACGATTTCCTGCACCGGCCCGACTGGTTTGAGCATCAGTGCCACCGCCAGGGAGGTGATCACGGAGGGCACACAGGTGAACCAGAACGGCTGACGGGCCGCCACCCCGGAGAACATCGGGATCAGCATCAGGCACACGGAGTAGCTCAGCGTGGAGGTGAGCTGGCTCTTGGAGAAGACCCAGGTCGATACCAGTGCCACGGTGGCGGTGCTCAGGCTGTAGAGCGCCTCGCGCCACAAGGGCCGTGGCGTGAACCAGATGAAGGTTGTCAGCAGCAGGATCCAGGCACTCACCCAGACCTGGAAGTCCAGCACCGAATCCTGAATGTCGCCGAACATGGCGCGGTTGAGGATGGCCGAGATATTGAAGATCAAGAGGCCTAGCAGTGCGGTCAGAGCCAGTTGCTTGCGCCTGGGCTCGGCGTTGTGTTCGATGTAGGCTGATTCAAGCGGCTCGGGAAAGCGCAGGCTCAGGAAGTGCCCCTCCAGCGTTTCCTGGCAGCGCTCTTCGTCGGCCTCGGCCTGGTCATCGACGGGGCCCGCCAGGCGCTCGGTGGGCATGGGGCTGGCCAGGTGAACTGGCGCGTTGTCTGCCTGATTGCAGGCTTGCTCTGCGCAAACTTTGTTGCGTCCCTCGGCCTTGGCTCGATACAGCGCGCGGTCGGCCCGATCTTGCAAGCACTGTGGTGTGTCGCGCGGTTCCGCCTGCCAGTTTGCCAGCCCGGCACTGATCGTCACGTGATCGGCCACCGTGGAGTCACGGTGAGGCATGCGCAAGGCCGCGACCGCGTTGCAAACGCTTTCACCAGCATGCTGAGCCTGATCAGGGGCGTGATCCGGCAGGATGATGGCGAATTCTTCTCCACCTAGCCGGGCGGCGCTGCCGCCGTGGATCTTGGCCTGTATTGCCAGCACGCGGGCGATCTCGATCAGGCAGGTGTCTCCGGCCGGATGACCATGGCTGTCGTTGTAGCGCTTGAAAAAGTCCACATCAATGGCCAGCAGCGCCAGAGGTGTTTGTTCCCAGGTGGCCTGGTCGATGGCCTCCTGCAAGGTGACGTCGAACTGCCTGCGGTTGTTCAGTCCGGTCAGGGGGTCCTGAATCGACAGCAATTGCAACTGGGCCGAGGTCTGCAGCAAGGCATCGCGTTGATGTTGTTCAACACGGCGCAGCAACCAGTTGCGGCGCTCGCGGTGTTCGAACGCATAGTTGGCCAGCAAACCAAAGGCGAAGCTCATGGCCATCAGGTGCCTCAGCCCCGTGGCCATCTGGGCCTGGTCGGGCGTGAAGCCTTTCACGAACAGCACATAGGCACCAAAGGTGATCAGTGCCGATGTGAGTGACCAGTAAAAGCGCAGCCGCGCTGCGATGCAGCTGTACATCACCGGGATGGCCGCCATGGCCGAGTGCGTGATGGCCGTATCGGCACGACTGGCCGTGGCCATCCAGATCACCAGCAGGCTCATGGCCGTACCCAGCAGGGTGGTGATGAACTCGGCGTGCCAGCCCTGGCGAACGCGCGTGGGGCTCAGCCAGGTGGCCAACAGCCCGGCCATGGCCAGTGCCATCCATACCCAGACCAGTTGCCAGACAAGGGCTGCGATCTCCGGTGTGGCGTCGTTGACGTTGCCCGATCCCAGCACCACGCCCAGGCAACCCAGCAGTGCGCAGGACACCAGCAATCTGCGACGAGGCTCCAGCGTATCGGCGGCGAACTCGGCTTCCAGTGTCTTGGGAAAACGCAGCCACAGATGGCCGCGAGCGAGTGTGGCTTCAGCAGAGTCAGGCGCAGCCGAGCGCACGGGTTCAACCGTGTCACGACGCAAGTTGTCGTCACGATGAAGACGTACGATCTGGTTCACAGCCCGTTATCGGCACGAAACCGGTCAAAACTGAGGCCGCGAAGACCTGCATCGGCTGTGCGGTAGGCCATGGCGTGGTACTTCCCGAGTCTGGCCTGAATCGGCCCCATAGTTATTTTTCTGATCCGGTCAGGCTAACCGAGCCGATGTATCCGGTCAACGCTCCCCCGAATAGGGGTGTGTTTTTCTGGTCAAGTCCTGAATTAATACGCTGTGGGGCGTGTACTCCTCTACACAGGGTGCAACACGCCATGCGATAGTGATCTGGTGCACCGAACGTTTTTTGTTCGCCGCTGCTTGCCGTTGAAAGGGGGACCCCATGCAGTTACTGGACGAGATGCTCTCTCTGAACCTGCTGACACCTGAGCAACACCACGAGATCGGCGCCTGGGTCAGCCGCTCGAAGACGCCTGACAAGATCATGCAGATGCCCGCGCATCTGTGGCGGGCACTGGAGATGGCCAGCGTGCTGATGGACTTCGACGTGCCGCAGTCGATGCGGCACTGAGGTCACATGCCAGGGATGGCTTTCTGGAATTCTGCAGAGCCGTTGGGTGTGACAACATCGGTCAACGGGTTCCACCAGCCCGTGAGTCCTGCTGCGGCTTTGGCTCCGAAGTAGCTGATGCCCAACGCATCCAACATGTTGCCGCAGTGCTTGCAGCATGGGGCGTCTGCCGTGATCGTGATGCTGCCCGCACCACTGGCCAGTTCTGCGCGAAGATTGGGCAGAGGCTGTGCGGGATTGATCTCCAGGTAGTTGATCAGCGCTGACAGGATCAACATCTCGGCATGAAAGCCGGTGCGCTCGCTCAGTTTGGTCTTGGTGTCGGCATCCGCGCGGCCATCGCGAACGTCCGTGAAGCCCTCGATGACTGCGGCCGGTTTGAACGGGCTGCCCTGGATGGCGCCAATCAGCACTTCCCCGTGCTTGGTCAGCGTGCCCAGCGCGGACGTGTAGGCCTTGTCGCCTCGGGGGCCAAAGACCGTCATGACCACGTCGTTGAGTTCTTCTGCCGTCATGATGCACCTTCCGATTTCATGTTGTGGTGCGCGGATTATCGGACAAGGCGAAGCGTGTGGCCGTCGTGCCGATGGGCCTTCCGCGACTTTGAACGGGCGTGCAGGCATCGGGCGATCGGACGCGGTGTTTCGTCTGGCGCAATGCCGTCTTGCGCTGGCGCACCTTGTGCAGTACTTCACGTCAGCAATGCACGCTGGCGTGTAATCCCCCGTTCGGGATGAGGATGGGGTGCCGATGAAGGAAAGGATATGCCCGTCCTGTCCTCGTCGTTCAACTCTGCCAGCAATCCGGCCTCGCCGGAAATGATCGCGCGTATCGACAAGGCGCGCGAGCAGGCCATGCACGAGTTGCTGCCCAACGCCATGCTCTTCAGCATGATCTGCACATTGGGCACATCCCTGGTGCTGCAAAGCCGGGTGCACCATCCCGGGCTGGAGTACTGGATGGCGGCGCGCATGCTGTTGGGCAGTGCGCGTTATGCCTATTCGTTCTGGTTCTTGCTTAAAGGCAATACGCGACCCGGGCGGACGCTGGCGATCTACCGTTTGCTGACCGCGCTTGATGGCCTGTCGTGGAGCTTCCTGGGCTGGGGCCTGACCCCGCTGGATCAACTGGATGTGGCCGTGGTCACCATCAGCGTGATCATCGGCGTGGCAACCCTGGGCACCTTCATCCTGCATGTGGACTGGCCTTCCGTGGCGGGGTTCGTGTCCGCCATGATGGTGCCCAATCTGTTCTTCGCGCTGGCCCGCCATGATGATCTGGGCGTGTATTGCTCGGTGGCGCTGTTCGGGACCTGGGTGATTCTGCTGTCTGAGGGGCGCAGATCGAATCGGCGCATCAAGGAGTTGCTGGCTTTGCGCTTTCAAAGCGAGCAGGTGGCCCAGATTCGCGAAGAAGCCCTTCAGCAAGCCAAGGCGCTGAGTGAAGCCAAGAGCCGCTTTGTGGCCACCATGAGCCACGAAATGCGCACCCCCTTGCACGGCATCCTGGGCCTGACGCGTCAACTGCGTGCCCGCGAGCGTGACATGCAAAGCCTGCGGCAGCTCGATCTCATCAAGGGCTCGGGCGAGCACCTGGTCAACGTCATCAACGACATCCTGGATTTCTCCAGCATCGAGGCGGGCAAGTTGCCTATTCATGCTTCGCCTTTCAATCTGCGCACACTGCTGCAGGAGATGGTCGAGACCTCGCGCGTCAATGCGCAGGAGCGCGGCCTGAGCCTGTATGCCACGCTGGACATCGGCCATGAGTTCGATGTGTTCGGTGACCCGGTGCGTTTGCGCCAGGTCCTGCACAACCTGCTGGGCAACGCCATCAAGTTCACGCAGCAAGGCTTCGTGAAGATCAGCGCACAGCACGATGCCCTGAGCGGCCAGTTGCATGTGCAGGTGCAGGATTCCGGGGTGGGCATTCCCCCTGCGGATGTGGCCCGTGTGTTCGAGGCGTTTCATCAGGCTGAAGGCACCTACCAGCGTCGCTTTGGTGGCACGGGCCTGGGCCTGACCATTTCGCGTGATCTGTGTCAGGCCATGGGCGGGGAGCTGCGTTGCGTCAGCGAGGTGGGAAAAGGCTCCGTGTTCAGCTTTGCGCTGCCCTTGCCGGTTCACCAGGAAGCGCACGGCCTTCAGGATGCGAGTGCCGAAGCGGCGCAGGCCGAGGAACTGGTTGAGACGCAGCATCTGTTCAAGGACGCTGCACCCCATGTCCTGCTGGTGGAAGACAACCCCGTCAACGCCATGATCGCCGAGGCGGAGTTGAAGACCCTGGGTGTTGACGTGACGGTGATCGACAGTGGGCAGGCTGCGGTGGACTGGCTGGCACGCAAACAGGCGGATCTGGTGCTGATGGACTGCGAGATGCCCGAGATGGATGGCTTCGAGGCC
Source organism: Aquabacterium sp. (assembly GCF_016234775.1). GTDB lineage: Bacteria > Pseudomonadota > Gammaproteobacteria > Burkholderiales > Burkholderiaceae_C > Aquabacterium. The sequence continues at coordinate 111,812 of NZ_JACRAH010000003.1, read as the reverse complement.
ACGCGCCTTATCCGCGAGCAAGAAAGCCAGTTGCGCAAACCGCCCGTGAGCATCATCGCGCTGACGGCCAATGGCAAGGATGTGTATGGCGAGCGTTGCCGCAAGGCGGGTATGAACGACCACCTGGCCAAGCCTTTCAGGCCCATCGATCTGGCTCGCGCACTCAAACGGCACTTGCGTTTGCGCAGGCAGCCATTGCGGCCGGTGCGAACATGAAAATTCTGGCCAGCCTTGTCTTGTCACTGCTTGCGCTGAGCGCCGTGGCGCAAGGACCCGCTGCGCATCTGACGGTATCGACCGATGGTGAGACCGTGATCGATGCGCAGGCCGGCATGGCCTGGTCGCGTTGCGTCGAAGGCATGTATTGGAACGGCAAGACCTGTGAAGGCGAGGCGGTGCTGGCTACGCACAAGGAAGCCATGAACCTCGCGGCCGACAGGCGCAAAGCCGATGGCGAGGACTGGCGCGTGCCGCGCGTCACCGCCTTGCGGCAGTTGGTGTCGGACATGCAGGCCTTGCGTGATGGCGGCCGCTCACGCTTTCCCCGTGCGCCAGAAGGCTGGTACTGGGCGGGCTCGGCCAATGTGGACAGCTCGGCGCCCGTGGTCAACCAGTACAACTATGGCAACCTGAGCCAGGGGCGCACCAGCGAGAACACCAACCGCATGGCCTTCCTCCACGGATGGGCCGTGGACATGGACACCGGCGAGGCAAGAGGTGATGTCCTCAAACGCACCACGCGCCTGCCCGTCAGATTGGTGCGATTGCTCAGTGTGGAAAAAAAATGCAAGCGCGATTGCCCAAGGCCTGATATATTGCGCTAATAGAGCTGCGATCTGCTTACCTTTGCAGCCTTCATCGTCTGATCCACGATTCGACGCGCACAGCGCCCTCATAGCTCGATCAGACTGTCGACCCGAGATGTCTTCGCGGTCGCGCACTCAATCGGCGAGCTTCACTCTGGTCTTGACCTTCTTTTAGACCAGATCAAACCCCCACCCCTTTTTCTGCAATCTGGCGATCGGGATGTCGAGCCTTCACGGGCTGAATCCACGCCGGTTGCTTGTCTGTATTGACCTTGCACGGTCGCATGAGCGACGCGTGCCATCGAAGTGAACATTTCTCAAGCTAACGCACTCTCCATCGGCAAGTACCTCTTGTCGCCGCTCGTCAAACTCACCGACTCCGGTCGGTACGCTGCGTCCGTTTCGGTGCGCAGTGGCCGTGGCTGTGGCACCCATGACCGGATCTTCCGGTTCGTGCCGTCCTTCGCCACTTGCGAAGAAGCCACCCGCTACGCCCTGTCCCAAGGCCGCAGCCTCATCCCCGCCTGAACACAAGGAAATACGTGTCCAAAGAAGATCTGATTGAAATGCGCGGCCAGGTTGACGAAGTCCTGCCTGATGCCCGTTTCCGTGTGACGCTTGAAAACGGTCACCAGCTCATCGCCTACTCGGGCGGCAAGATGCGCAAGAACCGCATCCGCATCCTGGCGGGTGACAAGGTTTCGCTCGAACTCTCTCCCTACGACCTGTCCAAGGGTCGTATCACTTTCCGTCATTTGGAGCCCCGCACGGGTGGCGGGCCCATTCCTGCGCGACGGCCTTACCGCTGATCCGCACAGGTTTTTCTCTCACTCATTTCTCTCTTGAAAGATTCCATCATGGAAAACAAACTCTACGTCGGCAACCTGGCCTACTCTGTCCGCGACGACAGCCTGCAACAAGAAATGTCTGCCTACGGCAGCGTCATGTCCGCCAAGGTCATGATGGACCGTGACACCGGTCGTTCGAAGGGCTTCGGCTTCGTCGAAATGGGTTCGGCTGAAGAAGCCCAAGCCGCCATCCGCGGCCTGCATGGCAAGACCGTTGACGGTCGCGCCCTGGTCGTGAACCTGGCCCGTCCTAAGGAAGATCGTCCTTCGGGCGGCTTCGGTGGCGGCAACGGTGGCGGCGGCTACCGTGGTGGCCGCAGCTCTTACTGAGCTGCCACCCGTGCCATACTGAGCCCATGAACGTGCAGGCCTTGATCGCTTTGTCGCATCACCACCATCACCATGCTTTGCCATGGCGCCGTGGTCATGCCTGCACGCTCTTCTTGCAACGACCTTGAGAACATCAAGCAGCAAGTCAAGCTCAGACAACACCCGAAGGCGCCGCAAGGCGCCTTTTTCATTGGCGAGGCCTTTTCATGAGTCGATTCTGGAGCCCCCTGGTCCCACAGTTGAAGCCTTATGTGGCGGGCGAGCAGCTCGATCTGCCCGAGCTCATCAAGCTCAACACCAACGAGAACCCCTATGGCCCGGCACCCGAGGTGCTGGCCGCCATCGCCCAGGCCAATGCCGACAGCTTGTGCCGGTACCCGGATCCCGGTGCGGTGGCGCTGCGCGACACCATCGCGGCGCACCATGGTGTGCAAGCCGAGCAGGTCTTCGTGGGCAATGGTTCGGACGAGGTGCTGGCTCATGCTTTTGCGGCCTACTTTCGCCAGGGCTTGCCGCTGCTGATGCCCGATGTGAGCTACAGCTTCTATCCGGTGTATGCCCAGCTCTACGGCATTGCTGTCGAGGTCGTGCCGGTGAACGCGGATTTCAGCATCGATGTGCAGGCCTATGCCCGCCCTGGCGGTGATGTGGGCGGCGTGGTGATCGCCAATCCCAATGCGCCGACCGGCATGGCCTTGCCGCTTGAACAGATCGAGCGTCTGCTGAACTTGTGGCCCGATCGCGTCGTGCTGATCGACGAGGCCTATGTGGACTTTGGCGGCGAGAGTGCCGTGAGCCTGCTGGCGCACCATCCCAATCTGCTGGTGGTGCAGACGCTGTCCAAGTCGCGTGGCCTGGCGGGTTTGCGTGTGGGCTACGCCATGGGTTCGGGTGAGTTGATCGAAGGCCTGGAGCGCATCAAGGGCTGCTTTAATTCCTACCCATTGGATCGCCTGGCGCAGGCTGGTGCGCAGGCCTCTTTTGAAGCGGATGCGTACTTCAGGGCGACGTGCTCGCGCGTGGTGCAAAGCCGGGTGCGCCTGACCGAGGGGCTGCGTGCGCTGGGCTTCGAGGTGCTGCCGAGCGCGGCCAATTTTGTCTTTGCGCGGCATCCTGATCGCGACGCGGCCCAACAGGCCCAAGCCTTGAAGGACCAGGCCATTCTGGTTCGGCAGTTCAAGCTGCCTCGCATCGAGCAGTTCCTGCGCATCACGGTGGGCACGGACACGCAATGTGCGCGATTGCTGGCCGCGCTGGCTGTGGCGTGACTTTTGTCGGGTGGCATGGCGGTTGGCTGTCGCTACAGTGCGGCTCACGTCATCCACTGTGGAGCCCGATATGTCTGGCGGTTTGAACAAGAAGCTGATCAACAACACCGACGATTTCCTGCGTCGCTACGCCATCAAGACGCAAAGCCACTACTTCTACAAGAAGCAGCAGGACAACACGAATGCCCTGTCGAGTGGCGACTATGCGGTGGACCTGGTGCCCGCACCGAACGAGCCCCACCCCGCGGTGTATCTGCAGGTGCGTTCGCGCTGGGGCAAGCTCAGTCACCAGCTCGATTGCTTCTTCCTTTCGGCCAAACCCAATGATGTCAATCGGCAGACCCTGCCTTCGGATGTCGACTGGTTCTTTACCGACCTGCTCACAGGCTGCCAGTTCCTGATCTATGGCTCACCGGATCGGCCCACCGTCGAGCACAACAACAGTCTGGACGGCTCGGTGGATTACGGCGCCTGCCTGGCCAATGCGCAGCGTGGCGGCTTGCTGATCAGGGTGTCACCAGGCGAACAGTACGACGCGACGGGCGGCGAATGCGCCGTGGTGGTGGGACATCGCCAGGGCGGCGCCTGGCAGTTCTACATGCAGCGCATCGACGCGGCTCAGAAGATCCACCTGACCAAGTTTGATGCGTTCTGATCGCGTGTGAAGCGCCCAAGAAAAACGCCCCTTTGCGAGGGGCGTCTTGTTGTGGACGGTGAAGTCTGAATCAGCTGGCGTAGCGCTTTTGCGGCTCCACCTGCGCAGGCCGCGCCACCTTTTGGGGCTTGGAGAAGGTCATCACGCCATCTTCCAGTTTGCCGTTGTGCAGCTGTTCCTTGTCCATGGCGTAGTTCTGATAGAGCTTCCATGGGGCGCGGTCGGCGCCCTTGGGCAGGTGGGCTTCAGCGCGGGCCACATAGCCCGATGTCATGTCCAGCAGTTGCGTGGGCTTCACATTGGGGTCGCGGCGCGCCACGGCGATGCGGTTGCCGGTCTTGTCCATGTGCTTGATCAGGCGGCACACGTATTCGGCAATCAGGTCGGCCTTCAGCGTCCACGAGGCATTGGTGTAGCCCAGCGTGTTCGAGAAGTTGGGCAGGTCGCTGAACATCAGGCCCTTGTAGGAGATGTGCTTGCTCATGTCCACAGGCGCGCCGTCCACCGAGATGGCCATGCCGCCGAACAGGCGCAGGTTCAGGCCGGTGGCGGTGACGATGATGTCGGACTCCAGCACCTGGCCGGACTTCAGCAGGATGCCCTTGTCCACGAACCGATCGATCTGGTCGGTGACCACCGAGGCCTTGCCCTTCTTGAGTACCTTGAACAGATCGCCATTGGGCACGGCGCACAGACGCTGGTCCCAGGGGTTGTAGGGCGGCGTGAAGTGCTTCATGTCGAAGTTCGGCCCCACCTGCATCTTCACCTGCTTGAGCAGGAACTTGCGCACGGCATTGGGGTACTTGCGCGACAGCTTGAAGATCAGCTGCGTGATGAAGTTGTTGCGGGCTCGGCTGATGTTGTAGACCGTCATGTCCGGCAGGAACTTCAACAGGAAGCGCACCATCGGGTCGAACTGCGGCACCGAGATCACATAGCTGGGCGTGCGCTGCAGCATGGTCACGTGCTGGGCCTTGTCCGTCATCGACGGGATCAGGGTGATGGCGGTGGCGCCCGAGCCGATCACGGTCACGCGCTTGCCGCTGTAGTCGAGGTTCTCAGGCCAGAACTGGGGATGAATGACCTGGCCCTTGTAGTCGTCGCGGCCTTTGAACTCGGGCGTGAAGCCTTCTTCGTAGTTGTAGTAGCCCGAGCACATCATCAGCCAGTTGCAGGTGAGCTGAGCGGTCTCGCCGTTCTTCTTGCGCACAGTCAGCGTCCAGGTGGCGGTTTCACTGTCCCACGATGCAGCGGAAACATTGTGGCCGAAGCGGATGTGCTTCTGGATGCCACCATCACGGGCGACTTCCTGGATGTAGTTGCGGATGCGGTCGCCGTCTGCGATGACCTTGGGCTCGGTCCAGGGCTTGAAGTTGTAGCCCAGGGTGTACATGTCCGAGTCGGAGCGGATGCCGGGGTAGCGGAACAGGTCCCAGGTGCCGCCGATCGTGTCGCGCCCTTCCAGGATGGCGAAGCTCTTGTCCGGACACGCTTTGCGCAGGTGCCAGGCAGCGCCGATGCCAGACAGGCCGGCGCCCACGATCAAGACGTCTAAGTGTTCGGACATGCGATTTGTCTCCTGCTGGTCCAGTGAAGGCAAGACTTGTTTTGTAGCCCACGAGGCCTCTAGGCTCGAAGGCACTTTGTCACTGGATCGCGGTTGACCTTGATCAAGTGACAAAACGGTGTCGCAATGTATATCTGGAAAGAGGCATTGTCAAATGGGGTGCCTGTGCGAATCTGGCTTTGTCGCGCGGGATGCCCTTTTGTCAGCAAAAACGACAACGCCCCCTGGGCGGGGGCGCTGCGGTCAGGCGATAGGCTGCCTGTAGAGGCTTGGCGATGCGGCGCGCGGGAAGGTTCAGTGGCGGCCACTCACAGCGGGCGCAAGGTCTTGCCGTCCACTTCGACGCGTGCACCAACTGCGGGTTGGGTGCTCTGGGTGAGGGTGCGGGTGCTGCCGTCGTCCATGCGGATGCGTACCTCATACACGGTGGAAGTTTTTTGATGTTTTTCCACTTCGTTGCCGGCCAGGCCGCCACCAATGGCACCCAGCACGGTCATGGCTGTTTTGCCATCGCCTTTGCCCATCTGGTTGCCGACCAGGCCGCCAATCACGCCACCGGCCACGGCGCCGACGCCCGAACCTTGGCCCTTTTGCTGGACCGCTCGCACGGATTCAATCACACCGCAGTTGGTGCAAGTGGGGGCCGGGCTGGCTTCCAGGGCTGGTGGCGCATTGTCGGTGGATGCGTCAGCAGCCTGATTGGCGCTGCTGCCGTTGGACGACTGATGCTTGCTGCGCTTGGAGGCGCTGTGTGGGGCGACCGGTGCGTTGCTCTCGGTGCTGTCTTTTGTGGCGGGCGACACGCCGGTGACCAAGTCCTCTGCTGGCGCACTACCCGCGGCGGTAGGGGCCAGCGCTTGCTGCTCGATGGCCGGGATATCGGCTGCGGCGACCGGTTCCGTGTTGGCAGATGGGGCGCGCAGCCACATGCCGGCCGCCAGACCCACGCCAACCAGTGCGACGCCGCCCACCGCAAACAGTGCCGTGCGGGGGATCTTGAGCGTGACAGCGGATGAATCGTTTTGGGTTTCGGACATGAACTACTCCTGACAAAGAAAGGGGGGGACAAGCTATCAACGCGCGAGCATGCCCCGCGGATGTCATAGGCTTGTGTTCAAACGTAAATGTTTTTGGATGGCGCTGTGTACGATGAGCGCCCGATTTTTGTGGGCCAGGCTCATGCACCAGTTCAAGATTGACTTTGTCTCGGATGTGTCCTGCCCATGGTGTGCCATCGGGCTGGCGGCGCTGGAGCAGGCGCTGGCCCGTGTGCAGGACGACATCGCGGCAAGCCTCCACTGCCAGCCATTCGAGCTGAATCCGGCGATGGCGCCTGGCGGTCAGGACATCACCGCGCACCTGTCACAGAAGTACGGCTCGACGGCCGAGCAGCAGGCGCAAATCCGCGTCACCATCCGTCAGCGTGGGGCCGATGTGGGCTTCGAGTTCAATGCAGATGGGCGCGGGCGCATCTACAACACCTTCGATGCCCATCGCCTGTTGCACTGGGCGGGTGTCGAGCAACCCGACCTGCAACTGCCTTTGAAGAGGGCTTTGCTGGTGGCCTGTCATCGGGACCGTCAGGCCATGGATCAGCCGTCTGTCTTGCTGGAGGCTGTGCGCCTGGCGGGCCTGGAAGTGGTGCGGGCACGGGAGGTGCTGGAGCGCGCTGAATTCTCGCAAGAGGTTCGCGAGGCCGAGCAGCTCTACACGTCCAGCGGGATCCAGTCGGTGCCGGCCGTCATCATCAACGACCGCCATCTGATTTCAGGCGGTCAGCCTGTGGCGGTGTTCGAGCAGGCTTTGCGTCAGATCGCGGCCGAAGGGGCTGCGGGCTGATGATTACTTGTAGAAAACCGCGACCTTGCCCTTGAGTTTGATCAGCAAGGCCTTGCCCTTGCGGTCGACCTTCTTGCCTGCGGCCACCTTGATCCAGCCTTCGCTGATGCAGTATTCCTCGACGTCCACGCGCTCCTTGTCGTTGAACAGGATGCCGACGTCGCGTTCGAACACGGATGCATTGAAGTGGGGGCTGCGGGGGTCGATGGACAGGCGATCGGGCAGGGCGGGGGCTTGTTGTGGCGTGTCGCTCATGGCGTGTGGCTGTGTGTTGGGTACAGGATGGTTGCGCATTTTCCCGCAAAACCGGGTGGCGGCCAGGGCTTGACGGAGCTCAGAGTTGGTCGGTGTTGCGCATGAGCCGTTCATAGAACTGGATCATGCCCACATAGTTGTCCAGGCTGAGGCGCTCGTTGGTGCCGTGAAAGCGCGCCAGATCCGGCTGCGCGGCATGCATGGGCGTAAAGCGGAAGGTGGCGTCGCTCACCTTGGCAAAGTGCCGTGAATCGGTGCCGCCGACCAGCAGGCCTGGCGCCACCACGACATCAGGCTGCAGTTCACGCAGGGTGCGGGCCATCAACTGATAGGCAGGCGTGTCGCTGCGCGAGACCGGTGAGGCTTCGGTGACCTGCGGTTGGTGGCTGACTTCCACGTTCAGGCCGTTGAGCACTTGCCTGACATGCTGCTCAACGGCTTCGCTGCGGTCGCCGGGCAAGAGCCTGAAGTTGACCAGGGCCGTGGCCACCCCGGGGAGCACGTTCTCGCGTTCACCCGCGTTGAAGACCGTGGCCACCGTGGTGGTGCGCAGCATGGCATTGGCCGACGGCGCCTTTTCCAGCTGACGGGTGACCAAGGGTGCCGTCAACCACAGATTGCTCAGGAGCCAGCGCGTGGGCCCCTCGACTTCGGGTGCCACGGCTTCGAACATGTCACGAGGCAGCCCGGTCAGATGGGGTGGCATCTGATTCGACTCCAGGCGGGCCACGGCCTCGCCAACCATGCCGATGGCGCTGCGCATGGGCGGCATGCTGGTATGCCCCGGCTGGCCATGCGCCGTCAGCTTGATCGTGAGGTAGCCCTTTTCCGCCATGCCGATCAAGGCCACCGGCTTGCGCACGCCTGGCACCATGCCGTGGGTGATCAGCAGACCTTCGTCGACGGCAAAGCGCAGGCGGACATGCTGTTGTTCGAGCCAATCGGCGATCCGGCGTGCACCATCCTCCCCGCCGACTTCCTCATCGGCGCCAAAGGCCAGGTAAATGGTCTGCCGGGGCTGAAAGCCCGAGCGCAGCAGCATCTCCACGGCTTCCATGATGGCCATGAGGTTGCCCTTGTCATCCCAGGCGCCACGACCCCATACGTAGCCGTCCTTCACTGCGCCGGAGAAGGGTGGCTCCTGCCAGTCTTTCTCCGTGCCGGGCGCAATGGGCACCACGTCCTGATGGGCCAGCAAGGCGATGGCCTGGGCCTTGGTGTCACGGCCAGGCCAGGTGTAGAGCAACGCATGTTTGCCAAAGCGCTGCACCGTGAGCGCGGCATGGGCTTGGGGGAAGCTGTTGGCGAGATGCTGGTGCAGGTCTTCAAATGCCTTGGCGTTGCGATCGTCCTCGCTCCATATGGTGTGCAACTGAACGGCCGCACTCAGACGGGCCGCTGCCGCGCGGGCATCTACGGCGGCACCCGGCCTGGCCGCAACGGGCGGCTGCAGCGTTGACAGGCGCCACGTGTGCCAGGCCATGACGGCCAGCAGTGCCAGCAAGGCGATCAGAATGGCCCATATCACTTTGGGCAGGACGCGGCCCATCTGCGCGGACTTGAAAGGGTGCAGCATGTTGGGGGCCCGCTTCAAGCCAAGGTCTTGGGTGGGTTGCCTGATTCCGGCGGGCCCCCGCGATGCGACTTGGTCCAGCTGTAATCGGCCGGTAACTCGTCACTCACGCCGGGTTTGCCGACGCTGTCTCCCAGTTCCGAGTTCATGACCACATGGCCGTTCAACGGGGCGCCATCGCTGTCCTTGTCTTTGCGGCGGGCTTCCGCAAAGGCCAGTGCGGGCAGCAACTGGTCGTCGCTGAAATGTTCGACGAAAGGGTGGCCATTGCTCAGCCAGTACACGACGATGCTCATGCTCGGGTCCGTTCGGGTTCAGTGCGGAATCAATCCGCAGTGTAGGACCACTAAGACGCCGGTTACACGATGTCGGTTTCCCAATCGCCTGGCGGAGGGCCCAGCAGCGCATCGAAGTCCGCGGAGGGGACGGGTTTGGCAAACAGATAGCCTTGCTGTTGTGCACAGCCGTGAGCCAGCAGGAAGGTCGATTGCCCGCGGGTCTCGACGCCTTCTGCCACCACTTGCAAGCCGAACACGCGCCCCAAGGCGATCACGGATACGGCAATGGCGCCATCGCGGCCACCGCGCCAGGCATCGGTCACGAAGGATCGGTCGATCTTGAGCTCATCAATAGGGAAGCGTTTCAGATAGCCCAGAGATGAATAACCTGTGCCGAAGTCGTCAAGGGACACCTTGAAGCCCATTTCCCGCAACTCCTGCAGGCGGGCGACGGCACGCTCCACATCGGACATCAGCAAGGTTTCCGTGACCTCCAGCACCAGCGAGGATGGCGTCAGTCGATGCCTTTTCAGCAGGGCCTCCAGCTGCGTCTTCAGGCCATCATCAGCGAAGCTGGGGCTCGACAGGTTGACCGACACAGGTACGCGTTGCAGGCCCATGTCAGCGCGGCGCCGCAAGTCCTCGCAAGCTTTTTCCAGCACCCAATCCGTCAGGGGCAGGATCAGCCCAGACTCTTCGGCCAGCGGGATGAACTCGCCCGGAGAAACCATGCCGCGCTCAGGATGTTGCCATCGCACCAGGGCCTCGGCACCCGTGATCCGCCCAGTGCCCGCATCGACCTTGGCCTGGTAGTGCAGGCGAAGCTGGCCTTCCGCGATGGCCTGTCGCAAGTCGCTCTCGCTGGCCAGACGCGCGCTGGCCCGCACGTTCATGGCCTCATCAAAGAAGCGATGCTGAGCCCGCCCGGCCGATTTGGCCGCATAGGCCGCTTGCTCGGCGCAGCGTGTCAGCCCGGCCACGTCATTGGCATCCCGCGGGAACAGCGCAATGCCGATGCTGGCCGTGAGCACCAGATCGCGGGCCTCCAGTGTGATGGGTTCGGCGATGGCGCTCAGCAGCCGGTCTGCCACCAGCGTGGCCTGCTTCTCATCGGCGATGTCGACCAGCAGCAAGGTGAAGGCGTTGGCGCCCACGCGCGAGACCATGGACTCCTGGTTGGAGACCTTGCCGTCCGTGGCGATATCGGCGGCGCGGATGGAGGCCTTCAAGCGCATGGAGATCAGCCGCAGCAGGGCATCGCCTTGCGCGTAGCCGATGGCATCGTTGACGCTCTTGAAGCGGTCCATGTCGATGTACACCAGGGCGCAGCCTGCGCCCAGTCGGGCCGAGCGATCCAGCGTGGGCCCCGCCAGCTCGCTGAAGAACTGGCGATTGGGCAGGCCGGTCAGGGCATCGTAGTGCGCCAGGCGCTTGATGCGTTCTTCGGCCTGGACCCGATCGGTGATGTCTTGCGTGATGCCCTCGATGGCCACGCGCCGTCCACTGTGGTCGATGACGATGCCTGCCTGCTCGAACACGGTTCGAACCGCACCATCGAAGCGATGGATGACGAAGGTGCGCTGATACGGCTTGCCCTCGTTCAGGGCGGCCAGCCGCATGGCGCGCACATCATCGCGATCGGCGCTGGCAATGCGGTTGAGAAAGTCGTCTGGGCGTCCACGCGCCACCACTTCTTCAGGCGCCGCCAGCACGCGCGCCAGTTCAGGTGAGCAGACAAAGCGTTGGCCATCGCCGCGCAGCTCCCAGCTACCCATGTTGGCGATGTGCTGCGCACGCTCCAGGCGCTCGTGGCTGCGCATGGCCGATTCAATCGCCAGGCCTGCGCGCAAGGAGTAACGCACGCGGTGCGACAGCAAGGTCCAGTTGATGGGCTTGGAGATGAAGTCGGTGGCGCCGGCCTCGTAGGCCTGTTCGATCGAGTCGCTGTCATGCAACCCCGTCAGCATCAGGATGGGCACCCTCTCGCCCCGGGGTGATTGACGAACGTGCTTGCAGACCTCGTAGCCATCCAGCTTGGGCATCATCACATCGAGCAGCAGCAAGTCAAAGTTGGCTTGGCGGACTTGTTCGAGGCCCTGGATGCCGTCTTCGGCTTCGCTCACATCGAAGCCGGCATGGCGCAGCGTGTTGGCGGCCATGCCTCTCAACAAAGGGTCATCGTCAATGATGAGCAGGCGTGCAGGGGAATGGTCAACGAGGTTCAGCATGGGGTACTACGCTTTCTGAACGGGGGCGGGTTGTCGGCCGAGCATGGTGGACAGCCTTTCGAATTCCATGTCGAACTGGCTCGGAAAGTGCGACATGTCCTGGTGGCCGAATCGCAAGTGCGCTTCGGCGTTGGCGGCGCAGGCAGCCATGGCAAAGGCGCCAATGGCTGCGCTGGATGATTTCAAACTGTGGGCGGCGCGTTGGGCCTGGCTGGTGTCGCCACTGGTGGCGGCCTGCCTGATCACGTCCAGCAACTCAGGCAGGGTCTGAAAGTACATGTTCAGGACCACGTCGACGTAGCCTGGTTGCGAGCCGTCAGCCACCATGGGCAGGGCTGCGAGCACCTCGGGGTCGTAGACCTGCGGCGCTGCAGCGGGTGTGTGGGCTGAGCTGGCGGCGGGCTCGATGCCTTCGTGGACGTCGGCCTGCGCCTTTTGACGCCCCCAGTGGTTGACTGCCGATATCAACTTCTGGATGTCAACAGGCTTGGGCAGGAAGTCATTCATGCCTGCGGCCAGGCAGGCGTCACGGTCGGAGTCAAAGGCCTGTGCCGTCAGGGCGATGACGGGGATGGCCAGACCTCGTGGTCCTGCGTCGCCAGCGCGCAGCCGACGGGTGGTTTCCAGCCCGTCCATGTCGTCCATGCGGCAGTCCATCATCACGAGGTCAAAAACCTCGTCCTGCACGGCACTCAAGGCCGAGCGACCATTGTCGACAGCCTCTACCTGGTGTCCGAAATGCCTGAGCATCTGGCACACCACATCGCGGTTCACGGCCTCGTCTTCTACGACCAGCACGCGAATCTGCGCTCCTTGCTGCATATCTCTCCCGCACGCATCTTGGTGATCAATCTGAGTGGTGGTATTCGGCACGGGCTTGCCGGACTTGAGTTTGATCGCTGGTTTCAGGGGGTATGGGATGACGGCTTGCGCCAAACTTTGATAAACCATTGATAAATGGCTGCACATATATAAGCGGCTCGCCTATTTGTGGGGGTATCAGCAAACTCGCCTTGCCCTTTGGCCGTAATGGGGCTAGAAGGTAGATATGGTCTTGTTTCGAGACCATGGAGAACTTCTTGGTCCGCATTGAACTGTCTATCGATTTGCAATATGAGGTGGCCCCTCCCGGCGCCGATTTCGTCTTCAACATTCACTGTGCCCACACGCGCAGCCAGATCCTTTACCGTGAGCAGTTGCAGATCAGCCAGCAGGTGCTGCCGCAGATCTTCACGGACCCCGTCACGCACAACCGTTATCTGCGCTTGAGCGCCTGGGCCGGGCCGCTGACCGTGAGCTACAGCGCGGTGGTTGACCTGCACCACCACCTGGCTCAGCCTGATCAGATTGCTGAAGTGCCGGTATCGCGCTTGCCGCCCGAGGTGCTGTCCTACATCTATCCCAGCCGCTATTGCCAGTCTGACCGGTTGGGGCCCCTGGTCATGGCCGAATTCGGCACGCTGCCGCAAGGCTATGGTCGTGTCGTGGCCATTCAGGACTGGGTGCGCCGCCGCGTGCGATTCGAGTCCAACACGACGAACAGCAACACCTCGGCCCTGGATACGCTCAACGATGGGCGAGGTGTGTGCCGAGACTTTGCTCACCTGATGATTGCGTTGTGCCGCGCGCTCAACATCCCGGCGCGCTTTGCCACCGGCATCGACTTCGGCTCCGACCCCATCCTCGGGCCGACCGATTTCCACGCCTATGTCGAGGTCTTCCTGGGGGGGCGCTGGTACATCTTTGACCCGTCCAACACGGCCATCCCCATGGGTTTTGTGCGCTTCGGCACCGGGCGGGATGCGGCCGATGTGTCGTTCGCCACCATCTTCGGTTCGGTGCAGTCGCCCGCGCCGCGCATCCAGGTCAAGGCCTTGCAGGAGCCTTTGGGGCAATGGGAGATTCCCTGGCGTCGGCCTGAGGCGATCTCGACGGATGCCCCTCTCTCATGGCCTTAAGGTTAGGGGGTCTCTAGGGAAATCACCGATCGTTGCGCATGAAGCGGTGGACGCAAGTCAATCAGACTAGGGCCCATGCGCATTTCGCCCGTCAACCTGAAGATCCTGGCCTACACACTGGACGTCGAAGGCTTCGACTCCAGCGCGGTATTGCGCCAATGTGGTCTCGGCTCGGATGACGACTTGCAGGAAGATGGCGAGTGGATGCCGGTGACGGTGTTCGACCGCATGATGGCCGCGGCCATCGAGGTGACCGGCGACCCGTCCTTCGGTCTGGTGGCGGGCAAAAGCCTGGCCTTGATGCGCTATGGCGTGATCACGCCTTTGGTGCTGTCTACCCCCAACCTGCGGCAGATGCTCGACGACATCCGGCGTTTTGCCGTGCTCTCGGTCGAGCATGCCGAGGTGGAGCTGGTCGAGGCCTGGCAATCCGCCCGACTGTTGATCCGTCCTGTGGTGAACGATGGCCTGAGTGGCTTCTTCCGGCATGACCTGGTGGCCACGTCGGCCGTGCAGATGCTGCGGTTTGCTGGCGCATCGAATCAGGATATCCATCAAGTGGATCTGGCCCATCGGCCCCGGCCGGAGCACGAGCATCGCTACCTGTCGACCTTTGGCCCGCGCACCCAGTTCGAGCGCCGCGAGAGCGCCATCAGCTTCAACCCGGCCTTGCTGGATCAGCCCATGCCCACGCATGACCCTGTGGCTTACACGTCGGCACGCACCCGCGCAGATGCGGCGCTCGCGGCCATGCAGGCCGGATCGGACATGGCCGATCAGGTTCGGCAATGGTTGTTGAACGCCTTTCCGCGCTTGCCCTCCGTGGCAGAAACCGCCGCCCATCTGGGCATGAACGAGCGGAGCTTTCGTCGCCAGTTGGGCATGCTGGGGTGCAGCCACGCCGAGTTGACACAAGAGTGCCAACGCCTGGTGGCGGAGCGCATGCTGGTTGAGGGGCGACTGTCCCTCAAGCAGATCGCCGATGAACTGGGCTTCTCCTCCGTTCACAGCTTTCACCGAGCCTTCCGGCGCTGGTCCGGCCTGACGCCTTCGGCATGGAGGGCGTTCCGCGTGGCCAAACCTGTCAGGGCCGGCGTGGCACAGGCTGCGGCCTTGTGACCATCAGGGAAAGTCTTTGATGCCAAGGCCAATACGTTGGTCAATTCGGCTATTGGTCCAGTCTGGTCAAGTTTCTAGCATGGCGCTTCTGGTTTGACGCCATTTCATCGAGTGTCCGCTGCCTGGCTACCGAGCTGCAGCGTGCCAGTGGTCCGCAAACCTGAGACGAATGCCATTTCAAACGGAGACAACATGCAGACATCATCCAAACGCGCGACTGACTTTGCACTGCGTGGCCTGGTCGCCGCCCTGGTGACGATGGGCGTGGCCGCCAGCGCGGCTGCTCAGACCACCACCCTGGGCACACGTGGCACCACCAGCCAGTACAACACCGCGATCACCACGAATGCCGGCAGCACGTGGAAGGAATACACCCGCGCCGAGGATTACACAGACTCCACCACGCTGCCCCTGCAGTTCATCACCACCGCCAAGGGCCAGAAGATCGCCGTGCTGGTGTCGGTGCCGGCCGATGCCAAGGGCAACCCGGTGGCGGGCAAGTTCCCGGTCATCCTGACGCAAACGGCCTACCGCATCGACGTGGGCCAGTTGCTGGGCACTGTGTCCGGCACGGGCAACACCTTGCTGGTGGGCGGGCAGGACAAGTTCATGAACAAGCGCGGCTACATCTCGGTGGCCGTGGACGTGCTGGGCTCCGGCATGTCGAGCGACGAAGCCCAGTTGCTGGGCGCGGCCGAGCAGGCTGGTTACGCGGAAGCCGTGAACTGGGTGACGCAACAGCCCTGGTTCAATGGGCAGTTGGGCCTGGCCGGTACGTCCTACCTGGGCATCACGAGCTTGCTGACGGCCAAGCAAGGCCACCCGGCCGTGAAGGCGGTGTTTGCGCAGGTGCCCATGGGCGATTCCTACCGCGGCACGGTGGGTGTGGGCGGCTTGTTGAACGCCAAGTTCATCAGCCTGTGGCTGCCTTTGACGCAGTCCTTGAGCGTGGGCAACAGCCTGGCCATCAACAACAACCCGGCGTATGCCGATCAGATCAAGGCAGCCAACCAGCAGCACATTGATGCCGTGGACAGCTGGTACCTGCCTACTGTGGCCAACTCGCTGGCCGGCCAGGCCGGTTACGCAACTGACGACGGCGACTTCTGGGCCGTTCGCTCTCCGCTGGAAGGTGCTTCGAAGATCAAGGTGCCGACCTTCCTGGTGGGCAGCACCAACGACATCTTCCAGCGCGACGAGCCGCTGCTGTACGAGCAGATCAAAAAGAACGCCAACACCAAGCTGGTGATCGTCAAGGGCTCGCACATTCAGGCTGTTCTCAATGCCTCCAGCGGCGCCAACACGACAACGGCCAAGGGTGCGCCAGGCTCAGCGTCACTGATGCTGCAATGGTTTGACCAGTACCTCAAGGGCATCAACACGGGGGCGGCTGAACTGCCCAACGTGACCCAGTATGTGGAAGGCTACGGCACCCTGGGTGCCAGCAAGTTTGCGCGCGCCACCGATTGGCCTCACCCCCAGATGACCCCACAGCGCATGTACCTGCGCGGCAACATGAGCTTGAGCACGCAAAAGCCCACTACAACCGAGCTTTCGCACACCGTGGCTGAACCAGCTCCGGCCGTGGTGACCTACAACAAGAGCAGCAGTGGCGACACGGTGCAAGCCAGCGTCACCATCAACGACGGCAGTGACTGCTCCAGCAGCTTCGTGCAGTGGTCTCTGGGCATGGCCGGCCTGCTGCCAAAGGCCTGTTATTCGAACAGCGCAACGGTCGAGAAGGATCAGAAGGCCTTGATCTTCCAGACCCCGACACTGACCAGTGACCTGTACATCAATGGCCCCATTCAGGCTGACATCTGGATGAGCACCACGAAGACCGAAGCGGCGGTGGCCGTGCGGGTGGACGATGTGGATGCCTTCGGCATTGCCACACCGATCTCGACAGGGCTGATGGCGGTGAGCCATCGCGCGGTGGACACCAGCCGTTCGCGCTATGTCAAGGGCGTGATGATCCAGCCATGGCACCCCTTCACCGAGGCAGCCAGGTTGCCGGTGATCCCTGGTCAGCCCATGCTGGTGCCCGTTGAAGTGTTCCCTGCCGCGGCAGTGATCCGCAAGGGGCACAAGCTGCGCATCGCCATCAGCGCCAGCAACCAGGCGCAAGGTGTGTGGCCAGCGCCGCAGCAGCTGAAGGCCAGTGGCAACATCAGCACCATCCTCAACAGCGCCAGCTACCCGTCCAGCGTGGTCTTGCCGGTGGTGCCGACCAGCGCCCTGAACTGATCTGGTTGGTGAATTGAAAGAGCCCGCAAGGCCTGGTGTCTTGCGGGCTTTTGTGTCTTTCTGGGGCGCTTGGGTTGAGTTGCCTTGCCCTGCGGCGACAATTCAGCCTTGCCCAATTCGCCGGAGAGCGCCCATGAAGACCTACGACATCGAAATTCAGCGCCTGAAATCGGCCCGGCATAACCACGGCTTGATCGAGTTGGGCGTGGATGTGCTGGTGCAGCCGCGTTCCCCCAAGGACGAGCAGGCCGTGATCAGCTGCCTGTCGCTGGCCGTGGATGACGCCCGCACGCTGCTGATCCTGCTCAAGCAGCAGATCGCCGAGATCGACAAGCTGAACCCGCGCAGCCGCCGCTCAGGCCGTTGTTGAAACCGACTCAGCCTTGACCATCAGGCCAAGGCGGCTGTGACGATGACCTCGATCTTCCAGTCCGGGTTGACCAGCGGCGCCTGAAAGGTGGCGCGCGGTGGGGCCGTGACGCCCTGGAACCAGGCTTCCCACACGGTGTTCATCTCGGGCACCTCGCGGATATCCTTGACGATGACCTGGGCCATCAGGATGCGGCCACGGTGGCTGCCTGCTGCCTTGAGCAGCACGTCGATCTGGTCGAGCACCTGCTGCGTCTGGCCGGCCATGTCGGCGCTGGTGTCGGTGGGCACCTGCCCAGCCAGGTACACGACCTGGCCGTGGATGGCCGCATCCGAGTAGCGAGGTTCGGGGTTGAGGTACTGGATGGGGGATTCGGTATGGGCCATGTGCGGAGATCTCAGAAGAAGGCTTGAATGCCCGTTTGCGCACGCCCCAGGATCAAGGCATGCACATCATGCGTGCCTTCATAGGTATTGACCACTTCGAGGTTGACCAGGTGGCGTGCCACACCGAATTCGTCGCTGATGCCGTTGCCGCCCATCATGTCGCGCGCCAGGCGGGCGATGTCCAGGGCCTTGCCGCAGTTGTTGCGCTTCATGATCGAGGTGATCTCAACCGACGCCTTGCCTTCGTCCTTCAAGCGGCCCAGGCGCAGGCTGCCTTGCAGGCCCAGGGCGATCTCGGTTTGCATGTCGGCCAGCTTTTTCTGGATCAATTGATTGGCAGCCAGCGGGCGGCCGAACTGCTGACGATCGAGTGTGTACTGGCGGGCGCGGAACCAGCAGTCTTCCGCTGCACCCATGGCGCCCCACGAGATACCGTAGCGCGCCGAGTTCAGACAGGTGAAGGGCCCCTTGAGGCCGCGCACTTCGGGGAAGGCGTTTTCTTCCGGCACGAAGACATCGTCCATCACGATCTCGCCGGTGATCGAGGCACGCAGGCCCACCTTGCCGTGGATGGCGGGTGCGCTCAGGCCTTTGAAGCCTTTTTCCAGCACGAAGCCTCGGATGTGGTCCTTGCCATCCTCGTTGAGCTTGGCCCAGACCACGAACACATCGGCGATCGGCGAGTTGCTGATCCACATCTTGCTGCCGCGCAGCGTGTAGCCGCCATCGACCTTGGTGGCACGCGTGATCATGCCGGCAGGGTCGGAGCCGTGATTGGGTTCGGTCAGGCCAAAGCAGCCGATGTACTCGCCGCTGGCCAGCTTGGGCAGGTACTTGCGTTTGGTGGCTTCGTTGCCGAACTCGTTGATCGGCACCATCACCAATGAGGATTGCACGCTCATCATCGAGCGGTAGCCTGAGTCCACGCGCTCCACTTCACGGGCGATCAGGCCGTAGCTCACGTAGTTGAGGCCGGCGCCGCCGTACTCGGTGGGGATGGTGGCGCCCAGCAGGCCGAGCTCGCCCATCTCGCGGAAGATGGCCGGGTCGGTCTGTTCGTTGCGGAAGGCCTGGGTGATGCGGGGCAGCAGCTTGTCCTGCGCATAGCTGCGGGCCGCGTCCTTGATCATGCGCTCTTCCTGCGTGAGCTGGTCGTCCAGCAGCAGAGGGTCGGCCCAGTTGAAGGTGGCTTGTGATGAGGTGCTCATGGGTGTCTCATGGGAAGTGCGCAGCGTGATGCGTCATTGTGCGTGATGGCCGAGCGCGATGAAACGCGCCAGGTGGTGATCTTCATCGCCCAGTTGGTGGTCGATCATGATCAGGCGTTTGGCGTAGTGCGACAAAGGCAGCTCCCAGGTCATGCCAATGCCGCCGTGCAACTGGATGCATTCTTCGGCCACCAGGGTGCCGATGCGCCCGATGCTGTATTTGGCAGCTGACAAGGCGCGTTCGCGGGTGCGGCGGTCTTCTGCGCTCAGTGCGGCGGCCGCGTTGATCACGGCCGAGCGGGCCTGTTCGATCTCCAGCAGCAGGTCGGCCATGCGGTGCTGCAGGGCCTGGAAGCTGCCAATGGGCACGCCAAACTGCTTGCGTGTCTGCAGGTACTCGATGGTGGCTTGTTTGGCCACCTCCATCGCGCCGAGTGATTCGGCACACAGCGCCAGCAAGCCACGGCCGATGGCGTGTTCCAGCGTGGGCAGGCCCTGGCCTTCGACGCCCAGCAGGTTTTCAGGGGGCAGGGCCACCTGATGGAGCAGCACCTCGGCAGCCCGGCCGCCGTCGATGGCCTGGTAGCCGCGCACTGTCACGCCGGGCGTGTCGGTGGGCACGATGAACAGCGAGATGCCTTGTTCATCATCGATCTGGCCTGATGTGCGTGCCGAGACGATCAGGAACTGAGCCTGATCGCCCCCAGCCACCACGGCCTTGTGTCCATCGAGCACCCAGCCTTCATGCTGGCGTGTGGCGGTGGTCTGTACGCGTTGAAGCTCGTAATGCGATGTGGGTTCGTCGTGCGCCAGTGTGGCCAGCACCTCACCACTGATGATGCCGCCTACCAGCGCCTTCTGGCTGGCGTTGCCGGCTTGTGCCAGGGCGCTGCCCGCCAGCACAGCACAGGCCAGGAAGGGCTCGACCACCAGGCCGCGCCCCAATGCCTCGAACACCACGGCGATGTCGAAGCCTGTGCCGCCAAAGCCGCCGTCGGCCTCGCTGAACAAGGCACCGATCACGCCCAGTTCGGCAAACTGGCGCCATTGCGCCGCGCTGTAGCCTTCGGGCGATTGCGCAATGGCCATGCGCGCTTCAAAGCCGTATTGCTCGGCCACGTAGTGGTTGAGCGTGTCCGCCAGCATGCGGCGGTCTTCGGTGTGTTCAAAGTTCATGTCAGAGCCCCAGGATCATCTTGGAGATGATGTTTTTCTGGATTTCGTTGGAGCCGCCAAAGATCGACAGCTTGCGGTTGTTGAAGTACTGGGCAGCGGCGAAGCTGGCCTCGGGCTGGCCTGGCGCTTCACCCTCTTCTACAAAAGGCCGGGCATACGGGCCCATCGCACGGCGCAGCAGGCTGTTGAGTTCCTGGCGGATCTCGGTGCCCTTGATCTTCAGCATGGAGCTTTCGGCCCCAGGTGCCCCGCCGCCGGCCACGGCCGCGATCACGCGCAGGTTCGTGGTCTTCATGTTCTCCAGGTCGATCTCGACCCGCGCCATGCGGGCCGCGAACAGGGGGTCTCGCGACAAGGGCTGGCCATTCTTCATCACCCGATCGGCCACCAGCTTGAGCCGCTCCAGCGCCGCCACCGAGAAGCCGACGCCCGCGATGTTGGTGCGTTCGTACGTGAGCAGGAACTTGGCGCAGGTCCAGCCTTTGTTCTCTTCGCCCACCAGGTTCTCAACGGGCACCTTCACATCGGTGAAGAACACTTCGTTGACCTCATGCTCGCCATCCAGCGTGATGATGGGCCGCACCTCCACACCGGGTGTGGCCATGTCGATCAGGAGGAAGCTGATCCCTTCCTGCTTCTTGGCTTCGCGGTTGGTGCGCACCAGGCAGAAGATCATGTTGGCGTGGTGGCCCAGCGTGGTCCAGGTCTTCTGGCCATTGACGATGTAGTGAGCACCTTCCCGAACAGCGGTGGTCTTGACCGATGCGAGATCAGAGCCCGCACCTGGCTCGGAATAGCCCTGGCACCACCAGTCCGCACCGCTGAGGATGCGCGGCAACCAGTATTGCTTTTGCGCCTCGCTGCCGTACTTGATGAGCACCGGGCCCAGCATGTTCACGCCAAAGGGCACCGTGCGTGGGCAATAGGCCAGCGCGCATTCGTTGTCGAAGATGAACTTCTGCACGGCGTTCCAGCCCGGGCCGCCCCAGGCCTGGGGCCAGTGGTTGGCCAGCCAGCCTTGTGCATGGAGGAGGGCGTGCCATTCTTCGTGATCGGCCTTGCTCAGGTGTTGGCCGTGACGCACCTTGTCCGTCAGGCGTGCCGGCACCTTGTTGGCCAGAAAGGTGCGAACCTCGTCGCGGAAGGCCTGTTCAGCGGGGGTAAAGCTCAAGTCCATGATGCGGTGCCTTGATCAGAAGATTTCGAAGAGGCCTGCGGCGCCCATGCCACCTGCGATGCACATGGTCACCACCGCCCACTTCGCGTTCGGGTTGGTGGCTTTGCGGCGTGTGCCTTCCAGCAGCACATGGCCGACCAGGCGTGCACCCGTCATGCCGAAGGGGTGCCCGATCGAGATGGCGCCACCGTTGACGTTGAGCCGCTCATCGGGGATGCCGAGTTGCTGCTGGCAGTAGATGGACTGCGAGGCAAAGGCTTCATTGAGCTCCCACAAGTCGATGTCATCGACCTTCAGGCCATGACGCGCCAGCAGCTTGGGCACGGCAAACACCGGCCCGATGCCCATTTCGTCGGGCTCACAGCCATGCACGGCCATGCCGCGGAAGGCGCCCAAAGGCTGCAGGCCCAGGCGCTCGGCTTCCTTGCGCTCCATCAGCACGCAGGCCGAGGCGCCATCCGACAGTTGCGAGGCATTGCCTGCGGTGATGAACTGGTCGGCGCCGCGCACGGGGGGCAGCTTGGCCAGTGATTCATAGGTGGTGCCGACGCGGTTGCAGGTGTCGTGATCAATGCTGACTTCCTGCTTGCTCACTTCCTTCGTGTCCTTGTTGACCACGGCCATGGTGGTCGTGATGGGCACGATCTCGTCCTGGTAGCGGCCGGCCGCTTGCGCCTCGGCCGTCTTGCGCTGGCTCTCAACCGAGAAGCGGTCTTGCGCCTCGCGGCTGATCTGGTAGCGCCGGGCCACGATGTCGGCCGTTTCGATCATGGCCATGTACAAGGCGGGTTTGCGCTCAACGATCCAGGGGTCCATGCCCGTGTCACCGTCTTCACGTGTCTTGATGCCCGAGATGCTTTCCACACCGCCTGCGATCATGGCGGGCGCACCATCCACGATGATGCGGCTGGCGGCCATGGCGATGGCTTGCAGGCCCGATGCGCAGAAGCGGTTGACCGTGGTGCCGGCGATGCTGATGGGCAAACCGCTGCGGATGATGGCCTGGCGCGCGATGTTGCGGCCCGTGGTGCCTTCCGGATAGCCACAGCCCAGGATCGCGTCTTCGATCAGTGCGGGGTCGATGCCCGCCCGTTCAACGGCCGCCTTGACGGCGAACGAGGCCAGCGTGGGCCCGGGCGTGATATTGAGCTCGCCCCGGTGTGATTTGGTCAGCGGGGTACGGGCGGTGGATACGATGACGGCTTCACGCATGGTTGTTGTCTCCTTTGTTCAGGCTGTCGAAATCGCGGCCTTCTTCCACCAGCTTGATCAGCAAGGCGGCGGGCTGCCAGAACAGCGGGTCTGCTTTGGCGAATTCGCGGATGTCGGCCAGGACCGTGGGCAGGCCGACCATGTCGGCGTACTTCATGGGGCCGCCGCGATAACGAGGGAAGCCATAGCCATGCACCAGGGTCACATCCACATCCAGCGGGCGCAGCGCGATGCCTTCTTCGACGACCTTGGCGCCTTCGTTGATCATGGCCGCCAGATAGCGGCGCTGCAACGCTTCAAGCGTGAATGCCCTTGGCTTGACCCCGGCTTTGGCGCGTTCCTCTTCAACGATGGCGAGCACCTCGGGATCGGGTGTGCCTGTGCGGGCACCGTTGGGGTAGAGGTAATAGCCGCGGCCGGTCTTCTGGCCGAACCAGCCACGCTCGCACAGCTGATCGGCGATGTGCACATAGCGAGCGCGTGGATCGCGCGTGGCTGCACGGCGCTTGCGCGTGGCCCAGCCGATGTCGCCACCGGCCAGGTCGCTCACTTCATACGGGCCCATGGGGTAACCGAAGGCACGGGCCATCTGGTCGATCTCGTAGGGCGAGGCGCCGTCTTCCATCATGTGGTCGGCAGCCGTGCGGTAGGTGGCCAGGATGCGGTTGCCGATGAAGCCATCGCACACGCCGGCACGAACCGGCACTTTCTTCAGGCGTTTGGCCAGCTCGAAGCCGGTGGCGACCACATCGGCGCTGACCTTGGTCGGCACCACGATCTCCAGCAACTTCATGATGTTGGCTGGCGAGAAGAAGTGCAGGCCGATCACATCTTGCGGGCGGAACACGCCGGCGGCGATCTCGTTGATGTCCAGGTAGGAGGTGTTGGTGGCCAGCACGGCGCCGGGCTTGCAGACCTTGTCGAGCTGCGCGAACACCGCGTGCTTGACGGCCATGTCTTCGAACACGGCTTCGACCACGAGATCGGCCTCGGCCAGCGCCGCGTAGTCCACCGCGCCCACGAAGCGGGCCATCACGATGGCCTTGCCTTCGCTGCTGATGCGCCCTTTGGCGATCAGGCCGTCATACACCTTCTCCACGCGCGATCGGCCTTGCGCCAGGGCCTGGTCATCGCGCTCGATCATGGTCACGTGCAGGCCCGCATCCAGCATGGCCACGGCAATGCCTGCCCCCATGGTGCCACCGCCGATCACACCCACCTTGTTCAGCGCGCGTGGTTTGGCTGATTTGGTTTCCGGTGCCTTGAGCACTTCGCGTTCGGCAAAGAAGGCGTGGATCAGGCCTGCGCGTTGCGGGCTGCTCAGGCATTGTTCGAACAAGGCGCGCTCGGTGCGCAGGCCCTCTTCGAAGGGTAGCTCCAGGGCCGCCTGCACACAGTCGACGATCTTGTCGGGCGAGAACAGGCCGCGCTTCTTGCTCACCTCGGTGCGTGCCGCATCGATGGCCACGCGTTGCGCGCCCTTGTCTGCGAGGGCTTCGGTCTGGTCGCGTGTGCGGCGCACGGGGGCACCTTGCGCCAGCACGTGTCGCACATAGGCCAGGCCTTCTGTCTGCGCATCGTCGCTGGTGGCGATGTGGTCGATCAGGCCCATGCGCAAGGCCTCCTGGGCGCCAACATGGCGGCCGCTGAGCATCAGGTCCAGCGCGGCTTGTGCGCCAACCAGGCGGGGCGCACGCTGGGTGCCGCCTGCGCCGGGCAGCAAGCCCAGTTGCACTTCCGGCAAGCCCAGTCTGGCGCTGTCGGTGGCCACGCGATAGTGGGCCGACATGGCCACCTCCAGCCCACCACCCAGCGCCGGGCCATGGATGGCCGCGATCACCGATTTGCTGCAGGCTTCGATGGCGTTGCACACATCGGGCAGCGAGGGCGCTTGCGGCGGCTGACCGAACTCGCGGATATCGGCGCCAGCGATGAAGGCCTTGCCCTGGCCGACGATCAGCACGGCGTGCACGTGCTCGTCCGCCTCGGCCTGGGCGATGGCCTGCTGCAGGCCACGGCGTACCGCCACGCCCAGCGCGTTGACGGGCGGGTTGTCGATGCAGATCAGGGCGACATGGTTGTGCACGCTGACGTGGACGGCGGGGGCTTGGCTCATGGGGCGGGCGCTTTCTGCGGTTCGGATCGGCTGCACGGCAGGCTGAGGGCCCATCGTGGATCGGACATTGTTCGAAAACAAGTGCGCCTTGACAATCCCTGTATCTATTGACAGACTGTCAAATCAATTTGAACAATCAAAGGACAAGATCATGCCCAAGGGTCAACGCAACGGCAAAGAAGCGAAAAAGCCGAAGAAAGACAGCTCGCCCTCCAAACCCATGTCGCCGGACGCCGTGAGCCCCACCAAAGTCACGGTGGTGCCAGAGCGCAGCAAGAAGAAATAAGGTGGCGCCTTGATGGCGCGCCATGACGGCGAGTGAGTGTCATTCGAGATGGATCTGCAATCACTGACCCTGCTGGTCGAGATTCTGGACGCCGGCAACCTCAGCGAGGCGGCACGCCGACTCAAGATGAGCCGCGCCAATGTGAGCTATCACCTGGGCACCTTCGAGCGCAGCGTGGGCCAGCAACTGGTGCGGCGTACCACCCGCCGCATCGAACCGACTGAAATCGGCCTGCAGTTGTACGAACACGGCCGCAAGATCCGCAATGAGCTGGATGCGGCGCGCGAGTCGGTGGCCACGCTGGGGCAGAGCCTGCAGGGCCGTGTGCGCCTGAGTGTGCCCAGCGGTTACGGGCAGATGGTGATGTTGCCCTGGCTGATCGATTTCAAGCGTGCCTACCCGGGCATCGTGATGGACGTGGCGTTCGAAAACCGCGTGGTCGACCTGTTGCGTGACGAGGTGGACATCGCCGTACGCGTGATGTCCGACCCACCTGATCACCTCGTGGCGCGGGACATGGGGCCTGTGCGCTATGTGGCCTGTGCGTCCGCAGACTATGCCAAGGCCCATGGCATGCCCCGCCAACTGGAAGATCTGGATCAACTGCCCGTGATCACGTCGGGTGTGGTGGGGCGGCAGTTGCGCCTGTCGGCCTATCTGCACGGCGAGCGCCATGAGGTGCCGCTGTCACCCACCTTGATGTCGGAGAACTTCGGCTTTCTGCGCGAAGCCATTCTGGCCGGCCTGGGTGTGGGCCTGGTGCCTGACTACGTGGTGCAAGACGAGGTGCAGGCCGGGCGCGTGCAGACCGCGCTCAATGACTGGAAGCTCAGCATCTTCGGCACGCAGATGTACATGCTCTACATGCCCAATCGGCATCACACACGAGCCGCTTCCACCTTCATCGACTTCATGCTGGAGCGGGCTCGCACCGTGATCTGATCGGCTTGCCATCAAGCCGCCATGTGCTCGCCACTTGCACGCCACGGGTGTGAGGGGCGATGGATGACAACGTGGTGCGCCCCATGCGTCACGCTATCGGTAGATGCCTGCTGATCTGTTTGATGCTGATCGTGTTGGGTTGCAGCGTGGTTCAGATGGCGTACAACCGGGCCGAAAGCCTGGCCTGCTGGTGGCTGGATGACAAGCTGCATCTTTCGCCGAGTCAGGCCGATCAGGTGCATGCCAGCCTGTCGAGCTGGTTGGCCTGGCATCGGTAAACGCAGTTACCCGTGTATGCGGTTTTTTCTGGTGCGATCGCAAATGGTGCGCGTCAATCAGTGACACCCGCGATGAATTAAGCCCAGGTGCGATGCTTCATGGGCCGGATGATGGATTGGATGAACCGCATGTTGAAGTGTTTGGCCTTGACGACGCCCAGTACCCTCCCTCGCGCCAGATCTGGAAACAGCGCCGCATCAAAGCGGGCCGATTGCAGCGAGGCCATTTGCACGAAACCGTCAGCGTCTGGCGTGTAGATGTACTCGTTGCCTTCCCAATGCTGTGCCAGCGTGCGCAGGAACCTCGGTATCACGGCCGCGTTGAAATGGATCGACGGGCCCTTGGGTTTGAACGCTAGTTCAACGAAGGTATGGCCATCGCGCTGCACGCGCACATGGTCGATGCCCTGGTCGTCATAGCTCACGCTGAAATCCGCTCGGTCCTTGGGGATGCCCCAGTTGCGCCGGCCATTGACCACCGAGTCGTAGCTGGACACGAAGATGCGCGTGATGGAGCGGTGTCGGTGCTCGTTGAACTGCATGGGCCCGGGGATGTAGAGCAGTTCGTGATACTGGCCGCACGGTGTCTCGTGGTAATCGACGAACATCATGAAGGCCAGCCGGCCACGATGAGACGGCGCCAGCGAGGGGGGGAGAAAGGCGTTGTTGATCACATCGCGCGGCAACCAGACCGCGACGATGTAGCCATTGCCGGTGATGCGCCAGGGGGCGGGGGCCAGGGGAACGTGCGGCAGCGCCTCACTCGCTTCCAGCACCAGGGTTTCATTGCTCATTGGGGGCGTATCTTGCCTCAAGCCAGGGCGGTATCGCGTGGTGATACTGGATGTTGCACAAACTGGCACCCCGGCGAAATCACTGGTGCTGAGGGGCGCCCGAGATCAAGCTGCATGCCTGCTTGTCAACGGGAGTCCTTCATGCCCTTTTTCTTGCCGCCGCCACAGCCTGTGGCGCAGTTGTCTCAACAGGTTCAGGTGGGTGATGTGGTCTTCATCCGCGTGCCGGCCAGACCCTTCAGAGAGGTGGCCGATGCCACCCTGTCATGGACCAATCACGTTGGCGTGGTGGTTGCCCAAGGTGGGGCGGATCCGGTGGTGGCCGAAAGCACGTTTCCTTTCTCGCGGTTCACAACCCTGTCCCAGTTCGTCGCACGCTCGGAGGGTCACCGCCTCGCTGTCGCGCGTTTGACGGCACCGCTCACGCCGGTCCAGCGTCAGGCCTTGTATGTGGCGGCCCGCGAGCGCACGGGCGTCTTGTATGACACCGGCTTCAACCTGCGTTCGGGGCGGCAGTTCTGCTCCAAATACGTGCGCGAGGTGGTGGCGCAGGCCACAGGCCAGCAACTGGGCGAGGTGGAAAACTTCTCGACGCTGCTCGCGCACAACCCTAACGTCAACCTGCGCTTCTGGCAGGTCTGGTACTTCGGGCGTATTCCGTGGCAGCGAGAAACGGTCTCGCCGGCCAGCTTGCTGCAAAGCCCCCGGCTTCAGACCGTGTTTGACGGGGTGGTCACCACTGGCCCAGCAACCACTGGTTGATGTCCTGCACTTCGTCCAGGCACAGGCTGTGGGTCATGGGGTAGTCGTGCCAGTCGACACGGTATCCCCATTGCCGAAGTTGATCGCGGGCTGCGGCGCCTCGGCTCATCAGCACCACGTCATCGTGCTGGCCGTGCGCCATGAAGATGGGCGTGCGCTGGTTGGCCGCATGGCGCTCCGCCTGCGTGAACTGCGGCAAGGGCAGGTAGCCCGACAGCGCGATGATGCCGCCCAGCGCCTGCGGATAGCGCAAGCCGGCCATCAGAGCCATGGCGCAGCCTTGCGAAAAGCCCATCAGCACGATGCGCTCGGGCGCGACGCCGCGTTGCGCCTCGCGTTCGATCAAGGTGTTGATGGCGAGGTGCGAGCGGCGCAGACTGGCCTCGTCTTCACGACGCGTAGGGTCATTGGTGGGCAGGATGTCGTACCAGGCGCGCATCTCGTAGCCACCATTGATGCTCACCGGCATCACAGGGGCGCTGGGCATCACGAAGCGAACGGGGCCGATGGCCGAGAGGTTCAGTTCATCGCAGAAGGGTGCGAAGTCACTGCCATCGGCGCCCAGACCATGCAGGATGATGATGCTGGTCTGCGGGGTGGGGCCTGTTTCGATTTCGACGGTGTCCAGTTGCATGTCAAGACCTATGTGTTGCGGCGTGCCGTATCGTGCGATGAGGGTGTCTTGAGCATCAGGCTAGCCACTCGATGCCAGGCAGTCTCGCGCATTCCTGGCCAATGATGTCGGCCATGTCCTGCATATACGGGCGGCTGGCGAGCGCTTTCGGGCAAATGGCGTGCAGTTCGCTCCATAGCCCTTTGGGGCCGATGGGCACGGCCTTGACATAGTCGTGCTCCAGATAGCTTTGCAGGCCCCAGTTGGGCAGGGCGGCGATGCCGCGTCGGCTGGCCACCAGTTGCACGATGGCGACCGTCAGCTCAGCTGTGCGGCGCGTTGGTTCTACACCCGCCGGTTTGAGCACCTCGCGGATCAGGTCGATGCGCTGCTCGGGCACGGGGTAGGTGATCAGCGTCTGGTCGGCCATGTCCCTGGCGGTGAGGAAGCGCTTGTGACGCAGCGGGTGATCATTGGCCAGCACGGACAGGATCTCAAAGCGGAACAGGGGGCGTACAGACCAGGCCCGTTGCGACTTGGGGCGTGAGCCGATGACGAGGTCGGCGCGCCCTTCCTTGAGCAAGGCGAGCGGATCGGCATGAAAGCCAGCCACCAGATCCAGCTCCACCTCAGGCCAGCGCTGGCGGAACGCGTGCATCACCGGCATCAGCCAGTCGAAGCAGGTGTGGCATTCCAGCGCGATGCGCAGCTCGCCTGTGGTTTCACCCTTCATGCGTTGCAGATCGCGCTCGGCGGCACTCACGTCATTGAGCACGGTGCGTGCCAGTGCCAGCAATCGATCCCCCGCTGGCGTGAAGCGCAGGCCCTGGCGCGTGCGCTCGAACAACGGCGTGGCGTAGTGCGCTTCCACAGCCCGAACCTGGTGCGACAGGGCGGATTGCGTCAGGTGAACACGCTCGGCCGCTGTGGCCAGTTTGCCGGTGTCGGCGATGGCGATCAGTGAGCGAAGGTGGCGAACTTCAAGCATGAACCATATGTTAACAATATCGGCATGCTTGAGTTGAATTCAACTTTTGTTCAGCGGCGGCATCAGCACCTCGCCGTTGGGGCCCCATTCCACTTGGGTGATGCCTGGCTCCAGTTCTTCCAGCAGCCGGGCTTCTCGCACCTGTGGCGAGATGTCGCCCCGAAGTGCGCGCATGTCATCGGCGAGATGCCGTGTCTCACGCGCCTGCTCGCTGCGGTGCAGTGCTTGCTCGATCTGATCGACCAGATCGGCTTCGTCCCATGGTTTGGTCAAGTATCGAAAGGCCTCCACGTTGTTGATGGCTTTCATGATGGTGTCGACCTCGGTGGACGCCGACAGGATCATGCACACCGCATGTGGCTGGATCGTCTTGGCAGCTTGCAGGAAAGTGATGCCGTCCATCTGCGGCATGCGGTAGTCGCTGAGAATGATCTCGAACGTTGCTTCTTGAGCTCGCTCCAGCGCCTTGAGAGGGTCTACGAACGCCTCCATGCGGACGTTGAGCGGCAGGCGCCGACGTAGCACGCGCAACAAGGCGTTGGTCACATTGGCCTCGTCGTCCACGATCATCAGTTTGCTCATGGTGCTTCCTTCGCCGGCCGGGTGGCCAGCAAGATGGGGCGCCCGTTGCGGCGCTCGAATACGCGGATGCGCTTGATCAGGTCCGTGGTGAGCACATGCTCACTGGCCAGCAGCAACACGCCTTGCGGTGACAGAAGGTCGCGGGCCATGATCATGCCGGCCTGCAGCTCGTCCGGCCGCAGCAGTACCGCTTGTGCCTCGCTGGTGGTCTGAGCCGGTGTGTCGTGGTTGTTGGCCAGATGGGCGAACAGGCTCATGAAGGCATCCAGCACTTCGGGGTCGAATTGCGAACCTCGCCCGCGAAAGAGCAGGGCGCAGGCGTCGGCCGGCTTCATGTGTTCGCTGACCAGGCGGCCGTTAACGAGATCCTCGTAGGCATCGGCCACGGCGAGGATGCGTGCCTCCAGTGGGATGTCGTTGCCGGCCAGGCCGTCCGGGTAGCCCTGGCCATCGAAGCGTTCATGGTGGGCCCGGATCACAGCGGCCACGTTCTGCATGTCATCCTGGCCCAGCAAGGCCTGTTCGCCAAAGACAGGGTGCATGCGGTATGGTGCGGCTTCCCGTGGTGTCAGCTCGCTGGCAGCCTTGTTCAGCAAGGCGTCGGGCAGGCCGATCTGGCCGATGTCGTGCAGCAGGGCCGCGATCAGCACATCGTTGGTCTGGGACTCGTTGAGCCCCAGCACCTTGGCCGTCCGCAGGCTGAGGTCGGCCACACGGCGAGCGTGGCCCATCAACTGCCCTCCGCGCAGTTCAATCAGGTTGGAAAACGTCTTGATGGAGTTGAAGTAATTTTTCTTGACGCGCTCGTTGGCTTGCTCCAGCTCCTGCGTTCTGTCTGCCACCAGGGCTTCCAGGTGGGTGTTGAGGTGCTTGAGTTCCTCGTTTTGGCTGCGCGTCAGGGCTTCCAGTCTTTGCTTTTCTTCTTCCAGGAACTTGTGCTCGAAGGACTCCTTGATGGTCAGCACCAATTCGGCGTCGCCCCAAGGCTTGGTCAGGTAACGGTGTACCTGGCCTTCATTGATGGCAGCAATGGTGGCACTCACGTCCGAGTGGCCGGTCAGGAGCAGGCGCGTGACGTGGGGCCAGCCGCTGCGCACCTTCAGCATCAGGTCGGTGCCACTCATGCCAGGCATGCGCATGTCGGAGATCAGCAGATCGACCTGCTCGCGCGCCATCAAGGCCAGGGCATCGGGGCCGCCTGACGCGGTGAGCACACGGTGGCCGGTTCCCCTCAGCAGGCGAACCAGCGCGGCCAGGACGTTGGGCTCGTCGTCCACGCACAGGATTGTGCGCGTGGTGTCGGCATGGGCATCGGTATCGGGCGCAGGTACAAAGGCCGCAGGCGAGCCGATCGCATGCAGTTCGGGCATGGGGAAGCCATGGGCGGCATCCCGCTCGGGATGCTCGCTCAGCGGTTCATTGAGGACGGCGTCGATGTCGAACATCACGGGTTTGCTGCTCAGCGTCTGGCTCGGTTGTGCGCTCATTCCTGGGCCTCCGTGCTGTGGTGTCGAACGGGCAGGCTGATACGAAAGCAGGTGCCTTGGCCGGGTTCGCTTCTCACATCGATGTGACCGTTGTGCTTTTGCACGATGCCATAGGAGAGTGACAAACCCAGTCCCGTGCCCTTGCCCACTGGCTTGGTCGTGAAGAAGGGGTCGAACACCTTGCTGATATGTTCTTTGGCGATGCCGCAGCCGTTGTCTTCCACCTCGATCCATACCTGCTCGCTGTCGCCTTCTCCCGTTCGACCCGTGCGGATGGTGATGGTGCCGCGCTCGGCGGTAATGGCGTGTGTGGCGTTGATCAGCAGGTTCATGATGACCTGGTTGATCTCGGATGGCAGGCATTGCACATCAGGGATGTCGCCGAATACCTTGGCGACATCGGCCTTGTACTTGATCTCGTTGTTGACGATGTTGAGTGTGGACTCGATCCCTCTGTGCAGGTTGGCCCAGACCCATTCCTGACTGGCGCCAACGCGTGAGAAGTCCTTGAGATCACTGACGATCTTGCGGACTCTTGAAATGCCCTCACGGGACTCCTGCATCAGGTTTGGGATGTCCTCTTTGAGGTAGTCCAGTTCGATTTGTTCGCGCAGCTTCTTGAGTTGCAGGCCTTGGGGGGTGTCGCTCAGGTGTCGTTCTGCTTCTTCATAGGCCGACAGCATCTGAAACAGGTGAACGAGGTAACGCTCCAGCGTGCCAAAGTTCGAGAAGATGTAGCCGATCGGGTTGTTGATCTCGTGCGCCACGCCTGCAGCCAGTTGGCCGATCGAAGCCAGCTTTTCTGATTGCACGAGCTTGTCCTGCGTGGCGGACAACTTCGCATTGAGGATCTTGAGCTCTTCGTTGGCGCGCAGGAGTTCGTGCACCTGATGCGGGCCGCTGCATGGCTGGCAGGATTTGGCTTGCGCGCTGTTCAGGGCTGGATCGGTGGTGGGCATGGCATGACTCCTTGTGGCATCAAGTCAGAAGTGCAGGGCGCTGCACACGCCTTCGAACTGGTGTTCCACATCCGCAAACAGCTGGAGGCAGGCTTCATTGCCCGGGGCCATGGCAGCCCAGACTTCCGGCGGCGTGGGAGGGACGGTCTCGTTGTCGTCGCCTGACAGGCCCAGCGCATGAGAGATGGCGTCCGCCAGATGCGCCACGCCAGCCAGGCCAGGGCCCGGGCGCATGCCGGGGGCATGGTGGTGTGCGATGGCCTCCACGATCTGGGGGGCAAACTGCCAGCGCTCGGCCAGCAAGGCGCCAACGACCGTGTGGTCGGTCCCCAGCACGGCTTGTTCGGCGTCGATGTTGATGCAGTCGTGCTGGTGTTTGAAGTCGGCAACGGTGGCCAGCCTTTCCGGCACGATGCAGGCCAGGGCGAGTTGACCGATGTCATGCAGCAAGCCGACGGTGAAACCCAGGTCGGGGTTGAGGTGCTGGCTGCGGGCCAAGGCCTGCCCCGCCAGCGCTGCACCCAAGGCGTGGCGCCAGAAGATGCGAGGGTGGAATCCGGGGCGAGGCCTGACCTTGATGGCGTCCGAGGCCGCCGCAGCCAGCACCATGAGGCCCACCGTGCGGCGCCCCAGCATCTGCAGGGCCTCTGGAATGGACTGAATCTGGCGGCTCAGGCCATAAAAGGAGGAGTTGGCCAGCCGCAAGGCCTTGGCGCTCAAGCCGGGGTCCTTGGCCAGCTTGTCTGCCAGGTAGTCGCCGCTGACGCCCTCATCGTTCATCAGCCGCACGAGCTCGGTCACGATCTCTGGCAAGGCCGGCAACGCCTTGACCTGTGACGTGATGTGCTCGGCACTCAGGTGTTGGGTATACATGCGGATGCCTCCTGCCTGTAGCGCAAGATCAGGTGCAGCAAGGGGCTGACTTGCCCGGAGCGCAAGGTGTGGCGGAATCGGTGCTCCAGCAAAGGTTGCAGTGCGCCTCGCTCCAGGTTTGCGCCGGCTCGGGGCTGCGGCGTGGGCTTAAGGGGATGTTCTGTCGGGGGCATGGTGTCATCCTGTCGCCGGGAGGTCAGATGTGTCAGGCAGGCCAAGGGCGCTCTGACTGGGGATCAGCACCATGAGTGAGCCGCGCGAGCGCGTGTTGCCCGTCATGG
Organism: Aquabacterium sp.; assembly: GCF_016234775.1. Classification (GTDB taxonomy): domain Bacteria; phylum Pseudomonadota; class Gammaproteobacteria; order Burkholderiales; family Burkholderiaceae_C; genus Aquabacterium. Next base: position 78,351 of record NZ_JACRAH010000003.1, on the reverse strand, counting down.
GTCTGCATACAGCGCGGAAGGCCTGGCCACACAAGGTGATGTCGTGATAGCGGCCATCGCTGAGCCGCCACACGTCGGCCAGCGCGCTCTCGGGTACGTCGGTCACGTGCAGGCCGAGCATGCCGGCCGATCCGGCGAACACGCGTTCGGCGTCGGAGTTCATGAAGGCGACCATGCCGCCTTGATCCAGGCCGATCACGGGCGTGGGCATGTTTTCCAGCATCTCGCGTGCGACCACGAGGCTGGTTTCTTCTCGGTGGATGTGTTCGCGCTGTGATTCGAGCAGGTGCTTGAGTCGCCCGTTGACTTCGGCCAGCTCTCGGTTGGCTTCCTGCACTTCACGGTCAAGGCGCTTGTTGTCGTCGGCCATTTCCTTTTGATGGAAAGCCTCCTGAATGTGCGTGCGCACATGCTCGTCGTCCCAGGGCTTGGTCAGGAACTTGTAGATGGCTCCTTCATTGATGGCATCGGTGATGGTGCGCAGCTCCGTGAAGCCAGAGAGCACCATGCGGATGGTTTCGGGATACAGCTCCTTGGTCCTGCGTAGAAACTCCACTCCGGTCATGCCGGGCATGCGCTGGTCTGACACGATGACGTCCACCTCGTTTTCAGCCAGCTTCTGAAGGCCCTCGGTGCCGCTTTCAGCCGTCACGATGTGGTAGCCGTCCTTGCGCAGCAGGCGCTTGAGCGCGCTCACGATGTTCTGGTCATCGTCGACCACCAGCAGGGTGCGCGTGCGCTTTTTTCTGCCCAGCATGTGATCGGGCAGGGCGCGGCCCTCCAAGAGCATGGCCGTGAACTCGCGGTCATCCATTGGCGGGCTGAACAGGAAACCCTGCATCTGGTCACACTGATTGGCGCATAGCAGGGCCAGCTCGCCCACGTTCTCGACGCCCACCGCCAAGACCTTCTTTTGCAGGCCATGGGCCATGTTGATGATGGCGCGGGTGATAGACACATCCTGCGTCTCGGTGGTGACATCCGGCACGAGCGAGCGGTCGATCTTGACCACATCAATAGGCAGGCGCCGAAGGCTCTGTAAGCTGGCGTAGCCGGTGCCGAAATCGTCCAGGGCGATGGACGTGCCGATGGCCTTGAGATGCTGCAAGGTGTCTGCCACGGCGTCTTGCTGGTCGTGCAACATGCGCTCTGTCAGCTCCACGGTCAGCAGGTGAGGCGGCAAGCCACTGTGAATCAAGGTCGCTTCGATCACGGCGGCAATATTGGGCTGCTGCAGTTGTTTGGGAGATAGGTTGACGGCCACGTGAATGGGGCGGGACGCGATCTTCTGCCACTGCGCGGCAGCCTCGCAGGCCTTTGTCAGAACCCATTCGCCAAGAGGCAGGATCAGGCTCGTGTCCTCCGCAATGGGGATGAATTCGGCGGGTGACACTTGCCCCAGCTCGGGGTGGCGCCACCTGAGCAGGGCTTCGGCGCCTACGATCTGTCCGTGCGTGAGGTCTACCTGTGGCTGAAAGGCGAGTTGGAACTCCTGGCGCTCCAGGGCGCCCCTCAGAGCCGTCTCGATGGCAATGCGGGCGCTTATGCGGGCGTTGGCTTGTGGTGTGTAGCTGTAGACCTTGTTGGGGCCTTGCGAGATGGCCATGCGCATGGCCGCTTGCGCCTGCCTGAGCACGTGTTCGGGCTCGCCGGTGTCGCGAGGAAAAACCACGGCGCCGACGTTGCAACTCAGCTGCAGGCTTTTGTTGTTGAGTTGAATGGGCGTGGTTGCGGCCTCTTGCAGTGCACGGCTCAACTGCAGCACCGCGTCATCGCCGATGTGGGGCGCATGGCTGACCATCAAGGCAAACTCGCCGCCACTCAGGTGGGCCAGGAGGTCCGTGCCCTTGGGGATGCCGGACAGGCGACGCGTCAGGATCTGCATCACCTGATCGCCCGTCGCAAAACCCTCGATCTCGTTGATGTGCTGCAGTTCATTGACCCCCATCACCAGGATGGCGATGTTGCGGTGATCCATGATGGCCAGAAGGGCTTCGCTGCGCAGCCGTTCGCGAAAAAATTGCTGGTTCGGCAGCCCCGTTATCTCGCAAAACTGGAGCACGCGCGGGCCCGATGGCGGTGGTGCTGCGGCGCCATGGCCACTGTCCTGCAGGGCAATCAAGGCCAGTTCGAGCTCCCCATCTTGCGCATGCTGCACGCTCAGTTGCACCTGTAGTGTTCGGCCATTGGCCGTGCACCAATCGCTCGCCAGGTTTCTGTGGCCGACCTGCTTGAGAGATTGCAGAGACTCCTGCCAGCTATCGGGCCTGCGGTGGGGCGCGATGGCAAAGATCGGCAAGGTCAGCAGGTGTTCGCGTTGATAGCCCAGGAGTTTGCAGACGGCATCATTGGCATAGTGAATGCGGGCGTGCTGATCCACGGCCATCACGGGTGTTGGCAGACGATCCAGGATCAGGCCGTGCAGCCACAGTGCCTGCAATTGCTGCTGTTGCGCTTCTTGTTGGCGTTGCGCTCGTCGCAGGGTCTGGCGTGATTCCGTGATGTCTGTGATCGTGACCAGGTCGGCATCTTCGCCCGCCACAAGCACACGCAAGCCGCACATCTTGGCGTCAAAGCGCGAGCCGTCCTTGCGCAGGCATTGCACTTCATAGGGAAGCTCCGGAACCATGCGTCGTCTTCGTCGCACATGCACCATCACGGTGTCCCTGTCCTCCGGCGCGGTCAACGACAGGCTGCTTAAGGCGACCAGATCCTGGTTGGCGTAGCCGAACAGATCCAGCAGTGCCTGATTGGCATACAGGAAGCGGCCATCGCGTGCCACAAAGGCGCCGGCAGGCAGATCGCTCAGCAGGGCATGCCAGTCCCATTCGTCCTGGTTTGACGCTGCCAGAGCCGGCGGAGGTCTTTCGGTAGGCATGAAGGCCCTTACCCATCTGGATATCGTGGACTTCGGGTCCTCCTCCCGAAGTGCTCGCCGGCTTTGGATGCGCGGCCATTGGTTCAGGATATCGGCGCTCTATCGCGTCGTGGAGGGGGTGGGCCCGTTTCATTCGCGGGGCAATGTGATGAATTGCCGCCTCGCCCGGGTGATCAACGGGTTGTCTCATGCCAAAAAAATGGGCGGAGACATTGCTCCGCCCATTGATTGGTTGCTCCGGTGATTTGTGATCAAGGTTTGATGTAGAGCGAGTTGTTGTAAGCACTCTCCAGCACACCCTTGGCACCACCACCCCCGGTGATGTTGGAGTTGATGAACAGCACGCCGAGCACGCGGGGGCCAGTCACGGGGCCGAACATGGCCACCGATGTGCTGATGTTGTCGCACACGCCGTTGCCATCACAGTTGGCGCCCCAGCCGCCGTTCTTTTCCAGCTCGGTGTTGGTGTCCACATCCCAACCCAGGCCACGTTGACGCATGGTCTCGAACAGGTCTTTGCCATTGGATGCAGCAAGGATCTTGCCGTCCTTGGCGTTGAGGCTCAGCATCACCTTGGCCATGTCTTCAACAGACAGGTACCAGCCGGCGGCGCCACAGATCAGCGAAACGTCGCCCCAGTTCATGCCGCCGGTGTTGTCGGCCGGGCCCTTGTAGGCGTAGGCAAAGTTCGTGTTGTTGACGGGGGGCTTGCAGCTCACGCCATTTTGGCCGACCAGGTTGAACACGTTTTGCTGGACCAGTTGCGTGTATTGATTGGCCAATGTTTGCGGGCGGGTCGCCTGGTTGGCATCTTCGGCAAAGCCGGCCACCTTGGGCATCAGCACACGCATGATGGCAAAGTTGTAGTTGCTGTAGCACCAGCCCTGGTTGTTCACGTTGATCGGGTTGGCCGGGTTGACCACACCGGAGCCCTGGCACATGGTGTTGGCGTTGGCGCTGACCGCTTGCGAGAAGAAGGACTTGAGCTTGGCGTAGTCCATCGAGACATTGCCGTAGTCCTTGATGCCGCTGCGTTGGCCCAGCAGTTGGGCAAAGGTGATGTTCTTGACGTAGTTGCTTTGAACACTCCAGTCAGAAGGCAGGTAGGCGCCAATGGCGGTGTCCAGGCTGATGCCCTTCTGATCGAGCAGGCGCACCGCGGCGATGGTGGTCACCAGCTTGCTGACGCTGGCCACGGTGATCTTGGTGTTGGACTTGAAGTCGGTTTCGGGCGCATCGGCCGAGGTGCGGGCGTCACCGTAGCTGCTGAACTTGGGGTACTGGCCCACGAAGAAGCTGTAGCCTGTGACCTTGCCGTCCAGTTGGGCGCGGACCTTCTTTTCGATGTCGCACACCTTCACGCACTGGTTGCCCGAGCAGATGGGCACGCTGGGCGGCACCTTGGCGTAGTCGCTCCAGCCTTCCTTGATCAGCAGCGATTCGCGATGCGGGTCCATCGGCGTCTGGGCCTGGGGGCCGCGCCAGTCCAGCACGCTGCTGAACTGCGGTCCGCACACATTGCGGTATTGCGCGCTCCACTGGCTGTACTGCTGCTCTTCGGGCAACTGGGATTGCGCGGCGGGCAGCACGGCGTCCAGGTGCACGTTCACGGTGGTTGACGCGCCCGGTTGCAGCGTGGGGATGCTCACACCGTAGGTGTTCTGCTTCATCAACTGGTTGCCATCCTTCACCGACAGCCAGGCCGGATCGGTCACCACCTTGCTGGTGTTGGTCAGCTTCAGGGTGACATCTGCGCCAGCATAGTGAATCTGCGTGTAGGGCACCACGCCGATCTTTTCCTCATAGGTGAGGATCTCGACCTTGGGGAAGTTGGCGCTGGGCCCAAACACGATGGTCGGGGTGTTGACCGTGGTGGCCGGTGTGGTGTTGATGGTGGGCGAGGTGGTGCCGATGACGGGCGTGCCGCTGGCGGCCATCGCGTGCAGTGGCACGAAGGTGGCCGCGAAGCCTGCGGCAAAGCTGGCCAGGGTGAAGGCGCCGTAGCGGAGGCGTTGGCGGGTTGAAACTTTCATGTGAATCTCCAGGAAAAGAAAATCGGGTTGCACGGGGCAGCGCGGTGGGTTGGTGTGGCGTGCTGTCAGGGCGCCGGTCCGTGCTGACAGGTCGCCATTGAATGCGTCCGGCAGCCTGCTCGCATCCCCCCAAGGTGGGTTTCCACCATCGAGAGGGGCTGTGGCGGATGTCGCTGCGCGATTGCGTGTGCGGCCCGTTTTCCGCCAGGTTTCAGGCCACGCATGCCTGCCCTCGGGGGGGGGCGGCGTGGTGGCTTTGGTACACTGTCGCCTGTCATTCGGGAGTAGCTGCGCCTCGTCACGAGGCGGCCCGCGTCAACACAATTGGCCCCATAGGGCCATGGCGCCGGCGGTTACGGCCCCGGGCTGGTCACATTGATCATCGGCCCAGGCCTTTTCTTGGCAAGACGTCTGACCATGTGCTGCTTCACGGCTGGTGGGCGGTATATGGTCACGCGTACACACCAGCCAAGGACCCTCCAGATGGAATCCCTTCTCATATCGACCGGCGTGGTCGCCCTGGCAGAAATTGGCGACAAGACCCAATTGCTGGCCTTCATCCTGGCCGCGCGTTTCAAGCGCCCCGTGCCCATCATCCTGGGCATCCTGGCTGCCACCCTGGTCAACCATGGTCTTGCGGGCGCCCTGGGCACCTGGATCACCTCGGTGGTGTCACCCCAAGCCATGCGCTGGGTGCTGGGCTTGAGCTTCATCGGCATGGCCATTTGGACCCTGATCCCCGATGAAATCGAAGAGGAAGAAACCAAAGTGGCCCATAAGCTGGGCGTGTTCGGCGCCACGCTGGTGACCTTCTTCCTTGCTGAGATGGGGGACAAGACGCAACTGGCCACGGTGGCCTTGGCCGCGCACTATGTCTCGCCCTTCATGGTGGTGGCGGGCACGACCCTGGGTATGCTGATTGCCGATGTGCCCGCAGTGTTTGTCGGCAACCGGTTTGCCGAGAAAATCCCGATGAAGCTGGTGCACGGTATTGCCGCCGCCATCTTTGCCGTGATGGGTGTGCTCACGCTGCTCCAGATCGACAAGTTGTTCGCCTGATCGATGTCGATCGGCACAAAAAAAGGCCCAGGTATGAGAGACACGGAATTGTCTGAATGGATCCACGACCACGTCTTCGATGAGGGCAGCCAGCAGGCCGAGACCCGCACGAGGTTGGTGATGTGGATCACGCTGGCCACCATGGTCATCGAGATCACGGCGGGTTGGTGGTTCAACTCCATGGCCTTGCTGGCCGATGGCTGGCACATGAGCTCGCACGCCGTGGCCATCGGCTTGAGCGCCTTTGCCTATGCGGCCGCGCGCCGCTATGCGAAGGACCCGCGCTTTGCCTTTGGCACCTGGAAGATCGAGGTGCTGGCGGGCTTTGCCAGTGGGGTGTTCCTGGTCGGGGTGGCAGGCCTGATGATCTTCGGCTCGGTCGAGCGCTTGCTGACGCCGGAGCCCATTCATTACCGCGAGGCCTTGATCGTGGCCGCACTGGGGCTGGGCGTGAACCTGATCTGCGCCTTTATCCTGGGTGGCGTGCACGACCACGATCACGCGGGGCATGGGCATCACCATCATGGGCATGATCACGGGCATGGGCACCAACACGGTCACGACCACCATCACCACGCCGATCATGGGCATCAGCATGACCTGAACCTGAAGTCGGCCTATGTGCACGTGCTGGCCGATGCGGCCACCTCCGTGCTGGCCATCCTGGCGCTGATCGGCGGCTGGATGTACGGCTGGTCCTGGCTGGACCCGGTGATGGGGCTGGTGGGCGCCGTGCTGGTGGCGGTGTGGGCCAAGGGCCTGGTGATCGAGACAGGCAAGGTGCTGCTGGACCGGGAGATGGACCATCCGGTGGTGGAAGAGATCCGCGAGGTGATCGCCGAGCTGGCTGCCCATGAGGACAGCCACCTGACCGATCTGCACGTGTGGCGGGTGGGCAAGGCCGTGTACTCATGCGCCCTGACGGTGGTCACGCGCGATGAGGCCCTGACGCCTGCCTTGATCCGCGAGGCCTTGAAGGTGCATGAAGAGATCGTGCACGCCACGATCGAGGTGCACTACATTCGATGACGTGATTCATGGAGGCAACCATGTTCGGCAAGCTGATCTTCCGGCAACTGTTTGATGCCGCTTCATCAACCTATACCTATCTTCTGGGATGCCCGGTGACCCGGCAGGCCGTGATCATCGACACCGTGTTCGAGCAGCACCTGCGTGATCGCGCCTTGATCGAAGAGTTGGGCCTCACGTTGCAGGCGGCGCTTGATACGCATTGCCACGCCGATCACGTGACCGGCGCCTGGTTGATGCAGCAGGCCACCGCGTGCCGCATCGGGATCTCGAAGCGCTATGGCGAGGCCATGCGAGGCGCGGATTGGCTGCTCGATCATGGCGACAAGGTCGTGTTCGGCGAGCGCCACCTCGCGGTGCGGGCCACGCCGGGGCACACCGATGGTTGCGTCTCTTATGTGCTGGACGATCAGCAGATGGCCTTCACGGGTGACAGCCTGTTGATCCGCGGTGCGGGCCGTTGTGACTTCCAGCAAGGGCACGCGGGCACCTTGTATCGATCGATCACGCAGCAGCTGTTCAGCCTGCCCGAGGATTGCCTGATCTTCCCCGGGCACGACTACGCGGGCCGGACCATGTCATCCGTGGCCGAAGAGCGTGCGCACAACCCCCGCATCGGCGGGCAGGCGGACGAGCGCGATTTCGTCGGCTTCATGCAGAACCTGCATCTGCCGCATCCCAAGCAGCTGGCGGTGGCGCTGCCGGCCAATATGCGCTCGGGGCAGCCGGCCGATGGCAAGGTGCCGCAACTGGCGGATTGGGGCCCCGTGCGGCAAACGTATGCGGGTTTGCTGGAGATCGAGCCGGAGTGGGTGTCCGAGCACCTCGATGAGGTGCTGGTGCTGGATGTGCGTCAGCCGCAAGAGGTGGACGAGCGCCTGGGCCGCATCCAGGGGGCGCGGATCCTGCCTTTGAGCGAACTGAAAGCAGCGCTGGCTCAGATCCCGCAGGACAAGCCCGTTGTCACCGTGTGCCATGCCGGCATGCGCTCCGGTCAGGCCACGGTCATCCTGCGCCAAGGGGGCTTCACGCGTGTCGCCAATATGCGCGGCGGCATGCTGACCTGGCAGCAACTGGGGCTGCCGGTCAGCTCATCGCCTTCAGCCTGAGTGGTTCAGCTGGCGGCCAGCACCACGCATTCGCGCCGCAGCAGCGCCAGGGCGTCGTTGTGCGAGGTCACGGCGTCGCTGAGCAGCAGGGGTTGCGCTTCCTGCAGGAACAGGCGCCACAGCTCGACATAGCCTTCGCGCAAGGCGGCGGGCGCGTGAGCCTGGATGAAGGCCTTCGCGCGCTCCGGGTGCAGCCCTGACTTGCGGATCTTGCGGATCAGCGTGGCGGCGCTCTTGTCGGTCATGCTGATCTTGGGCGCGCTACCTGCTGCGATGTGCAGGAACACGGTCAACAGGGCGTCTTCGTCGGTCTGGCCTTGTGTGGCCTTGCGCCATTCGTTGGAGGCACTGCGCTCGTGGTGGTCGATCTCGGCCAGCGCGTCTTCGATCCAGAAGTAGCGGCCCATGAAGGCCGTGGTCTGCATGAAGAGCTTGCGTGGCGAGAGGTTCGCATCCAGGATGCGCGGCATGTCGGCCAGCAGGGATTGGCGCACCGTTTCAACCGCACCGTGCAGGTGGGCGGGCAGCTCATCGGGCACCACGATGCCTTCATCGCTGGCCAGCATGGGTTGGCGCCGCAGCACGCCAATGGTCTTTTCGAAGCCGATCCAGTCGGGCAGGGCATCGCGGCCCACGGCTTCGATCAGCAAGGCGGTGCGGATCACGGCTTCGGCTTCGGCGCCGAACTCTTCCAGCTCGTCGTCGCTGGCATCGAGCTGGGCGGCCATCCAGGTAGCGGCTTCGATCAGGTCGGCGGCATGGCGGCGGGTGGCCAGCTCGGCGCGGTAGTCGGCCAGCGGGCGCAAGGTCCACTTGGCCAGATGCGGGATCATGTCGTCGGTGAAACCCTTGCGCTCGCTCATGCCGAAGTGCGAGCTTTGCGGCATGGCGATCAGCTTCTTGAGCATGTCCGAGCCGCCTTTGGAGCGCGACAGCAGGGAGTTGTCGCGCAAGGCCTCGGCGGCGCGGTGCACATCGCCCTGGCAGGACTCTTCCAGAAAGAGGCTGACCAGGTTGATCATGCGCTCGCGGGCTTTTTCGAGTTCGGGGCGCAGGAACTCGCTGCCAAAGTAGCCAGCGATCTGCACCATGCCTTTGGGCGCTTCCACGCAGATGGCGTCCAGCTTGGCCTGGTTGATCAGGCCATTGGCCACGCCGTACTGCAAGGCCTTTTCAAAGAAGGGCCGTGCGTCGTAGAGCGAGATCGCAGCGGGGGCGGCCGTGGGCTGTGCGGTGTCGGTTGAAGGCTCGTTCATGGCGGGGCGCTGTGCAGATCAGATCGCGGATTCTTCGTCCGGGTCGATGGCGGCCTGGGTGATGCGGCCACGGTCGGTGTCGCCGGTTTCCACCTTGCCGTCGCTCTCTTCGGCTTCGTCTTCATCGTCGCCGGGCGCATCTTCGCCACGCAGGGCCTTGGCACGCAGCACCAGCAGCATCTCGCAGAACAGGTCAGGGCACTGGTAGCGCAGCAGCCAGGCCAGTTCCATCCAGTCGTTGTCGGCCACTTCGTCGTGTTGCAGCACAGGGCGCACGTGAGCCGATGCCAGCAGGGCCTGCTCGGACATCATCTGACCGTCGTCTTCCATCGTGTCGAAGTTGCCGGTGCGCGCAAAGGCTTCCACGCGGCTCCACTTGTCGGCGAAGTAGTTGGCCAGCGCTTCGCTGCCACCTTCCAGATCGCCGAGCGCCTGCAGGAACTCGATCGGGTCGGCATCTTCTCGGAAGATGATGGAGTTGACCATGCCGCGCAGGTGGACGTGCTTGAGGTCCTTGTAGCGCTTTTCGATCACGACGGCGCGGGCGAACTGCTCGGGCGAGATCAGCATGTTGATGACCGAGTCCTTGGAGGGGTCGTACTCGCGGATCACGGCCAGGATGTCCTTGGGGGGCAGTTGTTCCAGGACGACCATCAGGGCCTTGTCGCCCTCCTTGTCGGCCAGGTCCACGAGGATGGCTTCGGCGCCAACGATGTCTCCCGCGGCAATGAGGCTCTGGGTCTGCTGGATGAGTGCAATCTCGTTCATGGTATGGGTTCGCTTCAGTCTTTGCGGTCAAAGCCTTGTTCGACCATCCAGTCGGCGCCGGCCTCTTCACGGGCGCGGGCATCGGCCTCGTCGTCGCTCTCCACGTATTCGCGGCTTTCGTCGTCGTGGTCTTCGCGGTCTTCGTCCTTGTCGGCGTCGTCCTCATCGGCATCGTCAGCGGCGGCTTGCATGCGGCCATCGGGCTTCTCGTAGAGGTAGACCAGGGCGGCGGCGATGGTCATGAAGCGCTGGCCATCGGCCTGCTGCAGAAAGGTCTCGGCCAGCGACTGGGCCGAAGGCAGGACCTGCACGGCGCCGCCCAGCTCGTCCCAGTCGGGCACATCGTCGATCTCCAGGCTCACGACCTGGTCCATCACGGCGGGTTCAGTGAAGCGAAAGCCCTGGTGGAAGACCACGGCCACCATTTCAGGCGCGGCTTCGGTCATCTGCAGCAGGAAGTCCAGCGATTTGCGCTTGTCGGCCAGGCGTTTGCGCAGCACGTCGCGGCCTTCCGTGTCGGAAGTGAGGTCGTCCATCTCGGACTGGTAAGCAGCGCGCAGGTCGTGGAAGGCGGGGGAGAGGATCATGGTGTGGCAGGCGGGCGCGAAAGTGGGTCGATGGGGCTTTGAAGCGGGGGGGCTTGGGGGCTGGGGCCTTGGCGTGGCCTGCAAGCCGGGCGACCAGGCTCAGAGCAGGGCGCTGAAGTAGTTCAGCCAGATGTCGCGCGCGGTATCGATGGGGCTGTCGAGCAGGTTGCGACGGCGGTTGTCGTCGTAGGCCTGGCGCTTGTCGGGGTCAGAAAGCACATCGTACGCCTCTTGCACAGCGCGAAAACGTGCAGGGGCTTCCGGCGCCGTGTTGCGGTCCGGGTGATAGAGCGAGGCCTTCTGGCGGAAGGCCTTCTTGATGTCGGCCAGCGTGGCCGCGCTGCCCAGGCCGAGGGCGGCGTAGTGATCGGTCATGGTTGCCGCGAAAATGTGTCTGGAGCTGAACTGTACTGGATGTACCGGGTTCGTGGCACTTTCCGCTGGCACCGGGGCCTCAGCGGCCCTTCAGTACGGCCTGATAGATCCCTTGCTTGATCTCGAACGAGAAGGGGTGCCAGAAGGCCATGTGACGCTGGGCCATCAGTACGCCGGCCATGTTGTGCCGAGGTGAGATCCACCAATGGGTGCCACCCAGCCCACCCCACTGGAACTCGTCGATGGATTCGGGTGGGTCGAAGGGCAGCGGGGCGAGGGTCACGGCGCCCCCCAACCCGAAGCCTTTGCCCGGCAGTTCGCCAAAGCGTGGGAACTTGATCCAGCGCTGATCGGGCAGTTGGTTGCGCATCATCATGGCGATGGTGTCGGGCTTGAGCAGGGCCGGGCCGCCGGGCATGAGGCTGCGCAGCAAGGCCAGCGTGTCTGGCAAGGTCGAGACCAGGCCGCCTCCGCCGGACTGCCAGGCGAAGGGTTTCAGATTCGCTTGAGGGTAGGGCGCGTTGTCATTGCGGGTGAGGCCAGGCAGCATGGGCTTGGTCAGATCCGCGCCCATGTAGAAGGTGGCCAGCCGGTGCTGGTTCTCGGGTGGGATGACGAGGCCGGTGTCGACCATGCCCAGCGGCCCGAGGATGCGAGCCTGGATGAAGGCATCGAAGCGCTGCCCGCTGACGACCTCGATCAGGTGGGTCAAGACATCGGTGGCAAAGGAGTATTCCCAACCCTTGCCTGGATGGAACAGCAGGGGCAGGTCGGCCAGGGCGTCCATCTTCTCGGCCAGTGTCGTGTTGGGGCTCAGTAGCTTGCGTGCGCTGTAAGCCTTGTAGATCAAGGTGCCCGGGTCGAGCAGGCCATAGCTGAGGCCCGACTGGTGTGTCAGCAGGTGGCGGATGGTGATGGGGCTCTCTGCAGGCTCGACATCATCCAGTTCCGTCGCGCCGGGCTTGAGCACCAGGCGCTTGCCCAGTTGGGGGATGAAGCGCTCGACCGGCTCATCGAGCTCGAAGCGGCCTTCTTCCCACAGCAGCAGCACGGCGCAGCTGGTGATCAGCTTGGAGTTCGAGTACACGCGGAAGATGTGATCCGCCCGCATCGGGATCTGGCTTTCCTTGTCGGCCCAGCCTGCGCAATGGAGGTCCACCAGATCCTGCCCGACCAGCACGGCGGAGGACACGCCAGCCAGGATGTCGCCATCGACATACCGCTGCAAGGCAGCATGAACCGAGCTGAAATCGTAGCCTGTGGGCGTCACCGTCATACCGCTCATGTGTATGCCTTGCTGTTGTCGAGGTGGGTAAATTGTGGGGGATGTTCCGCAAGGCGTGCGGACATAATGAACTTCATCTCGACACGGTTCGTTTTCAGCATGCGCCCTCCCTACACCCCCCAGATCCGCTTGTATCAAGACTGGCTGCGCACGCAGCATGGCCTGAGCTTCGATGACTACGATGCCTTGTGGCAGTGGTCCGTGAATGACCAGCAGGCCTTCTGGCAAAGCATCTGGGACTACGAGGGCATGCAATCGCCCACGCCGTATTCGGCGGTGCTGAGTGAGGCGCGCATGCCGGGCGCCAGGTGGTTTCCGGGCGCCCAGGTCAATTACGCGCAGCGCGTCTTGCGTCATGTCGATGCCGCGCAGGCGGCAGGCGTGCCGGCCATCGTCAGTGACAACGAACTGGGGCAGGCGCGTGAGTTGAGCTGGCCCGAGCTGCGCCGCCAGGTCGCATCCATGGCGCTGGCCTTGAAGGACCTGGGCGTGCAAAAGGGCGACCGTGTGGCCGCCTACCTGCCCAATGTGCCCGAGACGGTGGTGGCCTTCCTGGCCTGTGCCAGCGTGGGTGCCATCTGGAGCGTGTGTGCGCCAGACATGGGCACACAAGCCGTGACCGATCGCTTCCAGCAGATCACACCGCGCGTGTTGATCGCGGCCGATGGTGTGCACTATGCCGGCAAGGGCCTGGACCGCAGCACGGTGGTCGAGGGCTTGCGTGCCGCCTTGCCCACTGTTGAGAAGGTCATCGTGCTGGAAAGCGCTTTTGCAGCACAGCCCGTGAAAGCCGATCTGAGCTTTGCCCAGGCCATCGCCCGTGATGACGCGGCCGTGCGCGAGTTCGAGCCTGAGTGGCTGGACTTCGATCATCCTTTGTGGATCGTGTATTCGAGTGGCACCACGGGCCTGCCCAAGCCGCTGGTGCACGGGCATGGCGGCATCCTGATGGTGAATGCGGCCGGCAACAAGCATGGTGATGTGGGCTGCAGTTACGCGCCCAACAGCCTGGGTGAGCGCTTTCATTGGTACAGCTCCACAGGTTGGGTGATGTGGAACAGCCAGATCGGCGGGCTGCTTGGTGGGGCCACCATCTGCCTGTTCGATGGCAGCCCGGGCGGCAGCAAGGAGTCGCCCGACTGGACGGTGCTGTGGCGCTTTGCCGCGCGCCACAAGGTGACTTACTTTGGCGCGGGTGCCGCCTTCTATGCGGGCTGCATGAAGGCCGGTGTGGACATCAGCCAGTGCGGCGATCTGTCGCGCATCCGCGCCCTGGGCTCAACCGGTTCGCCCTTGTCAGAAGAAACGCAGCGCTGGGGCACGGATCAATTCGCCCGCATCGGCACGCCCGACATCTGGTGGAGCAACATCTCGGGAGGTACCGACTTCTGCGGCGTCTTCATCGGCGGCCATCGCGAGCTGCCGCTGGTGCCGGGCCGCCTGCAATGCCGCTATCTGGGGGCCTCGGTCGAGGCCTGGAACGAGCAGGGGCAGCCGGTGATGGGCGAGGTGGGTGAGCTGGTCTGCACCAAACCTATTCCGTCGATGCCCTTGTTCTTCTGGGGCGACGAGGGCAACGCCCGTTACCTGTCGAGCTACTTTGATGTGTACCCCGGTGTCTGGCGCCATGGCGACTGGCTCAAGATCGATGCCGACAGCAGTTGCGTCATCTATGGCCGCAGTGATGCGACCATCAACCGCCACGGCTTGCGCATGGGCACCAGCGAGCTGTATGCGGCCGTCGAGGCCTTGCCGGAAGTGCTGGATTCGATGGTGATCGACCTGGAATACCTGGGGCGTGAGAGCCGCATGATCCTGTTCGTGGTGCTGCGTGCGGGCCATGCGCTGGATGCCACCATGCAGGCGCGCATCAACGAGGCCATCAAGACGGCGGTGTCGCCGCGCTTCATTCCGGATCTGACCTTGCAGGCGCCCGAGATCCCGCGCACCTTGTCGGGCAAGAAGCAGGAGGTGCCGATCAAGAAGGTGTTCCTGGGGCAGCCGCTGGCCAAGGTGGTCAACAAGGATGCGATGGCCAATCCGGGGTGCCTGGATTGGTATGTGGCGCAGTTCAGGCTGGCGGCACCGCAGGCCTGATGATACGCACAGGGCGCGGTTGGTTGGCACCGTTCAAATCTCGCGCCCGCAACTGCCCACACCCCCCATCCACATCCTGCCCGGCTGATTGCCTCAGTTTGGTCAGGATGCCGCGGCGATGCAGGGTGCGGGCGATCTCGGCGGCGCGTTCCCATGTGGGGCGCTTGAAGTCGAGCTCGTCCACCGTGTTGTAGGGGATCATGTTCATCAGCGCGTACTTGCCCTTGAGCAGGCGCACGATGCCTTCGATCTCTTCTTCGTTGTCGTTCACGCCTTCGATCAGCGTCCACTGGTACTGGATCGGGTAGTCGGTCTGGCGGGCGTACACCTCGGCGCGCTCCACCAGTTCTTCGGGTGTCATGCGCGGGGCGCGGGGCAGCAACTGCGCGCGCAGTTCGGCCTTGGTGGTGTGCAGCGACAGGGCTAGCGCTGGCCTGACGCGGCCCATTTCCAGGCCTTGCAGGCGATCGAAGGCGCGCGGGTCGCCCACGGTCGAGAAGACCAGGCTCTTGTGGCCGATGTTGCCGATGGTGCCCAGCAAGTCGATCGCTTCGAGCACGTTGTCCAGGTTGTGCGAAGGCTCCCCCATGCCCATGAACACGACCTTGTTGACCTTGCGGCGCGTGCGGGCCAGGGCCACCTGGGCCACGATTTCGGCGCTGCCCAGTTGGCGCAGCAGGCCTTCCTTGCCCGTCATGCAGAACACGCAGCCCACGGCGCAACCCACTTGAGATGACACGCACAGGCCGCCGCGGGGCAGCAGCACGCTCTCGACCGTTTGCCCGTCGGCCAGCGCCACCAGCAGGCGCGCGGAGCCGTCTTCGCCAGGGTGTTCCGAGCGGATGCGGGCCAGGCCCTCGATGTCGGCCAGCACGGCGGGCAGGCCTTCGCGCACTTCGAGCGGCAGGAAGTCTTCAGGGCGGCGCTTGCCGCCTTCCTGGGGCAAGGCTTGCGACCACAGGCGCAGCACGCGCTGGATGTGGATGGGTTTGGCGCCCAGCGTGTGCAGGCGCTGGCGGATGTCTTCAATGCGCATGGCGAAATGGGGTGGCGCGAATGCAGGGCGACAGTGTAGAGGCCGGTCTGTGCTGCAGCGCCGGACTGGGTGGGCTTTTTCCGGCTTTTGTCGTCAGGCCAGAGACGTAGACTGCCAAACTCAGTACGACCCCTTGTGGGGTGACAAAAATGCCGAGGAGGCAATGCCTGTAACAGCACCGAACCGGGGCGAGATGTGGAGCATGTGGCAGAAAGGCCTCGTGCTCTTGCTGGCGTATGTGTGCTCAGGGTGGCTGGGGCTGCAAATGCCGTATGCGGAGTCCCACATCACCTTGGTGTGGCTGCCTTCAGGCATGGCCGTGGCGGCCTTGTTCCGTTGGGGATGGCAGATGTGGCCGGCCGTCTATGTTGCGGCCTTCCTGGTCAACTGGAGCGTGGCTTCACCCTTCTGGTTGTCGGCCGGCATCGCGGTTGGCAACACCTTGGCACCGCTCTGCGCTGCCTGGATCTTCAACCGACTGCATTTTGACGGGCAGTTCGCCCAACGGCGACATGTGCTGACCTTCTTGCTGGCAGCCGCATCCGGCATGCTGGTCTCTGCGAGCGGTGGCGTGCTTTGTCTGTATCTGGCAGGGCTGGTGCCCGTGACGGCGCTGCCCTCGGCTTGGACATCGTGGTGGATGGGCGACACGGTTGGCGTGTTCCTGGCTGCACCGGTGCTGCTGCTGAGCTCTCGTTTGGCATGGAAGGCCTTGCGAGGCAGGGCGCGCGAGTGCCTGGTCTGGGCCTTGCTGGCCGGCGTGGCCGCCTGGTTCGCCTTCCTGCATGACTACGATTCGCCCAATCGGTCGCTGCCCATGGCGTTCCTGACCCTGCCGCTGGCAGCCTGGGCTGCGATGCGTTTCCACCGCCTGGGAGCGGCGCTGGCTGGCTTCGGCTTCTCCGTGCTGGCCGCTGTGGGGACCGGTTTGAGTCTGGGCACCTTCCATCTGGCAGACGTGCAGACAGGCCTGTTTCTCTTGTGGAGCTACATGGCCGTCACCATGCTGACGGGTTTGATGATTGGCGCGATGCACGCAGAACGGGAGGACATTGAGCTCACCCTGAGGCGCAGCGAGGACCGGCTCAACGAGGCCCAGAGGGTGGCCTTGTTGGGCAGTGTCGAATGGGACATCGTCAACGACCAACTGTGGTGGAGCGATCAATATTGGCGTGTGTGGGGTCTGGAGCCGCATCAGCAGGCACCCCGTCGGGACATCTATCGCCAGGCCATTCACCCGGAAGACTTTGATCAGGCCGAAGCCGATGTGACGCGTGCCCTTCGCCAGAAGTCCTCCTTCATCAGCGAATACAGGGTGATATGGCCGGACGGCAGCCTCCATGACGTCAGGTCCATTGCCCGCGTCATGCTGGACGAGCACGGCAAGGTCAGTCGGATGATCGGGACGGCGCAGGAGATCACCGAGCAAAAACGCCAGCAGGCGGTGATGCAGCGATCGGAGACCAAGTTTCGCAAGCTCTACGACTCCATCAGCGATGCGATCATGGTGGTGGGCCCCGAGGGCATGATCGAGTGCAACCAGGCCGCACTGGATCTGTTTGGATGCCCGAGCAAGCAGGTGTTCATGGGCAAGCGGCCAGGCGTGGAGATGTCGCCACCCACGCAGGAAGATGGCCGCGATTCGCAAGCGCTGGCGCAGGAATACCTTGATCGGACGTTGCGCGAGGGTGACCTCCGGTTCGAATGGTTGCATCGTCGACTGGACAATGGCAAGGTCTTTCCCGCCGAGGTGTGGTTGAGCGTGATGGACCTTGACGGTCGGCCTTGCATCCAGGGCATCGTGCGAGACATTTCTGCTCGCCGCTTGGCCGAGCAGAAGATCCAGTGGCTGGCCTTCTACGACGAGTTGACCCGCCTGCCCAATCGTCGGCTGGCGTCCGACCGCCTGGGGCAGGCCTTGGCCGTGAGCCGTCGCAGCCGCGAACTGGGCGCCATCATGATGCTGGACCTGGACAACTTCAAGACGCTCAATGACACACAAGGCCATGACGCAGGTGATCGGTTGCTGGTGGAGGCTGCCTCCCGGCTTCAGGCTTGCGTGAGGCAGGAAGACACGGTGGCACGGTTTGGTGGCGACGAGTTTGTCGTGCTGATCGAGGGGCTGGGGGCGGATGAAGTCTCGGCGGCCACGCATGCAGAAGTGGTGGCCGAAAAGATCCGCGCGGCATTCGAGGTGCCATTCAATGTGTCCACTGGTGGCCGGGGATTCCGCACGACCTGCAGCCTAGGCGTGGTGCTGTTCAAGGGCCAGGATCTGACCATTGACGAATTGCTCAAGCAGGCCGATGTGGCGCTCTACCAGGCCAAGGGGGCCGGGCGTAACATGGCGCGGTTCTTCAGCCCGGAGATGCAGGCCATGATCGAGTCGTACTCGGCCATGGAAGCCGCCATGCACCAGGGCCTGCAAAACAAGGAATTCAGGCTGTTCTATCAGCCGCAGATCAACCAGGCTGGCCGGCTGGTGGGGGCTGAAGCCTTGTTGCGCTGGTTCCCCCATGGTCAGCGCCCCGTCTCGCCCGCGCAGTTCATTCCTGTGGCAGAGGAAACAGGTCTGATCGTGCCGATCGGTACGTGGGTCCTGGAGGCCGCCTGCGCGCAGTTGCAGGCATGGGCAACTCAGGCTGGTACGGCTGACCTGGTGCTGGCTGTCAACGTGAGCGCCCGGCAGTTCCGGCAACCGGACTTCGTCAAGGTCGTGCGCGACAAGTTGGCGCTGTACGAGGTGAATCCGGCTCGGCTGAAAATCGAACTCACGGAAAGCGTGGTGCTGGACAATGTGGACGAGGTCATCGAGCGCATGTTGCAGATCAAGGCGCTGGGCGTGACCTTCTCGCTGGACGATTTCGGGACCGGCTTTTCCTCGCTCTCCTACCTCAAGCGCCTGCCACTGGACCAGGTGAAGATCGATCAGTCATTCGTGCGAGATGTCACTACCGATCCCAGTGATGCGGCCATCGTGAGGGCCATTCTGGCCATGAGCGCCTCGCTGGGCATGCAGGCTGTGGCAGAGGGCGTGGAAACCAGGGAGCAACTGGCCTTCCTGGCCAGGCATGGCTGCACGTGCTATCAAGGCTATCTGTTTGGCAAGCCCGTCGCCATTGAGGAGTGGGCGCAACTGCAGCCTGCCGACCTGGTCTCGCATTTCGAGGGGCTGGACCCTGCCGTGGTGATCTGAGCCACGGATGGTTCAGGCCTGATTGCGCCATTCCCGGGGCGAGGTGCCTGTCCAGCGCTTGAAGGCGCGGGTGAAGGCGCTGACCTCGGAGAAGCCCAGCAGGAAGGCCACCTCGCCAATCGAGTACTGCTCGCCCGCCAGGTAGCTCAAGGCGAGTTGATGGCGGGTGTCGTTGAGCACATCGCGGTAGCAGGTCTGCTCTTCGCTCAGGCGACGCTGCAAGGTACGCAGCGTGATGGCCAGGCGTTCTGCCACGTCTTCCTGGCGCGGCTCACCGCTGGGCAGCAGTTCCTTGAAGACGGTGGCCAGCTGCTCTTTCAACGGGCGCTCGCTGATGTTGGACTGATAGCGGTCCAGCATGGTCTCGCTGGCCTTGACGACATCCAGATTGGCAAACGACAGCGGCTTGTTCAGCGTGGCCAGGTCCACCACCAGCGTGTTGGTGTCGCTGCCGTAGATGGGCACGCAGCGCAGCACCTTCTCGAGTTTGGCGTGCGCCTTGGGCTGGCGGCGCTGCAGTCGGATCTCCAGGGGCATGAAATCGCGGCCGTACAGCAGGCGTGAGCCGCGCACCACGGTCAGCACGGCGTAGTCGAAGATGCTCCAGCGTGTGGCGTCGTCGACGGTTCCCAGCAAGGTGGTGTCGCCGCTGATGCTCAGGCGGCCGGCGCCTTCGTCCACCTCGAAGCGGATGTCGGCGGCGTCCGTCACGATGTGGGCGTAGCGGGACAGGCGCAGGTACATCTGGCCCAGGTTCTCCGAGGCCATCAGGGCGTAGCCCAGGGCGTTGAAGTTCAGGGGCATGAACTGCTGCAGCGCCACTTCCATGCCGATCAGCTCGTCGTCGATCTGTGCCAGGGCTTTCTGCCAGAAGGCCAGGCCCAGGTGGGCGGGAAAGCGCGCCATGGGGTCTGTGGCGCTGGACAGGTCCAGGCCGACCTGCTGCAATAGGGCGTTGGCATCCACGCCACGCTGTTCGACCGCACTTTTAGCGGCCATCAGCCAGCTGCGCAAGGCTGAAGCGTTGGGATCTGGCGTCCTGGGCGGCAAAGCGGGGGTACTCCTGTGGCGCCATTCGCAGGCGTTGTTGTGCTGTCTGGCAAGGCCGGTCAACTGGACTGGCGCGTAAAGGCAAGTCCTGGCGGCGGGCTTTCGGCAAGATGGCCGCCAGATCATCCATTCACATCCGGCATCTTATCCAACCCATGACCTCGCTCACACGTCTCGGCCTGCGTTCTTTGAGCCGCATGGCGGCCAATCGCCAACTTGACAAGCTCAACTTGCGCAAACCTACCGAAAAAGTGCTCTATCACGGTACAAAGGCCGGTTTCAAGACGGTCACGGCGGCCAACCGCGCCTTCAAGGCGGTCAAGAACCTGGGTTCTCCGCAGCGCCTGCCCAAGAGCGGCGGGGGCGGGGATCTGTTTGACCTGACGCCCAGCGACGACCAGAGCGCCTTGCAGGATGCGGCACGCACCTTCGCCATGGAGCAACTGCGCCCCGCCGCGTCGGCCGCCGATACCGCTTACGCCGCCCCCGACGCCTTGCTGGCGCAGTGCGCCGAGCTGGGGTTCACGGCGCTGGGCATCCCCGAGTCGCTGGGGGGCATGGGCGCCGAGCGTTCGGCCGTGACCAATGCCTTGATCGCGGAAGCCATGGCCGAGGGTGACATGGGCCTGGCCTTCGCCGCGCTGGCGCCATCGGCCGTGAGCACCGCCCTGGTGCTGTGGGGTAACGCAGATCAGCAAGCACGTTATCTGGCTGACTTTGCAGGCGAGAAACCTCCTGCTGCTGCGCTGGCCGTGCAAGAGCCTGTTGCCCTGTTCGATCCTTTCGTCTTGCAGACCCGTGCCACGCGCTCCGGTGGTGGCTTTGTGCTGTCCGGCGTGAAGGCCATGGTGCCACTGGCCAAGTCGGCCGAGCTGTTCGTCGTGGCGGCCCACCTGGAGGGCACCGGCCCGGCCTTGTTCCTGGTCGAGTCGTCCAGCAAGGGCTTGTCGGTGGAGGAAGACCGCAGCATGGGCCTGCGCGCGGCTGGTGCCGCACGCTTGCGCCTGGAATTGGTGTCGGTGCCGGCTGGCAACCTGCTGGGTGAGGGCAGCGCGGCCGTGTACGAGGAATGCATCCAGTTGAGCCGCCTGGCCTGGTGCGCGCTGGGTACCGGTTGTGCCAAGGCCGTGCTGGATTACATCGTGCCCTACGTGAACGAGCGCGAGGCGTTTGGTGAACCCATCAGCCATCGTCAGTCCGTGGCCTTCGCCGTGTCCAACATGGCCATCGAGCTGGGTGGCATGCGCCTGCTGACATGGCGCGCAGCCAGTCTGATCGACGCCGATGAAGAGTTCGGTCAGGCTGTGGCCCTGGCGCGCCGCCTGTGCGCCGACAAAGGCATGCAGATCGGCAGCGATGGCGTGCAGTTGCTGGGCGGGCATGGTTTCGTCAAGGAGCACCCGGTGGAGCGTTGGTACCGTGATTTGCGTTCAGTTGCACTCATGGAAGGTGGGCTGCTGTTGTAAGCCCCGACTACTGCCTACCTTAGCGAGACATACCCATGATCCATCTTGAAGTTCCACGCAAGTTCAAACCCCTGGTGCGCCAGGCCCATGAAACCGCCGCCGAGGTGCTGCGCCCCATTTCGCGCAAATACGATCAGGCCGAGCACGAGCGTCCTGTCGAGCTCGACATGCTGGCCGCCGTGATCGACGGCATGAACGAAGGCAACAGCGAAGTGGGGGGCACGGGTGCCACCGGCGTGCGCCGTGACGCCAATGACCAGTCGCAGGGCAACCGCAACGGCACCAACTTGTCCACGGCCCTGTCCATCATGGAGTTGTGCTGGGGCGATGTCGGCATGTTGTTGTCCATGCCACGCCAGGGCCTGGGCAACTCGGCGATCGCCTCGGTGGCCAACGACGAGCAGCTCAAGCGCTTCAAGGGGCGCTGGGCCGCCATGGCCATCACCGAGCCGGGTTGCGGCTCCGATTCCGCCGCCATCCGCACCACGGCCCGGCTGGATGGTGACCACTACGTGCTCAACGGCGAAAAGATCTACGTGACCTCGGGCGACCGCGCCGATCTGGTGGTGGTCTGGGCCACGCTGGACAAGAGCCTGGGCCGTGCCGCCATCAAGTCCTTCGTGGTGGAAAAAGGCACCCCCGGTTTCGAGCTGGTGCGCCTGGAGCACAAGCTGGGCATCCGTGCCTCTGATACAGCCGCCTTCCTGCTCAAGGATTGCCGTGTGCCCAAGGAGAACCTGATGGGCGATCCGTCCATCAACCCGGAGAAAAGCTTTGCCGGGGTCATGCAGACCTTCGACAACACGCGCCCCCTGGTGGCCGCCATGGCCGTGGGCCTGACGCGCGCCTGCATCGAAGAGATGGGCAAGATCCTCAAAGACTGTGGCATGGCCGTTGATTACGCCAAGCCGGTAGCCCGCCAGCCCGCAGCCGTGGCCGATTACATCCGCATGCAGTCGGATTACGAAGCGGCACGCCTGCTGACCATGCAGGCGGCCTGGATGGCCGACAACGCGCGCCCCAACTCGCTGGAGGCCTCGCTGGCCAAGGCCAAGGCCGGTCGCACCTGTGTGGAGGTGGCGCTCAAGTGTGTGGAGCTTGCAGGCAGCATCGGCTACACCGAAACCGCTTTGCTCGAGAAGTGGTCGCGTGACGCCAAGATCCTCGACATCTTCGAAGGCACGCAGCAGATCCAGTTGCTGATCATTGCCCGTCGTCTGCTGGGCAAATCGTCGGCGGAGCTCAAGTAAGCAGCCGTCTGATCAGGTTTCACGTCGATCGGTGAAGGCGCGCCCGCAAGGCGCCCGCACCGGCCACTTAGAATGGCGCCCCTCGTGGCGCCATCTTTTTTTGCCGGGCGCCCTCCCGATCCTCAGCAGTACCCCGCCCACTTGTCATGAACATCACGGTCCTCGAAGAACTGCGTGCCTATATCGACCCGCTCACGCCGGAAGAACACGAAGCGCTGGAGCGCAGCATCCTGGCTGAGGGTTGTCGCGATGCCCTGGTGCTGTGGGGCGAGGTGCTGGTGGATGGCCACAACCGCTATGGCATCTGCCAGAAGCATGGCATCCCCTTTCAGACCATCCAGCATCCGGCCTTCAAGTCCATGGAGGATGTGCACCTGTGGATGATCGACCAGCATCTGGGGCGCCGCAGCGTGTCGGACTTCCAGCGCGGCGTGCTGGCCTTGCGCAAGAAGGACATCCTCAGCGCGCGCGCTCAACAGACGCAGGCCCAGACACAGCCGGACGCCGCCGTTGCTTCAACGGCCGCGCCTGTGGCCGATGAGGCGACCCAGACTGACCAAGTGGCCGCGGCCAAAACCACCGAGCCTTTGACCAGCCGCGAAGCCCTGGCCAAGGCCGCCCGCATCAGCGCCACGACCATCAGCCAGATCGAGAAGATCCAGAAGACCGCCGCCCCTGAGCTGGTCGCCGCCGTGAAGGCCGGCGACATCTCGATCAATGCCGCCGCCATCGTGGCCACCCTGCCGGTTGACGAGCAGGTGGCTGCAGCGGCGGGTGGCAAGAAGGAATTGCGCCAGGCGGCCAAGCAGATCCGCGAGGCCAAGGCCCAGGCGCGTGCGGCGGCCGTGGGTGCCATGCTGGAGTCAGGCGAGGCGGCTCAGGAAGGCGAAGAACCTGCGCCTTCCAAGCCGTTTCTGGCCAACCAGCAACCGGACGAGACGGACCAGCAGTTCATCGCCCGCCTGCAGCGCATCCTGCAGGACCTGCAGGCCGAGAACCTCCGGCTCAAGGCCCGTGTGGCCGAGTTGTCGGCCTGATCTTCAGCGCATCAGGCGCCGATTACTCGGCGGCCACGGCTTCCACCTGGATGCGCAGCGTCACGTCCATGCTGAAGCCCCAGGGTTTGCCAGCGTCAATGCCATAGTCGGCGCGGTTCAAGGTGGCCAGGGCATCGGCCCCGCACAACTCGCGCTTGAGCATGGGGTGAGGGATGCACTTGAACGAGTTGATCTGCAGCGTCAGCGGCCTGGTCACGCCGTGCATGCTCAACACGCCCGACACCTTGGTGGGGCCGCCATTCACGAAGCCCTCCAGCTTGCCTTTGTAGACCGATTGCGGAAAGCGTGCGGTGTCAAACAGCTCTGCGCTTTTGGCCTTGGTGTTCATCAGGTCAAAGCCGTAATCGATGCTGTCCATGTCGATCACGATTTCGACTTCGCCGCTGGACGCCGCACGGTCCATCACCACCTTGCCCGAGGACTTGTTGAACTTGCCGCGCCAGACCGACACGCCGCCCATGTGGTCCGCCTCAAAGCTGGGAAACGTGTGACTGGGATCGATCACATAGGAAACCGGTGCGGCCTGTGCTGCGCCCGTACAGGCTGCCAGGCAAAAAAGGGCGAAGTGATGCTTCATGATGGGTTCCGCTTGAAGGTGGGTTGACGTTGAAGGGGTCCGCACCGGTACGGGCGTACGTGGCGAGATCATTGTGCCTCGCCGGTAGCGATGCACTCGGCCGGCTCCGGCTGATGGCTGCACAATGCCAGCATGCGCAGCCACGATGGTTCCAGTACACCCCATGATCCTGAAGTATCTCGATTTTGACTACAGCGAAGACACGCAAGAGGTGGGCACCTTCGACGCCATGGCCTCGGTCAGTGCCGCACAGGTGGGTGCGGTGTATGCGGAGGTCGAGCAGGTGCTGGCATGGGCTGCCCGACAATTCGGCCATGAGTGTGGCCCGGTGGATGAGGGCTTCGCGTGGCACCATGACCTGCAGGCCCAGCAGGAATTCACGGTCAACGAGCACCCTGTGTTCGACCCCCTTACGGGCCGTGTGCGGACGCAAACAGAGCAGGCGGGGGCGCCTCGTTACACTGTGACCTTGTCGATCAGTGGATCTTCCGCTTTCTGCGAGGCCTTGCGGGCGCAATTCGATTTGGGTTGATGCGCCGGGCACTCAAGCCCTGGGGATGACAGCCGATATACCGTTCAGAGCCCCATCATGCCCACCATGCCCCTCACCTTGCCTTGTGCCTGCCCGCTTGCGAGCCCGATGGCTCGGCCTGCGCCTGTCTTTTGCCGGAGCCCGGCATGATGGCCTTGCCCTGGTCCGCCTGGTTTCAGCGCAAGTGGCTGCAGTGGCGGCACGGCCCTCAGGACGGCCTACCCGAAGTGTTGCGCGCCCGGCAGTTGATTGCCGCAGTCGATAAAGGGGGCTTGCCGCTCAACCCGGCCATCGTCAACCAGATCGCCCGTTCGCTGGGTCTGGACGTGTCGAGCCGCGCGCCCATCGACCAGACCGTCGAACGCATCCGTCAGGCCCTGGCCAGGCTGTAGCGCTTGCTGCTCCTTGCTCGACATGAATTTCATTCATGTTCGAGTGAAAACATGTCGCTTGATTCAATGTTGTCGAGTCCGCACACTGCGGCGCATTCAGACAACTTGGAAGAAGGCGAAGCATGGCTCGCACACACATACTGGGCTTTCCGCGCATTGGTGCGCAACGTGAACTCAAGTTCGCGCAAGAGGCATTCTGGCGCGGTGACATCGATGAGGCCGCTTTGCGGGATGTCGGCAAACGCTTGCGGCAGCGGCATTGGCAGGCTCAACAGGCCGCCGGCCTGGACTTCGTCACCGTGGGCGATTTCGCCTGGTACGACCAGACGCTGACCTTGTCGGCGGCGCTGGGGGCCTTGCCCGCCCGCTTTGGCTTCGATGCGCGTACCTTGAGCCTCAGGCAGTACTTCGAGCTGGCGCGAGGCAACGCCGCTCAGCCCGCCATGGAGATGACCAAGTGGTTCGACACCAACTACCACTATCTGGTGCCCGAGCTGGGCCCGCAAACGGGGTTCGACGGTGGCGTCAACTGGTTGCTGGAAGAGGTCGATGAAGCCCGCGCATTGGGCTTGAGGGTCAAACCTGTTCTGCTGGGGCCGGTCAGCTATCTGTGGCTTTCCAAGTGCCCGGGGGGCCCTGCGGGCTTTGATCGCCTGAGCCTTTTGCCACGAGTGATCAAGGCTTATCAAGGTCTGCTGTCGGCCCTGCGTCAGCGCGGCGTGGAATGGGTGCAGATCGACGAGCCTGCGTTGTGCCTGGACCTGCCCGCCAACTGGCTCGCCGCTTATCAGCCTGCTTACGACGAACTGGCCGACACCGATCTCAAGATCCTGTTGGCGACCTACTTTGACACCGCAGCCAACCATGCCTTGCTGGCCTGCCAGCTGCCGGTTCAAGGCTTCCACATCGACCTGGTGCGGGCGCCGCAGCAGCTCGATGCCTGGTTGGCCGCCTTGCCTGAGCGCGCCGTGTTGTCCGCAGGGGTGATCGATGGGCGCAACATCTGGCGCAACGATCTGCGCGTGACCCTGGCGAGTTTGCAGCCCCTGCATGCCCGACTGGGCGATCGATTGTGGATTGCCCCATCTTGTTCGCTTCAGCACGTACCTGTGTCGCTGCAAAGCGAGGACAAGCTCGACGCCGAGATCCGCTCATGGCTGGCCTTTGCCACCGAGAAACTGCAGGAAACAGCGGACCTTGCACAGGGACTCAACCACGGCGAGCAGGCCATCGCGCCGGCTTTGCAAGCCAGTGATGCAGCCCAGTCATCCCGACGCCAGTCCGGCCGCGTCACGCATGAGCTGGTGCAACGACGCTTGCGCAAGGTGACGCCGGAAATGGCGCAACGCCAGAGCCCCTTCGTGCAACGCATTGCCGTACAGCGCGACAGCCTGCAGCTGCCGCTGCTGCCCACCACCACCATCGGTTCCTTCCCGCAAACCGCCGGCATCCGGCAACTGCGTGCGCGACACAAGCGTGGCGAACTGAGCGCCCTGGACTATCTGGGCGCCATCCGCGCCGAGATCGAGCTGGCCGTGCGCAAGCAGGAGGCGCTGGACATCGACGTGCTGGTGCATGGCGAAGCCGAACGCAATGACATGGTCGAGTACTTTGGCGAGCAGCTGTGGGGCTATGCCTTCACCGACAACGGCTGGGTGCAAAGCTACGGCTCGCGCTGCGTCAAGCCCCCCATCATCTATGGCGATGTGTTCCGCCCGGAAGCCATGACGGTGGAGACCACGCGGTATGCCCAGTCGCTCACAGGCAAGCTGATGAAGGGCATGCTCACAGGCCCGGTCACGATGCTGCAATGGTCCTTCGTGCGCGATGATCAGCCAAGAGAAACCACGGCCTTGCAACTGGCATTGGCCATCCGCGACGAGGTGGCCGATCTGGAAAAGGCCGGCATCCGCATCATCCAGATCGACGAGCCCGCGTTCCGTGAAGGCCTGCCCTTGCGCCAGGCCGACTGGCCACGCTATCTGGATTGGGCTGTTCGCGCTTTCCAGATCTCGGCGGCCTGTGTGCGTGATGACACCCAGATTCACACCCACATGTGCTACTCGGAGTTCAATGACATCCTGCCCGCCATTGCAGCGATGGATGCCGACGTGATCACCATCGAGACCTCGCGCTCGGCCATGGAGCTGCTCGATGGCTTCGGCGAGTTCCGCTACCCCAATGAGATCGGGCCGGGCGTGTACGACATCCACTCGCCACGTGTGCCAGGCGTTGACGCCATGCTCAAGTTGCTGGAGCGAGCCTGTGAGGTGATCCCGCCCGAGCGCCTGTGGGTCAACCCGGACTGCGGCTTGAAGACCCGTGGATGGCCCGAGACCGAAGCCGCGCTGGGCAACATGGTGCAGGCCGCACAGCGCATGAGGCAGCGGCTGGCTCAGGCATGAGCGCCGTGCATACATGCGCATGCATGCGGTGTATGTGATGGGTGGCGTGAAGCGGATAGGATCGAGGTCTTCCCGATCTCTGCCTGTTCACAGTACGCCACCATGCTTGAATCTGCTGCCCAGCCCGCTGTTCTGATCGCCAACCGCGGCGAGATCGCCATCCGCATTGCCCGAGCCGCCTTCGAGCTGGGTTGGCGCACCGTTGGGCTGGTCGCGCAGGATGAACACGATGCCCTTCATGCCAGTCACATGGATGCGGTGCAGGTCTTGCCGGGCAAGGGCGTGCCGGCTTACCTGCACATCGAGCAGGTGGTGGCCGCCGCGCTGGCCCAGGGTTGTACCCATGTGCACCCTGGCTACGGCCTGTTGAGTGAGAACGCCGACTTTGCGCGCGCCTGTGCCGCAGCCGGCCTGACCTTTGTGGGCCCTGCGCCCGAGGTGCTCGATTTACTGGGTGACAAGGCCCAGGCCCGTGCGCTGGCGCGCCGTTGCAAGGTGCCGGTCACCGAGGGCATCGACAGTGCCATCACCTTGAGCCAGGCGCAGGCCTTCTATCAACAGCTAGCGGCCCAGGGCCATGCCGCCGTGATGATCAAGGCGCTGGCGGGCGGTGGTGGCCGGGGCATGCGCATCGTCGACAAGCCTGAAGACATTACGCCCAGTTTCGAGCGCTGCCAGGCTGAAGCGCAGGCCGCTTTCGGGCGTGGCGATCTGTACATCGAGCAACTGGTGCTGCGAGCTCGCCACATCGAGGTGCAGGTGATGGGCGATGGCACAGGCGCCGTCAGCCATGCATGGGAGCGTGATTGCACCGTGCAGCGCAACCACCAGAAGCTGGTGGAAATCGCGCCGGCACCTAATCTGGATCCCGCCTTGCGCCAGCACTTGCTGGATGCCGCCGTGACGATGGCGCAAGCCGTGAAGCTGCGTGGCCTGTGCACCTTCGAGTTCCTGCTGGACCTGGACCACCCAGGATCGAGCACCTTCTACTTCATGGAGGCCAACCCGCGCCTGCAGGTCGAGCACACCGTGACCGAAACCGTCACCGGCCTGGATCTGGTGCAGACGCAGTTGCGCCTGGCCCAGGGGGCGACTCTGGCCGACTTGCAGGTGCAGCAGGCCGATATCGCCCGCCCGCGTGGAGCGGCCATTCAGGTGCGCATCAACGTGGAGCGCATGGGCCCCGATGGCAAGGCCCTGCCGGCTGGCGGCACCATCCGCGCTTACGAACCGCCGGCCGGCCCGGGCATCCGGGTGGATGGTTGCGGCCATGCCGGCATGCAGCCGCACCCGGGCTTTGACACCTTGCTGGCCAAGGTCATCGTGCATCACCCGCAAGGGTTCGATGCCGCCTTGCAGCGCACGCGCCGTGCCCTGGCTGAGTTTCGTCTGGATGGCGTGGACCACAACATCGCGTTTGCCCAGGCCTTGCTGGCGCATGCGGATCTGCTGGCTTATCAGGTCAGCACACGCTGGCTGGCCTTGCATGTGGGCAGCCTGCTTCAGGCGACCAGTCAGCAGCCTCGCCCTCGTGAGCTGCAACATGCCTGGCACGCCGATCCACAGGCCGGTGCCGCAGGCGGGGCCGCGTTGCCTGAGGGCTGCGTGGCCGTGAAGGCCCATGTGCCCGGCTCCCTGGTCAGTCTGCTGGTGCAGCCCGGTGAGGTGGTGCGCAGTGGCCAGAAGCTGGCGGTGATCGAGGCCATGAAGATGGAGTTCGAGATCCTGGCCACGCAAGGTGGCCGCGTGGAGGCCGTGCTGACCGAAGTCGGGACCGTGGTCAACGAAGGGCAAGCCTTGCTGGCCATCGATCCTTCTGCCGACGATGGCCAGGCACATGCGTCTGGCGAACAGGCACTCGACCCCGATCACATCAGGCCCGATCTGGCCGAGGTCATCGAGCGGCATGCTGTCACGGTGGATGAACGCCGCCCTGATGCCGTGGCCAAGCGGCATGCCAAGGGGCACCGTACAGCGCGTGAGAACGTGGCCGATTTCCTGGACGAGGGCAGCTTCATTGAATATGGCGCACTGGCCCTGGCTTCGCAACGCATCCGCCACAAGGAGGCCGAGCTGATCCAGCGCAGCCCGGCAGATGGTCTGATCGCCGGCCTGGGCACGGTCAATGCCGATCAGTTTGGCGAGCAGGCCGGCCGCTGCATGGTGCTGGCTTACGACTACACCGTGTTTGCCGGCACGCAAGGCATCATCAACCACAAGAAGACCGACCGCATGCTGCACCTGGCCTTGCAGCGTCAGTTGCCTTTGATCCTGTGGGCAGAAGGGGGTGGCGGCCGGCCCAATGATGAATACCCCGGTGTCAGCCTGCTGGACAACATGACCTTCCTGGGTCTGGCTCGCCTCAGCGGTCAGGCGCCCACGATCGCCATCGTCAATGGCCGCTGCTTTGCCGGCAACGCCTCACTGGCCGGCTGCTGTGACGTCATCATCGCCACCCGAGACACCACCATCGGCATGGCCGGGCCTGCGATGATCGAAGGCGGCGGCCTGGGCAAGTTTGCACCCGAAGAGGTGGGCCCTGTGAGCATGCAGGCGCCCAATGGCGTCATCGACATCGTGGTGGATGATGAGCAGGACGCCGCCCGGGTGGCGAAGCAGTACATCGGCTACTTCCAGGGCCGCACCACCGACTGGCACTGTGCCGATCAGCGCAGCTTGCGCCACGTGGTGCCCGAAAAGCGCACCCGCGTCTATGACGTGCGCGACGTGATCCACACCGTGTGCGACACCGGCTCCGTGCTGGAGCTGCGTCGCGACTTTGCGCCGGGCATGATCACGGCGCTGGCTCGTATCGAAGGTCGCCCGGTGGGCCTGATCGCCAACGATCCGCGCCACCTGGGCGGCGCCATCGATGCGCCCGGCGCCGACAAGGCCGCGCGCTTCATGCAGCTGTGCGATGCCTATGACATCCCGCTGATCGTCCTGTGCGATACCCCGGGCTTCATGGTCGGGCCCGATGCCGAGAAGACGGCCACGGTGCGGCATTTCTCGCGCATGTTCCTGGCGGCGGCCAGCATCACCGTGCCTTACTTCACCGTGGTGCTGCGCAAGGGCTACGGCCTGGGCGCGCAGGCCATGACGGCGGGCAGCCTGTTGGCACCGGACTTCACCGTGGCCTGGCCCACCGGCGAGTTCGGCCCCATGGGCTTTGAAGGCGCGGTGCGCTTGGGCTTCAGCAAGCAGCTCGATGCCATCGAAGACCCGGTACAGCGTCAACAGCTGTTCGATGGCTTGGTGGCGGCGGCCTATCAGAAAGGCAAGGCCTTGAACATGGCCGCGCACCTGGAGCTCGATGACGTGATCGACCCCGCAGACACCCGTCGCTGGCTGGTGCGAGGGCTGGCGGCCATGCCGCCCGTGGCGCCGCGCGATGGTCGCAAACGCCCCTTTGTGGATGCCTGGTGATTTTGCATCCTGATGCAGGCCTCAATCAGGGGGCGGGGCTTTGCGGACAAGTCATTGAAGCGCCCGTTTGAATCCGCTAGAGTCGCGCCTGATCGAACAGGGAAGCGACAACGATGAGCGATATCAGGGAGAACGGCCCGGTGCAGCTGGATGCATCGGCGGGCGCGGCGTCGCCATTGAATGCTTGGGTGGGGGCAGCGGCCGTGGTGGCGGTCAGCGCGTCTTTGACGGGGTGCGGTGGTGGCGGTGGCAACCCAGCCCCGACCGCACCCTCTCCTGATCCCTCTCCCGCCGATCCATCTACGGGCGAGCCAGCGGTGCCGTTGACCGATGAGGATGCCGCATCGCGCTTCCTGTCTCAGGCCGGCTTGTGCGCCACCCCAGATGACATTTCCGCGCTGGTGGCTGGCAAGCTGGATTACCGCGCCTGGTTGAATGCCCAGTTCGCCAAGCCTGCGCGCAACGCGAACGCCAGCCGGCCAGAAGACAGAACCGCCTGGCAGCTGGGCCATGACCTGCGCCTGACAAGCTCGTTCAAGCTCTACCAGGGCTCCGACTACGGTCTGGACAATGTGCTGTGGTTCCGCTTGTTCACCGCTGATGACGTGCTGCGTCAGCGTGTGACGCTGGCCTTGTCCGAGATCTTCGTGGTGTCGATCCGCAACATGCCGATTCCGTGGGGGCAGTTCGCCTGTCTGGCGTACTGGGATCTGCTGGAGTCGCACTGCTTTGGCACCTTCCGGCAGTTGATCGAGGCCGTCACCTTGTCGCCTGCCATGGGGGTCTACCTGAGCATGAGAGGTAGCCGCAAGGGTGATGACACTTCGGGCCGACGCCCCGATGAAAACTATGCGCGCGAACTGCTGCAGCTGTTCACGATCGGGCTGTACATGCTCAACCAGGATGGCACGCTGGCCAAGGATGGTCGAGGTCAGTCGATTGAAACCTACACGAACGACGACATCACCCAGCTGGCCAAGGTGATGACAGGCTGGGACATGGATTCGCTCCGCGTGCCCGCCTATGACGCCGACACCACGCCTGACTACACCGCCAGGCCCATGGTGGCGCATGGCGACCTGCACGATGCAACAGCCAAGACCATCTTCGCTGGCAAGCCCTATGCCATTGAGGTGAAGGCTGGTGCGGCCACACCGGCCGACGAGCTCAAGCAGGTGCTTGATGGCATCTGCGCACACCCCAATGTGGCACCGTTTATTTCGAAGCAGCTCATCCAGCGCCTGGTGAGCAGCAATCCCGAGCCCTTGCATGTGTCACGCGTAGCCCAGGTGTTCAAGGACACGGGAGGCGATCTCAAGGCGGTGATCACGGCGGTGCTGACCGATCCCCTGGCGCGTGATCCACTGACTGGCAATGCGGCCGTGCGACGCTCCAAGTTGCGCGAGCCCATGCTGCGCTTCGTGCAATGGGGCCGTCTGGCCCGTATGAAGTCAACCGACGGCCTGTGGGGCGTGGGGGACCTGTCCGCTTCCGATCGCCTGGGGCAAAGCCCCTTGCGCTCGCCATCGGTGTTCAACTTCTTCCGGCCTGGCTATGTGCCCTTGAAATCAGGGGTGAATGCCGATGGCTTCGTGGCGCCGGAGTTCCAGATCACCGACGAGTCCACGGTCATTGGCTATGCCAACTTCATGCTGCGACACATGGGTGGCGCACCCGAAGTGAACATCGCCGTGGACTACCAGGATTGGCTGGTCTACGCACCGGATGCGAAGCAACTGGTTGACCAGTTGAACCTGGTGCTCACGGGCAGGGCGCTGGCCCAGGTGACCGTGGACGTGATCGTGAACGCCATCCAGAGCCTGCCCGCGGTCACGGATGCAGATCTGACCGTGCGCGTGAAGGCAGCGTTCTTCCTGATGCTGACCTCGCCTGACTACATGGTTCAACGTTGAGAAAGACCATCCCACCATGAACCATGACAAGCTGAATCGCCGTGGCTTTTTGCGTCGCAGCGGTGCCCTTTCAATGGGCGCCCTGACGGTGCCTTGGGCCATGAACCTGGCCGCACTCGCCGAGGCCGCCGCCGCGCAAGCCGATCAGACCGATGACTACAAGGCGCTGGTCTGCGTGTTCCTGCAAGGCGGCAATGACCAGGGCAACACCATCGTGCCGGTTGACGATGCCGGCTACCAGCTGTACGCGCGTCTGCGAGGCGGGCTGGCCTTGCCCTTGGACCAGATGGCGCAGAGCCACTTGACGCCCTCTACATCGGCTGGGCTCAACGGGCGGCAACTGGCTCTGGCGCCAGGCTTGAGCAAGCTGAGCAAGCTGTTCAACGAGGACAAGCGCCTGGCCGTGCTGCTCAACATCGGGCCCCTGGTTGAGCCAACGAGTCGCGAGCAGTTCCTGTCGCGTAGCGTCGACCTGCCTCCAAAGCTGTTTTCGCACAATGACCAGCAGTCGGTCTGGCAGTCTTATTCGGCAGAGGGCGCTACCGTGGGGTGGGGCGGTTTGATCGGCGATGCCTGGTTGGCCAGCAATGCGGCCACATCGTTGACTTGTGTGAACCTGTCGGGCAACACCGTCTTCGTGGCTGGTGCGCAGGCCGAGCAGTTCATGGTCAATCCGCACGGCCCCGATGCCTTGCTGGCAAAGACGGCGGCCAATGTGTTTGGTTCTCAGGCCTGCACCGATGCCTTCCTCAAGCTGGCTCAGACCGAAGAGCCCAGTGTGCACAGGCTGGCCAAGGAGCACAGTGCGATCATGAGCCGTGCCATCGTCACCAATGAGTTGCTGCGAGCCCAACTGGATCAGGTGAGCAAGCCTGAGGCCCTGGCGCCTGGTGGCAACAATCCGCTGGCTTATCAGCTCAACACGGTTGCCCGCATCATCGCGGCGCAGCAAAAGCTGGGGGGCAACGGGGGTGTCAAGCGCCAGGTTTTCTTCGTGTCTCTGGGTGGCTTTGACATGCACGACAACCTGAGCACGCAGCATCAGGATCTGCTGAGCAAGCTGGGTGACGCCCTGTTGCAGTTCAACACCGATCTGGGCATGAGCAAGCAGGTAACCACCTTCACCGCCAGCGATTTCGGGCGCACGCTCAGCAGCAATGGCGATGGTTCGGACCACGGGTGGGGCAGTCACCATCTGGTGATGGGCGGCGCGGTGCAAGGTGGGCGCTTCTACGGCGAATGGCCGGACGTGTCCGACCACGAAACCGGCGCGCACAACATCGGCCAGGGGCGCTTGTTGCCCACGATGTCGGTCGATCATCTGGCGGCTTCCCTGGCAGGTTGGATGGGCGTAACAGACCCCAAGGCTTTGCAACAGATCGCACCGCATCTGGCCAAATTCCCTGGCGCGTCGCCATCGGCCAATCTATTTTGATCAACATTCGGTTGCGCTTGTTTGCGGCTTGAGACGAGTTGAGCCGCACAAGCAGACCGAATGTGCGTAGATTCGCGGCTTTGAATGTGAAGCGGGGATCGGCTAATGGATGTGCAATGCGGTCGGTTTGAATCGGCATCGCCGTCCGGCGAGTCCTTGCCCGCTGGCGTGCAAGCAGCCTCGCTGCGATCTGCGTCCACGGGGCTGACCCGTGCTGTACTGGCTGTGGCGAGCTTGTCCGCCTGCACGCCGGATCAGCTGCCGCCGCCCATGCCCGACAGCGCCGCACGCTTTCTGGGGCAGGCCACCCTGGCGGCCACCCCCCAGGACATCGATCAACTGACGCAACTGGGCTGGGATGCCTGGCTGGATCAGCAGTTCGCCATGCCGGCCTCCGATTCACTTTGGGGCTGGATGATGGCCAAGGGCTTCGGTGCCGCACAGTACAAGTCCACCGATGTCGGCATCGACAACGCCATCTGGTCTCGCCTGCTCAACAGCCCGGACACCTTGCGCCAGCGCGTGGTGCTGGCGCTCTCCGAGATCTTCGTCGTGTCGGTGCGCAACATGCCGGTGCCCTGGGGGCAGTTCGCGTGTGCCGCCTACTGGGATCTGCTGGAGGCCGAGTGCTTCGGCAACTTCCGCACGCTGATCGAGCGCATCACCTTGAGCCCGGCCATGGGTGTGTACCTCAGCATGCGCGGCAGCAGCAAGGAGGATGCCTTGGGCCGCCGGCCCGATGAGAACTTTGCGCGCGAGTTGCTGCAGCTGTTCACCATCGGCCTGGTGCAATTGCAGCCTGACGGCACGCCCCAACTGGGCGCCAACGGGCAGGCGACCGAAACGTATGGCAACGATGACATCACCGGCCTGGCGCGCGTGTTCACTGGCTGGGACTTCGATCGCTTCGATGCCAGCAGCCCCGCCTACACGCAGCGCGCCATGGTCTTCAATCAGGCCGCCCACAGCGCAGCAGACAAGACCTTTCTGGGTACCACCATTGCCGGCAGCACGCCGGGTGAGCAGGCCTTGAAGATGGCGCTGGATACCATCTGCCAGCACCCCAATGCGGCGCCCTTCGTGGCGCGCCGGCTCATCCAGCGCCTGACCAGCAGCAACCCGAGCGCGGATTACGTGGGTCGCGTGGCCGCGGTGTTCCAGGACAACGGGCAGGGTGTGCGGGGCGACATGAAAGCCGTGATCCGTACCATCTTGCTGGATGTCGAGGTGCGACTGGGCTTGTCGCCCATGAGCAGCGACGTCACAGGCAAGTTGCGTGAGCCCGTGCTGCGTTTCCTGCAGTGGGCGCGCGTGGTGCGGCCGCAATGTACCGATGGCCTGTGGAACGTGGGTGACTTGTCCGCCTCCGACAGGCTGGGGCAAAGCCCGATGCGATCACCGTCGGTGTTCAACTTCTTTCGGCCTGCGTATGTGCCGCCGCAGTCGGCCCTGGCGCAACAAGGGCTGGTAGCCCCCGAGTTCCAGATCACCGATGAGTGCACGGTGATCGGCTACGCCAACTTCATGTTTCAGGTGCTGCCCTTTGGCGCGGCTGGTGTGAAACCCGACTACGCTGATTGGCTGCCATTGGCCAGCGATCCGGCGGCGCTGGTCGACCGCATCAACCTCGTGTTCACGGGGCGGGCCTTGTCGGCTGGGCTGGTCTCCGATCTGGTGACCGCCATCACCACCTTGCCCATGAGCCAGAGCGATGGTGCCTTGCGGCGCGTGATCACGGCGATGCTGATCGTGCTGTGCTCGCCCGAGTACCTGGTTCAAGTCTGAGAAAGCGCTGGACATGTCTGCCATCCATTCGAGTCGCCGTGCTTTCCTTCGCCGCGCAGGTGCCCTGTCCATGCTGGGGTCTGCCGCACCGTGGGCCTTCAATCTCGCGGCCATGGCCGATGCGGCGGCGGCTTCGTCATCCAGCAATGATTACAAGGCGCTGGTGTGCGTGTTCCTGCAAGGGGGCAATGACCAGGCCAACACCCTGATCCCCTTCGATACGCCCAGCTACCTGCGCTACAGCGCGGCACGGCCTACACTGGCCGTGACGCAAGCCAGTTTGCAGGCCACCGCGCTCACGCCAGCGCAAGCCTTGCCCGATGCCCGGCAGATGGCCCTGGCTCCGGCACTGGCCCCGATCAAGCCTTACTTCGACATGGGCAAGCTGGCGGTCTTGCTCAACATCGGCCCGCTGGTTCAGCCCACCACGCTCGACGATTTTCGCGCCCGTCGTTTGCCTTTGCCGCCCAAGCTGTTTTCGCACAATGACCAGCAATCGGTCTGGCAGTCGCATGCGCATGAGGGGGCGCAATCGGGCTGGGGCGGGCGCATGGGTGATCTGTTCATGTCGGGCAATGGCAAGGCCGCTTTCACCTGCGTGAACATGGCGGGCAATGCGGTGTTCCTGTCGGGTGATCAAAGCACGCCCTACACGCTGGATCTGGCGGGGCCTGCGCCTTTGCGGGCAGCCGATGGCCTGATGTACGGATCGGCCGCATGTTCCGAGCTGTTCAGGCGTGTGGTGACCCAGCCTGGCAGCACGCATGTGATGGCGCAGATGCACGCGCGCACCATGAGCCGTGCCGTGGAGGCCCAGGCCGAGCTCAGCGCCGCATTGGCCGGGGTGCAGCCCATGAGCACGTCTTTCACGGCAGGCAATCGCCTGGCTGCGCAGTTGAAGATGGTGGCGCGCATGGTGGCGGCCCGCGGCCAGTTGGGCTTGAGCCGGCAGGTGTTCTTCGTGATGCTGGGCGGCTTTGATCTGCACGACAACCTGGGTAGCCAGCATCCGGTCTTGCTCGGCCAGGTGGCCGATGCGCTCAAGAGCTTTGCCGATGCCACCAACGAACTGGGCGTGGCCGATCGTGTCACCACCTTCACGGCCAGCGATTTCGGGCGCACGCTCAGCAGCAATGGCGATGGGTCGGACCACGGCTGGGGCAGCCATCACCTGGTGCTGGGTGGGGCCGTGCAAGGCGGGCGCTTCTACGGTGCGCTACCTGACGCAGGGCTCAACGGCGCGCAGGACATCGGCCAGGGCCGCTTGCTGCCTACGATGGCTGTGGACCAGTTGGCAGGCGCATTGGCGAACTGGATGGGCGTGAGTGGCGTTGATCAACGTGCATTGATCGCCCCCCATCTGTCATCATTTGACCCACAAGTTCTGGCTAGTCTTCTGCTTCCAACGGCGCCCCAGGCGCTCTGAATCCGCTACCATGCGACCCCAGTTCACATGGAGTCCGCATGAGCAGCAAGCCCAACCAACTCAGCCGCACCGTCGCCAAGCTTCAGGGCCTGCCTGGCAACCTGAGCCCCTGGCTGACCAGCTTCATCCTGGGCAATGTGGTGCCATTGGTGGGCACGGCCAGCCTGCGCTTCGAAGAGATCAGCAACGCGCGCGTGGTGGTCAGCATCCGCAACCGTCGCAAGGTGCGCAACCACATCAAGGGCGTGCATGCCGCGGCCATGGCCTTGCTGGCTGAAACGGCCACGGGCTTTTGCGTGGGCATGAACGTGCCCGACGACAAGTTGCCCCTGATCAAGACGCTGAAGGTGGATTACCTCAAGCGCTCGGTGGGCGACATGAAGGCCGTGGCGCAATTGCGCCCCGAACAGATCCAGCAGATCCTCACGCAGGACAAGGGTGAGGTGACCGTGCCCGTGACCATCACGGACGAGTCCGGTCAGGAACCCATCCAGTGCGAAATGATCTGGGCCTGGGTGCCCAAAAAACGCAACTGACCGCGCCGATCAATTCTCGTCGTGCGCCACGGCTGGCGTCTCTCCCCGCTCATAAACCACGTTGGCGCGCCCCACCAGCAGCGGATCGGGTTGCGGCACGTTGCTCAGGTCCTTGTTGGCATAGGGCAGCTTGTGCAGCAGATAGCGCATGCCATTGAGGCGTGCGCGCTTCTTGCAATCGCTCTTGATCACGGTCCACGGTGCGTCGGCCGTGTCGGTGTGGAAGAACATCGCTTCCTTGGCATGCGTGTAGCTGTCCCACTTGTCGAGCGAGGCCAGGTCGATGGGCGAGAGCTTCCACTGCTTGAGCGGATGCGTCTCGCGCTCCTTGAAGCGGCGGCGCTGCTCCTTGCGGCTCACCGAGAACCAGAACTTGATCAGGTGCACGCCTGAGCGCACCAGATTGCGTTCGAACTCGGGTGCCTGGCGCATGAACTCGCGGTATTCCTCGGGCGTGCAAAAGCCCATCACGTGTTCGACGCCGGCGCGGTTGTACCAACTGCGGTCGAACAGCACGATCTCGCCGGCCGTGGGCAGGTGCTGCACATAGCGCTGGAAGTACCACTGGCCTTTCTCGACATCGCTGGGTTTTTCCAAGGCCACAACGCGTGCACCACGAGGGTTGAGGTGTTCCATCATGCGCTTGATCGTGCCGCCCTTGCCGGCCGCATCGCGCCCTTCAAACAGGATCACGACCTTGGCGCCGGTGGCTTTCACCCAGGCCTGCAGCTTGAGCAACTCCACCTGCAGACGGTACTTCTGCTTCTCATAGTTCTTGCGCACCATGAGGTTCTTGTACGGGTAGGTGGTGGCGTCGCGCCAGTGCGGGGCCAGTTCATCGTCGGGGTTGCCTTTTGGGGCCGTGCTTTCCAGCTTGCCCATCAGCGCCGCGCGCAACACCGCGGCGTCGTCTGGGGCTGCGCCCTTGAGCACGGCATCCAGGGCTTGGGCGAGATCGTCCGGTGGGGTCTGGCGGACGATGTCGTGCAAGGCGGCCACTTTGGCCTGCTGCGCCCCTTCGGTGGCTTGCCTGGTCACCACGGCCTCGATGCGCTGGCGCGTGCTGGCGGTGATCACATCCCCTTTGCTGGCCCGCCGTGGTGCTTCACGGCTTGTGGCGCTGGCTGTCCGGGCCACCTTGCCGGACGTCTTGCCCGCAGTGCGGGTGCCGGCCGGCCTGGCCTTGCCGGCGGTCTTGCCGACTGATGGGTCTGTCGTCTTGCGGGATGCAATCGAGGATTTGTCCATGGCGTTGTCGTGGTGTTTTTGGTATCCGACAACGCTACGCCTTTGGCTCGCTCAGGGCAAGGAATGAATAAGCGGAGTAGTGCAGCATTTCGCGTGCAAATTGCCGCTTCAGGCCCCCGCGCTGGCGCCAGATACATGGCGAAGGATGGTCTGAACCAGTGCTTCGAGATCAATGGGTTTGACGACCAGATCGACCATGCCTGCCTCCAGGCACTTGGCGTGCTCTTCCGACATGGCGTGCGCCGTCTGGCCGATCACGGGCAGGTTCGGTGCGATCTGCCGGATCTGCCTCGTAGCCTCGTAGCCGTCCATCTGGGGCATCTGGATGTCCATGAGCACCACATCGAAGGCCTGGGGCCCGCTTTGCGTGAGGTGGTTCATCACGGCCAGGCCGCTGTCGCCCATGGTGACTTGCGCGCCTTCGTAGTCCAGCAGTTCCGACAGCACCATCTGGTTGACCAGGTTGTCTTCGGCCGCCAGGACGCGCAGGCCTGCCAGGCGCCCCGCAGCCCGTCCATCGGCCGGTGTCGATGCATCCACGAGGGGGAGTGGCGGCGCCTGCGCAGTGGTCGTCGGGATCAAAGGCAGGCTGACCTCGAAGCGCGTGCCTTGACCCGGTTCACTGAAGGCCTGGATGCGGCCATTCAGCAACTCGACCAGCCGTTTGGAGATGGTCAGGCCCAAGCCTGTGCCGCCATATTGGCGCGTGGTGGAGCCATCGGCCTGCTCGAAGGGCCTGAACAGGCCGCCGACTTGCGCAGGTGTCATGCCGATGCCGGTGTCGATCACATCGATCACGAGCAGGTCGGCCCTGGTGCTGGCCCTCACCCGCACCTCGCCTTGTGCCGTGAACTTCACTGCGTTTGACAGCAGGTTCAGCAGAATCTGCTCCAGCCGGAGGGCATCGCTCACGCACGAGGCGGGCACGGTGTCGTCCACCTCGATCAGCAGCGGCAAACTCTTTTCGCGAGCGCGCTCCTGCACCATGGCGGCCGCGCGCGTCAGCACGTCATGGATGCGCAGGGGGTGCAGTTCGATGTGCAGCTTGCCAGCCTCGATCTTGGAGAAGTCCAGGATGTCATTGATGATGCCCAGCAGCAGCCGGCCTGACGCGTTGATCTGCTCGAAGACCTCGCGAGCCGAGCCGGTGTGTTCGCGCGCACCGATCTGAGCCAGGCCGAGTACGCCATTGAGCGGCGTGCGGATTTCGTGGCTCATGTTGGCCAGGAATTCGCTCTTGATGCGCGCCAGTTGCTCTGCTTCCTGGCGCGCCACATCCAGCTCCGCCGTTCGCGCCTGGACCATCTGTTCCAGGTGTTCCTGATGGGCCTGCAGTGCGGTGCGCGCCTGATGCACTTCGCTGATGTCCTGAATGGCGCCTTCGATGCGCACCACCCGGCCGTCTTGCATGATGGGTTCGCCCTGTGTGCGGATCCACTTGGTCACACCCTTGGCGCTGATCAGTTCCAACTCCAGCGCGTACGACTCACCTTCCGTGACCGCGCGATGGAGGGTCTGCATGATCTTGTCCAGATGCGCACCTTGGAAGTAGCGTTGCCCATCTTTGAAGCGCAGTGACTCAGGGTGCGCGGGATCCAGGTCCAGGATGCGGGCGGCGCCGTCCGTGCGGGTGCCGATCATGGTCGCTACATCCAGGCTCCAGCCACCGACCTTGGCCAGCAGGCTCATGCGGTCAAGCAGGGCTTGCTTGTCGCGCAGGGCGGCCTGGGCGGCCATCATGTCCGATACGTCTCGGGATAGGCCGAACATGCCGGTCAACTGTCCCGTGTCATCTTTGATGGGCCCCTTGGTCACCAGAAAGGTGTGGTGTTGGCCGTTGCGGAAGGTCAGGTGCTCTTGCGCTGTTTGCGTCGTTCCTGACTGCATGATGGCCAGGTCGACCTCGCGTATCTTCCTTGCCGAGTCATCATCGAACAACTCGCGGTCGTCCTTGCCGATGATCTGTTCGATCGGGATGCCGGCCATGTCGCTGGCGGCCTGGTTGACCATCAGATAGCGGCCAGACTTGTCTTTGACGAAGACGGCATCCGTGGTGCCCTCGATCACGGATCGCAGCAGTTGCTCGCTCTGGCGTAAGGCGGCTTCGGTGCGTCGCCGCTCGGTCACATCCAGTGCCAGCCCGATCACGGCATGCCCGGAGGAAGTCTTCAGGTCCCGCCCATGCACTTCGAGCTCGATGGGCGAGCCATCTCGCTTCAGACCTGTGAAGCCATATTGAACCTCCTGCCTGGGGTCGTCAAAGCGGGCCTGCAGATGCTGATTGACGCGTTCCCTGTCCCGGGGCGAGACCAGGGCGCTCACGGGCAGACGGTGGACGATGTCATCAGGATCGTCATAGCCCAGCATCCTGGCGAAAGCCGGGTTCACGTAACGAAATCGATTGCCCTCAATGATGTAGATGCCCGCCAGGGTTTGCTCGACGAGGGCTTCGAACTTGCGGTTGCTGGAGCGGTGCTCCAACCTGCGCAGCCACTCGACCATCATGCTCATGAGCATGCCCATGGCAAAGAACACGCCGATGGCCACGATCCAGGATGGCTTGGCCAATTGCCAGGACAGGTAAGGTGGCACAAAGATGTACCAACTCAGCGCGGCAGACAGCATGGTGGCCAGGAAACCTGAGAACCACCCGCCCAGCCAGGCTGCCATGAAGACGGCGGGGTAGCCCAGCAGCCATGCGTAGGGATCAATCTGCTCCCAGAAGGCCCACTGGATGGCGGCTGCGAGCACAGGGGGGATGACGCCCCACAGCATGCCCGTCAACGTCCATTGGCTGGGGGGGGCATCAGTCAGGTGGACGTCGACCTCGGAGGGCGCATTCTGCAGCGTGACCCACAGCATGGCGGCCGTCACGGCGATGAAGACCAGCCCTTTGAGCGTGGAAAAGCTGGCCAGGGCATGTGGGTCGGCAAAGAGCTCCAGCACCCGGTCCGACAGCAGGATCCAGGCGCCGGCAAACACGGCGTAGCCCACAGTGGCCCGAAGGCTGAACAGCGTTCGTCGCGTGACCTGCATCCATGTGCTCCTCCCCTGTGGAAAGGGGATCACGGGATTATGGCGTCCTGTGCCCGATACGCTGCGCTAGGGTTCAACCCGATGTCAGTTGCTCGCGTCAACCCGGGCTGTCACGGCCTTGCCACTGCGCAAGCCCAGCTTCTTGAGCAAGGCCTGGTCATTGTCGAACGCCGGGTTGCCGGTGGTCAGCAGCTTGTCGCCGTAGAAGATGGAGTTCGCCCCAGCCAGGAAGCACAGGGCTTGCACGGCTTCGCTCATGGCCTGGCGGCCCGCCGAGAGACGCACACGGGCCTTGGGCATGGTGATGCGGGCCACGGCGATGGTGCGCACGAACTCCAGCGGATCCAGCGGCGGCGTGTCGGCCAGAGGCGTGCCGGGCACGCGCACCAGATCGTTGATGGGCACGGATTCGGGGTAGGTGGGCAGGTTGGCAAGCTGGGCGATCAGGCCGGCGCGGCCCTCGCGGGTTTCGCCCATGCCCACAATGCCCCCGCTGCAAACCTTGATATTGGCGCTGCGCACGTGGCCCAGGGTGTCCAGGCGATCCTGCAGATCACGGGTGGAGATGATGTCGCCGTACAGCTCGGGTGCGGTGTCGAGGTTGTGGTTGTAGTAATCCAGGCCCGCATCCTTGAGGGACTTGGCTTGCGTGTCGGTCAGCATGCCCAGGGTGCAGCAGGCCTCCAGGCCTTCGTCCTTGATCACGCCGATCAGCTCGGCCACTTTTTC
The DNA here is from genome assembly GCF_016234775.1 of Aquabacterium sp. GTDB lineage: Bacteria > Pseudomonadota > Gammaproteobacteria > Burkholderiales > Burkholderiaceae_C > Aquabacterium. The sequence goes on along the minus strand of NZ_JACRAH010000003.1, from coordinate 35,379 downwards.
GATGTCGCGGTCTTTCGGGGCGCGCCAGGCCGCACCCATGCAGAAGCGGCTGGCGCCGGCATCGCGCGCGGCGACCACGGCTTCACGCACCTCGTCGGGCGACATCAGCTTGCTGGCTTCCACGCCGGTGTCATGCGAGGCCGATTGCGGGCAATAGCCGCAGTCTTCAGGGCAGCCGCCGGTCTTGACCGACAGCAGCGTGGCGTGCTCGATTTCGTTGGCATCCCAGTGGGCGCGGTGCACCTGCTGGGCCTGCCACAGTAGATCGTTGAAGGGCAGGTTCAGCAGTTCCAGCACCTTGGCGCGAGGCCAACGCGCGTCCAGCCCGTCCGGATCGGTGCAGTCGCCGCCACAGCCGTGGCTGTTGAGGATGGCCTTCTTGGGGACGATCTGGATCGGCTTGGATTCAGTCGAAGAGGGGGTCGAGCACTGAGAAGACATGGACTGACGACCGCGCCCGGGCGCGGCATGAGTTGACGGAGCAAGCAGATGCGAGTGTAGTCTGCCGTGCGCATGACATGGGTGACGTTGAAATCAGCCTGATGACGTAAAGTTCTTTTGCGTCAATGTAAGCTCGCGCCATGCGTTTTGAACACCTCATCGAGATCAATTCACCCAAGGTCGCCGTGCAGACGGTGGTGTCCGTTTTCACGCGCGAGCAGTTGTGGCGTGGCCTGATGGCGCGCGTCCAGACGCCGCAGCGCTTTCCCAATGGCCCGGAATCGTGTGACTGGCAGGAAACGACGCCGGGCGTTTTCAGCCGCACGCTGAAGTTCGGTCAGCACGCGTTCAAGGATGAAGTTCACACGGTGCTTCAGCAGAGCATGCAGTTCACGCCCGAGCCGCATGGCGAGACCGCGCCCATCCGTCTGACGATCAGCATCGAAGAGCCGCAGCCTCACCAGATGGTGCTGCGCTTCGTTTACGTGGCCATGGGCGAGCAGACGGCCGAAGAGGTCTACTACAACGACTACCGCCACAACGCCTGGCTGCACAACGACCGGGACATGGTGCGCAGCCTGCGCGAGTGGCTGGACAACGGCGAATTCGCCTCAAGCAGTCATTGACGGCGAAGGCGCCTTGGGCAGGCGCACAGTGAAGCGCGAGCCCACATTCAGTTCACTGGAGACCGTCACGCTGCCGCCCATGCGCTCCACCAGTTGCTTGACGATGTACAGGCCTAGCCCGGAGCCCTCCACTTTGGCGGACATGGCCTGGACGCGCCTGAAGGGGTGAAAGAGCTCTGCGGCGTCTTCCGGTGCAAGGCCCACGCCGTTGTCTGCGATCACGAGGCAGATCTGATCGGCTTCCTCAACGGCATCCAGGGTGATGTGGCCGCCAGGCCGGTTGTATTTGCAGCCATTGCTCAGCAAGTTGACCAGCACCTGCTGAAGGCGGCAACTGTCCACCATGACATGAAAGCGTTGCGCTGCAATGCGGTTGACGACGGTGACCTCGTAACGCTGCAAGGCCGCTTCTACCAGGACCAGGCTGGCATGCACGACGCCTGACAGTTCTGTCGGACTCGGGTTGATGCCGATCTCGCCAGCTTCCACCTTGCTGAGATCCAGCACGTCTTCGACCAGCTTGAGCAACTGCTGTCCAGAATCCAGAATCCATTCGACCTGCTTTTGCTGGGTAGGGGGCAGGGCATGTTGTCGGTCCATGGACAACAGTTGGGCAAAGCCCAGGATGGCGTTGAGCGGGGTGCGCAACTCATGGCTGAGCCGTGACAGGAACTGGCGCTGCGAATGCGCGACTTTTTCCGCGGCATCGCGCTCGACGGACAGCTGCTGCTGGTGCTGCTCCTGGGTCACATCCCGCACGACGCCGATGAGTCGCAAGGCGGGATCTGCGTCCTGATCAGGCAGGCTGCCGATGGTTTCCAGGTAGCGAGGCTGCAACTGGCCTGGCACCATGACACGCAGGGTCAGGCGAAACAGATCCTCGCCAGCCAGGGCCGCTTTCACGGCCTGTTCAGCCAGGCTTCGGTCCTGTGGCACCACACGCGCCATGAGCTCCCGCCCCGGCAGCGTGATGGCGCGTTCCGCCAGGCCGTACAACGCGGCTGCGTGGGCATCCAGCGTCACGATGCCGCCATCTGCGCTCAGTTCGAACAAGCCCATTCTGGCGCCCAGCACGGCCAGTTCCAGCTTGCGGTTGGCCCGAGAGAGCGTTTGCTGATAGCGATGTTGGCGCATCAGGCCGCGCCGCATGATCACGTACCCCGCGAGGGACAGTGCGGCCATGGCCAGCAGCGTGGATCCTGTCAACAGGTTCTCCGTGACGCGGGAGGCACGGGCCAAGTTGGCGCTGAATCGGATCTCGGATTGGAACAGGGCCGTGTTGATCTCACGGATATCTTGCAGGATGGCGCGCATGTCTGCGGGAGCCGAGCCCCGCATCACGGCCATGCGCAAAGCCTGCCCTTTGGCCTGCAGTTGCGCGATCAGGCGATCTCCTTCTTCCCAGGCCGCCAGCGAGTCCTTGAACAGATCGCGGCTGCCGAAATGGCGAAACAGGGTGATCATGCCGTCGATGTCATCCGGGTGGTTGCCGCCCTCCCGAAACGCCTGCTGGATGGCTGCCGTGTCCAGCGAGTGGCTGCTCATGCCTTCGCGGGCACGTCGATCGCCCAGCGGGACCCGCAGCGCCTGTTCGAACAGGGCGTAGTCGATCGGGTCATGGCTGGCGGCGTAGTCGCGCAGGTGCTGCACAGCCTCGTTGCGCGCCTTGGACCACAGGCTCTCGCCGCCCACATAGGCGCGAACAGCCCCCAGCAGCGTGACGCTCGTGATGGCCAACGCGCCAGCCAGGGTCACGACCACCACGGACGGCGCCAGTACATACAAGTACAGGCGCCATGCAGGTGGGCGACGGACCGATGCTGGCGTCATTTGTGGTGTTTCTTCGCTACTGGGTGCAATCTCCATGTTTGCACCATGGGGGTGCGCCAAAGCTATCAGAAAGGCCAGGCGATGAAAAGCAAGCGGACCTTAAGCGTGCATCTCGTTGCGCAACTACAGCACAGGGTGCGGTAGCTGGAGTCGATCTGATGGCGGGGAAACGCGAATCCGCCCTTTGCTTGCCGCCTGGCGCAAAACGGGCAGGGTCGCGCGCATGGCCTCAGCACTGTCGCCCAGGCCGCGCACCAAGCACAAGGCAGCGGCACCACTCGCCGCAAATCGGGCGACGTCTTGCGGTGTCAGCAAGCCGCCAATGGCGACGACCGGGGCCGGGCTGTGCGCGACCCACCATTGCAGGTTGTCCGCGCCCTGGGGCACCCAGGGCATGTCCTTGGTGCTCGTGGGCAGCACCGGGCCGCAGGCAATCAGGCTGGCGCCGCAGCCTGCCGCACGCGCCAACTCCCAGGGGCTGTGGGAGCTCAGGCCCAGCACGACGCGCTCGCGTGCATTCAGCAAGGGCTGGCACCCCGATTCGTCGAGTGCCAGCAGGTCTTCCTGCCCGAGGTGGATGCCGAGCCGCAGCCCGGGCTGAACTGGCATGCTCAAAGCCTGCTGCCAGTGGTCATTGATGAATAACAGGGCACCGTGTTGGGCGCAGGCGTGTGCGCTGGCGCTCATGTGTGCCGCCGCGCCTTCAAGGGTCTTGTGACGCAATTGCAGGCATTGCAGGCCTGCGTCCGCCGCAGCGCTCAGGCGCTCGCTGTCGGGCAGGATGCCGTAAAGGCCGTCTGCGGGGGGCTCGAACGGTTTGAACAAGGGGGTGTCCGTGCCATCGCCATGCGTGAGTTGCCATGGCAATGCGCGACCTATGCCCAGCCAGGGCAAGGGGCCCAGAGCCTGTCCGGACGACGCCATCACAGGGCCAGGGCCTTCTCCGGCCACATGTGCCCGTTGCAGCGCCTGTGTGGTGACCATCTTGGCCAGCACGATGGCGTCCGCGCACACATGCCCCAGTGCCAGCGCGCTGGTTGCCGCCGCCGCGAACGTGCAGCCACTGCCATGGTGATGACGTGTTGCCACGCGGCGGTTGCACAGCCAGCCGTGCGCATGGGGCGCTGCATCCATCCAGTCCAGGGCCCAGTCAGGTGAGGGGGCATCGCCGCCCGTGATGACCACGTTGCGCGCGCCAAGCTCGCGCAGACGCAGTGCCAGATCAGGCTGATCGTGCTGGGGGCCATCGTGGCGGCCAGGCCGCCCCAGCAGGCGGCAGGCCTCAGCCCGGTTGGGGGTGATCAGTGTGGCCAGTGGCAGCAGATGGCGCCGGTACGCCCACAGAATCTCGTCATTGCAGAAAGCGGCGCCACCGGCCGATGCGCCCAGCACCGGGTCGACGACCAGGGGCAGATCAGGTGTACGTTCGCGCAGTTGCCTGACCCAGCCGGCGACCACTTCGATCAGCACGGCATCACCCAGCAGGCCGGTCTTGATGGCTGCTGGCGGCATGTCTTGTGCCAGGGCCTTGAGTTGGGCGTCGAGTTGGGAGGGTGACAGCGGATAGACCGCCTGAACACCCGTCGAGTTCTGGGCCGTGACACTGGCCACCACGGGGCACAGATGCACGCCCATGGCGTCGGCAGCGCGCTGGTCGGCACTCAGGCCGGCACCACCACCGCTGTCATGGCCGGCGATGCTCCAAATGACAGGGAGAGGCGAAGTATCAGTCATCGTCAAAAACATCCGTGGTCGAAGCGCGTAGGGGGGCTAAATCAGCACGAAGGGTTGACCGCCCACCGGCGTGGTGGCCACGGCGACGTCACTCGTGGCCATCAGGCCGGCCTGGAATCCAGCGCGGCCACCTTGCACCGCATGGGCAAAGGCGCCTGCCATGGCCACCGGGTTGCCAGATTGCGATACCGCCGAATTCAACAGCACGGCATCCATGCCCAGCTCCATCGCGGCCGCGGCGTGTGAGGGGGCACCCAGGCCAGCATCGACGATCAAGGTGATGTGTGGCAGGCGGGCGCGCAAGGTGCGCAGCGCCCAGGGGTTGAGCAGGCCAAGACCAGATCCAATCGGCGCAGCCCATGGCATGAGGATGCGGCAACCAGCGTCCACCAGGCGCTGTGCGCTGACCAGGTCATCGGTGCAATAGGGCAGCACCTCGAAGCCATCGCTGATCAACTGACGTGAGGCCTCTACCAGCTCGAACGGGTCGGGCTGCAGCGTCTGTTCATCGCCCACGACTTCCAGCTTGATCCAGTGCGTGCCCAGCAGCTCGCGTGCCATGTAGGCCAAGTTGATCGCCTCGCGTGCGCTGCGGCAGCCGGCAGTATTGGGCAGCAGATGGGCGCCACGTTCTCTGGCCGTGTCCCGGATGATCTGCACGAAGCCGTTGTCGCCACTGCCCGGCACGGCCAGCGTGCGCTTGAGGCCCAGCGTGAGCACTTGCGAGCCGGAGGCGTCGATGGCTTCGCGCAGCACCTGTGGCGAAGGGTAGCCTGCCGTGCCCAGCAGGAAGCGGCTGCGCAGGGGGGTGTCACCAATCTGCCAGGTGTCTGTCATGTCAGGTCTCCTTGTGAGCTTGGGGCATCTATCCGCCGGTGATGGGGGAAAAGCACAGCACGGCGTCGCCGTCTTGCAGCAGGTGCGCGGTGCGCGCACCACGTGCCACGAACTCGCCGTTGACGGCCGTGGCCACCTGTTCGGCTGGTTTGTTCAACAGCGGCAGCAAGTGCGCCAGGGCGTCGCTCAGGGTGCTGCCTGGTGGCAGGCTCAGCGGGCCTTGGTCCGTGTGCACGGTGATGAGATGTGCTGGAGTTGCAGCGATGTTCATGGGGGCAATCAGATGGCCATGGCTGGGTCATCGCAGGCCGTCGTGCTGGCAAGGCCGATGCACGCCAAGGCCTCATCGACCAGAGACGGGCCCAGCAACCAGCCGTGGCGGTACAGGCCGTTGATGCGCACCATGCCGGGTTCGATGTGGATCTCGGGGCGATGGTCGGGCAGGGCGGGCCGCAGGTTCACGTCCATGCGCAGGATGCGCGCCTCTGCCAGCGCTGGGATCACGCTGTGCGCGGCGGCCATCAGCTCGACGGCCGATCGCAGCGACATGGGCGAGCGGTCCTCGCTTTCGATTTCGCTGGCGCCGATCAGCACCATGTCGCCTGGCCGGGGCACGATGTAGACGCGATGGCGTGGGTGCAGCAGCCGCACGGGGCGTTGCAGATCGACGCCCGGCGCGTGCAGCCACACGACCTCACCTCGCACGCCACGCACGGGGGCATCGGGTTTGGCACCCGTGCCGCGCAGATCGAAGACCCAGTCGAAGTGATCGGCCTGATGGTTGTGGCAGCCAGCCACGTCCAGCCGGTGCGGGCTGACGTGCTTGACCGGTTGCGCCCAGTGCCACTGCACATGAGGGGCATCCTCAAACAGGCATTGCAGCGTGCGCACCGTGTCGATGTGGCCTTCGCCATGCAGCATCCAGGCATGCAGGGGCCCGGCGCTGCCATGCAGGCAGGGCTCGACCTGTCGCAACTGCCCGGCGCTCAAGGCTTCCGGTTGGCGGTGCGTGGCCGTGGTGCGCCGCGTCGGGTTTTGCAGCCCGTCGTCCAGCCGGCTCAATACGCGCCGCGCCGCGCCCAAATCGGTGCCGTGCGCCACCATGAGGCTGCCGCGTTGAGCGAAATAAGGCGGCTTGTAGGTACGCCGTGCGAGCGCACCAGTGATCTGTTCCCAGCGTGTGATCGAGTGCCAGCCGCGCTCGGCCACGTCAGGCTCGGCCGACTCCAGTTCAGCCAGCGGGCTGAGCATGCCGGCCGCGGTGAAGCCGGCTGCGCCGTGCCCGTCATAGGCTGGTTGCGGGCCCGGGGCGGGGTCGAACACACTGACCTGGTGGCCTTGGTGGGCCAGGGTCCAGGCCACCAGCCGGCCCAGCAGGCCCGCCCCTGCTATGCCGATCTTCAGCTTGCGGTCTCCCGCATGGTGTGCGCTGCACATGATCAGGCCGCAGGCTTGTCGGCCTTGATGGGGATGTAGAGCTCGCCACCTACGGTCTTGAACTCGTCGGACTTGGCGGCCATGCCTTGCGCCGCAAACTCCCGCACCTCCTGCGTGATCTTCATCGAACAGAACTTGGGGCCGCACATCGAGCAGAAGTGCGCCACCTTGGAGGCGTCCTTCGGAAGCGTCTCGTCGTGGAAGTCGCGCGCGGTCTCCGGGTCCAGGCCCAGGTTGAACTGGTCCTGCCAGCGGAAGTCGAAGCGGGCTTGCGAGAGTGCATCGTCACGGGCGCGGGCACCGGGGTGGCCCTTGGCGATGTCGGCGGCGTGCGCCGCGATCTTGTAGGCGATCAGACCTTGCTTGACGTCGTCGCGGTTGGGCAGGCCCAGGTGCTCCTTGGGCGTCACGTAGCACAGCATGGCCGTGCCCATCCAGCCGATCATGGCTGCACCGATGGCGCTGGCGATGTGATCGTAGCCGGGGGCGATGTCGATGGTCAGTGGGCCCAGGGTGTAGAAGGGCGCTTCATGGCAGTGCTTGAGTTGCTCGTCCATATTGGCCTGGATCATGTGCATGGGCACGTGGCCAGGGCCTTCGATCATGGTCTGCACGTCGTGCTTCCACGCAATCTGCGTGAGCTCGCCCAGCGTCTTCAATTCGGCAAACTGGGCTTCGTCGTTTGCATCGCTGAGCGAGCCCGGGCGAAGGCCATCACCCAGCGAGAAGCTCACGTCGTACGCCTTCATGATCTCGCAGATCTCTTCGAAGTGCGTGAACAGGAAGTTCTCCTTGTGATGCGCGATGCACCATTTGGCCAGGATCGAGCCACCACGCGAGACGATGCCGGTGCGACGGTTGGCCGTGAGGTGAATGAAGGGCAGGCGTACACCCGCGTGGATGGTGAAGTAGTCCACGCCTTGCTCGGCTTGCTCGATCAGGGTGTCGCGGTAGATGGCCCAGGTGAGGTCTTCGGCCACCCCGCCCACCTTTTCGAGCGCCTGGTAGATGGGCACGGTGCCGATGGGCACGGGGCTGTTGCGCACGATCCAGTCGCGCGTGGTGTGGATGTGCTTGCCGGTGGACAGGTCCATCACGTTGTCGGCACCCCAGCGGATCGCCCACACGAGCTTTTCCACTTCTTCTTCGATGCTCGATGTGACCGCCGAGTTGCCGATGTTGGCGTTGATCTTGACCAGGAAGTTGCGGCCAATGGCCATCGGCTCCAGCTCGGTGTGGTTGATGTTGGCTGGGATGATGGCGCGGCCACGGGCCACTTCTTCGCGCACGAACTCGGGCGTGATCTCGCGCGGGATGGCCGCGCCCATCGGGTTGCCTCGCAGGCGCGCTTCGCGCTCCGCATCGACGCCGTACTTGCTGCGCCAGTCTTCGGCCAGGTCCAGGCGACGCTGGTTTTCGCGCAGGGCCACGAACTCCATTTCGGGCGTGATGATGCCTTTGCGCGCGTAGTGCATCTGCGTCACGTTGTGGCCGGCCTTGGCGCGGCGCGGCGTGCGTTGCAGACCGGAGGCGGCCGCGCGCAGAGCGGCCATGCGCTCGTCGTGGCGCTCATCGGGCTTCAAGCCATCGTCCACAGCCTGAATGGATCGGCCTTCGTAAGCTTCGGTGTCACCACGGGCGACCACGGCGGCCTCGCGCACAGGCGGCAATCCACGCGTCACATCGATGCTGACGTTCGGATCGGTATACGGGCCCGAGCAGTCGTACAGCGTGACGGATTCGCCATCGGTCAGGCTGACCTCGCGCATGGGCACACGCACGCCTTCGTGACTGCCTTGCACATACACCTTGCGGGAAGCAGGCAGGGGTTCGCGGGTCAGACGCGTGAGTTCATCGAGCGCTTGCAGGGCAGCGGTGGCGACGGCAGGATCGGGGGCGTTCATCGGCAGCTCCATCGGATGGCAGTGGCAACACATGCTCCGAGGGGTGCCTGGAACCTGACGGGCGTCAGGCGCTGCGAGGTGTGATCAGGCCCCAGACCCATCCACGTATGGTGGACAGCAGGGGCGAGGGCGGACCACTCGCATCAGGTACAGCTCTTCTTTCGCCGGTATGAGCCGGATCAAGTTCAGCGGGTTCGGTATTCCATCTCAGCGCCAGCACGATTCACGTGAGGCACACCCCGGAGCAGCGCAGAGTGTAAGCGCAAGCGAGGGGGTGGCGGAATGTCTGTCAGGAAATAAGGGCAATCAGCGATCAGTGATGGAAGCTGGCCTCGATCATGCCGTTCTTGTGCGTGGCACTGAAGGTGCTGACGTTGCCAGACAGACTGGGCTTGGCCGTGGCCAGTTCATGGCCGGAATCCACGTGCTGTGGCGTCTGGGGCGTCAGGAAGCGGTCTCTGAATGCAGCAAGAGCCTGATTGGCTTCGTTCGGCGTGGGGCCGATGAGTGCCAGCAGCAAGGCAAGAGGCGCGATGGCGAACAGCGGGCGCATGGGTTGACCAATGACAGGGAGTGCCTGAAATATTTCTGAATGGTTCGAGTGTAGGAAGCAGGGGGCGGTGGGGCCATCCCCGGCACAGGGGGGCCCCATCCCTCGACCATGGGGGACAAAAACCCCAGGACGGCGCTCAGGGAGGCCGCGTGGGGCGACTCAGGCCTGATCTCGCGCCACGATGTGGATGCGGTGATCCTTGCTCGGGGCGGCGCTGTGGCCGCAGTTGCCGCACCCGCTGCCACACGACGTCGACGACGTGAGGGTGGTGCCGCACGCGGTCAAGTTGGGTGACGCCGCAACAGTGGGGCTGCCAAACAGGCTTTTGAACCCTGGCCACCAGCGCCGCATCAGAAAGGCTACCGCCATCAGGCCGATGCCCAGGGTGGTGAGGCTTTGCCAATCCGCACGCATGATCAGAGTCCCCAGTTGATGGTCAGGTGATAAACCGCGTACGAAGCAGCATACGCCAGGGCAAACATATAGCCCAGCATGATCATCGGCACACGCCAGCCATTGGTTTCTCGCCGTGTGACGATCAGCGTGGACAGGCATTGTGGTGCGTACACATACCAGGTCATCAGCGACAGGGCTGTCGGCAAGGACCATGCATGCCCGATGAGGCCTTGCAGCGCGCTGCTCAACTCATCACCCGTCTGGGACATCGAATAGACCGTGCCCAGCGCAGCCACAGCCACTTCACGCGCTGCCATGCCGGGCACCAGCGCGATGCAGATCTGCCAGGTAAAACCAATGGGAGCGAAGACCACCTCCAGTGCACGCCCGGCCATACCGGCCAGGCTGTATTGAATGGCCGGGCCTGTGGCGCCATCAGGTGGCGAGGGGAAGTTCGACAGGAACCACAGCACGATCATCAGCGACAAGATGATGGTGCCCACGCTCTTGATGAAGATGCTGGCGCGCTCCCACAGCCCCAGGGCCAGGTTGCGCAGAAGCGGTACGTGGTAATCCGGCAATTCCATCAGCAGGGGCTGAGCGCCGCCCTGTTTCATGAACTTCTTGAGCACCAGTGCCACCAGCATCGCTGAGAGGATGCCGGCCATGTACAGCGCAAACAGCACCAGCCCTTGCAGATTGAAGATGCCGCCCACCGTGCGCTCGGGGATGAAGGCCGCGATCAGCAGCGCATAGACCGGCAGGCGCGCCGAGCAGGTCATCAGGGGAGCGATCAGGATGGTGACGATGCGGTCACGCGGATCGGCGATGGTGCGGGTGGCCATGATGCCGGGGATGGCACAGGCAAAACTCGACAGCAGCGGGATGAAGGCGCGGCCGGACAGACCCACGCTGCCCATGATGCGGTCCAGCAGGAAGGCCGCGCGCGGCAGGTACCCCGAGTCTTCCAGTGCCAGGATGAAGCCGAACAGGATCAAGATCTGAGGCAGGAAGACCAGCACGCTACCCGCACCGCCAATCACGCCATCCACCAGCAGGCTGCGCAGCATGCCGTCTGGCATATGCGCCTTCACCAGATCACCGATCTGGCCCATGGCGCCATCGATCCATTCCATGGGCGCGGCGGCCCAGGTGAATACGGCCTGGAACACCAGGAACATCAAGCCGGTCAGGATCAGCGGGCCCATGACCGGATGCAGCACATAGCGGTCCAGCACGGCGGTCAGCCGGGAGCCGTTTTCAGGCATGGTCACGCAAGAGGCCAGCAACTGGCCGACGCGCTTGTGGGTTTCTTCGACAGAAGCCTGGGCGATGCGCTCCATCGGGCGCGGTGCAGAGGGCTTGGGCAGCTTGCCCCAGTCCAGCTTGTCCAACTGATCAAGCAGGGCGCGCTCGCCACCCGTGCGCACGGCCACGGCCTCGATCACGGGGATGCCCAACTCCTGCTGCAGCTTCGCGGTATCAATGTGGATGCCGCGCTTGGTGGCCAGGTCCATCATGTTGATGGCCAGCACCATGGGCACACCCAGGGTCTGCAACTCCAGCACCATGCGCAGGTTCAGGCGCAGGTTGGTGGCGTCCACCACGCAGACCAGGCCGACGGGCGCAGATTCACCGGCGCGCACACCGGCGATCACATCGCGGGTGATGGCTTCATCCGGGGTGGCTGCCAGCAGGCTGTAGGCGCCAGGCAAGTCCAGCAGGCGCCAGCTCTGGCCGGCTGGCGAGACAAACTGGCCTTCCTTGCGCTCCACCGTGACGCCGGCGTAATTGCCAACCTTCTGTTTGGCGCCTGTCAGGCGGTTGAACAGGGCGGTTTTGCCGCAGTTGGGGTTGCCGACCAGCGCGATCAGCGGAGTGGATGACACTTCGGGTGTCGCTGCCGCCATGAGGTCAACTCCTGCTGGTCGTGGGGTGTGTGGGGGGCTCGTGAAATGGATGCGGGCGATCAGGCCAGCACGACTTCAATCAAGGAGGATTCCAGCTTGCGCATGGCGAAGGTGCTGGTGCCCACCCGCACCGCCAGCGGCCCGCGGCCAAAAAAGATGCGACGCAGTACCTGGACGCGCTCGCCAGGCACGAAGCCCAACTCCATCAGGCGCCGCTTGAGTGCCCCGCCATCGTGATGGCCGGCTTTGATGCCCTTGATCGTCGCCACCGCCCGCACGGGCAGCTTGTCCAGCGTGGTGGCCGGCGACGTGCTGTGATGAGGGTGGCGTGGCGATTCCATGAGCCCATTCTAAGTCTAAATGCGAACGATTCGCAATGACTTTCGTTGATCCATGTCACGGAATTCGGGTACGACTCCCGCGTTCAGGGGTTGGGCGTGCGTGCGTTCTTCATGGGCTTTTCGGCATGTCAAATTGGTGATGGCGGCAGGTTTTGTCAAATTGTGGGCAAGGCGGGCAAGACAGGATTGCTGCAGGCAACGAACATGTTCCTCATGTTGGATAACCATGCCCGCTTTGGGTATGACAGCATGACTTGGGGGCCATGTGCTGTTGCGGTTGGGGCGGTTGATCTGCGTGCTCATCTTGTTGTTTAGTGGGGTGGCTCATGCTTACCACTACGCTGGCAACTACACCTTTGCTGCACGGTGGAACGAATGGGGGCGCTATTCGTCCGCAGGGGCGGTCGTTTACCCCGAAGAGTTCGGCAATTTCAATCAGTACGACGTCTGTCCGCCGCAGCAGACGAGCATCATCTTTCCAGGCGCGGTCGTGGCGGGCAACATCAAGCAGACCTGCGACAACCTGTGGAAGGCGCTGATCGAGTCCAATTACATCCTCAGCAGTTCCAGCACATTGGTTCGTGCCAAGGACCTGTCGGAGGACTGGATCATCGATTACGTCGATCCCAACAACGCCAGCTACAACTTTTATTTCAACTGGTACGCCAATCAGTACTTCGGCGCATCCTGGTTGTGGGGCGATCCATCGGTCTTGCGCCTGGTCTATCCCATCTCTTTGTCTGGCGGGCCGCACAGTGGCGAGTCCGTGTTGGGCAACAGCCAACTGCTGGCATTTGGTGACAAGCGCTTTGTCATGTTGGACGACGATGGCTCCTTGAGTTACTACTGGTATGGCGTCGGCGGACTGCTGGAGTACAACCCGACGGCCACCACCTTCTCGGGCGGGGCCTTCGCAGGGCAGACCGTGGCCAGCAAGCTGCAATACCTCATTGGCTACGAAGAGTTCAATCTGTACTTCCTGGTGGGGGCCAACACCCTGCATGTCTACAACCGGAACATGACCTGGTCGCGCACGGATACGGTCGTCCTGGGTCACGAGCTTTCTGGCTACTCGCTGGGCGACCTGGTTGACAACAAGATCCCGGGCTACACCTACATCGGTTGGGATGCCGGCCCCATCGTCATTGGCGTGACCGCCCTGCGCCCGCTGGACCATGTCGAGGTCACGTCTGCATCTGGTTCGGCTTTGGCAGGCGGGGCCATCAGTTTCACACTCAAGGCGTGCGCCACTTCGGATTGCAGTGCGCTGTACACGCGTGGTGTCAGTGGCTACCTGATGATGTCGGATGGCACCAACGTGGCGTTCAGCATCGCCTCGGGCAGTTCCTCGGTCAGCACCTCACAGACCGTTTCGACAGCGCCGGTGGCGGGCTACGTGACCGCGTCCTTGTCCGGCATGTCCGTCGTGCCAGCTGGCTCGCCCTCTCTCTATTGCGGATTTGGCGTGACGGCGACCAGTGTCTCGTCCTGCAACATGTCGGTCGTCGCGCCCCTGCATCATCTGGCGGTGACCACCAGCAGCAGTGCCGGCATGACCTGCACGCCCACCACCTTCACCATCGTGGCGTGTGCAGATGCCGCGTGCTCGGGCGCGTTCACGGGCTCGGTGTCAGGGAACCTGATCTTGTCTGGCGCAGGGGCCACGGTCAAACCGTCATCGACCAATGCGTTCAGCATCAGCGGGGGCGCCAGCAGCACGACGGTCAGCGCGCAGGTGACGGTGGTGCCAGCCTCCGGTTATGTGACGGTGGGGGTGAGCGGCTTGACGATGACGCCGTCAGGCGCTCCTTCCCTGTATTGCGGCCTGGGCGCGGCGGCGTCCAGTGGGGGCTCGTGCAACTACAGCGTGAACACCGCAGGGCTGCTGTTGTCGGTGCCTCATCACGTCTCGGAAACCTCGGCCGCGATGACGGTGACGGCTGTCAAGCAAGGTACCAGCGCGACGTCGTGCGTGCCAGCGTTCGCCAGTGTCAGCAAGACCATCAATGTCAAGTGTGCCTACAGCAATCCAACCAGCGGCACCTTGCCTGTGCGGATGGCTGGCGCGGCTTTGAATGCGGGTGGCAGTGCCGCGTCTGCTTGCGATGGTGCTGGCGCCAACCTCAGCCTGAGCTTTGATGCCACAGGCATGGCCACGACCAGTCTGCTGTACGCGGACGTCGGGCAGGTGTCCTTGACGGCCAGCTATAGCGGCGCAGGGGCGGATGCGGGTTTGAGCATGTCGGGCACAGGCTCCTTCATTGCGTCGCCCGCCTCCTTTGGTATCAGTGGTGTCACGGCCTCACCCCTTGTGGCGGGCAATGCCTTTGCCGCGACGATCACGGCACGCAACAGTGCTGGGGCCGCCGCGCCCAACTTCGGCAAGGAAACGGCCGCCACCACGGACTATGTGCGCCTGGGATGGAACAAGTATCGCCCTACAGGTCCGAACTCATCGGCGGGCGTGCTGACCGGCAGCGGCACATCCGGTAGCTCGCCCTACATCTCGTCGTCAAGCTTCAATCTGGGTGTCATCACGGTCAATGACCTGGCATGGTCGGAGGTGGGTGTGGGGGATCTCTCGGCGTCGCTGGTAAGTGGCAGCTATCTCGGATCAGGGTTGACCGTGTCTGGCAGCTCGGGCGGCGCAGGTGCGGTGGGCCCGTTCGTGCCGCATCACTTTGATGTCACGCGTGGCCTGGCTTGCGGCAGCTTTCTCTATAGCGGTCAGCCGCTGGATGCGCTTACGGTGACGGCGGCCAATGCAACTGGGGGCGTCACCGTCAACTATGACGGAACGGGCAACACGACACCCAACTATGCCAAGGCGGTGACCCTGTCTGCGGTGGGGCCGGCCGGTGCCTTGTCGCCTTCTTCCGTGTTGGCCAGTGATTTCGTCAGCGGTGTCGCCACCTTCTCGTCCGGTTCTGCCTCCTTGCCGGCCTTCACCTTTGCCAACAAGCTCACGACGCCCGCTTCCCTCGTTATTCGGGCAACCGACAGTGCAGGCGTGTCCTCCAGTGCTGGTTCCGAGCAGGCGGTCTCGGTTCGCAGCGGACGCATCAAGATCTCTAACGCCTTCGGCTCTGAAAAGAGCAGCCTGACCGTTCCCGTGCAAGCGCAGTACTGGAATGGTCGCACCTGGGTTGTCAACGGCGATGACAGTTGTACGACCATCCCGGCTGCCTCGGTGGTGCGCAGCAACTATGTGGACAGCAAGGGGGCGACCACCTCATCCTGGACCACCACGCCATCAGCCATCTCCATCCTGAGTGGCAACGGCACCTTGACCTTGAGCGCACCCAGCGCCAATGGCACAGGCAGTGTCGACTTCGCCATCAACCTCGGTGCCAGCATGACGGATCAATCCTGCCTGGCCAGCCACCCCAGCTCAACCGGCGCGGGCAAGACCTGGCTGCGTGCGCAGAACGGCTCGGCCAATGCGTGTGCCGGGCTCACCACCTACGATCGCGATCCCTCTGCAAGGGCCACGTTTGGTGTGTACGCGCCCGAGTCCAGGAAAGTGGTGTTCACGCGCGAGTTGTACTGACGGGCTTGCTGCCTGCACGGGCGCGCCGGTAGCTGGCCGGTGTTTCGCCTGACCACTCCTTGAATGCGCGCGAGAAGGCACTCTGCTCGGCGTAACCCAGCAGCAGCGCGATTTCGGGCAGCGACAGCTTGGGGTCCTGCATGTAATCGCTGGCGAGCTGGAAGCGCAGTTCGTTGAGGATGACCTTGTAGCGCAAGCCGCGCTCTTGCAGGTAGCGGTACAGCGTGCGTTCGGCCATGCCCATGCGTGCGGCCACGTCTGCGAACTCGGGTGTGCCGTCCTGCAGCGACATGGAGATGTGGTGTCGCAGTTGCTTGAGCAGTGCGTCGCGATCTGGCAGTTCCTGCAGCATCGCCTCAGCCTGTCGCTCCAGCAGGCTCATGAGGTGAGGGTCGCGTGTGCTGACCGGCAGATTCATGTGCTGGGCTGGCAGGCGCACCGTCAGGGCCTGGCGCCCGAACACCACAGGGCAATTGAAGAACGCCTCATAGGCCGATGTGTCCGCAGGCCGTGGTTGAGGGAACTCGACGAGGTGTGGTGTGACGTTGGGCTCACCGCCATGCCGCCGGATCAGCGTGATCAGGCCGGCAACCAGCACCTGGTCCGACAGCAGGGAGGAAGTGCCCGCAGCGGGGTCCCACCAGACGATCAGGTCGTCGTCTTCCACGTAGACCTTGCTGGGTGCCATGTTGTGCAGCAGACGCTGGAAACGGCTGAAGCGGGTGAGGGCTTGCACCAGGGTGTCGCTGTAGATGGCGAGATAGCCCAGCATGCCGATGTGGTGCGCCTGTGTCCGAGCGCCAATGGCAAGACCCAGTGTCTCGACCGGATGGGCGCGCTGCAACTCGGCCAGGATCTCCCACCAGGTCGCGATGGGCATGCGCGGCGACGCTTTCAGCTCTTCGAGGCGTTGCCGGAATGCGGGCAGCGTCGTTCCGGCTTGATCCATGTAGTCGAGCAACAGGCTGGCAGCGGTGCCGGCAACGTAGATCGTGGCGTGGGTCATTCTTGATTATTGGCAGTCAATGTCAAACTTGGGCGGATATAGGTAATTCAGGTGCGACTGTGGTTCGCAAATATTGCCGAATTCCGCGCATGAAGTGTAAACAAGCCGACAGATTTCGCGTTGCCATTCTAGTAGTTCCGAGCTAGGTGTAACTACTGCCCCGCGCTTGGGGGAGGGGTGTGGCATTAATTAACGGATTCAAACCGGTTTGATATTGGCTGCCTGGGTTGGGCAGGGTATGTCAAGGCGAGGCCCTTCGTCGTCCGTACCATCTGGGTGTGCCTGATGAGCTTGAGCGGCTGACGTGTTTTGAACGAAATCCGTTGAATGCTTGTTGGTGTGTTGCGCCAGTTGGTCGAAGGATTTAAATGGCGTTCGGTGAATCCTGGTCGGTGATTTTGAATGCGGCAGCGGTGCCTTTGCGTTTCAATTAACTGAATTTGTTTTGACATTTGATCGGATTGATTTTCCGTTCGGTGGATTGATATTGTTGGCCAGGTAGTTTGAATGGTTGGAATGGAGTATTTCATGATCAAGAAGAAAGTTGGAATGTGGCGTGCGGTGGCGCTGGTCGCGCTGACCACGTCGGGTGCCTTGCAGGCGCACGCCACGACCTACAACTGGACGCAGGCATCTCGCTGGCAGGAAGAAGATCGCTACACGACAACTGGTGGCGTGACGGTCTATCCTGAAGAGTGGTATCCGGCCAAGGGTTATGACGTGCGCCCTCACGCGCAGCTCTACAGCATGTTCCCAGGGGTGGTCGTTGGCGACGGCAACAACCAGGCCACCAGCAACAACCTGTGGACGGCCCTGATCACCTCCCCGAATGTGATTGGCAACTCCACCAATCTGACCCGTGCGCGGGACATGTCAGAGGACTGGGACATCAATTTTGTCGATCCGAAGGTGGGTAACAAGAACTACTGGGCGGACTTCTATATCGACAAGCCGATCACCTATGTGGATCGTGCCGTGTTTCCCTTGACGTTGACCGGCGGCCCTCAGGCTGGCCAGAATCTGTTGGGCAACAACAATCTGCTGGCCATGGGCGATGACAACTCCCTGTGGTTGGATGCCGATGGCACCTTGAGTTACTACAACTACCCGACGGGCACGCTGGAGTTCGATTCCAAGAAGACAGGCTTCACCACGGGCCCGGCGGGCTGGAGTGGCGCTTCCTTGCAAAGCAAGGTTGGCAACCTGATCGGCTACGAAGAGGGGCGGCTGTATTTTCTGGAGGGGGCCAATACGGTTCAGGTGTTCAACTATGACCTGGGCTTTGTGCGCACGGACCAGTTCAGCTTCAATGGCGATCTGCTGGGGCAGTCCCTGGCGGATGTGATTGACGGCAAGGTCAAAGGCTACACCTACATCGGGTGGGATCTGGGGCCCGTGATCATCGGGGTATCGACTGCGGCGGTGCCGGAGGCGTCCACCTTCGCCATGTGGCTGCTGGGTGGTGGTTTGCTGGCGGCCCGACTCCGCCGGGTGCGCAAGGGCTGACTGCCAGCCTGATCCACCTGTCACAATTCGCTTCCTGACTGGCGCAAGGGCCGGTCGGCCTGGTGTTCGCACCCGGTCGGCTGGCCCTTGCGCTTTGTAAATCAGATCGGGAATATCCCAGCCCCAATGGGGGGTACTCCTCATTTTCCACTTCCACACCCCTTTGCAGGTCCTTGATTTATAAGGACTTTTTTTCTGCATTTTTCCATTCGAATCGCATCTAAGTCTTTGATTTCATTGAACTTTTTTTCGCTTTTCCCTTGTTTTGGGGGTGCGGATCAGGTAAAGTGGGATTTAGTGCAAATTCGTGGGGTTTTGTGTGAGTCTCGTCTTCCAAGGAGCATCAGCGTTGTCGCTGGACGCAAAGGGGCGCATGGCCGTCCCTTCGCGCCATCGTGACGCTTTGCAAGCTCTTTGCGCAGGCCAGTTGACCATCACCAAGAACCCTGATGGCTGCCTGATGGTGTTCCCGCGCCCCGCGTGGGAAACCTTCCGCGACAAGGTTGCCGCGCTGCCCATGTCGGCAGCAGGCTGGAAGCGGATCTTTCTGGGCAATGCCATGGACGTCGAGATCGACAGCGCCGCGCGCGTCCTGATCTCGCCTGAACTGCGTGCCGCAGCCGGCCTCACCAAGGAGGTGATGCTGCTGGGCATGGGCAGCCACTTCGAGTTGTGGGATGCCCAGAAGTACGCCGAGCACGAAGCCGCGGTCATGGCTCAGCCCATGCCTGAGGCCCTTCAAGACTTCACCTTCTGACGCGATGCAGGAAGGAGTCACACCTTGGCAGCATCAAACTGTCCTGCTGCACGAGGCGGTCGAGGGTTTGTGGGATCCGGCCGTCGGTCCGCACCCTCAGGGCGTCTACGTGGATGCCACCTTCGGGCGTGGCGGGCACTCGCGTCTGCTGTTGTCGAAGCTGGGGCCGCAGGCTCGCCTGATCGCGCTGGATCGCGATCCGGAGGCGATTGCCCACGCCACGCAAGGCCCCAACGCCATCAACGATCCGCGCTTTCAGATCGTGCACGCGCCGTTCTCGTCGTGGGCCGAGGTGGTGGCCGATCTGGGCTTGCCCGGCGTGCACGGGCTGCTGATGGACATTGGTGTGTCGTCGCCGCAGATCGACAACCCCGCGCGTGGCTTCAGCTTCCGCTTCGATGCGCCGCTGGACATGCGCATGGACACGACGCAAGGCGAAAGCGCAGCCGACTACCTGGCGCACGCCTCGGCGGACGAGATCGCGGAGGTCATCCGTGACTACGGCGAAGAACGGTTTGCTTGGCCCATTGCAAAGGCGCTTGTCGCTCGCCGCGATGAAGGTCACCCTGTGCGAACCACCGCCGAGCTGTCGGCGGTCGTGGCTCGTACGGTCAAAACCCGTGAAGCCGGGCAAGACCCCGCTACCCGAACCTTCCAGGCTCTTCGGATTCACGTCAACCGTGAGCTCGGTGAGCTGGAAGACGCGCTGGAGTCTGCCTTGACCACCTTGCTGCCCGGCGGACGCCTCTCGGTCATCAGCTTCCATTCGCTGGAAGACCGCATCGTCAAGACCTTCATCGCGAAGCACAGTCGCGAGGAAGTTGATCGCCGTGTGCCGTTCGCACAGCCCAAACCCTTGATGCTGGATGCCATCGCGCGCATCAAGCCGTCAGTCGGGGAGGTGTTGGGTAATCCTCGCTCGCGTTCGGCCGTGCTGCGTGTGGCCGAGCGCACCAATGTGCCCTGGTCCGAGGCGCCGGCTTCTGGCCCGGTCAAGGGTGGCAAGGCCAAGGGCTCGCGGTCGGGTGGTGGCAAGCCTGGCAGCAAGCCGGTTGCCAAAGCCGGCGGGAAGGGAGGTCGTCGATGATGGCGCGCCTCAACATCCTGCTGGCCGTCGTGTTGCTGCTGAGCTGCTTCTGGCTCGTCCGCACCAGCTATGAGTCGCGCCGTTTGTTTGTCGAGCTGGAGAAAGCGCAATCGCAATCGCACGAATTGCAGATTGATTTCGAGCGCCTGCAACTGGACAAGCGCGCGCAGGCCACGCCGCTGCGTGTTGAAAAGCTCGCGCGCGAAAAGCTGCGCATGTTCAACAACAGCCCGGCTGTGACGCACTATGTGAGCACGTCTGCATCCGGTGTGGCTGCGGCCAACCAGGGAGCTCAACCATGAGCCGCCTGGGCGATCTGTTTCGCAAGGTGCGCGGCCAGCCGCGTCGCCAGGGCGCAGGCGCCATGCCCACGGTGCGCTATGCCACCAGCCCGCTGCTGGCCTCGCGCACACCACCCTGGCGCGTCAAGCTCCTGATCGGCGGCATCGGCCTGGGTTTTGCCGTGTTGATTGGTCGTGCCGCCTGGATCCAGATCGTTCACAACGACTTCTACCTGCAGCAAGGCGCCAGCCGCTACGAGCGTCGCATCGAGTTGCAGGCCAGCCGTGGGCGTATCCTGGATCGCAATGGCGAGATGCTGGCGTCCAGCGTGCCGGTGCCGTCCCTGTGGGCCATCCCCAAAGACATGGACGCCTCGACCAATGAGTTGCGCGCCCTGGCCAAGTTGCTGGGCATGCCCTTGGTGGATCTGCAAAAACGTCTGGCTTCCAGCCCCAACTTCGTGTGGTTGCGTCGCAAGGTGGACGATGCGGTGGCCGAGAAAGTGGCGGCGCTCAAGATCAAGGGCATCTATGAGTTGCGCGAATCCAAGCGCCAGTACCCTGAAGGCGAAGCCGCTGCCCACATCGTGGGTTTCACCAACATCGAAGATGAGGGCCAGGAGGGCATCGAGCTGGCCTATCAGCAGCAACTGGCGGGGCGTGATGGTGCGCGCCATGTGATCAAGGATCGTCTGGGGCGCGTGGTCGAGTCTGTGGGGGATCTGGTGCCGGCGGAAGATGGTCAGGCCATCCGCCTGTCGATCGATGCCAAGGTGCAGTTCTATGCCTACCAGCGCATTCGTGATGCCGTGGCGCTGCACAAGGCCAAGGCGGGCAGCGTGGTGGTGCTGGATGCCGTGACGGGCGAGGTGCTGGCGCTGGCCAATGTGCCCAGCTACAAGCCGGATGATCGCCGTAACCTTACCGGGGCTCAGTTGCGCAATCGCGCGCTGACCGATACCTTCGAGCCCGGGTCGACCATGAAGCCCATCATCGCTTCGCTGGCGCTGGAGACGCGTCGCGTCAAGCCCGACACCATCATCTCTACGGCACCCGGCCGCCTCACCATTGATGGCTCGACCATTTCCGATGCCCATCCGCACGGTGACCTGACGGTTGAAGAGGTCATTCAGAAATCCAGCAACGTGGGCACGGCCAAGATGGCCTTGCAGATGCAGCCTCGCGAGATGTGGGAGATGTACACAGCCGTGGGCCTGGGCCAGAAGCCGCAGATTGGCTTTCCTGGCGTGGTGACCGGGCGGCTGCGGCCCTACAAGTCCTGGCGCCGTATCGAGCAAGTCACGATGAGTTATGGCTATGGCCTGTCGGCCAGCTTGTTCCAGTTGGCGCACGCTTATACGATCTTCGCCAGCGATGGCGAATTGATCCCGATTTCGCTGCTCAAGCGGGAGGCAGTCGGTGACGACCGGGAGCCTGGCCGCAGAGTGGCGAAAACCGATGCCGAACGGCCCGTGCTGGCCTTCAAGACCGCCTTGCGCCCGCAGGCGGTTTCGGCGTCTGTGGATGACACGGTGACGCACGGTGCCGATGATCTGCTGCCCTTGCGTGGTACGCGCGTGATCTCGCCGGAGACGGCTCGTGCAGTGCGCAAGATGCTGAGCCTGGCCACCGGCCCTGGCGGCACGGCCCCCAAGGCCCAGACCCAGGGCTACAGCGTGGGCGGCAAGACGGGCACGGCACACAAGCAAGAAGGCAAGGGCTATGCCGGCAACAAGTATCGCGCCTGGTTTGTGGGCATTGCGCCCATCAGCAGGCCGCGCATCGTGGTGGCCGTGATGGTCGATGAGCCAGGCAACGGTGTGTACTACGGTGGCGAAGTGGCGGCGCCGGTATTCAGTCAGGTTGTGCAGCAGACGCTGCATCGTCTGGGCGTGCTGCCTGACATGGAAGTCCAGCCGCAGATCATCGCGAGCGAGCCTGCAGAAGTGGAGAGCTTTTAAATGAGCCAGACCACTTTGCACCTGCGCAGTACAGACGAAGCCCTGAGCTGGCTGCGCCAGTGGGGCATCACCAGCCTGACGGTGGACAGCCGCCAGGTGAGGGCGCTGGCTGCCGAGGGTGTGTGCTTCATCGCCTGGCCCGGTGCGGCGCGTGATGGTCGCGCCTTTGTCGAGCAAGCCTTGAAAGACGGCGCACGCGCCTGCCTGGTCGAAGCCGATGGTGTGCAGGCCTTTGCCTTCGCCGATGCCCGTGTGGCCGCTTTGCCTGGCCTGAAAGCCCGCAGCGCCGAGATCGCGCACGGCTTCTATGCAGAGCCCAGCGCCGAACTGGATGTGGTGGCTGTGACAGGCACCAACGGCAAGACCTCCACATCGTGGTGGACGGCTCAGGCCCTGACGGCTTTGGGCCGCGGTTGCGGCGTCATCGGCACGCTGGGCGTTGGTCAGGTGGGCTCCGGCGAGTTCAAGCCCACAGGTCTGACCACGCCCGACCCGATCACCCTGCACGCCACCTTCCGCGACTTCGTGGATCAAGGCCTGAAAGCCGCCGCCATCGAGGCCTCGTCCATCGGCATCGAAGAATTGCGCCTGCATGCCACGCATGTGAAGGTGGCCCAGTTCACCAACTTCACGCAGGACCACCTCGACTATCACGGCAGCATGGAAGCTTACTGGCAGGCCAAGCGCCGTCTGTTCGACTGGCCAGGACTGCAAGCCGCCGTGCTGAATCTCGATGACCCCATGGGCCATGCGCTGCAGGATCACGCACGCGGTCGTCGTCTGGCTTGCTGGTCTTACGGCTTGCAGGATGTGGTCCGGCTGCAGGCCGCCCACATTCGCTATCAGCAGCAAGGCATCGTGTTTGACCTGATTGAACGCGATGAGGCCTTGTCGCACGAGATCGGCCGAGCCACCGTGCATGCGCCGGTCATCGGCACCTTCAACGTGTCCAACCTGCTGGCCGTCGTGGGTGCCTTGCGTGCGCTGGACGTGCCCCTGGTCGATGCGGCCCGCGTGTGCAGTGGCTTGCAGCCCGTGCCGGGTCGCATGCAGATCGTGGCCTCGCCCAACCCGCAGGTCGAGCTGCCCACGGTGGTAGTGGACTACGCCCACACGCCGGATGCCTTGCACAAGGCCCTGCAGGCACTGCGCCCTGTGGCTGAAGCGCGCGGCGGTCGCCTGTGGTGCGTGTTCGGATGCGGCGGTGACCGCGATCCGATCAAGCGCCCGCTGATGGGGGCCATGGCCGAACAGCATGCCGACCGCGTGGTGCTCACCAGCGACAACCCGCGCAGCGAGCCTCCCGCTTTCATCCTGTCTCAGATCCTGGCCGGCGTGGCCGGACGAGACACGGTCGATGTGATCGAAGACCGTCATGCCGCCATTGCGCACGTACTTGAACAGGCAGATGCCTGTGACGTGGTGCTGATCGCCGGCAAAGGCCATGAAGCCACGCAAGACGTGGCTGGCGTCAAGACACCTTTTTCAGATGTGGACGAGGCAGCAGCCGCGCTCAAGCGCCGCGCGCCCGCCGTCCCAAGCCAAGTTATTCCCATGATGATGACCCTGGGCCTGGCCCATGAGTTGCTGCCGGGTTCGGTGTTGTCGGGTGACCCGGCTACACCGATTGCCCGCGTGCACACCGATACCCGCACCGTGCAGCCTGGCGATCTGTTCGTCGCTTTGCGTGGCGAGCGTTTTGATGCGCATGATTTCCTGCCGCAGGCCAAGGCCGCCGGTGCCGTGGCCGTGCTGGCCCAGCACGGTGTGGACACCTGCGGTCTGCCTGGCCTGATCGTGCCCGACACGCGTGCCGCCCTGGGCTGGCTGGCGTCCGGCTGGCGTGCGCGTTTCGACATCCCGCTGATCGGCGTGACCGGCAGCAATGGCAAGACCACGGTCACGCAGATGATCGCGTCGATCTTGAAAGCCTGGGTGGTGTCGCAGGGCGCACCAGAGGCCTCGCTGGCCACACAGGGCAATTTCAACAACGAGATCGGTGTGCCCCTGACCTTGTTGCGCTTGCGCGAAGGCCAGCATCGTTGCGCCGTGGTCGAGCTGGGCATGAACCACCCTGGCGAGATCGCTCAGCTGGCCGCGATTGCCGCGCCCACTGTGGGCCTGGTCAACAATGCCCAGCGCGAGCACCAGGAGTTCATGCACACGGTCGAGGCCGTGGCCCGCGAAAACGGCAGCGTGCTGCAAGCCCTGTCGCGCAGCGGTGTGGCCGTGTTCCCGGCCGATGATGAGTTCGCCGCCATCTGGCGCGAGCAGGCCAACGGTTATCCCAAGTTCGATTTCGCCACGCAGGGTGCGGCTGCCGTCACAGGTCGTGCCACCTGGATGGCCGAGCCCACGCCTCATTGGGTGATCGAGATCAGCACGGCACAAGGCGCAGCCCTCGTGAACCTGAAGATGGCTGGTGCGCACAACGTGCGCAACGCCCTGGCCTCCACTGCTGCTGCATTGGGTGCCGGGGTGCCCTTGCCCATGATCGCGCAAGGCCTGGAAGCCTTCGAGCCCGTCAAGGGGCGTTCTCAACTGCGCTGCGTCAGCATCGAAGGCCGCCCGGTCACGCTGGTGGACGACAGCTACAACGCGAACCCCGATTCCGTGCGTGCCGCCATCGACATGCTGGCCGGCCTGCCTGCGCCGCGCTGGCTGGTGCTGGGCGACATGGGTGAGGTCGGGACACAAGGCCCGGCCTTCCACGCGGAAGTCGGTGCCTATGCCCGCGAACGCGGCATCGAACATGTCTGGACGGCCGGTGAGTTGTGCGCGCATGCAGCGCAGGCTTACGGCGGGCATCAAGGGCAGACGGCCCGTCATTTCAGCAGTGCGGCCGACATCGTCGCTGCGCTGCCTACCTTGAATCAGGCCCCGGCTGCGGCCTCGGTGCTGGTCAAGGGTTCACGCTTCATGAAGATGGAACAAGTTGTCGCTGTCCTGAGTGCTCAGGTGGGAGGTGCCCATGCTGCTTAGTTTTGCGCTGTGGCTTCAAGGGCTGCACCCCGAGTGGGGTTTCTTGCGTGTCTTCCAGTACTTGACCTTCCGCTCGGTCATGGCGGCCATGACGGCTTTGCTGATCGGGCTGTTTCTGGGCCCCTATGTGATCCGCAAGCTCACCGAGCTCAAGATTGGCCAGCCCATCCGCGAGTACGGCATGGAGACCCACCTGACCAAGCGTGGTACGCCCACCATGGGTGGCGTGCTGATCTTGCTGGCCATTGGCTTGTCCACCTTGTTGTGGTTCGACTGGGCCAACCGCTTCGTGTGGATCGTGATGATCGTGACCACGGGCTTTGGCGCCATTGGCTGGGTCGATGACTGGCGCAAGGTGGTACTCAAGGACCCCGAGGGCATGCCTTCGCGAGAGAAGTATTTCTGGCAATCCATCGTCGGTCTGATTGCGGCCATCTACCTGGCCTTCAGCGTGTCGGAGACCAACAACCTGCGCGTGATCGAGCTGTTCTTCCGCTGGATCCAGTCGGGCTTCTCCAACGATCTGCCACCCAAGGCCGACCTGATCGTGCCCTTCTTCAAGACCATGAGCTACCCGCTGGGTGTGTGGGGCTTCATGGTGCTGACCTACATCGTGATCGTGGGCACCAGCAATGCCGTGAACCTCACCGATGGCCTTGATGGCCTGGCCATCATGCCGGTGGTGATGGTGTCGGCCTCGCTGGGCATCTTCTGTTATGTCACGGGCAACGCCGTGTTCGCCAAGTACCTGCTGCTGCCGCACATTCCGGGCGCAGGGGAGCTGCTGGTGTTCTGCGCGGCCCTTGCCGGAGCGGGGCTTGCCTTCCTCTGGTTCAACGCTTACCCCGCCCAGGTCTTCATGGGCGACGTGGGGGCCCTCGCACTTGGCGGTGCGCTGGGAACCATCGCGGTCATCGTGCGGCAAGAGATCGTGCTGGCCTTGATGGGCGGGGTCTTTGTTCTGGAAGCCTTGTCAGTGATGGTGCAGGTGAGCTACTTCAAATATACGAAGAAGAAATACGGCGAAGGTCGTCGTATTTTGCTGATGGCTCCTCTGCATCACCACTTCGAAAAATCCGGCTGGAAAGAGACGCAGGTCGTGGTCCGCTTCTGGATCATCACCATGCTGCTGTGCCTGCTGGGCCTGTCCACCCTCAAGCTGCGTTGATCGCGATATCGAATCCTAGCCAACCATGCATTACTTACGTGATCTCACCGTGCTGATCCTGGGTCTGGGTGACTCGGGCCTGGCCATGGCGCGCTGGTGCGCCCGGTGCGGTGCGACGGTGCGTGTGGCCGATACGCGCGCCAACCCGCCACAGGCTGCGACGCTGCGCAACGATGTGCCAGCCGCCACGCTGCATCACGGGCTGGATGTGGCCTTGCTGGATGGCGTCAACCTGGTGCTCAAGAGCCCCGGCCTGATGCCCAATGCCCCCGATGTGTCGGCCTTGATGGCCAGGGCGGATGAACTGGGCATTCCGGTGCGCGGGGAGCTGTCGCTGTTCGCCACGGCGCTGGCCGATCTCAAGACCGACATGGGTTATGCGCCCAAGGTGGTGGCCATCACCGGCACCAACGGCAAGACCACCACCACCTCGCTCACGGCCAAGCTGATCGAACGCGCCGGCTTGCGTGTGGGGCTGGCTGGCAACATCGGCCCGACCTTGCTCGACACCTTGCGCATCGCGCTGGAGCAGGAGCCACAGCCTTTGCTTGAAGAGGCTGATGGTGATGACGTTGCTGTGTTGGCGGTCGAGCCGGAGCCGGTTTCGCAACCCGCTGATGCCGTGCTGGACACACCGGTTGAAGTGGACTCACACGTCGATGCCATCGACGAGGCGCAGCCCGAGGCAGAACCAACAGACGTCGACCAACCCGAGGATGCCGAGCCGCCCGTCACGCCACTATCAGACGATGCGGATGCACCCCTGATCGAATTGGCACCGCCGCCGCCGGCAGCGCCCACCTTTGAAGTTTTGCCCGAGGCCTGGGTGCTGGAGTTGTCGAGCTTCCAGCTTGATGGCGTGAGCAACTTTGCGCCGGATGCGGCCGTGGTGCTCAACATCACGCAAGATCACCTGGACTGGCACGGCAGCATGGCGGCGTATGCGGCAGCCAAGGCCCGCATCTTCGGCAAGAACGGCATCATGGTGATCAACCGCGATGACCCCGTCGTGGTGGACATGGTGCCACCACCCGAGGTCATCAAGTCCGGTGTGCGTGGGCGCCCAGCGAAGACCGTGTACCGCGATGTCGTGTACTTTGGCCTGGACGCACCACGTCGCCCTGGCGACTTCGGCCTGGTGACCGAAGCCGGCATGGCCTGGCTGATGCGTGCCCGTGAAGTCGACCCGACGATCAAACTCAAGAAGGGCGAAGAAGTCGAGATCGTGCTGCAACGCCTGATGCCTGCTGACGCACTGCGTATTCGCGGCCGCCACAACGCGTCGAATGCCCTGGCCGCTTTGGCGCTGGCCACGGCGATTGGTTGCCCCCTGGCGCCAATGCTGCATGGTCTGCGCGAATACCGCGGTGAGCCGCATCGTGTCGAGCATGTCGCCACCGTGGGTGGCATTGACGCGATCGACGACAGCAAGGGCACCAATGTGGGGGCCACTGTGGCAGCCCTGCAAGGTCTGGGCTCCGATCTGTCGGGTGGCAAGCTGGTGGTGATCCTGGGCGGTGATGGCAAGGGCCAGGACTTCGCGCCCCTGGCCGACCCGGTCGGCCGCTATGCCCGCGCCGTGGCCTTGATCGGTCGTGACGCGCAGGCCATTGAAGCATCACTGGCCGATGTGCTGACACCCGGCGGCGACAAGCTGCCCATGCAGCGCCATGACAGCCTGGAAGCTGCGACCCGCTGGTGCTTCGAGCAGGCGCAGCAAGGTGATGCCGTGTTGTTGAGCCCGGCGTGCGCCAGCCTGGACATGTTCCGCAACTACGGCCACCGCGCCGAGGTGTTCGTCAACACCGTGCAGGAGTTGATCCATGAACGAGGAGACATCGCATGAGCGACGCTACCGTTCAAGCAAAAGTTTCAGCTACAGGCTTGAGCCTGATCGGCAAGCTGCGTGGTCTGTTGGGCCAGCGCGGCGATGGCGATGCCAACGGCCCGCTGCCTGTGCGCGACTTCGTCAACGTCACATCCTCGCAGCCCTCCAGGGTCATGGGGTTTGACCAGCCTCTGGTGTGGTTGACGGTTGCCTTGCTGTGCATGGGGCTGGTGATGGTCTACTCGGCCACCATCGCCTTGCCGGACAGCCCACGCTTTGCCAATTACACGCCGACCTACTTTTTCACCCGCCACCTGGTGTCCATCATCATCGCGGTCTGTGTCGCGGCCGTGGTCACACAGATTCCGATGGCCACCTGGGAAAAGATGGCGCCCTGGCTGTTTGTGGTCTCACTGATCCTGCTGATCCTGGTGCTGATCCCGCACGTGGGCAAGGTGGTGTACGGCGCGCGGCGCTGGTTGCCGCTGGGCATCATGAACTTCCAGCCGTCCGAGTTGGCCAAGCTGGCCATCACGCTGTACGCGGCCGACTACATGGTCCGCAAGATGGACGTGAAGGAGCACTTCTTCCGCGCCGTGGCGCCGATGGCCGTGGCGGTGGGTGTGGTGGGCCTGTTGCTGCTGGCCGAGCCCGACATGGGCGCCTTCATGGTGATCGCGACCATCGCCATGGCCATCCTTTTCCTGGGTGGCGTGAACGGCCGCATGTTCTTCCTGATCACGGCCGTGCTGCTGGGCGCCTTCACCTTGATGGTGTCGCTCAGCCCATGGCGCCGTGAACGAATCTTCGCGTACCTCGATCCCTGGTCGGAAAAGAACGCCCTGGGCAAGGCCTACCAGCTGACGCACTCGCTGATCGCCTTTGGCCGTGGCGAAATCTTTGGCGAAGGCCTGGGCTCCAGCCTGGAAAAGCTGCACTACCTGCCCGAAGCCCACACCGACTTCCTGCTGGCCGTGATCGGCGAAGAACTGGGCTTCATCGGTGTGGCCATCGTGATCATGGCCTTCTTCTGGCTGGTGGTGCGCCTGTTCAACATCGGCCGCCAGGCCATCGCGCTGGACCGTGTGTTTGCCGGTCTGGTCGCGCAAGGCGTGGCGGTGTGGATGGGTGGTCAGGCCTTCATCAACATGGGCGTGAATCTGGGCGTGCTGCCCACCAAGGGGCTGACCTTGCCTTTGATGAGTTTCGGCGGTTCGGGCGTGATGCTCAACTGCATTGCGCTGGCCATCTGCCTGCGTGTGGACATTGAGAATCGCCAAC
This sequence comes from Aquabacterium sp., assembly GCF_016234775.1. GTDB lineage: Bacteria > Pseudomonadota > Gammaproteobacteria > Burkholderiales > Burkholderiaceae_C > Aquabacterium. The sequence continues at coordinate 5,963 of NZ_JACRAH010000003.1, read as the reverse complement.
TCATGCGCGGAGGCCGCGCATGATGGCGGTGACGACGTTCCACGGCGGCATCGCCACATTGCGCGTTGAGCGCAATGGTGGGCGATTCCGGTGCAGGCTCACATCGCCCTGCGATGTGAAGTGCGCGGCGCGCACGTGCCGGAGCCAAAACCGCCAACTCATGAGAGGAGGTCGAGCATGATCGCGCAGCAAGCCCGAGCGCCGGGCCGCCCCAAGCCGGGCTTGATCCCCTCGGGGGATCGGGTGCGGTACGCCGCGCACGAGGGGCAGTCATGACGCGTCACCTCGTCATCATGGCTGCCGGTACCGGCGGTCACATCATGCCCGGCCTGGCCGTGGCCGATGAAATGAAGCGCCGCGGCTGGACCGTGAGCTGGCTGGGCACAACCGGTGGCATGGAAAACCGCCTGGTGCCGCCCACCGGCATCCCCATGGATGCGATCGCCTTCAACGGCCTGCGCGGCAAGAACATGAAGGACACGCTGTTTGGTGGCGTGCGCCTGCTCAAAGCCTTTGCCGACTGCTTCAAGATCCTGAAGACCCGCCAGGCCGATGCCGTGCTGGGCATGGGCGGTTATGTGTGCTTCCCTGGTGGCCTGATGGGCGTGGCACGTGGCCTGCCCCTGGTGCTGGTCAATGCCGACGCGGCCATGTTGCTCAGCAACCGCGCCTTGTTGCCCATCGCTGATGTGCTGGCCTGTGGCTTTGACGGCCCCGCTGCGCAACACAAGGTGGCCCGTGTGACCGGCAACCCCGTGCGAGCCGACATCGAAGCCATCGCCCACCCGAGCGAGCGCTTTGCCAACCGCAGTGGCCCGCTGCGCGTGTTGATCGTGGGTGGCAGCCTGGGCGCCAAGTCCCTCAATGATGCCGTGCCTGCCGCGCTGGCCATGCTCCCACCCGAGCAGCGCCCGCTGATCACGCACCAGACCGGCATGGCCAACTTCGAAACCGTCAAGGCCGACTACGCCAAGGCTGGTCTGACACCCGGCAAGGACGCCGAAGTCCTGCCCTTCATCAACAACATGCCGCAGCGCCTGGCCGAGTGCGACGTGATCATCGGTCGCGCAGGTGCCATCACCGTGAGCGAGTTGTGCGCTGCTGGCGTGCCCAGCATCCTGGTGCCGCTGGTGGTGTCGACCACGGCCCACCAGCGTGACAACGCCCAGTACATGGCCGACAACGGCGCGGCCATTCACCTGCCGCAAGCTGAACTCAATCCCGCCAAGCTGGCCGAGCTGATCCAGTCGCTCAACCGCACCGGCCTGGCTGCGATGGCCATCAAGGCCCGCGGTCTGGCCCGTCTGCAATCGGCTGCCGCTGTGGCCGACGCCATCGAGCAAAACGTGAAACCTCAAACCAAAGCAAAGGCGTCCCCATGAAGCACGCCGTCAAACACATCCACTTCGTCGGCATCGGTGGTGCAGGCATGAGCGGGATCGCCGAGATCCTCCACAACCTGGGCTACACCGTCTCCGGCTCAGACCAGTCTGACAGCGCCACCTCGCGTCGCCTGGCGTCGCTGGGCATCCATGTCCATGTTGGGCATGACGCCGCGCACATCGAGGGAGCCGAAGCGGTGGTCACCTCTACGGCCGTGAAGGGCGACAACCCCGAGGTCATCGCGGCGCGTGCCAAACGCATCCCGGTGGTGCCTCGTGCGGTCATGCTGGCCGAGCTGATGCGCCTGCGCAAGGGCATCGCCATTGCCGGCACGCACGGCAAGACCACGACCACGTCGCTGGTGACCTCCATCCTGGCAGAAGCCGGCGTGGACCCGACCTTCGTGATCGGCGGCAAGCTCAACAGCGCGGGCGCCAACTCGGCACTGGGCAAGGGCGAGTACATCGTGGTTGAGGCCGACGAGTCGGACGCGTCCTTCCTGAACCTGCTGCCTGTGTTGTCGGTTGTCACGAACATCGACGCCGACCACATGGACACCTACGGCCACGACTTCGCCAAGCTCAAGCAGGCCTTCGTGGATTTCCTGCACCGCATGCCTTTCTACGGCTCGGCCATCCTGTGCGCCGATGACCCGGGCGTGCGCTCCATCATCCCGTTCATCTCGCGCCCCGTCATCAGCTACGGCTTTGGCGAGGATGCGCAGGTGCGCGCGGTGAACGTGGAAGCCCTGGCGGGCGGCCAGATGCGCTTTGTGGTGCAGCGCCGCAATGGTGTGGTCATGCCTGACATCACCGTCACCCTGAACCTGCCTGGCGTGCACAACGTGCTCAACGCCCTGGCGGCGATCGCCGTGGCCACCGAAATCGAGTTGCCTGACGAGCCCATCATCAAGGCGCTGGGCGAGTTCACGGGTGTGGGCCGCCGCTTCCAGCGCCATGGCGAATTCAAGACCGCAGACGGCGGTCAGGCCACGCTGATCGACGACTACGGTCATCACCCTGTCGAGATGGCCGCCGTCATCAGCGCCGCGCGTGGTGCCTTCCCTGGCCAACGTCTGGTACTGGCTTTCCAGCCGCACCGCTACACCCGCACCCGCGATTGCTTTGAAGACTTCGTCAAGGTGCTGGGTACGGCCGATGCCGTGTTGCTGACCGAGGTGTATGCCGCAGGCGAAGCCCCCATCGTGGCGGCCGACGGCCGCGCCCTGACCCGTGCCGTGCGTGTGGCCGGCAAGGTGGAACCGATTTTCGTGGACGAGGTGGCCGAGTTGCCGCAAGCGATTGCCAGCAACGCCCGTGGTGGCGACGTGGTGATCTGCATGGGCGCCGGTTCAATCGGCACCGTGGCCGGCAAGACGGCAGAAATTTTGAACCACCCCCGAAGCGCCTTCGGCGCTCCCCCTCAAGGGGGCGCCGCCAGCAGCCCGGCAAAGCCGGATCTGCGGCGTCCGCTTGGTGATACCGATGTGCGCGGCGGAGGGAGCAATTGATATGAACATGATGTCCCTTCAACCTCCCGGTATCGATCCGGCCAGCCTGGGCAAGGTGGCCGTGCTGTTCGGTGGCACCTCGGCCGAGCGTGATGTGTCCATCATGTCGGGCTCGGGCGTGCTCCAGGCCTTGCAATCTCAAGGCGTGAATGCCTTTGCCTTTGACCCTGCCGAGCGTAACTTGCAGGAGCTCAAGGCCGAAGGGGTGGACCGCTGCTTCATCGCTCTGCATGGCCGTGGTGGTGAAGATGGCACCGTGCAAGGTGCGCTGGAGCTGCTCAAGATTCCCTACACCGGCTCCGGCGTGATGGCATCCAGCATCGCCATGGACAAGATCATGACCAAGCGCATCTGGCGTTTCGAAGGCTTGCCCACACCCGAGTGGCGCATGGTGTCGAGCGTCGAAGAGTGTGTACATGCCTTGACCGCCTTGGGTGCTCCGATGATCGTCAAGCCTGCGCGCGAAGGATCTTCGATTGGGCTGACCAAGGTGACGGACGCCAGCCAGTGCGCAGCGGCTTATGCCGCTGCCGCCCAGCACGATCCTGAAGTGCTGTGCGAGCAGTTCATCGATGGTGACGAAAGCACCTGCCCGGTCCTGATCGTGGACGGCGAAGCCAAGGCCTTGCCCATCATCCGCATACAGGCGCCGGACGGCAACTACGACTACCAGAACAAGTACTTCACCGACACGGTGCGCTACCTGTGCCCGAGTGGTCTGGATGCCGACGAGGAAGCCGAGATCCAGCGCGAAGTCGTCCGCGCCTTCAAGACCCTGGGGTGCCGGGGCTGGGCCCGTGCAGACGTGATGATCCGCAAGTCAGACCGCCAGCCTTTCCTGCTGGAGATCAACACCTCGCCGGGCATGACCGGCCACTCGCTCGTGCCCATGTCCGCCAAGGTGGCGGGTTTGAGCTATGAACAACTCTGCGTCCACCTCCTGGCTTCGGCCAGCCTGGACAGCGTCCGCTAATCGATCACAACAGACAGAAAGCCGCCCACATCGCCATGCAGGCCGCCGCCGCCCTCAACAGCTACAGCGCACCGCAAGAGACGCCGCAAGACGTCCTCTGGATGAACGCTGCCGCCTCCGCCTTGCTGGTGGTGGCGATCGGGCTGTTGCTGGCTGCCGGCATCACCAAGCTGACGCGCCTGCCTTACTTCAATCTGCAGAAGGTGCAGTTGGAGGGCGACCTGCAGCGCAACAACGTGGCCACCGTGCGCGCCAACATCGTGCCGCGCATGCATGGCGGCTTTTTCAACGCCAACCTCAACCGCAGCCGCGAGATCTTCGAGTCCGTGCCCTGGGTGCGCAAAGCTGTTGTGCGCCGCGTGTGGCCCAACGAGTTGCGTGTGGTGTTGGAAGAGCATCGCCCTGCCGCTTACTGGCATCACGAAGACCGTGAAGACCAGTTGGTCAACAGCTACGGCGAAGTGTTCGATGCCAACCTGGGCGATGTGGAAGACGAGCACCTGCCCACGCTGGAAGCCCCGCCTAACCCAACCGCTGGTGAGGCCAAGGCCATGCTCGACATGCTGCACCGCCTGCAACCCGTGATGAGCTCGCTGGGTGAGATCGACACGCTCAAGCTCACCGAGCGCGGCTCCTGGAGCGTCGAGATGGACAACGACGCCACGATCGAACTCGGGCGTGGCAGCCTGGAAGAAGTCGTGGCGCGCACCGAACGCTTCGTGCGCACGCTGCCTGAACTCAAGCACCAATACCCGGCACCGCTGGCTCATGCCGACTTGCGTTATCCGGAAGGCTACGCGGTCAAGCTGCGCGGCCTGACCACCTTGCAGGAAGGCCAGAAGCCCCCTGTGATCAAGAAACCCGCCGTTGCGAAACCGGTGCCTGCCCATGGCTCGCCGGCCAGCAACAAACCTTCGTCTTCAACCAGATAAATCCACACACACCATGGCCAAGGAATACAAGGATCTGGTCGTCGGGCTGGACATCGGCACCGCCAAAGTGATGGCGGTCGTGGCCGAAGTCATGCCCGGTGGAGACCTGCGGCTGGCAGGTCTGGGCGTGGCGCCAAGCCACGGCCTCAAGCGTGGCGTGGTCGTCAACATCGACGCCACCGTGCAGTCCATTCAACAAGCCTTGAAAGAGGCCGAGCTGATGGCCGATTGCAAGATCAGTCGTGTGTGGACGGGCATCACCGGTAGCCACATCCGAGGGCAGAACAGCACGGGCATGGTCATCGTGCGAGACAAGGAAGTGGCCCCCATCGACGTGCAACGTGTGGTGGAAACAGCGAAGGCGATCAACATCCCTAATGATCAACGCCTATTGCTTGTTGAGCCCCAAGAGTTCATCATTGACGGCCATGAGGTCAAAGAGCCAATCGGCATGTCTGGCGGTCGCCTCGAGGTCAAGGTGCACATCGTGACCGGGGCCCAGAGCGCTGCTGAAAACATCGTCAAGTGTGTTCGTCGCTGCGGCTTGGAGGCCGAACAGCTGGTCCTCAATCCCTCTGCTTCTTCTGCAGCCGTGCTCACCGAAGACGAGAAGTCGCTCGGTGTGGCCATGGTCGATATCGGCGCTGGCACGACAGACGTCTCCATCTTCACCGATGGCGCTGTGCGCCACACCGCCGTGATCCCGATTGCCGGTGACCTCATCACCAGCGACATCGCGATGGCCTTGCGCACCCCCACGAAGGACGCCGAAGACATCAAGGTGGACTTCGGTGTGGCCAAGCAACTGCTGGCTGATCCCAATGAACAAGTGGAAGTGCCCGGCCTGGGTGATCGCGCACCACGCATGCTCTCGCGTCAGGCTCTGGCCGGCGTGATCGAGCCTCGCGTTGAAGAAATTTTCTCGCTGGTCCATCAGGTGATCCGCGAGTCTGGATATGAAGAGTTGCTGTCTTCCGGCATCGTGCTGACAGGCGGTTCGGCCGTCATGCCTGGCATGGTCGAACTGGCCGAAGACATCTTCTTGAAGCCTGTGCGCAAGGGCACGCCCTTGTACTCAGGCGCACTGCACGACATGGTGGCCAGCCCTCGCTCGGCCACCGTCATGGGCTTGCTCGAAGAGGCAAGACTCGCGCGCATGCGCGGG
>NZ_JACRAH010000041.1 GCF_016234775.1 Aquabacterium sp. | reverse complement strand
ACCGACAACGATGAAGTACGGCACCTTCTGCAACGAATGCTCGCGGATTTTATACGTGATTTTTTCGTTTCGCAAATCCAACTGGACCCTAAGTCCTTGTTTCTGCAGTGATTTGGCGATTTCTTGAGCGTAATCAGCCTGCGCATCGGTGATATTGAGCACCACAACCTGCACAGGAGACAACCAGACGGGCAGCGAACCGGCGTGTTGCTCGATCAAAATCCCAATGAAACGCTCGAGCGAACCCAGGATCGCACGGTGCAGCATCACGGGATGCTTGCGCTCGCTGGTATCGGCCACGTACTCGGCATTCAGGCGCTGCGGCATCGAGAAGTCCACCTGGATGGTGCCGCACTGCCAGTGACGCCCCAGCGCATCCTTGAGCGTGTACTCGATCTTCGGGCCATAGAAGGCGCCGTCGCCCGGGGCGATCGTGAACTCGCTGTTCGTGGCGCGCAGCGACGCCATCAAGGCGGTCTCAGCCTTGTCCCACACCTCGTCGGAGCCAATGCGGTGCTCGGGACGCGTAGCCACCTTGTAGATGATGTCGGTGAAGCCGAAGTCCTTGTAGACCGCCTGCAGCAAGGCCGTGAAGTCCACGCACTCCTGCAGGATCTGGTCTTCGGTACAGAAGACGTGCCCATCGTCCTGCGTGAAGCCGCGCACGCGCATGATGCCGTGCAGACCACCGGAAGGCTCATTGCGATGGCACTGCCCGAACTCGCCGTAACGCACCGGCAGATCACGGTAGCTCTTGATGCCCTGGTTGAAGATCAGGATGTGACCGGGGCAGTTCATCGGCTTGAGCGCGTAGTCACGCTTTTCCGACTCCGTGGTGAACATGTTGTCGCGGTACTTGTCCCAGTGGCCGGTCTTCTCCCACAGCGTCTTGTCGATGATCTGCGGGCCTTTGACTTCCTGATAGCCGTTGTCACGGTAGATCTGGCGCATGTACTGCTCGACCGCCTGCCACACCGTCCAACCCTTGGGGTGCCAGAACACGACGCCCGGTGCGTGATCATCGATGTGGAACAGGTCCAACTCGCGGCCCAGCTTGCGGTGATCGCGCTTCTCAGCCTCTTCCAGGCGAGTCAGATACAGCTGCAGATCTTCCTTGGTCGTCCAGGCCGTGCCATAGACGCGCTGCAACTGCTCGTTGCGATGGTCACCACGCCAGTAGGCACCCGCCACCTTCATCAGCTTGAAGTGCTTGAGCTTGCCGGTGCTGGGCACGTGAGGGCCGCGGCACAGATCGGTGAACGCACCTTCTGCGTACAGCGAGACATCCTGGTCAGCCGGGATGCTTTCAATGATCTCGGCCTTGTAGTGCTCACCCAGGCTCTTGAAGTAGGCCACGGCCTCATCCCGAGGCAGCACACGACGCTCGACCTTCTCGTCCTTCTTGGCCAGCTCGCCCATCTTCTTTTCGATGGCGGCCAGGTCTTCAGGCGTGAAAGGGCGCTTGTAGGCAAAGTCGTAATAGAAGCCGTCTTCAATGGTTGGGCCGATCGTGACCTGCGCATCCGGGAACAGCTCCTTGACGGCATAGGCCAGCAAGTGCGCCGTCGAGTGACGGATCACATCCAGGCCATCGGCATCCTTCTCGGTGATGATGGCCAGTTGCGTATCGGCCTCGATGCGGTAGCTGGTGTCCACCAGGCGAGCTGCATCGCCCTGCCCCACGCGGCCAGCCAGCGCCGCCTTGGCCAGACCAGCCCCAATGGAGGCGGCCACTTCAGCCACCGTCACGGGGCCAGGGAATTCACGTTTGGAGCCATCTGGCAATTGAATCGAAATCATGGTGCTCTCAGCTTGATAGGTGTGAGGCCCGCACCATTGGCGCAGGCAACAAAAAAGCGCGGTGGTCGCCGCGCTTTCTTGATGGGGATAAGAAATACGAAAGCAGCGGCCAGCCGACTAGACCTCGGTCGAGGTGTGAGTGGTGGTCGAAGTTCGCGGTGTCATAACCGTGTGTGCCTTTCTACGCTTCTTACCCGATGTTCATGTGCATGCCGCCTGACGGCAGTGAATCCTCACATTGTAGCCGCCCAGAAAAAAACCCGACACCTTGCGATGCCGGGTTTTTTGATTCCAGTTCTGGCTTGAAGCCCACCGAAGCAGGCCTCAGGCAAGAGATCAGTGGAACTGTTCTTCTTCGGTCGAGCCGGTCAGGGCCTTCACGGAAGACGAACCACCTTGGATCACGGTGGTCACGTCGTCGAAGTAGCCTGCGCCCACTTCTTGCTGGTGCGACACGAAGGTGTAACCCTTTTCGCGAGCTGCGAATTCGGGCTCTTGCACCATGTTGGTGTAGTGCTTCATGCCTTCGCCGCGAGCGTAAGCGTGGGCGAACTGGAACGTGTTGAACCAGTTGATGTGGATACCAGCCAGCGTGATGAACTGGTACTTGTAGCCCAGAGCCGACAGGTCTTCCTGGAAGGAAGCGATCTGCTTGTCGTCGAGGTTCTTCTTCCAGTTGAAGGAAGGCGAGCAGTTGTACGACAGCAGCTTGCCAGGGCAAGCGGCGTGCACGGCTTGAGCGAATTCACGAGCGAAGCCGATGTCAGGCACGCCGGTTTCACACCAGACCAAGTCAGCGTAAGGAGCGTAAGCAACGCCACGGCTGATGGATTGCTCCAAGCCGTTCTTCACGCGGTAGAAGCCTTCTTGAGTGCGTTCGCCAGTCAGGAAAGGCTTGTCGTTTTCGTCGTAGTCGCTGGTCAGCAGGTTGGCAGCTTCAGCGTCGGTACGAGCCAGAACGATGGTGGGCACGCCCATCACGTCAGCAGCGAAACGAGCAGCGATCAGCTT
>NZ_JACRAH010000040.1 GCF_016234775.1 Aquabacterium sp. | reverse complement strand
TTGGGCTGCTGGGCTGCGTGAGGATGCTCACCGCCTGCATAGACCTTCAGCTTCTTGATCATGGCGTAGCCCAGGGGACCCTTGGGCAGCATGCCCTTGACGGCCTTTTCGATGGCGCGACCTGGGTGCTTGGCTTGCATGTCCTTGAACTTCGTGGCGTAGATACCGCCGGGGAAGCCCGAGTGACGGTAGTACACCTTGTCATTGGCCTTGGTGCCAGTGACGCGAATCTTGTCTGCATTGACGATGACGATGAAGTCACCGGTATCTACGTGAGGTGTGTAGATGGCTTTGTGTTTTCCACGCAGACGGAGAGCAACTTCGCTGGCTACTCGTCCGAGCACCTTGTCGGTGGCGTCGATCACAAACCACTCGTGCACTACCTCGGCCGGCTTGGCGCTGAAGGTCTTCATGAGATTTCCTAAGTGGTAAATGCTGGTTGACTGCTGTCATTGGTGCCACTTCTTAGGATGTGGTGGCCTCTCAGACAACAGGGCTCTGCGTGCGCGTCACTTGCCTGACTCATAAGCCGTGCAAGCTCAACCGCAAACCGCCCCAGGTTTGCATCAAACAATACAAACCCTCCCGGCAACCATGTCGGGAATCGAAGAGTATAGCCGGGATTTGCCCTCACCCGCAAGCATCGGTCAAGCCGGGCACAAAGTTGCAGTGTCTGTGCAAGAGTTGACGCACATCAGCCCTGTGATGCACGTAAGCTCTCGCGAATAGGTATAGTGCCGGAAGTTAGTAATAACCCTAGGTTTGTGCCAGTTCTCCGGGGCTACCCTCCCGGCCCATCGCGCATACTGAAATCCAACATGAGTTGAAGCGGGTTCAGAAAGGGGTCAGGCATGACCGCAGTGAAACCACATGATCAGCATCCAGACAGATTTGGTCTGAGCGCCCAGGACCTGGGCCACCATCATCGCCAGAAGAAGGAACACAAGCCCAAGGTGGACACACCCGAGGGCTGGATTCCCATCCGTGATCTGCATGCGCGGCACCGCCACCGCATCCTGGATCACCTGCTGCATCTGGACGAGCACGACCGCTACCTGCGTTTCGGCTCCCCCGTCACGTCCGACCAATTGAACAAGTACGTTGCCTCGATCGATTTCAAGCGCGACGAGGTCTTTGGCATCTTCAACCGCAAGCTGCAACTGGTAGCGGTGGCGCATCTGGCCGCCATGCCTGGCAAGGGCCCCTCGGGGGATGGCTCGTCGAAGGGCCGTGCCATGGAGTTTGGCGTCTCGGTACTACCGGAAGGCCGAGGCAAGGGCCTGGGCATGCGCCTGTTCTTGCACGCCATCACCCATGCCCGCAACCAGCACGCCAGCCACCTGATGATCCATGCGCTGACGGAAAACGCACCCATGCTGCGCATTGCGGCCAAGGCCGGCGCCATCATCGAGCGCGACGGCCCGGATGCCGAGGCCTGGCTGAAACTGCCACCCGATACCGTGGGCACCCACATCGACAGTTCGCTGCAATCGCTGGCCGCAGAAGTGATTTACCGCGTTAAATACCGCGCCATCCATATCAGCGACTGGCTGAAGATGCTGATCGCGCCAACCTGAGCGCTTACAGGTATTCCCCTATCTGAGGGCCCTCCGCCTGGGGATTGTTTTCGTGACAAATCCCCGTAACATCCCCAACACTTGTTTAGGGGGTGACATGGGGTCCGATCCGATCTTCTGGGGCATTTTGCTGTCTGCCCTGGCTGCCGGCATCTTCCTGGGTCGCGCATGGCAGCAGTACGCCACCCGAGCTGCTCGCCGTCGCTGGCCCACACGATGGAATCTGAACGCGCGGCCGCTGTTCAGTGTGCATGAGCGCGCGCTTTATCGCGAGCTCCGCGCAGCCCTGCCCAACCATGTCGTACTGGCCAAGGTCAGCTTGCTGCGTTTTTGCCAGACAGCCGAAGCGCATGAGGCCAAGGCCTGGTACGAGCGGCTGCAAGCTCTGCACGTGTCGATGGCTGTGTGCACGCCCAATGGCGTGGTCGTGTCGGTGATCGACATTGAAAACAACCCGGGCAAAGCCACCCGCAAGTCGCAAAAGCTCAAGGAAGCCGTGCTGGACGCCTGTCGCGTCCGCTATGTGCGTTGCCTGCCTGGCCAATGGCCCTCTTCGAACCTGATCGCGGGCTGGGCGCTCGGCCCAATGGGCACCCATCCCGATCTGGCGCACATTTCGCCCGATCGTTTGCACGACGCTGGCGACCAGCTAGCGCGCAAGCTCAAGCAAAGACGCGCAGAGCGGGCGGCACGCTGGGCCGAATCCACCTTTGCGCAAGACTCCTTCTTTGCGATGGACAGCCGCTTTGACGGCATCGCCGCCACCTCACCGTCAGGCCTGAATGAGCACGGCGATGCCGAAAGCGAGATTGGCCACCCGAAGATGGCCAATCAACGCACCTGATCAGTCAGACAGATCAGACGACAGCCGTCAATAGCAAGGCGTTGATGCGGCGCACATAGGCGGCCGGATCTTCCAACTGACCACCTTCAGCCAGCAAGGCCTGGTCAAACAGGATGTGGGCCAGGTCGTCAAAGTGCTCGCTGGTATCGAGCTTCTTGACCAGCGCGTGCTCAGGGTTGATCTCCAGCGTGGGCTTGGTGTCGGGCGCATTCTGGCCGGCCTGCTTGAGCAAGCGCGCCAGGTGGCCTGACACATCGCCCTCCCCCGTCACGAGGCAAGCGGGTGAATCCACCAGACGCGTGGTGACGCGCACTTCCTTGACCACATCCTTGAGCGATGCCTGCAAGCGCTCCAGCAATGGCTTGAACTGCTCGGCGGCCTCTTCGGCCTTCTTCTTTTCTGCTTCGTCCTGCAGTTTGCCCAGGTCCACGGCCCCCTTGGCCACGCTTTGCAGCGGCTTGCCATCGAACTCATAGAGGTGAGACAGCAGCCATTCGTCCACGCGATCGGTCAGCAGCAGCACCTCGATGCCCTTCTTCTTGAAGATCTCAAGTTGCGGGCTGTTCCTGGCAGCGGCCACGGAATCGGCCGTGATCACGTAGATGGCTTCCTGGCCTTCCTTCATGCGGCTGACGTAATCAGCAAAAGACACGTTCTGCTCGGCGCCCTCGTTGTGCGTGGAGGCAAAGCGCATCAGCTTGGACAGGCGTTCGCGGTTGGCAAAGTCCTCGCCGATGCCCTCCTTGAGCACGGTGCCGAACTCGCCCCAGAAGGCGGCGTACTTGTCACTCTTGGCGGCGTCATCGCCGTCTTGGGTGTGACTGGCCATGTCTTCCAGCATCGACAGGATGCGCTTGGTGCAACCCTCGCGGATGGCCTTCACGTCGCGGCTTTCCTGCAGGATCTCGCGGCTCACATTGAGCGGCAGATCGGCGCTGTCGACCACGCCCTTGACGAAGCGCAGGTAGCTGGGCAGCAAGGCTTCGGCGTCGTCCATGATGAAGACGCGCTTGACGTAGAGCTTGAGGCCGCCACGCTTGTCGCGGTTCCACAGGTCGTAAGGCGCCTTGGCAGGCACGTACAGCAGTTGCGTGTACTCGCTGCGGCCTTCGACGCGGTTGTGCGTGTAGGCCAGCGGGGCTTCGCTGTCGTGGCTGATCTGCTTGTAGAACTCGTTGTACTGTTCTTCCGTGATGTCACTCTTGGAGCGGCTCCACAGCGCGGCAGCCTGGTTGACGGTTTCCCACTCGTCCTTGGTGACTTGCTCGCTCTTCTCTGCGTCCCACTCTTCCTTTTGCATCAGGATGGGCAGGGAGATGTGGTCGGAATACTTGCCGATGATGTTGCGCAGCTTCCAGGCAGAGAGGAATTCGTCTTCACCTTCGCGCAGGTGCAGGATGATGTCGGTGCCACGCGTGGGCTTGTCGATGGCTTCGACCTCGAAGTCGCCCGTGCCTTCGCTGATCCAGCGCACGCCTTCGTTGGCGGCAGCACCGGCACGGCGTGACTCCACGGTGATCTTGTCGGCCACGATGTAGCCGCTGTAGAAGCCCACGCCGAACTGGCCGATGAGCTGGGCGTCCTTCTGCTGATCGCCCGACAGGCGGCCCATGAACTCCTTGGTGCCCGACTTGGCGATGGTGCCCAGGTGCTCGATGGCCTCGGCCTCGCTCATGCCGATGCCGTTGTCGCGGATGGTCAGCGTCTTGTTGGCCTTGTCGACCAGGATGCGCACCTCCAGATTGGGCGCGTCTTCGTACAGGCCGCTGTTGTCCAGCGCTTCAAAGCGCAGCTTGTCACAGGCGTCCGAGGCGTTGGAGATCAGCTCGCGCAGGAAGATCTCCTTGTTGGAGTACAGCGAGTGCGTCACCAGGTGCAGCAGTTGCTTGACCTCGGCCTGGAAGGTGTGGGTTTGCTTTGTCATGGCGTGTTCTTGTACAGACAATAGGTTGCTGAAAGAGGAACGGTGTGTGGCTGGGAAGATGGCGGTGCGCCAGCGTTTTTTCAAGAGTGACGCATGATTTTTTGAAATTTTTGGGCAAAGCTTGCGCATTCACCAAAAACTGTCATAGAATCTTGGTCTCGATGGCGCTTTAGCTCAGCCGGTTAGAGCGACGGAATCATAATCCGCAGGTCCGGGGTTCGAATCCCTGAAGCGCCACCAGTATTCAAAGGCCCCGTACGCTGTTTTCAGTGCACGGGGCTTTTCTACAATTTGGGCTCTGTTCTACAAAACAGCCGGTTTGGATGGCGCGGGGTGCCTGCCCTGCAGCGCGTCGGCTGGATGCTCGCGGCGGCCTTGACGAGCATGCAAAGGCCCATGGGTTTGGACCGCTGAAGCCACGGCCACCGACATTCGGGCGCGGCCTGGCCGCACCCACCATGCAAGCGCCAAGCACGCAAGGCCACATGGCTTAAGGTGAACATCATGGAGAAATCTGATGGCAGCAGACCCTAGTTTCTGGGCAAGCATCGCCCCCAGCGTCGTTTCAGCCATTTCCGGGCTGCTTGGTGTACGGCTCGGCGGTGAACTCACAGAGCGCAGGGAAGCAGCAAAAGAGGCCTCACTCGCCAAACGCGAGGCGAGCTACCTGGCAATACTGGTAGTTGCGCACCTCGACCGATACGCGACTGGCTGCCTACATGTCGCCTACGACGACGGCACAAGTGAAGGAAGCCCCGCTGGCGGCGATGGTCAGTTCCATCAAACCACTGTCACGCCACCCACGTTTGACCCACTGTCTCTTCAGGTTGATTGGAAGGTGCTACCCGTTGACCTTATGTACAGCGTACTCAACCTACCTTACAAGGCTGAACAGCTCGCCAACCATCTAGCCAGCGCCTACGAATACGACGATTACCCTGACTTCACCGACTTCTTCTGGGCTCGCCAACATGGTTATGCCGTGCTCGGACTGGAGGTATCCGCCCTTGCCCGAAAGCTGCGGCTTCATGCCGGGCTCCCCCTTGGGAACCATGCGCAAGGCGAGTGGGATCGCGATACCGCGCTACGCGAGCTGAAAGAATCCATTGAGGCTAAACGAACGGCCCGCGAAGCTCGTGTTGCATCTTTACCAAAGTCTGTTCTGTAGGCGTACTGGACCATAACGCCACGACTAATGGGAATGCCGCTCGATATAGGCGTTGAAGCTCTCTGCAGCCACTTGGACAGCGTGATGCCACTCGCCCGCACGCTTCCGCAACTTGTCAAATTGCTCGTCGTAGATACCCATTTCCTTGTTTCCAAGGTGTTGGCCCAAATTCCGCCACATTGACGCGTATGCGTGTTGAGCCCCGATCAACACCAAGACCAGAGACCCCACGGGGGCATCTCGCTGCCCAAGGGCTCCAATTGCCTCCACCATCCTATCGATGTGATCGTGGTCATAAATCTCATGACGGTACACATCGAACCGCTGACCACTTTGCAGGTATTCATTCAAGGTTTTCAGCTTGAACGCGGCCAAGGTCAATAGGTCCGCCACCCACCTCACATCCTCCATCTCCCGTGCACGATCAGATTGAATCTGCATGCGGTGCTGGCGCGTCATCAGATACGCAGACGCGCCAATGGCAACTACCGAGAAAACTGCCTGAATCCAGGCCGCCCAGCTTCCGGTGGTCAGGCATCCCCACCATGGATCACCCCAAGGCCACCATCGATCAATCCAAAGTAGGCAGTAGCTAGGCTCACTCATCTCACGTCCGTTTCAATAGGCCAGACCAAATATTACGGGACATGATTTGCCCTACCGCTACCGCAGCGGCTTTACCCGATGCCCCACACGCTGACGGACATAGTGCTCGGTCATCTCGCGCCGCTTGTGCCCCAGCAGCATCTGCGAATGCGATAGGTCGCTGGCATCGCTCGCCGCCTTGGCGCGAATGTCCCGAAACTGGAATGACACGCCCGCGGCTTCCCGGGCCTTTGTGAAGCGCGAGCGCAGCCCATCGGCCCGCAGCGGCTTGCCGTCATCGTCTTGAATGAGGAACGGGCCCAGGCGCTCACGCGGCCTGGCCTTGATGCGCTCTATCAACTCGGCCAGCTCGCCGACGATCTCAATGGCCCGCTTCGCACCGGTCTTGTTTTGCACGATCCACAGCGCCCCATCGTGGATATCGGCCCGCTTGATTTTGAGCACATCGGCAGGCCTTTGACCAGTCAACAAGGCCAGGTCCATGGCATCGCGCAAGGTCGGGTGCGCCTTGTCCCATACGGCCTGAAACTCGGCATCGCTGACATACCGATCCCGCCCGGCTTCCTTGAACGCCTTGACGCCAGCACACGGGTTCGGTGCATCGGTGTAGCCCCACTCCCGCGCCCGGTTGTACAGGTGGCTCAACAAGGCTTTCTCGCGGTTAGCCCGTGCCTTCGCGGTTTGCCCGCGCTTGTCCATGTACAGGCGCACATGGTGCGGCTTGATGTGGTCGATCTGCACCCGGTTGAAAACCGCGCGCAACCGCTCCAGTTCCTTCAGGTTGTCCAGTTGCGTGCGCCTGGCCTTGGTCGGGATCACCTCACGCTCATACCGCAGCGCCACGGCTTCGAATGTCTTCACGCTGGGGTCAGGCTTGGAGCCCTCCAGGCGGGCCCAGGCCATCAGCGCCAGCGCCCTGTCCTGACCCAACGGCATCCACACGCGCGGGGTCGTGGTGGTCACGTGATAGTAGTTCTTGCCCTTCTTGGTCATCCCCCTTGGCAAGTCCCTGTGCGTGGTTCTTGTGCGGCCCATGGTCACATCCTGTCCAACGCTGAAAAGTCAGGTTCTACTAGGGTTGCACCGTGGTTTGCCTGGTCGGTTGAACCGGTTTTCCCACGTGGTAGCCCCATGCGATCAAGGAAGTATTCCCGGCTCACCCGGGCTTGCTGACTGCGCGTCAGCACGAACCGCCAGCGATTGCGCTCCAACCACTTGGTGTGACCCCGTGGCGTCTTGAAGCCCGTCAACTCGGTCAATTCGTCGTGTGTCAAAAACAGATCGGACATGATGTGTCGGATGAAATGGCATCACCTGACCCGGCCACGCGTGGCGCGCGTCGGGCCAAGTTCTTGCGCCTTTTCAGGAGGTCGCTATGCTGGCGGCCAGGTGATTCCCGTCGCCCCGCCCTGTATCCGGTTGCTGTGCCAGATACAGGGCTTTTTCGTTGCGGCTCTGGCGCTTGATTCGCAGCCGGAATTTGCGGTTGCTAGGCGCTCGCTTCAGTTGCTTACCCAGCTCATCCACGTACGTACGAAAGCGGCTCAAGTTGTGCTCTTCCGTGAACGCGCGAATCAGCCGAAACCCGCGAGCGGCGCCCCTCTTCGGTACACGCTTTTTGTCTTTGATCCATGCGCCCCGGTTCATGCTGCCCTCCGCTTCTTGTGAATGAACTGGTGGTAGCCAACAGGCGGCTTAACCTGGCGCTCACGAATGACGCCTGGCGCCAGTGGCTCGACCTCAGCTTGACGACGCGGGCCACCTGGCACCGCCACCCGTTTTCTATGAACCTGTACGGGCTGTACGCCCGCAGGCACCGGCAATTCGATGCCTTCGGCTGGATCGTTCGCAGAACCGAAATTGCCGAGCTTGGCGGCCCGCCTCAGCTTCGCCTTCAGATCACGAATCTGACGAGCCTGGCACCTGTTCATGGAGAAGTGCAACTGCGCTTCGTTGTACAGGTCGGCATCCATCCACTGCATGCCCCACCTGGTGAGCCAGAAGAGCGCCAACTTCACGGCATGTGGTGCATCGTTCTTTGCGATCCAGTTGTACACGGTTCGCTTGCTGACGCCAAAGGCCGCTGCAAGCTCTTCCGGCTTCGGGCTGAACACATCCCACAGCATCACGTCCAGGGGCGGCAGTTGCTTAGGCAGTCGCTTGAGCATGCTCATTTGGCGCCCCCCAACTGGTACTGGTTTGCCAAACGGTCTTGACGAGCCCAAGCCCGCGCCATCATCGTTTGCGCAGCGGCGCGAAAGCCTGCCGACTCCAACACTCGGGCTCGCTGCTTCAGGTCTGCAACAACATCATCCACACCAGGTGCCCGAGGGCTTCTTGCCCGGCTTACCGCTGAAGGTGGCTCACACCCAAAAAAGCCTTGTGAATCAACGGTTGCGGAGTTATTGAATCGAGTCCAAGGGAAAGCAGGCGCAGGGAGCGAGCCAGCGCCCTCCCCCTGCGCTTCGGGCGTCTTCTTGCGTGGCTCAATGCGCCAGGACTCACAACGCGTCACCAGCTCCAGCACGCCAGCCAGGTCATCGCCTTGCACACGCAGGCCATGAATCGCACGGCTGATCTCGTCTGCATAACGAGTGCTTGGGCGTTCGCTGTACTGGACCTTGAAGGCCAAGCCATACGTGGCGCGAACATCAAGCCAGGCCGCGTAGTCGTTGGCCTTGCAGGCCGCGTGAGCTGCACGCAAGCTCTCGCTGGGGAGCGTGTCGCCGTTCAAGCGGTACAGCTCACGGGTAGGCGTGATGGACGGCACGCCGAAGAACTGAAATTGCCGAATGCCCCAGGTGCGGGCCCAGGCCACGATGCGACGTGAAGCATCTGCACCAGCCTGGCCTGTCTCGTCGTCAGCATTGAGCCCTTCGCCGTCGATGCTCTTGGACACGTACTTGGCGACGTAGCCCACGGCGCTGCCTTTGGCAGGGTCGATCCGCTCAACCGTGAAGCGTCTCTCCTGAGCACCTGGCTCGTCCGGACTGTCAGCCAAGGCATAGGCGCGCAGTACGCTGGTGATGGCCTGCACCTGGTCAGCCGGGACAAATACCAGCACATGCCAATGAGGGCATGCATCATGGTGAGGCTCGACCACACGCAGCCCATACGGGCACATGCCATGGTGAGCTGCATGACGCATCGCCGAGTTCCACAGGCGCCCCAGGTATGCCTGTGCCTGGCGCGGGCTTGTGCCGTCGTAGCGGGCATTGCGCTCGCCCGTCACATGGCGTGGATGCATGCGGCTTGGGCATGTGATGGTGACAAACAGGGCTTCGTGACCCTGCGCCTTGGCGTGCGTCTCGATGCCTTTGATTCGGGCCATCATGGCCTTGCGCCGGTTCGATGGATTGGCCTGACTGGCGTTCACGATGTCTTGAAGGGGCATCACTTCGCCAGTGGTCTGGTTCACCAGATCAAGCGAGGCCATCAGGCTATCCAGGCGCTTCCTGTTTCGCTCAAAACGGCGCAGGGCCTTGTTCGACACGTAGGCGCCCGCCTGGCGATGTACGGCACCGCGTTGAATCTGGTGTAGCTCTACCTGGCGGAATCGGTTGCGCAAGGCACGGCGCCACCACGACGGGTCAGCCATGCGATTCATCCACTGCTGAAGCCCTTGCTTGCTGGGATTGGACACGCCGTACCACAGCGCAATGCGACGCAAGGTGCGCTGCACCAGATCGTCAGAGACACATTGGCGTTGCCACGCATTGGCCGCCAGCCGCTGCACCGACTTGGCAGCGCGCTCTGCCATATCGCACACCTGATCATCAGACAGGTCGAAAGCGGCGGCCAGCTCAGGCAGGTTTGCCGGGCTCATGTTGAAAGCTTGCATGCAGGCCTCCCTCAGTGCGTCGGCGTGTACAAGCGCAAATGCGCACGCACGCCGGTTACTTCGATGAGGTTCTGTCCGACAGCCTCAGCCAGGTCATCGGCCAGGCGCATAGCTCGCTCTGGCGAACGGCTGACCGTGAATTTCGCGGACGTGAGGTCCAGAGCCTTGAGGTAGGCGCCGTAGTCGGGAAGCCAAAGCACGCAGATTTGTGGTGCCAGCTTGTGTGTTTGCTTTTGCGCTGATTGCTCAACGATGGCAAGCAGCGGCGCAGCCCATGCGGCAGCGCTACAGGTTGAAAGAGACATTTAGGTATTCCCGGAAAACTCCGGGGCGGCCGTTTGCTGTGCGACACGCCCCGTCGTGTTGACGAAGGCGTGGTCAGCCGAAGATGGCCGACGAAAGCGAGCTTGCTGGCTTTCGGTCGTGCAGCCGCTCTCTTGCCTCAACATTCCCTGCAGCAGCCAGATACGTATCAGCATGCACACGGTGCAGTAGCTGCCCTTGTGTCTTTGGCTTTTCCTTGCCGTCCAACACCTCTTGCGTAGGCGTGCCGCCTACCTCACGCCCGAGAAGCTTGGCAAACAACAAACCATTCGCGGCCAACAGCTTTGTGATATCACCGTGTTGCGCTTCCGTCTGGTCACTAAAGCCATCGAAAAAGCCTGGTGAGGCAGTTGCTTTCACAAGAGCGCGAACGCGGTCTTCGTTCATCTCGATCAGATCGAGAACATGGCCCATTTCTTCTTCAGAAAGAGAAATACGCATATGGTGTACGGTCGCTTTGGCGGGCCTTCCTGCCTGGCCCCCGCCGTCAACTGCGCCAACCACACCTTCTGGGAACACCATTCCGGACTGCTTCGCGCTGGCACCTGGCTCTGGCGTGTCCTCAAACTTGTACCCGCGCTTCTCATAGAACGCGCGCAGATCCACCAAAAACGCTTCATCCCGAATGAAGCTTTCCGCTTCAAATCGCTTCAGCTTATGAAGCGGCAAGCCGCTTTCCTCTGCGGCCTTGGCTTGCGGCCAGCCAAAGTAGTTGCGCGCCGCGCGCGCTTGGTCCGACGTGATCGGAAGATTTTCAAAGTTGATTCGTGCCATGGTTCACCCTGCTCGTTGCGAAAGGTGCAACGATCCGTTGCACCACAAGGTGAACTGTACTGCTAGAAATTCTTCGTTGCAATAGGCGCAACGGAAAATTGCAACGACTACTTCAACGATTCGCGCTTCCTGAGACGCTCTCTAAGCTTGTCGGCCATTTCGAGGAAGTGTTTGTTCGCCTCTTCCTGCATACCGTGGTCAAACTTCTTGTTCCATCCGCGCTGAAGATCAAGCGCCAACGACATCAACGCCGCGAAGTGGTTGTGGTGCAACGTGCCGAAAACATGCGCCATCCACGCGAACCCTTCCGGGTCACTTCTGGTTCTTCCACCAGACCTTTTCTCGTCGTTCAAAGGATGGAACGGCTGTTCGTCCCCATAGATAAGAAAGTTTGGCGTGACTCTCAGTGCCTCGCAAAGCAGGCGAATCTCCCTAGGTGAAGGTCGATTGGTTCCCGCCTCATACAGCGAGATAACAGCCCGCGAAACGCCTTTCTCCTCAGGATCAAGCCCCTTCGTCAGGTCTGCCAGCTCCCCTTGGGTGAGACGCTTATCTTCACGCGCTGTCTGAATGCGTGCCCCAAGCTCTAGTTCGGGTTGCACATTGAACCTGCCTGGCTGCTTAGGATTGGCGGCGACTTCCTCAGCGGTCTTCTTGTCCAGGAACTCGGCCTCTTCCAGGATGGCCTCAAGTTCAGCTTGAGCCTTCTTCGATTTCGAGTCCTGATCCTTCTTCGAACGCGTCGCCATGTGCACCAACCTTTCTGGCGGCCAAGGATACACGGCTCACGGGAAGTGCAACCGATCTACAAAGCACTCAATTTTTCCGACTTCCCCAAGGAGCGTGGGTTCACGTGCAACTAAACTTTGAGACTGCTTTCGCTCTTAACCCGTTGATTTTTCTCGGAAACGTCCAAGAATCATAATCCGCAGGTCCGGGGTTCGAATCCCTGAAGCGCCACCAAAATAAAGCCTTGTGCATCAAGCACTTAGGCGCAAAAGCCACCCTAGCGGTCAATGCCAGTCAGTTAAGCCTCGCGTGATCTGACAGGCTGTAAAAAGGGAACGTGTTTCACGTTCCCTTTTTATTTCATGGGCTTGCTTCAAGATGCGCTGAATGAGACGTTGGCGACCTTGCCAGCTGATGGGGTGGCCC
>NZ_JACRAH010000039.1 GCF_016234775.1 Aquabacterium sp. | reverse complement strand
CGCGCTCAGATCCTAGGGGGCGATGGGTGATGGATCCCTGTACTGCAATCCGCAGTGCAGTGCTCTTTGCAACTTGATCAAGGAGATCCGTATGGCAACTGCAAAAAAAGTGGCACCCAAGAAGGCTGCCCCGGCTAAGAAGGCCGCTGTGAAGAAGGCTGCGCCCGCTAAGAAGGCCGCCGTGAAGAAGGCCGCTCCTGCCAAGAAGGCAGCCGTGAAGAAGGCCGCTCCCGCCAAGAAGGCTGCTGTCAAGAAGGCTCCGGCCAAGAAGGCCGCAGTGAAGAAGGCTGCGCCCGCCAAGAAAGCTGCAGTCAAGAAGGCTGCTCCCGCCAAGAAGGCCGCAGTGAAGAAGGCGGCACCTGCCAAGAAGGCTGCAGTCAAGAAGGCTGCTCCCGCCAAGAAGGCTGCTGCCAAGAAGGCCCCCGCGAAGAAGGCTGCTGCGAAGAAGCCTGCTCCCGCCAAGCCTGCCCCTGCCCCCAAGAAGGCCGCTGCCCCAGCCGCGAAGACCACGCTGAGCCCTCAAGCTGCGTGGCCCTTCCCGACTGGCAACAAGCCCTGATTCAAGCAACTGAATCGGCATCAGCCTGATCCCAGGACAGGCAGATGTTTCCCAACCCGGCTTCGGCCGGGTTTTTCATTTTCAGTGCCCATGCGGCATCATGGCACCCGACATGACCACGCCTGCCCCTCCCTCATCTTCATGGCCCTGCATGCGCCTGGACGGCAAAGGCAAGGATCAACGCGTTGTACTCGACATCAGCGTCTCACCCAACGCCAAGAAAACGGAACTGGTCGGGTGGCACGATGGCGCCCTGCGCATACGCCTGTCTGCGCCACCAGTTGACGGTGCAGCTAATGACGCGTTGCGCAAATGGCTGTCCAAGGAACTTGGCATCCCGCAAAACCAGCTCGAACTCCTGCGCGGCGCATCCGGCCGGCGCAAACAATGGGCCCTGTGTATCGAGCCGCAAAGAGTCGCAGCCTGGCTGAATACGCAAACCACATTGCAAAACAGCTGACCCCTCGTTTCAGCAGTCCTCTTTCATCACCCCTTAATCAAGCGCTACCCCGACATGCAAGGCAGGGCTACAGTCCTTTCATGCCGTCAGCGCCTTGCCCTGCGCCCGGCCAGGAAGTTCCAAAGGGGCCGGAGAGCAAGGACATGTCCCACCACAACACCCCCGATTCCAACCAAAACCAGCTATTGGAAGTTCAGGCGGCCCTGTTCAGCCTGCGCGATGGCTTGATGAATCTGAAAATGTCCCTGCAGGAGCTGGCTTTCATGACCGATGAAACCGCCCAGCGCGAGGCCATGACCGAGGCCGAAAACCTGATCATGCGTTTGCGCGGCTGAATCCCCGCGGATAAAGGCATCAAAAAAACGTAAAGGGCCGCGGCTTGCCTTAAGCTACGCGGTTTGATCCAAGTTACTCGCTTCAAGCGAGCGCGCCATGGCCCAGTACGTTTTTACAATGAACCGCGTCGGGAAGATCGTCCCCCCGAAGCGTCAGATCCTCAAAGACATCACCCTGAGTTTCTTCCCGGGCGCCAAGATTGGCGTGCTGGGTGTGAACGGCTCAGGCAAGTCCACCTTCCTGAAGATCATGGCAGGCGTGGACAAGGACATCGAGGGCGAAGCCGTCCCGATGCCTGGCCTGAAAATTGGATATCTGCCTCAAGAGCCGGTCATGAACCCGGACCAAACCGTTCGCGAAGCGGTTGAAGAAGGCATCGGCGGTGTGCTCGCGGCCAAGAAGCGACTCGACGAGGTGTACGCAGCCTACGCCGAAGAAGATGCAGACTTCGACGCCCTGGCCGCTGAACAAGGTGAACTGGAAGCCATCATCGCCGCTGGCGGCTCCGAAAACACCGACCTGCAACTGGAACTGGCCGCCGACGCCCTGCGCCTGCCCGCATGGGATGCCATCATCGGCAACCTGTCCGGCGGTGAAAAGCGCCGTGTGGCCTTGTGCCGCCTGCTGCTGTCCAAGCCAGACATGCTGCTGCTTGACGAACCCACCAACCACTTGGACGCCGAGTCCGTGGACTGGCTGGAACAGTTCCTCAGCCGCTTCTCCGGCACTGTGGTGGCCATCACCCACGATCGCTACTTCCTGGACAACGCCGCCGAGTGGATCCTGGAACTCGACCGTGGCGCGGGCCACCCCTACAAGGGCAATTACTCCGACTGGCTGGACGCCAAGGGCAAGCGCCTGGAACAGGAGCAGAAGACCGAAGACGCACGCGCCAAGGCCCTGAAGGTCGAACTGGAATGGGTGCGCAAGAACGCCAAGGGCCGCCAGGCCAAGAGCAAGGCCCGTCTGGCCCGCTTCGAAGAACTGAGCGATGTCGACTACCAAAAGCGCAACGAGACGAACGAAATCTTCATCCCTGTGGCCGAACGCCTGGGCAATGAAGTCATCGAGTTCAAAAACGTCACCAAGTCCTTTGGCGACCGCTGCCTGATCGACAACCTGAGCTTCAAGGTACCCGCTGGCGCCATCGTCGGCATCATCGGACCCAACGGCGCAGGTAAATCCACGCTGTTCCGCATGATCCAGGGCGTCGAGACGCCTGACAGCGGAGAGGTCAGCATCGGCAAGACCGCACAACTGGCATTCGTGGACCAAAGCCGCGAAGGTCTGGCTGCCGACAACACCGTGTGGCAGGACGTCTCTGGCGGCCTCGACAACATCATCGTGGGCAAGTTCGTGATGCCCTCGCGCGCCTACCTGGGTCGCTTCAACTTCAAGGGCAACGATCAGCAAAAGCTGGTGGGCAGCTTGTCCGGCGGTGAGCGCGGTCGCCTGCACCTGGCCAAGACACTGGCTCAAGGCGGCAACGTGCTGATGCTGGACGAACCTTCCAACGACCTGGACGTCGAAACCCTGCGCGCACTGGAAGACGCCCTGCTGGAATTTGCCGGCAGCGCGATGATCATCTCCCACGATCGCTGGTTCCTCGATCGCATCTGTACGCACATCCTCGCGTGCGAAGGCGACTCGCAATGGTTCTTCTTCGACGGCAACTATCAGGAATATGAAGCCGACAAGAAAAAGCGCCTCGGTGAAGAAGGCGCACGCCCCAAGCGCGTGCGTTTCAAGCCAATTCGCTGAACCATTTGCTGAACGACTTCATGCACCACATCAAAGCCCGTCGCCGACGGGCTTTTTTTTCGTCACTTTCACTTGCCATTCGGGGGCTATCCCTAGGGTTTACGTCAGAGGGGGCACCCCCTGCGGGGGCTAGAATTTCGAGGAATTTTTGGCATTGGCAGATGCGCCCAAAGTGCCCAGTGGAAACTGGTGACACAAACGATTCAGGGACCCGGGTGAAGGTTTGCCAAGTGACAAATGAACAGAACCTTGCCCCATACCGGCCCTGGCCCCGAAGCCGGTAAATACTGACGATTCTTGCTGGAGACTTCTTGATGACCCCTCGGATTACCCGCCTGCTCGCATCAACCGCCGTGGCCGTTTCGGCGCTGACCATGGGTGGTTGCGCCCTGATCGAGTCCAATGTGAGCAGCACGACACTCAGCATTCTGGAAGACGGCTTCACGCCTCCCACACTGCAAGGTCGCGACGTTGAGATGGCCTGCAGCTTTGCGATGGTCAACGGCCCCTTGGTCGGCGCTGCGCGCAACTTTTACGGCGACCCATCCCTGATGGAGTCGGTGCTGATGTCCTCGGCTGGCGTGTGTTCGGAGAACCAGGCCATTGCCGAAGAAATGCGCTACATGCGCGCTTCCCGCGAGAAGCGCGCCGACGAGGCTCAGGACGCCCGCATCGCCCAGAAGCGTCTGCTGGCTGTCGCCGCCGAGCGCCAGTACACGGCCTTCTATCGCATGCGCAACAAGCTGGAGCAGAAGTACTTCTTCAAGTACGGCACCACCTGCCCAGCCTTCAAGCGTGACTTTGACGAACTGGCCTACCTGTTGGGCTCCGTCTCTGGCCTGCAAGCCATGCAAAACGACATCGCTGCACAGCAGACTGTTGGCGTACCCACCGACACCGCTCCGCTGGTTGAAAAGGCCATGAACTGCCTGGACAACAACAAGTGGTGGGGCGCACCTCAGGCCGCCCGCGCAGCCGTGTGGAGCATCCTCCCTGGCGGTTCTGATGGCAAGGACGTGAAGGGCACCTTCGAATCCTCCATGCAGCTTGGCGAAGCCGCTGGTGTGCGCCTGTCTCACGTCATGGCTGCCGTGGCCTACCAATCGCTGGACGACAAGGCCGCTGTGCGCCAGATCATCAAGCGCTTCACGGCCAATAAGGACTTTAAACCCAACACCGACTACCGCCTGATCGACGCCATCGCTCAATCCCAGCTGACCAATGTGTCTGACCGCATGTGGACACAAGGCAATGGCACCCGCACCCCGATCGCCAGCCTGGGCAAGTTCTGGGACGAAAAGGCCGGCGGCGACATCGATGCCGACAGCTTCCTCAAGTGATTGATGTCGATTAACGATAGATCGCGCCAAGGGAATTCCCTTCCCCCGTGTGTGTGGGAAGGGGTTTACCTCAAGAAACCGTTCACCAGATATAGTTACAAAGCTGACGATACAGATCACGGCAAGTGATCGATTTTGTGTGCCGGAAAAGCGGCAGAGTACAGGGGACCCCCAGCGGCCCCCTGGCTTTTTTTTGGTTCCGAGGAGACATGATGAAGTTGGTCAAGAAAATGGGCAAAACCAGCCTGGCCGTGCTGGTGGCAATGGGTGCCACCACGTCTGCCCAGGCTGCTCAAAAGGTTTGTGTTTACGACTTGCTGGGCACTGCCGGCGACCTCTTCAACATGGCCAAGGACTACGCCGTCGCCATGCAGAAGTACGGCGCCAGCATCGAACTCAAGGGTTACACCGACGAGCGCGTTGCCTCGGAGGACTTCCGCACAGGGCAATGTGACGGCGTGATCGCCACAGCCTTCCGTACGCGCCAGTTCAACGCGGTCGCCGGTTCCATCGACACTCTCGGTGCCACCACGATCGTCAAGGACGGCAAGATCGACATCGCTGCCAGCTACGACGTGGTCCGCAAGATCATCCAGACCTATGCTTCGCCCGCTGCGTCGAAGTACATGATCGACGGCAACTATGAAATTGGTGGGATCACACCACTGGGCGCCGCCTACCCGATCATGAATGATCGCAAGATCAACACGGTCGAAGCCCTGGCAGGCAAGCGCATCGCTTCGTTTGACTACGACAAGGCCCAGGCCGTGATGATCCAGCGCATCGGTGCGCAGCCGGTCTCCGCCGACATCACCAACTTCTCCACCAAGTTCAACAACGGCTCGGTGGACATGATTGCTGCACCAACCATGGCCTATAAGCCACTGGAGCTCTACAAGGGCATCGGCAAGACCGGCGGCATCACCCGCTTCCCGATCATGATCCTGACCTATCAGGTCGTGCTCAACAAAACCAAGTTCCCTGACGGTTTCGGCGAAAAATCGCGCGAGTACTGGTCCAGCCAGTTCGACCGCGCCTTGCAACTGATCAAGCAGGCCGATGCCAGCATCCCGCCAGCCACCTGGATGGAGCTGAGTTCCGAGAACTCGTACAAGTACACCTTGATGCTGCGTGAGTCGCGCATCGATATCGCGCAAAAGGGCCTCTACGACAAGGTGGGCCTGCGGATCATCAAGAAGATCCGTTGCAACGTGAACCCGGCTGACCCCGAGTGCTCAACCAAGTCAGAAGTAGAGTGGAAGTAATCCCGGCAGCGGCAACCTGTCCGGTTGCCATGCAGTACTGCTGATACCGCCGAAGGGCCACGAGGCCCTTCCCCTTTGGACGGCTGACACCTTGAGGTCAGCACAGTCGCGTGATTGCCAATGAACACCCCTGACTCCCGAAAGATCCTGGGTCGAACCTTCCTCGAATGGTTCTCCAGCCTCCCCGTCTTTGCCCTTCTGTTGTTGACGCTGATCGTCGGTACGGGTGAGATGGTTCACGGCCAGTTGTTGAAACTGGGCGAATCCATGTTTGGTGACTCCCAGGCCCAAGTGCAGTACTTCATGCTGCGCGCGGAACCCACCAAGCCCGATTGCGACGCCAACGTCAATATCGAAGCCGAACTGGCCAAACAGATGGCTGCCCCTGTCACCAAGGGCGACGACATCGACGATATCTTCGGCGAACAAGCGCCGGTCGATCCCACCGTGCTGCGCAAGTCGATCGAACAAGCGCTGGCCATCTGCAAGGCCAAGCACGACATCTACGCCAAGGTTCTGGACCACCAGACGCCTCAGGTAAAGGCCTACCGCACACTGGAGACCAGCTTCTTCGGGCTGTTCCAGGTTGGTACGGACAACCGCCCTCTGATCCTGCTGCTGATGGTGGCCATTGCTGCCGTCACCACCACACTGGGCTTTCACCACATTGGCATCCGCCCCGGCCACTACACCAAGGACTACCTGCTGCAATCTGTCTCGCAGGTGATCTCTTCGGCGCTGCTGCTGTTTTCGGCCATCCGCTACTACCAGATCCTGCAAGGTTCGGGCGTGCCCATCGAGCACCCCCTGATCCATTACATCTGGATGGCGCTGTTCACGATTTTGCTGCTGATCAACCTCAAGCGCGTGATCATGCCGGTCAAATCGCCCCACGGCGAGGGTGACTGGTCGGGTGCATTCCTGGCGATCCCTCTGTATGCACAGATGGCCACGGTCGCGGGTCTGTACTTCCTGATCAAGGGCCACCATGCGGGCCTGGCCATCTACATCAACCAGTTGATGGAATTGCCCAGCATCTTCATGAACCTGGGCCTGTTCATCTGGGCCGGCATGCTGCTCAAGCAAAGCCGTATCGTGGATTTGTTCATGAACGTCCTGCGTCCATGGAACCTGTCCCCGCAACTGCTGACCTACATCATCCTGATTGGTGCCTCGTTCGCTACCGCCTACACCGGTGCATCCGGTATCTTCGTGATTGCTGCCGGCGGCATCATCTATCACGAAGTGCGCGCGTCGGGCGGGTCACGCCAGTTTGCGCTGGCAGCCACAGCGATGTCCGGCTCCCTGGGCGTAGTGCTGCGCCCCTGCATTCTGGTGGTGTTCATCGCCGCACTGAACAAGCAGGTGACCACAGCTGGCCTCTACCACTGGGGCTTCTATGTGTTCCTGCTGACGTCCACGCTGTTCTTCCTGGCTTCGCAGATGCTGCGCACCCAGCGTGCCAACATCGAGTCGCCCATGGTGGCCATCCCGGCAACCATCCGACAGTTGATCCCACTGCTGCCCTACGGCCTGCTCGTGATCGCCATCGTGGCCCTCTATGAGTTCGTGCTGGACACCAAGCTCAACGAAATCACCGCACCGACCATCATGCCGGTGCTGTTGATTCTGATCCTGGTCTACGACAAGATGACCAACAAGGGCAAGGCAGAGATCACACCAGACTACGCCAGCCATCGCCAGGACGGCGTGGAAACCTCGATCCGTTTTGCCACCAACGAGACCATCGGTCACATCGGGGCTTTGCTGAGCCTGATGACCCTGTCTCTGGCTGTTGGCGGCGTGATCGAGCGTTCTGAAGTCATGGGCTTCTTCCCCAAAGTCTTCGAGAACCACTGGACGGCCATGGCCTTCCTGGTCGTGACCAAGGTGATCCTGGGCATGATCATGGACCCATTCGGCGCCGTGGTGCTGGTCTCCGGTACGCTGGCTCCGATCGCTTATGCCAACAACATCGATCCGCTGCACTTCTGGATGATGGTGCTGGTGGCCTTCGAGCTGGGCTATCTGCTGCCTCCTGTGGCCATCAATCAGTTGCTGACTCGCCAGGTGATTGGCGAAGACGAAGTGACCGAGGCCGATGCCGAAGTCAAGCAACTGGGCTTCTACCGGCGGTATGAGCGCTGGATCCTGCCTCTGGCGGTGATGTCTGTCGGCTTGGTCGTCGTGTCCTTTGGACCACTGCTGATTCACGACTACCCTGCCTTGGCATTCGTGAAGGACTGGTTCCCCATTCCTGCCCAGTAATGCGCTAAGCGCATACCCAAATATGAACCCGGCTGCATGCATCGCATCAGCCGGGTTTTTTCTTGGTCTGAGGCAGGCTGAGGGCCACCGGGTCAGTGGTATGGTCCCAAACCATGATGCCCACGACACCATTGGCTCGCCTCCCCTTACCCGCTCCAAAATTGCAGAACGCTGCGATCTTGCCTTCTCGCTCCAGGATCATGTGCGCGGTGCTCATGGCACTGGCACTGAGTGCGTGCAGCACACTCAGCGACGCTGGCAAACCGGCTCCCCCTGCGCCAGCCAACGCCAGCGCACCAGGCCAGGCAAGCTCAACAACGAGTCCGGCCGCCAGTGGCGCAACACCTGCCAGCGCGACACCCGCCGCACAGCAGCCCGCTTTCGATCTGGTCATCAAAGGTGCCGAACGCCAGGACGGGCTCATTCCGATCTGGAAACGCCAGGAAAAAATCTGGCTTGAATTGCGGCCCGATGCCTTCGGCAAACCCTACTTCCTGTCGCCCAAACTGGCATCAGGCATTGGTGAGGCAGGTGTCTTCGGCGGGCTGATGCAAAGCCGTTGGGCACAAGTCGGCAAGCCTCAATGGGTGGAGTTCCGCAAGGTTCAACAGCAGGTTCAACTGCTGGCCATCAACAGTGCTTACACCGCTCTAAAGGGCTCACCGCAATCACGGGCCGTGCAGGCTGCCTTCTCGCCCAGTCTGCTGGGCAGCGTCCCGCTGGCCAGCGCACCACACGCCAAGTCGGGCGCCGTGCTGGTGGAAGCCAACGCCTTGCTGCTGAGTGATCTGCTGGGTGTGGCGCAGCATCTCCAACGCACCTATCGCCAGAGCTATGGGCTGGATGTGCGCAACTCCTCTGTACAGGAGGCGCGCGCGCAGAGCACCTCACTGGTTTTCGAGGTGTCTCAGCATTTCGCAACGGCTGGCATTGCTGCAGGCCCCGGCTTGCCAGGCGTGCCATCGTCCACCGTGCCGCTGTCTCTGCCTGATCCGCGCAGCATGTTCATCACGGTGCACTACAGCCTGACGGCCCTGCCGGACAAGCCCATGCGCACACGAGCCGCGGATCCCCGCGTTGGCTACTTCACCACCACCGTGGCTGACTTCACGAATGACCTGGCGCGCACACCCCGTCAACGCTACATCAACCGATGGAGCCTGGAAAAGAAGGACCCGTCGGCAGCGCTGTCAGAACCCGTACGCCCCATCGTGTACTGGCTGGATCCCAATATTCCAGAGGCCTATCGCGCGACCATCACCGAAGGCGTCCTCGAATGGAACAAGGCCTTCGAAGCCATTGGCTTCAAGCATGCCATCGAGGTCAAGTCACCGCCAACCGACAAGCCGTTTGACACGCTTGAAACCGGCCACACCTCCATTCGATGGATGACCAACAGTGCGCCCGCGTTCGGCGCCATTGGCCCCACACATGTGGACCCCCGGACCGGCGAGATCCTGGATGCGGACATTGCACTGGAAAGCCTGTCCTCTCGGGCCATTCGCACGGTGCGCAGCCAGTTTGTCACCAACAGCAGCCTTGGCCTCAACACCCCCGCTCACGTGACGGAGCTCTCCTCGCCGATGGGCCTGCCCCCTGATACATGCCAGCATGGTCAGCATGCTTCCGAGCAACTGGGCCTCGCACTGGATGTACTGGAAGCACAAGGCGTGCTGGAACCAGACAGTCCTCAGGTCAAGGAGTTCGTGCTGGCGTATATCAAAGACACCACCATGCACGAGGTCGGGCACACGCTCGGCTTGCGCCACAACTTCAGGGGATCGCGCTGGCACACCGCGCAGGAGCTGACGGATCCTGAACTGACCGGAACCAAAGGCAACAGCGCCTCGGTGATGGACTACGCGCCGATCAACTTGCCCATACCTGGCCAACGTGCCGGAGCACCCTTCCAGACCACGCTGGGGCCCTACGATTACTGGGCCATCGAATACGGCTACAAGGCCCTGCCTGAAGATGCCGCCGCCGCGCACAAGGCCTTGCTGGATATCGCACAACGCAGCGCCGATCCTAAGCAGGCAGACACCCTCGCATTTGGCACGGATGAAGACAATGCGCTGGGCCTGGATCCGCAATCCCTGACATTCGATCTGGGTCAGGACCCGGTGGCCTTTGCACGTACCCGCCTGGCCATCGTGCAGGACCTCTTCCAGCGCCAGAGCACCCGCACCCTGACGCCGCAAGATGATGTCACTGTGTTGCGCCGCAGCGTGAGCTATGGCTTGCGGGACATGGCCAGAACGAGTCAGATCCTGCTGCGCCAAATAGGCGGGGTGGTCACACGCCGCGATGCCCCAGGAAGTGGCCGAGACTTGCTGGACCCGCTGCCCTCGTCGCAACAACGTGCCGCACTGGACTTGCTCACCGGCAACTTCCTGTCACCGCAGGCACTGAGCCTGCCGCCCGATCTGCAACGAAGACTCGCACCGGATTACCTCGATCGACAAGAAGGTGGCGATGGACGAAATCCGGTCCCGACGGATTTCTCTGTGGCGGAACAACGACTGGCCCTGCAAAGAGACATTCTGGGCTACCTGATGAGTGAGGCACTGGCGGAGCGCTTGCTCGACAACATCGACAAGACCCGCGACAAGGACACGCAACCCTTGACCGTGCGCGAACTGCATCGCACCCTGCTGGACACCGTCTGGCAGGTCGGCAACGTGCAGCCAGGCATGGAAAGCAGCCAGCGCAACCTGCAGCGGGACTACGTCAACAGACTGGCCGCGGCCATCGTGCGCAGCGGTACTGCTCGTGCCGACGTGCGGGCGATCATGCGGCAGCAGGCCTTGAAGCTGCTCCAACAACTCAAGGCAGCGCCACGCGGCGATCCCAACAGCACCGCCAGCGCGCATCGCCAGGATTGCATCGACACCCTGAGCAGTGCCCTGCAGGCCAACGTCATCCGCACCGCGCCCTGACCAACTGACAAGCCCCTGAAAAGGCCCGCCCATCAGAGGGGCCAACATGCTGGCGTGCCGCCCTGACAATAGCGGGACGCCAGCTTGAAGATCGATATGGACCTGCCCACCTTGTTTTCCGAATCAGGCCCGCTTGCGCGTGCCTTTGACGGCTACCGTGTGCGGACCGAGCAGATTGAAATGGCCCAGGCCATTCAGGAAGCGATCCGCCAGGCCAGCACGGTGGTGCTGGAGGCCGGCACCGGCGTGGGCAAGACGGCGGCCTATCTCGTACCCGCGCTGCTGGAAGGCGGCAAGGTCATCGTGTCCACCGGCACCAAGGCCCTGCAAGATCAGCTCTACCACCGCGATCTGCCGGCCGTGCGCGATGCCCTGGCCGTCCCCATCAAGACAGCCCTGCTCAAGGGCCGCAGCAACTACCTGTGCTGGCACCACCTGGACCGCGCCAATCAGGACGCCACCTTGCTGGGCAGCAAGCAGGAGGTGCGAGACCTCAGCCTGATCAACCGCTTCATCCACCTCAGCCCGACGGGCGACAAGGCCGAGTGCACGCAAGTGCCCGAGCACGCCGCGATCTGGGCGCGTGTCACCTCCACGCGTGAGAACTGCCTGGGTAGCGAGTGCAAGCACTACACCGACTGCTTCGTCATCAAGGCCCGCCGTGAAGCGCAGGACGCCGATGTGGTCGTGGTCAACCATCACCTCTTCTTTGCGGACCTGATGCTGCGCGAAGAGGGCGTGCCCGAACTGCTGCCCAACGCACAGACCATCGTGTTCGACGAGGCACATCAGTTGCCCGACACGGCCACCTTGTTCTTCGGTGACTCGGTTTCAAGCGCGCAATTGCTGGATCTCCTGCGCGACACGCTGGCCACAGGTCAATCGCAAGCGCGTGATGGTGCCAACTGGAACGATGTGCTCTCGCCGCTGGAGCGTTGCACACGTGATCTCCGCTTGTGCTTCGGCCCCCAGATGCAACGCATGGCCTTTGCCCAGTTGGGAGACGATCATCCCTTGCATGCGGCCCTGCTCAATCTGCGTGAGACCCTGATGCATGTGCGCGAGGTGCTCGACAGCCAGGCCGAACGCAGCCCGGACCTCGCCCAGTTGCACCGGCGCAGTGATGCGCTCATGCAGCGCCTGTGCGCCTGGGGTGCCCCTGAGCGCACCAGCGAGCCCGAGTTGTGCTGGGTCGACGTGGGCACGCATGGCGTGCAACTGCACCGCACGCCCATCTCGGTGGCCGATGTGTTCCGCCGGCAGCGCCTGGGACTGGGCCAGGAGGGGGTCGAGATCGCACCCGATGAAGAGCCGGATGAGGATGACATCGAAGGTGCACTGGCCCGCAATGCGGAGCTGGAAGAGTTGCCCTGGGATGACGATGCCGGCGATGACGACGAAGATGACCTGCAAGCCTTGATGGCCGGTGCGGACGATGTCGGGATGTCAGGCAAAGGCGCCACCACCAGCACACCGCCAACACCCGTTGCTGGCAAACCGGATCAAGCGGGCAGCAGCACGCCGGGTGTACCGCGCCGCGCCTGGATCTTCACCTCGGCCACGCTGGCCGTGCGCAAGGACTTCGGCCATTTCACGCATGCGCTGGGCCTGGACGATGCGGCTTGCCACTCGTGGTCCAGCCCCTATGACTACGCCAACCAGGCCATGCTGTATGTGCCGCAAGCCATGCCGCAACCATCGGACCCTGGCCACACGGACGCCGTCATCGATGCCGCCCTGCCCCTGATCCGCGCCAACCGTGGCCGCGCCTTCGTTCTATGCACCAGCCTGCGCGCGGTGGCCAAGGCGGCCGAGCGCCTCAAGAAGGTTTTCAGCGAGTCGGGCGACCCCTTCCCCGTGCTGCAGCAAGGCGATGCGCCGCGCCCCACCTTGCTGGAAGACTTCCGCCGTGCCGGCAATGCCGTGCTGGTGGGAAGCCACAGCTTCTGGGAAGGCATCGACGTGAAGGGCGATGCCCTGACCCTGGTCGTGATCGACAAACTGCCCTTTGCACCACCTGATGACCCGGTGCTGGCCAAACGGCTGGAGCTCTTGTCACAACAAGGCGGCAACCCTTTCATGGAACACCAGGTGCCGCAGGCCATCATCGCCTTGAAACAAGGTGCCGGCCGCCTGATTCGCGGTGAGACCGACCGCGGCGTGCTCATGATCTGTGACACCCGCCTGATTGATAAACCTTACGGTCGTCGGATATGGCAGAGCCTGCCGCCGATGAAACGCACACGCGTGGAAAATGAGGTCGTGGCATTTCTGGAGACGCTATGACCCGCACCTGTCTGGCCTTGCAGCATGTGAGCTTTGAAGACCTGGGCTCGCTCGAGCCCGTGTTGCGCGCATCGGGCTTTTCGATTCAATACAGGCAAGCCGGCGTCGACGACTTGAGCAGCCCGCAGGCTCAAGCGGAATGGGCCCAGGCCGATCTGGTGGTGGTGCTGGGCGGCCCCATCGGCGTGTATGAGTCGGACCGTTATCCCTTCATCGTGGACGAACTCGCCCGGGTGAAAGCGCGCCTGCAATCAGGCAAGCCTCTGGTGGGCATCTGCCTGGGCGCGCAGATGATTGCTGCGGCCAGCGGTCAACGCGTCTACCCCGGCCCGGCCAAGGAGATCGGCTGGGATGCCTTGCAACTCACACCGGAGGGCCTGAGCTCCTGCATGGCAGCCTTGTCTGCCTGTGAGCATCAGGTGCTGCACTGGCACGGCGACACCTTCGATCTGCCGGAAGGCGCCACCTTGCTGGCCTCGACACGCCTGGTGCGCCATCAAGTGTTCAGCATCGGCAACACGGTGCTGGGCCTGCAATGCCATCTGGAAGCACAAGGCCATCAGATCGAGCGCTGGCTCATCGGGCACACCGCAGAATTGACGGCTGCGGGCATCGACCTGGCGCAGTTGCGCGCCGACAGCTGCCAGTGGGGCGACAAGCTGGAGCAAGCGGCTCAGGCCGTCTTTCTCAACTGGCTGATGGGTGCCGGGCTGGCCTGATCACAGGCTCGTTCCAGCGCGGTATTCAACGCAAGGTACCGACGTAGCGCTTGCGGGCCACAGCTGGGTCAAAGCCCGACTGAGCAAAGCCTGACGATGCAGCAAAGCCAGACGAATCAGCACCTGGCTCGGTGGCGCCAAATCCGCTTGGCTGCGCGGGCCTTCCTGCTGCTGTGGCCGCCGCGGTTGTCGCCATTGAGGGACGCGCAGCAACCGGCGGCACAGCCCCGACAGCCGCCTCCAGCTTGTCGGCCAGCTTGTGCAGATCCGCATGCGTTTCAGTGCGCGCCACGCGGATGACCTCACGCGCATATTCCGGGCTCTTGATCATCCACTCCACATCGGTCACGCGCCCGTTCGTACGGCGCAGCAACACATGCAAATGAGCGGCGATGGCAAATTTTTCGCTCTCCAGCATCACGACCTCCTGCTAAATCAAGCAACCCACACTCATTCGACGCGCTCACCGTGCAGGCTGAGGTCGAGACCGTCCACCTCCTGCTGTCGGCTCACGCGCAGCCCCACCATGCGGTCCACCAGCCACAGGATCACCGTGGTCACGATGCCGCTGTAAGCCAGGGTTGCCACCACACCCATGGCCTGATTCTGCAAAGAGCCATGGACACCGCCGATCGCAGGGGATGCCAGCACACCGGTCAGCAAGGCCCCGATGACGCCGCCCACGCCGTGCACGCCGAATACGTCCAGCGAGTCATCGGCACCCAGCAGGCGCTTGAGGCCCGTGGCGCCCCAATAGCAACCCATGCCGGCGACCACGCCGATCAACACGGCTGACTTGGCATCCACAAAGCCGGAGGCCGGCGTGATGGCCACAAGCCCGGCCACGGCACCACTGCACAGGCCCAGCAAGGTTGGCGTGCCGCGCACGGCCCACTCCGCCGCCATCCAGGCCAATGCCGCCGATGCCGCGCCGATTTGCGTGACCAGCATGGCCATGCCGGCACGGCCATCTGCAGCACAGGCTGAACCGCCGTTGAAGCCCATCCAGCCCACCCACAACAGGGAAGCACCGATCATGGTGTAGCCCAGGTTGGAGGGCATGAGTGGCTCTTGCCCGAAGCCGATACGGCGGCCCAGCATCCACGCACATGCCAGCCCCGCGATGCCCGCGTTGATGTGCACCACCGTACCGCCGGCGAAATCGAGCACGCCTGCCTTGGCCAGCCAGCCCGTGGGCTCCCACACCCAGTGGGCCACCGGCACGTACACCAGTAAGGACCACAAGGCCATGAACAAGAGCAGCGCAGAGAACTTCATGCGCTCCGCAAACGCGCCCGTGATGAGCGCTGGCGTGATGATCGCAAACGTCATCTGGAACATGACGAACACGGACTCGGGCACCGTGGGCGCGAGGTGATGCACCGACACGAGGGCCGCGCTACGGTCGTAGAACAGGCTGTCGAGAAACACCGCTGAGGTGCTGCCCAACCAGTCCGAGCCGGGCATGAAGGCCAGGCTGTAGCCACAGACGAACCACAGCACCGCCACCAGGGCACACACGGCAAAGGTCTGCGCCATGGTGGCCAGGATGTTCTTCTTGCGGACCATGCCCGCATAGAACAAGGCCAGCCCCGGCACCGACATCAGCAGCACCAGCGCTGAAGCGGCCATCATCCAGGCGGTATCACCGGCACTGATCTGCTGAAAGGCCACGCGTTGCGGGCTGGTCGGCGCGGCCGCCGGTGTGGATGCAGCGGCAGCAGATGAGGCTGGCGCATCTGCTGCGATGGCCGATGATGCGGCTGTCCATGCAGGCGCCGGCTCCACGGCAGAAGCTGCGACGGGCTCCGACGCCACCGCATCCGAAGCACCAGCACCGACGGCATCAGTAGATGAAGACTGGGCCCATGCACCAAGGCAGGTCAGCGACAGGGCCAGACAGGCCACCAGGCCTGCACGTTTGAGGGACAGATTCATGGGGTACAGCACATCACCGGGAAAACCCGGAACATGCCGCAAGAATCAGACCCGCGTGCTCAGGCTCAGAGCTCGAGGTTGTCGATCAGGCGTGTCTTGCCCAGGCGGGAGGCCGACAGGCTGACCAGAGGCTCACCTTGTGCCAGTTCGGCATCGGTGGCGGGCAGCAGGTCACGTTGACGGCGCACCATCACGTAGTCGGTCTTCCAGCCGCGGGCATCCAATGCGGCCATGGTCTGCTTCTCGATGTCGGCCAGGCTCGCCTGGTTCAAGCCACCCGCCGCGCGCGCACCGTTGACCTGCGTCTTCACGGCGCGCAAGGTGGTGATCATCTGCACTGCTTCAGCACGCTCTGACTCGCTCAGATAACCATTGCGCGAAGACAAGGCCAGGCCATCGTCTGCACGCAAGGTCTCGCCGCCCTGGATCTCGATGGGCAAGCCCATCTGCGCGACCATGTTGCGGATGATCATGAGCTGTTGGTAGTCCTTCTTGCCAAACACACCGATGCGCGGTTGCACCAGGTTGAACAGCTTGTGGACCACGGTGCACACGCCCGTGAAGAAGCCCGGGCGGAAGGCGCCTTCCAGGATGTCGGCCAGCTCGGTCGGCGGCACGACCTTGTAGCCTTGTGGCTGGGGATACAGCTCGGCCTCGGAAGGCGCGAACAGGATGTCGCAACCGGCGGCATCCAGCAACTGGGCATCGCGCTCCAGGGTGCGCGGGTAGGTATCGAAATCTTCGTTGGGCCCGAATTGCAGGCGGTTGACGAAGATGCTGGCCACGACCGGGCTGCCACTGCCCGCCACCAACTGACGTGCCTGGGCGATCAGAGCCAGATGGCCCTCATGCAGATTGCCCATGGTGGGCACGAATGCGGGTGCAGAAGGATGCGCGGCCAGTTCGGCGCGCAAAGCGGCCACGGTGTGGATGATCTTCATAGACAACTCGGCGAAGAAATCGATCAGTAAGCGTGCACGGCTTCGTCAGGGAAGGAGCCATCCTTCACGGCGGCCACGTAGCGGCGCACGGCGTCTTCCACCGAGCCGCCTTCGGCCATGAAGTTGCGCACGAAGCGCGGCAGCTTGCCACGGGTCACGTGCAGCATGTCGTGCAGCACCAGGACCTGGCCGGCCGTGCCCTGCCCGGCGCCAATGCCGATGGTCATCACGCCAGGGTTGTCGGCCTGCACATCACGCGCCACGGCTGAGGGCATCAGCTCCAGCACCATCATGGCGGCACCGGCATCGGCCAGTTCCTTCGCGTGCTTGCGCAGGGTTTGCGCGCCAGCTTCATCACGCCCCTGGATGCGGTAGCCACCCAAGGCGTGCACGCTTTGCGGGGTCAGGCCCAGGTGGGCACAAACAGGAATGCCACGCTCGGTCAGGAAGTGCACGGTCTCGGCCGTCCAGCCGCCACCTTCAAGCTTGACCATGTGCGCACCGGCCTGCATCAGGGCCACGCTGGAGCGCAGGGCCTGTTCACGGCTTTCCTGGTAGCTGCCAAACGGCAGATCACCCACCACCCAGGCCGTGCGGTTGCCACGGGCCACACAACGGGTGTGATAGACCATGTCCTCGATGCTGACAGGCACCGTGCTGCTGTGGCCTTGCACCAGCATGCCCAGGGAGTCACCCACCAGGATGGTGTCCACGCCGGCATCGTCCACCAGGCGCGCGAAGGTCGCGTCGTACGCGGTCAGCATGGTGATTTTCTCGCCCTTGGCATGCATGTCGCGCAGACGATGCAGGGTCATGGGCTTGCGATCAGGTACAGCGGGGGTGCTCATCTTGTATGGTCCTCAGCGAAGCGGGAGCCTGAAGTGGCGCGATTCTAGGCTGTCCCCAGCGGCCGTGGGCAAAAAAGTGCTGGCAAACCCTCAAGAGGCGGGGCCACCGTGGCAGGGTGCTTGACGTGCTCAGGCTGGCTGGTAAGCCAGGCGCACGTAAATCGGGGCAAAGGCCTCCGCCTGGGTGATCTCCAGCAGGCGTTCGCGGGCCAGCTCCAGCATGGCGATGAAGGTCACCACGATGACCTGTGAACCACGGCTGGGATCAAACAGGTTCTCGAATTCGACAAAACGCTTGCCCTGCAAGGTGCGCAGCACGTTGCTCATGAACTCGCGCACGGACAGCTCTTCGCGGGTGATCGTGTGGTGCTTGTTGAGCCGTGCGCGCTGCAGGATGTCCATCCAGGCCTCGCGCAGGTCGGCCAGGCTCACATCCGGATGGCGCACATGCACGGACGGGTCGTTGTGGATTTCAACCCGCAGGAAATCCCGGCCCAGCAGGGGCAGCTGATCCAGCCCGGCTGCGGCCAGCTTCATCTGCTCGTACTCGATCAGACGGCGCACCAGCTCGGCACGAGGGTCTTCGGGCTCCTCGCCCTCTTCGGTCTTCTTGGGCGGCAGCAGCATCCTCGACTTGATCTCGATGAGCATGGCCGCCATCAGCAGATAGTCGGACGCCAGTTCGAGGTTGGTCTTGCGGATCTGATCGACGTAGGTCAGATACTGCCGGGTCACATCCGCCAGCGGGATGTCCATGATGTTGAAGTTCTGCTTGCGGATCAGGTAGAGCAGCAGATCCAAGGGGCCTTGAAAGGTCTCCAGGAAGACTTCCAGGGCGTCTGGCGGGATATACAGGTCGGTGGGCATGGCGAACAAAGGTTCGCCGTACAGACGTGCCAGCGCCACGCGGTCGACGATGTCGGGCAAGCCCTGCTCGTCAAGCTCCTTGGGTGGCAAGCCGCCTTCTTCAGCGGCCAGGACGTCCTGCGTCACCGGTCAACCTCGGGACTCAGGCCTTGGTCGAGTAGACGTAGGGCTTCTGATCGACCTTGGCTTCACGGTAGCCCTTCTGGTCGTCGCGGTTGAGTTCCTTGTCCCACAGCAGCGCGCGGCCCTGGCGCTGGCGCTCTTCGAGCTGCGGATCACGCGACTTCAGGCTGTCGATGAACTGCGTCACGTCGGACTTGTAAGGTTTCCAGAAAAGCGGCATGGCTTGGAGCTCGGTGAAGGAAATGCGAAAGCTGGCATTTTATCGGTCTGGGCGGCCCGCAACCATCTTTCGGTGGCCCGACAATGTCGCCCATGCAGGAAATTGAACTGAAATTCCAGATTCCGCAAGGCACTTTGGCGGCCGTGAAGGCCGAACTGGCGACCTTGACTGGTGGCCAGGCACCCGCTCAAAAGCTCCAGGCCGCCTATTTCGACACTGCCGACCGCAAGCTGGCCAAGGCCCGCGCGGCCCTGCGTGTGCGCCAGGAAGACGATGACTGGGTCCAGACGCTCAAGGCCGCCGGCCCCAATGCCATGACCCGACTGGAAGACAACCAGGCCAGCCAGGCATTTGCACCAGGCGAGGCCATTCACCCCGATCTGTCGCTGCACCAGCCCGAGGCCGTTCGCCAGGCCCTGATGCGCGACCTGGGCTGGCAGCCTGAGCGCGACCCCAAAGGCGAACACCTGGGCCTGATCCAGCTGTACCGGACGGACATGCAGCGCCTGCGCGCCCAGGCCAGCCACACCAACGCAGCACCCCAACGTGCCGGCCGAGTCGAAATCGCGCTGGACCTGGGGTTGATCGCGGCAGGCGACAAAAGCGTGCCCGTCCATGAACTGGAGATCGAATTGATCGATGGCCATGCACACGCCGTGCTGGATGTCGCCCGTGGCCTGATCACGCGACACGGCCTGTGGCTGGACAGCCAGACCAAGGCCCACCGGGGAGACCAGCTGGCACGTGAGGCGTCAACCGGGCAACCCAGCCCCCGCCCCCCTGTTCGCCCCTGTACATGCCTGCCGCAAGGTGCTACGCCAGCCCATGCATGGGTGGCAGCGCTGGACGCCGCACTGACACACATCAGCGACAACCTCAGCGAGGTGGCGCTGGAAACCAGCGATGCACGCGCAGACCTGAGCCCCTGGATCAAGGCCTGGGCGAGTGGCTTGCGCCGACTGGCCTGGGTGTGGCGACACGCTCCTGTCGGCTTGCTGGGCCCGGCTCAAGCCGCCAGCATCGCCGATCAGATCGCGGCGCTGTATGTGAAGGTTCGCCCGGCAGCTGGCCGCTATATCGTGTCGGCGCAGGCCATCCCGCTGGCGAGATCTGCCGCCCCCACCTTGCTCGCCCTGGATGTGCTTGATGTGATCGTGGCCGCCGGCTGAATCAGGTGAAGACCGATGCCGTGACCTCACAAAGCGCACGGGCCCTCGTCAGCGCGGCTGGCAGGTCCGGCAGTAAGTTGCGTTCGCCAAACAACTTTTCCTGACCGCTGCGGCGGATCAGGCTCAAGGGCTGATCGTTGACTTCGCACAGCAAAAGCGCCACATCCCGCCGCTCCAGCGTGCGTCGCAACTGCACCAGCGCATCCAGGCCTGAGGTGTCGATCGAGATCAGACGCTGCATCTCCAGCACGACCACCCTTGTGTCAGGCGGCAGTTGATCGGGCAACTCCTCCACCTTGCCCACCGCGCCGAAAAACAGCGAGCCATACAGCCGCAGCACCTGCACGCCGGCCGGCGCTTCCACGGCGGGCGCGCCCTGGGGTTCCATGCGAAACAAGGTGCTCATACGGTAGATGAAGAACACGCAAGCCATCACCAGCCCCACCTCTACCGCCACAGTCAGGTCGACCACCACAGTGAGCACGAAGGTGCCCACCAGGATCGTGCGGTAGGTGTAGTTGTACTGGCGCAGCTTGAAGAACTCGTGCCACTCGCCCATGTTCCAGGCAATGAACAACAGGATGCCCGCCAGCACAGCCAGCGGCACATGAGAGGCCAGCGGCGCGGCTACCAGCACCACCAGCAACAGCGCCAGGGCGTGCACCATACCTGCCACCGGGCTGCTGGCCCCGGCCCGCACATTCGTGACCGTGCGCGCAATGGTGCCGGTGGCCGGGATGCCGCCAAAGAAAGGCGTCACCATGTTGGCAATGCCCTGGGCCATCAACTCCTGATTGGGATCATGCCGACGGAAGTCCGTCATGTTGTCGGCCACGCGGGCGCACAACAGCGACTCGATCGCGCCCAGCAAGGCGATCGTGAAGGTCGGCATGAAGAGATGCCGGATGCCTTCCCACGAAAACTCGGGCCAGACGAAACCTGGCAGGCTTTGCGGAATGCCACCGAACTTGCTGCCTATGGTGGCCACAGGCAATTCGAGCAGCGCCGTGATCGCACCCATGCTGATCAGCACCATCATCGGACCAGGCATGCGGGCCGCCACCCGAAAACCTCTCGTGCTGTGCAGCGCCAAGGGCACGATGCCTGTGGGCGAGAACAGGCGCGGCCAGAAGAACAAGCCGGCCACGGTCGTCAGACCCAGCCCCAGCGCATAAGGATTGAACTGCTCGCGGCACGTCCACAAGGTACGAAGTTGCCCGACAAAATCGGCCGGCATGCTGACCGGGTTCAGCCCCAGCAAATCCTTGACCTGCGACAGCGCGATCAGCACGGCGATGCCATTGGTGAAGCCGATCACGATGCTCACCGGGATGTAGCGCACCAGCACACCCAGTCGGAACAGCCCCATCGCGAACAGGATGCCGCCTGCCAGCACGGTGGAGATCAGCAGATTGGCCAGCCCGTAGCGTTCGACAATCCCGTAGACGATGACGATGAAGGCACCTGCCGGGCCACCGATCTGGACCTGGGAGCCGCCTAAAGCCGAGATCAGAAAGCCCGCGATGATGGCCGTGAACAAGCCAGCTTCAGGCTTGACGCCCGAGGCGATGGCAAAGGCCATGGCCAGAGGCAAGGCCACGATGCCCACGGTGAGGCCGGCCCCCATGTCGCGCCAGAAGCGTTCGCGGTCATAGTCATGCAGCGAATCAAGGATGCGCGGCCTGAACGGCGCCAGGTTGAGCTTGGCCAGCCAGCGAGGCTGGTGCCAGGTTCGGCCTTGCTGGGCGCTGGGTCGATCGTCGGCTTCGGGGGTGGGCAACATGATGGCCCATTGCACAGCAAGGCTTGGGCCAGGTCAATTGGAAAAAGCAGGGCATGCGTGGCGCAATCGCCGGTATCCGGCAGGCATGCGCCAACACACCGCACCTCAGGTCAGCGGATCCGCATCCCAGGTTGCGCACCCGCCACCGGCTCCAGCACGTAGATGCCAGGCGTGCCCTTCTCATCGGCATGAGAAGCCGCCAGCACCATGCCTTCGCTCACGCCGAACTTCATCTTGCGCGGCGCCAGATTGGCCACCATGACGGTGTGCTTGCCGATCAGGTCTTCAGGCTTGTAAGCCTCCTTGATGCCGCTGAACACATTGCGCGTGCGGCCCTCGCCCACGTCCAGCGTGAGGCGCAGC
This sequence comes from Aquabacterium sp., assembly GCF_016234775.1. Taxonomy (GTDB): domain Bacteria; phylum Pseudomonadota; class Gammaproteobacteria; order Burkholderiales; family Burkholderiaceae_C; genus Aquabacterium. The sequence continues at coordinate 68,861 of NZ_JACRAH010000039.1, read as the reverse complement.
AGCTTGGTGCTGCCTTCCACATGCTCGGCATTCACGATTTTGGCGATGCGCAGGTCCACCTTGACGAAGTCGTCGATGGTGATGGTGGGGGCGATCGCCTCGCCGCCGGGCCGCCCCAAGGCGGAGGCGTCCCCCTCGGGGGGCATGGGGGCATCAGCCTTGTCTCCGCCTGGCTTGGGTGCTTCCACAACTGGTGCAGGAGGCGGCTCGAACAGCGCTTCCAGCATCTTCGGATCCACACGCTGCATCAGGTGCTTGTATTCGCCAATCACGTGGGCGCCCAGCAGCTTGCCCGCATCGCCAAAGGTCATCGGCTCGATCTTCAGGAAGGCTTCCACATTGGCCGCCAGGGCGGGCAACACAGGCTTGAGGTACAGGCTCAACAGGCGGAACGTCTCGATGCACACAGTGCAGACTTCCTGCAGACGGGCATCCTGCCCTTCCTGCTTGGCCAGCTCCCAAGGCTTGTTGGCATCCACGTATTCATTGACACGGTCGGCCAGCAGCATGATCTCGCGCAGCACCTTGCCCATGTCGCGCTGCTCATACAGCTCGACGATGGCGGGCTGGCCTGCCTGCAGGGCCTTGAGCAAGGTCTGGCCGTCGTCACCGATGGCGGCGGTCAGCTGGCCGGCAAAGCGCTTGGCGATGAAACCGGCCGCACGGCTGGCGATGTTGATGTACTTGCCGATCAGGTCGCTGTTGACCCGGGCCATGAAGTCGTCCTTGTTGAAGTCGACGTCTTCCACGCGGGCGTTGAGCTTGGCGGCGATGTAGTAGCGCAGCCACTCGGCGTTCATGCCCAGGCTCAGGTACTTGAGCGGGTCCAGGCCGGTGCCACGGCTCTTGCTCATCTTCTCGCCGTTGTTCACGGTCATGAAGCCGTGCACATTGATCTGGTTGGGCAGCTTGCGGCCGCTGAACTGCAGCATCGCGGGCCAGAACAGGGTGTGGAAGTAGGTGATGTCCTTGCCAATGAAGTGCACCTGCTCGACGGCCGGGTCGGCGATGAACTGCTCGAAGCTTCGGGTTTCGCCATAGCGGGCCTTAGGGCCACCGGCTTCGAAATAGCTCTTGAGCGAGGCCAGATAGCCCACGGGCGCGTCCAGCCACACATAGAAGTACTTGCCCGGCGCATCGGGGATCTCGATGCCGAAATAAGGCGCATCACGGCTGATGTCCCAGTCACCCAGGCCACCCTTGCCGTCTTCGTCCTTGGTGAACCATTCCTTGATCTTGTTGGCCACTTCGGATTGCAGCTTGCCGTCCTGCGTCCAGTTCTCCAGGAAGTTGAAGCAACGCGGATCGGACAGCTTGAAGAAGTAGTGGTCGCTGGTCTTGAGCACCGGCGTGGCACCGCTCAAGGCCGAGTAAGGGTTCTTGACTTCGGTGGGCGAGTAGACGGCGCCACACACCTCGCAAGAATCGCCGTATTGGTCCTTGGCGCCACACTTTGGGCATTCACCCTTGATGAAGCGGTCCGGCAGGAACATGCTCTTTTCAGGATCGAAGAACTGCTCGATGGGGCGCACTTCGATCAGGCCCTGATCGCGCAGGGCACGGTAGATGTCCTGTGCCAGCGCGTGGTTCTCCGGGCTGTCCGTGGAAGACCAATGATCAAAACTGATGTGGAAACCGTCCAGATAGGGCTTGCGACCAGCGGCGATGTCGGCCACGAACTGCTGGGGCGTCTTGCCGGCCTTTTCGGCGGCGATCATGATGGGTGCGCCGTGCGCGTCGTCTGCCCCCACGAAGTGCACCTGATGGCCCTGCATGCGCTGAAACCGCACCCAGATATCGGCCTGGATGTACTCCATGATGTGGCCAATGTGGAAATGGCCATTGGCATAGGGCAGCGCGGTGGTGACAAAAAGCTGGCGTGGCATGGTGATGTTCTGGTGGGACGGTCCGATCATGGGGCATCGGACGTTTCAGGGGAATCTCAGATTTTAGGCTGCCTGCCATGCCACACTGCAAGCCCCCGTGCACTAGACTGCCCGGTTTGACCGTTCTTTGACCACTCGTTGACCGTTTTCCGCTTCCTCTTCACCGTGTTCCGGTCCCTTTTCAAGCTCCCTGCCAATCCCCGCTCACAGCCAGGTTCACCTGCTCAGTTGTTGTCCAGCATGACCGCCGCCCTGTCCCCCATCGAGTCCGCCGCCCAAACCGCCCTGGCCACCGTGGCCGATCCCTTGACCGGCCAGGATTGGGTCTCCACGCGCCACCTCAAAGCGCTCAAGGTGCAGGATGGCCGCGCCGTGGTCGATATCGCACTGGGCTACCCGGCCACCTCGCAATGGCCGGCCTACACCGAACTGGTCAAGGCCGCGCTGAGCCAGATCGATGGCATTCGGGACGTGCAGGTCAACTGGTCCACCCAGATCCAGACACATGCAGCGTCGCGTGGCCAGGCGCTGCTGCCGGGTGTGAAGAACGTGGTCGCCGTGGCCTCCGGCAAGGGCGGCGTGGGCAAAAGCACCACCGCCGTCAACCTGGCGCTGGCCCTGGCCGCCGAAGGCGCTCGCGTCGGCATGCTGGACGCCGACATCTACGGCCCCAGCCAGCCCTTGATGATGGGCATCAGCGGCAAGCCGCCCAGCCCGGACGGCAAGACCATCACGCCGCCTGTCAACTTCGGCATGCAGATGATGTCAATGGGCTTGCTGGTCGAAAACCAGGCGGCCACCATCTGGCGCGGCCCCATGGCCAGCCAGGCCTTTGATCAACTGCTGCGTCTGTCCAACTGGGGCCAGTCTGCGGATGAAGGCGGCCAGCCCCTGGACTATCTCATCGTCGACATGCCCCCCGGCACCGGCGACATCCACCTGAGCATCAGCCAGCGCTCGCCGCTGACCGCCGCCGTGATCGTCACGACACCCCAGGACATCGCCCTGCTGGACGCCCGCAAGGGCCTGCAGATGTTCGAGAAGGTCAGCGTGCCGGTACTGGGCATCGTCGAGAACATGGCCGTGTTCTGCTGCCCGAACTGCGGCCACGAAGAACACATCTTCGGCCAGGACGGCGGCAAGCGCATGGCGGCCGACTTCAACGTACCCCTGCTAGGCTCCATGCCCCTGGATCTCAAGATCCGCCAGCAAGCCGACAGCGGCCAGCCCACCCTGGTGGCCGAGCCCGACAGCAAAGTGGCCGGCCTCTATAAAGAGATGGCGCGCAAACTGGCGGCCGGCCTGTCGAAGCTGCCCAAGGATTACTCTGCCAAAATGCCTGGCGTGAGCGTTGTGCAACCCAAGGCCTGACACCTGAACCAACATGGCAGCCCCATCGCCCTTGCATGTAGAGGACGCCTGGTTCGATCTGGTGCCGCTGGCGCTGATCGAGTTCAACGAACATGGCCGCGTGCTGCGGGCCAACTCGGCCTTGAGCGCCTTGCTGGGCTACGCCATCCCGCCGGGCAGCGCCTTGTCGGACACACCCCAGGCCTTGCAAAGGCTGTGCGGCTGGGATTCCCCGCTGACCCTGCTGGCCCTCGGGCCTGAAGACGGCCCCATTCAGAACCAGGTGACGCAACCGCGCCAGGCCTCCACGCCTGTACACCTGCGCAGCCAGATCTGGACACAGGCCCAACCGAATCAGGATGCGCCGCGTCGATTCCTGTGCGCCATCAAGGACTCCGCGCCCACCACGGCTGCCCCCGCAGCGCCCGTGGCGATCAGCTCCATCACCTCGGATGCCGATGCCGCGCCGTTGCCCGATCAGGCCCAGTTGCTGCACGAACTCAGCACGATTCTGGAAAGCACGCCGGCCGGCATCGCCTATTTCCGCGACAACGTGCTGCTGCGCTGCAACCGCCGTTTCGAGCGCATGCTGGGCCTCACACCCGGCTCGATGGCGGGTCAGGGCCTGGAAATCCTGCTTGGCGCCGACCCGCGCATCGACCGCGTCGTCACGGAAACCGCCACCGAGCTGATGAAGTCCGAACAGTTCGAAAGCGAACTGGAAATCGTCATTCCTGGCAACACGACGCGCTGGTACACCTTGTCGGTGCGCCGCATCGGTCTGTCGAACAACCCGCTGGAAGTGATCGCGGTGCTGTCCGACATCAGCCGCATCCGCTCGCAGCAGGCCCAACTCGAATCGCTGGGCCGCGACCGCGATCTGATGTTCACGCTATCCGGTGTGGGCATCGCCTTCGTCAAGGAAGGCCTGATCCAGAGTGCCAACCCGGCCCTCTCGCACCTCATCGGCGAAGACGCAGCCAACCTCACCGGCCGCCCCCTGATCAGCGTGTACGCGCTGGACGTGGACAACGCCACCGACCCGGACATCACCGGCATGTTGCGCAGCCTGGGCCACTGGCAAGGCGAGCGGCCCCTGCGCAGCAAGAAAGGCCGCGTGCTCTGGGCCGATGTGTCGCTGCGCCTGGTCGACCCGCAGCGCCCCGAGGAAGGCTTCATCGCCTCCTTCGTCAATGTGGACGACCGTCATCGTGCCGAGCAGCGCCTCACCCTCCAGGCCGACCGCACCCGCGCGATCCTCGACTCCGTGTTCGTGGGCATCGTCACGCTCGACGAGCATGGCATCGCCTGGATGAACCGCTCGGCACGCCGCATGTTCGCCGGCGATCTGGCCGACTTCGTGGGCCAGCCACTGGCCACGGTGGCCACACCCGACTTGGATCACCCCTTCCGCCTGACCGACTACCTCGACGACCTGCTGGACGGCCAATCGCACACCTTCGAGTGCCAGGTGGTGGGCCGAGACGGTCGCATGTTCTGGGTCGTGGGCAACGCGGTGGTCACGCTGGGTGAAGGCAACCGCCGCCACATCACCTACGCCCTGCTCGACATCGACCGCCGCCGCCAGGCCGAGGCCCAATCTGCCGAAGCCCAGGCCCGCCTGCAACGCATCATCGAGATGGCGCCCATGGCCATCCACCTGATCGACGCCAGACAGCTCACCCTGGTGCAGGCCAACCAGGCCGCGTCCAGCTACATGAACATCGAGCCCGCCAAGGCCGTGGGCAAACCGCCCGAAGCCTTGTACGACGCCGACCGCGCCCGCTTGCTGCGCGCCGACATGCAACAGGCGCTCGACAGCGGCCAGGGCGTTCATCGCGAATACAGCCGCCCGCACAAAGGTGGCCAGCAGTTCTGGGACGTCAACTACCTGCCCTTGGCACGCGATGGTGAAGTGGCTGATCAGTTGCTGGTGGTCGCCTCCGACATCACCGAGCAGCGCGCGGCCGAACAGGCTCGCCTGGATGCCGCCATTGCCCAGCGCGAAATGCTGGTCAAGGAAGTGCACCACCGCATCAAGAACAACCTGCAGGGCGTGGCGGGGCTGCTGCAGCAGATCGCCATGCGCAAGCCGGAAGTCGCACCCGCCATCTCGGAAGTGGTCGGCCAGGTTCAGGCCATTGCCCAGGTTTACGGACTTCAGGTTGGCGCAGGCGGCCCCCTGCGACTCAAGTCGGTGGTTGAAGCGATTGCTGCTTCGGTTCAACGCACATTTGGTCGCACCATCACCCTCAATATGGAGGGCACACATGCCGGCGACTGGCAGTTGCCGGAGGCCGAATCCATCCCGATTGCGCTTTGCCTCAACGAACTGTTGACAAATGCCCACAAACACGGGCCTGGCACCTCGACCCTGACTTGCACCCTGCAATCAAGCGATCAAGGCGTCTCCATTCGCATTCGCAGCCCGGGCCAGTTACCGCCGGGATTCAATGTTGATCGCGTTCCTGGCGGGGTTTCAGGCCTGGGGTTGGTGCGGGCCTTGCTGCCCAGGCGCAGTGCCAAACTGGCTTTGCAACAGGAAGGAACAGACGTGTTGACTCAGGTGGATCTGACACCGCCGGGTATCAATTTGATACCACCCCCCCATGTATTGGGTGAGCCTACTGGTCAGCAGATCGCTCTTTGGCCACAATAGCCGCTCGCACTAAAAATGAGCACTGGGTGAGAGGTGCAGGCCACAAGCAGGTCTTACACAAGCTGGGCAGGTACCCTAAAAGGACATGGGCGTGAATCAAAAAGGCAAGATTCTGGTAGTGGACGACGACAGGCTGGTATTGGCCACGTTGACCCATGGCCTGGCCCAGGCAGGCTACGAAGTCATTGACGCCGACAACGGCGACGATGCCATCTTGCTGGCCCGCCAGCACAAGCCCGAACTGGCATTGCTCGATATCCGAATGGAAGGCAAGTCCGGTTTTGACGTGGCGGCCTATCTGCGCGAGTACCTCCAGATCCCCTTCATGTTCCTGTCGGCCTTTGCCGACGAAGCCACCATCAAGCAGGTGAAGGAACTGGGTGCGCTGACCTATCTGGTCAAGCCCCTGGACATCCAGCAGATCGTGCCTGCTGTCGAGGCGGCTTTTGCCAATCGGGCCAAGGCTCGCTCGCTGGCGGAGCAACCGGAAACGGCTGCCACCACCGCAGAGCCCCTACCCGCCGCACCAAGCGCCACGGAAACACCGCCACCAACCTCTGGTCAGGTAGAACTCGCTCCTCGGCCAACCCCGGCGCCCGCAGACCCGCTGATCCAGACCATCGCGCTGGCTGTCGGCATCGTGATGCACCGCAACTCGCTGGACCGCAAGGGTGCGATCGAGAAGCTGTCCCAACAGGCTCAGCAGGAAGGCCGCAGCCTGGAAGCTCAATGCGAGCGCCTGCTCGGCGCACAGGAAGTACTGGCCAGCCTGGGCTCAGCTTGAACGTGCGGCGCGCTGTTGCGCCTCAACCGTGTCCATCAAGGTGAAATAGAAGCAGGCGCCCTCGCCTTGTTTGGCCTCGGCCCAGATCCGTCCACCATGGCGACGCACGATGTTCTGCACGCCAGCCAACCCGACACCCGTTCCCGGAAACTCCTTGGCGCTGTGCAAGCGCTGGAACATGCCAAAGAGCTTGTCAGCGTGTTGCATGTCAAAACCTGCGCCGTTGTCACGCACGAAGAACACGGCAGGATTGGTCGCAGGCATGACCCCGACCTCCACGCGCGGCGCGGCCACCTTGCCGCTGTACTTGAGCGCATTGCTGATCAGGTTTTCCATCACGCGGTGCACCAGTTCCGGATCAGCGTCGATCGACAGGCCCTCCGCCACCACCAACTGTATGGGCGGGCGACCATGGGCTGATGCCGCACATTGCTCGGCACCGATCTCATGCGCCATGGCCGACAAATCGATCGCCACCCGCTGCAGGGGCTCAGCAGCCAATTGCGCCTGCGCCAGGATGGCGTCGATCATGCCGTTCATGCGTGCAGCGGCGGTCAGCACCCGCTCCAGGTGGTCATTGCCCAGCTTGTCAATGGCCGCACCGTAGTCTTCCTTGACGATGCGTGTGAACCCCTCGACCACGCGCAAGGGTGCGCGCAAGTCATGCGACAAGGCATATCGCAGGACCTCCTGCTCAGCCTCCCTCATCTGGGCATGCTGAGCCACCACCTCGGCCTCGACCTTGGACAAGGCCCTGGATACCGCTGCAGCGTCCTGACCGGTCGCAACTGGCGGCACAAACTGCAAGACCCCACGGAAGCCACGAAACTGCCCACTGACATCCCAAAGCGGCTCGCCCGACACCACGCTGCGCCATCCCTCACCGTCCGCGTGCAACCCTCTGAGGCCACCAGGCATGGGCAAATTCAGCGAGTTTCCCCAGGCCACTTTCTGATCCAGGCAATAAGCCAGACGCCCCAAATCGTCTTGCTCGCCACCTTGCGCTGACCACAAGGCCAGCAAAGCTGGCGATTCACCTACATATTCGGACAAATCCGACCAGTTGATGGAAATGCCTTGAGGCAAGTTGCCGCCTTGATTGAACAACTGCAAATGCCCGCTTGCATCGGTCTCCCAATACCAGCCAGCGATCCAGTTTTGCCAGGCATGACTTTCATTTGAGGCTCGCGAATTGACGCATGCGTCATCAAATTGACGCAAAACTGCCACCGCGTCGCTTTGAAACCACACCGCCCCCGCAATGCTCCAAGCCACCACGGCCAAGGCAAAAGCCCAGATCGGTGCACCGATGAGTGCCAACAGGCACACGGCGCCCACGCCACCCAGCGCCCAACGCCAAAACCAGGCCTTCGAATGCCGAAAACCGGAATCAAGCGGGGAGGAAGAATCTACGTCGCTGCGCATCCAAACCATTGTAAGGAGGCCTGCAAGGGGTTTCTTCTGCTGGTTGAAGTTTCCACGTAGCCTGTAAAGTTCGTGAAATATCTGACGAAGGTCACAGTATGCCCGTGTATTTTCTAGCGGCAACTGAGTGACTTTCCCAAGGAATTTCCAGGCAATGCCTCAAAAGCCGTATTCAAAGCGTAATCCGTGGACCGTGACGATGCTCCTTCTGGCCACGGCAGCCATTGCTGCCGCGACCTGGAACTGGGGCCTCAGCGGCCTGGGGTTGACGTTGACCGTGCTGGCCTCCACCGGCATTGGCGTGCTGGCGCGCAGGCCATTGCGCCCGGCCGGTGATCAACCCAGCAGCACGCAAGCGCCACAAGCCACCCAATTGCCTCAGGATACGGAGGCGGTTGCCACGATCCCCGTTCCCGCAGCTGCCACGCACGATGCTTTGGCCGACGCCGAGCGTCAACTCCAACTCAGCCAGAAGATCGCCGAGGCCGCGCACGGTGCGCCCAATCTGGCCCAGGCCTTGCGCAGAGTGGGCGAAGCCCTGCACGAGCACCTGGGCAGCCAGTCGTGGATCTGCCTGCGTGTGGAAGGCTGGAACGGCGAATCGGCGCTGTTGCGTCCCTGGACAGATACCGGCGCAGACGGCAACGACATGATCGACGTGTCGACGATTGCCGCCACGCACCGGGACGAGCGCCCCCTGGGTGAGGCGCTGAGCAAGCTGTCCCCGCAGATGTCGGATCTGCCTCCCGGCCCGGCTACCCATTACCCCTGGCGGCACACCGGCACACGCCGCGTGGTGGCCCTGCCCGTGTCCATCGAAGGCTGGCCACTGGCCTTGTTGGAGTTTGATGACCCCAAGGCCAACCGCACCGATTGCCAGGCCGTGCTCGAAATCGCTGCCATTCAGTTGGGTTTTGTGGCCCAGCGCGACGCCAACCTGGCCCACATGGCCACCAACGCCGAGCACCTGAGCCGACTCACGCTCGTGGCATCACGCATCAGCAGTGGCGTGGCCATCACAAACCGCAATGGCACCATCGAGTGGATCAACAGCGCTTTTGTGGCGCTGACCGGCTGGCCGGAAGACCGTGTCATTGGCCGCCGCCTGACCGACTTGCTGGCTCAGGAGGTCAGCGATGGCAACACGGTCGTGGAACTGGAAGACCACCTGTCGCGCGGCGTCCCGTTCCGCCTGTCCTACGAGGCTGGACGCCAAGGCACACAAAGCATCACCCGCTACTGGGGCGAAATCGACGCCATCCAGATGCTGGATGAGACGGGTGGCCGCAGTCAGTACGTCTGCCTGTTCAACGACATCACCAAGCGCAAGTCGCAAGAGCACATCCGCGATCAGGAGCGCGAGTTCCTGGAAGCCCTGTTGGGCAACCTGCCCGTCAGCCTGTTCGTGCTGGACCCGGTCAACCTGAACGTGGTGGCCATCAACCGCTACACCGAGATCGAGTTCAACCTGCAGCGCGACCGCGTCGTAGGCCGATCGATCGAACACGCGCTGGGCAAGTCCGTGCTGGGCATGACCAACCCGTACATGCAGCAGGCCATCGAGACCGGCCAGACCGTCGAGCACGACTTCACCTGGCTGGGCGAAGACGGCACACGCGTGGTCAACGCCCGGCACTTCGCGCTGCGTCACAGCAATGGCCGCCCTCGCCTGCTGATCTCGCTGGTGCGAGACATCACATCCTCCAGGCAGGCTCAGGCCGATCTGGAGGAATCTGAGCGCCGCTTCCGCGAGCTGGTCGAGTCCATGGACGACTCGGTCTATGTGGCCACGCAAGCCCGCGAGCACTACCTCTACCTCAGCCCCCGCACCCAGGACTTGCTGGGCATGAACGCCGAGGACATGCGCGCCAACCCCAACCGGGTGCGCGACATGATCGTGCCGGAAGACCGCCATCTGTTTGCCGCGCAGGAAGAACACGAAAAAGCCAACGAGGCCAGCGATGCGCTGCTGCGCCTGGACGTGCCCGGCAAGGGCCTGCGCTGGATCCGCCACCGCACCCGTGCCCGCCTGCTGCCAGACGGCCAGTCCCGCATCTACGGTCTGGTCTCCGACGTGACGGACGACCACAACCAGGCCCTGGAGTTGCAACGCGCCCGCGACCTGGCCGAAGCCGCCAGCCAGGCCAAGAGCCAGTTCATGGCCAATATGAGCCATGAGATCCGCACGCCCATGAACGGCATTCTGGGCATGACGGAGCTGCTGCTGGGCACGCCGCTCAACGACAAGCAGCGCCGCTTTGCCCAGGCCGTGTACCGCTCGGGCGAGAGCCTGCTGGAAATCATCAACGACATCCTGGACTTCGCCAAGATCGAAGCCGGCAAGCTCGAACTGGCCACCTGCGATTTCGTGCTGCGCACCCTGGTGGAGGACACCCTGGAGCTGATGGCACCACGCGCCCACGAGAAGGGCCTGGAGCTGAGCTTCCGCGAGCAACCCGGGCTGCCTGCCGTCATCCACGGCGACCCGCTGCGCCTGCGTCAGATCCTGACCAACCTCGTGGCCAATGCGATCAAGTTCACCGAACACGGTGAGGTCGTGGTGGACATCCGCCGCGGCATTGGTGGGGTGATGAGCGGGGCATCTGGTGGCGTCGACCTGGCCGAAGGCGCCTCTGCCATCGAGCTGGAATTCATGGTGCGCGACACCGGCATCGGTATCCCTTCGGATGTCATCCCCCGCCTGTTCAGTGCCTTCGTGCAGGCCAACGGCGGCATGGCCCGTCGCTATGGCGGCACCGGCCTGGGTCTGGCCATCTCCAAGCAACTGGTCGAACTCATGGGCGGCCAGATCGAGGCACACAGTGCACCTGGCGTGGGCTCGGAGTTCGTTTTCCGCGTCCCGGTTCGGGTGGGCGACACCCAGGTCGACATGGCCATGCTGGAAGAGCCCGAGATGCCTTCATTCAACGTGCTGGTCGTGGACGACAACGACACCAACCGCACGGTGATCGAAAACATGCTGAGCGCCTGGGGCATGAAGGTGACGCAAGCCAACAATGGCCGCGAAGCCCTCGACATCCTCATGGCCCACCGCACCCAGGACGCTGAGTTCGAGCTCGCCCTGGTCGACATGAACATGCCTGAGCTGGACGGCCTGGGACTGGCCGAAGCCCTGCGCACCAGCGGCCGCTACCCCAACCTCAAGATGATCCTGCTGTCGTCGGTGTCCTCACCGGACGACGTGCGCCGCGCCCAAGAAGCCGGCTTCCAGCGCTTTGTGGCCAAGCCCCTGCGCAAGGCCGAATTGCGTCAGGCCATTCTGGGCATCTCGGCCGAACTGGGCAGCGATGTGCAGCATGAGGCCATCCGCATCAGCAAGAGCGTGCTGGTGGTGGAAGACAACTCCGTCAACCAGGAAGTCTGCAGCCAGATGCTGCGCAGACTGGGATGCGACGTGAAGGTCGCCAGTTCGGCCCTGGAGGGGTTGCGCAAACTGGGTGAATTCAACTTCGATCTGGTCCTCATGGACATCCAGATGCCGGGCATGGATGGCGTGGAAGCCCTCACCTGGTTCCGCCGTGGCTCCACCTCTCGCTTCAAGTTCCAGACGCCACCGAGCACACCCGTGATCGCCGTCACGGCCAACGCGCTGGAGGGCGACGAGGAACGCTTCCTGGATCTGGGCTTTGACGACTACCTGTCCAAACCCTTCCGCCAAAGCCAGTTGCAGAAGATCCTGATCGAGCACACCCACCCTGAAGGCCTGCATGGTGAAGACCTCACACACGAGCCCGGTGATGACGAACCCGCGACCGTGCCCATGGCCCTGCGTGAGTTGCCCGATGACGTGGGCGCGACCACCGTCCCGGCGGCGCTGACACCGGCGCCAGCGGCCCAGGCCACAAGCGACTCATCGTCCAGCACCGCAGATTCCCTTGCACCCGAACCACACAGTGTTGCATCCGCGCCCGCCCCGCTGCTGACCGATACGCCCTCGGCCAACGACGAGATTTTTGACGCTGAAGCCCTGCGTCGCCTGCGTGAGCTCGATCCACGCGGCGACAACCGCCTGCTCGAACGTGTGGCCAAGGCCTTTGAAACATCGGTAGGACGCCTGTTGCCTCAACTCGACGAAGCGTTCAAGATGAACGATAGCGCGGCCATCATGCATGTTGCGCATACACTGAAGTCGTCCTCGGCCAGCATCGGCGCACTCAAGTTGTCACAAATGTGTGCCGAAATTGAAACCATGATCCGGCGCCAGACAGGAGAAGACTTGAGCTCACGCATCCACGAGGTACCCATTGAGGCTGACCGCGTGCTCCATGGCCTGCGCCAGTTGCTGGAGGCCTGAGCCATGAGCCCTGACGCCCTCATGGCCGCCCAGAACGCGGAAGATCAGCCCAAAGTCCTGCTGGTTGACGACGATGAGGTCAATCTCTTGCTGACCTCGATCGCCTTGCGCGAGCGAGGCTTCGCCATCACGGAGGCGAGTTCCGGCGAACAGGCCCTGCAACTGATGGCCGATTTGCTGCCCGACGTGGTGGTGCTGGATGCCGTGATGCCGGGGCTGGACGGTTTTGCGACCTGCCAGGAGCTGCGCCACCTGCCCGGCTTTGAGTCGCTGCCCGTCCTGATGCTGACCGGCCTGGACGACGAAGCCTCGATCACCCGCGCCTATGAAGTCGGCGCCACCGACTTTTTCGTGAAATGCACGCAATGGAGCCTGCTGGCGGGTCGTTTGCGCTATCTGCTGCGCGCTTCGCGCACCCGCTATGAACTGGAGCGCAGCAAGGCCAAGCTGGCACGCGCCCAGGACCTGGCCCGCATGGGCAGTTTCGATTGGCGCAAAGGCATTGGCGACATTGCCTTCTCGCTCGAAGGCCTGCGCGTGTTCGGCATGGGTGCCAATGACAGGTTGGGCCTGCGCCAGATCGTGCGCATGATGCCCGCAGAGGAGCGTCAGGCCTTTCAACGCGTTCTGCGTGAAGTTCTGCACCACGGCACTGTCTTGTGCAATGACGTCCAGGTCGCCCTGGCAGATGGCCGTCAGCGCATCCTGCACGTGGAAGCCGAGCCCGAGTTCAACGAGCAGGCCAATCTGATCGGCTACACCGGTATCGTGCAGGACGTCACGGATCGCCGCGTGGCAGAAGACAAGATCAAGCACCTGGCCAACTTTGACACGCTCACCGGCCTGCCCAACCGCCGTCAGCTGTTCTGGCGAAGCGAACGCGCCATCGAACATGCCAAGCGCCTGAACCACTGCGTAGCCATGCTGCAGGTCGGCCTGGACCGCTTCAAGATCATCAACGAGAACCTTGGCCACCATGCGGGTGACGAACTGCTGGTCGAAGTCTCGCGCCGCCTGCGCACCTGCGTGCGCCATTCCGAGCAGGTGATGGAAGGCAGCATGGACATTCCCGGCCAGCGCACGCATCGCACGCTGGAAGCCGTGGGGCGCCTGGGTGCGGATGAATTCGTCGTGCTGCTGCCTGAGGTGGCCAATGACCAGGAAGCCATGGAGACCGCCCGCCGCATCCTGGATGCGCTGCGTGAACCCATGATCGCCGCTGGTCAGGAGTGCTTCATCACAGCCTCCGTGGGCGTCGCCGTGTACCCAGCTCACGGCCTGAACGTGGCTGACCTGCTGCGCAACGCCGATGTGGCCATGGACCTGGCCAAGAGCCAGGGCCGCAACACCGCACAACTGTATGACCCGCTGCTGGCCAGCAAGGGCCGTGTGCGCCTGGATCTGGACACCGCTTTGCACAAGGCCTTGGAGCGCAAGGAACTGGTGCTGTACTACCAGCCCAAGATCGATGTGCGCACCAGCCGCATGGTGGGCGCCGAAGCGTTGATGCGCTGGCAACGTGGCGGCCAGCTCGTGCCGCCGGGTGACTTCATTCCGCTGGCGGAAGCCACCGGTCTGATCAACGAGATGAGCCTGTGGGCCATTGAAGAGGCCGCCCGCCAATCCAAGGAATGGGAAAAGAAGTTTGGCTTTGACGCCTCCATTGCCGTCAACCTGCCCAGCCGCCTGTTCGAACAAGGCGATCTGGTCGAAAAGATCGAATCCATTCTGTCGCGCCTGGGTGTCGAGCCGCGCGCCATCGAGCTGGAAATCACGGAAACCGGCCTGATGAAGGATCTGCAGGGTGTCGTGCCTTCGCTGCATCGCCTCAACCAGCTGGGAACCGAAATCTCCATCGACGATTTCGGCACTGGCTACTCCTCGCTGTCCTATCTGACCACGCTGCCCATCAGCGAACTCAAGATCGACCGATCCTTCGTGCAGGATCTGGGTGACACGCCACAAAGCGGCGCCGTGGTCTCGGCCATCATCGCCCTGGCTCGTGCACTGGGCCTGCGTGTGATCGCCGAAGGCGTCGAGAACGTGACGCAGATGGAAGTGCTCTACAACCTGGGCTGCCACATCTGCCAGGGCTTCCTGTTTGCGCGCCCGATGCCAGCGGCACAAGTTGAACAATGGCTGATCGACACGCAATCAGGCCAGACACTGCCTCGCATCGCCAGCGCCGCACTGGTCAGCGACCCGACAGCCCCCCGGATCAGCGGCTCACGTTGAACCATGGCCACGTCCAAAAGCACCTCCACGCCTTCTGCTGCCAAGTCCACCACGCCAGCCGAGCCCACACCAGCTCAACTGGCCAAGGCCGCGCTGAAACGCCTGGCCGAGCAGCGACTGGAACCCACCCCTGACAACTACCGCAAGGCCTATGAAGCCGAAGGTGGGGTGGTATTGGCACAGGCACCGGAGAAGCCCGCCGATAAGCCTGCAGCAAGCGATGAGGCCAATCAGAACAACGACGATGGGGAGCGCTGGTCCACCTTGATCACGCGCATCTTGCGCGGTGCAGAGCGAGGTGGCCGCCAATGGACATCGGCGCGCAAGAAGGACAGCCTCAAACGCGTGCTGGATGGCAGCAAAAGTTCGGCCAACCGCCTGCACCAGAGACTGAGCCAACTGGTCAGCAGTTGGGACAGCGACACGCTGGACAGCAGCTCGCTGGAAGGCGAGGACGTGCAGGCCTCCACAGGCGAGTCTTCCGCCCCGACCGAAACAGGATCATCGATCGAACCTGCCAAGGCTGGCCAGACGGCCGCACAGGCCGACGGCGGCGCGGAAACAAGCCCGCCTACAGCGACGGCAGAGCGGGCGCAGGCATCAGCGTGGCCACAACTGGCCTTGCACGCCATCGACCAGCTCGCCGACACCATTGAAGCAGCCCTGCCGCCCCAGCAAGCGCAATCCACCGAAGCCAATCAGGCCATGCGCTCGGCCCTGGCACCAAGCCGGGACACCGCCGTGCCCGAAGCGCAATACGAGCTGATCAAGACCGAGATCAGCCAGGCTTGTGATCAGGCCCGCCGCATCGTTGAACACCGCCATCACCTGATCGACCAGTTGATGGACCTGTGTCTGTCACTCACCGACAGCCTGACCGACCTGTCTGAAGATGACAGCTGGGTGCAAGGCCAATGTCAGGCCATGCGCCATCAATTGGACGAGGGACTCAACAGCAGAGGCGTGCGTCACATCCAGCAATTGCTGGAGCAGACACGCCAGAAGCAGCAGGAGCTCAAGAAAGAGCGCGAAGCAGCCCGCCAGGCGCTGAAGCAACTGATTCACCAGATGCTGCAGGAAATCGCCGAACTGGGCATGACCACAGACCGCTTCCAGAACAATTTGGGCCGCTACGCCGATACCATCGGCCAGGCAGACAGCCTGGAGAGCCTCACCAGTGTGGTGCGCGAACTGGTGGAAGAA
This sequence comes from Aquabacterium sp., assembly GCF_016234775.1. Taxonomy (GTDB): domain Bacteria; phylum Pseudomonadota; class Gammaproteobacteria; order Burkholderiales; family Burkholderiaceae_C; genus Aquabacterium. Next base: position 53,004 of record NZ_JACRAH010000039.1, on the reverse strand, counting down.
AGCCGCGCGGTACAAGGTGTGGTGTCGCAAACGCAGGCGCGTTTGAACGACGAACACGCACGAGCCAGCGAACTCAGCGAACGTGTTCGCCACCTCGAAGACGAGATCCGCAAGCTGTCTGACGAGGTGTCGACTGACCCGCTCACGCAGATCGCCAACCGCCGCGGCATGATGCGCGCCTTCGAGATCGAACAGGCCAAGATGGAACGCGACGGCACCACGCTGGCCGTGGGCCTGCTGGACGTGGACAACTTCAAGAAGCTCAACGACACCCTGGGCCACCAGACCGGTGACGAGGCCTTGAAGTTCCTCTCACGGCGGGTGGGCGAATGCCTGCGCCCCATTGACGTGGTGGCCCGCTACGGTGGTGAGGAGTTTGTGGTCATGCTGCCGGCAACCGGCCTGGAAGAAGCCCAGCAGGTATTGACACGGCTGCAACGCACGCTGAGTGCGGAGTTCTTCGAGCACGAAGACAAGAAGGTGTTCATCACCTTCTCGGCGGGCGTCACACTCTACCGATCGGGTGAGCCCATCGAAGCCACGCTGGACCGCTCGGACGTGGCCTTGTACGAGGCCAAACGCACCGGCAAGAATCGCACCTGCATGAACTGAGGCACAGGCCTTGCCTGAGCTGTTCAGTGCGAGGCAGCCAGACGCTGGAGCGCGGCCGGGATCAGGTCAGGCAGGTCATCGGCGATCAAACCCAGGCCGAAGTGCTGCGCGGCATCGCCATGCAACCAGGATGCAGCGCAGGCAGCCTGCCAGGCCGGCATGCCTTGCGCCAGCAGCCCGACGATCATGCCGGCCAGCACGTCGCCTGCCCCGGCGGTCGCCAAGGTGGATGGCGCATGGCGGTTGATGGCTGCGCGCCCATCCGGCGCCGCGATGACCGTATCGGCCCCCTTGAACAGCACCACCGCCCCGCTGAGCCTGGCCGCCGCGCGAGTCTTGTCCAGCTTGCTGCTCGCCACAGACACCTCCGGCGCCTTGAACAGGCGCACGAACTCGCCACCATGCGGCGTCAGCACCACCGGGCGGCTGTGCCCCTTGATGGCGGCAAACAGCAAGGACGGGTCTTCATGAAAGGCCGAGATGGCGTCGGCGTCCAGCACCACCGGGCGACCACTGGCCAGCATGGTCAACACCACGCCGCGGATACCCGCTGCATTGGTGCCACCCATGGCGCCCGGCCCCATCAGCATGGCTGACAGGCGATCGTCATCCAGCAGGCCTTCCAGCCCCATCTGCCAGCTGGCGGCGGCCTCACCATCCAGCGGGTGGACCATGATGCACTCCAGCGCCGCGGCGTAAACAGGCCAGGCACGCCGAGGGGTGCACACGGTTGTCAGCCCGGAACCAATGCGTGCGCACGATCTCGCCGCCAGGCGAGCCGCGCCGGTCATCTCGGGCCCGCCCCAGATCAAGGCGTGGCCACGGTGGTATTTGTGGCCCGCTGCATCCATGTGCGGCCACACGTCACGCCACACCGCTGGCTGGTTGTCATAGGTCTGCACTTTCAGGGCGGGCAACACCGTGGGCTCGATGCCGATGTCGGCCAGCACCACCTCGCCGCACAAAGCTCGGCCGGGCATCAAGGCGTGAGCCGGTTTGAGTCTGAAAAAAGTCACGGTGAGCTGGCAAGGCACGGCGCCTGAGGCTTCGCCTGTATCGCCCCACACGCCACTGGGCACGTCCACTGCCACGATGGGCAGCGCCTTGCCGCTGGCACGCATGAGCACATCGGCGGCAGCGCCATCCAGGGGGCGCGTCAAGCCGGCGCCAAACAGCGCATCGACGATCAGTTGCGCGCCATCCAGACAAGCGGGCTGCAGCGCGCCGATGTCGGCCGCCCCTTCGCTGCCTTGCAACCACGCCTGGGCCGCCAGCGCGGCATCGCCTTTGAGCGCATCTGCGCCCCCGAGGCAGGCCACACGCACGGGCCACCCAAGTTCGCGCAAGCGCGCCGCCACGATGAAGCCATCGCCACCATTGTTGCCAGGGCCGCACAGCACCACCGTGTCGCGTGCGGACCAGCGTTGCGTGATGGCGCGCACCACGGCATCACCCGCGGCCTGCATCAAGGTGAAGCCGGGGGTACCGGCCTGGATGGTGGCGGCATCGGCTTGCGCCATCTGGCCGACCGTCAAAAGTTCACAAACCATATTGAAAGCGCCTTCGTCTGGCGCGGTGCCATCGCATGGGTACACAGTGTGCCGCCAACTTTCTCACGCCCAAGGCTCGAAAAGCGCTTTGCCTTTGATCTGCGTGCAAATTCACGCCACAAAAAGGGCGAGAAGCGAGATACTGAATCCCGTCGACACGTTGAGGTAATCAACGCCAGACAGGGTAGCCGGGTAACGGCGCCATCAATGGGTGCTCGGCCTGACTTTGATCAGGCAGGCAAGGCGATCTTGCTGCACCACGCCACCGATCTGGTGGCTCCCCTTCGCAGGGGTAGATCCGGGGATCGCCCCACTGGATCAGGTCTTCCGGTAGGGATGACCGACCACACAGCCCGTCGCTCCTAGGCCGATGGGCTGTTTTCTTTGGGGTACGCTATTTCCAGCCAAGCCACGAGGACTTCATTTCGTTGCCGCGCTCCGTCACGGAACTCTTCTGACCAGAATCCTCGTCCCAGATCTTGTAAAGCGTCTTGGCCCCAACGACCTTGTTGTTCTCGATCAGGACGTTCTGGCTGTCAATGACGCTGATCGCCGCGTCAGGCCTGTCGCCCCAACCTTCAATGATGATCGTGTTGTTGCGAATCACGCTGTTGTCGCCCACATGCAGCCTGATCGGGGCGTCTGCAGGGCTGCAACGTGCGCCACTGACCACGATGGTGTTGCCCTCGATCACCTGATTGCCACCAATCAGGTAGATGTTGACGCCGCACCCGGTCACCTTCAACTGGTTCTGGCGCACCACATTGCCACTGCCCTTGATCGCCACGGCAACACGCTCGGCAGACACATCCAACTGCTCCAGGCGATGCCCGGTACGGGGAACATTACGCTTCATGCGCTGAAGGACGCCCAGCTCATCTTCGTACCAATCTTTCACGCAAGCCTTCACGTAATCTGAAGACCTGCCGTCGGCACAGAAACGCTCAACCTCACTCTTCAAGCTCAGAAAGACATCACCAAATAAATCGTCCAGTACAACGCCGCTGGCGGTCGCGCTGATCAACTTGCCATTGCGAATCACCAGCCCAACGGGATAGTCGTCAGACGTCAATCGCTTTGCGGCGTCGTGCAAGGCGCTCACGCCTACCCTCTTCGCCAAGATGGTGTGCCCCCGCAGGTCCAGTTCAACCTTAGAGGCACCAAGGTAACCCACGGCACCACCGGCTGATGTTTCGCCACCATTCATCCAGGCAAAGATTTCGCCTGGCCGAGTGATGTCGTGACCGAGGCAAACAGGTCCGGAGTGCGCCACCTCGAATTGGGTGCGCTCGACAGAAACAGGTCCGCAAGCCGCCATGACCGCGTGAGCACATATGAGCGGCAGGAGCGCCAAAGAAATCCGAAGCCAATTGCGCATTTCATTCGCAGGTCAAAACAGAGCTACCCGCCTGGGGTGCCCGAGCCAGAGATCACCCTTTGCCAATGCACGGGTAACTTCTGAATCGCTTCGTTCCTCTCTTCCTGCGTTTGAGGACGTGTGAATTTGGGCGCTTGGAATTTTTGTCCTTCATACGTCAATGGGCGCCCCACAAAGCTCTGATCCACCATGACCCGCCCGATCTCAAAAATATAGGCATGTGGTGTCAGGACCGGAGCATCCCAGGTTTTTCCACCATCCCTGGAAATACTTTGGTAGACAGCGCTAACCACGTATTTGGCCTTTGCATCCCCAATGGGTTGCTCGCTGACCAACACATCGCCGACCGGCGCAACAAAATTACCGCCACGCGCCGGCCATCCATCGTATTTACGAAGATAAGCACTCACCCAGCCAGGCATATCTTCGAAATGCAGTGGCAATCGGCGAGCCGAGAATGCCATGTCCTGCCACCCCCCCTCATCGGCTAAAAAAGCGCCATTGACCAAGGGCCGGCCACGCCACACGGCCACCTCCGAGCACAAGCGCACACCGATCGACTGGACCAACTTGCCCTGATCGATTGGAATGCCAAACATGGCGCCGCGCGGCGCCTTGCTTGACTTGCCATTACCCGCTTGGAAGTAAGCGGTGTACCCGCTTTGATTTCTTCTACTCGACACATCCCCAATGAGGCCCGCCAAGGCCCCCACAGGGGACCAATCATGCGTTGCTTTCAGTGTGGCCTCACTGCCATCTTCGAAACCACAAACCATCACGTCTGATCGTTCAATGGCGCATGCACAGGAGGCAAACGTCAACATGGCGGCGCTCACACCAAAACGCTGCGGAATCCTCGTGGACTTGAAAATCGAGCTCACCATTTTCAACATAGATACCCTCAGTTATTCTTTGCCGGATATCTGTCGTACTCTACCTTCTCTTTATCCAGCCTAGCTTTTTCCATCTTGAAAACATCCGTCAAAAGCAGACTACCCACTTTAACTCCCGCGGCCGCCTTGTACAACTTATCAATTTCGTTGATGGTAGCCTGAATGGCCAGCGCCTTGGCCAAACGATGGGAATTATAGATGTCTTGCTTGACATATATGCGATCACCCTTCTTCACGTCAGCAAATGCGTTCTTACGGACGCCCGTCGCAGCATCTTCCGCCCACCAGGAAACCCCATAATCTTCTGGCACCAAAGCCTGACCATCAACACTCATGCCAGGCTCGTATTCATGAACACCATAAAACTTCAAACCTTTGGCTGCATACTTCTTGATCTGATCATCAGTAAAAACTGATGGACCATCCGCATCCTTTGCCCAATAACCATGAGTGGTCTTATCCTCCGAGCAACTGATGTCATTGATACAACCCAAAGCCGCACTCGGCTCCAAACTCACCGTTCCACTGTATAGCACCTTCAAGGCGGAGTCCGACACATCCTCATTCCAAACCTCTGTCTTGCCAAGCCCATACGGCACATAACCCACTTCGTTCTTGCCGATAAGACGCTTGTTATCCACGCAGCCTCCGCGACTGGGATCATCAACCCAATTGGTGTGGGCGTAAAAGTCTGCCAGCGTGTGTGTGCTTCGACCAAAACTGGACATGATCTCTGAAATATCACCCACCCCCGATTTATAAGCAACAACAAGACCGTAACCCCCTCGATTAGCATTAAGTTGATCCACCGAATTCTTTATCCAGGACAGATTATTGTAATCAGGATTCAACTTGGTCATCTCCTTGTCCAGATACATCGGTCCGTCATTTGGATTATCGAAGTGATTCTTGGCCACAAACTGTCCACCGCCGCCACCAAAAATCGATGAAGCCGCATCCGTGTGATAGTTATTCAACACAATCTGATCAATAATCTCCTGGGAGAACCTTTGCTCATGATTCTGGGCCGCATACAATTGAAATGCGACTCTGACAATATCGCCATGCCCCTCATCAGTTAGCGGCGCCGAACTGATGCCAAAGAAATCCAATGTCGGAATTTCGAAGAGCCCCAGTGGGTCACTACCATCCAAAGGATGACCGCCAACATAATCGTATGCCCCCTCACCGTGGGTCCACCCCAATGGGTCAGGGGTGATATAGCGACCCGATGACGGATCGTAGTACCTGTTGACGTTGAAGTAGAGCCCGGTCTCCTCATCGAACACCTGGCCAGGCATCCTCAGCTTGACGGATCCGGAACCCTCTTCACGCAACACGTTGCCGTCTGGATCAAATTCTCCCCGCCACACCACCTGCTGACGCACATCACTCAAGGCAACTGGCATACCGCGTGCATCCGTATGCACGGCCAAGGGTTCGCCGTTCGACAGCATCGCATATGGCGCGTATCCATCATATAAATATTGATTGACATGCCCATCAGGCAAGACCTCTGCTGACAGTCTGTGCTTGCTGTCATAAACGAAGTAGGTTGTGCTGGACTTGCCATGAGCCCAAACTGACTTGGCGACGCGGTCCCCATGAGCGTCATATTGATAGGTGGCTACAACCGAGCCACCTTCTTTGACAGCAGACAATCGGCCAGCAGCGTCATAGTCAAACCCTTGCAAGACCGGCTTGCCAGCTTTCCTCGTTGTGCGCTCGACAACACGACCAAATCCATCGAATCGCTCCGGCGTACCGGCAGCGACGACATTGACAGACGCCCGCACTGAAGCCGACATGCCCGCACGTATCAGCGCGCCACGCTGCGGACCATATTGGAAAACCGAAGGCTGCGGCTTTGCCCCCTGATTCAGGCTCCAGTTTTGCGCCTCGACGGATCTCGTCAAACCGAGTTCATCGTACCTGTAAGACATGGAGACCAGTTCTTTGCTGGAAGCATCCGACGCCGTGATACGACCAACCCGACCTTCTCGCGTGTGCAAGTGTTCTATCACTGCGCCGCCGACCGTTTGCCATTTGACAGGCTGACTGTCCCAGAAGCGCGCGACGCGCATGTCCATGACCGTGGTCTGTGTCCATCCCCTGGGAAGCGCCTGGACCATGGCATCAGCCAGTGCATCGCTCACGTGCAGACGAATCGACTTCAACCACGGCGACTCCAAAAATACGCCTTTCAATTCCGAAGACTGCGGCAAGCGTTCGTAATAGAGTACATCGCCCCCCACCAACTGCCGCTTGTTCATCCAGCCAGAGGCGTCGTAGGCAAAGCGCTCCGTGAACACCTTTTCGCCAACGTGCTTGACTTGCTCGGTGATGCGCCCCCATGCGTCTCTCGAATACACGGTTCGGGCGCCACAGCCAAGCAGTTCTCGAACCAACTGCCCCTCGTAGACCAATCGCTCAACACAGTCACCCCTGATACGTTTGGTCAGCCGCCCTGCATGATCAAACTCAAGCCGCTCTCGCTGGCTCGACTGCCCCCCCAGATCTGTATGAATCTTTTCGCGCCAGGATCCGGTCTGGTTCATCCCGAAGTGATACCGAATATCACCCTCTACGGGGCTGGAATCGCGGACGACTCGTCCAAAGTCATCGAATGCCGCTTTGAAACTGCGCGGCTTGAAGCGAGCGGCTTCGGGCTGAGTGGAGGGTTCTTCTGCCTGATAAGCAATGTGCTGAAACTTCGGCCGAGACAGATTCTCCCCATACTCAAAGCCCGAAAGCACGGCTTCCGCCGCGTTCCCCTGTCGCGGCACCGTCGCATCGAGCAACTCACCTTGTTGACCGAAGAAATTCCAACGACCATCTCGTACTGATTTGTCGACATCACGAGCAATCCAAGCCATTAACTGGTCTTGCTCGTTATGGACGAACGCCAATTCCCTGCCACGCACGTCTTGAATCGAAGTCATGCGACCACGCTCATCTGCTTGAATCTGCCACGGGCCTGTCTGCGAGTCCTGAAAGCTGGCAAGGCCACCAAACACGTCGAAAGACTGAACAACTTCTTCTCTCAGTTCGGTGCCCTGGTCAAACATGGCTGATCGCACCGACTTGGCGATCTTGCCTGAAGGGAGATAGGTGTTGACGTACTGAATTCGGCGATTCGCGTCCATCAATGATTGAACCGTGGGCCGTCCTGCCTCATCTCGCTCCATCCGTACTCGCATGCCATTGGGATACTGCGTTTGCACCACGAAATTGGCGTGCTCTTCCCACTCGAATTGCGTGGTGTCCTTGTCACCTGGCAAAGGGCCATCGGATGCACGCAACACGCTCCGTCCATTGATACGGGCATACCGGTTCGTGGTCACACGCTGCAGCAGCGTTGAAGCTTGATCAGCTACCGCGGGAGACCAACCCGTATCTGTGATCCGGGTGGGCTGACCGAATTCGTTGTATTCGATATGTAGCTTGTGCTCCTGCCCAGGTACTACGCTGGGCACGGCGATCAATACAGGCTTGTCGCTGTAAACGTTGACTGGCTCGTCGCGTTGTTGTCTGTGATTGGCAGGCAAACCACCATACTCATAGCGAACACGCATGTGCTCGCCAACCGGCTTTCCGTTCTGGTACTCAACCTTCGTCACTCTCACAGGGCGGGCCACGACATCGTATTCAGTACGCGTGCCCTGCAACGCCAAACCTTGCGCATCCAGCTTGATGGCCTCAATCACCAGACCGCGATCGTCGTACCGATAGCGCATGTTGGCTTCAGGACAAGGTACGACAGTAGGACAAGCCACACCACGTGTTTCGGTGATGCGATAGGCCCCGGCAATCTGCCGGCTCCATATTTCCAGCTTCTGCCCTTGAGGAGACTGTGCCGACTTGCTGTGAACCAGAACTGCGTGACCAGCATTGCGCTCATCCGCTCTATCGATGTGAGCCAACTCAATGCCATAACCATGCACGGATCGAACGGCCCAGCCACGTTCATCGTAGCCGTAGGTAGCCAGTCGTTCGATACGGTCAGCTTTCGATTTCCCGTCCTTGCCTTGAACGCTGATCCCCGTCAGCAAGGTGGGAAAGCGCGCATCTTCATAGTGGTAGATACGTGCAAGGTCACTGCTGCTCGCTCCGCGACTTGTCAAACCGTGTGCAGGTGTATCTGCGTTGTACTGTGTCGGAATCTGAACCCGAACAAGGTTGGCCGCCAGTTGATGCACAGCAACCTTCGCCTCCTTGGGTATCGGGCTGCCGTACTCGTACACAAAGCGGCCAACGGGTGAGTCGACGCTTTGCACGCCCTTGAAGCGGCCAGCCTCTGCCACGCTCCGTTCGGGGTAGTTCAACTTCAAACGACGCCCCTGTGGGTCGATCACTTGAATCAACAGGCCCTTCGGATCATATTGAAGCGTGACGAACTCACCCGTCGGTGCAGCGATCTGCAGCAACTTGCCTTGTGCGTCAAAGGTCAGCTTTCTGCCACTGGGCCACACCCACGTGTACTCAGGTCCTTGGTTACCGGCGCGAATAACGATCTTGCCGTCGCTTGGACTGGCTCCACCGGCTTGCCCTGTCATCAACTCCTTTTGGAAGGCAATACGCCGACCGTCAGCCTGAATCACCTCCAGGTGAGCCCCCTGAACGGACAGTCGCGTCTCGTAGGACAGTTTCCACCCCCGCCCCATGATCCCGTTGGTGTTCTTGAGGCCACTGAAGTCGCTGTTGTAGTGGCGAACAATCTCGAGGCCCAGCACGCCTGGCAATGCAGGTAAGTCAACCTCTCGCTGATACTTGTTGCCCGTTATCGTGTTGATGGGATTGCTTGCTGACGCAGTCGGACTGGGGTCAGGTTTGCTCGCGGGCTGGTCCGCTACGCACGCACCAGGGCCGGTGGCCGGCGCACCACATGAGGACGAGGAGGCGGAACTTGATGACGGTGAAGAGCTTTGCGCATGCACCGATTGCAGAGCTGCCAAAACAAGCGATGCACTCGCCAGCAGGTTGAGGAATCGGCCCTTACCTTGAATTCGTTTTTCGTTCATTCTGTCTTCACCCTGATTCAATTTCTCGGGGACTCGCACCGTCAACCTTTGATCAACTCGATGACCACACGGCGGTTAGGCGCCAGGCAGTCCTTCAACGCGGCATCCGTCTTACCCTCGCAGGCCGACATGGACACCACAGGCGCTCTGGAGCCCTTCCCTTCGATCGTGTATTGCCCGGTTGGGAAGCCCTTGGACACGAGATAGTCCTTGACCGCCTTGGCGCGCGCCAGAGACAGCGGGTCATTGATCGCCGGGCTGCCGAGTTGATCGGTATGGCCAATCACGTTCACGCTGGCATAGGTCTCGCCCTTGTCCTTGGCTGCCTTGGCGTCGGCAATCAGTTTGTCCAGTTTCGCTTTGCCATCCGCCGTGAGATCCGACTTGCCGAACGCAAACAGCACGTCCGAGTCCAGAGACACCTCGGTTTTGGGAATAGGGCACGAACCGCCGTCCGAGGGGCCGCCACCATCAACGATAGGCTCCAAAGACTGCTCAGGATCAGAACAAAGAATGGTCTGGCACTTGGGTGGCTCGTTCTTGGGCTTGGGTGGTACACCAGGATCCTTGGGCTTGCCCGCATTGCCCATGCCAGGAATGGAGGTGTTATCAGACTCAATCGCATCCGTCTGCATTTGCACCGTCACGTGGGACACGATCGGGATGCGGCCGGATTCAATTTGCAGCGTTCGAAAATCTGCAGCAGGCTCCGTATTGAGCCAACGGAGGTAGGCCATGTAGATGGTCTTCATCACCGGCACCTTGGGCTCATAACCATGGGTGATGCGCAACTTCAGAATGTTCGCATCCTGCAGACTTTGGCCAGACTTGGACTTCACCCAGTTGTTCTCGATGTTCGAGACCGTGTGGTTGACACCAAGCGCCATCAACGCGCTCTTGTCAGACAGATTACGAGCGAGGTTACGGTTGGGGATGACTCGCTTGCCCTTGGTATCCAACAGCTTCTGCAAACGTGGGTCGTTCCAGTCCTCGAAGCTCTCCTTCGTTGGGCTGAGCACCTCTATCTTGATATGCCCAACTGTGTCTTCACCAATTTTCGTCAACAAAGGAGCAATGTCGCCTACGTTCTTGACACCACCATAAAGCGGGATCAAGCCACGGATATACGCTGTTCGAATGGTGTCGATATTGGCATTGCCAAAGGATCCAGCGCGAGCGGCCATGAAGGCAGAGTGATTGACCATGTTCTTGGCGTTGAACAACAAGCCATACTGCGCTGTGCCCAAACCAAAGAGCGTGATCAGTGGCCCTACCACTGCGAACTCGACCAAGGCCGCTCCGCGCTCTTTTGAATGCGCCAGCTTGGAAGGCTGGGAAGCCAATGTCACATCGCTTGGTGAAGATGTGCCATCGTTCAGCACATCGCCTGGCCGAATCGACAGCCCCGAGATCGTGCCAGCGGGCAACTCCACCGCGTGTACACGCGTACGGCGCCAAGGCAAGACAAACAAGCCCTGACCTCTGAACCTGTCCGTCGACCAGGGACGAATGGTTCCCGATGTCTGAAGCACAACGCCCGAGTCATCGACATAAAGCAGGTCAATCGGGTACAGCATGAACGCTGTGTGGATGCTGCTGCACTTTTTCAACAGCAGGCCAGCATCGTCCTTCAGCTCACGGGTCAGCATCAGACCTTTGAACCGAGACCAGAAGCTGTCAGCAATACGGATGTCGAGCGCGTGTGAACCGCTGACGGTCCGAATGGCGCCAGAGGCGCGACGCGATATTCCCATTTAACTCACCTGAAGATTGAACACGGCTTGAGCTCGCCGTTTATTCATCAAAAACCGGACGCCATGAACTTGATGACGATGGGGAAGAACAACACAATGAACGTGCAAGGAAAGATGAAGACAATCAGCGGAAACAGCATCTTGATTGGCGCTTCCATGGCGGCCTTCTCTGCACGCAAGAACCGTTCGCTTCGTCGTTGATCTGCCTGCGCCCGCAAGACCGGGCCCAGGCTCATGCCCATCGCTTCTGCCTGGATCACCGCTGTCACGAACGACGTCACGCCGGGTTCACGCAGTCGCGCCGTCATCCTTCGCAAAGAGTCAGCACGCTGCTTGCCCGCACGAATGTCTCTCAGCACACGCATGAACTCGTCGCGCAGCACGCCATGCGGGCCCTTGGCGACAGCCTGAGCCATGGCGCCTTGAATGTTCAGGCCGGCCTCCACGCACAAGGTGACCAGATCCAGCACGAAAGGCAAGGTCTTGAGCAATTCCTTCTTGCGGGCCGTGATGCGCTCGCTGAGCCAGATGGCCGGATAAATCCAACCAAACACGCCAGCAAACAGCGAGGTATAGACATACGTCGTTGGCCCGATGCTTGCGAACGGGAGGATGCTCAGAACCAGGCACATGAAGAGCGCCACGACCACAGCACCGACCCACCGTGAGGCGGTGAACTGGCCGGGCGTCAAGCAAAATTCCAGGCCGGCCCGTATCAACGAACTGGCCACCTTGTTCCAACGTGCCTCATTGATCAAGGGCGAAATGAAATGGCTCACCAATTGAATGGGCCACCACAACAGGCGGAAGCCAACAGGCGGAGGATCCTTGAACTCCCGATCTTCCAGTGGCACATCCGCAATCACCTTGCTGAGCAGCCAGACACAAGCGGCCACGCTCATACCCACTGCCAGGGCAATGCCAAAGAAGACGGTCGAGGGGTTATTGATGATCTGATCCATGAAGACAACCTCGATCAAACATCGATCGTGACGATCTTGCGGACCATGTAGACACCCATGCACTCCAGGAATGTCAGCACGGCCAGCACGCCCCAACCCAGGGGCGTATGCCAGAGGTTGGCCATGGCCTCAGGTTCCATTTTGTTAAGAATCAGCATCAAGCCGATTGGCAGGAATCCGACCACCCACAACTGCATCTTTCCTTGTGCTGTCAGCGCTTGAATCTTCCCTTCCATCTGCATGCGATTGCGGATCATCACGGAGGTGCGCTCTAATGTTTCAGCCAAACCACCACCTGTCTCGATGGCCACACGCATGGCGGACACAACCAGCACCACGGTCTGAACCGGCACACGTCGGGTCAGGTTGTTGAGGCTTTGCTCCAGCGTCACGCCCAGACGCTGTTCACGCAACATCAAGGAAAACTCTTGCGCCAGAGGGGCACGCGCTTCGGCCACCAACTGGTGCAGCGCGGCGGTCAGACCAAGACCTGCGCGCAAACCACCAGCCAGGATCATCAAGGAGTCAGGCAACTGCTCTTCGAAGCGCTGCAAGCGTCGTTTGCGCATGAGGGCGTACAACACGCGGGGCATCGCGCCCAACAGGCCCAGCACGATAAGCACAACTACCAGGCTCTCCGACATCATCCATGCCAAGGCGCTGCCCAGGGCCATGATGGCGATATTGGCCAGGAACAGTTGGCCCGGATCAATGAAGAGAAAGAACTCCCGAGCCTGGAACTTGACCCGCTCAGTGAACCTGGCTCGATAACGTGCCACACCAGCTGTACCGACATCCACGATGAACCAGGCCAGCAAGGCCACCGACAAAGCGATGACCAGCGACAACACAATAACTACTTGTGATCCATTCATCTTTGACCTGCCTCGGTTCAGTGGGACAGGTCCATGGCCAGACCATCTCTGCCACTCGAATTGCTTCGATCACCCATTCGATGTCCCGACAACTGTTCAAGACTTTCAGGATCGATGGCCTTGAAGATGTTGACGTCCAGTCCATGCGATGTCTGCGAGAGTTCCTCGTAGAAGCTCGGGACCATGTTGCAACCGGTGAAAAAGCCCGTTGTCTTGCCCGTGATGGGGTCATGTCCACGAGGGATGAATCGGAACAGCTCCTGCATCTGGAGCTTCCCGCTTTCGATACCGGTGATCTCGACGATGTAGGTGACACGACGGCTACCGCAGTGGAATCGGGTCTGCTGGACGATGATGTCCACGGCTGAGGCGATCTGTTCGCGAATGGCCGATAGTGGCAACTCCATGCCTGCCATCAGGATCATGGTTTCCAGACGCGCCAAGGCGTCTCGCGGCGTATTGGCGTGAAGCGTGGTGAGCGAGCCTTCGTGACCCGTGTTCATGGCCTGAAGCATGTCCAGCGCCTCGGCACCGCGGCACTCGCCCACCACGATGCGGTCGGGGCGCATACGCAAGGTGTTCTTGACCAATTCGCGAATGGACACGCCGCCTCGCCCTTCAACGTTGGATGGACGTGATTCCAGATTGATCAGGTGTTCGTGAGACAGCTGCAACTCGGCCGCATCTTCAACCGTGATGATCCGCTCCCCCCTGGGGATGAAGTTGGACAGGATGTTCAACAGGGTTGTCTTGCCGGAACCTGTACCGCCCGACACCACGATGTTCTTGCGGGACTCCACGCAGATCTTCAAGAACTCTGCCATCTGTTCGTCGATGGAACCGAACTTGACCAGGTCACCCGCATTCAGCTTTTTCTTGGAGAACTTCCGGATCGTGATCGTCGGCCCCTTCAGCGCCAAAGGCGGGATGATCGCGTTCACACGTGAACCATCCTTCAAACGAGCGTCCACCATGGGCGAGGATTCGTCGATCCGTCGGCCCAGCGGCGCCACAATGCGCTCGATCACACCCATGACGGCCTTGTCATTGGTGAAGGCAATCGGATACTTCTGCAGTTGCCCGCCACGTTCGATGAAGATTTCGTCGTGACGATTGACCATCACTTCCGACACGGAATCGTCACCAAGCAATTCCTCAAGCGGCCCCAGACCGACAGCCTCGTTCAACACGCGAAGACACAACTCTTCCCTGTTGATGCTCGGAGGAATCTCACCTGCCTTGTCTTGCAGGATGCCTTTGATCAGCCTTTCTGTTTCCTGCTTCAATTGCTCGTCCGTCATGCGAGAGACGTCCTGACGCCGCAGGTCCATCTTCTCCAGCAGGGCATCGTGAATCTTCTTGCGCCACTCGAATTCCAGCTCGATCTCTTCCTTGCTTGGCACCAGGATCACTGCAAAGTCAGCTGCCTTGGGGGGCTCTAGCGGCTCTGGTTGAGCACGAGGCGCCTCACGTTGATAGATCTCAGACTGGGCTCGCAGAGCGGCGTTGCGCGACTCCTGCAGGCTCTCGGAAGCCCTGCGGTTTCGCGTGCCGACCGTATCCGAACGAGACTGGGCATGCGCTGCAGAGACGGCTGGGCCAGCGGCCATCCCGCGATCATCCTGAGCAGACAGCACACGCAACTTATAGGGGCCAACGCCAATGACATCGGTGGACCTCAACGGACCATGTTGAATGTCGATGCGCTTGCCATTGACCGTGACGCCGCCGAATGCACCCATGTCTTCGACAAGGATGCCTGAAGGCGTCTTGAACAAACGAGCGTGTTCTTTGGACACGCGCCAGCTACTGAGCCTGATCTCGCTTTGTGCGCCCTTGCCCACAATCGAGTCATCTGGCGCTTCGAGCAGCTGCTTGCCACCATCCGAGTCTTCAACTTCAATGCGCATGGTCTGGCCTTATCGAGTCTGTGTGATCCACTGGGAATCGACCCAGCCGCTTGCATCTCCGGCCTGAACGGCGGTCCACCCACCGACTGAGCCTTGAGGCAAACCTTCCACAATGGCGCCTTCTTGTACTTGCATCACGATCAAGGCATTGACGTCGGGTGACACGCGCAGAGCCAGCTTGGGCAGGACCACGCGATACTTGGGCGAAGCCTTCTCAACCGGCGTGTCGGCAGTCGCAGGGACTTCCGCACTCAATGGCCGAGCGACAAGCTTGGTGGAAGCCTTCAACGGCTCGATGCGCTTACCTTGTTGCGCTGACTTGCCGATATTGCTGCTTGCTTTGCCTGGAACTGCTTGTGCAACATTGGCGACCGGGGCCAGCCATCGCGCTGCGGACCATCCGGTAACGGCGCCCACTGTCACTCGGCGCCACGCATCATCACCACTACCTGCCGTGCCTGACTCACTGACACGCACGATGGCACCTTGCCCCAGATGCATCAGGATGGGGGCGTTGATATCGGGGTTGGCGCGCAACGCCAGGCCCTCCAGGGTGACCTGCTGCTCGATGCTCTTGCCTTCGATCGCGGCCGGTTGAGCCGTAGAGGCAGGCTTCTTAGCCACAAGAGGATTATCGTTTGGCTTGACCAACGCACCATTGTCTGCAGGCAGAGGTTTGGCAGCCTCAACCTGCTTCACAGGCATTGGTGCCGGCAATGCTCGCGCAGTTGAACTGCGCGATCCGCCTTGACCAGATGTATCGGCAGACGGCGCATCAGTTGAAACACTTACTGGCGCATTGACTTCCTTGAGATCGCGCGCAGGTTGCAAGGGCTCGCTCAGATAAGGCTTCTCACCAAAGGCCTCTTTCAAGCGCTCATGGGTCTTGTTGACGCGATCAACCAGACCTGGTGCTGTGGTGTCCACCACCGTGGGCGTCACAAACACCACCAACTCGGTTTCATTGTTCATGTAGCGCTTCGACCGGAACAAAGCGCCCAGAATCGGGATATCTCCCAGGAACGGCACCTTGTCAAAATTGGTGCTCATGTCACGCGACAACAGGCCACTCAACACGATGGTCTGACCGCTCTTGACGTTGAACTCGGTCTCGGTTCTTCTAGTCCGAATTGCGGGGCCAGAAACCGTGCTAACGGAAGGATCAATGGAACTCACTTCACTCTTGATCTCGGCTCGGATGAAACCATCCTTGTCAACCAAGGGCTTGATCTGAAGCGAGATACCGTACTTTTTGAACTCGACGTGCGGTCCCTCTATCGATTGAACCGTATACGGATACTCACCGCCCGACAAGAACGTCGATTCTGTTCCGCTGCGTGTCGACAATTGAGGTTCGGCCAGCACGGCCGCTGAGCCCTCTTGCGCCAACGCCTGGAGCAAAGCGCTTAAACCAATATTGACCCCGGACAGCGCATTGATGCCGCCGTACAGCGATGTTGAGTCCTTTGCCGTACCAGTAGAGGTATCGATGTCCACCAGAGGGGGCTTGCCGCCACTGCCTCCAACAGGGATCTGAATCTGATAGGGGCCTTGGTTGCCATGACGGAATGGCATCCAGACGGCACCAACCGCAGCGCCGCCAACAGGAGACCACTTCAGCCCCAACTCGTTGAGCTTGGTCTTGGGAAACTCCACGACCTTCACATCCATCATCACCATCTGATCCCAGCCTCTTGGGTTGGTGAAATTCAGAAGCTGTGGGTAGATCTTTTCCAACGACTTGATCTTGCCGAGATCCTGATCGGAAAGTCGATCACCTTCGACGATGACCTTGTCGCCCACGATCGAAGCCTTGGCGCCCGGAATGGCCGCAACAAAGGCCGCGATCTCTCGGCCAACACGTGATGTGTCGCCGGGCACGATGTTGATCTTCAGACGTTGGTAGCGACCGTCTTCGTTCCAGATAAACAAGGAAGAAATACCGGCCTCGTTGGCGAAGACGAGCACTTCCTTTTTATCCAGCACAGCGGCCGTCAGGATGCGCCCGTTACCAACCGCAATACGGCCAACGCCTGGTGCAGGCAGCACCCGAGATTCACCCACGAACATCTCAATTTCCGGCACATTGCCTGGCTCTTCCAGTGCCTTGACCGGGCTGTAGCCACCGTTCTTGCGTACTGCACGGGCCTTTGTCTTCGCATCCAGATGCGGCGCAAAACCGTTCTTGGCGGTATCTGATGTGACCGTCTGCACATTGGCTTGTGCGGCGTCTGTGGAAGCCGCAGGCACGGTTTGCGCCATCACGACATGGCCATGACACGCCAGCATGGCTATGCAGGCCAATGCAATCGCGTTGAAATGGCCTTTGGAAAACGGGAGGACTCTTGGGGTAGTCATGTTGTGCGAACCTGATTTGTTACTGCTTCAAGCTTGAAGGACGTGTTATTTCTTTTCTGACCTTCGATTCGACAAGTTGTCCTTGTTGTCATGGCCACTCTGCGGTGATGACTTGTCAGTCGCACCGCTGGCCTTGGCATCTGATTCCTTTGCAGGCTCATCTTCTTTTTGCTTGTTGCCACGAGCGCGCGACAGCTCCAGCTGTTCAGGCGTGAACTTGTTCGATGAGCCCCCATACAGGATCGGTACGCCATCTCCATCAGCCAAGGCAGTGCCTCCTTGAGAAGCTCGCCCCTTCATGAGCAGATCGGCCAACTGCATGGCACCATCCTTCATGCGCTCGTTGTCTTGTGGATTGCGCAGCAAGGCGGTGATCTTTCCACCCTCTCTGGCGGCAATCACGCGCTTGGCCTGTTCAGGCGTGGTGTCGAGCGTGACTGTCGAATATTCGCGTCGGCCACTGGCACCTTCAGGGTCATCGGTGGAGCGCTGGCCAGTGGCCATCACCGTCACACCTTGCAGCAAGGGCAAGGTGTATTTCTGGCCGTCACGATCCACTGTCACGATCAGGTCGATGATGTCTCCGGGTTCCAACATGCCAGAGATGGAACTGATCTCATCAACAGGCACCGTCATCGCACGATGCCCGACCTCCACACGCGTTGAAAACGTAGGGGCCTTCTTGCTTTCAAGCATGCTCCAGATGAGGATCTGCCCCGCCTTGGCTGGGAAGGCAAGCCGCTCTCCCGAGGCCTTGTCGAAGTCCTGAGGCAAGATCCCGGACGCGTGCGCGAACTCTTCGGGAATGGGTCGAACGGCCACGCTGTCTTCATCGAGAACAGACCCCTTGTCGAGATCCACTTTGGCCACCACCATGTCGATCAGGCGCCCTTTGGCCTTGACCTCGATTTCCTGCATACGGTTGCTGAGATAGCTTCGTGCGGCGAATGCAGCAAGCAAGCCGACCGACAAGGCAACCAGCAAGATGACCGTGCTCTTCTTGAGCTTGACGCTCGGCAGTTTCGGGATTTTCATGGGACTACGGACTACTCGGGAATGGAGAGAGAAAAACTCATGCGCTCATAGGCGACTTGGAAGTTGTGAACAACAACCTCTACCGCGGTGCGCGGCTTGTCTGTACTGGCCTCATCCTTGATGGGCACAAACAAGGCAAAGACGAGAACGGCTGACACCACCAGGTACTCCAACATCGCCTGCCCTTGCGAGCGCGCGCGCGACGTTCTGTCAGTACGAAATGGGCGACCGTCTTCGGTGCGAATAGGCTTCATCGTCTCAACCTCGTTTTGTCTGGACGGTCACGTTGATGAGCACTTGCGTCTGGCCCCCGGCTTGCGGACGCACCATGACCACAGCTTCGCGAGCTTGACCACGAAACATCAAAGTCCTTGTGCCCTGCTCGCTGCCCACCTGCTTGCTAGAATCTGACAACTCACGCTCGAACTCAAAGCCGCGCTTGTCCATCAGACGATGAACTGCCTTGATGTTGCCCGCGGGGGATCGGTCATTGACCAGCAAGAGGGTTTGCGCATCAGTACCGAGCGTGACTGACTCGTTGAAGCTCAGCACCTTGCTTTCCACACCCAGATCGGCCAGCCAATCCTTGATGCGAGCCTCGGTGATCTTGCTGCGCTTCGCCCCTTGCTCGAGGTCCGCCACAGCTACTACACCTCTGGTTCCACCAGGCACCGCGCTCAATTTGATGGTCGAGAAATGGTGCTCAGCTGGCTTCCCAAAAATGATGTCGCCACCACGCGTGTCTTCGGTGTAGGGCTGCGTCAGCGTCTTTCGAAACCATGCCGCGGTCGACTCAAGCGTGTCTGGACTTGAAAACACCGTGATGCGCGTGGGCACGCCATTGATCACATTCTCGCCATCCATGGGCTGCAACCTCGCCCTGTCAGGCAAGGCAAACGTAGGCCCGGTCTTGAGCGATCCTGCGGAGGCAAAGCCAGCGAAAAGCGCCAGGCAAAGCGTCACGCATGCCAAGGCCCCAGCCCTGGCGCTGACCAATTTCTTCACGTCAACTCCCTGAACTTTCTTTTATTTCAACCGGTCCGCCGGTACAACATCGCGCCAATACTGCAACTCGCCAAGCTTGGGCCCTGTGATGTTGCCCAAGCCCAGTGCCTTGCCATCCAAAGCCTGAACAGCGATGTTCATGACCGTCTTCACTGGATCAAACAGGCCCGCGCTGGCAGGGTTGATCAAAGCGTTGCCCAAGCGATCCTGAACGTTGTGGGGATCGCGTCCCGTCCAAGGATCCAGCAGCAGACTGGTGCTGCGCGTCATGGACAGGTTGAGCTTGTTGAAAGGCTCCACGAATTTGAGGCCATCAGGCAAATTGGCGATCGTGACCGAAACGCTGGCCGTGTAGAGGCCCTTCGTGCTCAGTTTGAAGTTGCCTTTCAGATCGAAAGGCGCGCCATCGCTCATGCCCGAAAAGCCTTCGGCGTGCGTGGCACCATGGCTGAAACCATAGTGAACCGTCACATCGTCATCCAGACTCTTGACAAGGCGATTACCAAATGGATCCCGCCAGAACTGGTTCTGGTGTGCCTCGAAACTGCCAGCGGCATCACCCGTCTTGATGGGCGCGTCGGAGTTGCTGAAGAAGCGCCGGCGAACATCACGCGCTTGCTCTGCCTCCGGCTTGAACGAGTTGAGGATGTCATTTCTGGTCATGGCCTCGAACGCCACATACCTGCTGGCCAGCATGGTGCTGTGCGCCATATCCTGGTACTTGCCCAACATGGGCAAGAGCAGGAACAGCGGGATGATGGCCACGGCGGCGACCAGGAACTCCGGCAAGGCCTGCCCGCCTTGACGACCAGTTGCAAAGGAGCCAGTCATTACTTCAGCCCCTGTATAGCCATACCAGCAGCAATGGCCGCCTTGGATTGAACCAGGCGAACCTGCCAATAGGGGTTGTAAAGGCTGGCAATCTCCGTCTTGCCATCTTCGCGAGCCACCGGGCGATCAAAAAAGATCTCAGCCGTCGAGACAGCCGAGTACTCACCGGCGGCAGGCTTGCCATCAAACTTGTTCAAGCCATAAGGCCCCGTTGCTGACTTGACATCAGAGCGCCCTTCACTCGTACGCGTCTGATCCTCTTTGCGCGTCACCAGAATGGAGTAGCGGATCTTGAACTCACGGTGGTTGACGTCTGCATGGTTGGGCACGTAGCTAAGTGCATCGTCCGTCAACTCCCAGGATGCGGGCATGCCTTGATAGCCCGAATAGGTGCTGTTTGTAGGCGTTTTGCTGGCCAGGTTGTTGATGCTTCTCGCTCCGGCAAAATAAGCAGCAGAACCTTTATCTGCCTCCTTGAGTGCATAACTGGCCTTGAGCCCCGCAGCCGGATACCACTCCGCGTCTCCGCAATATGGGATCTTGATCTTGATGAAACCAATTTTCTTGGTCTTGAATTTCAGCATACGCTTGTGGATTTCGAAGGTATCCATGGCCTTCCACTCATCCAGACCAATCAAACTCGTGCCACCTGCACGTGTCGCGTAGTCGTACTCCACCTTTAATATTTTCAAGCAAGATGTTTCCGGCAGCAAAGCCTTTTCATTCCAACTTCGACTGGGAATGAAGGGATCTCGGTAGGCGGACTCCACTGCCACATTGGCAAATCTTTGCCTGTCCTTGCCAGCCCGGAGCTTCACACTGGTTTCAATTGGATGATCACCAGGTATAGGCATGGTCATGACACTGACATTGCCATCGCCTTTGAAATTCGCCTTAGCCACCTCAGTCAGGATGTCATCTCGCTTTAACGCGAGCTCCGCCATCATGAATATCTGAGCGCCTTGCAATATTTTTTTTGCAATCTCTGCAGCAGCAATCACTGCCTGCCCACCAGTATCAACCCAACCAGAGGCACTTGAAATATAGGCCCCACCATACGCCAACCCCATGCAAAGAGGCGTATAACGCAAAAAAGTCAGCCCACCCGGCACATTGATGTAATAGTTACAACCCTCCGATACCGCAGTATTCACGTGACTCTGTGTATATCGAACCCAGGATGCAACGCTAACCGTTTGCGCAACGGTTATCTCATTGGCAATGAGCGCGCGATTGATATACGCCGAATAATTCAGAGCCCGAGCATGCAACACACCGGCACTGTACGCGGTTGCATCTGCCGCCGTGATCAGGCGATCTTTTTCTTGAACGAGCTGACCGGCATTAAACAGGAAAAATGTCGACACCAACCCAACGGCCAGAATGAATATGCCATAGATCATGGCCTGACCGCGTTGATGCCGCCCCCCCTGGAACGACGGCCAACCCATTTTCGGGCTGGCGTTTTTCATTATGTTCTTTCAACCAAACAACAAATGATCACTGATTGTTGTCGTAGTTGGACAGGCTCTTCTTGCGGTTACCTTCAGTCAGCGCAGCGGCAGAGTTAGTCTTCGCTGCAGTGATGGTAGTAGCTGCATTGGTACCGGAAATTTCTTGCGCCAGACCCGCCGTTTGAGTACGGATGGTTTGACCGAAGAATTGGTACGTTGCGATAGCAGACACTGCAATCAGTGCCACGATCACGATGTATTCAGTCATCCCCTGACCACGTTGTTGCTTCTTCATCGACATGATAATTTTCCAGATATTGAAAACCGCTGACGGCTCAACAGTCGGCACTTTTAATTAATGGCACCCTTGGATACTTCTCCCTGAATGCGCGAACCGTATCTGGATTTTATCAATTCGATGCAGCCATGAAACCACCCATTACGGGGGAACCAGGCCAGACAAGTGCAACAACATGAAAACAAAGCCCATGCATCCCGCAAAAAGCTTACATGTCATTACATAACGAGACGGGATTAATTCGTCTTGATTGCTTGTATCAAAATATAACCTTGCGACGTCACGCCATGGATGACCAGGTCATGCGCCCCGTGCCCATACACGCCACCAGAAACCTGACTCAGTGCCTCGCCTTCAAACACGACACCCTTGCTGCTGTCAGCATATGAAACACTGCCTGTCTTCGTAGCCTGGATGCGCGCGCCCTTTGAGATGAGCTTCGCACTATTTATATCTGCCACGAATACAGCACCCGTATCCGCGTCAGCACACTCCACAACAGGCTGCATTGTGCGAATTTCACCTGAAACCAAATTCATCTGCAAAGTAATCGGACAACTGGCTGTTGAAAACCGTTGAGCTTTCACATCCTCCTGGTATGTATTGTCACCAGCCGCCACCACGATGCTTCCAGAGAAAACAAGGTCGGGATTCTCTGGCGCATCCATCCAGTCCGTACGAATACCAAAGAATGAAGCCCATGTATCCAGCTCGACACCCCCAGGAATAGATATATCCCCTATTGTCCGTGTCCAATACGCCTGCAGCACGCTCTCCTGAGCACCCGGATTCACGCCGGATATTTTCAACATGGTCTGTGTCGCGCCAGCATAAACAAGATCACCCACCCCAGACGGCGTGACCGGCATGGCGACCGCATGGTAGGTTTCCCCGCCTTGATGAATCAAACCTTGACCGGCATAAAAGGTCCTCGAACTCAAACCCTGGTATTGGTCACCAGCGCCGCCAGGTGGTTGGTTGACATTCATGCCCGTGATCGTCAGCTTGATGAAGTTGCCCGCCGGCTTTTGCAACTCGGCCCAAAGCCCATCCACACCAGCTGAGGACGATGTAGGCTCAATGCAGTACTCCACGCCAAAGTCGGCGCTTGTTTCACGCTTGGCGCACAAGTCACCGGCTGGATCAGCCAGTGACGCATAAACTGTGACAGGCGTGGAGCGCGGTGCGGCTTGCGTCTGGGTGTCTGGCGAACCACCGCCACCACAGGCCACTAGTGCAACTGCCAAAAAATGAGGCAAGGCAGAGCGGAGCCAGCGCCCCCTGGTGTCGAGCTGTTTCATGGATTCCCGTGCGGTTTATCGTGATCAAGACGCACCATCACGCACGTCCAGTGCCCATCACATGGGCGTCGTTCCCTGATTTGCGGGCTGGCGTGCAGGTCTGAAGCCTGACCGCACCAATCGCAGCCCTGTGTTATGCGCCGGATTGTAGGGGAGCGGTCGCCAACGAATGCGCGGAAACCCACCCTCGTCGCAATTGGAAACAATTTACGCCGAGTTGACGGGGTCGATGACGCACATCACCTCGATCGAGGTCAGGCACCAAAACATGCCAAGCCCATAGAGGCGGCGAACGACAGACGTGGCGCTTACTTCGCCGTCGGCATCACGAACTCAGGCCCCTTGGGGATGGACGAGGCCCAGCGCTGCATCACCGACTTCTGCCGCGTATAAAAGCGCACACCCTCTTCCCCATAGGCATGCATGTCGCCAAACAGGCTGCGCTTCCAGCCACCGAAGCCATGCCAGGCCATGGGCACCGGGATCGGCACATTGATGCCCACCATCCCCACCTCGATCTGGCGGCTGAACTCGCGCGCCACCTGCCCGTCGCTGGTGAAGCACGCCACGCCATTGCCAAACTCGTGCGCGTTGATCAGCGCCACAGCCTGCGCCAGATCCTTCACCCGCACGCATGACAACACCGGCCCGAAGATCTCTTCCTGGTAGATGCGCATGCTCGGCGTCACATGGTCGAACAAGGTGCCACCGGTGAAGAAACCGTTTTCACGGCCAGGTACCTTGAGCCCGCGCCCATCCACCAAGAGCGAAGCGCCTTCTTGCTCCCCCAATGCGATATAGCCCTCGATACGCTCCAGCGCCTGGCGCGTCACGATGGGGCCCATCTCGGCATCGGCTTCCATGCCATCCTTGATCTTGAGCGCCTTCGTGCGTTCGATCAGCCTGGGCATGATGCGATCGGCCACATCGCCCACCAACACGGCCACCGAGATCGCCATGCAGCGCTCGCCGGCCGAGCCATATGCCGAGCCGATCAAGGCATCCACAGCCAGATCCAGATCCGCGTCGGGCATCACCACCATGTGGTTCTTGGCGCCGCCCAGGGCCTGTACACGCTTGCCCAGTTGCGCACCACGCCGGTACAGGCCATGCGCAATCGGCGTCGACCCCACGAAGCTCAGCGCCTTCACATCATCGTGATCCAGCAAGGCTTCCACCGCCAGTCGATCCCCGTGCACCACGTTGAACACGCCCGCAGGCAAACCAGCCTCGGCCATCAACTCGGCCATGAAGATCGCCGCAGACGGATCTCGCTCGCTGGGCTTGAGCACAAAGGTATTGCCACAGGCAATGGCCACCGGGAACATCCAGCAGGGCACCATGCACGGAAAGTTGAACGGCGTGACGCCCGCCACCACACCCAAGGGCTGGCGCAGGGTCCAGTTGTCGATGCCGGTGGACACCTGGTCGGTGTAGTCGCCTTTGAGCAATTGCGGAATGCCGCAGGCGAACTCGACGATGTCGATGCCACGCATGACCTCACCTTGCGCATCGCTGAAGACCTTGCCGTGCTCGCGCGTGATGATGGCGGCCAGCTCGTCCTTGCGCTCGTTGAGCAAGGCCAGAAAGCGGTTCATGATGCGAGCGCGGTGGATCGGTGGGGTCTCGGCCCAGTCCGGGAAGGCTTGCTTCGCACTGGCCACGGCCTCGTTGACCTCATCGCTTGTCGCCAGCTGCACCTTGCGTGTCACCTCGCCTGTGGCAGGGTTGAAAACATCCTGCAAGACGTTGCCTGAACGGATCTGGGCCTGGCCGTTGAGCCAATGGGGAATGACAGTCGGAGCGTTCACGATGTAGGCCTTCTACGCTTGAAATCAACGCTGCCATTGTCAGCCATAGTGGACAACACTGACACGCAGACGAGCCCACAGGCCTCAACATGGCTCCCCGATATGCAGACATACGACTACATCGTCATTGGCGGCGGCACGGCTGGTTGCGTCATGGCCAACCGGCTGTCGGCCAACCCTGCGCACTCGGTGTTGCTGCTGGAAGCCGGCACGCCGGATGACTACATCTGGATCCACATCCCCGTGGGCTATCTGTACTGCATCGACAACCCGCGCACCGACTGGCGTTACCGCACCGAGGCCGAACCCGGCCTGAATGGCCGCAGCCTGCTCTACCCGCGCGGCAAGGTCATGGGTGGCTGTTCGTCGATCAACGGCATGATCTACATGCGCGGCCAACAGGCCGACTATGACAACTGGGCCGCCATGGGTTGCGAGGGATGGGACTGGGCCAGCGTGCTGCCCTGGTTCCTGGCATCCGAAGACCATCACGGTGGCGGCTCCGAATGGCATGGTGCGGGCCATGAACTGCGCGTGGAAAGGCAGCGCCTGTCGTGGACCATCCTGGATGCCTTTCAGGCCGCCGCTGCGCAAGCCGGCATCCCCACCGTCGATGATTTCAACCGCGGTGACAACTTCGGCTGCAGCTACTTCGAGGTCAACCAGAAACGTGGCGTGCGCTGGAACGCGAGCAAGGCCTTCATCAAACCTGTCCGGCACCGCCGCAATCTGCACATCGTGACCGGCGCCATGGTCGACAGACTGGACATCGATGCCCAACTCGTCTGCCAGGGCGTGCACGCCATCATCAAAGGTCAGCGCCAGCACTTCAAGGCCGCACGTGAAGTGATCTCGTGCGCCGGGGCCGTCAACTCACCAGCGATCCTCGAGCGATCGGGCATCGGCCGTGGCGAGGTCCTGCAAGCCGCCGGTGTGCCCTGCCTGCTGGATGCGCGCGGGGTGGGCGAGAACCTGCAGGATCACCTGCAACTGCGTCTGGCGTTCAAGGTGCAAGGTGTGCCCACGCTCAATGCGCAGGTGCATTCGCTGTGGGGCAAGGCGCGCATGGGGCTGCAATACCTGCTCGATCGCAGCGGTCCTTTGTCGATGTCACCCAGCCAGCTGGGGTGTTTTGCGCGCACGGCCAGCAGCCCGCATCGCACGAATGTCGAGTACCACGTGCAGCCCTTGTCGCTCGACAAGTTCGGTGAACCGCTGCATGCCTTTCCGGCTTTCACGGCCTCCGTATGTGACCTGCAGCCTTCATCACGCGGCCACATCCACATCCGCGATGCCCAGCCAGACAGCGCGCCACGTATCACGCCCCACTACCTGAGCACCGAGCGAGACAGGCAGGTGGCCGTCGAGGCCATCGAACTGACGCGCCGCATCGTTGCGCAACCCGCACTGGCCCCGTACCAGCCGCAGGAATTCATGCCCGGCCCCGAGGCCCAAAGCCCCGCGCAACTGGTGGAGGCCGCCGGCCGCATCGGCACCACCATCTTCCATCCTGTGAGCACCTGCCGCATGGGGCCGGATGGGGACGCGGGGGCCGTACTCGATCCGCAACTGCGCGTACGTGGCGTCCATCGCTTGCGGGTGGTGGATGCGTCAGCCATGCCCACCATCACCTCGGGCAACACCAATGCGCCCACGGTCATGATCGCGGAGAAGGCGGCCGACATGATCCTGCGCTCACAAACTGGCTGATGCAGACCGAGCACCTCAGTGGTAGTGGTTGTAGAGCATCGTGCCCACGATGAATAACATGAGGATCAGATCGATCCACCAGTCGCCCAGCAGGGCTTCCAGTACCCGGTCCAGCGCCCGGTTGACACGGTTGAAAAGGCAATGCGGTGGCTTCACGCTCATCATGGCGCGCTCCTGTCTGTTTGGATGAAGGTTCGGTCGAGAGAGAAGGAAACGAAGGCGTCATGCCCGGCCCGTCGCGCACAACATGCCGCGACAGCCTGGGCTCATGACGTCAAAGATCGGGAAGGAGGTACGGGCTCAAGGTCCCTGGCGGGCCCAGCTTCTGACCTCAATCTCCGCCCACTCTTCGGGCGGCACATGGCCCCGCTCGTCCTGCCACAGACGCTCCGCTGCACGGGCCGCCACAGCCGGCATCAGACCAGGCTGAAGCTCGGCCAGACGCTTGATGCAGCGGGCTATCCAGGCAGATTTGAGGGGCGCTTCCATACTGTGATTTTATACAGTACAAAGCGTTTTGTGTAGCCCTTCAGGGAATGCCCGATGCCAGAAAAAATGCTTGACAAGCGGCATGGCGGACAAGGCCTCCAACCTCGTCTGCGCAATCGGCATAGGGGGCCCCCATTCTGGGAGGCACCCCTGCCACACCACCCGGCATGAGGGTCCACACCGGGCGGTTCGAGAGCTTGAGGTCAGGAGAGCCTGGGCAGGACAACGAGACACGCCAAGCATCGCTGCTTCAGACCTTGGATCAGCACAAGGTGGTTTACTTTCTCGGCGAGGGGTGCCACCCGTCAGGCAACTGGCCTGCCGAGCCCAGTGTCTTGGCGCCCAACCTGCCGCTGGATGGCTGTAAGCGCCTAGGCATGCGTTTCCACCAAAACGCTGTGTTGTGGTGTGACGCGAAAGCGATACCCCACTTCTTGTGCTATTGACGTAATGTCCTACCAAGGCAGCTTTTTATTAAATTCATGACTTGAATTTCTTTTTAATCCTGCTTTCCTATGCTTTATATGCGCGACAGCGTGCCAACATCCATAAATCCTGCTAATGTGGATCTTATGAAGCGCGTTGTCCCCTCACCTCCCCCTGCCGATCCCTTGACCGTGGACCCCCAATCATTCGGTCAGGCGATTCGGGCTGCTCGCACAGCGGCAGGCATGACCATGATCGATGCTGCAGCGATGATGGGCGTATCCAAGCAGACACTCGGCGACCTGGAGAAGGCCACCGGCTCGGTAGGCCTGGCCATCGCCCTACGCGTGGCACGTGAGTTGGGCGTCGGGGTCTTTGCCGTGCAGCCCCCCCAACGGGAGGCCGCCCGACAAGCCTTGCTACTCCATGCGCCGTCACTTGAGGACGACGCATGAACGGCCCTGGCCACACGCTCACGGTCTGGATTGGGGATCAGGTGGCAGGCAACCTCCACCACCACCCCACCACCAACAGATTTGCATTTGCCTATGCAGACGCCTGGCGCGAGGCTCGCGATGCATTCGCCTTGGGTCCGCAACTGCCATTGAAGGCACCCGACGATCAGTCGCCAGACCAACACAGCGCCATCGTGCGCCAGTTTTTCGAGAACCTGCTTCCCGAAGGAAATGCGCTTGACCACGCGGCGCAAGCACACGGCGTCTCCAAGTCCAACCTGCTGGGTCTCATCCATGCGCTGGGGCGAGAGACGGCGGGCGCGATCCGTCTGACTGCTGGCGATGTGGTGACACCCACAGAAGAGCCTGAGCAGTTGCGCGAGATCACCCGCGAAGAGCTCTCGCAACGCATTCGCCAGCGCGCGCAACTGCCCTTCTCCGTCTGGGATCAACAGGTGCGTCTGTCGATCGCGGGCTACCAGGACAAGATTGCGGTCTACGAGCATGATGGCAGGTTGTTTTTAGTGAATGGCGGCCCCAAGGCCTCCACCGTGATCCTCAAGCCGGTGCCGACACGCCCTGCCCTCGCCTCGTTACCGGGCAACGAGCTCATGTGCATGCAACTGGCCCGCGCGGCGGGGCTGCCCGTGGCCGAAGCCTGGCTTGAGCACGTACCCGAGCCCGTGCTGTTCGTGAAGCGCTTCGACCGCAGGGAGACGCCCACAGGCGTCGAGCGCCAGCACCTGATCGATGGCTGTCAATTGCTGGGCCTGTCGGTCGGACTGAAGTACGAGCGTCCCTATGGGGACGGGCCAGACGTGCGCAACATCCGTGATGGTGCCAGCCTGCGCGCACTCTTTCAGGCGATCAATCAGCACAGTCTGCAGCCTGCCGTGGACCGCCTGGCCCTGCTGCGCTGGGCCATCTTCCAGGTGCTGATCGGCAACACCGACGCCCATGGCAAGAACTTGTCGTTCTTCGTTCAACCCTCGGGCGTCCGCCTTGCACCGGCTTACGACATGGTGTGCATACCGGCACTGAAGGACGCACAGTTATCTGGCACGCTGGCCATGGCCGTGGGCGACGCCTTCACCGAGGCCGAGATCACGCCGTTCGACTGGGCGCAACTGGGTCAACAAGCGGGGCTGCGGCCCTCTGCCATGGCACAACAAATGAAAGGCTTGATCGGCAAGGTCACGGAGGCACTCAAATTAACCGGTGAAATTGCCCAAAGGCATCGCGTGGGCCAAGACACGATCGATGCCATCTCACAGCACGTCATTGAAGCGTGCGACAGGCACCGTACCGCAGCCACGCAGGTAAAGGCCATCAAGCCCGACTGGCTCTGACCTCACTCATATGCTTTAAGAAGCGCCTTCACCTGGTCCCGCAGCTTGCTAGACCCGGGCAAGGTCACTTGCATCAGCTTCAACGAATCGCCGCCAGCTTTGGCCAGGTGCACGTGCTGTCCAAAGATCTTTGAAATATCAATGCGAGGCTCAGTTGCCCACGACAGTCCAACGCCTGTGAAGGCCATGGTCAGTACAAAAAGTGACTTTGCACGGCTCCAGGTGCGCGCAAGTGGCTGATACCGCAAGCTGCCGGACGTGCTTCAAGAGCAAGAGGCGCAGGCGGAGGCCTTGAAGATCGACGAGTCCGATTTGCGGGCCAAGCTTGAGACTGCCAAGAAGTCAGCTTTCAGGCTCATCCCGCGCTGCATCGTCTTGCTTCAGAACCAGTGCATGCACCTGGGAGGCGATAGCCTGAGCCAACTGTGGCGTGACCTCTGTGACCTTGTGCGGGTTCAGCTCAAGGCGCTTCTGGGCGAACTCGGACTCATTCTCTGCACGAAGTCGGTGAGCCAATGGATAGGCCAGCGCCTTGTCCAACTTGCCAAGCGAAATGCGGAAATCTGTGCGGCCCCCATAGTGGCCACGCAGGTCCTTGGGGATAACGATTCGGAGTTGGAAGGAGCCCCTGCGCTGGGTCAGTCCAAGGGGTTTTGCCATTTCGTCCTTCATCCTGTGAAGATACCAAAATGTCACACCCAAGTGTCACAGTCGCCGCTCCTAAGTGGTTGATTCGCCTAGTTTCCTAGGGAGATCAACGACTTGGGATGGCGGGTGCGGTGAGATTCGAACTCACGGAGGGGATAAACCCTCGCCGGTTTTCAAGACCGGTGCCTTAAACCGCTCGGCCACACACCCTTTGAAGCCGCCATTGTAGATGCCTTTCGGGCCATCAGCCTTTGCCAGGCTTCTGCGCCTGCGGGCAATCGATCTGAATGAGCTCGCGCGTGGCGCCATCGACACGCACCGCCGTAAGCTGCCCGCCCCAGACACACCCGGTGTCGAGCGACATCAAATCATCCCGGTTGATCAGGCCCAGGGTGGACCAATGCCCGAAAGCCACGGGCGTACCCGCCGTGCGCCGCCCGGGCACCTCGAACCAGGGCATGAAGCCCTCAGGCGCCCCGCCCGCCCCTTCCTTGGTGGTGAACTCCATCGTGCCGTCTGCCGAACAAAAGCGCAGCCGCGTCAGGCTGTTGACCACGCAACGCCAGCGGGGCACCCCCTGCAGGCTGTCATCCCACTTGTCAGGCTCGTTGCCGTACATGCGCGTGAGGAACTCGCCCACATCCGGCCCGGCCAGCATGGCCTCCACCTCGGCAGCCAGCGCCACCGTCTGCGATGCGTCCCACTGCGGTACGACGCCCGCGTGCACCATCAGCCAGCCATGTGCGTGCACGGCCAGGCGGCGCTGGCGGATCCAGTTGAGCCAGTCGTCACGATCAGGCGCATGCAGGATCTCGTCGAGCGTGTCGCTTCGATGCGGCTTGCGCACACCATGCGCCACGGCCAGCAGGTGCAGATCGTGATTGCCCAGAAGGCACGTGGCAGCGTTGTCCAGTGCGCGCAGCCGGCGCAGGACGCCCAGGGAGTCCGGCCCCCGGTTCACCAGGTCGCCCAGTACGTAGACATGGTCGCGCGAGGGAGAGAAATCAATGGTTTGCAGCAGCCGTTCGAACGGATTGCAACAACCTTGCAGGTCGCCAACAAGATAGATCATGGAATGGATTCTGCTACGCTTGCGCGGTGTTGAATGCAAGGCCCGAGTTCGCCGGCGCCTTTTATGGATCTAGCCCTTCTCATTTTTCTGGTTCTGTTGAACGGCGCCTTTGCCATGTCCGAGATGGCCCTGGCCGCCAGTCGCAAGGCGCGGCTGCAAGTGATGGCCGAAACCGGCGACGCTGGCGCGCAAGCAGCCATGGTGCTGCACGACAACCCTACCCAGTTCCTCTCAACGGTTCAAATCGGCATCACCTCCATCAGCATCCTCAACGGTATCGTGGGTGAAGCCGCTTTTTCGCCCCCGCTGGCCCAATGGCTGCAGGGCTACTTCCCCATGACGGAGCGGATCGCCAGCATCACGGCCACCGGTCTGGTCGTGCTGATCATCACCTTCATTTCCATCATCTTCGGTGAACTCGTGCCCAAACGGGTCGGCCAGATGTACCCGGAATCGGTCGCCCGTGTGGTGGCCCAGCCCATGACCTGGCTATCGCGCCTGACTCGCCCCTTCGTGCGCATGCTTGCCGCGGCCACGGAAGCCATCCTCAAGCTCATCGGCATCAAGGACAACGGCAACCGCAGCGTGACGGAAGAAGAGATCGCTGCTCAACTGGAAGAGGGCCTGGATGCCGGCGTGATCGAGGCCCACGAGCACCAGATGGTGCGCAATGTGTTCCGCCTGGACGACCGCCAGATCGGCTCGATGATGATCCCCCGCAGCGACATCGCCTGGTTGAACATTGAAGTGCCCATGACAGACAACCTGGCCACGATCGCGCAGCATGGCTATTCCCGCTATCCAGTGTGCCGTGGCGGCCTGGACGATGTCCTTGGGGTGATGACGGCGCAGCAGTTGCTCCATCAGTTGACCCAACAGCAAGACAATGACCTCAACGATGGCTTGCTGCCAGCGGTGTTCGTGCCCGAAACCTTGTCAGGGATGGAATTGCTGGAGCACTTCCGCCTGTCGGACACGCAGATGGTCTTCGTGGTCGATGAATATGGTGAAGTGCAAGGTGTGATCACCCTGCGTGACGTGCTTGAAGCCATCACCGGTGAATTCACACCGCTCGAAGCCGAAGACGCCTGGGCCATCCAGCGTGACGATGGCTCCTGGCTGATCGACGGCCTCATCCCCGTACCCGAACTGAAAGACCGCCTGGAGATCAAGGCGCTGCCCGACGAAGACCGTGGCCGCTACAACACGCTGGCCGGCATGGTGATGCTCTTGCTGGGACGCCTGCCTCAGACCACGGACTCCGTGGAGTGGGAGGGCTGGCGCTTCGAGGTCGTGGACATGGACGGCAAACGCATCGACAAGATCCTGGCCAGTCAGACGCGCGAACGTCGCGGCTGATGGGGCTGATGGGGCTGCCCCAGCCTCAGGGCTCACTCCCGCATTGACCTCCTGCGCCCCACTGAGACATGTGGCGACGCCATGGGCGACGGTTCATCCCAATAGCGATGGTGCGCCGGACGCCAGCACGTCCCCACGCGCGGTGTGCCCCCCCGCAAGGTGGCGCCGGCCACAGGCATGAGCTGCTCGTTACTGGACCAGATATAGGCTCCACAGGCGGGCGAGGCCACCCAGTTCAGTGACATGGCCTCGTAGCGCGCCAGCACCGATGGCGACGGATGGCCGTAGCGATTGCGCCGACCAACCTGGATCACCACCTGTTCTGGCTGCACCGCTTGCAGAAAGCGGGCAGTTGACGAGGTCTGACTGCCATGGTGAGCCGCGACGAGCACCGTGCTGCGCAAGCGGCCGGCCTCGCGCTGGACCAAGGCTGCCTCCTGATCCGCCTCGATGTCACCCGTCAGCAAGACGCTGCGCGCCCCTTGGTCAGACGCACTCACTTTGAGCACACACGACATGGCGTTGGGCGCGCGCCCCTCTCGGTGCGCATAGACACCCGCATCGGGATACAAGACCTCAAAGCGCACACCATCCCATTGCCATTGCATACCTGCCTGACATGCCTGATGAGATACCGGGCGGCCATGGACACCGACCGTGTGTCGCAGGCCATGCGCCTCGTCCAAGGAACTCACCAGCTGATCAACCGGCATCTGATGGAGGATGGCGTCTGCCCCGCCCACGTGGTCGGTATCCTGATGGCTGATCACCAGCGCATGGAGTTTGCTGACACCCAGGGCACGAAACAGGGGCAGCAAAGTACGATCGCCGGCATTGAGCTGCTCGCCGATGCGCGGCCCTGTGTCAAACAACAAGTTGTGGTGCGCGGTTCGAATCAGCACGGCCGTGCCCTGCCCCACATCGGCAGCCAGCAACTCAAATGCGCCAGGCCTGGGCGCTGGCAAGAGATGCCAACTTTGCGGCACATACAGCAAAGGCAGTCCGAATGGCAACAAACCCAGACGCCAGCGCCAGTGCATGGGCAAAGCCAGTGCCCCACCCGCCAGAACCCCGAACAGGACCACGGGCCAAGGCAGCACGGGTGATTCGGCCATGGCGGGCCATGTCAGCACCAGCTGGGCCAGCAAGCTCATCAACCCGCTGATCACCCAGGCCCCCAGGTCCCAACTCGGCGCCCAGATCGTACCCAGCAAAGACAAGGGGGTGATGCCGATCGTGAAAACCGGTATGGCGATCAGGTTCGCCAAAAGGCTGCTGAGGGATGCTTGCTGGAACACCACGAGACTCAAGGGCAACAGGGCCAGGGTGATCAAGCACTGGAGCTTCATCACGTTCACGCACACCATCGCCA
Organism: Aquabacterium sp.; assembly: GCF_016234775.1. Classification (GTDB taxonomy): domain Bacteria; phylum Pseudomonadota; class Gammaproteobacteria; order Burkholderiales; family Burkholderiaceae_C; genus Aquabacterium. The sequence continues at coordinate 19,076 of NZ_JACRAH010000039.1, read as the reverse complement.
TCCGCCCTGCCAGGACAGAGACGCGTTGAGACACACGCGCGGCCCCGGCCTCGATTCGTGATGTGCGGGAGCCAGGCAAGCCGATCTCCTTCATGCCATACGACAACAAGACGCCAACGGCCACATAGGACAACCAGAAGCCCGCCTGCCGAATCGCCCAGGGATCAAGGGCGGTCAGAACCACAGCGCTGCTCAGCCAGACCAATGGCCAGGGCCAGCGTCTGCCGCCAGATCGTAGCCAGCACACCAGGGCCATCATGAACACGGTGCGTTGAGCCGGAATGCCCCAGCCTGACACCAGCGCATACAAACCGCTCGCGCCTACGGCCACCCACATGGCCACATCGGGCGCAGGCCACCGATGCATGCCCGTGGGCCACAGTGACCAAGCTCGCCGCACCATCACGGCGGCCATCCAACCAAACATCGCGATGTGTGCGCCGCTGATGCTCACCAGATGCGCCACGCCCGTCTGCCGAAAGAGATCCCAGTCCTCGCGATCAATGGCGGACTGATCGCCAACGGACAAGCCGGTCAGAATGCCCGCCGCCCGCTGATCGGCCACATGTGAGAAGACAGCCGTGCGAACGCGCTGGCGCCATCGATCGATCACGCCCTGCCAGGGGCGCTCTGGCGCAAGATCCTGCAGGCGGGCCGGCTGGCCTGCGCGCCGAACGCTGCCCACGGCGCGCACACCCCGCTCGAAGTACGACAAGGTGCCATCGTAAGCACCGGGGTTGGACAAGCCGTCTGGCGCATGCAACTGCACCGTGAACTGCCACTGCTGGCCCGCCATGGGCAAGACGCCCTCGGCCAGGGGCATGCGCAAGCTCAAATGGGTGGGCCAGTTGTTGGTCGCCCCGACATCAGGCCCCCACCTCAATACGCGCGCGTCCAGCAGCGCACCACCCGGCACGGGCAAAGGCAAGCCCTCCACTTGCACGGTCACCTGCACCGGGTGCCCCGCCCATGCATCCGGTACACCCTCCAGCATGCGCATGCTGGCTCGCCATCCGGTGGTCGACCAGGCCAGTGCCAGCATGGCCATGCTCCCCATACCCAGGCACGCCCAGCGCCACCAAGGTGATCCTGTGCCGACAGCGCCGACAGGCGTGCGCAGTTTCAACCAAGTCCACGCCAGTATCCCCAATGACACCGCGGCCGAGACGGCATCCACCCACATCGGATGCAGTGCCGTCTGTCCGGTTTGAGCGAACACCCCCAACAGCCAGGCCAAGGCCCACACCAAGCTCACACCCATTCCCTGCCACCTGTATTTTTATGTTGCCATCTGTATCAATGGCTGCGAGATTGTCTTGAGGTCGTTAAACGCATTCAAGACGCCCGGAGGGGTGACGAAAAACGAGGGATAGACGACAGCCTGCACAATCTGCTCATGAACACGAATACAGGAAGCTGCCTGTGCGGGGGCATTCAGTTCCGCATCCGGGGTGAACTCGCCCCCATCCAGGTCTGCTATTGCAGCCAGTGCCGCAAGGCCCAGGGCACGGCGTTCGCCAGCAACGCGCCGGTTCACGCGGCCAACTTCGAGCTCATCTCAGGGCAGCATCTGATGCAAGCCTATGAGGCCACGCCCGGCAAGCGCCGCTGGTTCTGCCAATGCTGTGGCTCGCCCATCTACAGTGAACGCGACAGCTTGCCTGGCGTGCTGCGTGTGCGAATCGGCACCGTGGATGAGCCCATTCAGGCAAGGCCAGCCTTTCACGCTTACGTCGAATCGGCGTGCAGTTGGTGGGATGTGCCTGACGATGGTCTGCCGCGCTACCCAGAAGGCACGAAGCCCTGAACGACGACGCGCGTCAGGCACTCGGTGTAGCATTCCCAGTTCAAGCCGCGGCCTGCGGCGCAGACCGACTTTGATTCAACGCCGACCATGTCCATCGAACAACGCCTCCAAGACCTTGGCATCACCCTGCCGCCCGTGGCCGTGCCCGCCGCCGCCTATGTGCCTTTCGTTCGCACGGGCAACCTGGTCTTTCTGTCCGGCCACATTGCCAAGAAAGACGGCAAGGTCTGGGCTGGCCAGTTGGGCAAGACGATGGACACCGCCGAGGGCAAGCAAGCCGCACGCAGCGTCGCCATCGACCTGATGGGCACCTTGAGCGTCGCCGCCGGTGGCCTGGACAAGGTCGTGCGCATCGTCAAGGTCATGAGCCTGGTCAACAGCTCGCCTGACTTCACCGAACACCACCTGGTCACCAACGGCTGCTCCGAGTTGCTGGGCGAAGTTTTTGGCGAGGCCGGCGTGCATGCGCGCAGCGCCTTCGGCGTGGCCCAGATCCCGCTTGGGGCCTGCGTCGAGATCGAGTTGATCGCTGAAGTTCGCTAAAGCGAGTCCCGGCATGGTCAAGCTGCCCCCCCGCCTTGCCTTGAGCCTGATGGGCCTGGCCTGCGGCGTCTCCGTCGCCCTGGCCTTGCTGGCCCAGCACAAGTTCGGCATGGAGCCCTGCCCCTGGTGCATCCTCCAGCGCATGATCTTCATTGCCCTGGCCGTGCTGTGCCCGCTCGCAGCCGCCCTGCCTGCCGCAGCCCTGCGCCGTGGCCTGTCTGCGCTGGCGGTACCCTTGGCGCTGGGCGGCATCGGCGCTGCCCTGTGGCAGCACTTCGTGGCCGCCAAGTCCTCATCGTGTGCGCTGACCTTTGCCGACAAGATCATCTCCTTCTTTGGTGCCGACACGCGTTGGCCCCATGTGTTCGAGGTGCGCGCTTCCTGTGCTGATGCTGCCGCGAGCATCCTGGGTGTGCCTTTCGAGTTCTGGAGCCTGGCCTTGTTCGCCGTGGTGGGCATCGCCTTGATCTACAGCGCCGTCACGCCAGATCGCCGTGCTTGATCAAGACCCGAACCTGCCCACCGCGCTGCTGGATTTTCCGGGGCACGAAGGGCACGATGCCCCCCGTCAACGCTGGCGTTTCGAGCACCCCGTGCGCTGGCTGGTGGCCCACGATCCCTCGCAAGTAGCAGGGCTGCTGGATGCCGCCCATGAACACGCGCGCCAGGGCCAATGGTGCGTCGGCTGGGTGGCCTATGAAGCCGCACCGGGCCTGGACGCCCACCTGCCCGTCAAGGCCTTGCCGCCCGGCCAGCCCTATGCCGTCTGGGCCGTGTTCGATGAGGCGCAGCCCTGGCTGGGCGATGACGTCGTTCCCGCCAATATCGACTGGTCAGCAGGCCCCTGGCAAGCCGACCTGGATGACGACCTGGCGCAAAAGCGTGTCGAACAGATCCACGAGTTGATCCGTGCCGGCGAGGTCTATCAGGTCAACCTGACCACGCAGTTGCACGCCCCCTATCAAGGTGAGCCCGCCTCGCTGTGGCCCTACTTCATGGCCCTGCGACGCAGCCAACCACAAGGCTATGGCCTGATGCTGGATGCGCGTGCCGCCTGCCGCGCACCGGGTGCCGTGCTGAGTGTGTCGCCCGAACTGTTCTTCGACTGGGATGGCCAGACGCTGACCACGCGCCCCATGAAAGGCACGGCGGCACGCGGTCTGGATGCAACCAGCGATGCCGCTGCCGCCAATCACCTGCGCACCAGCGTCAAGGAGCGCGCCGAGAACCTGATGATCGTGGACCTGCTGCGCAATGACCTGTCTCGCGTGGCGGAAGTCGGCAGCGTCAAGGTGCCCTCGCTGTTTGATGTGCAGGCCCTGCCTACCGTCTGGCAGATGACCTCCACGGTCACAGCCCGAAGCAAGGCCGGCGTGAAGCTCAGTGAGGTGTTCAGGGCCCTGTTTCCCTGCGGTTCGGTCACCGGTGCACCCAAACGCCAGGCCATGCACCACATTGCCCGACTGGAGCGCACTGCGCGCAGCGTGTATTGCGGCGCTGTAGGCCTGATGGCCCCAGGCGGCCGCGTCACCTTCAACGTGCCCATCCGCACGGTGTGTGTTCACACGCCACCTCCGCCCGCTCCCTGGTCGGCACACTGCGGCATCGGCAGCGGCGTCACGCTGGACGCCACGCCAGTCGGTGAAGTGGCCGAGTGGAAGGCCAAGCAGGCCTTCCTGACACGCGCTGACAGCCCCTTCCACCTGCTGGAGTCCCTGCGCATTGACCAGGGACGCATCGACCGCCTGGACTGGCACATCCAGCGTCTGGCTGGCAGTGCCCGCCATTTCGGCTGGGCCTGGAACGATGCGCTGGCCGAGCGCGTGAAGCAGGCACTGATCGACCTTTGCCACGCCCATCCGGCGGGGGTGCATCGCGTGCGCCTGCTGCTGTCCGTGGATGGCGAGGTGGACGCCCAGGCCAGCCCGCTCATCGGCCCTGGCTCGATCACCAAATCCGGTCCCGCGCCAGATGATCAAGCCATGCTGACCGTGCAACTGGCAGAACGCGCCATGCCGCCAGCGGATGATTTCATCCGCCACAAGACCACCCGGCGCGCCATCTATGCCGCCTTCAAACCGCCCGAGGGTGTGTTTGACACCCTGCTGTTCAACCAGGCGGGCGAGTTGACCGAGTTCACGATCGGCAACCTGGCGCTCAAGCTCGATGGCCAGTGGTACACGCCGCCCTTGTCCGTGGGCTTGCTGCCTGGCGTGATGCGCACCAGCTTGCTGGCCCAGGGCCAACTGGCCGAACGCCGCCTGACCTTGTCCGACCTGGATCAGGCACAAGGGCTTGCGCTGCTCAACAGCGTACGCGGTTGGTTGCCCGTCTCCCTTCAGCGCGCGACTAACTGAAAACGCCTGCTCCGGTACCACAAGGTGCCCGGTTCCCCGGATGAAAACAGGGCCAATGTGCACGGAATGCCCAAAAACTGCACAATGAATACCGATTAGTCGCATTTCATACCGATTAGTCTCATCCGAAACCGGCCGGTATTCACCCTCATCCAACGCTCTCAGGAGTTCAAGCCATGTTCAAGTTCACTCGCTTTCCCCGCCCTGCGCTGCGCCAGTTGGGCAAGGCCGCCGCCCTGGCGACCGCGCTCGTCGTGATGGCCCCTGCCCAGGCATCGCTGACCAATATCAACGCGTTCCTGTCTTGCCGCCATGCCCAGCTGACAGAGTTCCCCGGCACCATCGTTGACGCGGCCATTGCAACGCCCCAACTCAGCACGTTGGTCTCGCTGGTCGTTGCCGCCGACCTCACGGGCGCCCTGTCCGGCAAGGGCCCGCTGACGGTGTTCGCGCCCACCAACGATGCCTTCGCCAAGGTGCCTGCGCCCTTGCTGGACCTCATTGGCAGTGACCCCAAATTGCTGACCAAGGTGCTGACCTATCACGTGACCACCCGCAACGCGGACCCACGTCGCAGCCTGATCCCCAGCCAGGTGCCCAGCCTGCAAGGCCAGAACCTGTTCCTGGCGTTCGGGGCCGAGGGTGCCACCGTCAACCAGTCGGTCGCCAGTTGCAAAGGCGTCAAGACCACCAACGGCACAGTCTGGCTGATAGACAGCGTCTTGCTGCCACAATTCAAGTGATCCATCCCACTTGAGCAGCGACATGCCAGCAGCCCAAGCGGGGTTTCCTGCGGCGCTGTCTGGCATGCCCACACCAGCGCAGCACACTGTCGACATCTCCACTCAAGCGAACACACTCATGCGACTGCTGCACACCATGCTGCGCGTTGGCAACCTCCAGCGCTCGATCGACTTCTACACCCAGGTGCTGGGCATGACCCTGCTGCGCACCACGGATCGCCCGGAACAGCAGTACACCCTGGCCTTCCTGGGCTATGGTCGCAACCCTGAACACGCCGAGCTGGAACTGACCTACAACTACGGCGTCACCGAATACGAGCTGGGCACCGCCTATGGCCACATTGCATTGGGTGTGCCCAGTGTGCAGGCCACGTGTGATGCCGCACGCGCCAAGCTGGCCACGCTGGGTGGCGCGATCACGCGTGAGCCTGGCCCCATCAAGGGTGGCAGCACGGTGATCGCCTTCATCGCCGACCCAGACGGCTACAAGATCGAACTGATCGAACGCCCGGAAAAGGCCTGCGAACTGAACTGAGCCTCAAGCCCCGGCAGGCTGGGGCAGCCTGAACGCGGACACCGCGGTCATCAGCGACTGCGCCTGCAATTTGAGCGACTCCGACGCCGCGGCGGTCTCCTCGACCAAGGCGGCGTTTTCCTGCGTGACGCGATCCAGATCCTGCACCGACTGCCCGACCAGCTCCACGCCCGCGCTCTGCTCGCGCGCACCCACGGCGATCTCCGACAGCAGGCTGTTCATGCGCTGCGCATTCGCCAGGATGTCACCCATGGTGTGCCCGGCCGTCTCCACCACACGCGTACCGCTCTTGACGCGGGCCACACTGTCCGTGATGAGCGCCTTGATCTCGTGCGCCGCCGATGCACTGCGTTGCGCCAACGCCCGAACCTCGCCTGCCACCACGGCAAAACCGCGCCCTTGCTCACCTGCCCTCGCCGCCTCCACAGCCGCATTCAGCGCCAGGATGTTGGTCTGAAAGGCAATGCCATCGATCACGGAGATGATGTCGGCGATCTGGTTGGACGATTGATGGATGTCCTGCATCGTGTGCACGACCTGACCGATCACCTCGCCGCCCGTCTCGGCCACATCGGCATTGCCGCGTGCCAGCGCAGCTGCCTCCACGGCATGGTCGGCCGTTTGCCTCACCGTCACGGCGATCTCTTCCATGGAGGAGGCCGACTCCTCCAGATTGGAGGCGGTGCGCTCAGTGCGCGCGGACAGGTCGTTGGAACCCGCCGCGATTTCACTGCTGGAATGCACGATGATTTCCGAAGCCTCCCTGACCTCACTGACCACCCTGCGCAAGGCGCCCTGCATGTCGGCCAGGCTGCACATCAGGCTGGCGGCCTCGTCACAGCCCCATGGGCGTGGCCGGGTGGTCAGGTCGCCCGCGGTCATGGCCACCAGATGCTGACGCACCTCCTCCATCCCGCCACGGGTCACGCGGTAAAAGCACAGCAAGAGATAGAAGGCGAGCGCCACGCACACGCTGGTCAGGCCATTGACCCACGCCCGCGAGCCACGCAGGCCGCCTTCTCGATCGGCCAGCATGCCGTCGAGTTCATTCATGCCTTTGTGCGACAAGGCTTCCGCTTCGTCGATGGTCTGCGCACTGGCCTCCAACATGGCCTGCGTGTTGGCAGGCATCGGATGCCCTTGCACCAGATCGTCGGCCATACGAACCAGTCTGGTGGACGCTTGCCTGACGGCATCAAGCGACACGCGCGCCAACAAACCAGGCACATCCTTGGCCGCCTTGCCCAAGGACACCTCCAGTTGCGCCACCCTGCGTGAAACTGCTTCGCTTTCACGGTCAATGGCCACCAGATCCTGCGTACTGGCATGCCCGCTGCGTATCACACGCTCAAGCAGGCCGCGCAAACGACCCGCACACCAGATGAGGTCGGGTGAAGCGATCAGCGCCGCATCCATCACGTAGTAGCTGGCAAAGGCCGGGTCCAGCGCAAGGTTGGACTTGTCCACCACCACGTCCAGCAAAGCGGCCTGCGCCTTCAATGTCTCGTCCATGCCTTGTCTGGTTGGTGCGCCGGCATCCTGACCTGTCGGCACGCCCTGCATGGCCCGCGCCAAGGCCTCATACGCTGCACCCGCGCTCAAGGCTGCGCCACCTGCCTGATGGGTCTGACTCAACTGCTGCCAGACCTGATCACGCTGTTGCCGCGATGCCGCCAGGCGCTCGCCCACCTCCGCCGGCCTGCGGTCCGCCCAACCCATGGCCTCTTCGCGAAGCAAAGCCGCACCGAGGCTGATCAAGGGCTGCGCATACGCCACGCCTTGACGCTCCGATTGCACGAAATCCAGATCGGCCTGCTTGCTGATGTTGAAGGACCAACCCAGCACCAGCAAGGGCACCAGAAACGCCAGCGACACGATGCTGGCCTTGGTCTGAAAACTCAATCGCCTGAAGAGGCGAACGCCGGGCGCCCAGATACCGTGGTACCTGAAAAAAGCCATGAAGGCTTCAACGCCACCAGAAGATGCACGCCTTGATCCTGCTTCCAGCAAGACATGCCCCGACCCTGATCCGAATATGGAACGCATGGTGACCCCTTTTAAGCTTGGTCAGGGGCTCAGGGGTAGAACCTGGTTCGCACGAACCTACCCGACCAACAAACGTTGAACGTGCAGGCATTTCAACAGGAATCAGTGCGACCGAAATTCTGAACAATTGGCCAATTACGCCAGACTAGCTTGCACCCGAATCGGGCATGCACAGGCTTTGTGCCTTGCCTATGCTCATCAACCCAATGCGGTGCAATTTCAGGGGCGTTGTGCCGCAATTCGGGGCGTGTCAACCTCCACGTCACCGCACTGCGCGCGATGACGCAAGGCGTGATCGATCAGCACCAGGGCCAGCATGGCTTCGGCGATCGGCGTGGCGCGGATGCCCACGCAGGGATCATGTCGGCCGAAAGTTTCCACCGTGGCGGGCTGGCCGTTGAGGTCGATGGACTGGCGTGGTGAACGGATCGAGCTGGTCGGCTTGATGGCGATGGCCACGCGGATGTCCTGGCCGGTGGAGATGCCACCGAGCACGCCACCGGCATGGTTGGAGGCAAAGCCGTCCGGATAGAGCTCGTCACCATGCACGGTACCGCGCTGGCTCACGCTCTCGAAGCCTGCGCCGATCTCCACGCCCTTGACGGCGTTGATGCCCATCATGGCGTAGGCGATGTCGGCATCCAGCTTGTCAAACAGCGGTTCACCCAGGCCAACGGGCACGCCGGAGGCTTCCACGATCAGCTTGGCACCACAGGAATCGCCATCCTTGCGCAAGTCGTCCATATAACCTTCCAGCGCTTCGATCTGGCTGACATTGGGCGCGAAGAAGGGATTGTTGGGCACATGATCCCAACCTTCGAAGGCGATGGGCATGGTGCCCAGCTGGGTCATGCAGGCGCGGATCTCGGTACCGAACTGTTCGCGCAACCACTTCTTGGCCACGGCACCGGCTGCCACCATGGGCGCGGTCATGCGGGCAGAAGAGCGGCCACCACCGCGCGGATCGCGGATGCCGTACTTGTGCCAGTAGGTGTAGTCAGCGTGGCCCGGCCGGAACGTCTGCATGATGTTGCCGTAGTCCTTGCTGCGCTGGTCCGTGTTGCGGATCAACAGGGCAATGGGGGCGCCGGTGGTCTTGCCTTCGTAGACGCCACTGAGGATTTCGACGGCATCAGGCTCGTTGCGCTGGGTGACGTGGCGCGAGGTACCAGGGCGGCGGCGATCCAGGTCGGGCTGAATGTCGGCCTCGGACAGCGTCATGCCCGGAGGGCATCCGTCGATCACGCAACCGATGGCCGGGCCATGCGATTCGCCAAAGTTCGTCACGGTGAACAAGAGACCAAGGGTGCTGCCAGCCATAGCGCCAAAATTCTGTGTCATCCAAAGCGGAAGCCGCTATTGTCCCCTATCGGCCAGTCCTTGATGCCATCACCGGGCGCCAGAATGCGAAACGCCCGGCAAAAACCGGGCGTTGAACACAAGCGGGAACAAGCTGGCAGGCGGCTCAAAGCAGCGCCGGACGCTCGCGGGCGGCTTCTTCTTCCACCGGCCAATCGCGAATGTAGGCCTTGAGCATGCGGTTTTCGAAATCCTGACCATCGACCACGGCCTTGGCCACGTCATAGAAAGAGATCACCCCCATCAGGGTCTTTTGCGTCATGACGGGCATGTAGCGGGCATGGCGATTGAGCATCATGCGGCGCACTTCGTCGATTTCCGTCTCCGGCGTGCAGGTCAGTGGATGGTCGTCCATCACGGCACGCACGGTGAGCGAGCCAACCGAGCCGCCATTGCGGACCACGCCCTGGATCACTTCGCGGAAGGTGAGCATCCCCGCCAGATCGCCGTGCTCCATCACCACCAGCGAGCCGATGTCGTGATCCGCCATGGTGGTGGTGGCTTCAGCCAGAGCTTGTTCCGGCTGGACGGTGAACAAGGTGCTGCCTTTGACTCGCAGGATATCGCTGACTTTCATGGTCTGTCTCCTCGATCGGTTGCACAAAATATGTAGGGACGCGCCTTTTAAATATAGACCGATCAGCGGGGTCTCGCCAAGGGGTTCCCCCTGATGAGATTGGCCTTTCACGCCAATGCTTCTGACAAGCTCATGCTTTCCATGCCGGCTTTAGACCAGAATCCCTCGGTGAACGCGTCCGGGCGCAACAACGCCTCCCCCACCAGAGGGGCCACCAGCGTCTTGTCAGGGTCACACAACAACACGAAACGACCACCGTGCTCCGCCTGAGGCTCATCCAGCAGCCCCACCCAGTCCATGCCTTGCAGGAGTTCAAGCAAAGGCTCGATCTGCAGCGGATCCGTGCGCAGGCGATGCGCGAGTTGCTCGCCCGTGAGGCCGCGATGAGGCGCATGCTGCTCGGCCGCCAGTGCCCGCAACAGGGCCAGCGCCAGTGCAAACCGATGGCCGGGCGTGTCTGGCCATCGCTTGACCTGCGACAGCAGGCTGGGCGTATAGGCCGTGATCACGGCGCCCAGCAAGATGATCAGCCAGCTCACATAGATCCAGATGAGAAAGAGCGGCACGGCGGCAAACGCGCCATAGATCGTCGAGTAGACCGGTGCCTTGGACAGGTAGATGGCCAGGCCCTTCTGCCCCAACTCCAGGCCGACGGACGCGAAAATCCCGCCCCCCCAGGCATGCTCCCAACGTACGAAGGTGTTGGGCACAAATTTGTAGAGCGCGGCAAAGCTGGCTGTCTGCAGCATGAACACGATAAAAGCCAGCAGAAAACTGACACCGCCTGGCAACTCATCCACCAGGCCACCGGATGCCGACAGGAGATAGGACGTCAAGGACAGACTGGCCCCCACCAAAAACGGGCCCAGGGTCAGGGCCGCCCAGTACACCAGCACGCGCTGCGCAATCGGTCGCACTGTGCGCACCCGCCAGATCCCGTTGAGCGTGTGGTCGATGGTCAACATCAGCATCATGGCCGTCACGCCCAGTGCGATCAGACCCAGCCCCCCCATCTGACTGGCCTTGGTCGCAAACTTGGTCAAGGACAGCAAAACCGGCTTGGCAATGGCATCGGGAACCATGCCCGTCAGAACCTGCTGCTCCAGCACCTTGCGAAAGCGCGCAAAAACCGGGAAGGCGCTGAACAAGGCCAGCATCACCGTGAACAGCGGCACCAGGGCAATCGTGGTCGTGAAAGTCAGGCTGCCGGCAGTCACACCCAGGTGATCCTCCCGAAAGCGCGCCCGCAAGGTTTGATAGGTTTGAGCCCAGGGCCACTGCTGCAAGGTGCTCACCAGCAGTGCCCAGCGTTCACGGGCATTTGCCCAGAAAGTCCAATTCGACGTCATGCTGGCTATGATGCCAGCCATGCGCCACTGAGCCGTCCGGTTCAGCCCGCGTTGTGAAATTTTCCAGATGACCACGCCCTCCTCCACACCCTCCCCCTCCCCATCGGACGAACCGCTCGTCGATCCTGATGCCTTCGTTGGCCTGCACCCCACCGAGCGCCTGGCCCGCATCGATCGCATGCGTTTGCTCAATGTCGCCCTGCTGCTGTCGCTCATCGGCCTGGGCCTGGCCTGGGAGTTGTGGCTGGCGCCGCTCAAAGGCGGCACCGGTGCGCTGGCCATCAAGGTTCTGCCACTGACGCTGGCGATTGCCGGCATGCTCAAGCACAGGCTCTACACCTACCGCTGGGTTTCCCTGCTGGTGTGGCTGTACTTCACCGAAGGCGCCATGCGTGCCACCAGTGACACGGGTATCTCGCAAGCGCTGGCGGGCATTGAGGTTACGCTCAGTGCCGCGCTGTTCACGGCCTGCTCCGTCTACATCCGCTTGCGCCTGCGTGTGCTGCCCCCCAAGAAAAAGGGCACCGCGGCCAAAGACGCACCACTGCCATGACCACCTTGCTGAACGCGCTGCGCGACTTGCTGGGTCAGGCACAGGTGCTGATCCCGCAGCGCGCCACTGACGCCGAATTCAGCCGCTATCAGACAGACTGGCGTGGCCGCTACCAGGGCCATGCCCTGGCCATCGTCCGGCCCGCGAATGCCGATGAAGTGGCCGCCGTCGTCAGGCTGTGCGCGCAGCATGGTGTCAGCATCGTGCCGCAAGGCGGCAACACAGGCCTCGTTGGCGGTGGCGTGCCCGACGAGAGCGGCCGGCAGGTCGTGCTGAGCCTGCAGCGCCTGCGACAGATTCGCGAGGTCGACCCCGCCAATCTCTCCATGACGGCAGACGCAGGCTGCCTGCTCGCCGAGGTGCAGCAAGCCGCGGCCGAGGCTGGGCTGCTGTTCCCCTTGAGCCTCGCTTCCGAGGGAAGTTGCACCATCGGCGGCAACCTGGCGACCAATGCCGGCGGCACACAGGTGCTGCGCTACGGTACCGCGCGTGAACTCTGTCTGGGCCTGGAGGTTGTCACGGCCAACGGCGAGATCTGGCGCGGCCTCAAGGGCCTGCGCAAGGACAATTCCGGCTATGCCCTGCGTGATCTGATGATTGGCAGCGAAGGCACACTGGGCATCATCACGGCGGCCACCCTGAGGCTCTACCCCCAGCCCAAGGGCCAGACCACCGCCTTGCTGTCATGCACCAGTTTGTCGGATGCCATCAAGCTCCTGCAAGCAGCCCGTGCCGATCTGGATGCCGGACTGACAGCCTGTGAAGTCATGGGCCGCCTGCCGCTGCAATTGGTGCAAGGCCATCAACCGGATGCCGCCAAGGTATTGCTCGGCTTGCAGGCCACCACCAGCGACACCACGCCCGCGGCCTGGACGGTGCTGCTTGAAAACGCCAGCAACGAATCGGACGAGCATGCGCAACAACGCATGCAGACCGTGCTGCAAATGGCCATGGATTCAGGCTTGGTACAGATGGCCACGCTGGCCGTCAACCAGACGCAGCAACAAGCCATGTGGCAACTCAGAGAATCCATCCCTTTGGCAGAACGCACGGAGGGTTTGATGGTCAAGCACGACATCGGCGTGCCGACCTCGGCCATTCCGGACTTCGTGCGCGAGGCAGACCAGGCCATTCAGACACGCTGGCCACAAGCCCGCATCGTCTGTTTTGGTCATCTGGGCGATGGCAACTTGCACTACAACGTGCAGCCGCCGCCCAGTCAGGGTCAAGGTATCGGCCTGACCACGTTTGAATCCGAGGTCAACAGGCTGGTTTTTGACGAGGTCATGCGCCACGGCGGAACCCTGTCGGCCGAACACGGCGTGGGGCGTCTGCGTGTCGAGGAAATGGGCCGCCGCCAGTCGGTAACGGCCCTGGCCATGATGAAGGCCATCAAGCTCGCGCTCGACCCGGGCAATGTGCTCAACCCGGGTCGCGTGCTGCCCTGAGAATGACTCAGGCGCGCTTGTTGCGGCGGGAAACCACGCCAGCCAGGAGCAGGCCCACCAGCGCCAGACCATAGGACTCAGGCTCTGGCACCGCGGCGATTTCGATCAGACGGTCATTGCCACTGCTGGGGTGCTGTATGTTCACATACGCCACGTTGGGGTTGGTCTTGCTGAAGTACAGGCCCGTGAACTCGGAGCCCTGCGTGCCATTCGAAGCCCAGCGTGCCAGGCCTTCGCCCGCATCGTTGAGGTCGCCATCCTTGTTGAGGTCTTTGGCAAACCAGATGTCGTCGTCCACACCACCATTACGGTCTTCGATGATGTAGATGTTGCCGTCTGCATCAATGGCCAGGTTGTCGGCACTACGCAGGCCACTCCCCACGGCCAGGCCGGTCGCCAGATCAATGGTGGTCGAATCGGCAAACAGTTCCACCTCGCCGGTCAACACGTTGAAGTGGTAGACGCGGCTGGTGCCATCCGACGAAATGCCATTGGTGTCTGAGTCGGTGGTTGCAAAGTAGACCAGTTCGGTGCCATCGGCCAGCGTCTGGATCTCCAGATCTTCTGGGCGGTTGTAGCCTGTACCCAGGATGCTGCCGTGATCGGCTGTCGCACGGCCGTCGATCGTGCCGTCACCCAGTACGGTAGACACCCCTGCAATGGCCGCGCCATTGGCCTGGGTGATCGCCACCCAGCTCGCTGCGCCCGTGATGGCGGGGCCGTTGTTGCCTTCAAACTGCCCGCCGGCGCCGACGCGCAACACGGAGGTCTGACCAGCAGCAAAGTAGTCATTGCCAGTGGTGGCGTTCGGATTGGCCGAGACGTACTTGTAAATCGAGCCACCGTTGAGTTCGTCTACAAAGTACATGGCATTGGCCTTGTCAAAGGCCAGACCTTCATGCGAGACGCGGGGCAGGATGCTGCGCTGAACCAGCGTACCGGCATTGGCCGTTGCTGAGGTGGCATTCGTGACCTCGAACAAGCGCCCCTTCGTGCTACCTGCTCCCCAGGACTCTTCACCAGTCAGGTAACTGCCCCAGGGCGTCCAGCGAGAGGCATCGCCAGCGACGAACCCACTGGTGCCTGGCGCCACAATCGTGGTCGTGCGCGTCGCGTAGTTGTTGTCCCACAGGTCGACTCGCTGAACACCGCCTGCACTGGTTTCGAAGGGCATGAACAGATAGCGGCCTGCTTGTGGGCCCGTTTCATTGGCTGCGATCATGTCCCAGTTACCTGAGTTGGAGCCAGGAACAAGCGTGTTCTGTGTGGTGCGATCGGCCAGGGTCTTTTGCCCCCAGCTTGAATTGCCAAGGGTGATCGGGGTGGTCTCACCTGCACCGTTCACGGGAATGGGGCCGGCAGATGAACTCAGCGGCGTGAAATTGCTGAAATCAGTGGCCGCCATGGCCGAGGACGCCGACACCAACAAGGTGGCTGCGGCAATGATCGAATACTTCATGAAAGACTCCGTTGGTTATCGCCGCCCTGGACAAGGGGACGGTCACAACGAAGTTAGTACCTCAGGCTTTCAGCACCGTGAACAGGTACGCCGCTTCTGATGAGCCAAATGGCGTGACGCCAAGAACATTCACCCGTCCAGGACTACTGCAAGGGGCCCTTCATCGCCTCAGGCAATGGCATGGTCAGGATGTCGATGCCTTCCTCGGCCAGTTCTGCCCGCTCCTCAGGTGTGGCCTGGCCACGTATGGCACGCTCCGGCGCGTCACCGTGATGGATGCTGCGCACCTCTTCCACGAAACGTTCTCCGACGTCCTCCGTGTTGTCGACCACATGGCGCACCGCTTTCAGGTAGAGCGCCTGCAGGGCAGCCATGGCTTCCTGCGCCTCGGTTGGCAGGCTGTCGTGCGCAGGTCGAGATTCGACCGGAGCCAGGGCAGAAGCTGGTGTGGCACTCGGTGAAGCGGGTTGCGCGGTGCCTCGTGGGGCAACAGGCGCACGCTCTTTCAACCCGGACGTATTGAGATGCGGCGCAGATGGGCGTCGCGTCACATCATGATCGCCACAAACCGGACAGGTCAACAGCCCGCGATCCTTCTGGGATGCGAGCTCATCAGCGGAGGCAAACCAGCCCTCAAAGTGATGCCCTTGCGCGCAATGAAGATCAACCACCAGCATGAAACAACCGCCCTGACCTGAACCGCCGGCTCAGCCCGTGATCCACTCAAGAGGCCAAAGCCCGGCGCGATATTTGGACAGCCACATCATGCCCACGATGGTCTTCACATCCGTGAGTTGACCATCCCGCATCCAGTTCTCCAGCTCATCCAGGCTGGCCTGGAACACGTCCAGAAACTCGCCTTCATCCAGATGGCGTTCGCCCAGTGTCAACTCATCGGCAAACCAGATCTCGATGATCTCGGTGGCGTAACCGATGACAGGATGCATGATGCCGGCCTTGGCCCAGCGACGAGCCTTGTAACCAGTCTCTTCCCACAACTCGCGCTGAGCGCAGGCCAGACCGCCCTCACCCGCATCCAGTTTGCCGGCGGGGAACTCGATCATTGTCTGCCTGACCGGATAGCGGTACTGCCGCTCCATCACCAGTTGGCCATCAGGCAGCATGGCCACGATCATCACCGCACCAGGATGCACCACGTACTCGCGGGCCGCCTCACGGCCATCGGGCAGTTGCACGCGATCACGGCGCAGTTCAATGAAGTGCCCCTTGTAGACCGTGCTGGACTCGATGGTCTCTTCACGCAGGTGAGCGTCGGGCAGATCGGATTGGGACATTCAACGCTTGCGCAGGTAGCGCCACACGAAGCCGGGGAAGGACAGCGTCAGGAAGACGCACAGCCACACGGCCACGAACTCCCAGCGCATGGGGCTCACCTGGCCCAGATGCCCTTCGATGGCCCGCCCCAAGGCTGCCACGGCAAAGGCGTAGGCCAGCAACTCAAGCAGGCGCCAGCCCACCGGCTTCGCATCCCTGCGTGGCCCCATCACGAACAGCCGTTCGTTCACAAAGGGCAAATTGGCCGCGATCACCGCGGCCAGGAGCACCACACTGACAGCCCAGACGGGCACGAGGCCCGTCATGAGCTGGATCTCTCAGTCAAGGAAGACCGTTGTGCCATGTCAGATCAGCCAGCCAGTGACTGCGTGATGGCCTTGGCGCACAAGGTCATCAAGCCGCTGGGCAGAATGCCCAAGGCCAGCACCACCACCGCATTGACCGACAACAGCACGCGTGCGCCACCTTGGGCGACAGGCGCGTTGTCGGACGGCTCATCAAAGTACATGACCTTGACAATGCGCAGGTAATAGAAGGCACCGACCAGCGACAACATCACGGCTGCGATCGAGATCTGCAGCAGCAAAGGCGAGTTCGTGGTGATCAGCGCCTGCAGCACAGCCAGCTTGGCATAGAAGCCAACGGTAGGCGGAATGCCAGCCAGCGAGAACATGAACACGGCCATCACGCCAGCCAGCACGGGGCTGCGCTTGTTCAGGCCTGCCAGATCAGAGATCTGCTCGGACTCGAAGCCAGGGCGAGACAGCACCATGATGAGACCGAAGGTACCCATGGTGGTCAGCACATAGGTCAGCACATAGAACAGCGACGAGCCGTAGCCATTGCCAGCCGACACGGTGTTGCCCGCCACGATGCTGGGCACAAAGCCCAGCAGCATGAAGCCCAGTTGGGCGATACCGGAGTAGGCCAGCATGCGCTTGAGGTTGGTCTGAGCAATCGCGGCCAGGTTACCCACGGTCATGGACAGCACCGCCAGGATCATCAGCATCTGCTGCCAGTCGGTTGCCGTGTTGATCAGACCTTCCACCAGCAGGCGAACGGTGATGGCAAAGGCGGCCAGCTTGGGCGCACCCGCAACCATCAGGGTCACCGCGGTCGGAGCGCCTTGGTAGACGTCAGGCACCCACATGTGGAAAGGCACGACACCCAGCTTGAAAGCCAGACCGGCCACGATGAACACCAGACCGAATGCCAGCACCTGCTTGTTCATGTCGCCAGCCAACGTGGCCTTGTACACCTCAGCCAGATCCAGCGAACCGGTGGCACCGTACATCATGGACATGCCATACAGCAGGAAGCCCGAAGCCAGCGCGCCCAGCACGAAGTACTTCATGGCGGCTTCCGTTGCTTGCGCGTTGTCACGACGCAGGGCCACCAGGGCATACAGCGACAGCGACATCAATTCCAGGCCCAGGTAGATGCTCAGGAAGTTGTTGCCGATGATCATGATCGAGATACCCAGCAACGCGAACATGCTCAGTGTGAACAGTTCGCCCTTGAGCATCTCGCGGTCAGCCGCGTACGTCTGTGCATACACCAGCGAGCCCATGACGGCCAGCGTGGCGCACAGGGACAGCAGATGGCCCATGGCGTCGGTGACCACCATCTTCTGCATGGCGTACACAGAGGTGCCGTTGTCCAGCGCAGTCAGGTGCAGGCCTGCCACGACAGCCAGCGAAGCCAGCGTCAACAGATAGGTGGTTGTGCGTTTCGGGCAAGTGACAAACAGATCAACCAGGGAGACCAGGCAGGCCATTCCCAGCAGCACGATCTCGGGCGTCACTGCGCACCAATTCAAATCAGTCATGTCGATCGGCCCTTAGTTCAACTTGCTCACGGACACGTGCTTGATCAGCTCGGTCACGGACACATGCATCGCATCGGTGAAGGGCTTGGGCTGGATGCCCATCCACAGCACCGCTGCCGCCAGAATGGCCAGCATCAGGAATTCGCGGGCGTTGATGTCTGTCAACTCACGCACATGGTCGTTGGTCACCTCACCGAAGTACACGCGCTTGTACATCCACAGGGTGTAGGCGGCACCGAAGATCAGCGCCGAGGCAGCCAGCGCACCAATCACGAAGTTGTACTGAACCGCACCCAGGATCACCATCCACTCACCCACGAAGCCCGCGGTACCCGGCAGGCCGCAGTTGGCCATGGAGAACAGCAGCGCGAACGCGGCGAACTTGGGCATGGTGTTGACCACGCCGCCGTAGCTGGAGATTTCACGCGAGTGAACGCGGTCGTACAACACACCAATGCTCAGGAACATGGCGCCAGACACGAAACCGTGGGCAATCATCTGCACGATGCCACCGGCGATACCCAGTTCATTGAAGATGAAGAAACCCAGGGTCACGAAACCCATGTGGGCGATGGACGAATACGCCACCAGCTTCTTCATGTCCTGCTGAACCATGGCCACCAGGCCGATGTAGATCACACTGATCAGCGACAAGGTGATCACCACAGGCGCGAACTCGTGCGACGCATCGGGCACGATGGGCAGCATGAAACGCAGGAAGCCATAGCAACCCAGCTTCAGCATGATCGCGGCCAGCACGACGGAGCCACCGGTAGGCGCTTCCACGTGGGCATCAGGCAACCATGTATGCACCGGCCACATCGGAACCTTCACCGCAAACGCGGCGAAGAAGGCGCCAAACAGCAAGGCCTGCGGCGTGGCGGGCAATGGCAGCTTGTGCCATGTGGCGATGTCGAACGAGCCACCCGACTTGTAGTACAGGTAGACCAGGGCCACCAGCATCAGCAGCGAACCCAGCAGCGTGTACAGGAAGAACTTGAACGCGGCGTACACACGACGCGGACCGCCCCAGATACCGATGATGATGTACATCGGGATCAGGGTTGCTTCGAAGAACACGTAGAACAGCATGCCGTCCAGCGCGGAGAACACACCCACCATCAGACCCGACAGGATCAGGAAGGCACCGTAGTACTGGTGCGGGCGGTCTTCGAT
>NZ_JACRAH010000037.1 GCF_016234775.1 Aquabacterium sp. | reverse complement strand
TCAATCCCAGGACAGGGCACCGCCCGACTGGTATTCAATAACTCGGGTCTCGAAGAAGTTGCGTTCCTTCTTCAAATCAATCATTTCACTCATCCAGGGGAAGGGGTTCTCTTCATTGGGGAACAACTCTTCCAGACCAATCTGCGTGGCGCGACGGTTCGCGATGTATCTCAGGTAGCCCTTGAACATGGACGCGTTCAAGCCCAGCACGCCACGCGGCATGGTGTCTTCAGCGTATCGGTATTCAAGTTCCACAGCTTTAATGAAAAGCGCCTTGATTTCAGCCTTGAATTGCGCCGTCCACAGATGTGGGTTTTCCAATTTGAGCTGGTTGATGAGGTCGATACCGAAGTTGCAGTGCATCGATTCATCGCGCAGGATGTATTGATACTGCTCGGCGGCGCCCGTCATTTTGTTCTGACGCCCCAGTGCCAGGATCTGGGTGAAACCCACGTAGAAGAACAGGCCTTCCATCAGGCAGGCGAACACGATCAGCGACTTCAGCAGCGTCTGATCGGTCTCCATCGTGCCGGTGTTGAAGTTCGGGTCCATGATCGCTTCAATGAAAGGAAGCAGGAACTCGTCCTTGTCGCGGATCGATTGAACTTCGTGATACGCATTGAAGATTTCGGACTCATCCAGGCCCAGCGATTCAACAATGTATTGATAGGCGTGGGTGTGGATGGCTTCTTCAAAAGCCTGGCGCAGCAGGAACTGGCGGCACTCGGGCGCCGTGATGTGGCGATAGGTGCCCAACACAATGTTGTTGGCAGCCAGCGAGTCGGCCGTGACGAAGAAGCCGAGGTTGCGCTTGATGATGCGGCGCTCGTCTTCGCTCAGACCATTGGGATCCTTCCACAAGGCGATGTCGCGAGACATGTTCACTTCTTGTGGCATCCAGTGGTTGGCGCAGGTGGCCAGATACTTTTCCCAAGCCCACTTGTATTTGAAAGGCACCAGTTGGTTGACGTCGGTCTGACCATTGATGATGCGCTTGTCGGCCACGTTCACGCGACGGGTCGAGCCACCAATGGGGGCTGCAGTTGTCGGTGTGGTGGAGGGCATGGTGCTTGCGCTTGATGCGCCGGATGCAATGCTTGCCTGGCCAGTCGCGAGAGGTGACGAGGCCGTGTTCCGTGCATCGCCAAGCGAAGAGGGCACAGAACCGATGGGCATTGAAGATGAGTTGGAGGAGTCGTCTTCCCAGACCAGCATGGTGAACATCCTATGGAGTCGGATTATGAAAGGGTGTTGTTAAAAACACCAAGCACTTCTTGACATGAAAGGCCCGTGGTTGTTGCGGGCTTGCATCGAAATGCATCAAGAAGATGCTGAAAGATCATCAGTTGAACAAGGCCTCACACCTTGATGGAGATGTTGAGGCCTTGTTGTTCATGTTGATGAAGTGCGAGTCATCGTGCATTGATCACTCGCAAGTCATGTCATTGGCAAGCTTCGCAATCGGGGTTGTCGATCGAGCAGAACTTGATGTCGGTCGCAGGTTCGGCTTGTGCCACTTCAACAGGTGCTTGTGCTTGCTGCGCTGCAGCGTTCATGCCGCCACCCACCATGTTGGACACGGCATTGAGTTGGCCGCGAGACACGGTCGACTTCTCTGCATGCGTGGCGCTGATGGTGCGCAGGTAGTAAGTGGTCTTGAGGCCACGCACCCATGCGAGCTTGTAGGTCTCGTCGAGCTTCTTGCCCGATGCGCCTGCCATATAGATATTGAGCGACTGAGCCTGGTCGATCCACTTCTGGCGACGCGATGCGGCTTCAACCAGCCACACCGGTTCAACTTCGAACGCGGTGGCGTACAGGTTCTTGAGCTCTTCAGGCACGCGGTCGATGCGGCGCAGCGAGCCGTCGAAGTGCTTGAGGTCCATGACCATGACGTCGTCCCACAGGCCCAGCTTCTTCAGGTCGCGCACCAGGTATTCGTTGACCACGGTGAATTCGCCCGACAGGTTGGACTTCACGGACAGGTTGCCGAAAGAAGGCTCGATCGAAGCGTCCACACCAATGATGTTGGAGATGGTGGCGGTCGGCGCGATGGCCACGCAGTTGGAGTTGCGCATGCCGAAGGTGGCGATGCGGGCACGCAGGGCATCCCAGTCCATCGAGGTCGAGCTGTCGACTTCAACGTAACCGCCGCGTTGCTCGGCCAGCAGCTTGAGCGAGTCGATCGGCAGGATGCCGCGATCCCACAGCGAGCCACGGTAGCTGGAGTAACGGCCGCGTTCTTCAGCCAGTTCCGTCGAAGCCCAGTAGGCGTAGTAGCAGACGGCTTCCATCGAGCGATCGGCAAACTCGATCGCTTCCTGGCTGGCGTAAGGCGTGCGCAATTGATAGAGCGCGTCCTGGAAACCCATGATGCCTAAGCCGACAGGGCGGTGGCGCAGGTTGGAGTCACGGGCCTTCTTGACGGCGTAGTAGTTGATGTCGATGACGTTGTCGAGCATGCGCATCGCCGTCTTCACGGTCTTCTTGACCTTCTCCTGGTCGATGGCACCATCTTTGATGTGCTGAGCCAGGTTGACCGAGCCCAGGTTGCACACGGCGATTTCGCCACCGTTGGTATTCAGGGTGATCTCGGTGCACAGGTTCGACGAGTGCACCACGCCAACGTGTTGTTGCGGCGAGCGAACGTTGCAGGCGTCCTTGAAGGTGATCCAGGGGTGGCCGGTTTCGAACAGCATCGACAGCATGCGACGCCACATGTCGGTGGCCTTCACGCGCTTGAACAGCTTGATCTCGCCGCGGTCAGCCTTGGCTTCGTAGTTGGTGTAGGCCTCTTCGAAGGCGATGCCGAACTTGTCGTGCAGATCAGGGCAGGTGGCGGGCGAGAACAAGGTCCAGTCGCCGTTTTCCATCACGCGACGCATGAACAGGTCGGGGATCCAGTTGGCCGTGTTCATGTCGTGGGTACGACGGCGGTCGTCACCGGTGTTCTTGCGCAGCTCCAGGAATTCTTCAACGTCCAGGTGCCACGATTCCAGATAGGCGCAGACGGCGCCCTTGCGCTTGCCGCCCTGGTTCACGGCCACGGCGGTGTCGTTGACCACCTTCAGGAAAGGGACCACGCCTTGTGACTTGCCATTGGTGCCCTTGATGTGCGAGCCCAGTGCACGCACAGGGGTCCAGTCGTTGCCCAGGCCGCCGGCGAACTTGGACAGCAGGGCGTTTTCCTTGATGGCTTCGTAGATACCGTCGAGGTCGTCAGGCACGGTGGTCAGGTAGCACGACGACAGTTGCGAGCGACGGGTGCCGGAGTTGAACAGCGTGGGGGTCGACGACATGAAGTCGAACGAGGACAGCAGTTCATAGAACTCGATGGCGCGAGCTTCGCGGTCGATTTCGTTGAGGGCCAGGCCCATGGCCACGCGCATGAAGAAAGCTTGCGGCATTTCAATGCGCTTGCCTTCGGTGTGCAGGAAGTAGCGGTCGTACAGGGTTTGCAGGCCGAGGTAGTCGAAGTTCAGGTCGCGCTCATATTTAAGAGCGGCACCCAGTCGGGCCAGGTCGAACTGCTGCATGCGGTCATCCAGCAGCTCGGCTTCCACGCCCTTCTTGATGAACTGAGGGAAGTACTCGGCGTAGCGCGTGGCCATTTCGGCGTGCGTCACTTCATCGCCGAGGATTTCGCGGCGGATGGTGTGCTGCAGCAGGCGAGCGGTGGCGCGGGTGTAGGCAGGGTCGTGCTCGATGCGGGTGCGGGCGGCCAGGATGGCGGCCTTGTAGACCTCGTCGATGGAGACGCCGTCATACAGATTGCGTTGGGTCTCGGCCAGGATGGGGGCCGCCTTGACGTCATCGCCCAGGCCGGAGCAGGCTTCCACGATGAGGCCTTGCAGGCGTGCCAGATCCAGAGGGACGCGTTGACCGCGGTCGATCACGGTCAGGGTGGGCAGGGCTGCAGCTTGTTGTGCATCGGCCTGCTTGGCGCGCTCTTGCGAACGGCGCTCGCGGTACAGCACGTAAGCGCGGGCGATTTCGTGGTGACCACCGCGCATCAGGGACAGTTCGACCTGATCCTGGATGTCTTCAATGTGGAAGGTGCCGCCGCTTGGACGCGAACGCAGCAGACCGCGCACGACCATCTCGGTCAGACCGTCAACGGTTTCGCGCACGGAAGCCGATGCAGCACCTTGCGTGCCGTGCACGGCCAGGAAGGCCTTCATCAAAGCGACGGCAATCTTGCTGGGTTCGAACGAGACGACCGCACCATTGCGTCGGATGATCTGGTAGGCCGAGTACGCGGACTGGCGAGGCTCGACAGCCATGGCAGCGGCGGATGCGCCGGGCATGACGGAGGCAGAGGTAGGCATGGTGCTGGGCGTGGACGTTTGCATGTAATTCCCTTCAGGATCGCCAGGCTGGTGATGGGGTTCAGCCTGTTGAAATCAGGCAGCGGGGTGACCGGCTGCCAACTGCGGAGGACACTATATCTGGTGTTTGGTGTGCTGTTGAGCACTACCTGTAGTGTCTGGGTGTGACTATAACGCTTTTTTACACCCACCCCGCGAACAGGGGGAAAAACAAGGGAAATCGCCAATGGGGGAAGTCGGCATGACAGCCGACTGGGAAGCGGTTTAGGCGGTCTGCGATGGGTTTTGCAATCCGGCAAATTGGGCCGCAGGGCGCCCTGTCAGTGCTTGCAGACGCCCCCAGTCGAAGGCTGATCCTGGGTCTCGTTTGCGGCCTGGTGCCACGTGCTCGTGTCCCGCGATCTGTGTGATGGGCCAGCGTTGTGAGAGCGCATCAAGAAGGGTGCCGAGCGCCTCATATTGAGCCGTCTCGAAGGGGGTGTCTTCCAGGCCTTCGAGTTCAATGCCCACGCTGTAGTCGTTGCAATTGTCCCGGCCTTGCCAGCTGGAACGACCTGCGTGCCACGCCCTGTCTCGTACGGACACGAACTGCAGCAACTCGCCCGTGCGTCGGATTACGAAGTGCGCTGACACCTCGGCGCCTCGGATCTGTTCGAAGTAGGGATGTGCCGACCAGTCCAGCCGATTGGTGAACAGGCGCTCGATCTCGTCACCACCGTAGATGCCGGGCGGCAGGCTGATGGAGTGGATCACCACCGTGTTGATGTCCGTATCAGCCGGGCGTGGGCCGAAATTGGGTGAGGGGATGCGGCGGGCATGCTGGAGCCAGCCGTCCTGCCCTATCGCTTGCGAATCAGACATGGCGGGCGTCTCAGGCTGGA
This sequence comes from Aquabacterium sp., assembly GCF_016234775.1. GTDB lineage: Bacteria > Pseudomonadota > Gammaproteobacteria > Burkholderiales > Burkholderiaceae_C > Aquabacterium. The sequence continues at coordinate 69,966 of NZ_JACRAH010000037.1, read as the reverse complement.
TCAGCATCGGCATCCGGGTCGAAGCGTTCGCCCAGCACGATGCCATGCTCTGTGACGTGTACGCCCAGACGCGCCATGCGGTAGCGCATCTGGCGCAAGGACAGTCCGAGGCTGGCACCCGCAGCCGTGCGGTTGAGTCGGTGATGCTCCAGTGCGCGAACGAGGATGTCACGTTCAATCTGGTCGAGATGCGTGACCAGGTCGCTTGGCAGTGCCACTTTGTCCAGCGCTTGAGGCTGCGCATCGACACTCATGTGCGCCATGGGATGAATGGGCGCGGGCACCTCGATCGTGATCTGATCCAGCGAAGGCGTGGGGGTGGCCAGTCCCAGATCTTCGGGCTCCAGCATGTGGTGCCCACTGAGTGCTACTGCACGGTGCAGCAGGTTTTCCAGTTCGCGCACATTGCCTGGAAAGCGATGGCTCAGCAGCGCCGATTGGGCCGCCAGGCTCAGTTGCGGCACCGCAGCTTGCCCTGATTCATGGGCGATGCGCTCCAGAATGCGCATGCTCAACAGGGGCAGGTCTTCCAGGCGCTCGCGCAATGCCGGCAAGGTGATCTGGATGACATTGAGCCGGTAGAACAGATCCTGGCGGAAGCGGCCGGCCAGTACTTCGGCCTGGAGGTCTTTGTGTGTGGCACTGATGATGCGCACGTCCACCAGGATTTCCTGCGTGGCGCCAACGGGTCGCACGGCGCGCTCCTGTATGGCGCGCAGCAGCTTGGACTGCATGGCCAGTGGCAGGTCGCCGATTTCGTCCAGGAAGAGCGTGCCGCTGTTGGCCGCCTGGAAGAAACCTTCTCGCTCTTCATTGGCGCCCGTGAAGGCACCTTTTCTGTGGCCGAAGAACTCGGCTTCCAGCAGTTGCTCGGGAATGGCGCCGCAGTTCACCGCGATGAAGGGCTGAGCGGATCGGTTGCTGGCATCGTGGATGGCGCGGGACACCAGTTCCTTGCCCGTGCCAGACTCGCCCCACAGCAGCACCGGCGCCATGCTGCGAGAGACCTTGTCGATCATCACGCGCACCTGCTGCATGCCCACGCTGTTGCCCGCCAGTCTGGACAAAGCCGTGCGGCTTTTTTCCGACAGCGTGCTCACAGGCTCGGCGGCCATGACGATGCTGGATGGGCTTGCCACACCTGTCGCTGGCTGAAAGGTGGGACTGGGCGCGAGTGTGCTGGACAGCGCCGAGGCCACGACCGAGCGGAACAGTTTGAGGTCAACTGGCTTGGTCAGGTAGTCGTAGGCGCCAGCCTTGAGGGCGCTGACCGCGTTTTCTGCAGAACCATAGGCCGTGATGACGATGGCCTTTTCTCTGCGGCCTTCCGATTCGATCTGTCTGAGGATATCCAGCCCGGTGCCGTCTGGCAGGCGCATGTCGGTGATGACCGCACTGAAAGAATGCTCGGCCAGCAACTGCTTGGCTTCTTCCACGGTCCCGGCTGTTTCGATGTCATAGCCTTCGCGCAGCAGGGTCAGTTCATACAGTGTGCGCAGGTCGGGCTCGTCGTCAACAACAAGCAGGCGATGATTGGCTGGGGTGCTCATACGGTAGGGTTGCTTGGCGCCAAGGGCTCAACGGGCACGGTGACGAAAAATTCGTTGCGATGCCGCAGTGGCAGGGGGTGCAGTCGATAGTCGATGTTGGCGCCGTGTCGCTCGCACAGTTCCCGGCAAATATACAGGCCCAGGCCCGTGCCTCTGCTGCGCGTGGAAAAGAAGGGCTCGAACAAGGACCGCTCGGTATCAGCCGAAACAGGCGCGCCGTCGTTGGAAACCGATAGCATCAACATGCCCGCCGGATCAGCCGATGGCATCCAGCGCAAGGTCACATTGATGGCGCCCGGCTCGCCGGAGTTGTAGCGCAGGGCGTTGTCCAGCAGATTGACCAGCACGCGTTGCAGATGCTCGGGCTCGAACCGGATCTTGAGATGTGGGTAGGTGGGCGCCCGCTGGCAGCCGGAGGCGTCAATATCGAGCAGGCTGTCTTCGCCTGGTGCCAGGCCTTGTGTGCTGCGCCAGTCATTGCAGATGGCCACGATCGTCTCAAGGGGGTCGATGGCTGGTGCGGGTGGGCGAATGCCAGGGGCCACGGCCAGGATGTCATCAATGATGTGCTTGAGTCGGCCGACGTTGTCGGTCACCAGTTGGGTGAGCTTGACCTGCGTGGCCGTGGCCGCGTCTTCGGCCAGCAAAGCGTTGGCTTGCGCGATGGCAGCCAGGGGGTTGCGGATTTCGTGCGCGATGCCCGCGGACATGCGCCCCATGGCAGCGAGCTTGTCCTGTCGCTGGCGGGTGCGCACGGTGCGAAGGTCTTCCAGCAGCATCACGCACATGTCCTCGGGCGTGCGGCCCCCTTTGCCCTTGGTGAAGCGCACGCGCAGGCGCAGGTCGCGCTGGCTTTGGTCATCAAACACGAGCTTCACGTCCTGGCCATCTTCGGCTCGCTGCGGACTGCTTTGCCCACGCTCTACGGCGTTGATCAGGTCTTGCCAGGCTGGCACGCCACGCAATTGAAATGGCGCGGATGGCACCAGGCCTTGCGATGCCAGCAGGCGCCTGGCGGCCGGGTTGGCTGTGCGAACGCGGCCCTGCCTGTCGACCACCATGACGCCCTCGGTCATCTCCTCGATCACAAGGCGGTTAAGTTGGGCTTGTTGCCTTGCCAGTTCCAGGCTGCCTCGCGCGCTGCGCTCTTCTTTGGCGAGGCGGGCAGAGAGTTCGCTGGCCAGGGCTGCGATGGCAAACAAGCCGAAGCCCGTCAGCCCGGCTTGCGTCATCAGTGCCGTCAGGTTGTTGCTGTCTTCACCTTGAAGAAGCGCCGCAGCCAGCAAATTGAGTGTGGCGGCCGCTGCGACGCCCAGAGCCGTGATGCGCGTCATCAGAACGGCCGCCATCAGCACCGGCAGCACCAGCAAGGCCTGAGAGTTCACCGCACTGCCGGTGAAGTAGTGCATGACGGCAAAGAACGCCAGGTCAATGCCCACGCTGGCCAGTGCCTGACGGGGGCGCAGGGACTGGAGTTCAGTCCGGTGGCCCTGGTTTGACGCGGGCAGGGTCAACAAGGCAACCGTGACGATGGCGTAGCCGAATGTGGACAGAAAAAGCCACAGGGGCGGGTGGCCACCTAGCAGCCACGAGCCGACGACCACGCCGAGCAGGACCACCGCCAGCGCAAAGCGCGCGGTCAGGAATGCACGGTAGATGCGGTGGAAGGAGGCTCTGTTGGCCTCGCTCGTTCTGATTGGCGAGGTGGCACGCCCCTGGGTTTGCTGGGTGCTTTCGGCAAAGCCTGTATCGTTGATGCCAGGGTCAGCCCAGGGCTGGGTGTCCGCATCCGGAGGGGAGCCAAACCACGAGGCCTGGGTGTCCCTGGCTGGCGCTGGTGACATCGGGGTGTGTCTGTTCACGCTTGGCTCGGACCTGCTTGCAGATGCGCGGAGCTGCAATAGAGATGGCCATGGCCATCCTTGACCGTGTCGCCCTCAGGCAAATGCACCCCGCAATGGGCGCACTGCACCATGTTCTCAGCCTGTTTGGGCGTGGAAGCGGGAGCGGGCTTCGGCGGTGCAGGGGGCTTCCCCTTGAGTTTGCCTCGCAAGGCCGGCGAGTAAAACAGCCAGATGACGACCAACGCGAGCAGCAGGTATTTCAACATGGTGGACTTGTGTGTAGGCTCACGCGGATGTGGACCGATGCAGGACCACTTCGAGCACAAAGCGGGAGCCCACGTAGGCCAGCAGCAACAGTGTGGAGCCCGCAACCAGCCAGCGCACTGCCTGCCTGCCGCGCCATCCGAAGCGCGCACGGCCGATCAGCAGCATCGCAAATACCAGCCAGGACAGCACCGAGAAGACGGTCTTGTGATCCCAGCGCCAGGGCGTGGCAAACAAGGCGCCCAGCAGCAAGGTCATGCTGAGCATCGCAAAACCTGCTCCGACAAACCGCAGTGTCAGTGACTCCAGGCGCAACAAAGGCATGCCCAGCGCCTGGCCTGGCATGGCCGGAGCCGGGATCTGGCCGGATACGGGTTTGGCGCGCAGTTGTTTTTCTGCATGTCGAAGCAGGGCGGCGTGAAGCAGGGCTGCGCCGATGAGGCCATAGGAGGCAAAGCCCGTCAGCCAGTGCAGCGGGGCCCATGGGGAGCCGACCTTGGGGTGCTCCTGCCCAGGAAACAGCCAGGCCAGACAGACTGTGATGGCAGCCAGAACAGCCAGCACGCGACGCACGCTGGGCAGACCCAGGCGCCTGTTTTCAAGGGCGTACACGGCCAGCACCAGCCAGGTCGTGACCGACAGGGCGGGGGCAAATCCGAAACGAGCGCGCCATTCGGGGCCATCAAACGCCACGGTATCCAGCACAATGGCCACTGCCTGCGCCATCCAGCCCAGGCACAAGGCAGCCCAGACTGGTCTTTCCTGCTGACTGTTACCCTGACTGGAGGGGGTTTGCGGCCAGACGCTGGCCAGCACATATGCCAATACCGCCAGGCAACTGGGCCAGAACGTGGAAGACGTGAACGAGGCGGGCGATAAAATCATGTCTCGAGTTTAAGAGCACAAGCAGCTATTTCATGGCATCCAACCTCACAGAACGACTGAGTCGCCTGGTTAAAACCATGCGCGGCCAGGCCCGCATCACCGAATCCAACGTGCAGGACATGTTGCGTGAGGTCCGCATGGCGCTGCTGGAGGCCGACGTGGCCTTGCCGGTCGTCAAGGACTTCATCGCCCGCGTCAAGGACAAAGCCCTGGGCCAGGAGGTGGTGTCGTCGCTGACGCCTGGTCAGGTGCTGGTCAGCATCGTCCAGAAGGAAATGGCCGCCACGATGGGTGAGGGCATTTCCGACATCAACCTGGCCACGCAGCCGCCCGCGATCATCCTGATGGCCGGCTTGCAGGGGGCCGGCAAAACCACGACGACGGCCAAGCTGGCCAAGCACCTGATCGAAAAGCGCAAGAAGAAGGTGTTGACGGTTTCGGCTGACATCTACCGCCCGGCCGCCATCGAGCAGCTCAAGACGGTGACCGCGCAGGCCGGTGCCGAATGGTTCCCCTCCGACCCGAGTCAGAAGCCGCACGACATCGCGCTGGCCGCGATTGACTACGCCAAGCGCCATTACTTTGATGTGCTGCTGTTCGACACGGCAGGTCGCCTGGCGATTGACGAAGTCCTGATGGCCGAAATCAAGGATCTGCATGCCTTGCTCAATCCGGTCGAAACCCTGTTCGTGGTCGACGCCATGCAGGGTCAGGATGCCGTCAACACGGCCAAGGCCTTCAAGGATGCCTTGCCGCTGACCGGTGTGGTGCTGACCAAGCTGGACGGCGACTCGCGCGGTGGTGCGGCGCTGTCCGTGCGTCAGATCACGGGTGTGCCCATCAAGTTTGCCGGCGTCTCCGAAAAGATCGATGGCCTGGAAGTCTTCGATGCGGAGCGCCATGCCGGCCGCGTGCTGGGCATGGGTGACATCGTCGCCCTGGTTGAAGAGGTGCAAAAGGGCGTGGACATCGAGGCCGCCCAGAAGCTGGCCGAGAAGGTCAAGTCCGGTGCCGACTTTGATTTCAACGACTTCCTGGCCCAGATCAGCCAGATGAAGAAGATGGGCGGTTTGTCCGGCCTCATCGACAAGCTGCCGACCGAACTGGCGGCCAAGGCGGGTCAGGCCGACATGGGCAAGGCCGAGCGTGACATGCGCCGCATGGAAGGCATCATCAGCGCCATGACGGCCAAGGAGCGCCGCCAGCCCGCCTTGCTGATGGACGGCAAGACGAAGGCCAGCCGCAAGCGCCGCATTGCACAAGGTGCTGGTGTGCAGATTCAGGACGTCAACCGCCTGCTCACGCAATTCGATCAGATGCAGAGCATGATGAAGAAAATGAAGGGCGGCGGGCTTTTCAAGATGATGAAACGCATGGGCGGCATGAAGGGCCTGCCCGGCATGGGCCGCTGATACCGCTTGTCACGACCCTGTCCGTAAACCCGATTGACCCTTGCCGGGCGCCCCTGTTAGCGTGTGTGACATGTGTTGCGCATGCAACCTGGGGCTTCAGTCGGATCATGCCTTTGCCGATGAGCCTGATGAAGCCGGGTGCTGTTGGCGCCGGGATGGTACTTGGGCAGGAAGGCCTGAATGATGATGGACATGGTAGCGACCTGGCCGGTCTTGATGGCCGGTATTCTGGGATCCGCCGGCATCGCCGGCGCGTGGTGGTACAGCCGGCATCACCAGGCGGCGCCCAGCCGTCCTGGGCGGGGTGATGCGCCGAAGTCCAAGTCTCGCCAAGAAGGCAAGGCGCGGTTTGGTCGCAAGCCTGCGGATGATTCGGTCGACAACCTCGATACCCTGATGGCCTGGGAGCCAGTGGCTACGCGTGTGTTGACCACGGGTGAGCGTGATGCTTATCACGTTCTGCGCAAGGCCTTGCCCGATCACGTGATCCTGGCGCAGGTTCCGGTGGCTCGTTTCATCAAGGTGCCGACTAAAAATTCCTACAGCGAATGGCTGCGCCGTGTCGGCTCCTTGTGCGCTGATCTGGTCGTGTGTGACATGGCCTCACAGGTGATCGCCGTGGTGGAAATACGCCAGCCCATGTCCAGGGAGAAGGAGCGAAGCCAGCGTCGTCATGCTCGCATGGACAAGGTTCTGGCTGCCGCACGCATCCCCGTTCACATCTGGCTGGAAGGCGCTTTGCCTGGGGCGGCCGTGGCCCGCGAAACCGTTCTGGGCGCGGCCATCAATACCTCCGGCCGTTCCGGCTACAACGATGTCAATGTGGCGCGGCGCGATGCCGAGGCTGCGGCCGTGGTGGCGTCCATGCAGAGCCCGATGGGTGCCATGAACGGCATGAGCGTCAACGAGTCTGCCGTGGATCTGCAATTGGACGACTGGTCTTATGCCGATGACACGCCGGAAGGTGAACGCAAGGAGCCCCCACCTTCAACTTGGTTCGACGACCTCGATTCCAGTGCCATGCCACTGGAAACGGGTGCCGTTCAGCGTCACTGATTGATCGAAATTGCAACCGCGTGTAGGCCTCAGGCTAACAAGGCCTGGGCAAATTCACGGGCGCTGAAGGTCTGCAGATCTTCCAGTTTTTCACCTACGCCGATGAAGTAGACGGGTACGGCGCTGTGCCGTTCGCGCGACCACAAGGCGATGGCGGCGAGCACACCACCCTTGGCCGTGCCGTCCAGCTTGGTCACGATCAGGCCGGTCAGGCCCAGGGCTTCGTCAAAGGCTTTGACCTGCGAGAGCGCGTTCTGGCCTGTGTTGCCGTCCACGACCAGCAGCACTTCATGCGGTGCCGTGTCCATCGCCTTGCCGATCACGCGCTTGACCTTGCGGAGTTCTTCCATCAGGTGCAATTGCGTGGCCAGGCGGCCGGCCGTATCTGCGATCACCACATCACAACCACGTGAGCGACCGGCCTGCACGGCGTCGAACGTGACGGCTGCAGGGTCGCCACCTTCCTGGCTCACGATCTCGACGTGATTGCGGTCAGCCCACACCAGCAGTTGCTCGCGGGCTGCCGCGCGGAAGGTATCGGCCGCGGCCAGCAGCACCTTCTGGCCTGCGTCAGACAGGTGGCGCGTGAGCTTGCCGATGGACGTGGTCTTGCCCGCGCCGTTGACGCCGGCCACCATGATCACCGTCGGCGTATGCAGCCCCACCACCAGGGATTTCTCCAGCGGCTGGAGCAGTTCGGTGATGGCGTCGATCAGCAGGTTTTTGACCTGTGAAGGATCGGTGGCCTTGGTTTCCTTGACGCGACGCTTGAGGTCGGCCAGCAGGTGCTCGGTGGCCGCCACGCCCGCATCCGCCATCAATAAGGCCGATTCGAGTTCCTCATACAGGGCGTCGTCGATCTGTGTGCCCGTGAACACCTGGGCGATGCTGGAGCCGGTCTTGCGCAGACCGGCGCGCAGCTTGTCCAGCCAGGAGCGACGTTCAGGCGCGGGTGCGGGCGAGGACGCTTGGGGCGCTTCGTTGGTGGTGACTGGCGCAGCCGCAGCCGCCGGGGCAGGGGCGCTGACCACCGCAGGCTGTTGAGGAGCGGGCGAGGCTGCTGGAGCCGGTGCAGACGCCTGGACCGCCTCATTGGCGGGCTTGTCCGACGTGGCTTCCGGCTGGGTGGAACCCCACCCCAGCTTTTTCTTGATGAAACTGAACATGCGTGCATTGTACGAGCCGCGGCTTTTTACAATGGGCGTCACCACACGACAGGACAACATGAGCGCAACACGTTCCAACCAACCCGACCCAATCAAGGGTGCGCAGACAAAAGCTGCTCAGAAAGTGGCCCGTACTGCAGCGCAGGAGGTGCGCCTCATTGGCGGACAATGGAAACGTTCGGTTTTGCCGGTGCCGGTTTCCGCTGGCTTGCGCCCCACACCTGGCCGAGTTCGTGAAACCTTGTTCAACTGGCTCGGGCAGGATCTGTCTGGCTGGCGGGTGCTGGACGCCTTCGCCGGCAGTGGTGCGCTGGGCCTGGAAGCAGCCTCGCGTGGCGCCGATGAAGTCACCTTGCTGGAGCGCGAGCCAGCGCTGGTTCGCAACCTGCAGGCCACGCTCACACGCTTGAAGGCCACGCAGGTGAAGTTGCAACAGGCCGAAGCTGTGAGCTGGATGCGCCAGCCTCGCCAGGCGGGTTTGTTTGACCTGGTGTTTCTGGATCCGCCTTTTGATGAGGCGCTGTTCTGGTCTGCGTTGGCTGCAGCGCTGAACTGCGTGCCCGAGGGCGGCTGGATCTATCTGGAGTCACCCACTGCCTTGCAGGACCTGCCCGACGCGGCGCAACACGTTGATCTGATCTCGCAACTGGCGCCGCATCGCCACGGCCAGGCCGGCGAAGTGCACTTTCACCTTTTTCGACGCGTGGCTGCTGGCGAGATGCAGCCACATCCTGCGGCCTGAGCCTTACACTGCGCGCAAAGCCACATCACCTCGGAGTCCCGATTGAGTTCCTCCTCGCTGACCGCTGTCTATCCCGGTACCTTTGACCCCATGACCCTGGGGCACGCTGATCTGATGCGTCGGGCCAGCCAGTTGTTTGGCCGCCTGATTCTGGCGGTCGCGGCAGGGCACCACAAGCGCACGATGTTCACGATTGATGAGCGCCTGGCCATGGCCAAGGAGTTGGCCAGCGACTACGGTAACGTGGAGGTGATTGCGTTCTCCGGCTTGCTGCGTGATTTCGTCGTGAACAACGGCGGCAAGGTGGTGGTGCGCGGTCTGCGCGCCGTCAGTGACTTTGAATACGAGTTTCAGATGGCCGGCATGAACCGCCAGTTGATGCCTGACGTCGAGACGGTGTTCCTCACACCATCGGATCAATACCAGTTTGTGTCCGGTACCTTTGTGCGCGAAATCGCGATGCTCGGTGGCGATGTATCCAAGTTCGTGGCGCCCAGCGTGCTGGCTCGCCTTCATGAGCGCGTGTCGCGCAAGGCAGACTGAGCCGGTTCGCAGTCGATCACTCCAGGCAGAAGTCCATGGCCTTGACCATCACCTCCGAATGCATCAACTGTGATGTGTGTGAGCCCGAGTGCCCCAATCAGGCCATCTCGATGGGCGAGACCATCTATGTGATTGATCCCGCCAAGTGCACCGAGTGTGTCGGGCACTTTGACGAGCCTCAGTGCGTGCAAGTCTGTCCTGTCGAGTGCATTCCGGTTAATCCGGATCACGTGGAGTCACGTGATCAGCTGTGGGTCAAGTATCACAAGCTGCAGGAAAAGGCAGCCTGAACGGGCTTGTTCAACGCGCCAGAGGGATGCTGCCGGGCGGCGTCTGCATTGGCGCCGATGCAGCCATTTTCTTTGGCTTGATGCGAATCGGCTTGGTCATCTCACTGATCGGCACGGGGTCGTGATTGTTCGGTGTGCTTTGGATAACGTGAGGGCCACCTTTGCCTGACAGGCTGATGGCCCGGTTTTTACCGGCCATGCGCTCCTGGTGCCGGCGTTCACGCTGCATTTGCCGGGCCAGTTTGGCATCCCGCTCGGTGTTGTTGGTGGCCTGACGTTGCTGACCACGGGTTCGAGCGTCCTTCAGCGTCACCAGATCACCATTCGCTGCGCACGGTTGCTGGCTGTAGCTGACCTGGCCTGATGGTGCCGTGCAGCGCCAGGTCTGGGTGGTCTGGGCAGCGCGATCTGGCGTTGCTTGTGCCGGGCCGGTGTGCAGCAGCGCCATGATCACAGGCAGGCAGAGCAAGCGCGCCAGTCGATGTGGATGCTGGCGCGAGCCGTTGCCTTCGCGGTGTGTCATTTTTCCTCCTTGTTTTGTTGGGTTCAGGCGTCTGTGCGCGCCTGTATCAACCCGCTTCGTTGTTGCCCGAAGCCGCGTCAGGTTTGACGGGTATCGTCGGCTTGTCGGGCGCTTCCTTGCGTGGTGGCTTGGGTCGTTGCGGCTGCGCGTGCACGATCGTCACGGCTTTCGACATGTCGCCAGCGAGCATGGCGTCCACGGCGTCAAGGGACTGACCGATGCACTTGAAGATGGCTTCTCGCTCCGACTGCGGTGGTTTGCGCAGCACGTAGTTGGCCACCTCGTGTTTGAGGCCAGGATGCCCGATTCCCAGGCGCAGTCGCCAGTAATCCGGTGTGCCCAGTTGAGCGTGGATATCGCGCAGGCCGTTGTGGCCACCATGGCTGCCGCTTTTCTTCAGCTTGACCTGGCCAGGCAGTAAATCGAGTTCGTCGTGAACCACCAGGACTTCTTCTGGCGTGATCTTGAAGAAGCGCGCCAGCGCACCCACCGATTTGCCAGACAGGTTCATATAGGTCTGCGGTTGCAGCAGCCACACGGGGCCTTGCGGCAGGTTGGCTCGGGCAACCAGGCCGTGATAGGCGCGGTCAGGCTGGAGTGACACGCCAAATCGGCGCGCCAGATCGTCAATGAACCAGAACCCGGCGTTGTGCCGGGTGTCTTCGTATTCCGGGCCAGGGTTGCCCAGTCCCACAAACAGTCGAATCATGATGGGTGCGGATTATCGGAGTGGCATCCACAAAAAGAAAAGCCCCGCTTGAGCGGGGCTTGACTTGCAAAAGCGCAAAGGAAGAAGTGATTACTTCTTGCCCTTCTTGCCCTTGGCTGGTTCGGCAGCAGCCACAGGTGCGGCGATGACTTCTTCCACGGGCTCGACAACGGTAGCCAATGTAGGAGCCTTGCGGCCGTGCGTCAGCACCTTGATGTGGGCAGCCAGGCCCAGGTCGTCCACGCCGAAGCTCTGACCCTTGACGGCCTTGCTCAGGTCGCAAGTCAGGAATTCAGGCAGCTGTTCAGCCAGGCACTCGATTTCCAATTCGGTGGTGACGTGGTTGATGATGCACTTGTCAAGCTTGACTGCAGGCGCATCGGCCTCGCCCACGAAGTGCACGGGCACCTTCTTGTGGATGCGGGTGGTGGCGTCAACGCGTTGGAAGTCAACGTGCAGGACCAGGGCCTTGTAGGGGTGAGCCTGGTAGTCGCGCAGCAGAACCTTCTCGACCTTGCCGTTCAGTTCCATGTCGAGCACGGACGAATGGAAGGCTTCCTTGCGCATGGCATGGTACAGCGCGTTGTGGTCGAGTTCGATGTTCTGGGGGGCGGCACCAGCACCGTACACGATGCCGGGGGTCTTGCCAGCGCCGCGCAGGCGGCGGCTCGCTCCGGTCCCCTGCAGGCTGCGCTCAAAAGCTGTGAATTTCATGGATAACTCCAAAGTGGATAAAGCACCCGCGACCAGGTGCTGTGAAAAGACCGGCTTGCCTTGCAGCTTGCCGGTCGAGAACACGGATCAGAAGTTGTTGTTCTGTTCCGAGAAGAGGGACGTCACCGACTCACCATCGGTGATACGGCGAATGGTTTCCGCAAACAGGAAAGCGGTCGAGAGCTGCCGAATCTTGGGCGTGCCCTTCGCGCTGTCGTTGAGCGGAATGGTGTTGGTGATCACGACTTCGTCGAGATGCGAATTCTTGATGCGTTCGATGGCTGGGCCGGAGAACACCGAATGCGTACAGTAGGCGTACACGCTCTTGGCGCCACGCTCCTTGAGCACTTCAGCCGCTTTGACCAGCGTGCCTGCGGTGTCGATCATGTCGTCCATGATCACGCAGTTGCGGCCGTCGATTTCGCCGATCACGTGCATCACTTCGGAAACGTTGGCCTTGGGGCGACGCTTGTCGATGATGGCCAGATCGCAACCGAGTTGCTTGGCCAGCGCACGGGCGCGCACCACGCCGCCCACGTCAGGCGACACGACCACGAGGTCTTGATAGTTTTTGGCTTGCAGGTCGGACAGCAACACGGGCGAAGCGTAGATGTTGTCGACTGGGATACGGAAGAAGCCCTGGATCTGGTCGGCGTGGAGGTCCATGGTCAGGACACGTTCGACGCCGACGGTTTCCAGCAGATCAGCCACAACGCGCGCCGAGATGGGCACACGGGTAGAGCGTGGGCGGCGATCTTGACGGGCGTAACCGAAGTAGGGGATGACGGCCGTGATGCGCTGGGCCGAAGCACGCTTGAGCGCGTCGACCATGACCAGCAGTTCCATCAGGTTGTCATTGGTGGGGGCGCAGGTGGACTGCACCACGAACACTTCGCGCCCGCGAACGTTCTGCTGGATTTCAACCGTGGTTTCGCCATCCGAGAAGCGACCGACGGCCGCCTTGCCCAGAGAGATGCCCAGATTGGAGGCGATTTCCTGAGCGAGCGCCGGGTTGGCGTTGCCGGTGAACAGAACGGTATCGGATAGCATGATTGGCGTCTGGGCTGATGGCGAAAATAGCACGCGCCCATCACCTTGCCCTCGGGAGCACCTGAGTGTTCAGGTGAATAAGCCTTCGCGGAAGGTGTAGGGCAGGTGAGTGTTCAGCTTTGAACTGAACGAATTATTTGGCAGGGGAAGAAGGATTCGAACCCTCGTATGTCGGAATCAAAATCCGATGCCTTAACCAACTTGGCGATTCCCCTACTCAGGACGCAGTGCGCTGCTGTATTGCTACTTCAACTCACTGCAACCTTGTAAGCTGCACTCTTGTTCAGAGCCTCGCATTATAGCCTGTTTTTTGCGTCATTCAAGTCTGTTGTTCAAAATCTTCACATTTTGATTTTGCTGCACCATCAATCAATGGGCTTCAGCAAATCAAGCAGTGGATGGTGAACCAGACCGTGAGCAACACGACCGACCCATGCGTGATCATCCAGATTCACATCAGCTGGCTGGAAGCTGGGGGCTTGCTGTGTGCTGGTGGGAATCCACGAAAACACGGTGCTGCCTGATCCCGTCATCCGGCTGTTGCCGAAGCGTTTCTGCATGATCTCCAGTGCCTGGCTGATCTGACTGCCGTACTGATTACTGTACTGCTCTGCGGGAGCTTGCAAGTCGTTTCTGCCAAAGCGCTGGGGCGCTGCAAGAAAGTCTGTGACTATAGCATGCTTTGTGTCGCGCTGTAAAACGGGACTGCCAAAAATCGCCACAGTCGGAACAGCGATGGGGGGCTTGAGCAGGGCCAGTGGGGTGTTTAGCGCCGCTGTTGGCAGCGAGATCGGGGTGATGGCCTCGCCAATGCCTTCTACCCAGGCGTTGCGCCCACGCACGAAGAAGGGCACATCGGCGCCGAGCTTGATGGCCAGGGCTTCCAGTCTTGCGCGGGGCCAGTTCAGGGCCCAGAGTTGATTGAGTGCAAGCAAGACCGTGGCGGCGTCCGAGCTGCCGCCGCCCAGGCCGGCGCCCCAGGGTACGTCCTTGTGAATGTGGATGTCACAGCCTTGTGATGTGCCGCTTTCGGCTTGAAGCAAGCGGGCGGCCTTCAGGCACAGGTCATCCTGAGGCAGTGCGACGTTCAGATCGTGGCGACGCAAATGGCCATCACTGCGTGTCTCGATGTGCAATGTGTCTTGCCAGTCGATCAGCATGAAGACGGATTGCAGCAAGTGGTAGCCATCGGGGCGGCGACCCGTTATGTGCAAGAAGAGATTGATCTTGGCCGGCGCGGGCAGATTGTGCAGGCTAGGCATGTCTTGTATGGGGCTCAGCGATCCAGGTAGATCTTGAGTTGAACAGCGCGTTGTGCTGGCGTGGCTGCGCGGCGTGCGTTCAGTTTCTTTTCAGAGAGTTCGTTGGTGTCGATCAGCCAGCCTTCCTGAATGAAGGTGTTGGCGTCAGGGCCGGGCAAGCTGGGCAGGTCAGGATCCGGCTGGCCTTGCATCCACTGGATCAAGGGTCGCAGAGGCAGTTGCTCACCCAGTGCGGCTTCACTGAGCGCCTCCAGGCTGTCATATCGTGTTCGCCCTTTGTCATTGCTTAACCAGGCTTCGCCCTGTTGCCAGTTGATCTGCGCCATCTGGCTGCCCATCAGTGTCATCAGATCCAGCTGACCTGATTCTGTGTTGCCCGAGAAGAAAAAGCCCAGACTCAAGCCTTTGGCGGATTGGTCGGCAAAGGCTGCCAGCTTGATGCTCATCTGGCCTTGCAGGTCCAGTTTGGGGCGTGCGACTGCACGCGGGAACGTCGGCGTCAACTGCTGCAGAACGGTCGGTGCCGATGTGTTCGTGTCAGCCGGTGCACAGGCTCCGCCGCTTCGCATCTGTGCCGCGATCGGGTCTGCATCGGGCAGGCTGCTGCACGCGCTCAAGCACAGCGGCAGCAGCGCGACGCAGGCATACAGGCGGCTCCAGTGGCTTGTGCTCACAGCTTGACCTGAAGGCGTTTCAAGGTTTCTTTGAGCGTGTCGTTGTCGGGTTCGCGCTTGTGGGCGTCTTGCCACACCTTGCTGGCCTCATCTTTTTTGCCTTGCGTCCACAGCACTTCACCCAGGTGGGCTGCGATTTCGGGGTCCGGGCGAGTCTGATAGGCGCTGCTCAGCAGGCGAGCGGCTTCCGAGAGGTTGCCTGCCTTGAACTCCAGCCATCCCAGGCTGTCGATGATGAACGGGTCAGCAGGGCGCAGCTCCAGCGCCTTTTTGATCAATACGCGGGCTTCATCGAGTCGAATGCCTCGATCAGCGAGGCTGTAGCCCAGTGCATTGAAGGCATTGGGGTTGTCTGGTGCCAGCGTGATGGCTTTGCGCAGCAGCGCTTCGGCTTCGCTGTATTTCTGCAGCTTTTCACCCAGCATGGCCTGGTCATACAGCAGATCACTGTCGTCAGGGAAACGTAGTGTGGCTTCAGCCATGACCTTGTAGGCTTCTTCCACCTGACGGGCATCGCGAAGCAACTGGGCTTCCGCCTGGTACTTCAAGACGGCATCCCTTGGTTCCGCCTCCGGCAAGTCGCGAATCAGCTTTCTGGCCTCCGGGATCTTGCCCTGGCGAACCAGCAGGCGGGCGCGTTGGCCCTGGATGTTCACTCGCTCGTGCTTGGGATCGGCGCGATCCAGCCAGGACAGGGACTGAGCGATGTCATTGCGTTGTTCCGCGATCTGCGCCATCAGCAGATAAGCCTGATCAACCTCGTTGGCGTCAGGTGAGCGGCTGCCTGGGGGCGCCGTCTCGGGCTGACCCTCGTTTTTGACCTTGCTCAGCAGGGTTTTCAGGGCAGCTTCTGCCTGATCGATCTGCTTGAGTTCCAGGCGAACGGCGGCCAGTGTGATCCACGAGCCCGTTTGCTCGGGGTGCTCCTTCAGCAACTGCTCCAGTTGTTGCGCGGCTTCTTCATAGCGCTGTGATCCAGCCAGTTTGCGGCCGTACGCCAGACGAACCACAGGTGCCACATCGCTGCGAGCCAGTTGTTGTTTGACGACGGCTTCTGCCTGGGGGCTGGCGTCCATGAGGTCGATGGCGATGAGCCCCGCATTGAGCAGTTGAGGCTTGAGCGCGAGGGCTTTGTTCAAGGCGTTCATGGCCTTGTTGGTGTCGCGCGCATGCATCCAGCCCTCGGCGCTGGCGGACCAGGCTTCTGCCAACTCCAGAGGAGCCTGGCGCCAGGGTTGCGTGGCGTCATCGATGACCTGGGCCGCGGCGGTCTTGTCCTGCAGGCGCGTCATGGTGCGTGGCAAGGACAGAATCCATTGCGGCTGCTGGGGCGTTGGCGTCAACTGAATGATGCTGCGCAATGGTGCAGCCAGGTCGGCCGAGCGGTTCATGGCCAGCAGGATTTCTGCGGTGTATTCCGACGCCTGCCTGGATTGCGGCTGAGCTTGTCGCCAGGCTTTCGCGGCGGTCAAGGCCAGTTCTGGCGAGCGGGCGCGAAATGCGACTTCCACTGCGCGTTGGTAAAGCTGCCCGTTCTTGTGCTGCTTGGCGGCTTCCAGGTAGTGCTGATAGGCCGAATTCAGGTCGCCGTTGTTGACCAGCATCTCCGCCAGGAAGATCTGGTAGAACATGGGCGCGTCCATGGGGGAGTTCTGGACGGGCGGTTTGGCATTGCTTGCCGTAGCGGGTGTGGTTGCCGCGTTGGTGGCTGGTGCCTTGTTGTCATTCTCTGCTGCCTGCGCGGCACTCACGGTGCTCAACGCCAGCATGGCGACGTTCAGCCAGCGTGCCGTCGACTTGTGTCGCCCAGGGACAGGCGCTTTTGAGCTAGCGGGATTGGGTGTGGTGGCGAGCAATTTCGCGAACGTGAGGGACATGTGGTCTCCAACAGATGTGGCCATTCTATTGATGTAGTGGTCCATCCTTTCTGTTCGAGTGGACCCGATTGACACCGGATAATTCCGTACATGCCTGAATTACCTGAAGTCGAGGTCACTCGACAGAGTTTTGCTGACCGCATTGCAGGTGCTCACATCGAGTCCATTCACATGGGCAAGCCGCTGCGTTGGCCGGTTGGTCATGACGTGGACACGCTGACGGGATGGCGGGTGGGTGAGGTGCTTCGGCGTGGCAAATACCTGTGGTTGCCTCTCTCGAACTCGAAAGGCCGGCAAGGTGGATTGTTGATTCACCTGGGAATGTCGGGCTCGCTGGCCTTCGGGCATCAACTGGCGCCCACAGGCATCCACGATCACTTCGAGATGATCACCAACAGGGGCACATTGCGCCTGACGGACCCTCGGCGATTTGGTGCCGTCATCTGGGGCGAGTCCATGCAGTCCGGCGTGCCGGGCAAGTTGCTTGCAGGCTTGGGGCTGGAGCCTTTTGATGTCGAGCTGACCGGGGCCTACCTGCACGAGCGACTCAAAGGGCGCAAGGTGGCCATCAAACAGGCCTTGCTGGTAGGCGATATCGTGGTGGGCGCGGGCAATATCTACGCGTGCGAAGCGCTGTTTCGTGCCGGCATCGATCCCCGATTGGCGGCAGGCAAACTCAGCAAACCTCGTTGCGAGAAACTGGTTCAGGAAATACAGGGTGTTTTACGGCAGGCGGTTGCGCTGGGCGGATCCAGCCTGAAAGACTTCAAGAATGCGCATGGTGCCCAAGGCCATTTCCAGCTGTCGACCCAGGTTTACGGACGCGAAAGCCAGCCTTGCCGGATTTGCAGCACACCCATCAAACGCATTACCCAGGGGCAACGCTCGACCTTTTTCTGCCCGAGTTGTCAGAAAAGGTGACAGCTGTGGCTTGATTGGCGAATAAGTCTGTACGTTTTGTCCCAACTCGGTCGAATAAGCTTATTTGCCTGACCACGGCTTGAGATAGGATCAATTCCCATGATGCCGACTTTTGCCAGCCACCTGGATGCACTTGGGCAGTGGCGTGCCGACACGGACGCCAAACTGGCTGCCCTGGCACGTTTTGCCCGCGAACACGATCTGCTTGACGACGCGTCGGCGGAGTGGTTCGAGGCCATGCGTCATCGCCTGTCTGGCGAAAAGCTGATGGTGGCGTTTGTCGCGGAGTTCTCGCGCGGCAAGTCCGAGCTCATCAACGCCATCTTCTTCTCGGACAAGGGTCGTCGCATGATGCCGGCCTCGGCTGGCCGCACGACCATGTGCCCTGTCGAGTTGGGCTACGACGCCGAAGATCCCGTTGGCTTGTCGCTGTTGCCGATCGACACCCGCCTGGAAGCTGCTTCGCTGGCCGAATACCGCCGCCAGCCCAAGGAGTGGACCTGGATCGAGCTTGATCTGTCCAACCCGGACGGCATGGCGCAGGCGCTCAGCGAGGTCATGCGCACCCGCATGGTGACGCCTGACGAGGCTGGTCGCCTGGGTTTCTGGGATGCCGAACGCCCTGAAGAAAATCCGCCCCTGCAGCCTGATGGCACGGTGGAAGTGCCCGTGTGGCGCCATGCCCGCATCAACCTGCCACACCCGCTGCTCAAGCGTGGCCTGGTGGTGCTGGACACCCCTGGCCTGAACGCCATCGGTACCGAACCCGAGTTGACGCTGGGGCTGCTGCCTCAGGCGCATGCCACCGTTTTCATCCTGGGCGCCGACACGGGCGTGACCAAGTCCGATCTGTCGATCTGGCGTGATCACCTTTGCGGCCCGGCGCTGGCACGCTTTGTGGCGCTCAACAAGATTGACTCGCTGGCCGACCCCCTCAGCACGCCTGAGCAGGTCGAGCAGACGATTCAGCGCCAGTGCGACAGCGTGGCGCAAACGCTGGAGATCCCCGCCGCCCATGTGTTCCCGATCTCGGCGCGCCAGGCCCTGGCTGCACGCTTGACAGGCAACCATTCGGGCCTGGGTGAAAGCCGCCTGGAGACGTTCGAGAACGCGCTGTCTGAAGGCTTGCTGCCGCGCCGCCGCGAGAACCTGGGGCAGGCCGCGGTGCAAGGCGCACAGCAGTTCCAGGTACAGCTCAACCGCCGCTTTGGCGAGATGCGCCGTCTGTTTGCCGATCAACTGCATGAGTTGCGTGGCCTGCGTGGCAAGAGCAGCGGCAAGGTTCAGTTGATGCTGCAGCGTGTGCAGGCCGAAGCCACCGAGTTCGAGCAGTGCACGGCCCGTCTGCAAGCCATGCGCAGCGTGCATGCGCGCATGTTGCGCAATGCCTTGCATGAGCTGTCGGCTGATCGGCTGCGTCAGGAAGTGGATGTGCTGCAGCAGGTGCTGGGCGGATCCTGGTTGCCTCTGGGCGCCAAGAAATCCTTCATCGACCTGTGCGCTCGCCTGCGTGATCTGATCGAGCAGGCGCAGCAACGCAATGACGAGATCCACGCGATGCTCGTGGCTTCCTACGCCAAGCTCAATGCCGAGTTCGGCTTCAGCCTGGTGGCCGATGTGCCGCTGGATGTGCGCAAGTACACCGATGACCTCAACCTCATTGAGCGCAACTACGTGCAGTATCTGGGCCTGAGCCAGGCCTTCAGGCTGGCGCAACCTGGCTTCCAGGAACAGTTCCGTCGCATGCTGATCTCGCGTCTGCGTGTGGTGTTCGAGACTGTGAGCAACGACATCGAGCTGTGGAACAAGACGGCCTCCGCACAGGTGGACAGCCAGCTGCGCGAGCGTCGTCGCAACTTCAAGCGCCGTTATGAATCGCTGGATCGCATCCAGTCTGCATCCAACGAGCTGGACACCCGCCTGCAGGAAGTCCAGGCGCAGGATGAACGCGTGCTGCAGTTGCAGACGCATCTTGGGGCCTTGATCGACGAGCTGGTCAAGCAGGCCCAGACCGACACGCTGTCGGCCGCACAGGCTGGTGCCGGCGTGCAGCACGTGTCGCTGGATCTGAATCTGGCGTCATCGCCCGAGGCCGCTCAGGTCACCACCGGGGCATGACAGCCCCGACCTCGGCCGGCCTGCTGCGGCATGCGCGGCAGGTAACCCCGGTTCTGGCTGATCGCCTGGTGGCCTGGCAGCATCAGGAAGGGCGGCATCATCTGCCCTGGCAGAAAGTACGCGATCCTTATCGCGTGTGGCTCTCCGAGATCATGTTGCAGCAGACCCAGGTCACGACCGTGCTGGGTTATTTCGAGCGCTTTCTGAAACGCTTCCCGGATGTGCAGGCACTCGCCGCGGCGCCGCTGGACGACGTGCTGACCCTGTGGAGCGGTCTGGGCTATTACAGCCGCGCCCGCAATCTGCATCGATGCGCGCAGGATGTGGTGAGCCTGCATGGTGGGCAGTTCCCGCCCAGCAGTGAAGCCTTGCAATCCTTGCCTGGTATCGGGCCATCCACCTCGGCCGCAATCGCGGCTTTCTGTTTTGACGAGCGCATCTCCATCATGGATGGCAACGTCAAGCGGGTGCTCAGCCGCGTGCTGGGCTGGGATCAGGATCTGTCCGTCAAGACGCATGAGCGCGCCTTGTGGGAGGCGGCCCAGGCCGTGTTGCCGAACAAGGCGGCCGACATGCCGTCTTACACGCAAGGCTTGATGGATCTGGGCGCCACCTTGTGCACGCAGCGCAAGCCGGCCTGCCTCACTTGCCCGTGGTCGGACATCTGCAAGGCGCGTGTGCAGGGGGCTCCTGAGCGCTATCCCGTCAAGACGCGCAAGCTCAAGCGCTCTGAGCGCGAAAGCTGGTGGCTGTGGCTCGAATGGCGTAAGCAGGTCTGGTTGCAGCAGATGCCGGACAAAGGCGTGTGGGCCGGGCTGTGGACCATGCCATTGCTGGACAGTGAGTCGGCAATCCTTGATCTGCTTCGAGATACATCATGCGCCATGGAGCTTCAGCCAGGTATCAAGCATGTGCTGACTCATATGGATTGGCGCTTGCGTCCATGCCGAGTTATCGTTGACGATGAGGCCGTGGCAGCAAATTGGGTGACGCGCTTGCGTTGCTTGTCACCTTCCGGGCGATGGGTGGCACATCGAGATCTGGAGCAGGTTGGTCTACCGGCCCCTTTGAGAAAGCTGCTTCAGTACTGACTGATGAGCGAAGTAGGCAAGCCGCGTTGATGCAGGATGTTAGAGTGGCGCCCGCTCGATTTGAGTGGCGAAGCACCACTATTCAGCGTGCGCGGAGGGGGGTAAATGAGTCAGTGGACAAAATGGCGCAGGCAGTCACTGCGTGGCTTGGCGTTGATGATTGTTGTCGGTGCGATGCCTGGCTGCGGTACGGTGCTGCATGTCGCGAACGTGCCGGGCAAGGACGCCGTGTCAGCGAACCAAGGCGTCTTGATGCTGAGTGTCACGAGCAATTCCCCACGCTCAGGACAGTTCGATAGCGTTGTTCTGGAACGGGTTGATCAGACGGCGGGCTTCACCATTCGGTATCAACTGAATCAGGTATCCAAGGGCCTAGCTCGGGACACAGCCTTGTATGTCGGCGCAGTGCCTGCGGGCAGCTACAAAATTGCGCGCTTCAACGTTGGATACCCTGGCGTTCCCGGCTCAATATTCGTCGAGTTGAATCCCGCCGCGCAGGATCGGATTGGTCGATTGAACGTCAAGCCGGGGGAAACTCAAGATCTTGGCAGATTGGTGGTGACGAACCTGAGCGGAGGTGTGCTGGTTGGGCGAAGTGAGTTGATCAAGTCCAACGTCGAGCTCGTCAAGCGATTTGCGACCGATGCGGCCATGTATGCGGAGCATGTCAATGGCTCAGGTTGGGACAGTCGTCGCGATCCCGCCGATCGCACGGAGGAATTTGCGCTGGAAACCCCAGCAGGCGCCAATGCTTTATGTGAACTGTCCTCTGGCGAAGTGGTTGCGGCTAGCCGTGTCGGCTCTATCCTCGTTCGCAATTGGGTGGGAAAGTGGCGTCGCATTGGCATTGATGGCCTGGAGTCTTTGCTTTGGCTGAAGCCGGTTGAAGAACCAGGCAATCGGCTCGTGGCGGTCGGGGAGTTCAATACCATTGTCAAAGTGGGAGAGGATTGGATTCCGCAGCGTTTGAGTGCCGGTAACCTACCGCCCGGCAACTTGATCTATGTAGACGGCAACAGCAAAGTTGGTTGGTATGTAGCGCTGTCTACCAGGAACAAGGTGACGATCTATCGTGCTGATTCGATTGATAAGGGAGATTGGAAGCCAGTGCGAGCGGCTGATGTTAGCTACTCAATGTGGAACGGTGCGTCTAATTTCTGGGCATGGCCAACGGCTGAAGGATTCGGTTACGCCCTTTCCAATGGCGAGTTGCATTGGTTCAATTTCTCGTCAGGCAACTGGACGCAAACCTCTGCCCCTGAGCGCCGTCGTATCTCTGACGTGCAGCCGAGCCCAAATGGCGCGTTGGGTTTGCTTAGTTCACCGGGAGGTGGGTTGGGAGGCTTCTTTGCAGGGGTGCACTTTACGTTGGATAGGGGCAAATCCTGGCAAACCATAGACTCCCCATTCAAGGTCAACGAGAAAGCACCGGTTCTCTTGGCTTCAGGGGCTTTGCTTATGCAAGGAAGCGCTTTGTCTGAGAAGGATCTCTATTACCGTGCTCAATCAAGCGATGCGTGGACCAAGATGTCCGCTAATGTCTACATTTCGGAGCAATTGGTTGAGCTGCCGACAACGGGCCTGTTTGCAATCGACGACGGGAGCACCGCCTCGGGTTATGCATCCATCCGTCGCTCGATAGACGATGGGCGTACGTGGCAGATCGAGTACAGCAATTTTGTCAAAAGGAATAAATAGGCCATGTTACGGGCGCCTCACGATCATCGCTCAAGCGATCGTGACGATGACCGGCGCGTGATCGCTGGGGCGTTCGTTTTTGCGTGGGGCCTTGTCAATCACACAAGCGGTGGTTCTGGCCTTGAGTGCATGGCTGACCAGGATGTGGTCGATGCGCAGGCCCTGGTTCTTGCGGAAGGCCAGGTTGCGGTAGTCCCACCAGCTCCAGGGTTTGGGTGGCTGTTCGAACAGGCGGAAGGCATCGTGCATGCCCAGATCCAGCAATTGCTGGAAGTGCGCACGTTCCTGCGGCGTGCAGTGGATCTGGTCCTTCCAGGCCACGGGGTCATACACATCGGCATCAGTAGGGGCGATGTTGAAGTCGCCCATCAGCACGAGGTTCTGATGTGTCTGCAACTCCTGCTTGAGCCAGTTTTGCAGCGCATCCAGCCAGCCCATCTTGTAGACGAACTTGTCGCTGTCGGGCGCCTGGCCATTGGGGAAGTACCCGCCGATCACGCGCACGCTGCCCACGGTCTCATCGAGGACGGTACCGGCGATCACGCGGGCTTGCTCATCCGCAAAGCCGGGGATGTTCCTGACGATGTCGGTGCTGCCAGTGCGTGTCAGCAGGGCCACGCCGTTGTAGGTCTTCTGGCCGAACCATTGCGATTGATAGCCCGCAGCTGCCAGATCGGCATGAGGGAACTTGTCATCGGTCAGCTTGGTTTCCTGCAGCACGAGCGCATCAACCGGGTTGGCAGCCAGCCAGTCCAGCAATTGGGGCAGACGAACGGACAGCGAGTTGACGTTCCAGGTGGCAAGTCTCATGGTGTGTGAAGCGCGATGTAGTCAATGGCTTGCCACCTGTTCGCGATTGCTGGTGACAAACCTGGCTACACGTCTGGGTGGCGACACCTTGATTGTGCCCTTGATGCAACTGGGCGAAGCGCAGACCTTCCAGGTGCCGCTTCGCCTGCTCGCTTCTGGCCGGGATCAGACCTGCTGCGCTTGTGCCTTGAGGGCCAGGCGCTTGGCTCGCGACCTGATGTTGAGCGCCTCTACAGCCAGAGAGAAGGCCATGGCAGCGTAGATGTAGCCCTTAGGGACGTGCATGTCCAGTGACTCGGCAGTCAGTGCCATGCCCACCATGACCAGGAACGCCAGCGCCAGCACCTTGACGGAGGGGTGTTTGTCCACGAACTCTCCAATCGGCTTGGCTGCGAACAGCATCACGCCAACAGATGCGATCACGGCGGCGATCATCACACCGAGCTTGTCGACCATGCCGACTGCGGTGATCACCGAGTCCAACGAGAACACGATATCGATGATGGCGATCTGGCCGATGATGCCCCAGAACAAGCGCTGGCCGGCTGCCTTGATGACAGCTGGGTCGGTGTCGGGGGCATGGTCGTCCTCACGGGCTTCAACTTCAACAAAGATCTCGTGCGAGGCCTTGTAAAGCAGGAACAGACCACCCAGCAGCAAGACCAGATCGCGGCCGCTGATGCCTTTGCCCAGTACTGTGAACAGATCGGCGGTCAGGCCCATGACCCAGCTCAGCGAAAAGAGCAGCATCAAGCGGGAGATCATGGCGAAGCCCAGTCCCAGGCGGCGTGCTTTGTCGCGCATCTCTGCAGGCAGGCGCCCTACCAGGATCGAGATGAAGATGATGTTGTCTACGCCCAGCACGATCTCAAGGGCGGTGAGCATGCCAAAGGCAATCCAGATGTTGGGGTCGAGAAGAAATTCCATGGATGTGTCTAATTCGAGTTATGCGGCCGTGGCCGGAAGCACGGACGTTATCGAATTAAGACACATCGGTAAAGCAGAAATTTATGGGGCAATATTTCGGGAAAACCGAAATATCGTGTGTCGAGCAAAGCACCGAGGCATCAAAGCTGCTCGACCAGGTCCGCCACCGTGCCGAACACATCACGCTTGGTGCTGTCCATGTCGAGCGACACGCCCATGCGCACCACCACCAACTGCTTGCTGGGCACGATGACCGTGAACTGACCCAGGTGGCCCAGGAACATGACGGTGTCAGCCGGAATGCGGTTGATCAGGTCGGTGGGGATGGCTTTGGACGAAGGCTGGCGCCAGATGTAGCCACCGTATTCCGCGCTCGCAGGCGAGCCGGCCAGCAGGAAGTTCATGGCATGGGTGTTGATCAGCGTCTGACCTTGCCACTGCCCGCCCTGGCTGACCAGTTGGCCCAGGCGGAGCCAGTCGATCGGCCGCAAGATGCCCCGTGCGCCACCTACCGGCGTGCCGGATGCATCAGGCTCGATGATGCCCTGGCGGATGCCCAGCGGCATCAGCAGGCGTTGCTGGTAGTAGTTGTACAGGGCCTGGTGGCTGCCACCCAGGAGCTGCTTCATGCGCAGCATGGCGATGTTGGGGAAGCCTGTCGAGTAATTGAAGACCGTGCCTGGCGTGCTGGTCAGTGGGCGCTCGGCCGCCCAGCTGCCTTCGTCAGCTTGCGAGAACAGCATGTCGGTGGTGTCGCCCGCACCGGTATAGCCCTCGGTCCATGCCAGGCCTGGTGCCATGTTGAGAAGCTGCTTCCAGGTGATGTCGGCCTTGGCGCTGCCGGACCATTGGGGTAGCCCCACCGTTGCGTCCAGGTTCAGTCGGCCGTCAGTGGCCATGGCCCCGGCAAGCAGTGCCGTGAGGGACTTGGTCATGGACCAGCCCAGTTGGGGTTGTTCTCGGTTGTAGTTCTTGGCGTAGCGCTCGTGTATTAGTCGCCCCTTGTGGGCCACGAGGAAGGCGATCGAGTTCTTCTTCTGGCTGACCTGGCTGGTGGACTCGCTGAAAATCTGATCACCACGCGCCTTGAGCAGAGCGACCTGGCTGGCACTCAGGCCAGCGGCGTCAGCGGCTGCTTCACCCATGGGCCAGGATTGGCTCGATGGCGCTGGCGTGTCGATGGCCTTGAAGGGCTGGGCGCGCACGGCGGCTTCGGTCATGCCAGGCGGGACGATGGTGCAACCCAGGCCCTTGCGGTAGATGGCGGTGCGAGGGTTGCTGATGAGTGGCACCCAGCTGCGCACATTGACCTTGATGCCTGGAACGTAGTCCACCATCCACACGGCCGACAGCGGCTGCACGACCGGCACCGTGTAATACCAGCGAACACGGAGATAGTCGTCACGGCTTTGCATGGTCCGCGTGCACATCTCCAGGGCTGCGTAGCCCGTGCCGGCGGGGATGTCGTCGATCAGGTTCGCTTGCGCGCCTTGTATGGTGAGCGCGGTCAGGCAGGCCAGCGCGAGGCGGCTGGCATGGCGACGGGTGACGGGTGTGTTGTCCATGGGCAGGCGCCTCCTCGGTTGGGTGTGTCTGGGTAGCGTTACGCGGGCAGAATTTATCTGGCTGCCTCGTGAACGCAACCGGGCACTTTCCCCGGGATGTCGCCTGCTGTACCGCTTGTTTCGGGGGTCAGCCTCGGCGGTAGGTCACAAAGGCGTAGTCGAAGTCGTTAGGCACGGGCGCATGGTGCGTTTCGCGTGAGACTTCCTTGAACGCGGTTTTGTCCCAGGTCGGGAAGAAGGCATCACCTTCGAAATCCCGGTCGATTTCGGTCAGCACGATCTCCTGCACGAGCGGCAGGGCTTCCGTGTAGATCTGCGCACCACCGATGACGAAGGCTTTTTCTACCGAACTGTCCAGCAGGGCCAGCGCGGCTTGCAGCGAGGAGGCGCTGTCGATCCCAGGCGCCGACCACGAGGCGTTGCGCGTGATGACGATGTTGCGACGGCCCGGCAGTGGGCGGCCTATCGAGTCATAGGTCTTGCGGCCCATGATGACCGGGCAACCCATGGTCGTGCGCTTGAAGAACTGCAGGTCTTCCGACAGGCGCCACAGCAGGGCGTTGTCCTTGCCGATGGCACCATTGCGGGCGACGGCGGCGATCAGGCAGAGCGTGGTCATGTGTGCGTGTTCTCGCTCGCCGGATCAGACGGCCACAGGTGCCTTGATGGCCGGGTGGTGCGTGTACTCGAGCACCTCGAAGTCTTCGTACTCGTAGTCGAAGATCGAGTCAGGCTTGCGCTTGATGTTGAGCAGCGGGTAAGGGTGCGGCGTGCGGCTGAGCTGCAGCTCGACCTGCTCGGTGTGGTTGCTGTAGATGTGGCAGTCACCGCCGGTCCAGATGAAGTCGCCCACATCCAGATCGCACTGCTGGGCCAGCATGTGGGTGAGCAGGGCGTAGCTCGCGATGTTGAACGGCACACCCAGGAAGATGTCGGCGCTGCGCTGGTACAGCTGGCAGCTCAGCTTGCCCTTGCCGCCTTCGGTCTGGGCCGGGGCCACGTAGAACTGGAAGAAAGCGTGGCAGGGCGGCAGCGCCATCTGGTCGATCAGGCCGGGGTTCCAGGCGCTGACGATGATGCGGCGCGAATCAGGCGTGGTCTTGAGTTGCTTGACCACGTCGCTGATCTGGTCGACATGGCCGCCATCGGGTTTGGGCCAGCTGCGCCATTGCACCCCATAGACGGGGCCGAGCGAGCCGTCGTCACGGGCCCATTCGTCCCAGATGGAAACGCCGCGCTCCTGCAGCCACTTGACGTTGTTGTCGCCGCGCAGGAACCACAGCAGTTCCACGATGATGGATTTGAGGTGCACCTTCTTGGTCGTGACCAGCGGAAAGCCTTCGCTCAGGTCGAAACGCATCTGGTGGCCGAACACGCTGCGCGTACCGGTGCCGGTGCGGTCGGTCTTGAGCACGCCAGTGGTGTAGACCAGGCGCATGAAGTCTTCGTATTGGCTGCGAACGGGGCGGGTCACGGGCAGGGCACCTCGAGAATGCAAAACAGCCGGGATTATCGCCCGGCTGCTGGGATTGGCCTTCGGTCAGGCCTCGAATCAGCGCGTGACGGGTTGCTGCGCCGAAGCCTGTTCGGGTTCGCGCAGGAAGATTTCCACGCGGCGGTTTTTCGCGCGGCCTTCTGCCGTTTCGTTGCTGGCGATCGGCTCACGCTCGCCACGGCCTGCGGTGTCCACTCGGCTGGCTGGCACGCCGCGGTCGGTCAGGAAGTCCTTGACGCTCTCGGCACGCTCCTTGGACAAGGGGTTGTTCACCGTGTCTGAGCCTGTGCTGTCGGTGTGGCCAACGATGCGCACGTGCATGCCGTTGCTGTCCTTGCTCAAGCCGTTGGCAAAGGTTTCCAGTACCGAGCGCAGTTCGGGCTTGATGGCGGCGCTGCCCGTGGCAAAGGACACATCGTTGGGGATGTTGACCTTGAGCTGGTTGTCCTGCGTGCGGGTCACTTCGACATCGGTACCGCGCGTGGCTTGTTCCATGGCTTCGCGCTGGGCCTGCATGCGCTTGGACCACACATTGCCGGCCACTGCACCGGCGATGCCGCCAATGACGGCGCCTGTCGCTGCGTTCTTGCCGGCCACCTGGCCGATGACGGCGCCAGCCAGGGCGCCAATGCCGGCACCTTGTGCCGTGCCACGCTGGGTTTCATCCATGTTGGCGCAACCGCTCAGGAGCATGGCCGAGCTGATGGCCGACATCATGAGGGTGCGAGCGGGATTGAATGGGGGCATGTGTATCAATAGAGCACTCTTGCGAGCATGTGTGGTTCAACGCAGCACGACCGGTTCAGGCTGACATGGCCAGCGGCGGGGTGCCATCGTGGTCAGGTTCGATCTGGTCGAACTGCATGGCCGCGAGTTTGGCGTACAAACCGTTGCGGGCCATCAGTTCAGCGTGGGTGCCCACATCCACAATGTGGCCGGCTTCCAGCACCACGATGCGGTCGGCGTTGACCACGGTGCTCAGGCGGTGGGCAATGACCAGGGTGGTGCGGTCCTTCATGGCCTCTTCCAGCGCGGCCTGCACGGCGCGTTCGCTCTCGGTGTCGAGCGCGCTGGTGGCCTCATCCAGCAGCAGCAAGGGCGCATTCTTGAGGATGGCGCGTGCGATGCTGATGCGCTGGCGCTGTCCACCAGACAGGCGCACACCGCGCTCACCCAGGAAGGTGTCGTAACCCTCGGGCAGCGCAGTGATGAAGTCGTGCGCGTGGGCGGCCTTGGCTGCTGCGGTGACCTGTTCATTCGTGGCATCCGGGCAGCCGTAGCGGATGTTTTCCAGCGCGGTGGTCGAGAAGATGGTGCTGTCTTGCGGGACGATGCCGATGCGTTGGCGCAGGTCGTTCAAGGACAACTGGGTGACGGCTTCGCCGTCGATCTCGATGCGGCCAGCTTGGGGATCATAGAAACGCAGCAGCAACTGGAAGACCGTGCTCTTGCCGGCGCCGCTGGGGCCGACCAGGGCCACGGTTTCGCCCGGGTTCACCAGCAGGTTGAAGTTTTCCAGCGCAGTTTGTTGTGGGCGAGACGGGTAGTTGAAGCGCAGGCCGGCCAGGCTGACACGTGAGCCGCTCTTGGGTGCTGGCAGTGGTTTGGGGTGTGCCGGCTCTTGAATCGGTGAGCTCGCAGCGAGCAACTCCATCAGGCGCTCAGTGGCACCGGCTGCACGCAGGATGTCGCCATAGACCTCGGACAGCGCCGCCACGGAGCTCAACAGCAGGATCACGTAGACCACGGTCTGGCCCATGTGGCCTGCGGTGATCTTGCCGTCCACCACAGCCTGTGTGCCTTGATACAGACCCCACAGCAGCGCACCGGTGGTGGCACTGATGATGAAGGCGACGAGCACGGCACGGGCACGGATGCGACGCTCACCCGTCTTGAAGGCACTTTCCGTTGCGACTACAAAGCGCTGAGCCTCACGCCCCTCGGCCGTGTAACTCTGGACTACCGGCACGGCATTGAGCACTTCGGCGGCGATGGCGCTGGAGTCGGCCACGCGATCCTGGCTGGCGCGGGACAGTTTGCGCACGCGTCGGCCATAGATGATGGCGGGCATCACCACCAGCACCAGGCCACCCAGTACCTGCGCCATCACATAGGGGTTGGTGATGATCAGCATGGTCAGGGCGCCCACGGCCATGATGACGTTGCGCAGGCCCATGGATACGCTGGTGCCCACCACAGTCTGGATCAGGGTGGTGTCGGCGGTCAGGCGAGAAAGGATCTCGCCACTTTGCGTGGTCTCGAAAAACTCGGGGCTTTGCTTGAGCACATGCCCGTACACCGCGCTCTTGATGTCGGCGGTGATGCGTTCACCCAGCCAGGTCACCGAGTAGTAGCGGGAGGCCGAGAACACGCCCATGGCCACGCCTACGCCGAACAGGGCCAGAAAGTGCTCCCGCATGGCCATCACGCGTTGATTCGGATCTGCAGACACGAGGCCTTGATCAATCAAGGCGCGCAGTGCGATGGGCAGCACCAGTGTGGTCAGGGCGGCCAGCAGCAGGAATACGAGCGCCAATGCGATGCGAGCTTTGTAGGGACGCAGGAAGGGCTTGAGATCCTGGAGCGATCTGACGGACTTGCCCTTGGGCGGTTGGCTGCTGGACGCGCTGGACATGTTGACAGGCTGGTTCGTGAAAGTCATGCCATTATCGTGCCTTGACAATATTTGCATGGGCAAATAAATTATCGCCATGATTGATTCGTCAACTACTTCAGATGACGCCCCTGAGGCAGCGACTCCGACGGCGCCGATCTATGCCAAGGGCAACTGGAAGCGGGAAGACAGCTTTGGCTACCTGATGCGCCGTGTGGTGCAGATGATGGTGGGTGTGGTGGACAAGCGTCTGGACAGCCATGGCCTGACTCAAGCTCAGTGGACGCCCATGTTCATGATCAGCAAGGGTGAGTGCAACACCCTGGCGGCCTTGTCGCGAGAGTTGCAACTGGATGCCGGCGCCTTGACTCGCACCCTGGATCGCCTGGAGACCAAGGGCTTGTGCAAGCGCGTACGCTCCACCGAAGACCGCCGTGTCGTGCATCTGAGCCTGACTGAGGAAGGCGAAAAATCCATTGCGCCCGTGCCCGGTGTGCTGTGCGAGGTGTCCAATGCCCTGCTGGAAGGATTCACGCTGGAAGAGTGGCAGACCTTGATGGGCTTGTTGCGGCGCATTCAGGTCAATGCGGAGCACTTGCGCGAAGTGTCGGAAGCTAAGCGCTCGGTCTGATGGCTCACCAGGCCTTTAGCGGAGCCACTTGGGCATGACTCAGTGCGGTACCGCGTAGTTGGCGTCGGTCATCAGATCGATGCCACACGACAGGCCTTCCACCCAGTCAATGAACTGTTTGACCGCGGCGCCTTGCAGGGGCGCGCCGTGCTGCGGCACGATCATGTCGATGGGCAACTGACGCACCATGCGGGCCCAGAAGCGCAAGATCTTGTTGGACACCATGTAGCGACGGTGAAAGGCTTCCATGCCCGGCGGCATGGGTGACAGCGACGTGATGGTCTGCTGCGCCTGCTTGCCGTTCATCAGTGACACGCCCAGATCGCCTGAGAACAGGATGCGGCTGATCGGGTCATAAAACTGGAAGTTGCCTTCTGCATGCATGAAGTGCGCAGGCAGGGCGACCAGTTCGCTGTTGCCGATGGGAATGCGCATGCCGGAGTCGGGCATGCCGATCACACGGCCGGTGGTCTTGCCGGGCTTGCAGAAGTGCGGCACGAAGCGTTCCCACAGGGTGGACACGTACAGCTTGGCATCGGGTGTGGCCGTCATCCAGCGGTCCAGCGCCGCGATGATGTCCGGGTCTGCATGAGAGGCCACGATGGCTGACAGGCGTGAGGGCGCGAAGTGCCGTGTCATCGCCAGGTAGAGTTCGCTGTAGGCCAGATTGCCGCCCGGGTCGATGATGGCGCCGGTGTCGTCATTGACGATCAGGAACTGGTTGGCCTGAACTGCGCCGCCCCCTTCGTCACACAGATCGGAAAACATCAGGCACACGTGCCCCTTGTGGCGAAACAGTTCGTACGGCATGGTCTTTCTCGGTAAGGCGCAAGCTTAATGGCGTGAATCTCGGCTTGGCGTTAACCCAAATCAAACCTGGCAGGCTTTGCCGAAGAACCTGCTGTATCTGTGGCAGAAACCACATGGCGGCTAACGTTGAACTGCAAGTCGCAGTTTGCCCTGTTTGCCTGTGCTTGCAATGAGCAATCAGGCCTGTTTCCGTGAGGGTTTTTGGCTGATGTGGTCGTTCAGCGTGGCAAGCCAAAGGCGCTTCGCACACCGTCAAGCGCATGGGGCTGATCGCAGTGCACCACGATGCGTTGCGGCATGCTGCGCAACCAGGTGATCTGGCGTTTGGCCAACTGGCGCGTGGCCGCAATGCCTTTGTCCATCACGTCTTTGAGCACGGCTGGGTTGCTCAGGTCTTGTCCCGCGTCCAGGGCTTCCCAGACCTGGCGGTAGCCAACGCATCGGATGGCGGGCAGGCCCACATGCAGGTCAGGGCGTTGGCGCAGGCGTTTGACTTCATCGATGAAGCCGGCCTGCATCATCAGCTCGAAGCGTTGTGCCACGCGTTGATGCAGCCAGGCGCGGTCTGTCGGCTCCAGTGAGACGAGGATGGCATCGTGCTGCGGCTCATCTTGCTTGCGGGCACGTTGATGAAAGCTGGACAGGGGCTGACCCGTGCTGTGCCAGACCTCCAGTGCGCGCTGGATGCGTTGGGTGTCGCCGGGGGCCAGGCGCGCGGCGGTGATCGGGTCAACCTGGGCCAGCTCGGCATGCATCGCGGGTGTGCCGCGCTCGGCGATCTGCGCATCCAGCATGGCGCGGATGGCCGGGTCAGCTGAAGGCATGTCGTCCAGGCCTTCGAGCAGGGCCTTGATGTAGAGCATGGTGCCGCCCACCAGCAGGGGCGTGCGGCCTCGTGCGCGAATCTCGCCGATCAGACGCTGGGTGTCTTGCACGAAGCGGGCTGCGCTGTAGCTCTCGGTGGGGTCGAGGATGTCGATGAGGTGGTGCGGTACGGCGGCCATCTCATCGGCGGAAGGTTTGGCGGTGCCAATGTCCATGCCCTTGTAGATCAGGGCTGAATCCACGCTGATGATCTCGATGTCCACATCCTGCGCGAGTGCCAGGGCGGCTGCGGTCTTGCCGCAAGCGGTGGGGCCGGCGAGGATCCAGGTGGGTTGCTTCGTCATCTCGTTCATGCTGGTGCGCTGTGGTGGTGGCCATCGCGTTGCACGCGACCGAGCGCCACCCAGGCTGTCATGGCGCCGCCGATGCCCATGCCCAGCGTCATCGGGTGGATGGTGCCGGCCCACGCTGGCAGCGAGGTCCACCAGGACATCAAGGCGCCAATCAGGAAGGCGATGCTCGACAGCACGAAGCCTGACAGGGCGGAGGCGGCGCCCGCTTGCGTGGGAAAGGCCGAGACCACGCCCGTCTGCCCGCAAGGCTGGTGGATGCCGTGTGCAAAGGCGTACAGCCACATGCCGGGCAGCAGGCTCCAGGCCGGCACATGCCAGTTCCACATCCATTGCGCAGCCGACACCAGCACCAGCGCGATGCCGCCTGCCAGAGAACACCAGCCGGCCATGCGAACGGTGCCCACCAGACCTCGACGCGGCAGCATGCGGCGGCACAGAAAGGTGCCCATCAGGTAGGACAGGGACAGGGTGGACATGCCGAAGCCGTAGACCGTGCGGCTGGTGCCCAGCACATCGATGAACACGAAGGCTGACAGCGCGAGATAGACGAAGAGCCCGCCATAGGTGGACGAGGTCAGCATGGCGTGGGCGCGGAAGGTGGGGTGTTTCGAGATTTGCCACCAGTTGCGTGCCATGGTGCCCCAGTGCAGATGGCGCTGGCGGCGTTCATCGGGCAGGGTTTCGGGCAGGCGTGTCCAGATGAAGGCCCACGTGGCCAGACCAAACAGCCCCAGCAGGCCCATGGTGGCACGCCAGCCGAAGTAGGTGGCGGTCAGCCCGCCCAGGATGGGCCCAGCCAGCGCCAGGACGCCCAGGCCACTCATGCCTTTGGCCATCATGCGTGCGCCTTGTTCGGGCACATACAGATCGCGGATCATGGCGCGGCCGCACATCACGGCCGCTGACAGGCTCGCGCCTTGCGCCACGCGCGCCAGGATCATCATGCTGAGGTCCTGCGCGACCATGGTCAAGCCGCTGGCCAGCACGTAAAAGCCCAGACCCCAGCGCAGCACGGGGCGGCGGCCAAAGCGGTCCGAGATTGGTCCCCAGATCAATTGCCCGAAGCCAAACGCCAGGATCATGGATGACAGCGTCCATTGCACGTGTGCCGAGTCCAGACCCAATTCGCGCTGCATCTGAGGCAAGCCCGGCAGGTAGACGTCTGTCGTGATGGGCTGCAGGCCCGTGAGCAGGCTCAGGGCCGTGATCACCACCCAGGCGGGCAGCGTCCGATCAGCACCCGTGTGCTCAGAAACGCTCATCAGGCCTCAGGAAACGCCATTGACCCAGCGGCAGCTTGCCCAGGGTGACGCTGCCCATGCGCACGCGCTTGAGGCCCACCACCTTGAGGCCGACGAGTTCGCACATGCGGCGGATCTGGCGCTTGCGGCCCTCGCGCAGTACGAAGCGCAATTGCTGCTCGTTCTGCCACGACACCTGTGCGGGTTTGAGTTGACGGCCATCCAGTTCCAGGCCGAACTTCAGTTGCTCGATGGCCTCGGGCGGCACCACGGCCGAGACGTTTTCGGCCTCGGGTGCCGATTCATAGACCACGCGCACCAGGTACTCTTTTTCGACACCCGAGTCTTCGCCGATCAGGTGCTTGGCGATGCGGCCATCCTGCGTGAGCACGAGCAGGCCGGTGGAGTCGATGTCCAGCCGGCCGGCGGGCGCCAGGTTCTTGAGGTGACCACGTGTCAGTTGCACGGGGAACTTGTCATCGTGCCAACGGTTCTCTGGGCGGATCAGGGCGACGGCGGGCTCATAGCCGTCTTCAGCCTGGCCGCTCACATAGCCAATGGGCTTGTGGATCAGGATGGTGACGCGTTGGGCCTGCTGTGTGCGTGCCAGCGGGTCAATGGTCACGACTTGATGGGGGAAGACGCGTGTACCGAGTTCGCTCACGACCTCACCATCGACGCTGACCCAGCCTTGCTCGATCCACTCATCAGCTTCACGGCGCGAGGCCAGGCCTTTTTCGCTCATGAGCTTGGACAGACGCAGTCGGCCGTCGTCCTCGCGGGGCTCGACTGGGGGCTGAGGCTGGCGGGGTGCCTCGTAGCCTTGGGAGGCGCGTGTGGCCGAATGGCCATCAGCGCGGCGATGGTCGCGGCGCGGGGCTTGTTCCGGGCGCTCATCTTGATAAGGCGCGCGGTCAGGCGTGCGGCCTCGATCGGCGCTGCTGCGCTGGTCCTGATCTCGGCGCGGCGCGGCTCGGCGATCGCCTTGCGGTGCCTGGCGTGGATCACGGCGCGGCTCGTTGCGGAAGTCGCCGCGGGCATCGCCACGCGGCTCGCTTCTTTGCTCACCACGAGGGGCGCCACGGCCTTCGCCTCGATCCTCTCCGCGGAACTCTCCACGATAAGCGCCACGTTCCTGGCTCGGTGCCTGTCGTGGGTCGCGACGCTGGGTCTGATCGTCGTGACGCGGGGCGGCACGCTCACGGGCTGCCGCTTCTTCGCGTGCCTGGGCGGCTTCAGCCGCCGACATGCGCTTGCGCGGCGCCGTACCACTGCCACGCACGGGTGGTTTGCGGTAGGGGCTGCCGGCTTGTTCTGGCTCGGCCTGGGCCGGTTTGGCCAGGCTCAATTTTTTTCGTTCGGTCATATGGGTGTCCGGCAGGGCGGCTGCGTGGGGCGAGGTGGCTCAGCGACCACGCAGGAAAAGGGCGTCAAGTTCTTTGAGTGTGAGCTGGCGCCAGGTCGGTCGCCCATGATTGCACTGATCGGCGCGTTCAGTGGCTTCCATATCGCGCAGGAGTGCATTCATTTCAGCCAGCGTGAGCCGACGGTTGGCGCGCACGGCGCCATGGCAAGCCATGGTGGCCAGCAGCTCGTGCTGCGCACGCTTGATCACGTCGCTGGCATCCAGTTGGGCCAGTTCAGCCAGCACCGAGCGCGCCAGTTCCACGCCGTCGGCCTGCGTCAAGGCCATGGGCAGCGAGCGCACGGCCAACTTGCCTGGGCCAATGGCATCGACATCCAGGCCCAGCGAGAGCAGGGCATCGCGTTGGGTCTCGGCTGTGGCCACTTCTTGCGGCGTGGCCGCAAACGTCAGCGGAATCAGCAGGGGCTGGCTTTCCAGCCGTTCGTGGGCCAGTTGCGCCTTCAGTCGTTCGTACACGACGCGTTCGTGGGCCGCATGCATGTCCACAATGATCAGGCCCTTGGCGTTCTCGGCCAGCACATAAATGCCTCCGATTTGAGCCACCGCACGGCCCAGCGGCCACTCGTGGCTGTCGTCCATGGTGGCGGGGGCGATCTGGCTGGTCCAGTCGTTGGCCGGTGGTTGGGCGGTAATCGGATCTCGGTTGATGGGGGGCGCGCCTGTTGCGAACGGCACAGGTACCTCATCCTCATTCGACGATGCCGACACCACGCGCGGCAGATTCAGGTCGGCAAACGGGTCTGGCGCGGCTGCGGTGGACAACACCGTGGCGGTGTCTTGCGTGTTATCGGTCGCGGTAGGCCAGCCGCCCCAACGGCGTTCGGGTGCGCTGTCCTGCACGCGCATCCAGGGCAGGGCAGTTTGTTGTGGCGGCGCCAGTTTGGGTGGCTCCGTGGTGGCTTGCAACTGGAAACCTGGTGATGCTTGTTCGCTGAGTGCTTGCGCAGGCGCATCAATGCGAGCCTGCTCCGCCAGGGCTTCGGCAGCCTGGCCAGCGCGTGACAAGGCCAGCGCAGCCTCGACGGCCTTGCGCGCAGCCTGGTGAACCTGACGTGAATCTCGGAAGCGCACCTCGATCTTGGTCGGGTGCACGTTCACGTCCACCAGTTCGGGGGCAATCTCGATGAACAGGGCGTAGGTGGGTTGGCGGGAACCATGCAGCACATCTTCATACGCCGAGCGCACGCCGTGCGCCAGCAGCTTGTCTCGCACATAACGGCCGTTGACGTAGCAGTACTGCCAGTCGGCACGTGAGCGGGCAGCATCAGGCAGGCCTGCGCGGCCATGGATGCGCATGGGCCCGATGGCCAGATCCACCTCTCGGCTGGTGCGCACGAATTCTTCGCCCAGCACATCGGCCAGGCGTTGCGCAGGCGTGCCTGGGCGCAACTGTTCGACCAGCTTGCCTTCATGCCACACGCTGAAGCCCACATCCGGACGAGCCAGGGCATGGCGGCGAACGGCTTCCAGGCAGTGCGCCAGTTCGGTGGCGTCACTCTTGAGGAACTTGCGGCGTGCGGGCGTGCTGAAAAACAGCTCGCGCACTTCAACGCTGGTGCCCACAGCGCGGGCAGCCGGTGTCAACTCGCCTGAACGCGCATCCAGGCGATGGGCATGGGCGGCATCCGGTGTGCGGCTGGACAAAGAGGTTTCAGACACCGACGCAATCGCGGCCA
Organism: Aquabacterium sp.; assembly: GCF_016234775.1. Lineage (GTDB taxonomy): Bacteria > Pseudomonadota > Gammaproteobacteria > Burkholderiales > Burkholderiaceae_C > Aquabacterium. The sequence goes on along the minus strand of NZ_JACRAH010000037.1, from coordinate 33,204 downwards.
GCGCTTCGCCACGGAAGCCCATGGTGGCCACATGCTCCAGGTCATCCAGCGAGCGGATCTTGCTGGTGGCATGGCGACGCAAGGCCAGCGGCAGCTCTGGCACGGGGATGCCGCAGCCGTCGTCTTCCACGAGGATCTGGCGCACGCCACCGGCCAGCAGCTTGACGGTGATCTGGCTCGCGCCTGAATCCAGCGCGTTGTCCACCAGTTCGCGCACAACGGAAGCAGGCCGTTCCACCACCTCGCCGGCAGCGATTTGGCTGATCAGTTCGTCGGGCAACTCCTGGATCGTACGGCGCGCTGGCGCAGGCTCAGGGGATGAGGTGTCCGAAAATGCAGGGTTGCGGGCGGGCTCAGGCGTCATCCCGCTATTGTAGAAGCCCCGGCTTCAGGGTGTGGGGCGATGTCGCCGAAGGGGCAATCCCGGCCATAATGCGCCGCCATGGATATCGCACACTTTCTGATTGACTTCATCCTGCACGTCGACAAGCACCTTGCCGAGTTTGTGCAGATGTATGGCGTGTGGGTTTACGGCCTGCTGTTCCTCATCGTGTTTGTGGAAACCGGCCTCGTTGTGATGCCTTTCCTGCCCGGTGACTCCTTGTTGTTCATGGTGGGAGCCTTGGCTGGCACAGGCGCCATGAGCTTGCCGGTGGCCATGGCCGTCTTGCTGGCGGCGGCGATCCTGGGCGATCAACTGAATTACTCGATCGGGCGCTATATCGGCCCCAAGGTGTTCCAGTGGGAAAACTCGCGCTGGTTCAACCGCAAGGCCTTTGATTCGGCGCACGCGTTCTATGAAAAGCACGGTGGTGTCACCATCATCGTGGCGCGCTTCATGCCATTCATTCGTACGTTCGCGCCGTTTGTGGCCGGCGTGGCTGAGATGAACCGTGCCACTTTCACGGCTTACAACGTGGTCGGCGCCCTGATCTGGGTCCTGGGCCTGACCACGGTGGGTTACTACTTTGGCAACATCCCCTTCGTGCAGCAGCATCTGAGCAAGATCATCTGGGCGATGATCCTGGTGCCCGGCCTGATTGCCTTGTATGGCGGCTGGAAGGCGAGTCGTTCAGCCAGTCGGGCGGCTTGAGCGTACGTTGAGCGACTTAAGGAGCCCGCATGTGGGCTCCTGTCGGCCAAGGGTGCTTTACAGCGCGCGATTGCGGGCTAGTGGCGGGTTTTTGGCGAAGTAGCGCTGGATGCCTTGCAGCAGGGCATCCGCCAGCTCGCGCTGGTAGTCGTCATCCTGGAGTTTGGCTTCTTCCTCCGGGTTCGAGATGAAACCGGTTTCAACCAGGATGGAAGGAATGTCAGGTGCCTTGAGCACGGCAAAGCCAGCTTGCTCGACTTTGCCTCGGTGCAGCTTGCCGATCTTGCCCAGGTGGCCCAGCACGGCATGGCCCAGCTTGAGGCTGTCCTTGATCTGCGCGGTGGTGGACATGTCCAGCAAGGTGCGCATCACGGTCGCATCCTTGTTCTTGATGTTGACGCCGCCGACCTGATCCGACGAGTTCTCCTTGCGTGCCATCCAGCGCGCTGCCGCACTGGATGCGCCGGTTTCCGACAGTGCGAATACCGAGGCGCCGCGTGCCTGCGGGTTCATGAAGGCATCGGCATGGATGGACACGAAGAGATCTGCTCGTACGCGACGGGCCTTGACCACGCGCTCGTGCAAGGGCACGAAGTAGTCGGATTCCCGCGTGAGCATGGCGCGCATGCCGGGTTGAGCGTTGATCAGGGCGCGCAGTTTGTGCGCCACCTTGAGCACAACGTCCTTTTCATACAAACCACTGGGGCCCACGGCACCAGGGTCTTCGCCGCCGTGGCCGGCATCCAGGGCGACGATGACCAGCCTTTGGGCGCCAGCCTTGGCGTTGCCGAGCAGGGCGTTGTCGCTGTCGACGCTGGCCTTGTCGGCGGTGCGGTCGGGGTTCTTGTCACTGGACTTGTCCAGAGGCTTGTCACCAGGACGGCCAGGCGGCGCCTTTGCCACAGCCTTGTCCGATGCACCCAGAGGGCGCTTGAGGTTGCCGATGAAGTCACCCAGGGCATCGTTCATCGCATCGGCGGCCTGATCGGATTGCGGATTAGGCAGGGCGGGGCGTGCGACGCCGGGGGCCGCAGGTGTGGCAGGCGCAGAGATGAAGGCGCCAGGGCTGCCGCCACTGGCTGGCAAGGCCGAAGCGCTGGCCGCCTGACCGCTGTTGCCGCTCGATGATGAGGCGCTGGGGGTGTTTGTCTGCGGGGCAGCTGAGGCTGATGGTGCTCCGGGCTGAGCTTGCAGCGCCATCCTCGGGTCAGGGGTCTGCGTGGGGTACAGGTCAAAAACCAGGCGATGCTGGTAGGCCGCCACAGGAGGCAAACCGAACACCTGTGGTTTGATGGCTTGTTTCAGATCCAGTACCAGTCGGGCCACGTTGGGGCGGTTCTGGCCGACCCGCACGCCGGCAATGAACGGGTCATCCGAGCGCACCTTGCTGACGATGTCGCGCAGTTGGGCGCTTAACGCGAGCCCCTCTATGTCGATCACCAGGCGCGTCGGGTTGGCTACTGAAAAGAAAGTGGCATTGAGCGGGACATCCGATTCCAGCGTGACCCGCGTGTAATCCGCTGCCGGCCACACGCGCACGGCCACCAGTTGGGCGCCAAAAGCAAGCTCCTTGGGACCCAGCACCATGATCAGGGTGCCGCCCAGCGCCTGCTTGAGCAGTTGTCGACGGTGAGACTGGTGACGCTTATCCATGGCTTAGCGCGCCCAGGGCATGTTGTCCAAGCGGGCTGGCCGCCTCGATGCGCACGGTGCGGCATTCACCCTCATCCAGCCGAGGTGGGGGCTGAATGTGGATCTGCAAGTCTGCGCGGGGCAACAGGCCTTGCGCTTTTTCGGGCCACTCGGCCAGCTTCAGGCCAGGCGCCGCGAAGATGTCGCGAAAGCCAGCGTCTTCCCACTCCTGCGGATCGTTGAAGCGGTAGAAATCGAAATGGTGAATGGCCATGCCGGGCACGTCGTGGGACTCGACCACCGCATAGCTCGGGCTCTTGATGCGGCCCTGCACGCCCAACGCCCGCAGCAGGTGGCGGGTGAAGGTGGTTTTGCCCGCGCCCAGGGTGCCATGCAGTTCGATGTAGGCGGAATGCCCCGCCAGCAGGCCTGCTTGCAGCGCTTGCGCCAGTTCAGCGGCCATGGCTGCGCATGCGGCCTCATCTTTCCAGATGAAGTCGCGCACCGTCGCCGGTATGTTGGCGTTGGGGCCTTGCGGGCTTGCTACGATCGTCACATGCGTCATGTACTTCAGTCACCTCTTCCGGGCGTTGTTCCGGATGCCTGTCCGGGGGATTCGGGCCGGACGGCCGACCTCGCTCAGGTCATGGCGAGCTTGCGCCAATGGGCGACAGAATTGGGATTTTCTCAGATTGGCGTAGCTGATGTCGACTTGTCAAGTGCCGAGGCCCCATTGTTGGACTGGCTGGCGCGTGGTTTCCACGGGGACATGCACTACATGGCCAGCCATGGACTCAAGCGGGCCAGGCCTGCAGAGCTCGTCCCGGGCACGGTCAGGGTCATCACGGCACGCATGGATTATCTGCCTTCGAGCTTGCCTGAGCGGGCTGGCGAGTGGCAACGTGTCGAGTGGGAGCGGCTCAAGCAGCCTTCTGCCGCCGCGGTGTCGATGTACGCACGGGGGCGGGACTATCACAAGGTGCTGCGCAACCGCCTGCAGAAGCTGGCCGACAAGCTGGCCGAGCTGATCGGCCCGTTCGGCCACCGCGTGTTCACGGATTCGGCCCCTGTGCTGGAGGTCGAGCTGGCCAGCCGCAGTGGCCTGGGTTGGCGTGGCAAACACACTTTGCTGCTGTCGCGCGAGGCAGGATCGACCTTTTTCCTGGGCGAGATCTTTGTCGACATTGATTTGCCTGTCACCGAGCCTGAATCGGCGCATTGCGGATCCTGCCAGGCCTGCATGGATGTTTGCCCGACCCAGGCCATCGTGGGGGAGCGATTGGTGGATGCCCGTCGCTGCATTTCCTACCTCACGATCGAGCAGAGCGGTCCTATCCCTGTAGCGCTGCGCTCTTTGATCGGTAACCGCATCTACGGTTGCGATGATTGCCAGCTGGCTTGCCCCTGGAACAAGTTTGCACGTCGAGCCGTGTTGCCCGACTTCGATGTGCGACCAGCCCTGTCCAACCCGACCTTGTTGCAGTTGTGGCAGTGGGATGAGGCCACCTTTTTGCGCTTGACCGAAGGCAGTCCCATCAGGCGCATCGGCTTTGCGAGCTGGCAGCGCAATATGGCTGTGGCGCTGGGCAATGCCTTGCGGACCGAGCCTGATGAGGCCGCACTGATGGCCATGCGCAGGGCCTTGTCTGCCTGGTTGGTGCAGCCTCCGGTCGGGACCGATGTGGACCTGGTCGGCGAGCATGTTCAGTGGGCATTGGCTCAGAGGCCGGCCGACTGATCTTCACGCATCCGACAGGATTTTGTCCGTCAAGGTGTCTGCAGCAGCTGCATGAGCAAAGCCGAAGTGGGGTAGCCGTCTGCAGGCAAGTCCACACTGCGTTGAAACTGCTGTAGTGCACGACGTGTGGCTGGCCCCATCTGGCCATCAGGTTTGCCGCTGTCGAAGCCGCGCTGGTTCAGTGCGGTTTGCATGGACTGCACCTCGCTGCGTGTGAGTGGGCGCAGGTCTTTGGGCCAAGGCGCTTGAACACCAGGGCCTCCGCCGATGCGCTGCGCCAGCAAGCAAACAGTGAGGGCATAGCTGGTGGCGTTGTTGTAGCGCAGAACGGCCCGGTAGTTGCTGCCTACGATGAAAGCCGGCCCGCGCGCACCTGCGGGTTGCAAGATCGAGGCGTCGGCCAGGCTCGGGAGTGGCGTGTTATCCATGGTGCGCACGCCTTCTGCGGCCCATTGTGCGGAAGGCTGCCGCAACTGAGCATCGGCGCGTGAGGGGTCGAAGCTGGCCGGCAGTTGCACCTCTGTGCCCCAGGTTTCCTCTGCACGCCAGCCCGAACGGGCCAGGAAATGGGCTGTGGACGAGAGCACGTCGGCCATGCTGCCCCAGATGTCTCGCCGCCCATCGCCATCGGCATCAACGGCGTAGACCAGGTAGGACGAGGGCATGAATTGCGTCTGCCCCATGGCACCTGCCCATGATCCCACCATGCGTTCGCGGTCTATGTCCTTGCGTTGAACAATTTTGAGCGCGGCCAGCAGTTCGCTCTTGGCCCAGGCCTCGCGCCGGCCTTCGAACCCCAGGGTGGCCAGGGCGTCAAAGACGGGAACGTCGCCGTAGTTGCTGCCGTAGTTGCTCTCCAGGCCCCATACGGCCATCAGGACGGGTGTCGGTACGCCATAACGTGTGCTGGCGGCATCGGACTCCATCTTGAATTGGGCCAGCTTCTGCTGCCCCTGGGTAATGCGTTGGGGGGAGATGATGGCGTCCACGTAGTCCCACAGGGCCCGCGTGAACTCGGGCTGGGCGCGGTCCAGTTCCACCGCCCGAGAGCGCAAGCGCACACCATCCAGAGCGGCGTGCAGCGTGGCATCGTCAATACCTGCTGCGCGAGCTGTGTCACGAAAGTTTGCCAGCCACTTTGCAAAGCGTTCATCGACGGGCGCTTCGTTGACCAGGCCCGAGGGGGCCTGGATCAGGGCAGGGCTTTCCGCTGAAGAAGCGTTGGAGCTGGGGGCAGGGGCGCTCTTCGGTGTGGTGGTGGGGCCGGATGCGCACCCGGACAGCGCGGCAAGTATCAGCAGGGTTGAGTAAAGCGGCAGGCAGTGGCGTGTGAACGGCCTCTTGGACATGGAGGTGCGATGAAAGTGTTGATGCGAAGGTTGATCAGCATGCCACACGAGGTCATCGCCCGCATTTCTGGCGATATGTTGGTGTGGTGGCTGTTTATTTGGCTGCGCGCGTGCCATGCTCCATCATTCAACTCAGCGAGAGCTTGCCATGTCCTTCGAACCCTATTTCCACGACGCATCGGCCACGGTGCGTTTCTGGGTGCCGTCGGGGGAGTCGGGCATTGGCGCGATGATCGGCAGCGAAATACTCACGTATTGCTTCCGTGGTCGGGGCGATGAGGGGGAACCCATGAAGGTATACACCGCACATCGCGACCAGATTCACGAGGCGGTCCTGAAGCGCATGGCGGCAGGGGCCAGGGAACCGGTGATCTTGAAGCGCCACGATCTGGGCATTGTGGGCGCTTGAGGGAAGGGCGGCGCTGGGCCGCCTTCCTCATGATGCCGAGGCCTCAGCCGTTGACGAGCACAACCTTGCCGCGCACCTGACGTGAGCCCATCAAGGCAAATGCTTCCTTCAGTTGCGACATGGGCAACTGGTGTTCGATCACGGGCTTGATCTTGCCTTCCATGTACCAGGCCGCCAACTGCATCAGGCAGGCTGCATTGTTCTGCGGTTCGCGCTTGGCGAATTCACCCCAGAACACGCCCATCACCGAGGCGCCCTTGAGCAGCGCCAGGTTCAGGGGCAGCGCGGGGATGGGGCCGTTGGCAAAGCCGATGACCAGATGGCGACCGCGCCAGGCAATCGAGCGGAAGGCTTGCTCGGTCAGGTCACCACCCACCGGGTCGTAGATCACATCGGGGCCCTTGCCTTCGGTGATGGTCTTGAGTTCATCGCGCAGGTTCTGGCTCACGTAGTTGATGGTGGCGTCGGCACCCAACTCCTTGCACAAGGCGCACTTCTCGTCCGTTGACGCCGCAGCGATCACCTTGGCGCCTGCGGCCTTGGCGATCTGGATGGCCGCCGTGCCCACGCCCCCGGCGGCGCCCAGCACCAGCACGGTTTCACCGGCCTTGAGTGCAGCGCGGTCCAGCAGGCCGTGATAGGTGGTGCCATAGGTGCACAGGAAGGCCGCGGCATCTTCGAAAGAGAAGACCGGTGGCAAAGGCATCAGCATGGCAGCTGGTGCCACCGTGTGCGTGCCAAAGCCGCCTGTGCCCGCAAAACCTGCAACGTGGGTGCCCACGGCCAGGTGCTTGACGCCTTCGCCCACAGCCTCGACCACGCCGGCGAACTCGGCGCCAGGCACGATGGGCAGCGGTGGGCGCATCTGGTACTTGCCTTGCACGATCAGCAGATCGGGGAAGTTCAGGCTGGCCGCCTTGATGGCAATGCGTACTTCGCCTTTGCCGGGCTCGGGTGTGGGGCTTTCCTGCCAGGTTAGTGCATCGGGGCCGCTCAATTCGGTACAGGTCCAGGCTTGCATGGTGTTGTCTCCTTTATGGTCTTGGGTCTAGCTTGCGGATGCCATGCCGTGCTGTCAGACGGCATCCTTGGCGAAGGTGTTGCACTGGCGCATGTCGCCGGACGCCATGCCACGCTTGAACCAGGTCATGCGTTGCTGGCTGCTGCCGTGGGTGAAGCTCTCCGGTGAGACATGGCCACTGGCGTTGCGCTGCAAGGTGTCGTCGCCGATCTGGGCGGCCGCGTTCATGGCCTCTTCCACATCACCGGCTTCGATGACCTGGCGGGCCTGTTGGGCATGGTGGGCCCACACGCCGGCATAGCAGTCAGCCTGCAGTTCCAGCCGCACGCTCATGGCGTTGTATTGCGTCTTGCTCAGGCGCTGGCGCATCTCGTCGACCTTGGCCGATGTGCCCAGCAGATTCTGCACGTGGTGGCCCACCTCGTGGGCGATCACATAGGCTTGTGCGAAATCACCCGGCGCACCCAGGCGATCGCGCAACACGTCGTAAAAGCCCAGGTCGATGTAAACCTTGTGGTCACCGGGGCAGTAGAAGGGGCCTGTGGCAGCCTGGCCTTGGCCGCATGCCGTGGGCACCGATCCTCTGAAGAGCACGAGCCTGGGGTCCTGGTACTGCCCGCCGGCCTGTTTGAACAGTTCGCGCCAGACGTCTTCGGTGTCAGCCAGCACGGTGCTCACAAATCGGGTCTGTTCGTCATTGGCTGGGGTTTGGGATCGGCTGGCTGCAGGTTGGTGTGCGGGCGCCGGCGCACTCATGCCCCCACCGCCGCCGAGCATGTTGAGCACCGTCAGCGGGTTCACGCCCAGAAAGTAGCTGGCAACCAGTGCAATGGCCACCGATCCCAGGCCGAAACCTCGCCCCCCGAACGACATGCCCGGGCCACCGCCACCCCTGGCATCGTTTCGAACGTCTTCGACGTTGTCGCTTTCTCTGTTGCCTTGCCAGCGCATGGTGTCGTCCTTCAAATGCGGCGTGCTTGCCTCGCGGCATTCTAGGTCCGACATCGGAAACGGCGGGTGTTGGGGCCGCCTAGAATGCCGGGGCTTATGACGACGTCCAACCTGTTCGCTTTCAAGGGGTCCCTGCCCAGCCAAGATGCCGATGTGCGCATGCCCCGCAACTGGCTGTGGCTGGTGGCGATCGGCTCGCTGGCGTGGCGCCTGTGGGTGTCGGCTGCCTTGCCCTTGACGGGTGATGAAGCCTTGTTTTATTGGTGGGCGCGTTTTCTGGACTATGGCTATTACGACCACCCGCCGATGGTGGCCTGGTGGATCGCAGCGGCCCGTGCGCTGTTGGGCGATGCCAGTTGGGCCGTGCGCCTGCCCGCTACCTTGCTGCCACTGGGGGTGGGCTGGGCCATGTGGTGGGCCTGGTCACCCGTCAGTCGTGAACGTGCGGCCTGGGCCGTGCTGTTTTACTGGTTGGCGCCCGTCAACTGGCTCAATGCCCTGATCGCCACCGACTCGCCGCTCATCCTCTGGGCGGCCTGGTCTGCTGCGGCCATGGTGCGGGCGGAACAAGCCGCATCTCAAGGACAACGTGGTTGGGCCCTGTACCGCCTGTATGCCCTCAGTGGCTTGTTCATGGCGGCCGCGTTCCTGTCCAAATACTTTGCGGTGCTGCTGGGTATTGCCTACGTGGTGTATTTCCTGCTGTTTGCCCGCCAGCGCTGGCGTGGCTTTGCCGTGATGGTGTTGTGCGCCTTGCCCGGCGCGGCCCTCAACGTGGTCTGGAACCTGTACCACTGCTGGACCAACATCATGTTCAACCTGTTCAACCGCAATGAGGATGCGGTGGCATCGTGGGACACGGTACTGAGCTATGTGGGCATGATGGTCTACCTGATCAGCCCGGTGTTGCTGTGGATGGGCTGGAAGCACCGCGCAGCGCTGTTGCGAACGGTTCGTGGTCATGCCCTGCTCAGTTGTGTGGCCGTGGTGCCCTTGCTGCTCTTTGGCCTGATGTCCGCCAAGAAGGTGATCGGCCTGCACTGGGTGATGGGCTTCTACCCCTTTGCCTTTGTGTTGCTGGCGCTGGCACTGCCCGATGGCCGGGCCTTGTCTTCCACAGCCAGGGGCCTGACCGTGATCCTGGTGCTGCACCTCGTGGCCTCTGTGGCGCTGTCGGTGATGGGCTTGCATCAATGGCAGCACTTCCGCTATTACCACCGCCTGGTGGAGGCCGCCCGCAGCGAGCAGATGGTGCGGCAGGTTCAGTCGCCCGGCGTGGTGCTGGCTTCCAACGGGTACTCATCGGCCGCCATCTTTGGCTATGCCGCCAAGGCGCATGTGCCCGTGCTGGGCATGGGCAGCGTGCATGCACGCCAGGATGACCTGACGGTGGATTACAGTGCGCTGGAGGGCAAAACGATCCGCGTCATGGCCACCCGAGAGCCCTCGGTGGAGGACTATCGCCCGTATTTCGACCAGGTTCGCCTGTTGCGCTATGAGCAGGATGGCGCGCCCTTCTGGGCCGTGGAAGGCGTGAACTTCCACTTTGACATCTACCGTGACGTGGTCATGGCCGAGGTCAATCGCCGTTATTACCGCTTTCCGTCCTGGCTGCCGGTCAAGGGCTGCGCCTTCTGCCAGCGTCTGTGCGGAGCGGATCGCTGCACGCCTTGATGCATCACCTTGGTGCGGCGTCGGGCTTGAGGCCCTACATGTCGCTCAGGCAACCCAGGTCGAACGTGGGCGGGGATAGAATCGCCGCTCCTGCTGTCCCCAAGCTGTTCATCGAGGCCCTTGGTAACCTATGTCTGCTGCGACGGATTCGTCCTTGCCTGTTGTCATCATTGGGGCCGGTCTGGCCGGTTTGACGGTTGCATTGCACCTGGCGGAAACCCAGCCCGTGATCGTGCTGGCCAAGCGCCAGTTGGAAGAGGGCGCCACAGCCTGGGCACAGGGTGGCATCGTCGGCGTGCTGGGCAGCGATGACAGCATCGACTCTCATGTGCGTGATACCCAGGAGGCCGGTGCCGGCCTGGTGGACGAGCGCACGGCTGAATTCATTGCCCGCCACAGTGCCGAGGCGGTGGAGTGGCTGGTGGCACGCGGCGTGCCGTTCTCGCCCGATCCGGACGGCCCGCTGGGCTTGCACCTGACCCGTGAAGGTGGCCATGCCGTGCGCCGCATTGCGCACGCTGCCGATGCCACCGGCAAGGCCATCCACGATGTGCTGCTGGCGGAAGTCAAGCGCCATCCCAACATCCACTTGCGTGAGAAGTGGATGGCGATCGACCTGATCACCAATCGGCATCTCAAGAAGTCGGCGCAGGAGCAGCAGGAGGCACAACGTTGCCACGGCGTGTATGCGCTGGACATCGAAACCCAGCGAGTGGAGACCATGGCCGCATCGGCCGTGGTGCTGGCCACCGGTGGTGCCGGCAAGGTGTACCGCTACACGACCAATCCCGAGACCTCGACGGGTGATGGCATCGCCATGGCCTGGCGTGCGGGCTGCCGTGTGGGCAACATGGAGTTCATCCAGTTCCACCCGACCTGTCTGTACCACCCGCAAGAGCGCAGCTTCCTGATCACCGAAGCCCTGCGTGGCGAAGGCGGCATCCTGCGCTTGCCCGACGGCACCCGCTTCATGCAGGATCACGACGAGCGCGGCGAGCTGGCTCCCCGTGACATCGTCGCCCGCGCCATCGACTTCGAGATGAAGAAGCATGGCGCCGATCACGTCTGGCTGGATGCCACGCACCTGGGCGAAGCCTTCCTCAAAGAGCATTTCCCGACCATCTACGCGCGCTGCCTGTCACTGGGCATCGACATCGCGAAGCAGCCCATTCCCGTGGTGCCGGCAGCCCACTACACCTGTGGCGGTGTGGTGACCGATCTGCATGGCCGAACCGATCTGCCCGGCCTGTATGCCGTGGGCGAAACCACCTACACCGGCCTGCACGGCGCCAACCGCCTGGCCAGCAACTCCTTGCTGGAATGCGTGGTGCTGGGCAGAACGTGTGCCGAAGACGTGCAAGGCCAGATCCCGGCTTCGGCGCCCAAGGTGCCGGCCTGGGACGAAAGCCAGGTGACCGATGCCGATGAGGAAGTGGTCATTGCCCACAACTGGGACGAACTGCGCCTCGTGATGTGGAACTACGTGGGCATCGTGCGCACGACGCGCCGCCTGGAGCGGGCCCTGCATCGCATCAAGCTGCTGCGCAGCGAGATCGACGACTACTACGCGGCTTTCCGCGTGAGCCGCGACCTGCTGGAGCTGCGCAATCTGGTGGATTGCGCCGAGCTCATCGTGCGCTCCGCCTTGTCGCGCCAGGAAAGCCGCGGCCTGCATTTCAGCCGCGACTACCCGCGCACCTTGCCGGTCAGCTTCCCAACCATCCTGTGCAAGAAGCCCAAGAAGAAGGACGCCTGGCTGCCTTGAGCGCGCCTTGATGCATCAGTGCGCCGTGAACTGCGTCAGCCAATCCAGGTTGGCGTTGAGCGTCCAGGCCGCGCTGCCAGTCTGCCAGCCCGTGTCCAGGTTGTTCTGATTGCTCAGGCAGCCTTTGGCGCGGAAGTAGCAGTGGTCCGCCGAGCCATCCTGCACCTCGCTTTTGAGCACCATGCGCCAACCGCTGCCGTCCGGCTGCAGGCAGGTGGTGCCGGTACAGGTGTAGCCGCTCACCGCCACGCTGCTGGCTCTCACGGTTGATTGGCTGCCGCCCCCATAGATGTCGTTTTCGCCATTGATCACGCGCAGCCTGGCTTGAGGCAAGACGCGGTTGCCGTTGCCCACGCAGGCGTTCACGTTGTAGATGATGTAGTTCTTGTGCGCACCGGAGGCGTAGACGGCTTCCACGCGCGAGTCGAAGTTCTTGGACAGGATGCCCAGCAAGGCCCCCTGGCTGAAGCCGCCGACCACGATGCCCTTGCTGCAATCAGCCTGGTCACGTGAGCACAGGGCTGTAACCGCGCTTTGGGCGCTGGCCTGATCGAAGATGCACTTGCTGCGGGTGTTGAGGGTGTTGCAGTAGCCCATGGCCGAGTTGGCGTACTGGATGGTGGCGGCCACATAGCCACGATCGGCCATGCCTTGCACGGCCGCCATGGCCTGGGCGTTGTCATAGGTGTCGCTCGTACCCCCCATGTAGATGAACACGGGATGCCGACTTGAGTCGGCAGGTTCCTTGCCTTTGATCTGGTAGGTGGTGTTGCAGCTGCTCGATCCACCTTTGTAGGTGCTCGTGAAGTCCGCGGTGGCAGCGCGCGCAGGCAAGGACAGGGCCAGCAGGGCGGCAGCAAGTGGGGTGATGGCGGCACGGAGGCCACCGAGGCAGAAAAGGCGCTTGAACATGGGCGTCTCCGAATGAAAGTGGCCCATGCTGGCGCGGCTCACCTGACGACGATGTCGGTGGGTCGACAAAATGCGGGTTTGTTTGCCTCGGGCGAACCCGGGTGTGAGGCTGCTTCCTGTTCGCTCAGCGCCTTGCGCGCATGGCGTAGCGTGCCTGCACGAACTCGAAGGCGAACTTGACGGCGTCCTGGATCAACTGCTCGCTGTCCTGGCGCTCTTTCTCGGTCATGTGGAAGGCGAGGTCCACCTGGTGGCGGATGTAGCGAGGTGGCAGGCGATTGAGCGCCACGCAGGCCACGTCCGGCAGGTGATCCTTCTTGAGAAGCGGGTAGTTCGGCGCCAGATCAAGGACCTGGTCCACCACTTGTTTCTCGTAATAGTTGTGCAGGGTTGTGAAGTCGGCGGCCATGGCGATGGTGTCCATCCCTATCGAGACAAACGGCAGTGTCGCCCAGCCCGGCTTTCCTGTGTCGTGAAAAATGGGGCTTTAAGCGCGGCTTGTTGGCCCAATTTCCAGCGGCCTTGATCAGGCGCCGATGCGCTCCAGCACGCGCAGCGAGAAGTCCACGGCCTTGACGTCCTTGGTCAGCTTGCCGATCGAGATGCGGTCCACGCCGGTCACGGCGATGTCGCGGAGCTGGTCCAGGGTGACGCCGCCCGACACTTCCAGCAGGGCTTCGCCCTTGGCCAGTTCCTTGTTAAGGGCCACGGCCGCACGCATCATGTCGTAATCGAAGTTGTCCAGCAGGACGCTCAGCGCACCAGCGGCCAGGGCTTCGCGTAATTCGTCCAGGTTTTCAACCTCGACCTGGATGGTGATCTGTTCACGCTGCGGCGAGGGCTGGGCCGCCACCAGGGCTTGCGCGTTCTTCACGGCGGCGGTCACGCTACCAGCAGCTGCAATGTGGTTTTCCTTGATCAGGATGCCGTCATACAGGGCCAGGCGCTGGTTGGCGCCACCTCCCACGCGCACGGCGTATTTTTGCGCCAGGCGCAGGCCGGGCAGGGTTTTGCGGGTGTCCAGCACTACGCAGCCACGCGGGTTGGGCGAGGCGCCTTCGATGGCCTTCATGTGGCGATGGGTGAGGGTGGCCACGGCCGACAGCGTCTGCAGGAAGTTGATGCCCGGACGCTCGGCTGTCAGCATGGCGCGCGCATCGCACTCGATCAGGCACACCTCGGTGTCGGGTGCCATCAGGGCGCCTTCTGCATAGGCCCAGGTGATGCTGGCTTGGGGGTCGAGCTTGAACAGGCAGGCCTCGAACCAGTCCCGGCCACACAGCACGGCCTCTTCACGCACGATCAGGCGCGACTTCACGCGCTGGCCGGCGGGTACCAGTTGCGCAGTCCAGTCGCACACGCCGACGTCTTCGAACAGGGCGTCGCGCACATTGCGGTCGCGGGCTTCTTGCAGGGTCTCGTTGTGGTCAAACATGGTGAATCGATACGGATAAGTCGTGCAGCGAACTGGGGGGATCAGGCCGCGCCGATGTTGGGCACGAAGCCCTGAGCAGGTTTGGCGATGGCAGCCGGGTTCTTCGAGACGAAGTCCAGCATGCGGTCGATGCAGCCATGGGCCTTCACACGGATGGCCTCGTCCACCGTGATCTCGCCCACGCCCTTTTCCAGGCAGTCCAGCACGCCTTGCAGGCCGTTCATGGCCATCCAGGGGCAGTGCGCGCAGCTCTTGCAGGTGGCGCTGTTGCCGGCCGTCGGCGCTTCGATCAGCACCTTGGCGGGCGCCATCTGGCGCATGCGGTGCAGGATGCCGTTGTCGGTGGCCACGATGAACTCGGGCGCGTCGGATTCGATCACGGCCTTGAGCAATTGCGAGGTCGAGCCCACCACATCGGCCTGGGCCACCACGCTTTCAGGTGATTCAGGGTGCACCAGCACCAGGGCCTTGGGGTGATCCTTCTTGAGCAGGTCCAGCTCCAGGCCCTTGAACTCGTCGTGCACGATGCAGGCGCCGTTCCACATCAGCATGTCGGCGCCGGTTTCCTTCTGGATGTAGCGGCCCAGATGGCGGTCGGGTGCCCACAGGATCTTGTCGCCTTGTGCCTTCAGGTGGTTGACGATGGACAGGGCGCAGGAGCTGGTCACCATCCAGTCGGCACGGGCCTTCACGGCGGCGCTGGTGTTGGCATAAACCACGACCTTGCGATCCGGGTGGGCGTCGCAGAATGTGATGAAGTCGTCGGCCGGGCAGCCCAGATCGAGCGAACAGGTGGCGTCCAGATCGGGCATCAGCACGCGCTTGTCGGGGCTCAGGATCTTGGACGATTCGCCCATGAACTTCACGCCGGCCACGATCAGGGTCTGGGCGCTGTGATCGCGGCCAAAGCGCGCCATCTCCAGGGAGTCCGACACGCAGCCACCCGTTTCTTGCGCCAGATCCTGCAGATCTCCGTCGACGTAGTAGTGGGCCACGAGCACGGCATTGCGCTCTTTCAGCAGGGTTTTGATACGCGCCTTGATGTCAGCCTTGGCGTCTGCACTCAGCGGCGCAGGCACCTTGGCCCAGGCGTGGGCCGTGCACGTGGCGCCGGTGGCGTCCTGCAGGTCATAGTCATACGAGACGGCATTGGCGTCTGTGCTGGCGTCGGTGTGGGCGGAGCTCATGGTGTCGAACGGGAAAGTCGCTTTCTATCGGCCCAGGCTACCAGTTCGCACGATAGCCATATGGCGTAGAAGGAAAAGATGATGTCGCTGAGGAAGTGGCCACCTTGCAGCATGCGGCCGAAGCCCACCACAGCACCGGCGATGGTGCCGATCAGCACCCAGCGGCGGCGCCACACGGGGCCGCAGGTCAGCCCCAGGCTCATCAAG
This sequence comes from Aquabacterium sp., assembly GCF_016234775.1. GTDB lineage: Bacteria > Pseudomonadota > Gammaproteobacteria > Burkholderiales > Burkholderiaceae_C > Aquabacterium. The sequence continues at coordinate 17,831 of NZ_JACRAH010000037.1, read as the reverse complement.
GCAAAGCCAGCGGCGGCATGGCTGCTCACGAAACTGCGGTGGTTGACCGTGTTGTCGCCCGGCGTGAAGGGGCCATGATAGGCCTCGGTACCGCCAAACTGCACGACCTGAACGGGGCGAGGGCGGCCCATCAGGCCTTTGCACAGCCCTTCGATCACCAGCCCGTTGCCGAGCAGCGCGCAGCACACGGTGATGGTCGCGAGGTGCCGCCAGGGGCCCATCGCCTTGCAGGCCTGTTCCTCACGCCCGGTCTTGTGCAGAACACGGGCGATCAAGGGCGCCAGCATGGCAAACAGCGCCAATACCAGTATCAGGCCACGGCCAATCAGGGGCGTCCAGTCATAAAGGGCCCGCACTACCACGTCGTCACGGTGGAAGAAGCCCTGCTCAGCGTTCCAGTAGTTAACGGACACCAGCAAATCAAGGCCCGGGAACTGCGCAAAGATGGCGAGCGAGAAGAACAGGCCGGCCCAGATCAGCCGGGTATCCAGCTCATCGGGGTCCTGCTCTTCAAGATGACGTCGAGAACGGCGTCTGGGCTCACTGATCATCAGTTGTAGAGGGCTTGTCGGCGCCGCTTTGTTCCAGGTAGGTCTTCTGGTCATAGCCCAGAAAACCGCGCAGGAAGAACAGGTGCATGTCAACGTTGCGATCAGGTCCGACCGCAATCGACGTGGATTTCATGTGGCGGATGATGGCAAAACGCTTGGTGATCTCCGCCGGCTTGGGATTGCTGGTCAGCAGCAGCACGTCTGCCCCCACCTTGTTGGGTAGGCTGCGCGTCATCTGGTAATGATCCTGACGTTGCTGATTGGGGTTCCACGCCAGCGTCTGCACGTTGTAGCGGCGCCAGTGGTAGGCGGCTTCCGTGATGAACAGGCGCGAGTCGGTCAGAACCGGCAGGCCGGTGACCACCGGGTCTTCCAGTTCGGGGGCCAGGTCGGCAAAGGCTTCCTGCCAACCGCGCATGCGCACGAGCACGTCGTACTTGGATGACAAGGTTGGGCCCACCACATCACGCAGGTGCAGGGTGATGGAGGTCAGGATCAGGTTGCTGGCCAGCACGGCGATCAGCCAGGTGGCCGGACGCGGTGCAGCCAGGGGCACCAGCGGTGCACTCAGGCGCGAGGCGATCAGCAAGGTGAAGCCAACCATGGAGGGGGCGGCCCAGTTCACGTGCGCATCGGCATACAGGGCCTGCACGATGGCGATGGCCTGCAGGGGGATGCTCATGGCCCACAGGAAACGATAACTGGACACCGAGGCCAGGTAGTAGGCCGAGTTGCGCACCACGGGGCGCTTCGCAGCCTGCTCACCTTGCCCGCCAGGCTGGCTGGGCATCGTGGCCTGGGTGGAGTTCTTCCACTGGCTGGGCGGCATCATCTGGCTGGATGCAGCCCACTGGCTGGTGGGGGCCGTGTTGCCAGGCATGCTGGTGCCAGGGGTTGGCTGACGCTTGTAAAGCCAGATGCCCGCGATCACGGCCACGGGGCCGAGCATCAACACCTGACCGGCCAGGAACACCAGCGTGGGCAGAACGCCGCCGGAGCGATCCGATTGCGCAGTCAGTTCGACCGTGTGCTGCAACGTCGGGAAGCCATTGGCGGCATTCCACATCAGGTTGGGCGACAGCAGCGCCAGTGCCACGATCATGGCGACCCAGGGGCCTGGGCGCCACAAGCCGCGTTGCGGGCCATGCACGGCCCACAGCGTCCAGATGGCGGTGATGGCAAAGGCCGCCATGGTGTATTTGCCCATCAGGCCCACGCCGCAGGCCACACCCAGAAGCACCCAATGGCTCATGCGATTGGTGACCTGCGCACGCCACAAGGCCCAGGAAGCCAGCGTCCAGCACAGGATCAGCGGCGCATCGGTTGACGCGAACATGCCCATGAGCCCCACCATCGGGATGGTCATGAACAGGGCCGCAGCCACCATACCTGTGCGCACGCCGCTGCTGGTAGGCCACAGTGCTCTGGCCAGGCCCACCATGCACAGGGCCGTGGCGGGGTACAGCAACATGGTCAGGGCCTTCACGCCCAGCACACCGGAACCGAACAAGGTCGTGCTCAGCCAGATCAAGCCGGCTATCAGCGGTGGCTTGGAGAAGTAACCCCAGGCCAAGTGCTTGGACCAGTCCCAGTACTGGGCTTCGTCAAAGAACAGCGAGATGCCGGAGTGACGAACCACCCACAAACGATAGGCGAACAGCACGGCCACCAGGGCCAGCAGTTTCCACATGCGAGGGCCCCAGATCTTGGGCCAGCGTTGTCCTGATGGACGTTTCGCGACCGGTGCAGCGCCGGTGGAAACAACGAGAGCATTGGTGGGTTGGTTCATGGTGTGTGGTCAATGACAACAACAAACAACGTCAATGGGTCTGATGCCAGGCAGTGTCGGCATTCAGGTGCGGCGCTTCACTGGTGTGATACGGCGCCACGTCGCCACGGTCGTAATAAATGCGGATCAGCAACTCGGCCAGCACGCCTGTGGTGAGGAACTGCAAGCCACCCAGCACGCAGAAGAAGCCCAGCCAGAGCAGCGGTCGCCCGCCGATGTTCTCGCCCATGATTTTCAGCACGGCGAGGTAACTCAGAATCAGGCCGCCCACCAGGCCGACGGCCAGGCCAACCCCGCCGAAGAAGTGGCCAGGGCGACCGGAAAAGCGCAAGAAGAAGTTCACGGCCAGCAAGTCCAGCACCACGCGCAAGGTGCGCGAGATGCCGTATTTGGATTCGCCGCGTGTGCGCGCATGGTGGCTCACGGGTTCTTCGGCCATGCGCGCGGGCGAGGTCACGGTGGCCATCCATGCGGGGATGAAACGGTGCATCTCACCATACAGGCTCACGCGCTTGAGCACGCTGGCGCGGTAAGCCTTGAGGCTGCAGCCCAGATCCTGGAACTCCAGTTGCGTGATCTTGCGGATCAGGCGGTTGGCAATGCGTGAAGGCACCTTGCGCAGCCACAGACCATCCTGGCGGTTCTGGCGCCAGCCGGCGACGAGGTCCAGGTCCTCCTTGAGCAGGCGCGCCACCAGCTTGGGAATGTCCTTGGGATCGTTCTGGAGGTCGCCGTCCAGGGTCACGATGACGTCACCACGGGCCGCATCAATGCCGGCCTGCATGGCGGCCGTCTGGCGAAAGTTGCGCCACAGGTGGATGGGGCGCACATGGGGCCCGCGCAGGCGAGCCTGCTCATCGAGTGCCTGTTGTGTACCGTCGCGGCTGCCATCGTTGACGATGATCAGTTCCCATTCAAAGGGGTAGTTGCCCAAAGCATCGTGAACGGCCGTGACGAAGGGTTCGACGTTGTCGACTTCGTTGTACATCGGCACCACCACGGTCAGGCGGTGGTTGGGCACGGCATCGGTAGAGACGGGCTTGGCCGTCAGGGCAACAGTCATGACTTCACTTTCTCGCAAACAAACCCACCCTCGCTAGTCAGGATGACGAGCAGAGGGCGTACCCTGACGCGCACGGGGCTGGTTAGCCCAGGACAAAACAGATGCCAGTACGCCCGCCAGGACAGCGCACAGCAGAAAACAGACATGCAGGGCCAGTGCCGCGCTCACTGCCTGCGACAGGGCTGCCGATTGTGCCGGCAGATGGGCGGCCATGCCGGCCCAGACGCCCGCCTCATAAGTGCCAAAGCCCGCCGGCCCCTGCAGCGGCACGATGGCCGCCAATTCTCCACCCAAAGCGCCTGCCCATGAGGTCAGCCAGGGCGCGGTGCTGACGGCTGACAACAAGCAGGCGCCGGCAGCCAGCTTCAGGCTCCAGTTGGCCAGTGTGGCCAGCCAGGCCAGCGGGTGGTGGTGTTCGGGTTCCAGCAGCGCCTGCCTGAGTTTGAGCATCAAACCAGCCAGTTTGCCCGTAGTAGGCTCATCGGCATGACGGGCAAACCACGTGCGTGACAGGTAACCCAGAGCCAGCCAGCCCATCCACATGGCGGCGAAGCCTGCACCACGCAGCCACAGCGGCAGGCCAGGCCACAACAGCAAGCCCAGCACGGCGAGGATCACGACATCCTGCACCCGCATCCACAGCAGGCAGGCCACGGCCCGTGTCAAGGGCAAGCCCAGCTCGCGCGAGGCCAGCCATGGGAAACTCAGCTCGCCAGCACGCATGGGCAGCAGATTGATGGCAGCGTTGTGCATCAGGATCACGCGCAGGGCATCGGTGCGCACGCCCAGCCAGCGATGCGCCGCCTTGTGATGCCCTTCCAGATTGAGCACAACTTGCAGGCGGGCAGCGCGCAGCACATAGCTGACGAGCAAACCGCCCAGCGTGATGACCCAGGTGAGCCAGTCCGGGCGGGTGAAGGCTTGCGCTACCTGCTCGAACGGGGTGCGTGACAGAAGCCAGACCAGCAAACCCAATCCAAGTCCCCAGGCCAGGCCCTTTTTGAGCAGGCCACCACCAACCGCACCGGACTGGGTGGGAGTGTCAGTGGCAGGTGCGCTTGGGGGGTGAGTCACAGGTTCGGGGTAAGGCGGACAACCCGCCATTGTCCTGCAACTTGATGCAGGTCTGAAACCGCACCCCCTGAAACGACGGTGGCGCACCCTGGGGTGCGCCACGTGATGGCAAGAAACCTCGGTATCAGTTGTCGTATCGTGGTATCAGAGGCCGGCCTGGATCAGTGTGCGCCTTCGCGGAAGAGCACCACGCTGACGGTTTCAAACAGGATCAGCAGGTCGAGAAACAGCGAATTGTTTTTGACGTAGTACAGGTCGTACTGGTGCTTGTGCAGCGCATCTTCAACCGAGGCACCGTAGGCATAACGAACCTGCGCCCAACCGGTCACGCCAGGTTTCACGCTGTGGCGCACGTCGTAGAAGGGGATCTGCTCCTTCAGTTGGGCCACAAAGGTGGGGCGCTCGGGGCGGGGGCCAACCATGCTCATCTCGCCGGCCAGCACGCTGAACAGCTGCGGCAGTTCGTCGATGCGGGTCTTGCGGATGAAGGCGCCCACACGGGTGATGCGCGAGTCATTCTTGGAAGCCCACACCGCCACGCCGTCTTTTTCGGCGTCGGTGCGCATGCTGCGGAACTTCAGGCACATGAAGCTTTTGCCACCCAGGCCCACACGTTCCTGACGGTAGATGATTGGGCCGTCGCTCTCCAGTTTGATGGCCAGCATGGTGATCAACATCACAGGCGAAGCCAGCAGCAACAGGAAACCAGACGTGATGACGTCAAACGCGCGCTTGATGATGATGCGGCCACGCCCTTGAGCGAAACCGCGGCCATAGACCAGATAGCTGGCCTTGAGGCTGTCAACAGGTACTTCGCCGGTGGTCTGTTCGTAGAAGGCTGCCAGGTCCATCACGGGGATGCCCTGGATGCGGGCTGACAGCAACTGGTCCATGGGCACGTTGCCGCCGCGCTGTTCCTTGACAGCCACGATGATCTGGTTGATGTCGTGCTTGTTGACGATTTCGTCGATCGAGGTGGCGCGCGGGAAGATGTTGAAGCGCTTGTCTTCGGCAGGCAGAACAGACTCGCCAGCAGGGTAGAAGCCGATCACGGAGTGGCTGCGCAGGCGGCGAGACTTCAGGTCGGTGGCCACGGCGTGGGCTTCGTTGCCTGTACCGACGATCAGGATGCGCTGTTGGACCAGCGCACCGCGCCAGGCAGACATCAGCAGGCCGCGAACGATCAGCAGGCCGATCATCAGGTAGGCCACGGCGAAGCCCATCAGTTGGTGGGCCTGGCTGCCATCCACAACGGTCTTGACGGCCAGTTGATAGGCGATGGGGGCGCCCAGGAGGCAGCCCAGTACGGCGCGACCGAGTTTGGCTCGGGTTGTCTTGCGTTCGGAGCCTTCCCGATACACGCCGACCAAGCCGCAGTGCAGAGGGATCAGGAGAGCGAAACCCAGTCCGGATCGCAAGGCGCTGGACATGCCCATGGCCGAGCCGGCATCGCCATAGAGATGCGCGATGGTCAGCGCACCCAGCACGATGGCCAGGAAGCTCGTCAGGCTGTCTGCAAGCAGTTCAGCCAACGTCGCAATCGAAATGTGATGCTGAAAAACCCGGAACATAAGCGCCTCTCAAAGAGACCGGGCCGCTGCAACAAGTGCGACAACCCAACCCAAAGTAGTAAGTTTTTGTAATGGGGGGATTGTCTTCGCACCAGGCCGGTGGCATAACCCTGCGTTCAAGGGGGACCACCCTAGAACTGGGGGTCCAAATGACTTTGGTCGTCGCGCCAAACACTAAGCAGTGACGGAATGCCGGCCGATTCGTGCATTTTTCAACAGTTGCACAGATAAGCGCGTTGGCGAAGCCTGCCATGGTGCAAATCTGGGTAACTGAAACATGTCTGTTTCTCGGGTGGCTACACCCCTTGCCGTGCAAAAGGCGGCACTGTAACCCGCCTCCTTGACCAGGTCTCGGTGCTCCCGGAGGTAGTCGGTGAGTGGGCGGCCATTCGGATAGGCGAACAGTTGAGGCGTTTTACCTGTGATGTCGCTCAGCGCCATCCGGTTGGTCAAGATGTCCTGACGAGCCTCATCCAGTGTGATTTTGCTCAGAATGGGGTGCGTATGGGTGTGCCCGCCAATGGTCATGCCGTCTCTGGCTAGTTCCTTGACCTGTTCCGGCAGCATCATCAGACTGGGGCGTACATTCTGTCCGGCACATTGGTGCCAAAGTTGGTCGCAGGTTTGTTCCCGCAAGTCCTTGCGCGAATATTTGATGTGCTGAATCAGTTCTCTCACCAAGCCCTGTTTTTCTTGCATATTGCCAACCGGGCGGGTGCCTAGCCCTAACCAAGACAAGTCCAAGCTGGGGCTTTGGGTGCGTCTGATGGCCTCAGTCACAATGTCATTGAACATCAGTCCGTTACCCAGAAAGCCGGTGCAGATGAAAAGCGTGGCGGGAAGACCGTGCTTTCTCAAGATCGGCAGCGCGACGGAATGATTGTCCTCGTAGCCGTCATCAAACGTGATGGTCAAGGCTCGCCGGGGCAGTTTGCTTTGATGCAACATGTCGAGCGCTTCGGGCAGCGGCAAGACGTTGAACCAGTTTCGGACGGCATTCATGTGCCCTTCGAAGCAGGCAGCATCGATTTGATCGGGTGGCTGCAGGATGTCTTTCCTGGGTAGTACGCGATGGTAGGTCAATACAGTCAGACAGCCATCTGCGCCGCCTGGCGACAGTAGTGCACCGGCTCCCATGAATGCAAGTGACGTAAATGGCATGTCGCGTCGCACTTTGTCTAAACGTGTGAATTTGTAAACATGATACTGGTGGCAAGCTGCTTTGCACGCCCCCACCTCAATGGGTTACGGAAATCTGTCTGGCAAAGACACAACAGTTCAGTTCAGGGCGCTCAGGTCTTTTCTCGGTGCTCTTTGCTTCCACCAGGCTGCAAGATGTTCGGCTGTGCGGTTGGCCGTGAGCCCATCCCAGAACTTGGGTAGGCGGCCCTTCTTGCCGCCGCCTCTAAGGATCTCAGCCACCGCGCGATGGATCAGGCTGCTATTGCAGCCTACGGCAATGTTGGTGCCTTGTTCTACTGTGATGCGGCGCTCCGTGTAGTTGTGCAAGGTCAGGCAGGGCACGCCCAGAATAGTGGTTTCTTCTTGCACCGTTGACGAGTCGGTCAGCACGCAGGCGGCCGTACCGATCAGACCGATCATTTTGTAGTACGGAACGACAGGCAGCAGTCCAAGCTGGCTACCATCCACGCCCGCCAGCAACTGGTGTTGCTCGATCAGGCGACGGGTGGGCTCATTGGCGACCCAGACCAGAGGCAGATCCCTGCTGATCGACTTGAGTATGGTTGTGAGTTCGGTCAACGTCTGGATATCGGCACCCATGCCGCTGTCGTGCAGGTGCACCAGGCCATAACCCTGTTTGCCCTTGAGCAGGTCTGGCGACTGGTTGAATTGTCGGAGCGTGTATTTGGGCGGGGAGGCTTGTGGCAGCATCGACCTGATGGTGTCCATGATCAGGTTGCCGGCAAACTGCACGCGGTCGGCCGAGATGCCTTCCCGCGTGAGGTTGTCATGGGCAACCCATTCCGATGTCAGCAGCAAATCGGCCATGTGGTCACACATCATGGCGTTGATTTCTTGGGGGCGTGAGCGATCAAAGCTGCGCAGGCCAGCTTCCAGATGGATGATAGGGACGCCTTGTCGGTGTGCGGCAAGGCTGGCCACCAGTGCAGCGTCATCCCCGCCTTGAACGATGACTGCCGCCGGGTTGTATTCGTGAAGCAGGTGATCGAGTTGACGCAGGCCATCTGCCATCTGCCCCACAGGCGAGGCGGATGGGACCTGTAGCGAGAAGTCCGGTTCGCGCAGGCCCATGTGCTCGCTCCAGTCGCCATGAAGCTCGAAGCGCCCTGGCGCGTTGATCGTCAGCAACTTCAACGCCGGTAGATCGGTACGTGCAGCAAAGGCCTTTTGCAAGGCCGCCGCACGGATGCATCCGGTGCGCGAACCGGCGACCATCAAGAAAGCATGTGTACGTGGCCCGCGAACGGTGGCCGGCTGGAGCAGCGCGTTGCTGAACCGGGGCATGTCCAGGGGGGCTTCCACACTGTCAGTGAGCGTGGGCATCACCAGCGGGCGTTGCGGCTGGGGCACGGCTTCGGTTGCCGGAGACAGGTCGTGATTGGCAACGCGCGTGAGCGTCGGTTCACCGATCTCGGCGCGGATCTCCATGGCAATACGGGCTACATCTGCCGAGGTAACGTTATGCCCCTCGATGAGGTAGGTGGCCAGCAGCAGCCTGTTGCACAGCAGGTTGATGCGGCGGGGGATGCCCGAGGTCCACTGATAGATTTCGTCGAAGGCATCATCGTCAAAATGGGGGTGGTCGTTCCAGCCCACTTTTTTGAGTCGATGCTCGATGTAGCGGCGTGTTTCCTCGCGGTCCATCGGACCGAGGTGATAGGAGGCAATCACGCGCTGACGCAGCTGTTCGAGGCTGCGCGACAGCAGCATGTCGCGCAACTCGGGTTGCCCGATCAAGAAGCTCTGGAGCAAGGCCTGATTGCCGAACTGGAAGTTCGACAGCATGCGCAACTCTTCGATGGCATCCCGGCTCAGGTTTTGTGCTTCGTCGACAATCAGCACGGCACGCTTGTTTTGCGTTGCCAGCAGTGTCAGATAGGCTTCCAGCGTCGCGATCAGTTCGGCTTTGGTCTGTCCCTTGGGGGGGATGCCGAAGGCGGTGATCGTCGAGCGAAGCAGGTCGCCAGCCTCCAGTTGCGTGCTGACGAGTTGAGCGGCAACGACTTTGTCGTTGTCGATGTCGCTGAGCAGGGTGCGAACGAGCGTGGTCTTGCCGGCACCGATGTCTCCGGTTACCACGATGAAGCCCTCGGCCTGATACAGACCGAACTTCAGGTAGGACAGGGCGCTGCTGTGCCCTCGGCTATCAAAATAGAAGCTGGGGTCAGGGTTGAGAAGAAAGGGGGCGCCGGTGAGGCCAAAGTACGATTCGTACATCCTGCATCTTTTCCTAGAAGCGGTACCCAAGCCCGACAAACATCACCGATTCGCTGGTGACGCTGGTGTTCAGGTGGGTGATCTGCCTGCGAAGTCCATAAGTTGCCGTGGTATCCGGTGTCAGTTGGGTGTCCAACGAGGCGCGCCAGGAAAACTCTCTTGAATGGCTGAAATCGCTGTTGCCATTGAGCATCGTGGTGTTATGCGCCCGGCTCCAGCGCAGGCCGCCGGTCAGGCTGTTCAAGCGTGTGAGTTGGTGCGTCAGCTGGGTGTCCAGGAAGTACTCGCTGCTGGTGATGTCCGGCAACAGCGGGTTGGTGGCGACGTTCTGGTCATAGCGCAAAGGAATGGACTTGCTCATGCCCCCGACGAGAATCAGCATGTGGCGACGCCCCATGAATGCCAGCCTGCCCGTGGTGACCTGACGCATTTGAGCTGACAGGTCATACAGGTCTCGTGTGCCTGCCAGGTTGGTGGGGAGCTTGCGCTGGGTGATGATGTCGTCAACGGCGCGTGCGCGATCGGTCTTGTTGGTGATGCGGGTGCTCAACATCGCGTCGAGGATGCTCCTCACCGATTGGCCGGACTCAAACGTTCCCAAGGGTGCCGCCGAGGTTTCGGCGCTGCGACGGCTCTGAAATCCAAAGCTCATCCAGGGGGAGCGATGGGTTGCGTCCAACTGCCAGGTTTGACCATGGGCGTGGTCTTCACCTATACCCTTCACGAGGGTGCGTTCGCCGGGCGTCCACCGAAACTGGGCGCCCCTGACGGTGCTTGAAACAGACTGTTGCAACACGCTGGTCGTTTCGCGGCCGGCAATGGCGCCGATCTCCAGTTCTCGGCTGAGCGCGTAAAGCAGTCGTCCTCTGGCCGCTTTGATGGTCAGGGTGGGATCAGGTTGATCGGACACGATGGTGCTCTGATACGCACCATCCAGTCCAAAACCGAAAGGTGTGGGTTGACGTGTCAGGCTGAATCCATCGTCACGCACGCGGCTGTCGGGGCGCTCGACCAGTGCGCCGCTGTTGCGTTCGCTCCTCACCCAGGTGCGATTGATTTTTGCAAGCACGGTGGTGTTGCTGTCAAACTGGTGCGCGAACTGGGGGCTGAGTCGATAACGGTAGTCGGTGTAGGTGTCTTGAGTGGACGGGGTGGCCGAGTTGGTGGCCGTGAACTGGGATCTGGTCTGCTCCGCAGCAACGCCGGCATCCAGGCTCAAGCCTTGGGGGCCAGACCCCAGGCGGGCGTTCAGGTTGCCGCTGGGCAGGGTGCGGTCACTCTGCGTCTGATGCGTGTAGCGGACATGCGAAAAGCGCCAGGCGCCCTCCAGTTCACTGTACGCACCTCTTGTCGAGATGCTGATGCCAGGGGTGACTGTCAGGAGCACATCGCTTTGGGGTGATCCATTCTTGATGGTGGCGTTGTCCGTGGCCAGAGCTTGCATGTCCAGCGAAGGCCGTATCTTGGTGGTTTGGCTTTGCGACCACGCGAAGGAGGCTTGCCCGGCCAGTAGAACCAGGCTGAGCCATGGGACGGTGCGCGCAAGCTCAAGGCGCATAGTAGCCATAGGTGTTGTGCCCCTTGGGCCCCCTGTATTTGTTCAGGACGGTCATGACCACGGGGTGATCTTCCACGGTGGCAAATGCCTGCTTGACCATGGTCAATGAGGTCTTGGCGGCCTCGACGACCATCACGACTTGTCCCATCTGTGCGGCGAGGACACGGGATTCGGTGGTCGACAAAAGCGGAGGCGTGTCAAACACGATCACGCGATCGTTGTATTTGCTGGCGAGTTCATTGAGCAGGTGGCTCATGGCGCCGCTGGCGAGCAACTCGGTGGACCGCGCGTTGCCTGTGCCTGTTGGCAACAGGGTCAGCTTGGGGATGTTGGTTTTGAGCAGTACGTCAGACAAGTCCATGCCCGGGTGTTGCAGCAGATCCAGCAAGCCCTTGTCAGCCTTGACGCCCAAGCGTTCGAGTGCTGTTGGCCTGATCACGTCAGCCTCGACAAGCAATACCGTGTAGTCGAGCTCCATGGCCATGCTCACAGCCAGATTCAGCGCAGTTTGTGTCTTGCCTTCTCCAGCCATTGCGCTGGTGACCATGATCAGGTTGGCACGCTCAGGGCGAATCGCGCTTTGTTCCTTGACGTTGTCCAGCAGTGGGCGCTTGATGATGCGGATCTCTTCCTCCAGTTGAGAGCGAGGCTGACCCGGGACAAGCAATCCGGCGCGTTGCATCTTCAGGAAGTCGAGGTCAATCTGCCGGCTCTTGCGGTCCGAAACAGGTGCCGACGTGGTTGATGGCGTGGCAGCAGGGGCGGGGGTATTCGGCTCGTGTGCCACCAGCACAGGCGTGTCCGGTAAGGCGCTGTTGGGCTCTGCGATGCCAGAGGTGTTCGTTTCGTCCGTGGTCGAGTTTGATAACTCGCTGACATCCACTCCGGCTCGGCGGAGTTGCTCCAGTCTCTTGGCTGCTTGTTCGATCGTGCTCATGGGTGTCACCTTATTGCGTCAACACCTGCTTGACGATCACCAGCCAGGCCACGTTGGCCAGCAGGAACGCCGCGACAGTCAAAGAAAAATGACGGTTCTGGCGGTGCGTGGACTCCAGTGCGGCCGGACTGACCACCATGGAGATGCTGCCCAGCACCGGTCGCCCCGTGAGGTTCTTGAGCTGACTGGTGTCCAGCACGGTCGGGAAAAGTTGGGTCACGCCGAACGTGGCGGCAACGCCTGCCAGCACGGCAAGAAACATCGAGGCGACAGCGATCAGCATGCGGCTGGGCTTGGCCGGCTGAGATGCCACGCGTGGCGGCTCCACCACTCGAAACTCGGCCACATTGGTGGTCTCATTGATTTTCTCGCCCAGTGACGCCGATTCGCGGCGTGCAACCAGTTGCTCGTAGTTCTTGCGCACGATTTCGTAGTCGCGATTCAATTGGGCCAACTCGGCTTCGACTTCCGGCATGCGGCCGGCCATGTTGCGAGCTTGGGTGAGTTGATCCTGTTGTGCGGCCAGTTGCCCTTGCAGCGAAGCCACCTTGGCTTCCGCTTCGGCCAGGGCGATGCGAATGCGCTGGAAGACGGGGCTGGTTGGTGCCAGTCGACCTTTTCCGCCACGGGCCTTGGCTTCTTCCTCGGTACGGCGTTGCTGTTCCAGTTGGGCGATGCTGCGACGAACAGCCACCACATCCGGATGGGCGTCCGTGTAACGGCGCATCAACTCGTCGAGTTGCCGGCGCTGTGCGTCCAGTCGGGATTCTGTTTCCGAGGGTTGCAAGACGCCGCCGGGTGTCATGGCCTCAACCGGGATGGTGGGCTCTTCGCTGGACAACTCGCGGCGCAACGCATCGCGTGATCGCTCAGCAGCCTGCAGTTCAATGCGCAAGCGATTGGCCTCTTGTGTGGCGTCGGACATGCGAGCGAAGTAATCCTGGTTGGACGTGCCCGTCAGGCCGAAGTTGCGCAGCTTGAAGTCCTTGAGGCGGGTTTCCGCTTCAGTCAGTTTGGCTTCATAGGCCTTGATCTGGCTGTCAAGAAACTGCCGGGCCTGCTCGGAGTCTCTTTGTTTGTCGACCACGCCAGACGACACGAACAGGGCCACCAGGTCTTCGACCATGTGTTGCGCACGGGTAGGGCTCATGTCCCTGTAGCTGATCGCGTACAAGTTCGCGTCGCCGCTTGGGGCGACGCGAATTTCCTTGATCAGGCGGTCAATGACCTTTTCCCGGTCTCGCTCTGAAAGACCTTGCAAGCCGATTCGAGGGGAGCTGATCAGCCGCTCGACATTGGGCCTGTTGATCAATGTGCGCGCCAGCATGCGCACCTGCTGGTCGCCATCAGGCTGGAAGGCCAGGCCAGTCATCAATGGTTTCAGCACCGATTGCGTGTCAACGAACACGCGGGCGGTCGCCTCGTACTTGTCCTTCATGACAAACACGACGCCAGCACCCAATATGGCGACGAGCCATGCGACCAGCGCGCCAAGCCAGCGGCGCTGCCACATTGGGATCAGCAAAGAACTCAATTGCCGGAAAACGTCATCCATGGGCAGCAGGGCAGGTCAAGATAAGTCGTCGGTGGGGGGCAAGCCGGCTGTCAGAACCAGCTTTGGGGCACGATGATGATGTCGCCCGGTTTCATGTCCACGTTGGCAGAGATATCGCCACGTTTGATCAAATCCTTGAGCCGCAGGCTGTACTGCTTGCCGTTTTCCGCGCCGCGAACCAACACTGCACCGTTGCCATCGGCAAAGTCGGTGAGGCCGCCAACCTGGATCATCACATCCAGCAAAGTCACGTTCTGGCGGAATGGGACGGTTTGCGGTCGGGTGGCTTCACCCACGATGCGAATCTGCTCGCTGCTGATACCCTGAAAGCTGTTCACGACAACGGTGACCACGGGCTCTCGGATGTATTTGGCGAGTGCCTGCTCGATTTCGCGGGACAGGTCATTCGGGCGACGTCCTGCTGCCACGATGTTCTCGACCAGCGGCAGCGAAATTCGGCCATCCGGCCTGACGGTAATCGTGCTCGACAGGTCGGGGTTGCGCCAGACAACGACGGTCAGTTGATCCAGTGCGCCAATTCGGTAGATCTGGTCGACGTTGTCCGTTGTCTGTGGGGCGGGTGGGGGGCTGTTGAACGTGCTGCAGCCTGGCAGCGTCAGGGTCAGCGCGGCAAGGAGCGTGCAGATCAGGCTGGTTTGTGTGGCGTTGCGGTGGGCCTTCATATGGACACCTTCTTGGCGTGAAAAGATTCCGGGATGGAGCAGGGTCAATTTGACGCAGCTTGACCCGTCTAGCATAGGCCCATTCTGCGTGTGTGTGTGGGTGCGCTTGTTGCAAGCATGCACTTAACCCCAATTTCAGGGGATTGAGCGTGTGCGTTTCACTGTCAAAGTAATTGCGCCCCCCATCTGAAGTGGGGGTGTTTCCCTCAGTTAGGGTGTTTGGGTGCGGTGCACAATGAATGGCGCCGATGATATGATAACGGTCCGGATGTGTACTTGCCACCATTTTGATCATGACGAATCAGCCAGGGAAGCTTTCTGCACACGTCCAGCGTGTTCTGTATCACCATCGAACCCAGGGTAAAGCCGTTGAAGGGGTTCACATTCGTGGGATTACAGATGCACTGCGGGTGGAGGGCGTGGAAACGGACATCATTTCCCTCCCCGGAGCGGACCCATATGCAACGCCCAAGGCCATGTCGCCAACCAAGCAGGCCAAATGGTGGATGAAAATCGTCACGGCCTTGCCTGAGCCACTTTTTGAAATCGCTGAACTGGGTTACAACGTGGTCGCCGGCTGGCGGGTGTGGCAGTATTTGCGCCAATATCCTGATACAGGGTTTATCTATGAAAGATATTCCCTTTATATGTTTGTGGCGGTTTTGATTGCACGCCTGCGCAAATTGCCCATTATTTTGGAAGTCAATGATTCTTCCACCGTGTATCGGGTGCGGCCGCTGTTTTTCCAGCGTCTGGCAACGGCGGTCGAGCGTTGGGTCTTTACCCGGGCGTCCGGTCTGGTGTTTGTGTCCACCGTGTTTCGCGATCGGGTTCAGGGCGCGCATGGTTGCGCCTTGGCGCCCAGCATCATCACGCCGAACGCAGCCAACATTGACAAGTTCACCTTCTCGACTGAATCTCGTGCGCGCTCGCGTGCCAAGTGGGGCGTCGAAGACGCGGTGGTCTGCGGCTATCTGGGTGCATTCGTGCCTTGGCATGCGATCGATCAGTTCGTCTACCTCATGGCCGAACATCTCAAGGCCAACCCCTCGCTCAAGCTGCTGCTGGTAGGGGATGGGGCCACGTTTGCCGAGGTGGATGCCTTTGTTCAGCAGCAGGGCTTGCAAAAGCAGGTGATCCTGACCGGTCGCGTATCGCACGACGAAGTGCCAGATCTGCTGGCGGCGATGGATCTGGCCATTCTGCCAAGTGCCGGTGACTACACCTCGCCCGTCAAGCTCTTCGAGTTCATGGCCTGCGGCATTCCGCCCATTGCGCCTGATTTTCTGCCCATTCGGGAAGTGCTGGACGCCGGTCGGACGGGGTGGATGTTTCCGGCCGGTAACTTGCCGGCGGCGGTCGCTGCCGTGCTCGAAAAGAGCAAGGATATCGAGAATTTGCGCGAGGTGGGTGCCAGGGCTCGCGCCTACATTGCCGCCGAGCGGCAGTGGTACAACAACGTCCGGCAATTGGTGGAGTTTTATCTCCAGTTGAAGCGCGGATCCTGAGGATGTTCAGGCTTGTCATCAGTGATATCAAAGCCAAGCAGCGCTTGTATTCTCAATACGGTGCTTCATGCTCGTTCTTTCGAGCCTTGCTGACAGACGGCACTTCGGCCAATGTGCTCTATCGCCTGCAGGAGTGGCTGTCAGGCCTGGGGTTGGCTCCGCTGGCCTTGTTGCCCCACACGCTCAACAAATGGTTCAACGGATGCGTCATCGGCGTCAAGGCGCGTTTTGGCGAAGGCTTCGTGTTGATACATCCTGTGGGTGTGGTGATCAACTCCAGTGTCCGGGGCGGGCGTGAGGTGTGGATCGAAAGCGGTGTGGTTATTGGTGACAACCGTGGGCGATCCCCTGAGCTTGGGCATGGTGTTTTCGTCGGCTCTGGCGCCAAAATCATCGGCGGCGTTCGCATCGAGGATGGCGCCAGGGTGGGGGCCAATGCGGTGGTCACCAAAGACGTCGGACGTGGCGTGACCGTGGTGGGCATTCCTGCTCGCCCGGTTCACGAGGGCGCACGCGCTCCGTGATGGGGCGCGTGTGTTTGTTGGCTCGGCAGTGGCGAGATGAGGCAGCGGAGCCCGTGCTTCCTCGTTTCAAAGGAGTGGGTTTTGCTTGAGAAATTGAAGTTCGCGATGGCAACGGTCAAGGAGATGTACGAACTCCCGCCGGTGACGATCAACCTGATGCTGGCCCAATCAGAAGCCAATGCGCCGTTTTTCAAGACGATCACGCAACGCTTCTACCAGGCCGCCAACAAGCGGCATCCCAAATTCCCTCTGATTCGAAAGATGGAATATGGCCTGGCTGTGTGTGACCTGCAGGCCAAGGAAGGGGCCTATTCGTCCTGGCTGGACTCAGCAGCCCGACGCAACCTGAAGAAGGCCATCCGTTTGGGTTATCGATTCGAGCGGATCGACTACAACGCACACCTGGATGACGTCACGAAGATCCATCAATCAACCACGGTGCGTCAAGGCAGAGAAATGCCTCAGCATTTGCTGACCGGCAAGGCCGGGCCTCACTCTGACCCTCCTTCGCTCAGCCCTTTCCATGACTATCCCTATTTCGGGGTGTTCAAGGATGGCGTGCTGGTGGCGTATGCGTCGTGCATGGTGGCTGGCGAACTTTGTGCCCTGCAGACCATTTATGGACATGCGGATTACCTGTCCGATGGCGTGGTGCCATTGCTGATCGCATCGATGGGTGACTACATGCCTCAGCATCATCCCGCTGTGCGCTACTTCGCGTATGACACGTATTACGGTGCGTCCGAGACGATGAAGCGGTTCAAACGGAAATTCCTGTTCTTCCCGCACCATGTCAAGTGGGTGTTGGGTGCTTGATATGAGATACATGACTACGCCGTCTACTGAGGCCCCGTTCAGCGAGATCTCCTTGCGGGTCCCGGACAAGCTGCACTTTCAATTGGTGTTTCGCCGCGAACTGCCCCAGGCTGTGGTTGTCAGGGAAGTCAAGGGCGTGCAGTTTTGCGTGTTTGATTCACTTGGCGCTTGTATGGCGAATCTGGCTCTGCTGAGGCAGGCGCTTGGCCAGGCGGGTGCGATCAAGGCGGTACTGAAAGTGCTTCGTGGCCGGGTGTTTTATCTGGCGCATGAGCAAGGGCGCGTCCTGCACACCGGATGGGTGACCTTCTCCTTTTGCCGCTTCTACCGAGTCGAACAAGGGGATGCGGTGATTGGCCCGATCTGGTCGGCAGAAGCTGCGCGTGGTCGAGGTGTGGCGGTGTATGCCACGCAGATGATCTTGAATGTTCTGTTCAGCAAGGGGGTACGTGTTTGTTTCATTGACACATCCAACGGCAACGTCCCGTGTCTGAAGGTCATTGAGCATGCGGGGTTTGGTTATCCCGTCGGTGTGTTTCTGCGCGATTGATGCTTTGTCTCAACGCTGGCTGCGTTGTAGTAGGCAATAAAAAACCCGCCTTGTGGCCAATGCCAGTCAGTTAAGCTTGACTGGCGTTTTTTTTGATGGGTACTTACCGCGGGCGGAGCGTTTGACCTCGCGGGGGAAGCTGCGATCGGTGCGACGAGGAGGGAGCACGAAGTAACGAGCCTGCTCAAGTAAGCGTTGCAAGTGCTGAGGCAAGGTTCCTGCGCGAGCCAGG
>NZ_JACRAH010000038.1 GCF_016234775.1 Aquabacterium sp. | reverse complement strand
GGGCCACCCCATCAGCTGGCAAGGTCGCCAACGTCTCATTCAGCGCATCTTGAAGCAAGCCCATGAAATAAAAAGGGAACGTGAAACACGTTCCCTTTTTACAGCCTGTCAGATCACGCGAGGCTTAACTGACTGGCATTGCCCTCACGGGCCCTTTGTCATTCAACGCTCCCTTTTGTCGTCAATGTCTCCTGCTGAGCACCCGCGAATGCAGGCATCTACTGGCGAACCCTAGGCGCAATTCGTCGCATGCGAATTGACAATGCACGGGTTGCCACCTAGCGTGCAACACCTGATTGCCAAAACGACTTGACAGCGCCTCTTGATGCGCTGCAACAGGAGACTTCCCTTGAGCACCACGCCCGCCACCAATCCACTGGGCCAGACCTGGTTCGGTCGATTAGCCAACCTGTCCACCCTCACGCTGTTGATCCTGATTCTGGTCATCAGCACCGGCGAAATGGTGCACGGACAGTTGCTCAAGTTCGGCGAGGTCATGTTCAGCGACCCTGCCCAGAAGGTGCAGTACTTCCTGCTGCGTGCAGATCCCGTGAAGCCCACCTGCAACCCTGAAGTGAATGTGGAGCAGGAGGTCGCGCGTCAGGAAGCCGCCGCGGCCAGTGGCGCCCCGATGAGCGGCACAGGCCAACCCGACGACGTAGACAATCTGTTCGGCGAACGCACGTTCAACGCCACAGCAGTGCGGGAATCGCTCAAGGCGACTGTCGCCAACTGCGTGGAACGCCACGAGGTGTACGAGCACGTCCGTGACCACATCACGCCCTCGCTCAAGTTCTATCGCGGCCTGGAAACCAGCTTCTTCGTGCTGTTCAAGTTCGGCGCGGACAACCGCTCCATGATCCTGCTGATCTTGCTGACAGTGACCGCGGCCTTCACGACCATGGGCTTCCATCACATCAGCCTGCGCCCGGCCCGCTATGCGCGAGACTTCAAGGCCCAGGCCTGGTCGATGACCATCTGCAGCCTGATGATGCTGTACTCATGCGTGCGCTACTACCAGATCTCGGTGGAGTCCGGCATCGAGATCGACGATCCGCGTGTCTACTTCATGTGGATGGTGCTGTTTGCCGTGTTGGCAGCCGTGAGCGCTTACCGAATCGTGCGCCAGCCCCCAAGCCACAACAACCAGGAAGGCACCTGGGCTCGGGCCTTGGAAAGCGTGCCATTGATCGCCAACCTGGGCATCTTCAGCTGCGCCTACTTCTTCCTGCAGGGCCACCCATCGGGGCCCGCCATCTACGCCCACAAGATCCTGGACTTCATCAGCATCCCGCTGGCGCTGGCCCTGCACATCTGGGCGGGCATGCTGTTCAAGCAAAGCCGCCTGGTGGACCTGTTCATGAACATCATGCGGCCGTGGAAGCTGTCGCCTGAAGCGCTCACCTACATCATCTTGCTGGCGGCTGGTCTGCCCACGGCGTATGCAGGCGTATCCAGCGTGTTCGTGATCGCGGCCGGCGCCATCATCTACCACGAGGTGCGTGCGGTTGGCGGCACCAGCCAGTACGCGCTGGCGGCCACGGCCATGTCGGGCTCACTGGGTGTGGTGCTCAGCCCCAGCCTGCTGGTGGTGGGCATCGCAGCCTTGAACCGTCAGGTCACCACAGCCCAGTTGTTCTACTGGGGCGGTTTCGTGTTCGCCTTGACCTCGACGATGTTCTTCATCGCCTCGCAGATCCACCGCCACAACCGCCATCAGCGCGCCCAGGTGGCCTCGCCCAGCGTGGCCATTCCCGCCATGCTGCGCGAGATGAAGGTGGTGATCCCTTATGTGGTGCTGGTCGCGGCCATCGCCATGTTCTACAGCCATGTGCTGGACACGCCTTTCAACGAGATCTCGGCCCCCAGCATCCTGCCCGTCATGATGTTGCTGGTCCTGATCTTTGACAAGAAGATGAGTGCGCGCGAAGAAAGCGCGCGTCAGTTTGCATCGGTGGGGGCTGCTGCCGCCACCCCATCGCATGCTGCCAGCCACGTCCCTGCGGCAGGCAATGCGGATGGCTACCAGCCAGCCTATGCGGCACAGCGCCAGAAGACATCCATCAAGGCCATCGATGCCGCCACGACAGAAACCATCGAGCACGTGGGCTCCTACATCAGCCTGATGCTGTTCACGCAGTTGATCGGCGGCGTGGTCGAACGCTCGGAGATCATGAGCCTCGCACCCCAGGTCTTCCCCAACGTATGGCTGGCCATGGGCTTCCTGGTGGTGGCCAAGGTGATTCTGGGCATGGTGATGGAACCCATGGGCGCCATCTTGTTGGTGTCCAGCACCCTGGCACCCATGGCCTACGCCAACGGCATCGACCCGCTGCACTTCTGGATGATGGTGCTGGTGGCCTTCGAGCTGGGCTATCTGCTGCCGCCTGTGGCCATCAACCAGTTGCTGACCCGACAGGTGGTGGGCGAAGCGGAGATCGACAAATCCGATGCGGAGGTGGCGGGCCAGAGTTTCTACCGCCGCTATGAGCGCTGGATCCTGCCATGCATCGTGATGTCGATCAGCCTGGGCATCGTGGCCTTCGGCCCCTTGCTGGTGCAGCGTGTAGCCTTCTTCCAGCCTATTGCCAACTTGTTCAATTGATGGCACTGACTCGCTCATGTTGCCGTCCCATTCTCTCGACCTGAGTGTTGATCAGGTCAACACACCGGCAACAAGCGACAGCGTTGGGTCCCCGTTTCGTACCTTGCTGCTACCCAATGCGAAGCGCTTGCTGTTGACGACGACCGTGTGGTCGGTCCTGATGGCCCTGTACTCGCGCATCATGGAAGCTCAGGGGGTGGCGGCACCCGACCAATACGGCCTTTGGGTGTACTTGAGCGGCAACCTGGGCGGCGGGCTGATCGTGTTCGCGATGTCCATGAGTGGCTGGTACATCGCGGCCCGGCATTTGTGGTTGCGCAGTGAGGCTGCGCGCAGGCGTTACGCCATGGAAGGCATGTATGCCTTGTTGCCATGGCGGGTGGCACTGCCGCTGCTCACCGTGTTGTGTCTCATGGGCAGCGCCATGTCCTACGGCATCTGGGCGGAGATGGTAGCGCGCACGCAGGAATGGCCCACCCTGCGCGAACAAATGAACCTGGGCAGCAACCTCGCCATCACACTGCTCTACAGCACCGGGGTCTTTTCGATTGACTTCTTCCGCGTGAGGGCCCACATGCTGCGCATCCGCGCCGAGACCGCGCAACGTCTGCACGTGGAAGCACAATTGCAGCGACTGCAGGCCCAGATGGAACCGCACATGCTGTTCAACACCCTGGCCAATCTGCACGCCTTGATCGAGACTCACCCCGACAAGGCACAGGACATGCTGGCGCACCTGATCGACTACCTGCGCGCCACCCTGAGTGCGAGCCGAGCAGCGGTCGCACCCTTGCGCGACGAAATGGCACGTGTGCAGGACTACCTGGCACTGATGAAGATCCGCATGGGCCGTCGCCTGCATGTCCACACGAATGTGCCCGCCGATTTGCTCGATATCGCCGTGCCCCCGATGTTGATACAGCCACTGGTCGAAAACGCCATCAAGCATGGCCTGGATCCTCTGCCTGGTGGCGGCAGCTTGCACATCACCGTCGAGCGGGACCATGACATGCTGAAAATCTGCGTGCGCGATGATGGCCAGGGACTGGAGAAAGCTGGCACCACCCCGAGCAAAAGCGGCTTTGGCCTTCAGTGCGTGCAAGCGCGCTTGCAAACCTGCTATGGATTGAATGCGAGATTGATGCTGGCATCCTCACTCACCGAGCCTGGGCAAGCCCCCGCCCCCACTGGAACAGTGGCCACCTTGTTCCTGCCGATGCAGATGCCTGCAACGTCCGGGATATCGACGCTCTTCACACCATGAACCAAGCGACCGCCCTGATCGCCGAAGACGAGCCCGTCCTGGCGGAAGCGCTGTCGCGTCAACTGCACAAGCTCTGGCCAGACTTGCAGGTGGTGGGCATGGCCAGCGATGGGTTCCAGGCACGCGAAGTGGCGTTGGCACAAACGCCGGACATCCTGTTTCTGGACATTCACATGCCCGGCACGAATGGTCTGGAGGTCGCAGAACAGGTGATCGACGAATGGCCGGTTGAGCGCCCTCTGCCATGGATGGTCTACATCACGGCGTTCGATGAGTATGCCGTCGCCGCCTTTGAAAGGGCGGCCGTGGACTATGTCCTCAAGCCCGTCAGGCCGGAGCGGCTGGCTATCACCTGCCTGCGCCTGCAAGCACTACTGAGTCAACGTCAAGGCGCGGCGAACGATGATGTTGTCGCCAGCAACCTGCTCTCGCTGCGCACGCAGGTCACGCCTCATCAGGAACCCCTGCGTGTCCTCCAGGCTGCAGTGGGTGCATCGGTCTATGTCATTGCGATCGAAGATGTCATCTACTTCGAAGCCGCCGACAAATACGTGCGCATCATCACCAGCAATCGAACGGCAGGGCAGCCCGAGATGCTGATTCGCACCCCCTTGCGCGAGTTGATGCCGCGGCTCGACCAGAGCCTCTTCTGGCAGATCCACCGAGGCCATGTCGTCAATGTGCGAGCGGTCGAGCGCATCAGTCGCCAGCAACAGCGTTTGCGGGTGCATTTGCGAGGCCGCACCGAGACCCTTGATGTGAGCCGCATGTACGCCCATCTGTTCAAGGCCATGTAAACGGCCGACGCATCGCCGCCGGTGGCGACCGCATCTCGCCACTCACGCCGGGCCTGCTGCCATTCGTCGCGCCAGCCTTGCCGGCATGTCGGATCACTTTCAAGATGAGGGCATTCCAAGACTCAGGAGGCCCCATGCGCACCCCACCATCAGGTACCGCCCGCACCCTAGCCGCACTGACCTTGCTCCTTGCTGCAGTGTTCGGCCTCATGAGCCTGAGTTACCCGATCAGCATGCTGCTGGGGCAATGGTCACTGGTCAGCCAGATGACGGCTGCACTGGTGTCGCCGGACTTCGTCATGGGTGACCCCAAAACCTTGCAGCAAGTCATCCACAACTACACCCGAGGCTTCCTGGGCATCAGCGCACACACCACTTTGGGAGGGCTGGCGCTGAGTGCCTGCACCTTGCAATTTCTGCCTGGCCTGCGCCGCCGTTATCCACGCCTGCACCGCGGGGTGGGGATGGTCGCCGTCGCCAGCACGGTGGGCGCGATGATCGGCGCGATGGCCTATCTGTGGATCACACCTGCGGCAGATGCCGTGTCAGGCCAGGCCTTTGCCGCAGCCCTGTGGCTGCAGGCAGCGACCACCCTGCTGGCCTTGGGCCTGGCGGTGAGCAGCATTCGCCGCAGAGAGATCCGGGCGCACATGGGCTGGATGGCCCTGATGATGGCCAGCCTGTTGACCGCGCCCATGCTGCGCCTGGAGGATGTGATGGTCGGGTGGATGCTGCCTTTGAACCTGACCCAGGCCAATGCCGGACTGGCCGTAACCCTGATGCCACAAGCGGTGTGGGTCATGGCCTGGTGGATGCAAGGCGTGGGCAGCACGGACATGCCCTTGCTACCGCCTCAGCCAAGCTTGCCCGCCACCGCGCTGCGCGCCCTGGTCTGGCTGGGCATGGCCACCGTATTGCATGAAGGCCTGCTGGCACCCTGGGGGCTGGATGCACTGGCCCACTGGCGCGGTGCCGATGTGCGTTTGCCTGCCGTATCCGGCCTGTGGGCGCTCAGCACGGCAGCCCTATTGCCCGCCTTGTTGAAAGAGCTGCCCGATGTCCTGCAAGGGCACCCGATGCGCGCCCGAACCCTGCTGCTCATGAGTGCCGCAGCCTGTGGTGCCTTGCTGATTGCCGGGCAGATCAAGGGGCAGAGCCTCAATCACATCGGGCATCGCTTTTACTGGGTGGCCTTTGGCCTCAGCACCCTGGTTTGGAGCATGGCAGGCATGGTCTGGAGAGACAAAAACCGTGCACAAACCAACTGGCGCATCCTGGGCCTGATGAATGGGCTCACGCCCACCGTGTGGCTGCCTTTTGCACTCACATTGGGGTTGACGGGCTGGTCAGCCGCCACCATCACGACGGGCGTGGTCACACTGAGCTGGGGCATGTTCGCCTGGCACGGCTTTGTGACCGCCTTTGGCATGCCCATGCCGGGCGTGCCGGCCACCACCCCACAAACCGGCGAATCCTTGGCCTGACATGTGATTTTCCGCTGGGCGAAAGCAGATGCTGCGGCACAATCTGGCTCCTTGATCGGGCTTCGCTGCGAGGCCCTACCGGAGTCTCTACAACATGCCCGTCAACCTGACAGCCCCCCTTCCTTCCGATCTGCACCCCGTGCCCGGCGTCAAGCTGGGCATCACCATGGCGGGCGTACGCAAGGCCAATCGCCGTGACCTGACCGTCCTCACCCTGGACGAAGGCAGCGCCGTGGCCGGCGTGTTCACCAAAAACCGTTTCTGTGCCGCCCCCGTGCAGCTGTGCCGTGAACGCCTGGCGGCCAGCAGCGAGATCCGCGCTCTGTTGATCAACACCGGCAACGCCAATGCCGGCACCGGCGAAGACGGCCTGGTGCGTGCGCGCTCGACCACCATTGCCCTGGCCCGCCAGTTGCACATCTCACCCGAACAGATCCTGCCGTTTTCGACCGGCGTGATCATGGAGACCCTGCCGGTTGACCGCATCGAAGCCGGCCTGGCTGGTGCCATTGCCGATCTGAAGGCCGACA
Source organism: Aquabacterium sp. (assembly GCF_016234775.1). Lineage (GTDB taxonomy): Bacteria > Pseudomonadota > Gammaproteobacteria > Burkholderiales > Burkholderiaceae_C > Aquabacterium. The sequence continues at coordinate 37,926 of NZ_JACRAH010000038.1, read as the reverse complement.
ACTGGGCCGTGGCCGCCGAAGGCATCATGACCACGGATACCCTGCCCAAGGGTGCCTCGAAGCAGATCACCATCGGCGGGCAGACCGTGACCATCACCGGCATCAGCAAGGGCGCCGGCATGATCAAGCCCAATATGGCCACCATGCTGGGCTACGTGGCCACCGATGCCAACATCGCCCCCGGCTTGCTGCAAGCCCTGGTGACCGAAGCGGCCAACGCCTCGTTCAACCGCATCACCATCGATGGCGACACCTCCACGAACGACTCCTTCGTGCTGATCGCCACGCGCAAGGCCGCGCACGCCGAGATCACCGACCTGAACAGCGCCGACGGCCAGGCTCTGCGCACCGCCGTGATCGCCGTGTCGCAGCAACTGGCCCAGGCCATCGTGCGTGACGGTGAAGGTGCCACCAAGTTCATCACCATCACCGTGGAAGGTGGTCGCGATGAAGACGAATGCGCCAAGGCTGCCTACGCCATTGCGCACTCGCCCCTGGTCAAGACCGCCTTCTTCGCCAGCGACCCCAATCTGGGCCGCATCCTGGCCGCCGTGGGCTATGCGGGCATCGACGATCTGGACCAGAGCCTGATCGAGCTGCACCTGGACGACGTGCACGTGGTGACCAAGGGTGGCCGCCGCCCAGAGTACCGCGAAGAAGATGGCCAGCGCGTGATGAAGCAGTCCGAGATCACGATTCGCGTTGGCCTGGCGCGCGGCACGGCCAGGACCACGGTGTGGACCTGCGACCTGTCGCACGAGTACGTGACCATCAACGCCGACTACCGCAGCTGATCTTGCGATGATGGGCCGTCAGTGGCGATGCCCTATCACCACTGACGACGCCTATTGACCACTCGTCTTCTGGCGCTTGCATCTGGACGGGGAGAGCCTAAGGTGGCCTCTCCGTTGAACTTTCCAGAAAGCACGCCATGCGTCAACAAACCCTGCATTTCCTTGCATCCTGGGCGGCGGGAGCGGCCCTGTGCAGTTCGGCCAATGCCGACACCGTCGCCACCGCCTCGCCACCCATCGTTCAAACCAGCCAAGGCGCCATCAGCGGCAAACTGCTCAATGCGGTTCGCACCTATCTGGGCATTCCCTATGCGGCACCGCCGGTAGGCGAGCTGCGCTGGCAATCCCCCCAGGCGCCTGCGGCGTGGAGCGGCACGCGCGACGGCTCGGCATTTGGCCAGCGTTGCGCACAGCCGCTGAGCATCGTCTCACCCGAGTCGGTCAACGAAGACTGCCTGTTCCTGAACGTCCACGTGCCCGACGACATCGGCAGCAGCAAACTGCCCGTGATGGTCTGGATTCACGGCGGCGCCTTCCTGTCAGGCTCTGCGGCTGACTACGACATGACCACACTGGCTCGCAAAGGGCGGGCTGTTGTCGTATCCATCAACTACCGCGTCGGTGCGTTCGGCTTCTTTCGCCAGCCGGAGCTGGCCGCCCAGAACGTGTCGCCCAACCTGGGGCTGCAGGACCAGCAAGCCGCGTTGCGCTGGGTTCAATCGCAGATCAGCCAGTTCGGCGGTGACCCCTCACGCGTGACCATCTTTGGGCACTCAGCAGGCGGTGCGAGCACCTGCCTGCACCTGGTATCCCCTCAATCCAAAGACCTGTTTCACCGCGCCATTGCCCAAAGCGGCCCATGCAATCTGCTGACTGACGCCACCCCCACGTCCATGGAAGCCCAATCGGTCGCACTGGGTGCCAAACTGGGTTGCGCTGAAGGCCCCGGCCAACTCGCATGCATGCGCCAAAAGAGCGCCGAGGAAATCATGCGCGCATCGGTACCCAACGGCAACGAGATCAATGGCGTCAACATCCGCTGGACGCCCGTGCAGGACGGCCTCACCCTGACCGGCAACCCGGCCAGACAAGTGAGGGATGGCCAGTTCAACCGTGTGCCCGTGATCATCGGCACCACGCACGACGAAGGCAGATTGTTCGTGGGTGCCGAATACCATCAGGCCAACCAGTGGTTTGTGACCAGAGCCGACGTCAATGCCTACGTCAACAAGATCGCAGGCAGTGACACCGCCCTGGCCAAGAAGCTGACCAGCACCTACTCCTTCTGGCACTACGGCACACTCGACAAGGCCTTCAGCGCCATGCTGACAGATTACTTCTTTTCATGTGGCGCCATGGCCGATACGGAAGCCTTGTCACGCTACGTCCCGACCTTCAACTACGAGTTCACTGAACCCAACTCGCCCGCACCGACAGACCCATTGATGGCATTGGGCGCCTTCCACGGTGCTGAGTTGACCTTCCTGTTCCAGCGCAACATGATTGCCACGCCAACACCGCTTCCGCCACTCAATGCGGCGCAGCAAAGACTGGCAGATCTGATGGTGCGCTATTGGGGCCGGTTTGCCGCCACAGGCAACCCCAACACTTTCCTGCCCCCTTACTGGCCGGCATTCCAGGCTCAGCGCCCCAGCTCGCTGAAACTCGACAGCAGCGGCATCTCGGTTTTCGGTTCCCCTGCTTTCAAAAAGGACCACCAATGCGACCTGTATGAGCGGCTCTGAGTGCACCGTACTTCACTCTCAAGAAAAGCTCGACCAGGGGCTTGAAAAGCCGCCACACAGCCGCATATCGATGAATAAGGTCAGCGCGGATTCGCAAGAACACCTACAATGACCTACTTTCTCCTGGGGCCGACCTGGTTTCGACGTGGGTGCGGATTCGGGACAGGGCATGTCGAGGACCAGCCACCTCGTAAATCCATCTGGAAACAAACTAACTGCAAACGACGAATCGTTCGCACTCGCCGCTTAACACCGGTGAGCCTCACAACAGTTGGCCTATGGGCTGTGCTGATGTCGCAAGACTGAAGTAGTGAGGTCATTCACATAGGCTGGGTCTGAGCCGGGTCACTCGGTTCAGGTCGAGATTCAGTGACTGGCTAATCTGGTAGCGTGCCGCTGCGCGATCAGGTTGGCGAGATTCAAATCAGACGGCTACACATGTAGATCTGCTCGATGATGGCTTACGGACGGGGGTTCAATTCCCCCCGGCTCCACCAAATACGATGCCCAACTGCCCATGCAGTTGGGCATTTTTCATGTCCAGCAAATGCGCCTGGAACACCTTGGCAATGGGTGACAACTGCTTGCCCTTGAGCCGAACCACATGCCAGTTCGACTCGATGGGAAAGCCTTGCACATCCAGCACAGACACACCGTGCTCGGCAGACTGCCCGTGCAAGGCGTGGCTGGAGATGACGGAAATCCCCAGATCACCTGCAACGGCCTCCTTGATCGCCTCATTGCTGCCCAACTCCAGACGCAGGTTGGGCTTGAAGCGCTGGCGCTTGAAATACGCGTCAACGGTCATCCGAGTGCCGGACCCGCGCTCTCTCAGAATAAAACGCAGCTTGCTCAAATCCTCCAGCGTGAGGTCTCGCTGTTGGGCCAGCGGATGCGAGTTGGCCGCGATCAACACCAGGGGATTGGGCATGAAGACCTGATCCTCCAGGTCGATGTCGGCAGGTGGTGTGGACATGATGTAGAGATCGTCCTGGTTGTCGCGCAGCCGCTGCACGACGCCATCGCGGTTCAACACCTCCAGGGAAATGTCGATCTCGGGATACCGGGCGCAGAAAGTACCGAGCAGACGCGGCACGAAGTATTTGGCTGTACTGACCACCGCCACCCTGAGCTTGCCGCGTGTCAACCCTTTGGTGGCGTCGATGCGCTGCGAGAACGCGGCCCACTCGTCCACCATCGCTCTGGCCGTCCTGGCCAGATCCCGACCCGCATCGGTCAGGTGCACCCGTTTGGAAATCACCTCGTAAAGCGGTACCCCCACGGCATCGGTCACCTCCTTCAGCTGCATGGAGGCGGTGGGCTGAGTGACATGGCATTCGCGGGCCGCACGACTGACGCTGCCCGTATCGGCCAGCGCCAGGAACAGCCGAAGCTGCCGGAAGGTGACATTCATAGATTTATATCTATGTATTGATAGACAAGAATCGATTTTACTTGATTGATGACTATCCCTAGCATGGGCGCACCAAGGAGTACACCCATGCATAACCTGCTCGACCCGGCCATCCTGTTTTTCGTGTTTGGCGTGGTGGCGGGCGCGCTCAAGTCCAATCTGGAGATTCCCCCCGCGATCTCCAAATTCCTGTCGCTGTACCTCTTGATGGCCCTGGGCCTCAAAGGGGGCTTCGCACTCGCGCATACCGGCCTGAATGCCGAGGTCGCCATCGCCTTGTTGGCGGCGATGCTGATGGCCTTCCTCGTTCCGGTCATCGGGTATCAACTGCTCAAGAAGCTGGTCCGTCCGTTTGACGCCGTGGCCATCTCTGCGTGTTACGGCTCGGTCAGCGCGGTGACCTTCGTGACCGCCATGCAGTACCTCGAAACACAGCAACTGAGCCCAGGCGGGCACATGACCGTGGCCTTGGTGCTCATGGAGTCTCCCGCCATCATCGTGAGCGTGGTGCTGGCCAATAACGTGAGGCAAGCGACTGGCGCCCCCGGCACAGGAACATCCATGGGCAAGATCCTGCACGAATCCTTCACGGACGGTGCGCTCTTGCTGCTCATGGGTTCGATGGTGATCGGCTACCTCAGTGGCGATACCGGCAAGGCCATGATGGCGCCATTTTCCATCGATCTGTTCAAGGGCATGCTGGCCTTCTTCCTGCTGAACATGGGCCTGCTGGTGGCCCGCAATATCGGCAGCATCAAGGACAAATCACCCTTGCTGATGGCTTACGCGGTGCTGGGGCCACTGTGCCATGCCGCCATCGCGCTGGGGGTGTCCGCGCTGCTGCAGCTCCCCGTCGCCGACGCTGCACTGCTGATGGTGCTGTCGGCCAGCGCCTCCTACATCGTGGTGCCGGCTGCGCTGCGCTACGCCATCCCGGAGGCCAACCCCTCGCTGTACTTCGGCCTGTCCTTGGGCGTCACCTTTCCCTTGAACATCCTGTTTGGCATCCCTTTGTACACCGAGATTGCCAGGCAAGTTCAGGCTTAAGGGTGCACCTCAAAGCGAAATCTTGACGAACACAAATTCTGGAATGTGCTTGATGATCAGCATGATGAAACGCCAGAACCCTGGCGTATAGACCACCGCACGACCCTTGTCGATCGCCTGGCTGATATCACGCGCCACCTGATCGGGCTTGGCCCACAGGGCGCCCTTCTTGAGGTGGGCCGTCATGGGGGTGTCCACAAAGCCAGGCTTGATGGTGACCACGTGCACGCCGTTCTTGGCCAGGCGCTGGCGCAGGCCTGAGGCGAATGCGCTGACGAGTGCCTTGGCACTGCCGTACACGTAGTTGCTCTGGCGGCCACGATCACCAGCCACGGAAGAGATCACAGCGATGGCACCACGCCCTTGTGCTGCCAGTTGCTCACCCGCGATCGACATCAAGGCCACCACGGAGGTGCCATTGGTGGCAATTTCACCCAAGGCGTAGGCCACATCGGTTTGGGCCCGTTCCTGGTCGGACAGCGTGCCGTGCGCGATCAGCACGGTGTCGAGCCCGTCCATGAAGCGCGTGGCATCGGCCAGCAAGGCGGCATGTTGTGCAAAGTCGGTGGCATCAAACACCTTGGTGCCCACGCGCTGCGCGCCCCGCGTCTTCAGGTCATCGGCAATCGACTTCAGCTGTTTGTCATTGCGCGCAGCCAGGAACAGCTGATCGCCACGTTGCGCCCACAGGCGTGCACAGGCTTCAGCCATGGCCGAGGTGGCCCCCACGATGAGGATTTTTCTCATGATTGCTCCATGACCCGCCGCCACATACCGGAGCTGAAGCGCGGGTCGACATACGATTTGAATTCCGACCAGCGTGGATAACCGGCCTTGAAGATGGTGGCGCCCATGCGCCCGTCCTTGGCCGGGTACAGGCGACCACCTGCGTCCAGCACGATGCGGTCAAGCTGATCGAACAGCTTGAACAGGCGCGGCCCCTGATTGGGGAAGTCCAGCGCCAGGGTGATGCCAGGCTCGGGGAAGGACAACATGCCACGTGATGCCGGCTGCCCGAACTGTTTGAGCACCGCCAGGAAGGAGCCCATGCCGCTGGCTGCAATGGTCTCCAGCAGTTGCCGTGTGGCGGGCAGCGCTCGCTCGGGTGGTACCACGCACTGGTACTGATAAAAGCCCTTGGGGCCGTAGATGCGGTTCCACTCGCGCAAGGCGTCCAGCGGATAGAAGAACGGCCGGTAGTGTTGCAGGCTGCGCACCACGTCCTCACGCTGCTTGTTGAAGTACAGCGTATTGAAGGACTTCAATGACAAGGTGTTGATCAGAGAGATGGGCGGCGTCAGTGGCACGCGCAAGCAGGGCTCGGCCACGCCATTGGGCAAGCCAGGCGGCAAAAGACGCGTATCCAGCACGGCCGGCGCATGGTTGCCCCGGTTGAACAGTCCCCGGCCCAGACGCTTGCCAGTGACAGCGCAATCGATCCACGACACCGTGTATTCGAAATCACGCTCTGACGCCGTGCTCAGCTCGAAGAACTCTTCGAGGCTGCGAAAACGGATGGACTCGGTATCCAGAAAAGGATTGGCCACACGCTTGAGCTGGATCTCGGCCCAGGTGATCAAGCCAGTCAAACCCAGCCCCCCGATCGTGGCCGCATACCAGTCGGCGTTTTCCTGGGGGCTGCACACCATGCGCGTGCCATCAGAGCGCAGCAACTCAAACTGCAGCACATGGTTGCCAAACGAGCCGGCCACATGGTGGTTCTTGCCATGCACATCGTTGGCCATGGCACCCCCTACCGTCACGAACTGTGTGCCGGGTGTGACCGGCAGGAACCAGCCTTGCGGCAAGACCAGCTGAATGATGGTCGACAGCAGCACCCCGGCTTCGCACCGCAACAAACCCGTGGCCGGATCAAAGTGAATGAAGCGATCCAGTTGCCCAGCCAGCAGCAAGGCGCCACCGGGGTTGAGGTTGCTGTCACCGTAGCTGCGGCCATGGCCGAAGGGCAACACGGACTGACCGTCCGCCGGAATGGGCAGGGCCTGATGGCGACTGCTCAACCCGAGCATGAGATGCGGCTCACGCAGCACACGGCCCCAGGAGACTACGGTCTGCGTGTTCATGACAGTTCGATCAGACGGCCAGCCACAGCACTGCTGCCGCCACCAGACCAGTCAGAAGGCTGACCTTGTCCTTCAAGGCATAGACCAACGGATCGTCATGCATCTGGCCACGGTGTGTCTGCATCCAGATGCGGCTGATCCAGTACAGCATCACCGGCACCAGCGCCCACGCCATCTTGGGGTGCTTGTACAGCACGCTGATATCGGGCGAGTTAACGTACAGCGCCAGCACCAGGATGCTGAGGTAGCCAGAAGCACCACCCAGGCTTTGCAGCAAGGCCAGATCTTCCACCTGATAGCCGCGCCCCTTGGCTTTAAGCTTGCCTTGCTGACGCATGACATACAACTCCGCATAGCGCTTGACAATGGCCAGGCTCAGGAAAATGAAGATCGCGAACATCAGCAGCCAGAAGGACAAGGCGATGCCTGTGGCTGCCGCACCCGCCACGATCCGAACCGTGTACAGGCCAGCCAGCGCCAGCACGTCAATCATCACCAGTTGCTTGAGGCCAAACGAATAGGCCAATGTGGCCACGTAATAGGCTGCCAGCACCAGCATGAACTTCACAGGCAGCAAGCAGGCCAAGCCGATGGCCACCAGCAGCAGCGCAGGCGCCGCCACCAGGCCAAACAACAAACTGAGTTGCCCGGCCGCAAACGGGCGCTTGCACTTGCTGTGATGTTGACGGTCTGCAGCCAGATCCAGCATGTCATTGAGCAGGTACACGGAAGAGGCGCACAGGCTGAAGGCCAGGAAGGCCAGCAGGCTGTTGACCAAGGCCTGCCCCTCAGCCAGCTGATGCGCGGCAGCAACCGGTACAAAGATCAAGGCATTCTTGGCCCACTGGTGCACGCGCAGCGCTTTGAGAATGACCTTCAAGCCTCCTGGCATGGGCGCAATGGCGTGCTCGACCGTGGTCACTTCGCCTGCGGCAGTGACCAGCGCCGTACCCGCATTCACGACGATCGCGGCGCGCGCATGGCGCCACACTGCCAGATCCACCTTTTCGTTGCCGCAATAGTCAAAGCCCTTTTCACCGAAGCGCTTGACCAGCTCGGCTGCCTTGTTGCTGCCAGACAGGTTCAACTGACCATCGCTGGCCATCACGCCATCGAAGAACCCGACGTGATCGGCCACGGCCTGAGCCAGTCGGCTGTCAGAGGCCGTGCACAACCACACCGCCCGGCCCTGCTCCTTCTGGCTGCGCAGCCAGTCCAGCAAGGGCTTGGTGTAGGGCAAGGCGCTGCCTTCCAGTTGCACACGGCTGGCGATTTGCTGCTTGAGTCTGGCCTTGCCCTGCATCAGCCAGAACGGCACCAGCAGCAGGTACAGAGGATTGCGCTTGATCAGCAACAGGAAGGACTCGAGCAGGAGATCGCTGTGAATCAGCGTGCCATCCAGATCGACGCACAAGGGAACCGCTTTGGTCATAGAAGAACTCGTCACAGATTTCCGGGATCACGCAAGCACCACACACAGATCCACCCAATGAGCACGGCCAGCCACAGCGTCAGCAAACGACAGACAAGCGTCAGAAGGATCGCCTGGGCCAGCGAGTACCCGTGCGCTACCAGCAAGGCCGTCATCACAGTCTCGGTACTGCCCAATCCGCCAGGCAGAAAAGACAGCGCTCCCACGATGATGGCAATGGAATAAGCCCCCACGGCACCGAGCAAGGAAATTCGATCGGGCGCTACGGCATCGGCCAGCAACTTGAGCCCGACCGCCTCGGCCCCCCAGGCCAGGAGCCCCAGCATCAGGCCGCTGGCCAGGATGCCAGGCGAGAGGAACTGCTTGGCGTTGGCCAACATGTTGGCCACTGTCCGGATCGCTTTCACGAGCGCGCCATGAGGTCGCTGATCCAGCCGCCCAACAACCAACGGCCAGGGCACCAGGGCCACCGCAGCCAGCAGACTGGCCACCAAGGCCAGCGCCAACCAGAGGAAGGACTGATAAGACTGCAACTCGGCCAGCACCGCCGACGCCAGCACGATCATGGCCAGAAGGTCCAGCAGGCGCTCCACAAAGAACGCACCCGTCACCTGCGTCATGGAAATGCCCTTGGGCTGGTAGTAGCGCCCGCGCACCATTTCCCCCAGCTTGCCAGGCGACAGGGTGAAAGCGAACCCGGACATGAAGGTCAGCGCCACAAAGCGCCACGGCAGCACATGCCCCAGTCGATTCAGATACAGGCGCCAGCGAACGACCCGCAAGGCGTAGTTCCACAGCGACAAGACCGTGGCAGCCGCAATGGCCATCCAGCCCGACGCCAGCGGTGCCAGATCAATCTGTGCGATGTCTCGTCGGAACCCGACCACGCACCAGACTGCAAAGGCAACCAGCAAACCATAAGTCAGGACACGGCGCCACAGTGGCACGGCAACAGCGGCCACGGGATCAAGTGCGTTTTGGACCATCCCGGGATTATCTATGCCCGTTATAGACGCACCATCTGGGTTTCACTCAGCACCGGTCAGAATCCCTCAAATAGGGAGCCTGGGCATCCTTGGGGGCAAGGGTTACCTCCAAGCCGTGGAGGGGCCATTCGATGCCAATGTCGGGATCATTCCAACGGATCGCGCGCTCGCAGTCCTTGGCATAGAAGTCGGTGGTCTTGTAGAGGAAGTGGGTTTCGTCCTGCAAAGTCAGGAACCCATGCGCGAAGCCCTCGGGCACCCACAACTGGCGCTTGTTCTCTGCCGTGAGCTCAACGCCAGCCCACTGACCGAATGTGGCCGATCCCTTGCGAATGTCCACAGCCACATCGAACGCAGCCCCCTTGACCACACGCACCAATTTGCCCTGGGCATGCGGAGGCAACTGGAAGTGCAGGCCACGCAGCACGCCAGCCTTGCTGCAGGAATGGTTGTCCTGCACGAAGGGGCGCGGCACGGGCAAGCCCAGACTGATCAACTCGGTCTCGAAACGAAGCCGATTGAAACTCTCCATGAACCAACCCCGATCGTCGCCGAACACGGCCGGCTCGATGATCACAACCTCAGGGATACGGGTAGGAATGAGCTTCATGGGAGTCAATAAATCTTGTCGTTGATGACCTTGAGCAGATATTGCCCGTAGCCGTTCTTGAGCATGGGCTGAGCCAGCTTCTGCACTTGCTCGGCTGTGATCCAGCCTGAACGGAAGGCAATCTCCTCAGGGCATGCCACCTTCAGCCCCTGGCGCTTCTCCAGCGTGGCGATGAACTGCCCGGCATCCAGCAGGCTGTCGTGCGTGCCGGTGTCGAGCCAGGCAAAGCCTCGCCCCATGATCTCGACGTTCAATTGGCCTTGCGCCAGGTAACGCGCATTGACGTCGGTGATCTCCAGTTCGCCACGCGGGCTGGGCTTGATATCGGCGGCGATGTCGCAAACCTGCTTGTCATAGAAATACAGGCCCGTGACCGCATAGTTGCTCTTCGGCGCCTTGGGCTTTTCTTCGATGCTCAAGGCTTGGTACTTCTCGTTGAAGTCCACTACACCGTAACGTTCTGGATCGTTGACATGATAGGCGAACACACTAGCGCCCTCATCGCGGCTGGCAGCACTGTTGAGCAGGCGCTGCAGATCGTGGCCGTAGTAGATGTTATCACCCAGCACGAGTGCGCTGGGGTTGTTGCCCACGAAGTCGCGCCCCAGGATGAATGCCTGCGCCAGACCGTCCGGGCTGGGTTGCACGCAATAGCTCATGTTCAGACCCCACTGGCTGCCATCGCCCAGGAGAGCTTCGAAACGAGGTGTATCTTGCGGCGTGCTGATCAGCAGAATGTCGCGGATGCCGGCCAGCATCAGAGTGCTGAGCGGGTAATAGACCATGGGCTTGTCGTACACAGGCAGCAATTGCTTGCTGATGGCCAGCGTGGCCGGGTGAAGCCGCGTGCCGGAGCCACCTGCCAGGATGATGCCCTTGCGTGCATTGCGGGAGGTCATGGGTTCACCTTTCAATGATTTCGGTCAGCATGCGCACCACCCCCTGCTGCCAGTGCGGCAAGGTCAGGCCCAGTGCATGTTGGATCTTGCTCGTGTCCAGACGCGAGTTCAACGGTCGTCTGGCCGGCGTCGGATAGGCGCTTGTGGAGGTGGCCAGCACGGCATCCGGGGCAATCTTCAAGGGCACGCCCTTGGCGCGAGCCCATTCAATCACGAAACGGGCGTAATCGTGCCAGTTGGTCTGGCCACTCGCAACGAGGTGGTAGAGCCCGGCCAGTTCAGGCTGACGGCGCACAGCCATGATGGCATGCGCGGTGACGTCGGCCAGCAGATCTGCGCCGGTTGGCGCACCGATCTGATCGTTGATCACTTTCAGCTCATCACGCTCGGTGGCCAGACGCAACATGGTCTTGGCAAAGTTACCACCTCGCGCTGCGTACACCCAGCTGGTACGCAAGATCAGGTGGCGGCAACCGCTGGCCTGGATGAGCTGTTCGCCCTCGAGTTTGGTCTGCCCGTAGACGCTCAGTGGCCCCGTTGCGGCATCCTCGGCTCGCGGTGCATCGCCGCTGCCATCGAACACATAGTCGGTGCTGTAGTGCACCAACAGCGCGCCCAGACGGGCGGCTTCGCCCGCGATGACACCTGGCGTGGTGGCATTCAGCAGGCGCGCCAGTTCGGGCTCGCTCTCGGCTTTGTCCACCGCCGTGTGAGCGGCAGCATTGACAATCACATCGGGCTGAAGCAGGCAAATCAGCTCGACCAGATCATCCGGCTTCGCGAAATTGGCGCGCAGATGCGGCGCGGCAGCAGGCCCCAGGGAGTCATGATCGAACGCGTCGAGATGCCCCAGCGGCACCAGGGCTCGCTGCAACTCCCAACCAACCTGGCCACCTTTGCCTAGAAGAAGGATCTTCATCAACGCCCCGCGTAGTTCTGTGCGATCCAGTCGCGGTAGGAGCCCGAACGCACGGTGTCGATCCAGGCGTTGTTCTCCAAGTACCAGTTCACGGTCTTGTTGATGCCGGACTCGAAAGTCTCGGCCGGTGCCCAGCCGATCTCGCTTTGAATCTTGCGCGGATCGATGGCGTAGCGGCGATCGTGGCCCGGACGGTCCTTCACGTAGGTAATGAGGCTTTCGTATGGGCTGCCATCGGCGCGCGGGCGCAGTTCATCGAGCTTGCGGCAGATCGTGGTCACCACATCGATGTTCTTGATCTCGTTGATGCCACCCACGTTGTAGGTTTCACCCGTGCGGCCCTTTTCCAGTACCTTGCAGATGGCTTCACAGTGATCGCGCACGTACAGCCAGTCGCGGATGTTGAGGCCATCGCCATACACCGGCAGAGGCTTGCCTTCCAGTGCATTGAGGATCATCAGCGGGATCAACTTCTCAGGGAAGTGATAAGGGCCGTAGTTGTTGCTGCAATTGGTGGTCAGCGTGGGCAGGCCATAGGTATGGTGATAGGCACGCACCAGGTGGTCGCTTCCAGCCTTGCTGGCCGAGTAAGGGCTGTTGGGCGCGTAGGGCGTGGTTTCGGAGAACGCAGGGTCGGTATCAGACAGCGATCCGTAAACCTCGTCAGTTGAGACATGCAGGAAACGGAAAGCCGCTTTCTCCGCTTCGGCCATCTGCCCCCAATACTGGCGGGTTTCTTCCAGCAGACTGAACGTCCCCACCATATTCGTCTGAATGAACTCACCCGGCCCATGAATGGAGCGATCCACATGGCTTTCTGCGGCGAAGTGCAAGATGGCGCGCGGGCGATACTGACTCATGGCCTGCCTTACGGCTTCACGGTCGGCAATATCGGCTTGAAGCAAGGTGGCGCGACCGGATTTCAGGTGATCGGCAATCGTGTTCGGATTGCCGGCGTAAGTTAGTTTGTCGAATACGACAACAGGCTCCAGCGCGTTCAGTCCCAAGCTGGTCTGCCGCTCGAACCAATGGTGAACAAAGTTGCCACCGATGAAACCGGCGCCGCCTGTAATCAGAATCATATTGGGTTGCTCCGTGCTCGGACCATGTGCATCAAACCATGCATTATGCAGACCCCCGCCCTGGATATGGCACCTGCAAGGCGACAACACGCCAGACTGAATGCCCGACAATCTCGCCATGAGCAAAGTACTGGTTACCGGCGCGGCCGGATTCATTGGCATGCACGTATGCCTGTCGCTGCTCCAGCGCGGCGACACCGTCATCGGCATCGACAACCTCAATGACTACTACGATCCGCAACTGAAAAGAGACCGGATCGCCCATATTGCATCGCAGCGCCCCGGCGCGCCTTTCCGGTTCGAGTTGCTGGACATCGTCGATAACGCGGCCCTGCAAAACCTGTTCGACCAGGAGCAGTTCGATGGAGTGGTGCACCTGGCTGCCCAGGCCGGGGTTCGTTATTCACTGGAGAACCCCCACGCGTACGTGCAATCCAACCTCGCTGGCTTCGTCAACGTGTTGGAAGCCTGCCGCCACCATCAAACAGGCCACCTGGTTTATGCCAGCAGTTCCAGCGTATACGGAGGCAATGTGCGCATGCCCTTTTCCGAGCAGGACGCGGTCGACCACCCCGTGAGCCTGTACGCGGCCACCAAGAAGGCCAACGAGCTGATGGCGCACACCTACAGCCATCTTTACGGTTTGCCCACCACCGGCCTGCGGTTCTTCACGGTGTATGGCCCATGGGGCCGCCCTGACATGGCTCCCATGCTGTTCACACGAGCCATCCTGGCTGGTGAGCCCATCAAGGTGTTCAACCACGGCCAGATGCAACGCGACTTCACCTACATCGACGACATCGTCAAAGGGGTGATCGCCACCCTGGATCGCCCCCCGCAGTCGCAACCAGACTTCGACCGCGAGAACCCCAGCGCGGCCTCCTCCTGGGCGCCCTACCGGGTTTTCAACATCGGCAACAGCGAACCCATTGCCTTGATGGATTTCATCCAGACCCTGGAGCGCGCGTTGGGCTGCAAGGCCAGGCTGGATCTGCAGCCCATGGCCCCAGGCGATGTGGCCGCCACCTATGCCAATGTGGATGCCCTGGCCGAATGGACGGGAACGCGCGGCCACACTGATCTGGCCACGGGCATCAACCATTTCACATCGTGGCACCAAGCCTACTTCAAGGGTTAGCACCGGGCGACCATCGCCTCAAAATGACCACCGCCCCCTTGTCCTAGGGGGCGGAGTAGCCCTCACATCGTTACATCAAGCAACAAAAGCCAAGCCCCAGACTCAGGCTCCAGCCTACGATTAATGGCAATCGATACGAGTGAGGGCAAGCATGAACGGTATCTGGCGGTGGGCGACACTCTTGCTGTGCAACACCTTGGCGATCTTCGTGGTGGGCTGCGTACCAGACACAAGCAGCGACAAACCACAGGATCGGGCGCAAGCCACCCGTTTCCTCGCCCAAGCCACCTTTGGCCCGGATGAAATCAACATCAACCGCCTGATGTCGATCGGCTACGAGGCGTGGATTGACGAGCAATTCGCGCTTCAGCCTGGCTTCACATTCCGGGAGTTCATGACCCGCAGGAATGCGGAGATCAAGGCCGACAACCCCGGCACGGCCACAGCGCAAGCAGGACCGGCGCAAATCATCGAGGCTTTCTACACGCGCGCCTTGCTCGACAACGCCCAATTGCGAGCCAGGTTGGCTTTTACCTTATCCGAAATTTTCGTGATCTCCCTGAACGATGAGGGCCTTGCCGTTCGCGCGCCAAACAAGGTTGCCGGCTACATGGACATGCTGGATGCCAACCTCAACGGCTCCTACCGTGAGCTGCTGGAAGCGGTGACCAAGAGCCCCGCCATGGGGCACTACCTCACCTACCGAGGCAATACCAAAGAGGCACCAACGCTTGGACACTTCCCGGACGAGAACTACGCTCGAGAGGTCATGCAGCTGTTCTCCATCGGGCTGTACGAACTCAACCTGGATGGATCCAACAAGTTGGACGCCCGAGGCAAACCAATCGAAACCTACGCCAGCAACGACATCAAAGGACTCGCCAAAGTTTTTACAGGCTGGTCTGACTACAGAGGGGCGGCCTACGCTGGGATAGCCGACAGCCTGTGCATCATGGACGCCCCGGCCTGCAAGGACCCGGAAGCGGGCTATCACCCCATGATGGCGTTTCCTGCCTATCACTCCACCTCGGAAAAAAGTTTCCTGGGCATCACGATCCCGGCCCAGGATCCGCCCGACCCTCAGGACAGCCTGACCAAAGCCCTGGACAGACTGGCGTCCCATCCAAACACCGCGCCGTTCATTTGTCGACAGTTGATACAGCGATTGGTGACCAGCAACCCTTCGCCCGATTACGTGGCCCGTGTTGCGCAACGGTTCTTGAACACGGGCGGCAACATCAAAGATGTCGTCAAAGCGATCCTGCTCGACCAGGAAGCCCGCAGTCAGGATGCGTTGATCAATCCCAAGCAGGGCAAGTTGCGTGAACCCATACTTCGACTGACCAGCCTGCTAAGGGCATTCAATCTCTCAAGTCCGACCCTGTCCGTCTCCTCATCTTTGCTGGACACCGCAGGCACGACAAGAATCCCATACGTGTCGATCGGGAACACAAGCGATGCCAACTCCTGGGGCCAAACACCCCTTTATGCCCCATCGGTTTTCAACTTCTTCAGGCCTGGTTACGTTCCCCCTCAAAGCCAGCTGGGCAGTGCAGGTCTGGTCGCCCCTGAACTGCAGATTACCAACGAAACCACGGTGACCGGTTACGTCAACGCGGTACTGGATCTGCTTGCCAACGGCATCGGCCCCAGCAGCGTGGCAGACACCGATGGCCGCTGCGGCGCATTCACGCCTCAAGTCCAGCAATACATCCTATCCCTGGACAGCAAGGTGGCTGCCAACAAGGCGCTGCAGGATGCCGCCGTGACTTGCCAACTGGAAACCATCCCGCAACGCAATGTCACACTGCAACTCATCGAGCAGCGGGCCATGGCGCACGACGCTGGCACATTGGCTCAACACGTGGCAGATCGACTCCTGGGCGGCACCATCAGCGATGGGCTCCGGCAGAACGTCATCAGTGCACTCGACACAGTACCCGTGCCGCAACCTGATGGCACGCCGACCAACGGACAAGCCATCAACAGCGCGCTGGACAAGCGCGTCTGGACGGCCATCGCCATGGTGGCGGTGTCACCTGAGTTCCTGATGATCAAGTGAGATGCAGATGAAACCGATCAACCGCCGACAATTTCTGCGCCACACATCCTCACTGGGCGCCATGGGTGCTTGCGGCGCCTGGCTGACCAATCTGGCTGCGATTCAGAACGCGTCGGCCCAATCCAGCAACGCCGATTACAAAGCGCTGGTATGCATCTTCCTGGCTGGAGGCAACGATGCACACAACACAGTCATTCCCGTCGATGAGATTTCATGGCGCTGCTACAGCGCCTCCCGCGACCCAGCCGTGATGGCGCAAGTTGCCGGCATCGTCGCACCTGACAATGTTGTGTCCATCGCGCTCAACAAGGCCAGCCTGCTGAACATCAACCATCGCAACAGCCTGAACCTCAATACTGGACGCAGCTTCGCGCTGCACCCGCAACTCAAACGCATTCAGGCGCTCTACAACCAATCTTCCGCCGCCATCGTGGCCAATGTGGGGCCGCTTGTGCAGCCCACCACCAAGATTGACCTGCTGGACGACTCGTTCCCGCTGCCGCGCAAGCTGTACTCCCACAACGATCAGACCGCCACCTGGCAGTCCTTCGAGCCAGAGGGGGGGCTGGGTGGCTGGGGCGGGCTGCTGATGGACCGCCTGTCGAGCCTCAATACCAACAAGACCTTCAGCGCGATTGGCGTTGACAACAATGCCGTGTGGCTCAATGGGCAAACCACCATGCCCTATATGTTGGGATCCAGCGGTTTTCAGCTCATGGCGGGCGGCAACGGTCAAACCTTTGGCAGTGATGCGATCTACAGGGCTGTACGTAGCGCGGCATCCACCAACTACACCGCTGACTTGATCACTGGCGACTACCAACGGGTCGTCAGTCGCGCCCTGGACAGCGAATCCGCGCTCAAGCAAAACCTGCCCGCCGCCTCCCTCTTGCCCTGGGGGACGCCCGGCAGCACGTCTCAAGCAGACCCCTTGCTGCGCTACACCAACCCCAACGATGGCAGCAACCAGTTCAACTCGTTGGCGCTTCAACTGCAACTGGTCGCCCGGATGATCTCTGCACGCAGCGGCAGTGGCATCGGGGCCAAGAGACAGGTATTCATGGTGTCGCTAGGCGGGTTTGACACCCACAGCGATTTGCTGCGTCAGCACGGCAACCTCATGGCCAAACTCGACCATGCGGTCGACTACTTCCAGAAGTGTCTGACCCAGATGCCGGGCGGCGACATGCGCTCGCAAGTCACCACCTTCACGGCATCCGAGTTCGGCAGAGCTCTGGTCAACAATGGCGACGGCTGTGACCACGGCTGGGGGGGGCATCATTTCGTCATTGGTGGCGCCGTCAAAGGTGGCGAGGTCTATGGGCGATATCCGCAATTCAGGGCCTTTGACGGTGACGGCGAGTTTTTCAGCGATCAACTGCTCAGAGGTGGCGTACTCCTGCCCGAGATATCTGTCGACCAGGTGGTCTACACCCTCGGCAAATGGATGGGACTCTCGGACGACGAGTTAAGCGGCACGTCTTCTGGCAACCCCTTGGCCCCCAACATAGGCAACTTCGATGCCTCATTCAAGGACATCGGGTTCATGGCCTAATATCAACGACCGAAATCCGTCTGCGTCTGTCAAAATCCGACTGATTTCACAACAAACAGCCTCACACCATGAAAGTATCAGTTGTTGGCACCGGCTATGTGGGCCTGGTGACAGGCGCATGTCTGGCCGAAATGGGCAACGATGTGCTCTGCCTGGACGTCGACCCCAACAAGATCCGGATTCTGGAGGAGGGTGGGATCCCCATCCACGAGCCCGGCCTGGACAAGGTGGTCGAGCGCAACGTCAAGGCAGGCAGGCTCTCGTTCACGACCGACATCGCCCGCGCCGTGGCGCACGGCACCATCCAGTTCATCGCCGTGGGCACGCCCCCCGATGAGGACGGGTCCGCCGACCTGCAATACGTGCTGGCAGCCGCCCGCAACATCGGCCGCCTGATGACCGACTACAAGGTCATCGTCGATAAGTCCACCGTGCCCGTGGGTACCGCCGACAAGGTGCGTGCCGCTGTGGCCGACGAGCTGGCCAAGCGTGGCAGCGACGTGCAGTACGCCGTCGTCTCCAACCCCGAGTTCCTCAAGGAAGGCGCGGCCGTGGACGACTTCATGCGTCCGGACCGCATCGTGGTGGGCGCCGATGACGAGCAGGCCATTTTGCTGATGCGCGCGCTCTACGCCCCCTTCAACCGCAACCACGAACGCCTGATCGTGATGGACGTGCGCAGTGCCGAGCTGACCAAGTACGCTGCCAACGCCATGCTGGCCACCCGCATCAGCTTCATGAACGAGCTGGCCTTGCTGGCCGAGAAGATGGGCGCAGACATCGAACAGGTTCGCCTGGGGATTGGCTCCGACCAGCGCATCGGCACGCACTTCCTGTACGCGGGCTGCGGCTACGGTGGCAGCTGCTTCCCCAAGGATGTGAAGGCCCTGATCAAGACTGCCAGCGGCGAAGACCAGGAACTGCTGGTCCTCAAGGCTGTGGAAGACGCCAACGAGCGCCAGAAGACCGTGCTGGTCAACAAGGTCGTCAAGCGCTTTGGTGCCGATCTGACGGGCAAGCACTTTGCTGTCTGGGGCCTGGCCTTCAAGCCCAACACGGACGACATGCGTGAAGCCACCAGCCGTGTGGTGCTGGCCGAACTGTTCCAGCGCGGCGCCACCGTCACGGTCTATGACCCTGTGGCCATGCCGGAAGCCAAGCGCATCTTTGGCGACGAGCCTCGCCTGAAGTACGCCGACAGCCCGAATGCTGCACTGCAAGGCGCCGACGCGCTGATCATCGTCACGGAGTGGAAGGAATTCCGCAGCCCTGACTTCGAGAAGATCAAGTCCAGCCTGAAGACGCCGGTCATTTTCGACGGCCGCAATCTGTACGAGCCCGCGCTGGTCAAGCAGGCCGGCCTGAGCTACGACAGCATCGGTCGCGCCAGCGTCCAGGCCTGAGCGCCGCCCAGGGTGGCCGTCAACGGCCACCCGCGGCGGGCAGCGTGATGATGAATCGGCTGCCCCCGCCCTCACGGGCTTCGCACCGCACCTGACCGCCATGCCGCTGGGCAATCTGGCGAACCAGGCTCAGCCCCAGGCCCACGCCACCGGCATGCTCGGCATGACCAGGCAGGCGGTAGAAGGGCTCGAAGATGCGGTCCCGTTGCTCATCAGGCACGCCTGGCCCACGATCACACACGCGGATCTCGATGTCCTTGGCGCCATAGGCCAGTTCCAACTGGATCTGTGCCCCGCCATAGCGGCGCGCGTTCTCCAGCAGGTTGCGCACGGCACGTCGCAACAGACGGTCATCGCCCTGGTAGGGCTCCTGTTTCTGCGCACTGTCGTCGGCCAGCACCTCTGCGTCTACCCGCAAGGCCTCTTCCGTCACCAGTCCCAGCAGATCCACCGGACCGCGTTCGATCTGCGGGCGGGCGTCCAGCCGGCTGGCCAGCAACACCTCCTCGACCAGGGCATCCAGCTCGCGGATGTCCTGATGGATCTCCTCCTTGAGCTGGGCGGCGCGCTCTGGCGGCATGTCGCCCATGATGGACACGGCCATCTTCAAGCGAGCCAGTGGCGAGCGCAGTTCATGGCTCGCGTTCGCCAGCAGATTGCGATTGGAGGTGATCAGGTCTTCAATGCGCTGAGCGGCCTCATTGAAGCTGCCGGCCAGCGCAGCCACTTCATCCTTGCCTTCCACCGCAACCCGATGGGCCAGTTGACCAGATCCAAAAGCCTCCACACCATTGCGCAAAGCCTGCAAACGCCGGGTCAACCTGTTGGCGACAGGCCAGGCACCCACTGCCACCGCCACGAACAGCAGGAACAGCGAGAGAATCAGCGCCGGCACGCCGTGAGCCTGCGAGTTGGGCAACATCCATGCAAACGGCGCAAACCAGGGCTGCACCTGTGGCCGGGGCGGTGGCATGGGCGGTTCATGCGGCCCCATGGGTGCAAATGGCCGCTCTGACATGGGCGAACCCGCAGGGCCGCTCTCACCGCCCGGCCCGCCAGGCCGCCCACCTGGCTCATCCGATGCACCCGGCCTCAACGCGTAGGGAGGCCCGTTGAAGCCCCCACCTCCACGCACGCGCCCACCCAGACCGGGGCGCATGATCCACAGCACGCGGCCGTCTGACAAGCGCGCTTGCTGCAAGCGTTCGCGCGACTCCGGCCACCGTGCCAGGCGATCCTCCAGAATGGGCGAGGTCGCAATACGGCGCCCCTTGGGGGTGTCCAGCGCCATTGGCAAACGCAGTCGGTCAGCCCAGTCCAGAAACACGCGAGCCTGCTCAGTCTCCGGTTCGGTCACTGCTGGCAAGCTGTTTTCGAGCAACTCACCCCAGGCCGCCGCGCGTTCCTGCCATACCGCCATGGACTGCACCTGGGTGCGTTCGTGCTCCATGTTGTGCTGCGCCAGCCACCCTGAGACCAGGGCAAAGACCAGCAAGACCATCACGACGGTCAGGTAGATGCGCAGCGCCAGCGTCTTCATGGGGTATCGACGTCGGCGTCCTGTTTCTTGGCAAAGACATACCCCACGCCGCGCACGGTCAGAATGCGACGCGGCTCCTTGGGATCGTCCTCGATCGCGGCGCGGATACGCGAGATGTGCACGTCGATGGAGCGGTCAAAAGCTTCCAGCGGATGGCCTTTGAGCGAGTCCATGATCTGGTCTCGACTGAGCACGCGACCGGGGTGCTGCGCCAGCACGGACAGCAGGTCGAACTGGTAGGACGTCAGATCGCAGGCCTTGCCATCCAGGCGCACCTGGCGCAGGCCAGCGTCGATTTCCAGGCGCCCGAAACGCCATACGTCATCGTCTTCGGCCACCGGCCCGGTGCGGCGCAGGAGCGCACGCAAACGGGCGAGCAATTCACGTGGCTCGAAGGGTTTGGGCAGGTAGTCATCTGCCCCGATCTCCAGGCCGACGATGCGGTCGGTCGGCTCGCCCCTGGCGCTGAGCATGAGCAAGGGCAGGCTGCGCGTCTTGGGTGCGGCTCGCAGTTCCTTGCACAGGTCCAGGCCGTCGCCATCGGGCAGCATCAGATCCAGCACCAGCGCATCGCAGGCCTGGCGCGCGAGCATGTCACGCCCCGCCGCCAGGGTCGGTGCATTGGACACCTGGTAGCCATGGCTGCGCAGGTAATCACCGACCATGGCGCTCAGGCGCAGGTCGTCGTCAATCAGCAGGATGTGCTCGCTCATATCCGGCATTGTCGCGCGCTCCATGCTCATTGCTCCACGGGTTGTCGCTCGGATGCGCCGCCGGGCTTGCCAGGGCCGCCATGGCGATGTCCGCGACGCATCATGTCTTCATGCCGCTTTTCCAGCTGCCTGGCCACAATGGTGCGCTGCTCGGGCGTGAGCACATTGCCCACGTCCAGCATGGCTTGCAGCATGCGCTTGCTGACCTTATCGTGATGTGCCTGCATCTGCTGGCGCAGCTTTTCCGCCGCAACCGCATCGATCTTGGGGGCAGCCCACAGTTTCAAGCCCTGTTCGTGCAGGCTCTTGCCTTCTTCATGCAGCGCCTTCAGGTCAGACTGCGCTTTATCCACGAATTGCTTGATCTGGGTGCGCTGCACCTCCGAGACCTTGGCATCGTCCAGCAGGCGCTGCAGATGGCGACCACCAAAGGGAATCCCGCTCATGTCGGCGCCACCGGCCCCCGTCGTGCCCATGCGATGCGCCGGCATGCGCGAAGCAGGCTCGTCGCCACCCGCCCAGGCACTGATGCTCAGGACCACGGAGGCCGTGGTGGCAGCGATCAATGCACCCAGGGCCCAGCGCCGCTTCTGTGAAGAGTGGACTGGGGCTGCGGGAGTGGGGCTGTGAATCTCATTCATGACGATTTCTCCGTTGTTGGCGGGCCTTGCCATTCGGTGAGGCCATGACGTCATGATGAGGACGAGGGGTAAAGCGGCTGTGGCGCCAGGGTAAAGATGTGTGAACCTTGAAAAGACAAAAGCCCGCTGCCGGGAAGGCAAGCGGGCTGTGTCATTGGCGGAGAGGGTGGGATTCGAACCCACGGTACGTTATTCACGTACGCCTGATTTCGAGTCAGGTACATTCGACCACTCTGCCACCTCTCCTAAACTGGTGCGCTCGTGGTCAACGGCGTAGCCCGCAACTATAACAGGTTTTCCAGCCCTGAAACCACCATCAAAGTGCAAGTACTTCGAGGCCGCCCATGTAGGGCCGCAAGGCCGCCGGAATCCTGACGGATCCGTCAGCCTGCTGGTGGTTTTCCAGCACGGCCACCATCGCGCGGCCCACGGCCAGGCCGGAACCATTGAGCGTGTGCACCAGCTCGTTCTTGCCCTGGGCGTTCTTGAAGCGCGCCTGCATGCGGCGAGCCTGGAAGGCCTCACAGTTCGAGCAGGAGCTGATTTCACGGTAGGTGTTCTGGGCAGGCAGCCACACTTCCAGGTCATAGGTCTTGGTGGCACCAAAGCCCATGTCACCCGTGCACAGCGACATCACGCGGTAAGGCAACTCCAGCTTCTGCAGGATGGCTTCAGCATGGCCCACCATCTGCTCGAGCGCTTCGTAGCTCTGCTCGGGCGTGGTGATCTGCACCATCTCAACCTTGTCGAACTGATGCTGGCGGATCATGCCGCGTGTGTCGCGCCCGGCGCTGCCTGCTTCCGAGCGGAAGCAAGGCGTATGGCCCGTGAGCTTGATGGGCAACTGGTCCATCGGCAGCACGGTGTCAGCCACCGTGTTGGTCAGCGTCACCTCTGATGTCGGGATCAGGTACCACTTGCTGTCCGAAGCCTCACCATCACCCGAGGTGACATGGAACAGGTCCTGCTCGAACTTGGGCAACTGCCCCGTACCCTGCAGCGCCTTGGCCTGAACCAGGTATGGCGTGTAGCACTCGGTGTAGCCGTGCTCCTGCGTCTGCGTGTCCAGCATGAACTGGGCCAGTGCGCGATGCAAGCGGGCGATCGGGCCACGCAGGAAGGTGAAGCGCGAACCGGACAACTTGGCGCCGGTTTCGAAATCCAGGCCCAACGGGGCCCCCACGTCCACGTGGTCCTTGGCCTCGAAGGCATAGGTCTGAGGCGTGCCCCAGCGGCGCACTTCCACATTGCCGGATTCGTCCGAACCCACCGGCACGCTCTCGTGCGGCAGATTGGGCACAGCCAGCAACATGCCGGACATCTCGATCTGGATGACGTCCAGGCGCTCGGCGCTGGCCTTGAGCTCATCGCCGATGCCTCCCACCTGCGCCATCAAGGCCGACGTATCTTCACCCTTGCTCTTGAGCCCGCCGATCTGCTTGGACAGGCTGTTGCGCTGGGACTGCAACTCTTCCGTGCGCATCTGGATGGTCTTGCGCTCGGCCTCCAGCTCGCGAAAGCGGGCTTCGTCCAGGAAAGGTTGCGGCGTCTTGCGCTTGGACAGGCCAGCGATCACGCTGTCGAGGTCTTTGCGCAGCAGGGCGATATCGAGCATGGTGTGTAGAGAGAAAGGTTTGATGTACTTGACTGCGTAGCTTACCGCGCAGTGTTGACGGTTCGGTGGCGGGCCAAGCCGCATCCACCGGCGATTCAGGCGTTCAGAGCATGCGCGCTGTCAGGAACCCGTGCGTTCGGAAGGCAAGGGCCGATCCAGGCCCGTGCCACCCAGGCCCTTGGGCAGTGGGAAGCGCACATGCTCTTCCACGCCCTGCATGCGGCGCACCGAGACGGCACCCAAGGCACGCAGGCGATCGATCACTTGCTGCACCAGCACGTCCGGCGCCGATGCGCCAGCGGTCAAGCCGACGCGTGCATGGCCATGGAGCCAGGCTTCCTGCAGATCTGCAGGGCTGTCGACCATATAGGCCGGCGTGCCCAGGCGCTCGGCCAGTTCGCGCAAGCGGTTGCTGTTGGAGCTGGTCGGGCTGCCCACCACGATCACCACATCCACCTGAGGTGCCATCAGCTTGACGGCATCCTGCCGGTTCTGGGTGGCATAGCAGATGTCTTGCTGTTTGGGCTCGCGAACCTGTGGGAAGCGCACCTTGATGGCAGCCAGAATCGCGGCGGCATCATCAACCGACAAGGTGGTCTGCGTGACCACGGCCAGGCGAGAAGGATCCGTCACCTGCACGTGGGAGACATCTTCCTCGTCTTCCACCAGATAGATGCCATCTGACAGCTGGCCCATCGTGCCTTCGACCTCAGGATGCCCCTTGTGGCCGATCATCAGAAACTCATAGCCCTCACGGCGCAACTTGGCCACTTCGATGTGGACCTTGGTCACCAGCGGGCAGGTCGCGTCGAACACCGTGAACCCTCGCTCATCGGCTTCACGACGCACATCCTGGCTGACACCGTGGGCGCTGAAGATCAGCGTGGCACCAGGCGGCACCTCGGCGAGGTCTTCGATGAAGATGGCGCCCTTGGCCTTGAGGTCATTGACCACATAGGTGTTGTGCACGATCTCGTGGCGCACGTAGATGGGCGCACCGAACTGAGCCAGGGCCCGCTCGACGATTTCAATGGCGCGGTCCACGCCGGCGCAAAAGCCGCGTGGCTCGGCCAGCAGGACATCCTTGACTTCACTCATGGTGGTCGAACTCATGCGCACTCACAGCACGCCAATCAACTGCACCTCGAAGGTGACAGGCTGACCGGCCAGAGGGTGGTTGAAATCGAACAAGGCCCACTCGCCGCCTTCATCCATCTCGCGCACGACACCGGCAAACCCACCCTGCCCATCCGGCGTCGGGAACTGGACCACATCGCCCACGCTCCAGGTCTCATCGGGGTCGCCCAGTTCGCGCAGCAGGCTCATGGCCACTTTCTGGATCATCTCCGGGTTGCGCGGGCCGAAGGCCTCGCCGGGCTCCAGCGCGATGGTGGTACGCGTGCCTTCGGCCAGGCCGATCAAGCGCAACTCCAGCGCAGGCGACATCTCGCCCGAGCCCACGGACAGCGTGGCAGGCTTGTCGTTGAAGGTGTTGACCAGGTCCTCACCATCCGGCCCGGCCAGGCGGTAGTGCAGTGTCAGGAAGGAGCCAGGGGCGACGGTAGGGACAGCGTTGGTCATGTTCAGGTCCACAACATCCTGCGAAAGATTCGCAAAGCCCACTTCAGGGGGCCCCTTTCAGAAGGATGGGGATGGGATTGGAGAAAACGACAATTTTAGGATTGAGAAGCACATCCAGGGAAAGAAAGACCATGAAAGACATGCCTTTGGCGCTGCGGCCGCGCGAAAAACTGCTTTCAATGGGGCCCACGGCCCTCGCGGACGCCGAATTGCTGGCCCTTTTGCTGCGCACGGGCATGAAAGGCCTGGGCGTTTTGCAACTGGCGGAAAAAGTGCTGCAGGATCTGGGCGGCCTCAGCGGCCTGCTGCAGGCCCACCCCCAGCAACTGAGCAAGGTCAAGGGCCTGGGACCGGCCAAGCGGGCCGAACTGCTGGCCGTCATGGAGATGGCCCGGCGCAGCATGACGGGCAGCCTGCGCACACAACCCGTGTTCACCTCGCCGCAACTGGTCAAGGACTATCTGCAGATGCGGCTGGGCGCCCTGCCCCATGAGGTTTTCGCGGTGCTGTTTCTCGACGCGCAGCAAAAACTGATTGCCTGCGAGGAACTGTTCCGCGGCACCCTGACGCAGACCAGCGTCTACCCCCGCGAAGTGGTCAAGCGCTCGCTGGAGCTCAATGCGGCGAACCTGATCCTCGCGCACAACCACCCATCAGGCGCCCTGGAGCCCTCGCGTGCAGACGAACTGCTCACGCAAACGCTCAAGAGCAGCCTGCAACTGGTGGACGTGCGCGTGCTGGATCACCTGGTGGTGAGCCGCCACGGCGCCGTCTCGTTCGCCGAACGTGGTTTGATGTAATTTCGAAACGCGGGTTTTCGCAGCCTGCTGATACAGGTCAAGGGGGCCAGGAACGTCTTGATATTGATGTAGGCTTGCACCCCGTGAGCCACGCCAACAAGCCTTCCGCCAACACCACGCTGCGCGACTTTGCTGACTTGAAGCGCGCGCTGAACAATGCTGCCAAAGAGGCGGCTGCGCGTGCGGAAAAGGAAAAGGCCGAGCGAGCCAAACGCGATGCGGCTCAACGCAGCCAGGAAGCGGACAGCGCCCTGTTCAAGAAGGCTGTCGGGCAGGTCAACGCGCTCCCCTCGTCTGACCGTGTGACCCATCAGACCGCCAAACCCAAACCGATACCAGCCAGCCGCCAGCTCGACGAAAAAGCCGTACTGCAGGAGTCGCTGTCTGACGAGTTCGACGTGGAAAGCCTGCTGGAGACGGATGAAAGCCTGTCGTGGCGTCGGCCGGAGCTCGGGGTGGATGTCGTGCGCAAACTACGCCGCGGCGTCTGGGCGCTGCAGGCCGAACTGGATCTGCATGGCATGCGCACGGACGAAGCCCGCGTGCAAACCTCCGGCTTCCTGCGTGAAGCGCAGCTCAAGGGCTTGCGCTGCGTGCGCATCGTGCATGGCAAGGGGCTCGGCTCGCCGGGGCGCCAGCCCGTGCTCAAGGACAAGGTCAAGCGCTGGCTGGTTCAAAGCGACCGCGTACTGGCCTTCGTGCAGGCGCGAGCCGATGAAGGCGGTATCGGCGCCCTGATCGTGCTGCTTCAACCGGGCAAGTCAGGCCCATCGCCCTCCAACTAAGGGCTTCCCCCAGGATGCGCAGATGGCTAGACTCGTGAATTAATCACGTCAAGCTACAGGCCCTCAAAGCCACCTTCGCTCATGACCTTGTCTGTCGCACTCCGCCCCGCCGCACGTTCGGCCATGATGGTCGCACTGGTTTGCGCCTGGCCGCTGGCCCATGCCGCAGATACTTCCGCCATCGTGAACACACCCAACGGCGCGTACGAAGAATTGCGTTTTTACACGCCCGGCAGCAGCATCCCCACCAATGTGGGCAGCGCACAAGGCAGCAGCAATCTGTGTACCTCTGGCGCAAACGCCGGCCAAGTCTGCGCTGAAACGCTGGGCTTCCAGTCGATCACAGCCGGTCTGGTGACCAGCTATGGCTATTCGGAAACGGCGGCCACCCCGGTGATGTACCAGAACCTCACGCCGAGCTATGCCGGACTGGGCGTAGCTTCCTTGAATGGCGCCGGCATCAGCAGCGATACCAGCGTGGATCAGGCTGAAGGCTTCTCCCTGCTGTTCGCCAATCCGGTCGAGGTACTGGGCTTCACCTTCTTTGACGTCAACCACCAGGCCTTTGCGCCTGGCAGCGCCCCCACCCTCCAGCTGATCGTGGACGAGCACAACTACACGATCAACGCCGCTGACACGTCCTTGCTGTCGAGCATCAAGGGCAAGGAATTCACCTTGCTGGGCGGGGCCACGTCCTACTACCTGGGCGCCGTGCGCATCGCGGCTGCCGTGCCGGAAGCCTCGACCTGGGCCTTCATGGGCCTGGGCCTGGCCGGCATCGTGCTGGCCAGGCGCCGCCAACGCCGCGGCTGATCAACAGCCATGGGCACCACATCGGCGCCCATGCGGACAAGACGGCTTCAAACGCCCTTGTTGCGCATCCAGTCGGCGGTCTGGAAGAAGGCCTGATGCAAACGAGCTGCCAGATTCGGCTCGACCTCCAGTTCGTTCATGGCCTGCATCATGCAGGCCAGCCATTGGTCGCGCTCCTTGATGCCGATTGAAAACGGCAGATGGCGCGCGCGCAGCCTGGGGTGCCCGAAACGTTCGATGTAGAGGCTGGGGCCGCCCAGCCAGCCACTGAGGAACCAGTAGAGCTTGTCGCGGGCATCGTTCAGTGAGGGCCCGTGCGCCTGACGCAGCTCCACATAGCCCGGCTCCAGGTCCATCAGGTCATAAAAGCGGTCCACGAGTGCACGCACACGGGCATCGCCACCCAGCAGCTCATAGGCCGTGGGTGCATTCAAGTCGTCTTGGTCTTCAGATTGCGCCATGGCGGCACTGTAATGCAGGGCTCAATCCCGACTGGTTTCCGGGCCCGACAGCAAACAGCTCAGTTGCGCGCCAGCAAACGCGTGGCCACCTGCACCACGCCTTGCGATGCGGCGCTGCCCGGGTGCAACTCCAGCACCAGTTGGCGCTTTTGCACGGCTTCTCGCACGCTGTTGTCCTGCGGGATGTCGCCCAGGTAGCTCAGCTTGGGTGCCACACCATTGGCGTTCTGCACAAAGCGTTCGACCACCTGCTGCAACTGGTTGCAGATCGTGCGGCCATCACCCGAGCGGCCCACCTGGTTGACCACCAGATGCAACTGCTCGCGCGATTGCTGCGTGGCCAGCACCTTGATGGTGGCGTAGGCGTCGGTCATGGACGTCGGTTCCGGCGTGGCCAGCACGATGACCTCATGCGCCATGGACACCGCATACAACACCACATCCGAGATACCGGCACCGGTGTCGATCAGGATCACGTCAAAACGGGGTTTGACGGCCTCGAAGATGGTGACCAGTTGATCACGCACTTCCGGCGTCAGGCGCGAGTACTCGACCAGCCCAGAGCCGGCCAGCAGCACCGAAAAGCCGCCGGGTGCAGGCAGGATGGCCTCTTCCAGTTGCGCCTTGCCGGTGAACACATCGTGCAAGGTGATCTTGGGATAGAGGTTGAGCACGACGTCCAGATTGGCCAGACCCAGGTCGGCGTCCAGCACCAGCACCTTGAGCCCCTGGCGAGCCAGCGCGGCAGCCAGGTTGGCGCTGAAGAAGGTCTTGCCCACGCCGCCCTTGCCGCTGGTGATCGCCACTGTGCGGGCGAGCCGGACCGGGGTTGCGGGGGTGGAGTTTGCTGGTGCAGACATGGACGCCATCATTCTGTGGTTTTCGGCACGAGATCACCCGCACCTGAGTCCGAAATTGGGTCAAATTGCCCGAAGCCTGAAAACAACATGCCCTTCTCCTCGGCACTGACGACCGTGAGCGGCGGCATGTCCAGGCAGGTGCGGTTACGCCCCTCGGACTTGGCCCGGTACAACTGCTGATCGGCGCGTTCGCTCCAGAAGGCGGGCGTGGAACGCACCCATTGCGGCGCAAAGGCCCCGCCGATGCTGACCGTGACGGACAACTGCTGCCCGCCTACGATGGCCACAGGCCGCGCGGCCACTTTCTGACGAATGCGCTCGGACACGGTCTGACCGAAGGCGGGTGGGCAATTGGGCAGGATGATGGCAAATTCCTCGCCGCCCACACGGGCGACCAGGTCCATGGGTCGCACACAATCCTGCAGGCACGCTGCCACCGATTTGATGACCTCGTCCCCGGCGGCATGCCCCCAGGTGTCGTTGACTTTCTTGAAGTGATCGATGTCGGCCACCAGCAGCAAGGCCGGTTCGCCATTGCGGGCCACACGGTCGACCTCTCGGGCGATCGCCCCTTCAAACTGCCGACGGTTAGCCAAGCCCGTGAGTGCATCACGGCTGGAGACATCGCACAAGCCGTCGATCACGGCCTGCAGCCATTCGGTGGTGCCTGGCTCCAGATCAGACGGTGTCGCCCAACCGGCCTGAGCCAGCAGGTTCAAAGCCTTGTCCAGACGCAGACCACCCAGCAGGGCGTCGTCGTCATTCCAAGCCATGGACGCGGTGTCGATCGAATTGATGGCAGGGCTCCACACGGGCGAATAAATCACTGCGCTCTAGTCTAGCAGTCCTGTTACAGGCCAAGGCCAGAGAAAACCTGCAATCTCCCACGATCTCATCGTTTGCACGACAGCCACACAAGGCACGCTCAAGCTTGTCCACATCCGTGACGATAAGACAGAGCGGGCCGAACCGGCCTTGCGTTCACCTTTCGTGATCTGACATGAGCACAGCCACCGACTCCTTGAACCTGGTCACCGACCGTGAGTTCGACTTCCACCCTCGGGACTTCGCCCGGGTGCGTGCGCTCATCTATGAACGCGCGGGCATCAGCCTCCACGAAGGCAAGCAGGCCATGGTGTACAGCCGCCTGTCGCGCCGATTGCGTGAAACAGGTCACAACTCGTTCGAAAACTACCTGAAGTGGCTGGAAAGCGGCACGGCCTCGACCCAGGAGTGGCAGGAGTTCGTCAACTGCCTGACCACCAACCTGACCTCCTTCTTCCGCGAAGAACATCACTTCCACACGCTGACGGAATGGCTGCGCGCGCGTAATGGTCAAGCCACACGCATCTGGTGTGCGGCAGCCTCGACCGGTGAAGAGCCCTACTCGCTGGCCATGACGGTGGCCGAGACCATGGGCCTGCATGCCCCTGTGAAGATCGTCGCCAGTGACATCGACACCAATGTGCTGGCCACTGCCTCCCGCGGCGTGTATGAAGCCAATGCGCGTGGCCTGACGCCACAACATTTGCGCAACTACTTCCTGCGCGGCAAAGGCGGCAACTCGGGCAGCATCCGTGTCAAGCCTGAACTGGCCCGCATGATCGAGTTCCGCCCCTTCAACCTGATGCAGACGAGCTGGCAACTGGGGGATCCGTTCGACATCGTGTTCTGCCGCAACGTGATGATCTATTTCGACGCGCCGACGCAGCGCAAAGTGCTGGAACGCATCCATGGCGTCATGAAACCGAAGGGCATGCTCTTCGTAGGCCACTCCGAGAACTTCACGGAATCACGCGACCTCTTCTCCCTCAAAGGCAAGACGGTTTATGACAAGGTTTGACTTCGGCAGGTGACAAGGACTCATCGATGATCAGCAGCCCTCCCCTTAGCGCCAGCCGTACCGGTACACCGCCGCCCGTTGCCTCCGGCATCGGCAACGCACCGATCCTGGGTCAGCGCACGGACCGCCTGATGAAGCTCAAGGCCCGCGTTGCCAAGCCCGGCGAAGCCTCGTTCTTCTTCTACGACGCGCACTTCAAATCCGAAGCCGTCAAGATCCTGCCCGGCGAATACTTTGTGTTCGACGAAGACCTGTTGATCATGACCACACTGGGCTCGTGCATCGCCACCTGCCTGTGGGATCGGCAGGCCAAGATCGGCGGCATGAACCACTTCATGCTGCCTGACAACGGTGGCAGCGGCGCCGACTCCGGCCGCTACGGTTCCTACGCGATGGAACTGCTGATCAACGAAATGCTCAAGATGGGTGCCTCGCGCATGACCATGGAAGCCAAGGTCTTCGGCGGTGGTGCCGTGATCAGCGGCATGAACAGCATCAATGTGGGCGAACGCAATACCGCCTTCGTGATGGACTACCTCAAGACCGAACGCATCCCCGTCGTGTCCAAGGACGTGCTGGAGATCTACCCACGCAAGGTCTGCTTCCTGCCGCACAGCGGCAAGGCCATGGTCAAGCGCCTGGCCCCGACCAATCCGGAAGCCATCGTTCAACAAGAGCGCATGGCAGCCCAGAAAGTGGTGCCCGTCAGTACCGGCGGCGGCTCCATCGACTTGTTCTGATAGCGGAGAGAGACATCATGGCCAAGACCCGAGTGATCGTTGTGGACGACTCCGCACTGGTTCGCAGCATGCTGACCGAGATCATCAACCGCCAGCGCGACATGGAGTGCATCGGCGCCGCCGCCGACCCGCTGGTCGCACGCGAGATGATCCGCAACCTTAACCCCGATGTGATCACGCTGGACGTGGAAATGCCCCGCATGGATGGCATCGATTTCCTGTCCAAGCTGATGCGCCTGCGCCCCATGCCGGTGGTGATGGTGTCGACGCTGACCGAGCGCGGTGCCGATGTCACCTTGAAGGCACTGGAGCTGGGCGCCATCGACTTTGTGGCCAAGCCCAAGATCGGGGTGGCCGATGGCCTCAAGCTGCTGGCCGATGACATCACCGACAAGATCCGTGTGGCCTCGCAGGCCCGCATCCATCGGCTGCAGGTACCGCCAGCGGCAGGTGCGCCGGGCACCCCTGCTGCTGCAGGGGCCGCCAAGTCGGCCGCACCGGTTGTCAGCGCCAGCCTGGGTCGCCTGTCCACGGAAAAGATCATCTTCATCGGCGCTTCGACTGGGGGCACAGAAGCCACCAAGGAAGTGCTGATCACCCTGCCGGCGGATTCGCCTGCTGTGGTCATCACCCAGCACATGCCACCCGGCTTCACACGCAACTACGCCAACCGCCTGGACGGGCTGTGCAAGATCAGCGTCAAGGAAGCGGCCGATGGCGAGCGCATCCTGCCTGGCCACGCCTACATTGCACCGGGCGGCATGCACCTGAGCGTGGAGCGCTCGGGCGCCAACTACATTGCCCGCGTGAAGGACGGTGACCCGGTCAACCGACACAAGCCCAGCGTGGAAGTGCTCTTCCAATCAGCCGCGCGCACCGTGGGGCCCAATGCCATTGGCGTGATGCTCACCGGCATGGGCGCCGATGGTGCCAAGGCCATGCGCGAGATGCGCGATGCCGGCGCCTATTGCGTGGCGCAGGATGAGGCCAGTTGCGTGGTGTTCGGCATGCCACGCGAAGCCATCGCTGCGGGTGCCGTCAACGAGGTGCTGCCGCTCAACAAGATCACCGCGCACCTGATGGACCACCTGCGTGCCACCGTGGGCCAGGCGCTCAGCCGCGTCTGAACCCAGGCGAGGTCAAGCGAACGCGCATCAGGGCCGGCCGACGAAAAGCATCAGCGTCGGCCCCACGACCGGGCTGTGAACGATGGCCCCATACACCGGACCGAAGGCTGTGTCTGCACCCAGATACAGACTCAGTCCGGTTCTCTTTTTGCCCCGCCCGATCTCTTCAGGCCGCTCCCAGGCATTGCCCACCTCGAAGCTACTGCCCAGGAACAGGCCACGTGTGAGCGCCATGTCGGTCAGGCGCAGCTGATAGCCCAGACGCAGCATGGCAATTTGCTGACCACTGACTTGGAAGGGCCCATAACCCGACAGCATCTGAAAGCCGCCCAACCCATAGCGCGGGATGTCCGGGCTCACGCCATCCGACATGCCCAGACGGCCGAAGACATTGAAGGTATGGGCACCCCAGGTTTGCACCCGCTGACCTTGCAGTTCCAGATGGCGCACACGCCCCTCGGGCCGTGTCGAGTCACCCCGACGCAAGCTGCGGCCCTGCATCCAGTTGCCCTCCAGGCGCCAGCCATGCGTGGGAAAGAAGGCGTGATCCAGTTGATCGAACACCATCTTGATGCGCCAGCCTCGTTCACGCCAGCGGTCCACCCCTTCAGATGCCATCGTGGTACCACGAGAGGCCATGTAGTTGGCCGAGGCCAGCGTAGGCGCATCCCGCCAGGCTTCGTCCACCAGCCCCAGGCGCCATTCACCCAGCTCGCGCCAGTTGGCGCCCACGTCGAGGTTGTAGCTGGTGAGGCTGCGCTCTACCTGCGCATCCTGTTCGCCGTCCGGATCAATGTAGTAGGCCAGCGAGCGCCGCTGCGTCAGCAGGCTGCCTGACATGAAACCACTCAGGCCATCGGGCAGACGCCAGTTCGTGGGCCGGTACAACTCGGTGCCCAATGCAGGCGCCGTTCCCAGACGCAGGAAGTTGCGCCATTCGGTGCCGGATTTATCCAGCCAGTGACGGTTGTGCACCAGCTTGAGGTTGAAGGCACTGCGGCCGCGGTTGTCGGCGCTGAAGTCCAGCCCCATCTGAAGATAGTCGGGGCCCCAGGTCTTGTCCTTGAGGGCAAAAACCAGCCCCTCCTGGCCGTCCGGCGTGCGTACCAGACGGTAGTCGGTGCCCTGGTAATCGCCCGATGCGGCCAACACGGTGACGTCGCGCTCAGCCTTGGCCACATCGAACACCTGACCAGGCTGGGTCAGAAGGATGTCGGAGCGCTCGTCAGGGTGGGTCAGCTGAGAACCCTCGAAGCGCACGAAGGTCAAGGGCACGGCTTGTGCCTGCCGTTTGACACGCCGGGCCTTCCACTGCGCGTAGTCCGCCTCGCTGAGCTTGAGGTCCTGCATGCGCAGCACCATGGCTTCAGCCTGCAACTCGCCCTGGTTCATGAACTCCGGCGCGCGGTTGAAGTCGGCGGCGGTCATGCCCTCCAGCGTGGGCGCAATGAGCACGTCCTGTGGCGTCAGGGCGGCCAGCGACTGCCGCACGTTCTGCTCGGTCAGGATGTTGATCATCTGCGCGGTCACGCCAGTCAAGGACGACAGCGTGTCCCGCCTGGCCAGCGGCGTGCCGATGTTGACCACGATGAGCCGCTCGGCGCCCAGCTGGCGCGCCACGTCTACCGGGGTGTTGTTGACCAGGCCACCATCACCCAGGATGCGGCCATTGACCTCGACCGGAGCAAACACGCCTGGCACGGACATGCTGGAGCGCAGCGCCGTGGCCAGATCGCCGTCTTTCAGCGTGACGGCCTGGCCCGTCTCCATGTCCGTGGCGACGGCCCGAAACGGCGTGGGCAGGTCATCAAAACTCTTGATGTGGCGAGCCGACAGGGTCAGTCGCCGCAGATGCGACTCCAGCCCTCGGCTGGACACCGAGCCCACGGGCGCCTTCAGGCCATCGGCCCCCACCCCCACCTCCAGCAGCGGCGAGACCTCGAAATCCTGCTCCTTGCGACGCTGGGACAACTCGCGCCGGTCGACACGGCTGGCAAACACATTGTCCCAATCGAGCTTGCGGACTTCGGCTTCCACGTCTACAGCCGACATGCCGCTGGCATACAAGCCACCGACGATGGCCCCCATGGAGGTCCCGGCAATCACATCCACCGGAATGCGTTCACGCTCCAGCACCTTGAGCACACCCACGTGCGCCAGACCACGCGCACCACCGCCCGACAGCACCAGACCGATGCGGGGGCGCTTGAGCTCCGCCACGGTCACCTTGCTGCCGGCTTCCTGACCTCGGGCTGGCATGAGCGCGGCCAGGCAGCACAGGCTCAGCAGCACCGTGCGCGTGGCGCGGAAAGACAGGATGCGAATCGCTTGCATCCGCCTATTGTGCCGCGTCAAATTCTTCATACCCCCTGGGGCTTCCAAGCGAAGCCCTTGATATGGATCAGAGCCAGCCCGCCTCAACAGGCGTCAGATAGAGGCTGTGATTTGAACGGAGAACAACCATGCACGCCTGGAACGACTTCCTCACTACTGACTATGGCCTGATGAGCTTGGCCGTGATTGCCTTCATGTTCGTCATGCTCGGCTACATCTATCACTATGTGGCCAAGCATGTGAAGGAAGACACCGAGAAGCACGACCGACTGGTGCGTGAAGCACACGGCGGCTGATCAAACAAACTGGCCTGCGCCCTCTGAGAAGGTACGCAGGCCATGGCCATGTCACGCGGCGATGGCGGGAGCTTGGAGGCCACCCGCCAGATCGCTGTTATCGACCTCTACCGCTCGTCACCGCATTTGCGCGATGATGCGCTCAATGTGGTGCTCGGCAAAAGCGGCGGTCGACAAGGCCGGGTTCGCCACCAGCGAGTCCGGGAACATGGCTGAGTCCATCACATACATGCCCGGGTAACCCTTCACCTCACCCACATCGTTCGTGGCCAGGCCCAGCGGGCAACCACCGAGCGGGTGGTAGGTGGCGTTGTCACCCTCTGTCTTGCCGCCAAACCAGCTCCTGTTGTAGGTGGCACCGTTGACCTTGTTGACGCGGTCATACACGGCATGCGCGCTGGTGACGGGCTCGGTCTTGGCACTGCTGGACCATTGCAGCACAGCCTGCTTCGACGTGGCGTCGTAGGCGAACTTGCCCAACTCCGGCGTCTGCGTCATGGTGATGTGCGCGGTGCTGAACAGATCAATCCCCAGCGGGATGGAAATGTTCATCGAGTACACCTGCTGGTTCCTGTGATCCAGGGCATCAATGCCGGTACATGGCAGCACGGATGTCTTCGCGCCTGTGGACTGGTAAACGTTGCGGACCATGAAGATCTCGCCGTTGGAGCTCCAGCGCGTGCCCACATGTTCATTGAGGTTGGGCAAGGTGCCCGTGGCGCGGCACTTCACCAGCAACTGCGTGGTGCCCATGCTGCCGCCACCCAGGAACAGGCGATCGCAGCTGATCGTGCGTGTTGACAGCACCGTGCCCACCGTGTCGATCTGCTTGGTGGACACGTAATAGCGACCATCGGCACCACGCGTGATCGACGTGGCTTCGGTCATCGGCTGAATGCGCAACAACCCCGTGCCCATGGCATCGGCGATGTAGTTCTTGTCCAGGCTGCTCTTGCCGTAGTTGTTGCCAAAACCGCCCTCGCCGCCCAGCGCCGACTTGGGCACCGTACCGGCTTCTTCCTTTTCCATATAGGCCATGTCATAGCCCGAATCCAGCGAGCGCCAGGGGATGCCTGCCTTGGCGGCCTGCGTACAGGCCACGCGCGCGAACTTGTGATAAGGGCTGGCCTGGAAGTAGGCGGGGCGGATCTTGTTGGCGCGCAGGCCCTTGAGTGCCCGCGGGTAATAGACGTTGTACATCTCGTCGATGTTGATGCTGGCCGGCATGGTGCGCTGCAGCGTCTCGCGATACGGCGTGATCAGCATGGCCAGGTTCACCAGCGAACCACCACCCACACCACGCCCCAGGTACACGTCCATATTGGGCGAGGAGACCACATCCAGGATGCCAGCTGACACGGGGGTCTTCAACAAGGTGTTGATCGGAATGATGCCGGCGATGGTCGAGAACACCGCCGTGACGTGATCCTTGAACCACATCGAGCGATCGTCTGGCGAGAAAGGCTTGCAGAAAATCTTGCCATCTTTGCCAGGCGTGTCCCACAAGCGGCCCATCTCCAGCATGGTCACGCGCTGCCCGGCCTGCGTCAGACGCAAGGCCGTCACCGCACCGCCGTAGCCCGATCCGATGACGAGGTTGGGCACGTATTCGTCGCTTTGAGCAGCGTAGGCATCCTCGGCCATCATCAGGCCCAAGGCCGTCGCGCCAGACGCACCCGTGGTCAAGGCGCGCATGGGCAAGCCCACGCTGCTCAGGCCCAAAGACCCACCTACAGCCAGCACACGTTGCCCCCATTGGCGGCGACTCAATTTCTTGTCGTTTGTCATGATCCGGTTCACGTTCCAGTTGATGATGAATCGATGATAGGGATCGACGTCAGGCCGCCCATTGGCTTTGCCGGCCACGTATTGACTGGGTCCATCAAGCATCGGGTAATTCTGGATACAGCGCGCCACCCCGAATCGGTGGGGCACTCTGGCGTTTACCCTAGGCACACAAAAGACAATGCCCACCAGACCGAAGCCTGGTGGGCATTGAAAGCCTTGAGCTGGACGCAGCCGAAGCCGCGTCCGGACACATTACATGCCCATGCCGCCCATGCCACCCATGCCGCCCATGTCAGGCATGCCGCCAGCTGGGGCGTCATCCTTGGGGGACTCGGAGATCATGCACTCGGTGGTCAGCATCAGCGACGCCACGGAAGCGGCGTTCTGCAGTGCAGTACGGGTCACCTTCGTGGGATCCAGGATACCCATTTCGATCATGTCGCCGTAGGTGTCGTTGGCAGCGTTGAAGCCGTAGGTGCCCGAACCGTTCAACACGGCGTTGACAACCACGGAGGGTTCGCCACCGGCGTTGCCCACGATTTCGCGCAGAGGGGCTTCGATGGCCTTCAGGACCAGCTTGATGCCGGCGTCCTGGTCAGCGTTGTCGCCCTTGATGGCGCCAGCAGCTTGCTTGGCACGCAGCAGCGCCACGCCACCACCAGCAACCACGCCTTCTTCCACAGCAGCGCGGGTAGCGTGCAGGGCGTCTTCAACGCGGGCCTTCTTTTCCTTCATTTCGACTTCGGTGGCAGCGCCAACCTTGATCACGGCCACGCCGCCAGCCAGCTTGGCCACGCGTTCCTGCATCTTTTCACGATC
>NZ_JACRAH010000036.1 GCF_016234775.1 Aquabacterium sp. | reverse complement strand
GGGCCACCCCATCAGCTGGCAAGGTCGCCAACGTCTCATTCAGCGCATCTTGAAGCAAGCCCATGAAATAAAAAGGGAACGTGAAACACGTTCCCTTTTTACAGCCTGTCAGATCACGCGAGGCTTAACTGACTGGCATTGGCTGTTCAGTGCCAATAAAGTCTGAGACACCCGAACCTGTGGCGACTGTTGATCTTCCAGACTAGCCTCGTGGCCTAAAGTCTGAGACAAACTGCCCCGCTGATGCGGCCGACCGCCAATCTTGACGCAATAGTCTGAGACAGCGCGGTCAACAGGCGCCTGACAAGTGCCACGACACGCCAACGTTGCAGCGACGCACTAACTCAGACCTTAGATTCCTAGCTCGGCGCTGACCGTGGCACCGACCATCGCGAGAAATGGTGCGCTGTCGACGAGATAGCGCTCCCTAATCGTCTTTAGCTCTTTGCTGATGATCCTCTTCGCGAACTCGTTGTCGGGATCGGATTTGAGGGCAACGCGTGCCTCTTTGATGTTGGCAATCGAGTTCTGAAGCAATACCAAGACGCGATGGCGCTTTCTGACGAGAGGATCGCGCTGCAGACCTAGTACTTTGATGGTCGCAACGCCTCTTTCGGTGTCACCGAATATGTTGGCCTCATCGTCGAAATGAAGATGCTGAGAAGGATCGTCGTTACATGGGTTCAGCAGCAACGGCTGTTCGTTACGAAGAGCCACGTGCTGCGTGTGCTTCCGCGCTCGAGTAGAGCCAATAGCCAAAGGGAAGTAGTTTCCTTTGCCGGTCACTTCCTTGCCGACTTTACGGTACTCATGGGTTCGGCGTCGGTTGCAGTCGATGCAGGATGGCAGCAAGTTTTCCCAATGCGCAGCCAACCAGTAGTACCCTGGCTTGAGTGCTGGCACCTTTTTGGACTTCTTGTATGGCTTGTAGGTTGCCGGATCGAGCTCGATGATCGCCCCCTTGGGGCGGTAATGCTCGATATCTAGTGGTGCTCCACCGTAGTCCATCTCGCAATAAGCGCACTTGTAGTCAAAGAGGACGTTGAGGTGCTCTTTGACATCTTCTTCGTTGTAGGCGACATACCCCTCAAAGCTCTTCCCTTGGTTGGTCGAGAGTGCGTAGAAGGCGATGACCTCCTTCGTCTCCATCTTGCCCATGCTCGTTCGACCGGATAGCGTTGCGGGAATTTCTACTCGCGAACGGTCTATGTAGATCACAGCTTTCCTCCCGCCCGCGACGGGCTGAGCCTCGTGGCCAGCTCTAGCACTTCGGCGAGTTCGTCTCTCAATTCATTTGGAAGGTCACTGGGGTCGAGTGGCTTGCCGATGCTGTTTGCGCGAGCAACCCGTTCGTCGATTGTCCGCAGAAGAATCTGCTCGCTTGGCGTGTCTCCAATCAAGCGAATTCGATTGAGCTCGTCTTGGAGTGACTTCAGCCGCCCCACCTCCTTTGGACTGAGCTGCCCTTTGGCCAGTAGCCCGTAGTAGATCTCGAACTTCTCTGCAGTCTCTGGATCTATCGTGCTACCAAGTCCGAAGTGCGACGACGAAAGAATCTGATCTACCAAGAGTCCTCGAACGGGAGGCAGCTCGTCGATGAGCATTGACCGTTGAGATGCATTTCTCCGAAGTACAGCGATCTCGCCGTCCTCGAGCCCACGCAGGCATAGGGGCTCATGAGTGGTCGCGATGAACTGCACGCGTGGAAAGGCTGCCTTCAGACCACGTACGATCCGCATCCGCCAGGTCGGGTGAAGATGGTTGCCAATCTCATCGATAAGAACGATGCCTTCAGCAGTTTCGACCGGCTGATCCGATTCGACCAGCGTGGACATGATGGAGCATGCGACTCCGATGATTGTCTGGTAGCCATCGGAAAGAGTCTGTAGGTCGCTGCGATGCGCTCCCTGCCGAAGTACGACCAGCTTTCCAGTCCGCTCAAATTTTGCCGAGTTTGGAGCCCCTAGAAGTGCTTTGAGGGCTCCGCCTGCGCGTCCGAACTCAGCGTCAGATATGCGCGCAAGCCAGCTCACCGAATCTTCTAGAGGACAGAACGGATCGAACAGGTTCATGACCTTCGCGTAAGAAGGCTGTCTGGGCGGCCGCCGCTTGGAAGTGGGCGACAGACGTGTCGCCCCAAGCGCTAGAAGCCTGAATCGAGGCTCAACAAAGTTTGTCTCAACGCGTCCAGTCAAGGGATCGATAGTCGCACGGATGACTTCACCGTCTGTATAGTGAATCGCAATCGATCCTGTCTTGCCGTCACGCGGCAGCACGCTACGCGAGTATTCGACGAGCTTCTCCCGTTGCTGGGGCATGGCCAACGCGAAGACGACCGCCTTCAAAAGAGTGGTTTTGCCAACTCCGTTCTCGCCGAGAAGCATCATCCAGGGTGCGCTGGAAGTATCGGCACGAGCTGTTCGCAGATCGAGACTTCCGTGTATGCCCACATTCTTGAGGACGACGCGCTCAATGTATCGAGTGCGTGATCGCTCGATAGCCCTGTCGTGCGCGGTCGCATCAGCACCAACGGTGTACTGAGTGCTCTCGAGATCTCGTCGGTGCTGCTCTTGCAGGCCAAGCCGCTCTCCTGTGATGCTCGAGTCGCCTTGGCCGACTAGGCTGACGAGATTGCGGCGCATCGCCGCAAACGGCATCGTATCGCTCGTGATTCGACGGATCCGCCTCTCGCTTACGCCGCCTTCGTTAAGTTCCTGAATGATCCTCTTTGCGTCCGACTTCCGGAGTTGAAGTAGCTGAGGACGATTCAGCGCTAGCGTTTCGATAGTCAGATGACCGCGCTCAGACTTCGCGATGACCCTTCCGGTTTCATCGAATTCAAGGTGGTCTTCCGGCTGATCAAAGCAAGGGTCGAGAAGCATTGGCATCTCGTCCACAAGGTCGCCACCCCGACTGCCTATGCGAGCCCGCTTACCAGAAACTGGAAATCGATTTGCCTTGGCGCGACTGCAACCATTGCAGGCGAAATACAGGTTGCTCCAGTCATACGCTAGCCACCAGTAGTGATTGGGATCAGTCTTTCCGTCGATTCCTAGACTGTTGGATGATGGACGGAAGCGATCGATTCCGATTTCGATCGCCTGCTCACAATATGCGCATTTCCCGTGGAAAAGCTCACTAAGGGCCAGCCCCAACTCTTTGCCTGCGAACCCAAGACTGAAATCGAAGCGCTTCTGATCGCGCATACGTTCCGTGCCGCTGAAGAAGCGCTTGGCGGCTGCCATTCGAGTCTCTGCCTGTGGGCCAGACAGAACCTCTGGCGGCGGCACACGCAGTCGATCGATGAATATCAAAATTGCCCCCCAATGGACGCAGTGCGCCCTGACGTGTCGAGTTGCGATCGGCTCTTACCCTTCCGATTATCCACTGCCCCAGTCCGCTCACCTTTCCAGCAAGCCGGGGCGATTCAATCATTTCCTCCAGATGCGTCGAGTGCGATGCCCAAAGGTGATGGTCGTGCCATCTGTTGTCATGACCTTGACGGCGTAGCACCCGTTCTTTCGATCAAATGTCCGCCTCTTGGCTCGTGCACGTCTCGACTCGACTCGAACAGCGCGTGCTGCGAACAATATTTGGGAAAAAAGTCTGAGACAACCCGCTTAGCAGGGCTCAGTGCCCTCTGCTTTGCCGCGATACCCATGCTGCGCTGCAATCCGGCGGAGGTCATTTACTTCATGGGCAGACTCTTGCGACCCCAGCAAGGCTTCAAGCGCATCTGCCATCGCAGCCAACTTGACCCCGTGACGAATGCCAGCCTCCGCATGATCTTGCCCCGCCGAGACCGGAAAGCTGAGGATCTCCGCCTCATCCATGGTGAAAAACCAAAGAGCTCGCGCAGGACCGTCCATTGACCCAAAGAGGTCACGATAGCTCGCGAATGCATGATCGTAGAGCTGCCTTTCATCTGCGTCAGTCATGTTGCATCTACCCCAGAGACAGGCCCAAGAGCCCCGTTCGCCAGAGAATCACTGGCTTTTCTCGATAAGCCTTCGTCGACCAAACTTTGCAACTAATGGAAGAGTCCTCACGACTCCTTTTGATCCGGCGTTCGGTTCAATTCTTCCAAGAGCCGCTCCCCAAGGCTTGGCCGACCCAACGCTTGGTTCACGCGCGCTTCTTGCCATGCACCGTAGGTCAGCCCCGACTTTTCGTCCGTCCAATGGATGCGTCCATTTGCACTACGCCCGGCCACGATGGCGGCTGCAGCACTTGGACTTGAGAACGCATAGTCCTTGGTGAATTGCCGATGCCGACCATCGGCTGTGGGTGCCAGCACGCCCGTACGGACCAACTCATTGAACAGGCCTGTGTAGGTTGCATCGACGCCCTCCCAAGCCGCGCGCGTTTTAGAACCTTTGAACACTACAAAGTCGCCATTGATCTCTTGCCCGCGAGCGGTGATCTCATGCTTGCGAATGTCTCCGACAAAGATCGGTGATGGCTGGTCAATCGTAGTCGTTACAAAAGGAGCGGTATCACTGCCTGCTTGGTTGATAACACCGCCCGACACTGCCTTTGGTGTTTCCCGGAGAAAGTCAAAGCCGAGCACTGGCAAAAGGGTTTGAATCTGGCTCAGGAAGAACTCCATGTCCGATCTGTCTGCCTCGGGGAGGTTCTCATACCCTGGATCTGTGCCATTCAACAGCTCGCAACGGCCTGCCTGCTGTGCGATCTTGATCAGGCGGCTCTCCAAGTACTTGATGTGCCCCTTGGTGAGGTTCGCATCCTTGCTGGTGACAACACAAACCTTTTCCCAGAAGTCTTTGCCCCCCTTGTCCTCTGGTCGATTGTGTGCGGTGAGTCGCTGCGTGACGTCGTCCGTCTCGCCGATATAAACCTGCGTTCCGATGCCTGGCCCGCGTTCAGCCCCCACCAAGAAATAAACGCCCGTGCGGCGGCTCTCCGGTCGCTGAATCAACTCGCCGAGTCGACTGCGTGGACCGGTAATCACGTGCCCAGTCCAGTTCATGATCTCTGCTGTCAGCAGGCCGTTCGGCACGCCATCCACCAGGAACAACTTCAACGTTCGGCCATTGCTCACGCTCATCATTTCCCCTGCTTCATCGTGATCTTGTTTTGCTAGCTGCTGACTGACGCCTCATACAGGTGCCGCTGGAATCCAACGAAAACACGTCGAACCTGCTCTGGCTTGCCAAGCTCCGCAAACGCATCTGCAATCGCGTTGTTGTACTTCAG
This sequence comes from Aquabacterium sp., assembly GCF_016234775.1. Lineage (GTDB taxonomy): Bacteria > Pseudomonadota > Gammaproteobacteria > Burkholderiales > Burkholderiaceae_C > Aquabacterium. The sequence goes on along the minus strand of NZ_JACRAH010000036.1, from coordinate 247,594 downwards.
CTTGAGCAAGGGCGACAACTTCTCTTGGTCCAACTCATCAACGCCTTGCTTCACGTACTGAGCAAGGACGAAGTCCACAAACGACTGCTGCTTGTCTGTGAGGCCATCGGCTGACATCGCTGCCACCTTCGCATTGGCCGCACGCATCTCTCTGGATACGGGCTCCAAGGCAAAAGCGACATGAGCCAGGACATCGTAGAGATCACTGTTCTCTGCCTCGATGATCTTCTGCATCTCTAGCAGAGGCTCGCGGCCAAAGCCTTTGTCGGCCAATCCTGCGAGCAATGCCTTTCGTGTGTCGGGCGAACTCCAGATCGTTCGAAGCTCATCCTCGTCCTTGAAGAACTCCGGCAATGCGCCATAGAGCGCTTCCAGGAACTGTGCGGCAGACATCGGTGTGCCATCCGCACTCCAGAACGTCGTGGCCGTCATGTGCTGAATCTTGCGCGCCTTGCCATCGGCCAGCTTGATCTTGATCTTCTGGATTGGCGGAGGTGGCGGCGGCGGTGGAAGGGGCGGCTCTGGGTTCGGCCCTGGTGGCGGCGGATCTGGCCTTGGCTTTGGTGGCTCAGGCTCAATGGGCTCGCCATCCCATTCAGGGTCACTGAACAGGTGATGTGCCTTCACGAAGTCATAGATCGTGAAGTAGTCCTTACCGTCGTACAACCGGGTGCCACGCCCGATGATCTGCTTGAACTCGATCATTGAGTTCACGGGGCGCATCAGCACGATGTTGCGCACATTGCGCGCGTCCACCCCAGTTGAAAGCTTTTGCGATGTTGTCAGGACCGTCGGGATGGTCTTCTCGTTGTCCTGAAAGTCGCGCAGGTGCTGCTCTCCCAGCGCGCCATCATTGGCGGTCACTCGCACACAGTAATTCGGTGCCGTGCTGGTCTTAATCTGATTGATCAGATCGCGCACGGCCAGTGCATGGATCTGAGTGGCACAGAAGACGATGGTCTTCTCTCGCTGATCGATCATGCTCATGAAGAGCTTGACACGATGCTCTTCACGCTCCTTGATCTCAATAAGACGGTTGAAGTCTTTCTCTTCGTAGCGCTTGCCTGGCTTGATCTCCCCCTCAATCACCTCGTCGTCAGAGGTGTAGACGTACTCGTCCAACGTGGTCGCGATTTGGCGGACCTTGAAGGGCGTCAAGAAGCCATCGTTGATGCCATCTTTCAGCGAGTACTGATAAACAGGCTCGCCAAAGTAGGCGTACGTGTCGGCATTCAATGTGCGCTTGGGCGTGGCGGTCAGCCCCAACTGCACAGCGGGTGCGAAATACTCAAGAATGGCGCGCCACGAGCTTTCATCCTTGGCCCCACCACGGTGGCACTCGTCAATGACGATGAAATCGAAGAAATCGGGTGGGTAGTCACCAAAGTACGGTGAATCACCCGGGCCGCTCATGAAGGTCTGAAAGATCGTGAAGAAGATATTGCCGTTTTTCGGAACTCGCCCCTTCTTTTTGATGTCAGCCGGATCGATGCGCACGAGGGCATCGTCAGGGAACGCCGAGAATGCGTTGTAGGCCTGGTCGGCCAGGATGTTGCGGTCAGCCAAGAAAAGGATGCGGGGGCGGCGCTTGGGCTCTTCGCCTGACTTCCAGTCATTCAAATTCCAGCGGCTCTGGAAAAGCTTCCAGGCCAGTTGAAAGGCCACGAAGGTCTTGCCCGTGCCCGTGGCCAGAGTTAGCAGGATGCGCTCGCGGCCATGTGCAATGGCGTCCAGCACCCGGGTGATGGCAATGTCTTGGTAGTAGCGCCCCTGCCAAGTGCCGCCCTTGTCTTCGAAGGGGATGGCGGCGAAGCGGTCACGCCAGGCGTTTTGCTCAGCAAAGGTCAGATTCCACAGCTCTTCAGGGCTGGGGTAGCCGGGCACCTCGCCTTCAACTCCGGTGTCCATGTCGATGCCATAGATCGCCTGGCCGTTGGTTGCATAGGTGTAGCGCACCTTGAGCTTCGATGCGTAGCTCTTGGCCTGCCCGACGCCCTCAGTCAGTGGCTTGCTCCAAGCTTTGGCTTCGACCACGGCCAACTTGGTGTTGCGATAGACGAGAACGTAATCGGCTATCTCTGCTCTAGCCCGAGCCCCCTTACCACCACTGCCTTGCAAACGCCCCAGCGTGATGCTGTGCTCGCGCAAAATGCGGCTGCCCTCAACTTCACCCCAGCCTGCGGCTTTCAAGGCTGGGTCGATGTGTTCGGCTCGGGTCTCGGCTTCATTCATAGCAGTGCCCTTTGACCAGTCACGTACTTGCCCGTCCCATCAGGAATGAGATTTTTGCGGCGGACAAGCTCAATGGCCTTTTTGAACTTGTGCTCTGGAATGAGTAGCTTGTCAGGGTGCCACGAGTCACGAGCCTCTTTGAGGATCCTGCTCTCTGTGGCTTCAACACCGTCCATCAGCAAGTTGTTCCATGCTGCATGGACTGTTGCAAACACTTCGGCGTCTTGAGAGTCCATGGGAACGAGAAGATCAATGACTTCCTCAATCCGAATCAGATGCGGGCCTAGCTCTTGCCGGGCATTTAATAGATGCTTGTCAAAATCTTTGAGCGGCTTGAAGTCATACCCTTGACCACGTTCGACCATTTCAAAGAAGCTATGTTGTTTCGCCCACTGCTCAGCCCTGAGCATGTGTTGGAAGTCATTCGGGCCTGCTGCATCTTTCATCGGCTGACGCCCCAAATTGACCTTGGCAATGGACTCAACCAGATGAAGAACTTTCTGCTCTTTGACACGACCAAAGGTCTTTTCTCTTTGCTGCTTCACGTGGCGCGCATAGGCAAGAGCGATCACACCTGCTGTGAACTGAGGGGTTGCCGTTTGAAGTGCTTGAGGTTGGGCGACTCGCAAAGGCTGTCTAGCTGTAAGTTGACCGCTGAAGGCTTGGGCAAGGAGGGAATTTTTTAGTTCGTCGAGAGCAGCAAGCTTGCGTTCGTATATCGCCGTCAGCCGGATAGCTTCGCGCTTTAGCGTCTCTGCATGCTCGACCAGTTCTGATTGCACATCCAATGATGGAACCGGCAGGCGAACTGCAGACAGAGTGCCTTGATTCAAGCTCTTGATGCTCGCACCGTTGCCACCCTCGACAAGTTGACGCCTTACCGAAGTGGATTTCAAGAAATGACAGGCAAACCGAGGATTGACCGACGCGCCCTTCAAGCGCATTTTTATGGTGAAGCCCGAATGTGTCGTGGGCTCACTCATTTGTCCGATCAACAAACACCTCCCAATCAATTCAGGATTACCGTTTGAACGGACGAACACGATGTCGCCTGGCTCTACTCGATCAGCCAGACTCAATTCCCCTTCGACAACCACCCACTCAAGATCATCCGTTGGGGCATCAAAATTCTGCTGAAAGTCTTTGACACCGACAATCCGAACACTCTGTCCCTTGCTATGCCGGTCAAAGTTGATGCCATTGCGAAAGCTAGCCAACTCCCCAAGAAGAAATGCGGGAGCCTGCTGCACTGCTGGACACTGGAACAATTCGTCAACACGCTGTGCCAACAGACTCTCCACACTCAGCAGGTTCTTCTCGGCGTTGGCCTTGACTTCGGAGATGGCTTCGAAGGCTTCGTCAAGGATGGCAACGATTCGGCGTTGCTCTTGAACTGAGGCGAGTGGAATGGGGATAGAGTTCAGAGCTTTTTGATTGAGCTTGGGTTGCGCCGCACCAGTGATGTACTCGTCAAGCGGGATGCTCTCAAGATACAACTCCACCCACCGCTGAGTCGTCAGATCATCAAATTTAAGAACGTGTGCATGGTTGTTGACCCAATATTTTCCGGTGGCTGGAAATGCAATGGGAGTTGCCCTGGCCAATAAGTTTGCACCGTCCTCTGACACCAACAGCGAGTCGCCATCGAATATGTACTCACCCACATAGTCAACGATCCCTGATGCGCCGTAATACGGGTAAGGGCCCGACGTGCGATTCGCCTTTGTGATGGGAATTCGCTTGCTGTCGAGATTTTCTGCAATCTGATCCAGCGTTTTCGTAATCCAGCCGGACTTCACAACAACCCCCGAATCGTTGCCAGCACTTCAGCACTCTCCGCATCCAACGCTGCGATCTCATCAAGAATCTCCTGCGGAGAGCGCATCACTACCTCATTACCCCCCTTCGGGTTCTTCACCGAAAGGTCAAACGAGGCCGCATCCAAGCCAGCCACATCTACTGACCAACTCAGCTCCGAATCCGCAAAGGACTTCTGTCGTTCGAGGAAATCAGTCAGGTCGCCATCATTGAGTGGGTTGGTCTTGCCCATGTTGCGGCCCGGGTTCAACTGGTAGTACCAAACCTTGCGTGTAGGCTCACCCTTCTCGAAAAAAAGAACAACCGTCTTCACGCCCGCGCCCTGAAACGTGCCACCCGGGCAATCCAGCACTGTGTGCAAGTTGCAGCTTTCAAGCAGGAGCTTTCGGATGCTGGTGCTGGCATTGTCGGTATTGCTCAAGAAGGTATTCTTGATCACGATGGCCGCACGCCCACCGGCCTTGAGCGACTTGATGAAATGCTGCAAGAAGAGGAAGGCAGTCTCACCCGTCTTGATCGGGAAGTTCTGCTGAACCTCTTTCCGCTCTTTGCCACCAAATGGCGGATTAGCCAAGATCACCTCATAGCGATCCTTCTCCTGGATGTCATTGATGTTCTCACCCAGCGTGTTGGCATGGATGACGTTGGGTGCCTCAATGCCATGCAGGATCATGTTCATGATCGCGATGACGTATGCCAGACTCTTCTTTTCTTTGCCGTAGAAGGTCCTGGTCTGCAGCGTCTTCAAATCGTCTGACTTGGTGGCCTTAGGCAGCAGGTAGTCAAAGGCTTCGCACAAAAAGCCAGCCGAACCACAAGCCCCGTCATAGATGCGCTCGCCAATCTTGGGGTCCAGCACCTTGATCATGGCGCGAATGAGCGGGCGTGGGGTGTAGTACTCACCGCCGTTGCGCCCGGCATTGCCCATGTTCTTGATCTTGGCTTCATACAGATGCGAGAGCTCGTGCTTCTCCGCCTGTGAGCCGAAGCGAAGTTCATCAATCCGGTCGATCACATCACGCAGGTTGTAGCCGCTCTGGATCTTGTTCTTGATCTCACCGAAGATCTCACCGATCTTGTATTCGATGGTGTTGGGGCCGCTGGCACGCTGCTTAAAGCCTGCCAAATACGGGAACAGGCGGGCATCGACGAAGTCAAGCAAGTCGTCGCCCGTCATGGCGGCGTTGTGATCTAACTTGCCGTCTGCTGTCTTTGGCGCCGCCCAGTTGTTCCAACGAAAATCCTCGGGCAAGATGAAATGGTAAGGCTTCCCCTCAAGTTCAGCTTCGGATGCCTTGTCATGCTCCAGCGCGTCTAGGTACTTCAGGAACAACAGCCAAGAGGACTGCTCTGTGTAATCCAGCTCACTGGTACACCCGGCGTCCTTGTGCAATATGTCGTCGATGTTCTTGAAAGTCTGTTCAAACACTTACTGCGCCTGTCCGAAATTATTGATACTGTGAGGGCCAAAGTGAGGCCAAAAGCCCCAGCTTAGGACTGTAAGACATCCCAAGATCAAAGCGGTCCGTGGTTGCGTGGCTGGCGCTCAGCGACGACAGGGAGCAGCAAAGTCAGCTGCCCAACCAACGATTGCCTTATTTTTGAGCGGCGATGCGTTCTTCAACCAGAGCAATGATGTCGCTCGCGGCAATGCCGAGGCCTCCGGCAATCCGCAGGATCAGGGCCAGGGACGGCTGACGCTCTCCCCGCTCCAACTTGCCGTAGTACGAGCGGTCAACGTTCGCAAGCAGGGCGAACTGATCCTGCGCGATGGCCTGCCTGACGCGCTCCGCTCTGATGACCTCCCCGAAAGCGGCTGCAGCCATCGGCTCGAACGAAGTCGCTCGGCGCGTGGGTGACTGAGGCTTGGTGACGGGAGGCGGGAGTTGAGGCACCGCGCGAGAATGCCAAGTGTGCTATGTTATTGGCCACGGCATATATGCCTCTTGGCGTCAATTGACCAACCTCGCCGCCATGCCGGATCAAACCCGTCCCACAAGCCCGCGTGCGCCCACCCAGCCGCGCCATTCGGATAACGGTGCCGACGCTGTTCCCGCACAGTCGAGACTCGAAATGCTGGCCGCGCAAGTGCTGAGGCAGTCGCCTGCAGCCGCCCTGCCCTGCAATCTGACCGACGAGTGGCTGGAGCAGATCTCGCGCGACCTCGAAGGCGTCCTGGGAGAGGAGGCGCCACAAGACATCAACGCACACCTGCTGGCGGCACCTCTGGCGCTCGTTGTCCACCTCCTTGCCGGACAACAAAGCGATGTCGAACAAGCTTGGTCTTTTGAGGACCTACTCGACCGGCTGCAGGACTATCGGGTAGAGGTAGCCCTGGAGCTGCTGAATCGCCGCACCGGAGTGCGCTCCACCCCTGCAACCCTGGCCACCATCTTCAGGCAACGCGAAGTCACATCCGAACTCGCCTACCTGCCTGGGGAAGCCGTCAAATGATTGGGGTGGCGCACGAGCGCGAACTTCACAGTGACAGCGAACACCCTGCCCACGCTGCCAAGTTGGCTGCCCGATGAAACCTTGTTCAGCCTGGTCAGCAGATACCACCAACTGTCCGGCAACAGGCTCTCATCTCACACATGCCGAGAGCTGTTCGGCCATAGTCAACAGGGCACACAGCACGACTTCCCAACACGACTGACGCAGTTTGTCAGCACCACTGGCAGCGTGTTGGGTGACGCCAGAGCCATCATTCAACGACACACCATCCTGCCCTTCTACCTGCACTTCGTAGCGCCAGAAATTGCCGCGACTGCATTGCAAACGCTTGAGGGCAGATCACTTGGAGGCTTGAAGTTCCGACTTGGACTGATCACCAGCCGCTTCCGGGCCAACCACCCACTCAAAGCCTGTCCTGAGTGCATGCAGCATGACCACGACACACACGGCACGCCATACTGGCACCGGAATCATCAGTATCCGGGCGTGTGGATTTGCCCCACACACGGCGCGCTCTTACTCTCCTCTACCGTCAAATCATCCGGGGTGGGTCGATTCCTTTGGCATCTGCCGCACACGAGTCAGATGTCATCGACGTTCACCAATTCAGCAAAGCCTGCCGCCCACGTCGCTGACGCACTTTCGAGCTTCGCTCAGTTGTCGCTATCGCTGGCGGCGCTGCCCCTGAATACGCAGATCGCGCCTGAAGACCTCCAGCACGCCTTGATGTCGGAACTGAAGCAGCGCGACCTGGCAACCCGCACAAATCGACTTCGCCTTTCACAGATCTGCTCCGGCTATCTCGACGCCATCTCACCTCTGACAACCGTGCCGGAACTGATGCAGCTCTACGGCAGCGGACAACACATCGGATCGACCCTAGGCAAACTGCTGCGGCCACCAAGAAGTGGCACCCACCCACTACGCTACCTAGGCCTGATCTATTGGCTGTTTGGCTCATGGCCACGGTTCATGGAGAAGCTCAGCGACCACGACTACGCTGAAGGCCAGAGCACGGCACTAGTGCAACAAGCGGCACCAGAAGATGCCAACAACTTGCGCCAGCACTTTCTTGCCTGCATGAAACACGGTGGCTCCGTTACCCACTGCGCGAAGTCAGTCGGCATTGATGTCAGCACCGGCTTGGTCTGGGCAGCACGGGCAGGCATGCCGATCAATCGTCGCGCCAAGTCCATCAGCAGCAGAACCTATGAGGACATCGCAAGAGACTTGCGAGCAGGACACGTCAAAACCACGATTGCAGCTCGGCACCACGTTTCTGCGGCAACCGTCAACCGAGTGCTGGCATCCGTCTCAGGACTGCATGACGAATGGCGTGCCGCCACGTTCGCGTCGATGCAGGCTAAGGCCAGAAGCGTTTGGAGCAAGGCTTTGGACAGCAACGCCGGGGTTGGCGTCACCGCGCTCAGGAAACTGCACCCCTCAACCTTTGCTTGGCTTCACCGCAATGACCGCACATGGCTTACCCAAAGCTGTGAGCTCGTCACCAGATCAAACTCACCAGCAGCGCACCGCCGCATTGACTGGGCGGTACGCGACATGGCCCTAGAAGCAAGCGTCGCAGAAGCCGTCGCGCTCATCAGAACGACATCACCAGACCCGCTACGCCAAGTTCGCTTGTGGGAGATCTACCAACTGGTGCCAGAGCTGAAGGCAAAGCTTGGTGCGCTGAAAAAGCTACCAAAGACCCGAGAGGCCATTCTCAGAGCCACCAAGTACGCGGCAGGAACACCCAAAAGCTGATTCCATCGCAGGCTGGGCAAACTGCCCATGCTTTTATGCATAATTGCATGCATGGCAACCAGTCAATCAAATCTGCAAGCTGAAGCAAGAGCAGCAGCGCGGGCTGCACGCGCCGCTGGCATATCGCAGCAGGAAATTGCCAAATTCCTTGGCGCGAGCCAATCCCAGGTCAGCCGGATTCTTGCTGGCAAGTCCACACGGCGATCCAAGCTCTTCGATGATGTATGCATATATGCATTTGATGCCGAGAGGCGCCTTCAACGCGTGAAGAAGCCATCTGCAACTTCATGCCAGACGTTGATTGACGCCATGGATGCAATCTGGGACGGAACAGAGCGGCATGCGAGAGCTTTGGCCGTGGTGATCCGCAGTCTTGGCCCACTGAGCCAAACCGAAGCGCCCGGAGGGCGCTACAGAAACGGGGGGAGTGCGCGATGATCTTGCCAAGTGTCATGCCGGACGAGTTTTCAAGAAGCCTGCTCTCCCGGATGTGCGTCTTGAATGGGGTGTACGCCCCAGATGCACTCATGCCCGACCTGGCATCACTGTTCGGGCCATCATCCAACGCGGGCCACAAACCCGCATGGAGCGATCTGCTGGCGAGCGCCAACCGCATCTCACCTCAGGCATTTCATGCCCGGCACACCCTGTTGCCGTTCCGAAGAGCCATACGCCCGGTTGCCGACTGCACTCCGTTCGGATCGGTTCGAGATCTCGTCGAAACTTCGGCGCACCGCACATGCTTAGATCGCCAACCCCTACGCCTTTGCCCTGAGTGCGCAACGGAGGACACCAGATTCTGGGGCTTCTCATACTGGCGCCGGTCGCATCAACTGTATGGCACCGCTCTCTGCCAGAAGCATCAGGTTGGGCTACTCGAGGTCACAGCCTCAAGCTGGCGCACGTTGCCGCACGATGCGATCAGCGCAAGCACGGCTATCGATGTCGCCATCACACGGGAGGCCAAGCGCAATCCAGTCATACAGCGATATACCGAGATCAGTGCGGGCTTGGCCGAGCGGACACAACCCGTGTCAACAGCATGGATGGTGCAAGTCCTGAAGCAGCGAATTCAGTCACATCACGCTGCATCCGGTCGGAGGGCACGACGCCTGACCGACATAGCCGCAGACATGATCCAGGGCCCATGGCAAAAACGCTTCTTCCCAGAACTTGATATGGTCGGGGGCCAACAGAACGGGCTCGACCGCACATGCAGCAGCGTGCGCCTGGGCTACTCGACGCAGTTCTATGCATTGGCCTTGGCTGTTCTTTTCGACTGTCCAGACAATGCGATGAATGAAGTCAACAGCGCCGTCATGGACACCTTCATGAAGGAAGCCATCCCCATGAGTAAGGGCCAAGACACTCGTCCGACAGGGCTTCCGGCTGCGGCTCAATCCTTCTTCGGAGGAGCCACGATTACCGATGCTGCGCGCTCACATGGGATTGAGGCTTCTCAACTGGAAGAGCTTCTGAGGTCGGCAGCGGCACACCTCACGCGAATGATGGTGTTCCGCTGAGCCCACGCAGAAGAATCATCAGAAGCCATGGCGCAGATCCTCATACTGCGCGTATCGCCGGGGGTCATCTGACAGCAGCGCATCAACACCCTTCATACCAGGCGACATGCTCGTCGCCATCACGTGCTCCACGTGCTTGAAGTCAATACGCGGCGCCCGCCGCTCCAATGCAAGCCGCTGAGATTGAATCCACAGATTGACGCAAAGCCGTGGCAAGCCCGCTGTGTACCGGTGCATCACCTGTTGCCACTGAGGACTGCAGTTCGACTTGTGGTCGAGGAACTGATACTGAAACAGCGCAGGCAGCAAGATGTCCCTAAAGTATTCGTCCTCAGGCGTGCGGGCATGCTCGAACCGGGTCAACCCTTCGATGGTCAGGCGCTGACTGGTACTCATGCGGGTTTCAAAGATTTCCATGGCGTCGTGAGTCCCTGACACCATGATCGGTATCTTCGCCACGTTGATGAGGGTCAGGATGAACTTGAGGGCCTCGTCATCGACGATCCGCAACTGAGGCCGCTGGATCGTGGCTTTCGTAGACTTTCGCTGTGCGAGCGTTCCGATCTTGAACAAGTTCTGAATCTCGTCCAGCGACATGAAGCCCAGGTAATGGCACGCCACGCGCCTCAACCACAGGTTGAGTAGCACGGCCCCGCTTTTTGCATCCGCCACTGGTTTCTGTGTGCTGTAGTCCGTGCCCATTGCAACGTCGGTTGCATGCCAAAGGGCTCGGCCCAAATCAAGCGCCTTGCCACTACCCGGAACCTCAACTTTCAGCCAAACAAGTTGCTTGTGTCCACGAGCCATCTGGGGAAAGCTGTCGTGCTCCACGCATTGCGGGTACAACGACAGTGCCCGCTCAATTGACGCCGTCTTGCCAATGCCAGATACACCCACAACCGCAGCCGCCAGCGGTGAGCCGAGCATCGCTGGCGGCAAGTTGCTGACTCGATCTGCCAGATCGGGAGACGAGAGCGCATAAATGGACTGCCACCCCTTCGCACTGGTCGGCGATCTGTGTCGGTAGCCCTCCCTCAGCATCAGATCGATCTGGCGGGCGACAGCAATGCCGGCGGGACTGGGTAGGTGCAGGTCTCTCACCGTTGACACCAGATGCAGCCGCTCGTGATGTTCAAGGTTGGATACATCGACCTTGGGCGGCAAGTAACTCAAGGCCCTCGCCAACTCACTCGCGCTTTTCGGCTTGCCCAGCACTTCGATCAACAGGTTTTCGCCACCTCTTTCAGGCGTTCGGACTTTGCGCGCCATTGGCTGCACATCCGGTTGGTCTGTCACCTGAGTGAGGGAGTTATCGTCAACAGAACCCCCGGGATCATTGGCCATTGCCGCCCCCATCCTGGTTGAGCTGTCTGAGCAGCTCTTGCTTGCACGAGTCGTAAGGGTCGGGCTCTGGCTCAGATTGGGGGTACTGATCAACCAATGAAAGTTCTGGCGGCGGCAGCTCATCAGCACACAACTCATCTGCTGGGCCCAGCAGGCTCTCCAGTCGCCTCACGTCTCGTACAGGTGGCATGTCCGAGCGTGGCAACTCACCAGCGGCCTGCGTTGCTCGTTTCGCCTCCGCGAAAATTTGGTCGGTTCTGGCCGACAGCTCCAGCTTGGCGACCAAAGCCGCGTGATCACGATCTGCCTGAGCCAGCGTAGGCACGACCAAGGCGTCCATCCACTCATCAAGCACGGTTTCGGGTACCGTCCTGGCGTTCGGCGCCAGACGGAATGTCTCCAAACTGCCGACCGGGTTTGGCCACCACAAGCATGACACCGACCCAGGAAAATGGTGCATCTGTTCGGCGAATGAGCCGATGTTCCTTGCCCTTGCGGTCCACTGAAGCTGCTCGGCCACATCAGCCTGGTACTGAAGCTGGGCCATGAAAATGCCATTGCGCCGCACAGAAACATCAACCTGGGGCAGCAGCGAAGTGATCAGCCGCTGCTCGGGTATGGATTTCAGAAACCCAAATCCTGCGTCATGGCCAAAGCGCCACAGGCCTGCGGGGGATGGCATCACCCCGGCTGCAATCATGTCGCCTGTCAACCGATGTGTGCGGTCGGCAAAAAGGTTGTACTGCGTGAAGGTCAAATGCAGATACTGTGCGTACTGCCTCATGGTCATCGTCGATTCCTTGAGGTCTGGCCTGAGTTCAAGCTCCCTGCGTCGAGCGTCCATCGCACCAGGCACAAAGCTGCTGTACTGCTCGTCTTTCACGATTCGGTGGAGAACCTCCACCAACCCCTTCAAGTCGGGTCGATACGCCGGATTGAACGCTGTGTTCAAACCCAGATCGATGCCTGTTTTCGCTGCGCCCTGGCTGAGGTACTCGCCACGGTCACACAACAGCCGGAAAGGTAGGCCAGGTGCAGGATCAAGGGAAGTAATGCCATCAAAACCCCAAAGATCTGCCAGCAGACCTGGCCCGCACAGGGTGGAAAACAGCGAAACCTTGGCAGTAGCCCATGACGGCGCTGACAGGCATATGTAGAAGCCGACCACTGCTGTTGACCACACATCAACGACCACGTAAACAATCGGCCTGCCGATCAACCAGCTCGGGTTGATCGAACTGCGCAAGTACATGTCTGCAACGGTTGAATCGATGGCGTAGGTGTGGCCAGGCCCGCTGACACCATCAATGGCTTTGCCTCGCAGACCACGCTTGTTGCGGTCAAAGTGGCCTTTGGTCGTGGCCCGCATGATGCGCTCCAGCGCATCGACATCTGTCGCGATGACATGCCTGACCTGCCGCTGGTTCGGATACGTTCCCTTGGGAGGGATGACAGGCTTCAGCCCTTTGTCTGTTCGCTCGTAGCTGGAGACATACCCATTGAGGATGATCTTCTCGTAGACCTTCCGGAGCGTTGTCTCGGCCCGTCGATGTACGCGATACAAGCGGACAATGATCTGTCTATCGGCCTCAGTCAGGGCCCGCTGTGGCTGAGGATCTGGTAAGCCCAGCTCCTGCGCTTTCGTCCTTCGTCCTGACTTTCTTTTACCCTCAGCCACTGGCCTTGCACGACCAGGCGCACCACATTGGTCGAAGGCGGCCACTGCCGAACTGGCATCGAACCCATGAGCACACAGCATGGCCCATAGCCGGTATGCCGTGGCTCTGGACGAGCCAAGGGCCACCACCTGCTGCACAACAGGTCCTAGCCCGCGAGGGCCAATCAGCGCCTCAGCCAGGGCTTCAGTGTTCAAGAATGGCTCAAGGCAAGCAAGCCGACGCTGGAAGCTTCGCTGGACGGCTGACGACCTTGACTCGCTTGGCATAAGTTGTCGCGGCAAGGGTGCAATTTGCACCTCTCTGGCCAACCCTGTTTCCAGCCACTCCTTCAAGACAAGCGTAGGCACCTTCGCAATCGAACCGACCGGCGGTCGATGAGGCTGCTCAGGCGACAGGACGGCCATGAAGCCCAAGAAGTGAACTCCAAGCCCACGATGTTGGCAGATGGTCCGGTACACGCCTCGGGTGCCTTCGACATCAATGCGTAGAACACTGTTGAGGGCGATCATGCCTGCCATGCCGACCTCCTTGATGCCACAGGATTCATAGATAAGAAGTCAGCAGACGGGATGACGCGAACGATGGCGTTCGGGTCCATGCGCATGCACAGATCGACGGGCAGAACACCTGCCCAAACAGCACCCCATAGGAGAAACTGGGCATCTGACCTCGTGCAGTTGAAAACCGTCGAGATGGACGACAACGCACGATCAAAGGTGCCCCCATGAACCTTTGCGCCAAGTTCGGCGACGCCCTCCAAGACCGGATTGGGAACGACCTCTGGGACCAGTGCCCAAGGCAGGGCATGGCGCACCGTGGCCCCCACCTCGGGGGCGTAAGTTGAAGGTGTGATGAGCAGCCATGGCACCCCCTGGCAACGCCAGTATTCACGCTCTAGCTGGAGCAACTCGCGCGTTCGACCTCTGGCAAGCTCGTTGTCATACTTGACGCTGATGGCAACCAGTTGGGTCAAGCTGCCCTGAGTGATGGTGAGCAGTAGGTCAGTGGACATGACCCACCAATCCTCGTTCTTCACAGCACCAAGCCGTGGATGTCGGATTCCCAGCGACTCAGCCAACTCCAATGTTCCGGGCGCAATGCGGCCAAACTCTTCCCTGTTGACCAATGACAACTCTCGGGGGTGCGGCGACAGCGACAACGGAAACTGCTCGCGTATATCGACAACGCCCGGCACCATTGCCGAGAAACCCATGATCAACAGCTCATGGTCAGACAACAGATGATGCAGCCGTCCGAGCCGCCAGTTGATCAGGTGTGACCGGCCTCGACTGCCAGGATCACCACGGGTTACCTGATGCCATGGCAAGTAGTCGCGTCCGAAACCGGTGCCTCGGCCTCGCAATACCCAGGTGTCCAAACGCGCAGGCGTAAACCTCTGCCCCTTCCTCATGAGGGCTCCTTTCTGAACAGCCGCATGCACGCCTCACTGGACGTGATGCAGGTTATTAACGGAAAGGAAGGCCCTTGACCTGCGCAAGAAGGGCAGGTAGATTCGAGGTGTCACTTGAAATCCGGGGCCTCCCGGTACAAACGCCGCTGGTTTGCCGACCAGTGGCGTTTTTGTTTTTGGCGCTCAAGGACTCATGGTCGCGGTGCTCCGTGTTGCTTGTTGATTGATCACGACTCCGTGCAGCCCTGGGCAAGCTGAGCGCCTGTCACGCCCTGTTGTGCGCCGTCACTGGTGACGGCATCGTGAGTCGTTGAAGAGCCATCGTGAAAGCGCTGCCGACACATCCAGGCGGCAACCTCCAGCGCCAACGCGAAGTGCCCCCGACGGTGCGGAATCGTGAACAGAGGGACAGGAACGGTACCCCTGACCATGGCCTGCCGAAAGGCTGCAGAGGAGCGATACCCAAGCACTTTGACCAGGTCGGCAGACGCTAACAATGAGCCGTACTGGCGCGACAAGTCATCATGCAGTTTGGTCAGCAAGTCATCAGGTGACGACGTCGGTTTCAAGGCACGCTCCGGTTGCGCTCTGTCACCTTGATGGTATTTTTTAGAGGCGATAGTCGCAAGGAGTTACGTTTTCCAGCGTTCCTCTGAATCGTTACCCTACTCACAACCTCGTGGTGGCGCTAAGTGCTTGAGACATCTGAGCTTTTATTGGAGGACTACTGTTTCGCGTCCAAGACGCGAAACAGTGATGGCCCTGGAAAGTACAGGCACGTGGTCGATGGGATGCGCACCTCTGCTTGGTTTCATACCCTGCGCATGAGGACCGGGGCCACGTCAACCTACGAGATGGAGAAGGTACTTGAGCCAGACTCTTTCGGAGTCGATGCATCAGGGACAGCCTACAAACGCAACAAGTGGCGTGGTTATCGTTTGGGCAAGCACACGCCCCGTCCGACGCTTGTGCGTGCCATGGAGCACCTGCATCCAGGCACACGCCATGTCTTTGAACATGTTTTGTGGGACACATTGAGGCCCGTTTGCACCCTTGCTCACCATGACGTGTTGAATCGACTTGGCCATAGGGCCCAGAAGATCCTCTCTAGCCCTCAACTTCGAAGGCAAGACGGCCGACTCAGGACGGCAGCGATTTGCCGCCTGGAAAGAATCGCTGACCTTGACGGCATTGCATGCCTCGTGACGCTTCTGCGAGCCGCGATCACCGTGAGTGATGCTGACGAGGCACAACATCTGTCCTTGGCGCTGTGCCGATCAGCAATCGCATCTGGCCCATTGCTTTTCTCGCTTGGGATCGCCGGGCCGCTTGCCGATTACATCAACAGTCACTTGCTATGCCGCGCCGCCACTGAGGGTGGTGGATACGGGCTGAATGCGCAGGACTTCCTTCTGCGGGCGAAGCTAGCGGCAAGAATCGTCTACGCAGCAGAAGGCAACGAGAACTGCCGCTTCACCTACCACGAGAAAGTCGATTTCATTCTGGACGTCCTTCACGGTCGCTACGGTGACCGGTTGGCGAGGAAACTTGCCCCCTTGCCAATGCCTTCACTTTGTGGGCCGAATTGACGTGACCGTTCGCCCATCACCACGATGACAGGCTCCGCCAAGAACGCAGACATTGACAGCATCGCGCCAAGATTGGTTCAAAATGACCATAAGATGTTGATCGATACTGATTAATTTCTCTTCACAATACAGAGAAAAATGGGGAGCTTGTATTGGACGGAGCCAAGGGTGCGGCAGAGCTTTTGCTCGTAGCCAACAATCCAAAGTACTCAGAAACTGGTGGTGGGCACGGTGCCAAGGGCGTCGACTTCCCCCGCTGGTGGGCGGTTCTCCGGATGATGGAGCTAGAGAAGGCCAATCAACCGGACTTCCTCCTCCTATTCGAGTCGGTCCAGGACGTCGCAGAACTAGATTCGGCAACCACTCCGACCCGAGCGAGGGTCTACCAAGTCAAGAAAAAGGATGCGGGCACTTGGACATGGTCTGTGCTTACTGGCACCGTGGCCCCAAAGGCACCATCGTCCACGCCGAAGAAGCCCACGAAAACAAAAGGAACGTCGATCAACGCTGCCAAGGTTTCGGACTCAGCTCTTGGCAAGCTGCATCTGAGTTTGAACGCCTTCAATGCACTGCCTGTCGAGGGTATTTTTCTCTCAAATGCAGGCTGTGACTTTCCACTTGCCAATGGTGGATCAGCGGCCACTGCTACGCCTTGCTCGCTAGCGGACCTAGCCCCAGGGCATGTGCAACTGCTTACCGACGCTTTTTCCTCACTGTCACCGGGGGCCCCGCCTCCAGATCTTTCGAGAATCAAGCTACAGAAGGCAGCGATTCATCCAGATGACTTGACCGCACCGGTAATTGCTGCGGCGTTAGAACTGTTGAACGACCGTAGCCCAGAACATGCAGGCCAGGCCAAGGCGCTCGTCGATTCATTGGTGTTGCAGCTTTCGCCCTTAACCCGTCGCACAGACGCATGCTTGTCGTTCGAGGCGCTCGTTACAGAACGCGGATTCTCAAGGAGCTCGTTTTTGGCAGCCCTAGCCGCACTGGAAACGGTGCCAGACCGACTCGCATTGCTCGACCTGTGGCTGAAGCAACTTCAAGCCGAAGGCATAGACATCATAACCATCACCTCTGTTCGTGTTGCGGCCGCACGTGCCCAGCAAGACCGACTGGTTGGGGGAACCAATCTATCCCGAGAGATCGATGCGTTCTGCGATAGCTGGATTGCAGAAAATCCTTGGTCAGCCAACCTACGCCCATTCGTCGAAACGGCACTTGTGTCACTCAAGGGCAAGTTCAGCGGACACCGTGACCACGATCTGATGGCGCGGTTCATCATGAGAGCCATAACCAAATGCGTGGACCCGAACTGAGACTCCTCGTCAGAAGCCTGAGAACCAAAGACTATGCATCGCTTCCGATTCAAAAACATCTGGCTGCTCTCACACAGGGAGAAGAGAGCTCGACACGTGGAGTTCCATCCAAGCAAGAACCTGTTGGTGGGGAGGAACCACACGGGCAAGACGACACTGATCCGCAGTCTGTTTGAGACACTCGGCGCGACGCCACAGGGTGAACTCGAACAATGGGATGAGAACGCAGCCTCACTGCTCGAGTTCTCGGTCGATAGCAGTCGTTACTTTGCGCTCCATCAGAATGGGCGGCGAGCACTCTTCGACGCAGATTTCAAGCTTCTTATCTCAACATCGAAGTTCGGCGACTGGTCGAGACAGTTCTGTGAAATAGCGGACTTCAACTTGGTTTTTTCCGACAAGAAGTTGGCGGAGGTGGCCCCGGCAGACCCAGCGTGCTTCTTTGCGCCGTTCTATGTGAACCAAGATGGAAGCTGGCAAGCGGACTGGAACACCTTCGGGGGAATGAAGCGCTTCAGCGCCCCCTTCAAACCAATCCTTGAATACTTCACGGGCGTGTGCCCGCCGGAGTACTACTCGGCGAGTGCGGAAAAGTCCCAACAAAACAAAATTCTTGAAGAACATCGCCGTGAGTACAAGCTGCTCGAACGCGCGATGGAGCGCTTCAGCAAGACAGTCTCGCTGTCAGGGCCAAAGCTCAGCGCTGAAAACTTTGCCACCGAGATTGAGCAGCTCACCAAGGAAGTCAACGAGCTCAACATCAGGCAAGAATCGCTGCGCAATGTGGCAGTGCGTGAACAAGAGCTTCTCAAAAGCATTGACCACCAGATTCACCTGGCCGACGCGGCTCTTGCTGCACATGACAGTGACACGAAGTACCTTATCAAGGAAGGCTCTACGCCCCTGATCTGTCCCACATGCCATGCAGAGCACAAGAAGCCGTTCCTTGACTTATTGGAGTTCGCGGAAGATGCCCGTGTTCTGCGTGAGCTCGCTGCACGGCTGCGGGAGGACGCGGCAGAAGTTCGAAAGCGTACCCAAAAAGCTTTCACGGAACTCAACGCGCTCAACGAGAGTTATCTACGCATCTCCCGCTTGCTTGATACACGCAAGGGTGAGCTGAAGTTTCAAGACGTCGTCGGCAGTATCGGAGCAGAATCGGCATTCGCCGCGTTCGAGGCTGAGCGCAAGCAGATTCAAGGCGCTATAGACGCAGTGGTCCTCAGTGTCGACGGATTGGAAACGAAGCTGAAAGAGCTTCGATCCCCAAAGCGTACCAAGGCGATCTTGAGCGAGTTCCGGGAGCACTACGCGACAAGCCGCATCGCACTGCAACTCCAGTCCATTCCGACTAAGACGATGCAACTGGCATCACGCCCTTCGCTGTCAGGAAGTGGCGGTCCACGGTCAATTCTTGCCTACTATGCCGCCATCTGGCGGACCGTTCAAGGCAAGGAGGGCACCTACGATGTGCCAGTAGTCATCGACTCGCCCAACCAGCAGGCCCAAGACGATTTCAACCTGCCAGCTGTTCTCAAGTTCATCGCAAAAGACTTGCCAGAAGGCATGCAGCTTATCGTAGGTCTTGAGACTCCAACCGACTTCCCATTCGATCATCAAGTGATCCTGACTGAGAAGTACAGGATGCTCACTGAAGATGAGTGGGCACCAACCCAGCAACTGATGGAACCGCTGTTGAAAAAGATGTACGAAGCGACCCTTTCAAAGGCCTGAAGAAGGCCAAGGTCGCTGCAGCCGGTTAGCGAAGCGCCAGGTTCTGACGAACAACAACCCTAGCTGCAGCAATCACGGGCACACATTTCCATTCTGGGAAGCGCACAGAACTCCCGCTCTCGCTGACAGGACTTTGTGACAGTCCGGGAGTTTTTCAGCGCACCTTGTCTCAGACTCTATTGCCTCGTCTCAGACTATGTTGCGCTGTCTCAGACTCTATTGCCCGTGAACATTGGCCCGAAGGCCCTTTATCCATCACTCCACCGTCACGGATTTCGCGAGGTTACGAGGCTTGTCGACGTCCGTCCCCTTCGCACAAGCCGTGTGATACGCCAGCAACTGCAGCGGCACCACGTGCAGGATGGCTGACAGGGCTCCATAGTGCTCAGGCAGGCGGATCACGTGGATGCCAGGCTCGGCCTGGATGTGCGTATCGCTGTCAGCGCACACATACAGTTCACCGCCGCGTGCCTTCACCTCTTGCATGTTGCTCTTGAGCTTCTCCAGCAGCGCGTCGTTGGGCGCCACCACCACCACGGGCATCTCGGCCGTCACCAGGGCCAGCGGGCCGTGCTTGAGTTCACCAGCCGGGTAAGCCTCGGCGTGGATGTAGCTGATTTCCTTGAGCTTCAAGGCGCCTTCCAGCGCGATGGGGTAATGCAGGCCACGGCCCAGGAACAAGGCGTTCTCTTTGCGGGCAAAGGCTTCGGCCCAGGCCACCACTTGGGGCTCCAGCGCCAGCACGGCTTGCAGCGCAGCGGGCAGGTGGCGCATGGCCGTGAGGTGCTTGGCTTCTTCGTCGGCACTCAGGTTGCCGCGCAGCTTGGCCAGGGTCAGCGTGAGCAGGAACAAGGCCGCCAGCTGGGTGGTAAACGCCTTGGTCGAGGCCACGCCGATTTCAGCGCCGGCACGCGTGACGTAGTGCAGCTTGCATTCGCGCACCATGGCACTGGTGCTCACGTTGCAGATGGTCAGCGTCTGTTCCATGCCCAGGCTGCGTGCGTGCTTGAGCGCGGCAATGGTGTCGGCCGTTTCGCCAGACTGGCTGATGGTGACGATCAGGGTGCGCGGGTCAGGCACGCTGTCGCGGTAGCGGTACTCGCTGGCGATCTCCACCTGCGTGGGGATCTTCGCGATGGATTCGAGCCAGTACTTGGCCGCAGAGCCCGAGTAGTAGCTGGTGCCGCAAGCCAGGATCAACACGCGGTCAATCTGCTTGAACACGGCTTCGGCGCCTTCGCCAAACAGCGTGGGCGTGATGGCCTCGACGCCTTCGAGCGTGTCGGCAATGGCGCGCGGCTGCTCGAAGATTTCCTTTTGCATGTAGTGGCGATAAGGACCCAGCTCCACGGCACCGCTGTGTGCGGTCACGGTGCGCACGGGGCGTTGATCGGGCTCCACGCGGGTGTGCTGGGTTTCACCGGCCTTGCGGTGTTCGATCCAGTGGCGGCCGGGCTGCAGGTCCACCACGTCGCCCTCTTCCAGGTAGACGATCTGGTCGGTCACGCCAGCCAGGGCCATGGCGTCAGAAGCCAGGAAGCGTTCGGTGGCATCCGCACCGCCCACGCCCATGATCAGGGGCGAGCCATAGCGCGCACCGATCACGCGCTGGGGTTCATCACGGTGGAACACGGCAATGGCGTAGGCACCGGTCAGGCGCAGCGTGGCGGCCTTCACGGCAGCGAACAGGTCACCGTCATACAAGTGATCGACCAGGTGGGCGATGACTTCGGTGTCGGTCTGGCTCAGGAACACATAGCCCTTGGCTTGCAGTTCGCGGCGCAGCTCTTCGTGGTTCTCGATGATGCCGTTGTGCACCAGGGCCACGCGGCCAGGCTTGGCGGTGGCGGCATCGGCACCGGGGCCGTGCGAGAAGTGCGGGTGGGCGTTGTGCACGGCCGGCACGCCATGGGTGGCCCAGCGGGTGTGGGCAATGCCCAGTGTGCTGCTGATGCCGTCGGACGAGGCCTGCACGTCCAGCTCGGCCACGCGCTCGGTGCTGCGCGAGCGGCGCAGCTGGCCGTCTTGCAGCACGGCAACGCCACAGGAGTCATACCCACGGTATTCGAGGCGCTTGAGGCCTTCAACCAGAACCGGAACGATGTTGCGCGAACCAACCGCGCCGACGATGCCACACATAGATCAAGACTCCCGCTTGTGCAGTGCAATACAGGCTGTGATCCTATCCACGTTCAATAGAAATGTTCTTTCAATATTCATCAATATTCGAGAAAATCACCCACACATGAAATAGTGTACAAATTTCATTTCAAAAAATACACATATTTGAAATAGCATTCCAGCATGGCGCTCTACACCCCTCAACTGGATACCATCGATCAGCAGTTGCTGAGCCTGCTTCAGCAAGATGCCAGCTTGTCCAACCAGGCCCTGGCGGAGCTGGTGGCCTTGTCGCCGGCCACCTGCCACCGGCGCGTGCGGCGCCTGAAGGACGAGGGTTTCATTGCGCAGCAGGTGGCCATTCTCTCGCCCGAAAAAATGGCCGAGGCGCTGGGATGGGGCTTGAGTGCCCTGGTCGAGATCAGCCTCGATATGCAGACGCAGGAGGCGCTGGACAGCTTCGAGCGCAAGGCCGTTGCCGAGGCTGAAGTGCAGCAATGCTGGCGCGTGTCACCCGGCCCAGACTTCATCCTGGTGGTGCAGGTGGTCGACATGCCGGCCTATCAGGAGCTGGCCCGGCGCCTGTTCACGCAAGACAGCCAGGTGCGCAATGTGCGCGCGTTCTTTGCCGTCAAGCGCGCCAAGTTTGGCTCACAGTGGCCTTTGCCACCAGTGAAACCTGCACGTTGTTGATCAAGGCTTGGCCCGTCCCTTGGCCGGCGGGAGCTCAGGCGCGAGCGGGTCGATGAGCTGCGTGTCCACGCGCAAATTGAGGGGCTTGCCATCCAATGGATGCTGAACACGACCTCGCGACGAGCCACCGGCCATTCGCGCCGCAGGGGCCGCCAGGCCGTCGTCGCTGTCCAGGGTGGGTAGCACCTTCATCAACTCTTCGTCAGACATGCGCGACAACTCTGCCACGGTCGGCTTGCGTCGGCCCGTCACGGGCGGCGCGGCCGAAGGGCTCGGCTCCCCATCGTTGATGGACGACTTGCCTGCGATGTCGCCTGCAGCCACAACCGGCACCTGATCTGCCCGGCCTGCTTGCTGATCGGCATGGCGTGCGTACTGATCAGACAAGGCCTTTTCCATTTGCTGCTGGCCGGACATCTGCCAGAAAGCGGCAGCGGCAGCCAGCACCAGCAGCGCCACCGCACCGCCGCCCACGATCATCATCTGCCTGCTGGGTGGCCAGAACGTCGGCGCACTGGCGGGCTTCGGAGGCAGCCAGTCCATGTCAACGCGCGTGGAGGGCCCTTGGTCAGCCTGATCGGCGTAGGCGGCGCTTTCCTGGGCCTGCACGCGTGCGTGTGCAGGCGCCAGGGTCGCATCGTAGTCCTGACGCAACTTGGGGTCGATCAGGACCTCATAGGCCATGTTCAACGCGGCCATCTGCTCATGCATGACATCCTCGGGGCCGGTAGCGGCGCCCTGACGGTCAGGATGAAGCTTGGTAGCCAGCGCCCGGTACGCAGCGCGTATCACTTCCGGCGGCGCGTCCTGGGAGACTTTCAGGCGTTCGTAGTGGTTCACGGCGGCGGGATCCTGCAATCTTGGTCGTTTGGGCCAGATATTAGCGGCTCAGCACGCCACGTTACACCGGTAGCACCTCAGCGCTTGATTTTTTGGGGCCTTTGCCATCCAGATAACGACACTTGTTTGGCGCGCGCCACTGTCAGTTGCCCCTCGGGGGCATCCTTGCTGATGGTGCTGCCACCGCCAATCGTGGCGCCATCGCCGAGCTTGATGGGTGCAATCAGCACGCAGTTGGAGCCCACGTGCACATCATTGCCGATCACGGTGCGGTGCTTGTTGGCCCCATCGTAGTTGGCGGTGATGCTGCCGGCACCGTAATTGACTCGCTCACCCACATCGGCATCGCCCAGGTAAGCCAGGTGGTTGGCCTTCGCGCCATTGGCCATGGTGCTGTTCTTGACTTCGACGAAGTTGCCGATGTGCACCTCCTGGCCCAATCTGGCGCCAGGGCGCAGGCGAGCAAAAGGCCCGATCAGCGAACCGTCACCCACGGTGGCACCGTCCTTGTCGCCATCGATGTGGGTGAAGGGGTGGATGACGACGCCGTTGCCGATGGCCGCATTGCGGATCACGCAATTGGCGCCGATCTGCACCTCGTTGCCCAGGGTGACCTGGCCTTCGAACAGGCAGTTCACATCGATGTCGACATCGCTGCCACATTGCAGGGTGCCGCGCAGATCAAAGCGTGCCGGGTCGGCCAGGCGCACGCCCTGCTCCATCAGCTTGTTGGCCTGTGCACGTTGATGGCGGCGCTCCAGGTCAGCCAGTTGCGCGGGGCTGTTGACGCCCAGTACTTCGACCTCGTCACTTGGGTGTGCTGCCACCACACCCACGCCATCGGCACGCGCCATGGCCACCACATCGGTGAGGTAGTACTCGCCCTGGGCGTTGTTGTTGTTCAGGCGGCTCAACCAGCCTTTGAGCAACTTCGTGGGCGCGGCCATCATGCCGGTGTAGACCTCGTTGATGGCGCGTTGCTCGGGGCTGGCATCCTTGTGTTCGACGATGGCCAGCACCTGCTCGCCCCAGCCATCACGCACGATGCGGCCGTAGCCGGTGGGGTCGTCCAGCTTGATGGTCAGCAGCGCGAGTTGCTTGCCAGCACAGGCATCGATCAGGGCTTGCGCCGTACTGGCCTGGATCAGGGGCGTGTCGCCATTGAGGATCAGGGTGATGCCATCTTCAGGCAGCACCGGCACGGCTTGCTGCACGGCGTGACCTGTGCCCAACTGGGGCTCCTGGCGCACGAACTGCAGAGGCGCCTGTGCAAAGGCCGCCTTCATGGAGGACTCGACCATCTCGGCGCCGTGGCCTGTGATCACGACCTGCTGCGATGCAGCCAGGGTGGAGGTGGTGGCGATGACGTGAGACAGCATCGGGCGCCCGGCCAGCTTGTGCAGCACCTTGGGCCGCGCCGATTTCATGCGGGTACCCTTGCCCGCAGCCATGATGACAATGGAAAGCGACATGTAAAACCTGTTTGTTGGATCAGTGATTGTCGTCGGGAATCGTGACCGTCACAGCGCGGGGGCTGACCGCCTGGTGCGGAAAGTCCTTGAGCGCAGCTTCAAAAAGCCATGGGTAGAGCCTGTCGTCGGCCACACCCTGGCGGTCATAGCGGGCATGGGTTTCGTACAGTGTCTGCTTGCTGCGGCGATCACTGATCAGCAGGTCCACCGTCATCGTCACCCAGGGCGGCTCCATGGCCAGGCTCACGGAAAGCCCGCCTCGGCCACCACCCCACCAGCCGCCCACGCCCGGGCGCCAAGGCCCATAGGGGCCCCAGAAGGGGTCGCGGTAAAAGGCGCGCTGTTGCTCAACCTGGATGCGCGCACCGACCTGCACGCTCACATCGGCCTTCTCGGGGTCAGCCACGGGCTCGAACCCGGCGGCAGCGAGCGCAGGCTGCGCGGCCGCTTCGAGCTTGTCCTGCAACTCGGGCTTGGTCTGCTGAGAAGGCAGACGCTCGAACACGTAATGGCCCCCGGGCTTGCGCCCTTCAGGCCACGCGCCACTGCTCGACACCTGGCTGGTGATGACCTGAGGCCCGGCACACGCCGTGAGCAAGACCACCGCCACACCAAGCAAGGGCTTCCAGAAGTGTGTGGTGAGCCCCGGCATGTGCCTCATCCTGCTCAACTGGCCTTGCGGATGCTGATGGTAGACAACGAGACCTTGGTCTCGGCCGGCAGGCCATCGCTCGGGTCGCCACAGCCCTCGTCTTCGTCAAAGGCGATGTCGCCCCCCTTCATGGGCGTGCCCGTGGCCTTGATGGTCTCGAAGGGGTAGAGCTTGCGGTCCATCATGTGCGAGGGCACGATGTTGGACAGGGCCGTGAACATGTTGTCCACGCGGCCGGGGAACTTGTTGTCCCACTCGTTGATCATCTCGCGCATCTGCTGGCGTTGCAGGCCTTCCTGGCTGCCGCACAGGTTGCACGGGATGATGGGGAACTGGCGGTGCTCGGCGTACTTGGCCAGGTCCTTCTCGCGGCAATACGCCATGGGGCGGATGACCACGTGCTCGCCGTTGTCGGTCACCAGCTTGGGCGGCATGCCCTTGAGTGTGGAGCCGAAGAACATGTTCATGAACATGGTCTGCAGGATGTCGTCGCGGTGGTGGCCCAGGGCGATCTTGGTGGCGCCCACTTCGGTGGCCACGCGGTAGAGGATACCGCGGCGCAGGCGCGAGCACAGGCTGCAGGTGGTCTTGCCTTCAGGGATGACCTTCTTGACCACGCTGTAGGTGTCCTGCTCTTCAATGCGGAAGGGCACACCAACCTTGGTCAGGTATTCGGGCAGCACATGCTCGGGGAAGCCGGGCTGCTTCTGGTCCAAGTTGACGGCAATGATCTCGAACTTGATGGGCGCCCGCTTTTGCAGGTTCATCAGGATGTCGAGCATGCCGTAGCTGTCCTTGCCGCCGGACATGCACACCATGACCTTGTCACCGTCTTCGATCATGTTGAAGTCGGTGATGGCCTCGCCCACTTCGCGGTGCAGGCGCTTGCTGAGCTTGTTCATCTCGAAGGCATGCTTCTTGGCGCGTGCATCTTCGGCCGCGTCGGCAATGGCCGAAGGCGAGCCGGATTCGACCACCAGGGCAGCCTGGGCGAACAACAAGGCGTCGTCAACCATGCGTACTTCCTTTTCGGGGGTCACAGCACTCAGATGGGATTCGTGGATGGCCTGGTCAGCGACCATGGCGGCGTGGGCAGCTTGCGTCATAACCTTCCATTTTCGCCGATCTGCCCGATTTGCGACAGCTTTTCCAGGTGAATACCCCCTCAGTCGAGGTAATCCGCCACCTCGCAGCACCTGCGCCCAGCTAAACGGCTTTCAGGCAACGGGCTGCGGGTCTTTCCGGATATCAGGTGCCGATGCCAGGCCGGGGCTAACCCTCAGCCTGCGCGCTCGCACATCAGATCCGCACGTTCGCCCAATACGCCCGGCACCGCGCCCCGGAGGATGAGCCCGTGACCCGCTGAGGTCCTCACGACCTGCCGCCATGGCAGCCCCTCCTTACCTCCGGAAAGAAAAATGCAGAGACAAACTCGACAGATCCTGAGCGCCTTGCTCACGCCGCTGGTGATGCTGACGTCCCCATGGGCATCGGCGCAATCGTCCCCCGCGATCTACCCGCCGCCTGCCACCCCGGCGCCCCTGCCCCAGGCAGATGCCTTCTACAGCCCGCCACCAGCCAGCGAACTGTCCACGGTGGCGCCCGGCACCTTGCTGCGCATCCGCGAGATCACGGCCAAAGCCTACTACCTCTTCCCGGTCAAAGGCCAGGCCTGGCAGGTGATGTACCGCTCCACCAACCGCAGCGGCGAGGCGATTGCCATGATGGGCACGGTGCTGGTGCCCGAGAACGCGCCCATCACTGGCCGCAAGCTGATGGCCTACAACGTGGCCTATGACGCACTGACGCTGCGCTGCGCACCGTCCTATTCCTTCGTCAAGGGCACGGCACTGGAACAGGCGCTCATTCAAGGCGCGCTGAAAAACGGCCTGGTGGTGATGGCACCTGACTACGAAGGGCTGAAGTCTTACTGGACCGATGGCCTGATCTCCGGCCAGGGCGTGCTGGACGGCATCCGCGCCGCCGAGAACTTCCAGCAAGCCGGCCTGGACGGCGTCAACACCCCGGTCGTCATCACCGGCTATTCAGGTGGTTCGCTGGCGTCAACTTGGGCCAACGAGCTCTACCGGAGCTATGCGCCTGAGCTCAACATCAAGGGTGTGGCCGCTGGTGGCGTGCCGGTGGACCTGGGCAATGTGGCCCGCAAAGTGGATGGCACCTTGTTCGCCGGCGTGTACTTCGGCGCCGTAGCGGCACTGGCCAACTCGTATCCTGAAGTGAACCCCGCGGCCCTGGTGAACGCCAAAGGCGCCGAGATGCTGGTCAAGGCGCAGGACATGTGCCTGGGGCAGTTCCTGACAGGCGCGCCGGACCCGCTGACCGCTTTTGCCTTCCAGAAAATGAAAAACCTGACGGTGGTGCCTGATTTGCTGGCTGTGCCACGCGTCAAGGAAGTGATCGCCAAAAACAGACTGGGCCAACGCGTGCCAGGCGCGCCGCTGTATATCTACCAGGGCACACTGGACGAACTGATGCCCATCGCCGATGTAGATGCACTGGTGAAGTCGTATTGCAGCAAGGGCGTGAAGGTGACCTACCGCCGCAGCATCAACGACCATCTCCTGCTGGCTGTCACGGGTTGGGGCAAAGCCCTGAACTTCCTGATGGACCGCCTGAACGACGTTCCGGCAACCAGCACCTGCAAGTAAGCGCTCAACCCCGAGCGCTCATGCGGCGCCGGAACTCACCCGGCGACTGTCCCGTCCAGCGCTTGTACGCATGCTGGAAGGCGCTTTGATCAGAGAACCCCAGCCTGGCGGCCACAACCGTCAATGACAGGCTGGGGTTGCTCAAGTGATGCTCGGCCAGGCGATGCCGCACACGATCAAGCAACTCGCGAAAGCTCAAGCCATGTTGGGCCAGACGGTCCTGCAGGGTGCGCGGCGCCATGTTGACCGTCTCGGCCGTTTGCTGCAGCGTGGAGCGCCCTTGCTCCAGGCCTTGCGCCAGCACCCATTCCAGATGCGCCAGAAAACCCAACTCCTCACCCAACAGGCGCGTGAGCTCGGAATCAGCCTGCTGACGCAACGAGGCATGCACCTCACGGTTGCGCTGAACCACAGGCAGGCTCAGGTAAGCCACCGGGATCACCATCTGGTTGAGGGCCTGCCCGAACAGCACCTGCCCGCCAAAGGTCTGCTGAAGGCAATTGACCACCTCGTCGGACGGACGTGCGAAGTTGAACCGCACATCGGCCACGAGGTCATCCCGCTCGGTCAACCAGCGCGCATGGTTCGCCCAAAGGGACATCGACAGCATGATGGCGTCGACCGGCGGTGAGTCGATCAGCGGGCGCCAGGTCAGGCTGCAGAAGTCGCCGTCGATGTGGAAATCTGCGGCATTGACGCTGTCGAGCAACTGCTCGTAGCGCTGGAGAATCAGCGCCGCAGCGCCCACCGAATCGCACGACATCAACAGGAAGCCCAGCAGCCCGAGGTGCCTGGCCTTGATCGTCGAGGCCAGGCGCACGGCAAAGGCCGGATCGCCCAGCGCCACGCTGGCCTTGCGCAGCAGGTGGAACCATTCGCTCATGGACAGGCGCACAGGCCCCTCGGCCCGCCTCAGCCCCTCCACCCACTCGGTGCCGAACACGGGCACCGGGTCGCACCCGCGTGCCTCGAGGTACTCCAGCACCGCCAGTGCGTAGCTGAGGCTGGCACTGCCCTCGCGTGTGGAAACCACGGCACCCATGCGATGGCTCAGCTCACCACTGCCCGGTTTCCATGCGGATGGCGACTTCGCAGTCCTCGAAGATCTCCAGCTTGGCGATCTTCACGCGCACACCCAGCACGCCCGGCAGCTCCATCAGGCGCTTGCACAGCTTGCCGATCAGCGTCTCCAGCAGGTTGACGTGCACGGCGGTGCAGTCTTCGATGATGATGGCGCGCACCTTGCGGTAGTCCAGCACATTGAGGATCTCGTCATCATGCGGCAGCAAGGGCTGGCTGCCCATGTTCAGCTCGGCATCGACCTGGATGGGCTGCGGGGTGCCGATTTCCTGTTCCAGCACACCCAGGTTGGCGTCAAAACGCAGGCCGGTGAGCTTGAGGATCTGGTTGCCTTTGGTCAGGGACATGGGGCGTCTCGCATCATTGAAAAGTCGCGCTCGAAGCGCTGAAGGTGCTGGCCACCATCGACCAGCAGCGTGGTGCCCGTCATGGACTGATTGGCCAGGGCAAAGGCCACGGTGGCGGCCACGTCTTGCGGCGTGGATGACCGCCCCAGGGGGGACAGCTTGTGAACCTGCTCGAACTGCTCACCCTTGAGCCATTCGCTGGTGAGCGTGAGGCCGGGCGCCACCCCCACCACACGCACGCGCGGCGCCAGGGCCAGCGCCAGCAAGGTGGTGGCTGACTCCAGCGCAGCCTTGGACAAGGTGTAGCTCAGGAAATCCGGGTTGGGATTCCACAGCTTCTGATCCAGCATGTTGACCACCGCACCGTGAGCGCCGCGCGCTTCCACATGAGCGTCCAGCATCTGCGCCAACACGATGGCCGGTGCCGTGTTGGCGCGCATGTGCCGCTCCAGCATGGCGTAGCTGAAGGATGCTGTGTTGTCGTATTCGAATGTGGAGGCGCTGTTGACCACGGCATCCAGCTGCCCCAGGATGGCCGCTGCCTGCGGCACCAGTTCGCGCACCGCCGCTTCGTCAGACAAGTCGGCGCTCAGCACACAGGCCTGGCGGCCCAGGGCGCGGATGTCATCGGCGGTGGCATCGGCCTCGTCACGCGACTGGCGGCAATGCACGGCCACATCCCAGCCCTGGCGAGCCAGGGTCAAGGCGATCTCGCGGCCCAGGCGTTTGGCTGCGCCGGTCACCAGCGCCACCCGGCGAACGGGGCTTTCAGGCAAAGAGGCAGAAGAGTCAGGCATGGGCTTTCTACAATCGGGGCATGCGCAGCCCAACGAATCCGGACCACAGTGTAGTGGCCGCCCCCGTCTCCAGTCACCCGCTGGCCGATCTGATCGCCCATGAAATCCGCGAACGCGGGGGCTGGATGCGCTTCGAGCGCTTCATGGAACTGGCCTTGTACGCACCCGGCCTGGGCTATTACAGCGGTGGCCGCCGCGTGTTGGGCCACCGCCCGCAAGATGGCTCCGACTTTGTCACGGCGCCCGAGCTGACGCCCTTGTTTGGCGAAATCCTGGCCCGCCAGCTCATTCAGGCCCTGGAAGCCACCGGCACGGACGAGATCTGGGAGTTCGGCGCGGGCACCGGTGCGCTGGCCGTGCAACTGCTGGGCGAACTGGGTGACCGCATCAAGCGCTACACCATCGTTGACCTGTCTGGCAGCCTGCGCGACCGCCAGCATCACAACATCGTCAAGGCCCACCCGCAGATGGCGCACAAGGTGATCTGGGCCGACAGTCTGCCTGACGAGATCAACGGTGTCATCGTAGGCAACGAGGTGCTGGACGCCATCCCCGTGCACCTGCTGGCCTGGAGCGGCAAAGCCTGGATGGAACGCGGCGTGGCCTTGTCACCCGACCCGGAAACCGCCAGCCGCTTCATCTGGGTTGACCGCCCCGCACCGGAAGGCGTGCGCCCCCCGACCGAACATGAAGATGATCTGTATCTGCCCGGCACGGTCACCGAAACGCATGGCCAAGCCGAGGCCTTTGTGGCCACGCTGGCCCAGCGCATGAGCAAGGGCGCTGCCTTCTTCCTGGATTACGGCTTCCCCGAGTCCGAGTACTACCTGCCCCAGCGCACGGGCGGCACGCTGATGTGCCACCACGCCCACACCGCGGACCCGGACCCGCTGCAGATGGTGGGCGACAAGGACATCACCACCCACGTGAACTTCACCGGCATTGCGCTCGCGGGCCAGGAAGCAGGCTGGGAGGTACTGGGCTACACCTCGCAAGGGCGCTTTCTGACCAACTGTGGCCTGGCCGAGGCCCTGGCCGGCACCGGGCAGGCCAGCACGGCCAGCGAGCTGAAATCACGCGCGGCCATGCAGATGCTGGTGGCCGAACACGAGATGGGCGAACTGTTCAAGGTGATCGGCTTCGTGAAGGGCCCCTGGTTTGATGCCCTTGGGTTTTCGCATGGCGACAGGACCCATACCCTCTGAGCTGCTTTTCGCAACGGTCCCCCCCAAATTCGGGATTTGAAGCCGCCAGCGTCTCGGTTCAAATGTGACGAAATCCACGGAGAGGCGCGCCGTTCGGCGGGCAGCGCCATTTCCCTTAACCCTGCGGGACCCCATGAAATTCAAGCCCCTTGCCACGGCCATCGCTGGCATCTGCCTGTCCATCGGCGCCCATGCCACCTCCACGCTGGAGGTCAAGACCATCAACTTCAAGGTCACCACCACCGGCGGCCCTTTCTACTGGACGAGCTCGACTGGCATGATCGGCGCCATCGCCCAGGATCAGACCGGTTGGTCTGGCGTTGGCACGCCTTCTTTCGGCGCCTGGTCCACTGACACTGGCACGATCCCGGCAGACACCACGGCTTCCGTGACAACCGCCGGTGGTGCAAGCGCAACCGGCACGTTCTCGCCCAGCCTGAGCAGCTTGCAAGTCTCTACATCAGCTGCTGGCGGTTTCGCCCAAGCCGATCGCAATTGGACTGGCAATTTCATCGTGGCAGCCAACACCACGGTCAAGTTCGAGTGGGATGCCTATGCCTATGGTGTCAACGCCGGCAACAGCAAGGGCCCTTTCGCCTACGCTCATGAAAATGAGATGGCCGTCAACAGCACGGTCAAGGTCGGCAACCAGCAACGTACCTTCCAGTACTACGCCTCTGCGCCCGCCCAATCGGCCGATGGCTTCGAGATGGGTAACGCCACCCTTGAGCACCACTCGATCTCGTTCAAGAACACGAGCAACACCTGGGCTTACGGCAGCTTCCAGTCCAATATCAGCGCCTACACCCACGACGTGGTCGCACCCTCGGTACCAGAACCCGAAAGCTACGCGCTGCTGCTGGCCGGCCTGGGCACGATTGGCATGGTGCTGCGCCGTCGCCGCGCCTGACTCGCTGACGGCACCAGCGCCATCGGCGACAAGAGCCGCCACTTGCCGACGAGCCCGCCCTGTGCGGGCTTTTTCTTTCGAGACACGCCATCTCCGGCCAGGGTCAAGCCCCTTGGGCAACAGAGATGCTGCACTGCCCCGATAATGTCGCCCATGCTGCAACAACGCACCCTCAAATCACTGACCCGAGCCGTAGGCGTGGGCCTGCACAGCGGCCAGCGCGTCGAACTGACGCTGCGCCCTGCGCCGCCCAATACCGGCATCGTGTTCCGTCGCGTGGACCTGGCGCAGCCGGTGGACATTCCCGTGAACACCAAGTCAGTGTGCGACTGCCGCATGGCCACGACCATCTCGCCTGGCGGTGATCCGGGCGCAGCCAAGGTCAACACCATCGAGCACCTGATGTCCGCTTGCGCCGGCCTGGGCCTGGACAATCTCTACGTGGACATCACGGCCGAGGAAGTCCCCATTCTGGACGGATCCTCTGCCGCCTTCGTCTACCTGCTGCAAAGCGCAGGCATCGAACTGCAAAAGGCCCCCAAGAAGTTCCTGCGGGTCATCAAGCCTGTGGAAGTGCGTGAAGGTGAAGGCCGCACGCTCAAGTGGGCGCGCCTGGAGCCCTACAACAGCTACAAGCTCGCCTTCGAGATCGACTTCGACCACCCCGCCGTGGACCAGACCGGCCAGCGCGTGGAGTTTGACTTCGCCACAGGCCAGTACAAGCGCGACATCGCCCGTGCCCGCACCTTCGGCTTCACCAAGGATGTGGAGATGATGCGTGCCCGCGGCCTGGGCCTGGGCGCCAGCATGGACAACGCCATCGTGGTCGACGACTACCGCGTGCTCAACAGCGATGGCCTGCGCTATGACGACGAGTTCGTCAAACACAAGATCCTGGACGCCATTGGCGATTTGTATGTGGTGGGCCACCCGCTGCTGGCGGCCTACACAGCCTACAAGTCTGGCCATGCGCTGAACAACAAGCTGCTGCACGCCCTGCTGGCACAGCAGGACGCCTGGGAAATCGTCACCTTCGAGGACGAAGCCAAGGCGCCGCGCGGCATGTCTGAACTGGCGCCGGCCTGGTAAGCACACATGGGTACCATCTTCCGTTTGCTCGCCCTGCTGTTGATTGGCGGCTTTGGCATCTGCATGGTGCTGCATGTGCTGACCGGCCAGGCCATCTGGCGCCAACGTGCCATGCAGGCGCTGAAATGGGGCGTGGTGCTGGGCCTGTGCTTCGTCGGGTTCTTCATCCTGCGTCGGGCTGCTGTGTTCATTTAAGGTTTTTTCAGCGCAAGCCCCCGCATTTCAGGACGATTTGAAGTCGGCGCCCCATTTTCATGGGGATACCCCTCGTTTAAGGGGTAATTTGGACAATCTAGTATGTCGACACAACAGACGGCGTGCGATGCGGCACGCTCAGGGAATCGACATGAGCTACGCAGCGGTATACAAGCGGTCGGTCACCGACCGCGATGCGTTCTGGGCTGAACAGGCCGAGCGCATTGAGTGGCACAAGCCTTTCGAGCAGGTTTGCGATGACAGCAAACCTCCTTTTGTGACATGGTTCGGTGGCGGTCAAACCAACCTCTGCCACAACGCCGTAGACCGTCACGTCCCCCACCGCCCCGATCAGCCTGCGCTGATCTACGTCTCCACCGAGACGGGCAAAGAGCAGACCATCAGCTACGGCCAGTTGTTCGTTGAAGTGCAACGCATGGCCGCCATCCTCAGCGGCATGGGTGTGGGCAAGGGCGATCGCGTCCTGATCTACATGCCCATGATCCCCCAAGCCGTGATCGCCATGCTGGCCACGGTGCGCCTGGGCGCCATCCACTCCGTGGTGTTCGGCGGCTTTGCTGCGCACTCGCTGGCCACGCGCATTGACGACGCCAAACCCACCGTGATCGTCACGGCCGATGCAGGCTCGCGCGGCGGCAAGGTCATCGCCTACAAGCCCCTGCTGGATGAAGCCCTCAGCCTGTGCCAGCAACCCGTCAAGCATGTGCTGCTGGTCAACCGTGGTCTGGCTGATGCCAACATGGTCGCCCCACGAGATGTGGACTACCACGCAGCCCGCAAGGAGGTGCTGGACGCCAAGGTCCCCTGCGAATGGGTGGATTCAGCCCATCCCAGCTACACGCTCTACACCAGTGGCACCACCGGCAAGCCCAAGGGCGTGCAGCGAGACACCGGCGGTTATGCCGTGGCCCTGGCCACCTCCATGGCGCAGATCTACTGCGGCAAGCCAGGTGAGACCTTCTTCTGTACCAGCGACATCGGCTGGGTGGTGGGCCACAGCTACATCGTCTATGGCCCCCTGCTGGCGGGCATGACCACCATCATCTACGAAGGCCTGCCGATCCGCCCTGACGCGGCCATCTGGTGGTCGATCGTCGAGAAGTACCAGGTCAGCGTGATGTTCTCGGCGCCCACGGCCATCCGCGTGCTCAAGAAGCAGGATCCGGACTGCCTCAAGCGCCATGACCTGTCGAGCCTCAAGCACCTGTTCCTGGCCGGCGAACCGCTGGACGAACCCACCGCCAAGTGGATCGGCGAGGCCATTGGCAAGCCCATCATCGACAACTACTGGCAGACCGAGACCGGCTGGCCCATTCTGAGCCTGGCGCGTGGCATCGATCCTGACGCGAAGACAAGGCTCGGCTCGCCCGGCATCCCCATGCCCGGCTACAAGGTCAAGCTGCTCGATGACGTCACGGGTGAAGAGCTGACCCAACCCAATCAGAAGGGTGTGCTGACCATCGAAGGCCCCTTGCCACCCGGTTGCATGCAGACGGTGTGGGGTGACGACGAACGCTTCGTGAAGACTTACTGGAGTACCTTCCGCCACCAGCAGGTCTACAACACCTTCGACTGGGGCATCCGCGATGAGGACGGCTATTACTTCATCCTGGGGCGTACCGATGACGTGATCAATGTGGCCGGGCACCGCCTGGGCACACGGGAGATCGAAGAAGCCGTGAGCAGCCATTCAGGCGTGGCCGAAGTGGCTGTGGTGGGCGTGGCAGATGAACTCAAAGGTCAGGTGGCGCGCGCCTTCGTGGTCGCCCGGGACGCCAGCCGCGTGGCCGATGATGCCGGGCGCAAGACGCTCGAAGCCGAGATCATGCACACCGTGGACCAGCAGCTGGGTGCCGTGGCGCGCCCGGCCCGCGTGCACTTCGTCAACGTGCTGCCCAAGACCCGCTCAGGCAAGCTGCTGCGCCGCGCCATCCAGGCCGTGTGCGAGGGCCGCGAAACGGGCGACCTCACCACCATCGAGGACCCGACGGCCTTGCAGCAACTGCAGGAAGCCGTCAAACGCTGAGCCCCTCATTCATGGGGCCAGCTTGCCCGCGCGCAGACAGGCCGGTTCACTTAAAGTCCCTGGGTTTTCCAATCCACACTCAGGGAGAGTGTTTCCATGTCTGCTGCCCACTACCTGCACACCGCGTTGTGCGTGCTGCCCGTTGCCGTCCTGACTGCTTGTGGAGGCGGGGGGGCGGGATCCGATCCGTCCGCCACGCCTTCACAGGTTGACAACTACGTTTCCGTAGATGGTGGGAACAGTTCAGTACCAGCCGGCCGTTATGCACTGGACACGAGCTACAAAGGCGTATCCCGACTGTTCGTTTTTGATGTCGACACCATTGAAGCGGTTGCTGCGGAGTCTTCCGCACTCGACATGTCGCTGGTCTATTCGCCCAGCCATCCAGAAAAATTCGCCATCATCTTTGGTGCCGACGAGTCAGTCATCACCGCAGCATTCGTGTGCCGAAGCAGTGCCTGGACAACTGTCGAA
The DNA here is from genome assembly GCF_016234775.1 of Aquabacterium sp. Lineage (GTDB taxonomy): Bacteria > Pseudomonadota > Gammaproteobacteria > Burkholderiales > Burkholderiaceae_C > Aquabacterium. The sequence goes on along the minus strand of NZ_JACRAH010000036.1, from coordinate 212,136 downwards.
GTACAAGAGTTCGAGGCGACCATCAAGGCACCGGTACCGCTGTGTCCGAAGAATATCTTGATCAACACCGCGACAAGACACGTCGCCTTCACCGGGCTGATGCTGACGTCGGCAGATCAATCCGGCAAGACTGTGACGATCAGCGCCGATTTTTCCTGGCTGCCACCGGATGAGGCGTTCATGTCGCCCGTCACTGTGGAGCCAGGTAGCACTGCCGTCTCATCGGGGTCATACGGTGTGATTGGCCGGTCCGTCGGCTCCACCCTCTCCGATGGCCTCGAACTGGGCTATTCGGCGCTAAGAACCCATCAACCAGAGGTGAGGCTGTACGTGCCGCGCGCTCAAGACGGGCGATTCGCATTGAGTGTGTCGGCGACCACCAACCTGGATTCAGTCAGGGAAACCTATGCTTGCATCAGCGCGGGCTGGAACACAGTGGACAAACAAAGAGTAGAGTCGAGCCTCAACTCGCCACTGGACATCTGCCCGAGCACGGTGAGCTACGACAGTGCGACCCGTTTGTTGACCTTGAACAAGGCGCCCCTGATGGGATTGAACAACTCCGGTCGCCAACTGCTTGTCAGCCTCAAAGCCAACATGCCTGAACCTCGATTCTCGGCCGCAGCTACCCCGACGAACCCATCGCCTGGCGTGGCCGTCGCCCCTGCCCCTGCGCCAATCACACCGCCAGCACCAGCATCAGGCTCCTGACCGTTCAAGCCGCCGTCTGGTGGATCACATCCCGCACGCGCGGGTAGATCTCGTTCTGCCAGCGGCGGCCGCTGAACACACCGTAATGGCCCACCCCCGTCTGCACGTGGTGGGTGCGCCAGTAGGGCCGAACGGACGTGCACAGATCCTGCGCCGCCACGGTCTGGCCGACTGAGCAGATGTCATCGCGCTCGCCTTCCACCGTGAACAGCGCGGTACGACGGATGGCTTTCGGATCCACCATCGTGTCGCGGAAACTCAACTCACCACGTGGCAGGTCGTAGGTCTGGAAGACCTTGCCCACCGTCTCCAGATAGAACTCGGCGGGCAGATCGGCCACGGCGAAATACTCTTCATAGAAGGCTTTGGTGTGCGCCGCCTTCTCGTGCTCACCTGCGGCGATGTGGGCATACATGTCCTCGAAGGCCTTCTTGTGGCGCTCCTGATTCATGGCCATGAAAGCCGACAGCTGCACAAAGCCCGGGTAGACCTTGCGGCCCGCACCGCGCTGCGTCCAGGGCACCTTGTGGATCATGTTCTCTTCAAACCAGCTCATGGGCTTGCTGGTGGCCAGTTCGTTCACGCCCGTGGGGTTGACGCGGCAGTCGATGGGGCCGGCCATCAGCGTGAGGCTGCGAGGCTGGGCTGGATGGGCATCCTGCGCCATCAAGGACGTGGCGGCCAATGCGGCCACACAAGGTTGGCAAATGGCCATCAGGTGCGAGCCCGGGCCCATGCGGTCCAGGAAACGGATCAGGTGATCGGTGTAGTCGTCCAGGCTGAAAGGGCCGTGGCGCAAGGGCACGTCGCGGGCGTTGTGCCAATCGGTGATGTAGACGTCGTGATCCTGCAGCAACGTGCGCACGGTATCGCGCAGCAAGGTGGCAAAGTGGCCCGACATGGGCGCCACCAGCAGCACGCGAGGCTGTTCCGGCCCGCCCTCCTTGCGAAAGCGCAGCAGGGTGCCAAACGGCGTGCTCATCACCTTTTCTTCGGTGATGGCGTACTCGCGGCCCTGGCTGATCACACTGGGGATGTCAAACGCAGGCCGGGCATGGGTGAGCTTGAGGCGGGTGAAGACTTCATTGGCCGCCGCCACGCTGCGTGCGAACACGCCGCCCGCCAGCAACTCCTCCAGGGAGGACTGAGCCGGCCCGGCAGGCAGCATGTGGTGCAAGGCATCGGCGATCCCTTGTGACATGACGCGCCACGGCTCCAGCATCGTGTGCTGGGCCTGATAGGTCGAGTAAAGCATGCGGTTCTCTTCGCAGTGACGCCCATCGGAGGCAACGCTGAATGTTCTGCAAGTTGCGAGCCACCTTGTTGAACGCCGAACGTGTCACCCGCCCTGTCACCCATTGCCCCAACACATGGCACAACGCTTGCAGGCTGAAGCGGCACGGCTTCACACCAGTAGAAGGAGACTCCATGGCCACCCTTGCCAAAGCACCTGCCAAAAAGGCAGCGGCGAAAAAGTCCGCCAGCACAGCAGTGGCCAAGACCAGCAAACCCTCGGTCGCCAAGCCAACGGCACCCAAAGCCTTGCCTGACACGACCACCACGCTGACCATCACCAGCAAGAACTACTCGTCGTGGTCCTTGCGCGGCTGGCTGCTGACGCGTTTTGCCGGCCTGCCTTTCGAAGAGCATGTGCTGCCGCCGGACGACCCCTCCACGCGCGCCGAGATCCTGCTGCTGTCATCCTCCATCCTGGTGCCCTGCCTGGAGCACAAGGGCATCCACGTGTGGGACACGCTGGCGATTGCCGAATACCTCAACGAGGTCTGCCCGGACGCCCATCTGCTGCCAGCTGACACCAAGGCCCGCGCGCACTGCCGCGCCATCAGCGGCGAGATGCATTCAGGGTTCTCCGCGCTGCGCTCGTCCCTGCCGATGAACCTGCGCAACCACTTCCCGAAGTTCAAGATCTGGTCGCGCGCCCAGGCGGACATCGACCGCATCACCGCCATCTGGCGTGACTGCATCGACACCTACGGCGGCCCCTTCCTTTTTGGCCAGCAACGCACGGTTGCCGATGCGATGTATGCCCCCGTGTGCACCCGCTTCCTGACGTACGACGTCAAGGTGGACCCTGTCAGCCAGGCCTATTGCGAACTGATGCTGAACCAGCCCGAGATGAAGGAATGGCTCAAGGGCGCCAAGTCAGAGCCCCTCGATATCGACGAGCTCGACGTGGAGTTCTGAGCACACCAGGCTCCTTCGACACGATCCGGCGCAAGGCACGCCCGTTTCTGGCTCATCGCATGCCTCGACGCGGTGCACTCAAATGCGCGCCAGGGTGGCCGCACAGAAGGTATTCCCGGCACAATGCAGGCTTTGACGCACCGAAATAGTCCTTGCCATGAAAAACACGCCCGCGCTGACCGACGCCGACATCAACGAGATCGACCTGCTGCTGGCCGCCGTGCCCGCACCGTTTGAAACCGTTGACGCCGTGATCCTCGACGGCTACCTGGCCGGCGTGCTGGTGCAACCCGTGGTGCTGGAGCCCGAGCAGTGGCTGCCGCCCATTTTCGGCACCGAGGGCATGCCCGAAGGCGGCATCGAAGGCTGGACGCAGGCGCAACACGACAAGCTGGTCGGCCTGATCACGCGCCGCAAGGACGAAATCCTGCGCGGCATCCTGGAAGATGGCTGGTTCGACCCCATCATCCCGCTGATCGAAGATGACGACGGCAAGGTGCTGGAAGGCAAGGACGCCATGGAAGGCATCGGCTACTGGGCCGCCGGCTTCGAATGGGCGCTGGCCAACTTCCCGCAACTGGAAGACGCGGCCCTGCCCGGCGTGCCGGATCTGCTGGACTCCATCTGGCGCCACCTGCCCGAGCAGGACGAAACCCAACAGGCCATGACCAAGGCCCTGGACGACGAGCACCCGCTCAAGGGCATGGACGAGGCCATCGAGGCCCTGGTGTTCGACGTGGTGGACCTGGCCCAGATCGGCATCGCCGAGCGCATCAAGGTCGAAACCGTGGTGCGTGACGGCCCCAAGATCGGCCGCAACGACCCCTGCCATTGCGGCAGCGGCAAGAAGTACAAGAACTGTCACGGCGCCAATTGATCGGGCATCGGGCGGCTGCCTGCCGCCCTGAACTGGCTCGGCACGCCTGACATGCGCATTCAACTGGTCTCGGACCTGCACCTCGAACGCTACCCGGATTTCACGCCCAGTGCGGCCCCGGATGTGGACGTGCTCGTGCTGGCGGGCGACATCGGCTCCTACCAGCCCGGGTCCCTGCTGAAAGACGACGACTTCGGACTGGGCCGGTTTTCACCGCGCAGGCCGGATGCCCCCTGGCCGCGCGTGCTGTACATCCCCGGCAACCACGAGTTTGACTCGCTGGAGTTCGAGCCCACCTGCGCCAGGCTGAAAGCCACGTGCGAGCGATTGGGCATCGAGTGGCTGGACCGCGAAGTCATCACCATCGGGCAGGTGCGCTTTGTCGGCACCACGCTGTGGAGTGATTTCGAAGCCTTCGCCAAGGCGGAGCGCACCGAAACCAAACGGCTGCAGGCCCTGGAAAAGGCCTATCGCGCTGCCAATTTCTACCTGCGCAAGAACACCACGCTCAGAGGCGGCATCCCGATGCTGGCCGAAGACATGCGAACACTGTCCCAGGATTGCCAGACCTGGTTGAGCGAAGCCCTGTCACGCCCCTTCGATGGCACGACCATAGCCGTGACCCACTTCGCCCCCACCCTGCGCAGCGGCGATCCACGCTACGGCGCCACGCCGGGTACAGCTGGTTTTTGCAACTCGCTCGACCACCTGTTGCCCCAGGCGCAAGTCTGGATGCATGGCCACCTGCATTGCGCCAAGGACTATGTGGTCTCCGGCACGGCCGAGGGCCGACCATACGCTTGCCGCGTAATGGCCAACCCTCGTGGTTACTTCAGCAAGGGTGAGCAACAGGCCTATCAGGCACACTTCGTGATCGACCTGCCCTGAGCCAAATTGGCACTAGACTTCCACCCTGAACGATGTCTCGCAGAAGAGAAGAGGACCCTCATGAAGATCTTGCTCCCCGTTGATGGCAGCGCCTATACCAAGCGCATGCTGGCCTGGCTGACCACCCATGAAGAATGGCTCAGCGGTGCACATGAATTCACGGTGCTCACCGTGGTGCCCATGATCCCGCCTCATGCAGCCTCCATGTTCCCGGCTGACCAGCTCAAGACCTATTACGACGACACGGCTGAGGGCACCTTCAAGCCCATCCGCAAGTTCACAGCCAAACACGATCTGGCCACCAGCTATGTAGCCAAAACCGGCCACGCGCCGGAAGTGATCTCCAAGCTGGCCGACAAGGGCAAGTTCGACCTGATCATCATGGGCTCGCATGGCCACAGCAACCTGATGAACCTGGTCACCGGCTCGGTGGCCACACAGGTGCTGGCACGCTGCAAGACGCCCGTTCTGCTGGTGCGCTGATCCAGCGAGCTGCACTGCAGACATGACAAGGCCCGCTTCAAGCGGGCCTTTTGCATAGGTCCATCCAGGTTGTTGGCCTGGGCGACGTCCTGCGCCGCCAGATCATCAAGGCGCGCTGGCAGCCGATGCTGGCGCTGACGCGACCGGTGCCGTGTGCACCACCACACCAGGCGAGATGGAAATGTCATCCACCGCCGTCACCCTGGTGATGTAGTAGCGTGTATCGCCAAAACAGCTGGTAGGCAGGCCCACCTTCTCTTCATAGTGCAGGGACACTCGCTTGCCGATGAACTTGTTCAGATCGTCGGCCACCTTGTCATCCCAAATGGTGAAGGGAAACTTTTCCAGCGGTGCACCGGGTTGCGACACCAGGGCCAGCTCGCCTTCCCAGGTCTTGCAGACCCAGCCCTTTCGGGAGAGCTTCTGCACCCAGCCGGCACGCTCGCCGTCGGAGTAACTCCACTTGATCGCGCCCACGAAGTACGCGACGGGCAGAACCAGTATCAGCAAGGCGATGAAGATGCGTTTGATGGTCATGTCGAAAAAAGCGCCTGAATGAAGAATTCAAGGCGCTATGTTGACATGAAACAGCCCTCGCTCAGGCCAGCCTGAATTGACCCACCGCATGCAGCAGTTGCTGCGCCTGATCACGCAGGCTGGAAGCCGCCGCGCTGGATTCCTCCACCAGGGCCGCGTTCTGCTGCGTGGTCTGATCCAGTTGGGTCACGGCCTGGTTCACCTGCAGGATGCCCAGATGCTGCTGCTCGCTGCCCGATGCAATCTCCGACATCAACTGACTGACCTGCTGTACCTGGCTGACCAGTCGCTCGATGGACTCGCCTGTCTGCGATGCCAGGGCGTAGCCTTCGTCCACGCTTTCGGAACTGGCGCTGATCAGCGTCTTGATCTCGCGCGCAGCCTGGGCTGAACGCTGAGCCAGACTGCGCACTTCGGAGGCAACGACGGCAAAACCGCGCCCCTGCTCACCCGCCCGCGCGGCCTCAACGGCCGCATTGAGCGCCAGGATATTGGTCTGGAAGGCAATGCCATCGATCACGGCATTGATCTCGGCAATGCGGCGGCTGGACTGCTGGATGGCAGACATCTTGGTCACCACTTGCGAGAAGGTCTGCCCACTGCGTTCGGCCTCGGCGGCCGCCTGCAAGGCCAGTTGATTGGCGCTTTGGGCCGTGCTGGCGTTGTTGCTCACCGTGGCGGACATCTCCTCCATCGACGAGGCTGTCTGCTCCAGCGAGGAGGCCTGATTCTCGGTGCGCGCACTCAGATCCATATTGCCTTGCGCAATCTGCGTGGAAGCTGTTGCCACCGACTCGCTGGCATCTTTGATGCCACCGATAACCTGTTTGAACTGGTTCACCGCCGTGCCCATGGCACGTACCAACTGGCCAATCTCGTCACGTTGCTCCGCGTGCATGGCCTGGCTCAGATCTCCTTTGGCCATGGCCTCCGCCACCCGCACGGCCCCGTGCACGGTACGGGTGGTCAGGCGCGTGATGACAAAAGCCAGCCCAGCCCCCAAGACCAGCATGGCTACCATCACGGCAACCGTCAGCCAGACTTGGCGGGTTTCACCGGCAACGCGCGCCTCCAGCCTCACATGGAGCCGTTTGACGATCGCCTCGCTGACCGAAAATTGAGCCTCAATCACGTCGGTCATGCCCTTGAAATAGGTCGCAGAATCGAGGCCGGCAAGGTCTTGCGCCTGAACGATTTGCCCTATCAGTTCCTGACCACGCACCTGCGCAGCGGTGGCCTCATTGAACGTGGTCAACAGCCCGCTTGCTTCGCCGTCTTGGGCGATACCCGATTTATCGATATCCCGAGCGGCGTCCAGCGCGTGTACCTTCATGCCATCCCGCAAGCTCGCAAGGGCGTAGGCCTCTGTCGACGCAGGGTCTTTCCTGACCAGCATGGCCGTGCCCTTGGCGCGAGACAGGCCCAGCTTCTCAGTCAACCTCGGCAGGTCCCTGAAAGCCGCCGTGATGAGGTAGTAGCACTGCGCATCGGCATCCAGCGCCAGTCCAGACTCACCAACAACGTCTTCCAGCAGCAGCAGCTGACGATTCACCAGTTCGGTATGGCGCTTGACACTGACCGGCGTGTCCAGTCCGCCTGAAGCCACCTCTTGCGCCAGGGCTTGCCAATCACGCTTCAAGGCTGCCACGCCAGCCTCCAACTGAGGCTCACTCAAATCAATCAGGGCATGTTGAACGCCTTCAATAGCCTGATCGACTTGCGCCTGCCGCTCCTGTCGAACCGATTGCTTGCTGGCATCACCACTGAGCACAGCGGCAGACAAACCCCGGTGCTCCTGCGTGAGTCGAATCAGTTTGAGCATGGACTCCGAGGGGGCAAGGCCTTTGACCTCGTCGCGCAAGACTTGCAGATTACCAACCGATTCACTCAGTACCAGCACCGACGGCGCACCGGCCATCAGCAAGGCCACCACGCTCAACAAAATGAACTTGTGCCGCAGTGGCAGGTTGGCTATCCATGTTGATATCACTTGGGGTTCCTCACGTTCTCTAGAAATGCGATGGGCCGGCCGTTCAACGCTTTGGCCCCATGGCAGGTTGCGTCGATGTCGGCATGCCTGGACGCGAGGCGCAGCACCATATTGGTGCCAGAGTATTGGTCATACCCTGCTGGAACATATTTACGTCCGCGCAAGCTGCGACTTGAGTTCGGTAGCGAAACAAATGTGGTTCAAGCTGTTCTTTCGGACGACAGATTTCCTGGCTGCGCCAGCACAGTCATGAATCCCTCTCTAGAATGTTTGCGCTCCTGCTGTGGGCATCTTCCTGCAGCAGCTTGTCAGCGCAAGGTGTCTCATGTCCGATATCCGCATACGCGGTGCCCGCCAGCACAATCTCAAGAACCTCGATCTGGACATCCATACGGGTGAGCTGACGGTCGTGACCGGCCCCAGTGGTTCGGGCAAGTCGTCGCTGGTGTTTGACACCCTGTACGCCGAAGGCCAGCGCCGCTATGTCGAGACCTTCAGTGCCTATGCACGGCAGTTCCTGGATCGCATGGACCGCCCGGCGGTTGACCGCGTGGAGGGTGTGCCTCCGGCCATCGCCATCGACCAGACCAACCCTGTGCGCACCTCGCGCTCGACGGTCGGCACGATGACCGAGCTGAACGACCATCTGAAGCTGCTTTTTGCGCGTGCTGCGCAACTGTTCGATCAGGATACGGGTTTGCTGGTGCGCGAGGACACACCGCAATCCGTGTTGGAGGCATTGCTCACGCAATGCGCCGCCACACCAGGTGGGCGTCGCGTCGTGATCACGTTTGGCGCCGAGTTGCCCGCCAACACGAGCCCTGAGCAGATGCAGGAATGGCTGTCGGTCAGCGGCTTCTCGCGCATCCAGGCGCAGCGGGTGGTCAAGACGAGCTTGTTGCCCACGGCCGCGCTGACATCCGCCCAGGCATCGGCAGAGGCTAAAGAGGCAAATGGCACCACGCCCGCCAAGAAAAAAGCCGCAGCCAAGAAGGCCAGCAAGGCTGCCGGCAAGAAGAACACGGACGAAACCAGCGCCGACATCGCGGCCGATGAGCGCCTGGTGCTCGACGTGGTGGCCGACCGTTTCCGCATCGGTGCCGATCCCACTGGCGCCGATCTGGACCGTCCCCGCGTGATGGAAGCCCTGGAGGTGGCGTTCAAGCGTGGCAGCGGCCACATCACGGTCTACGCCCTGCCAGAGGGTGAAGGAAGCGCCGGGCCGTCCCAAGCTTCCTTGTCCCCCACGGGGGGCGGGCTGGGCATGGCCCAGACCTCGGGGCAGACGGGATCGGAACCAGAGTTGTGGCGCTTCTCGGCTGGCCTGCATTGCCCGGACAGCCACCGCCGCTACAGCGCGCCCACACCGGGCATGTTCTCGTTCAACTCGGCAGCGGGGGCCTGCCCGGCCTGCCGGGGCTTTGGCCGCGTGATTGGCGTGGACTGGGGCCTGGTCATCCCCGATGGCAAGAAGACGCTGCGCGGCGGCGCCATCAAGCCGCTGCAAACGCCCGCCTGGGCCGACTGCCAGGCCGACCTGATCAAGTACGCCGGTGATGCCGGTATCCCACGCGACACCACCTGGGCCCAGATGACGCCCGAGCACAAGGCCTGGGTGCTGGATGGCGACCCCACCTGGAAGGGCAACTGGAACAAGCAGTGGTACGGCATCAAGCGCTTCTTCGAGTACCTGGAGAGCAAGGCCTACAAGATGCACATCCGCGTGCTCTTGTCCAAGTACCGCAGCTACACCACCTGCCCCACTTGCGATGGCGCGCGTCTGCAGCCTGAATCGCTGTTGTGGCGCCTGGGCTCACGCGAAGATGCCGATGCCGTGCTGGCGCCGAGCAAGCGCTTCAAGCCGCATGGCACAGGCATGTCCCGCGCGGTGTTCGAGGCCCTGCCCGGCCTGAGCCTGCATGACGTCATGCTCATGCCCATCTCGCAGCTGCAGCGCTTCTTCTCCTTCGTGACGCTGGCCAACCGTGGCGACAACGACGCGCTGGCCTTGCTGCTCGACGAGATCCGAACGCGCCTGAAGTACCTCGTGGATGTGGGCCTGGGCTACCTGACGCTGGACCGCCAGAGCCGCACGCTCTCTGGTGGCGAAGTGCAGCGCATCAACCTAACCACGGCCCTGGGCACCTCGCTCGTCAACACCCTGTTCGTGCTGGACGAGCCCAGCATCGGCCTGCACCCGCGCGACATGGACCGCATCAACGTGGCCATGCAACGCCTGGTCGATGCCGGCAACACGCTGGTGGTGGTCGAGCATGACCCCGCCGTGATGCTGGCCGCCGACCGCGTGATCGACCTCGGGCCAGGCCCGGGCCATCAAGGTGGCCGCATCGTGTTCGATGGCACGCCCGAAGATCTCAAGAAGGCAGAGACACTGACGGGCACCTACCTGGGTGCGCGCCGCACCATCGGCATGGGCCTGCGCCGCACGGTGCAAGACAACACGCCCAAGCTGATTTTGCAAGGGGCCCGACAGCACAACCTGCAAAACCTGAACATTGAATTCCCGCTGCAGCGCCTGGTGGGCGTGACAGGTGTGAGTGGCTCGGGCAAGTCCACGCTGATCCAGGACATCCTGCATCCCGCTCTGCTGCGCCACTTCGGCCAAGCCACCGACTCTCCGGGCGAGCACGATGAACTGCTCGGCGCCGACTGGCTGAGCGCGGTCAACTTCGTCGACCAATCGCCGATCGGCAAGACGGCCCGCTCGAACCCCGCCAGCTACGTGGGGGCGTTCGATGCGGTGCGCACGATCTTTGCCGTGACCCCACTGGCGCGCGAACGCCAGTACACCGCCGGCACCTTCAGCTTCAACGCGGGCACGGGCCGTTGCGCCACCTGCGGCGGCTCGGGCTTCGAGCACGTGGAGATGCAGTTCCTCAGCGACGTCTACCTGCGCTGCCCGGATTGCGATGGCACACGCTTCCGTGCCGAGGTGCGCGAGGTCAAGATCGAACGCCTGGGCAAACAGCTGTCCATCTCGGATGTGCTGGAGCTGACCGTGGCCGAAGCCGTGCGCCTGTTCGGCCAGGATGTCGATGTGGTGCGCGCCTTGCAGCCCCTGCACGACGTGGGCCTGGACTACGTCAAGCTGGGCCAGCCCGTGCCGACCTTGTCGGGTGGTGAAGCGCAGCGCCTCAAGCTCGCCGGCCACCTGGTCGAGACCGCGCAGCAAGCCAGCAAGTCCGGCCAGCGCATGGCGCGCAAAGGCACGCTCTTCATGTTCGACGAGCCCACCACCGGCCTGCACTTCGACGACATCGCCAAGCTGATGCGGGCCTTTGCCAAGCTGCTGGATGCGGGCCACTCCATCATCCTGATCGAGCACAACCTGGATGTGATCCGCGCCTGTGACTGGCTGATCGAACTGGGCCCCGAAGGCGGTGATGCCGGCGGCCAGTTGGTGGCCTTTGGCCCGCCAGAGGAAGTGCGGCTGAAGCACACGGCCACCGGCGTGGCCCTGCGTGAATACGAATCGGCGCTGGGCCTGAGTGCGCCCGGCGGCGAAGAACAAGCAGCTCAGGCCACCAAGGCCACCAAAGGCAAGGCCACGAGCAAGGCCAGCAAAGCCGCTGCGGATGAGGCCGAGGCCAACACCGCCGTGGTCGCCATGGAGCGAGAAGCCGCCTACGAACTGGGCCTGGCCGACAAGCTGCGCGACGATGCGGGCACCTCCTTGCAAGCCATCATCAAGGCCCGCCGCGAACGCCGTCGTGAGGCCGCAGCCAAGGCCCCAGGCCACGACAGCATCGAGGTGGTCAACGCCCATGAGAACAACCTCAAGGGCATGAGCGTGCACATCCCGCGCGGCAAGTTCAACGTGATCACGGGGGTCTCAGGCTCGGGCAAATCCACGCTTGCGTTCGACATCCTCTTCAACGAAGGCCAGCGCCGTTATCTGGAATCGCTCAACGCCTATGCCCGTTCGCTTGTCCAGCCTGCGGGCCGGCCTGAGGTGGATGCGGTGTATGGCATCCCGCCCACCGTGGCCATCGAACAGCGCCTGTCACGCGGTGGCCGCAAGAGCACCGTGGGCACCACCACCGAAGTGCACCACTTCCTGCGCCTGCTGTTCGTCAAGCTGGGCGTGCAACACTGCACCAACCCCGCCTGCTGCGATGCCGACGGCCACCCCATGGCCGTGCTGCCGCAAACCCCCGAGGCCATCGCGGCCCAATGGGTGCGCGATTACCGCGGCCAGCACATCGGCCTGATGGCGCCGCTGGTGGTGAACCGCAAGGGCATCTACACCGAGCTGGCCAAGTGGGCCTCCAGCAAGGGCTTCACCCACCTGCGCGTGGACGGCGAGTTCCTGCCCAGCGCAGGCTGGGGCACGGCAGGTGGCCCCAAGATCGACCGCTACCGCGAGCACACCATCGAACTGCCGGTGGGTGACGTGGTGGTCAAACCCGAGAACGAAGGCAAGTTGCGCGAGTTGCTGGCCTCCGCGCTGGAACACGGCAAGGGCGTAGTCCACCTGATCACCGGGCTGGAAGGCCTGTCTGAAGCGCTGGCCACCGGCAAGTCCACCCTGCACATGGGCCGCGTCAAGGTGTTCTCGACCGAGCGCGCCTGCCCCAGCTGCGGCACCAGCTACCCCGAGCTGGACCCTCGCCTGTTCTCGTACAACAGCAAGCACGGCTGGTGCCCTGAATGCGTGGGCACCGGCCTGGCCCTGACGCGAGAACAGCGCAAGGTGATGGACGACTCGCAGACCGACGAGAACAAGGGACGCGAGCAGACTTTTGCAGAACCCGACGTCGATGACGTGACCGATGCCGAATGCGAAAGCTGCCATGGCGCACGGCTGAATCCGGTGGCGCGTGCGGTTCAATTGCGCGGCCAGTCCATCGCGCAACTCTCAGCCCTGTCGGTCAAGGACGCGCGCAAGTGGGGCGAGAAGCTCAAGCTCGATGGCCGTGAAGCCACCATCGCCCGCGACATCGTCAGCGAGATCAAGAGCCGCCTGAGCTTCATGGAGCAGGTCGGCCTGGGCTACCTGAGCCTGGACCGTGCGGCGCCCACCTTGTCGGGTGGTGAAGCACAGCGCATCCGCCTGGCGGCCCAATTGGGATCGAACCTGCAAGGCGTCTGCTATGTGCTGGACGAGCCCACCATCGGCCTGCACCCGCGCGACAACCAGTTGCTGCTTGAAGCCCTGCACACGCTGGGTAAAGAGGGCAACACGCTGGTCGTGGTCGAGCACGATGAAGACACCATCCGCCGCGCCGAGCACATCATCGACATCGGCCCTGGCGCCGGTGTGCGTGGCGGCACCGTGGTGGCCGAAGGCACCGTGGCCGACATCATGGCGGCAGAGAACTCCGTTACCGGCCGCTGCCTGCGCTCACCCATGGCACACCCGATCGGCGAGCGCCGCGCCATCACACCCGATACCCCGCAACTCAGCATCAAGAAGGCCCGGCTGCACAACCTGGACAAGGTCAGCGTCAACGTGCCTTTGCAGCGCCTGGTGGCAGTGACCGGCGTGTCCGGCTCCGGCAAGTCCACCATCGCCCGTGATGTGCTGCTGGCCAACGTGCAGACCGCCGTCAGCATCCCCCCGAAGGAACGCGCCAAAGCCGCACCGCTATGGGTTGGCTGCGACGGCGTCGAAGGCTGGGGGGCGGTCGACCGCGTGCTCGAAGTCGACCAGACACCGATCGGTAAGACCCCACGCTCCTGCCCGGCCACCTACATCGGCTTCTGGGACACCATCCGCAAGCTGTTTGCCGATACGCTCGAAGCCCGCGCACGCGGCTGGGGCGCCGGCCGCTTCAGCTTCAACACGGGTGAAGGCCGCTGCCCGGCTTGCGAAGGCCAGGGCATCCGCACCATCGAGATGGCCTTCCTGCCCGATGTGAAGGTGCACTGCGACACCTGCAACGGCATGCGCTTCAACCCCGAAACGCTGGCCGCCACCTGGCGCGGCAAACACATCGGCGACGTGCTCAAGATGGAAGTGGACGAGGCCGTCGAGTTCTTCGGCACCATGCCCTCCATCGCGCACCCGCTCAAGCTGCTGCAGGACGTGGGCCTGGGTTACCTGACGCTGGGCCAGCCCTCACCCACGCTGTCAGGCGGCGAAGCGCAACGCATCAAGCTGGTGACCGAACTCAGCAAGGTGCGCGACGACATCACCCGCCGTGGTCAGAAGGCGCCGCACACGCTGTACGTGCTGGATGAACCCACGGTGGGCCTGCACCTGGCCGACGTGGAAAAACTCATCCGCGTGCTGCACAGGCTGGTTGACGGTGGCCACAGCGTGGTCGTGATCGAACACGATCTGGATGTGATCGCCGAAGCCGACTGGATCATCGACATGGGCCCTGAAGGGGGCACGGGCGGCGGCAAGGTCGCAGCCGAAGGCACGCCCGATGACATCGTCGGCAAGAAGACGCACACCGGGGTGGCGCTCAAAGGCGTGCTGCACCGCGCCACCAGGCAGAACTGAACCATGCGGCGCCTTTCCGCGCCCATCCATTCAGCCCATCAGCTCACGCCAACAGAAGCCCGTGCCCTGTGCAGCTTGTTGTAGCTGTCGATCAGACGCTGGTGCCTGTCGAGGCCCTCCAACTTCATGCTGGTTGGCGTCAAGCCATAAAAGCGCACGCTGCCATTCACCGATCCAATGACAGCGTCCATGCGCGGGTTGCCAAACATACGGCGGAAGTTGGCTTCGTAATCTTCCAAAGCCATCTCGTCGTCCAGCACCACTTCCAGCACCACGTTCAAGGCCTGGTAAAACAAGCCGCGCTCGACCGTGTTGTCGTTGTATTGCAAGAAGGCGCCCACCAGTTCCTGCGCGTCCTCCAATTGCCCCAAAGCGAGGTGGACCAGCAGCTTGAGCTCCAGAATGGTCAACTGACCCCAGGTCGTGTTCTCGTCGAACTCGATGCCAATCAAGGTGCTGATGTCGTTGTAGTCATCCAGCTCGCTGTCCATCAAACGATCGAGCAATGCTTCAAGCTGATCGTCGTCCAGGCGGTGCAAGTTCAGGATATCGGCGCGGAACAACAAGGCCTTGTTGGTGTTATCCCAAATCAAATCCTCAACCGGATAGACCTCCGAGTAGCCCGGCACCAGGATCCGGCAGGCCGTGGCGCCCAACTGGTCATACACCGCCACATACACTTCCTTGCCCATGTCTTCGAGGATGCCGAACAAGGCGGCGGCCTCCTCGGCATTGGCGTTGGCACCTTGGCGAGAAAAGTCCCACTCGACGAACTCATGATCTGCTTTGGCGCTGAAGAAGCGCCACGACACCACACCACTGGAGTCGATGAAGTGCTCGACGAAGTTATTGGGCTCCGTCACGGCGTTGCTCACAAAGGTCGGGCGGGGCAAGTCATTCAGCCCTTCAAAACTGCGCCCCTGCAGCAGCTCCGTCAGACTGCGCTCCAGCGCCACTTCAAAGCTGGGGTGCGCGCCGAACGAGGCAAACACGCCGCCGGTCTTCGGGTTCATCAGCGTCACGCACATCAGCGGGTACTTGCCACCCAGTGATGCATCCTTCACCAACACCGGAAAGCCTTGCTCTTCCAACCCTTGAATGCCCGCCAGAATGCCTGGGTATTGGGCCAGCACCTCTTGCGGCACATCGGGCAGTGCGATTTCGCCCTCCAGGATCTCGCGCTTGACTGCACGTTCGAATATTTCTGACAGGCATTGCACTTGCGCTTCAGCCAAGGTATTGCCTGCACTCATGCCATTGCTGACATACAGGTTTTCGATCAGATTGGATGGGAAATAGACGACCTGACCGTCAGACTGGCGGACATAGGGCAAGGCGCAAATACCGCGTTGCACAAGGCCTGAATTGGTGTCGATCAGATGTGAGCCGCGCAGCTCACCATCGGGGTTGTAGATGGCCAGGCAGTGCTCATCGAGCATGTCATCCGGCAACGCATCGTCAGGACCAGGCTTGAACCAGCGTTCGTTCGGGTAATGCACAAACGCCGCATTGGCGATGTCTTCACCCCAGAACTGACCGCCGTAGAAGTGGTTGCAGCTCAGGCGTTCGATGTACTCGCCCAAGGCCGACGCGAGGGCACTCTCCTTGGTCGCCCCCTTGCCATTGGTGAAACACATGGGGGAGTGCGCATCGCGGATATGCAGCGACCACACATTGGGAACGATGTTGCGCCATGACGCAATTTCGATCTTGATGCCCAGAGCAGCCAAGGTCCCCGACATGTTCGCGATGGTTTGCTCAAGCGGCAGATCCTTGCCTGCAATATAGGTGCTCGTTGATGCATCCGGCTTCAAGGTCAGCAAGGACTGCGCGTCCGCATCCAGGTTTTCCACCTGCTCGATCACGAACTCAGGCCCGGCTTGCACCACCTTTTTCACCGTACAACGGTCGATGGACCGCAAGATACCCTGGCGGTCTTTGTCGGATATATCCGCTGGCAGCTCGACCTGGATCTTGAAGATCTGCTGGTAGCGATTCTCCGGGTCAACAATGTTGTTCTGAGACAGGCGGATATTGTCGGTAGGGATATCGCGCGTGACGCAGTACAGCTTCACAAAGTAAGCCGCACACAAGGCGGATGAAGCCAGAAAATAGTCAAATGGCCCAGGAGCCGAGCCATCGCCTTTGTAGCGGATGGGCTGATCGGCCACCACGGTGAAGTCATCGAACTTGGCTTCGAGACGAAGCTTGTCGAGAAAATTGACTTTGATTTCCATTCGAAAACTCGCGAAGCAGGGTGGGCGCACATTTTGCACGACTACAGCGATGCGGCTGGCAGCATGAGTGCCGTCAGTTCATACGCTGGCTGAGCACGCTAAGCGGCAGCGTGGCCACGGGCTACACGGGCGATATCACGCCGGTCGATTGCGACATAGTGCTCAAGAACGCCCAAAAACTGCCGATACAGGCAGACGATGGACAGCCAACCTCAATCCTTCATCAGCCGACAGTTCAGCAACCGCAATGCGGCTTCCGCATTCTGGAAGCTGATGCACAAAGTGGCCGTGGTGGCGGGCGCCACGCACGTGATGTTCCTGGGCCTGTTCTACGGCCTGGGTGCGCATTCGCTGGCCTGGGTCAACCTGGGCAGCGTCTTCCTGTTTGGCACCAGCTACCTGTGCCTGAAACATCGCCTCAATCTGCTGGCCGTCAGCCTCATCGTGGCGGAAATCCTGGCTCACGCGGTGCTGGCCGTGCGCGCCATCGGCTGGGATAGCGGCTTTCACTATTACCTGCTGGTGATGGTACCCATCGTGGTCATCAGCCAGATGAAAATCCGCGCCTTCAAACAGGTGTTGATCAGCACGGTGCTGGCGCTCTATGTCGGCATGGACTACACACTGCGCGATCTTGTCCCATATGACCACGTCAGCACACAGACCCTCGCCGCTTTGCGTTACTTCAACATCGCGGTCACCTTCCTGCTGCTGACCTATCTCTCCAACATCTACCTGAAGCTGGTGACCAAGGCCGAGAAGGATCTGCGCGTGCTGGCCACGACCGACCCGCTCACCCACCTGCTCAATCGCCGCAGCCTGATGGAAGTGGCCGAATACGAGCTCGTTCAACGCCGCCGCAACCATGCCCCACTGGCTTTCGTGCTGGCCGACATCGATCACTTCAAAGGCATCAACGACGAGTACGGTCACGCCGCTGGCGACACGGTGCTCACCGCTGTCAGCCAGCTCCTGCGCCAGGCACTGCGCGAGCAGGACAGCGTCGCCCGATGGGGCGGCGAAGAGTTCCTGATCCTGATGCCCAATGCCACGCTGGAAATGGCCAGCACCGTGGCCGAACGCCTGCGCCAGCAGATTGCGGCCATTGAGGTCCCGTTCGAAGGGCAGCAGATCAAGGTCAGCATGACCTTTGGCGTGAGCTGCCACCACGATGACGAGTCCATCGAGGCTCCTGTCAACCGCGCCGACACGGCCCTCTACAAGGGCAAGCTCTCAGGCCGCAATCAGGTGGTGGCCGAAGTGGCCTGAACACCCAGGCCATGCGCCCACAAGGCCACGGTGACCAGCGCCAGGGCCGTGGTCCACAAGATCACACGGGCCACCAAGGTGGTGTTGGCGCCTTCTCGCTCGGCCAGCATGGAGACATTGCTGGCTGAAGGCAGTGCCGCCGCCATGGTCACGGTCAACAAGCCAAAACTGGTCAAGGGCACGCCGGCACGCTGCAAGGCCCAGCCCACACCGCACACGATGAGTGGGTGCACCACCAGCTTCAGCAAGGCCGGCACCCAGATCCCCGGCATGACCGCGCCCGCGCGCGCAGGCTGCATCTGCGCACGCGCCAGGATCGCACCCAGCGTGAACAAGGCCGTGGGCGTGGCCGACAGGCCCAGCAAACGCACGGTTTCATCCACAGGCTGAGGCAGGTGCCAGCCCATGCCCGCGAACAACATGCCCACGGCCATCGACCACAACAGCGGATTGCGCAGTGCGCCCTTGAGCGAGGCCTGCGCAGCATGCCAGGCCTCGTGCGGATCATCACCAGGTGCGTCTTGCGCCGCGTGGGAATGCGCCCAGGCCAGGCACACGGAGCTCAAGAGCAGCACATCCACGATGAGGGTCGCCGCCACTGGCCCAGCTGCCTTCGGCCCGAGCAGCCCCGTCAGCAAAGGCAGGCCCAGAAAACCCGTGTTCGGAAAGGCGGTGACCAGCGCCACCAGCCCGCCATCACGACGGATCAAGCCAACGCGCACGCTCCAGATCAAGGCCAGCAAGGTGATCAGGGAGCCCGCCACGCCGTACGCGAGCAGCAAGCCCAGCAAGCCCTCCTGCATCAAGGCACCACTGGCGCTGAGCCGAAATACCATGGCAGACAGGCCGAAATACAGCACGAAGCTGTTGAGCGCCCCGATGCCATCGAGCGGCAGCACGCCGCGCCGCGCCGCGCCCCAGCCCAGCAGAACCAGGGCAAAAAAAGGCACGAACAGAAGCAGCAGATCGATCATGGCGATCATTGTCACCTGAGCGCAACGCGCCGAGCTCAGCGGACCTTCAGCATCCCCATCACGCCGCCCTTGCGCATGGCGCGCCAGCCCAGCAGCACGGCCAGGATCACGGCATACACCATGACCTCGCTCACATCGTTCTTGGCCGACTTCTTCCAGTAGAAATGCAGCAGGCCCAGCAAGGCCACGGCATACACCAGCTTGTGCAGGGCCTGCCACTGTCGCCCACCCAGCTTGCGGATGGCCGAGTTGAACGAAGTCAGGGCCAGGGGCGTCATCAAGGCCAGTGCCACCACCCCCACGAGGATGAAGTTGCGCTTGATCACGTCCTTGACGATGTCATCGATCAGCAGGCCCTTGTCCAGCCAGGCGTAGGCCAGGAAATGAATCAGTGCGTACACAAAGGTGGTCACGCCCAAAGCACGCCGATAGCGCATCAAGGTGGGCAGCGAAGCCGCTTCGCGCAATGGCGAGATCGCCAGCGTCAGCCACAGCCAGCGCAAGGCCCATTCACCCGTTTCCTTGATGAGCTTTTCTGCCGGGTTGGCCCCCAGGTGCCCCGTGAACCCCTTGATCACCAGCACCACAAGAGGCACGGCACACAACAGCCACAACAGCGGCTTCACCCAGGGTTTCAACAGCAGCTGGTTGAGCCCCTGGTTCACGGTCATCGCTTGCATCAGTAGTACTTCTTCAGATCCATGCCGGCGTAGAGTTGCCCCACCTGGGCCTCGTAGCCATTGAACATCAAGGTGGACTTGCGCGGCGCAAAGAAGCCACCATCCCCAATGCGACGCTCCGAGGCCTGGCTCCATCGCGGGTGATCCACTTTCGGGTTCACGTTCGAGAAGAAGCCGTATTCACGCGGGTTGGCCTTGGTCCAGGAGGATACCGGCTCTTTCTCGACCAGGCGGATCTTCACGATCGACTTGGCGCTCTTGAAGCCATATTTCCAGGGCACCACCAGGCGCAGCGGGGCGCCATTCTGATTGGGCAGGATCTCGCCATACAGGCCGAACGCCATCAGGGTCAGCGGGTGCATCGCCTCATCGATGCGCAAGCCTTCCACATAGGGCCAGTCCAGCACGCCTGTGCGCACGCCCGGCATCTGTTTGGGATCGGCCAGGCTGACGAACTCCACGTACTTGGCCCGGCTCGTAGGCTCGGCACGCTGAATCAGCGTGGACAGCGAATAACCCACCCACGGGATCACCATGGACCAACCCTCCACGCAACGCAGCCGGTAGATGCGCTCTTCCATAGCGCCCAGCTTGAGCAGCTCATCCAGGCTCAGCTTCAGTGGCTTGCCCACTTCGCCTTCAATGCTCAGTGCCCAGGGGCGCGGCTTGAGCGTGTGGGCGTTCTCGGCCGGGTCGGATTTGTCGGTGCCGAACTCGTAGAAGTTGTTGTAGCTGGTCACGTCCTCGTAGGGCGTGAGCTTGTCCATGGTGAAGGCGCCTGCCACCTTGCTGGGTGCGCCAGGCAAAGCCGCCAGCTTGCCAGGGCGCTTCACCGATACAGCCCCCTGAGCGAGGCCCTGCCCTGCCAGCAACAGCGAGGCGCCCCCGGCTGCCCCAGCCTGAAGCAACTGCCGCCTCGCCAAGTAGACCGCCTCAGGGGTGATCTCGCTGGGAAGGGCGTGAACCATCCCACTGTCAGGATGCAGGATGCTGCGCGATGTGCGAAGAACGGTCATGCTGGTCAAGCTCCACGGCCAATAAAAACGGTGCCTGCGAACTTGGTCGCAAACACCGCCGTGAACCTTACACCGTCACGCCATCCCATGTTGAATCAGGCCGGCAAGCCCCTTTTCGCGATGGCGGGTCCGCGTCGTTCGCCCATCAAGGCGCAATGAAGCGAGGCACTTGCCCACCCGGACCATGAATCTGCAACAAACGCCCTGACAGCCGGGCCTGAACACGTTCGGGCAGCGGTGCGAAGCCGGTTCCACGGGTCAATTCATCGCCATGCATGAAACACCAGTACACAAATCGGGCCACCCAGTCAGCGGCATTCATGTCCTTGGGCGCAGCATCCAACAACACGTAGCTGGTTGCTGTCAGAGGCCAGGCATCGGCACGTGGCTGGCTCAGCAAGCCGGCCGCATCGTCACCTTTCTTGTATACGTCAGACGCCAGAATGGCCGCGCGGAAGGCGTCTTCCGATGCCGCCACGACGAAGCCACCCGGTGTGCGCAGCTTGACAGCGCTCAAACGGTCTTTCTGTACTCGGTCAAATGACACATAGCTCAGCCCACCGACCGTGTCCCTCAACAAGGCGGCAACCCCATCATTGCCTTTGGCCGCCAGGGTCGAGCCAGGCCAGGCCGGTTTTTGCGATGCCGGCACAGCCGAGGCGAACCTGGCAGAAGACAAGCCCAGATAGCGCGTCCACACCTCGGTCGACCCCGATGCATCCTCACGCACGATGCGCGTGATGGCCTGGGCTGGTAGCCTCAGCCCCGCATTGAGCGCCACGATCCGAGAATCATCCCACTGACGAATCTGGCCTTGCATGATGTCGGCCAGCACCTCGCCGGTGAGCACCAGCTGATTGGGGCCAATGCCCGGCACGTTCACGACCGGCACCAGCCCGCCCACCAGCATGGGTATCTGAACCAGCTTGTTCTCGGCCAGTTGCTGCGGCGTCAGGGGATTGTCTGTGCCACCAATGTGCACCGAGCGGGCCTTGATCTGCTTGACGCCATCGCCAGAACCTGTGGGTACATAACGCACAGTCACACCCTGATTCTGTTCGGCAAAACGTTGCGTCCAGCGTTCATACACACGCGAGGGGAAGCTCGCCCCGGCCCCCTTGATCTGGACTTCCGCCTGCGCCTGCCCAGCCGCCATCCCCACGGACACGGCCAACATCACAAACACCCAACGCTTCAAACCCATACGACCAGACAGCATCGCCAACAACTTCAAGTCCAATTAAACAGGAAGCGAAGATACACCACCCAGGGTCAACCCTGATCCGTTCAGCTCAGGGCGAAACGGAAAAAGGGCCGGTTACCCGGCCCCTTACAGCTTGCTTACAACGTTGACGGACGCCCGGGCAACACCCGGCAAGCCGCCAGCGGATCAAGCCGCCTTTTTCGCGGCGGTCTTGCCTGCCGTTTTGGATGCGGCCTTCTTGGCAGCCGGTGCACGTGGTGCCCGCGGCTCGAACTCGAAGCCCACCTTGCCCGCCTTGGCGTCCCAGCTCAGGAAAGCCTTGAACTTGCGGCGCGTCTTGTTGGACACGAAGTTCTCCAGCAGATCAGTCTTGCCTGTTTCCAGCAGCTTGACGAGCTGGTCAGGCATGATGGGTTGCTGCAGGATGATCTTGCCGCTCTTGAAGTCGCACTTGGCCTTGGAGCTGCCCGTCGTGTTCTCACACACGTAGTTGCTGCCATGCTCGTACACCTGGCCGCCGCACTTGGGGCAGGCGCCCAGGCTGGTCTGTGCGCTGAAGTCCACCGCTTCGCCGGATTCGTCGTCCTTCTTGGCGTCTTCGCCGAAGTCGAACTCCATCTTCCAGTTCTTCGCCTCTTCGTCACGAACCAGCTTGAGCTCGGCCGTGAAAGGCCAGCCTGCCTTGGAGCGGAAGCCGTCCATCGGGCCGATCTTGTGGTCGCGCATCAATTGCTCGACCTCATGCAACTCGAAGCTGCGGCCAGCGGGGATCTTGGTCATGCTGAAGCCACAACCCGCGCCATCATCGCCACCGCTCTTGCCCACGCAGGTGAAGCGGCGGTAGTTTTCCTTGACCACACCGCCGCAGTTGGGGCAAGGCGTTTGCAAGGTGGCGTAATCACCGGGAATGGTGTCGCGGTCGTATTCCTTGGCCTTTTGCACGATGCGCTGCGTCATGGCGGCGATTTCGGCCATGAAGGCCTCGCGGCTCAAGCGGCCCTTTTCCATCTCGGCGAGCTGGAACTCCCAGTTGCCGGTCAGCTCGGGCTTGGTGAGGTCTTCCACGCCCAGGCCGCGCAACAGCGTGGTCAGCTGGAAAGCCTTGGCCGTGGGAATCAGCTCACGGCCTTCGCGGTACATGTACTTTTCGGTGAGCAAGCCTTCGATGATGGCCGCACGGGTGGCTGGTGTGCCCAGGCCCTTCTCGGTCATCGCGGCCTTCAGCTCTTCGTCGTCGATCAGCTTGCCCGCGCCTTCCATCGCGCTCAGCAGCGTCGCTTCAGAGTAGCGTGCCGGTGGCTTGGTCTTGAGCGCATTGACGACCACGTCTTCCGTGGTCACGGCCTCGCCGGGCTTGACGGCCACCAGCGTGCGCTCGTCGCCCTCTTCCGAGGCTTCCTTGCCATACACCGCCATCCAGCCCGGCTTGACCAGCACCTTGCCGTTGGTCTGGAAGCAATGCTCCTTGCCAGCGGCCGGCACCTTGGTGATGCGGGTGGTGACCATGAACTCGGCAGCCGGGTAGAACACGGCGATGAAGCGCTTGACGACCATGTCGTACAGCTTGGCTTCGGCCTCGGTCAGGCTCTTGGGGGCCTGCATCGTGGGGATGATGGCAAAGTGATCCGACACCTTGGCGTTATCGAACACGCGCTTGTTGGGCTTGACGTAGCCTTCCTTGATGGCCTTGCCGGCGTGCTGCGCCAGTTCGCGCAGTGGCCCGGGCATGTCCTCGCTGGCGATCATGCCCATGGTGTCCTTGACCACACTGATGTAGTCCTCAGGCAGCGCGCGCGAATCGGTACGCGGGTAGGTCAGGGCCTTGTGCTTTTCATACAGGGCTTGCGCCAGGCCCAGCGTGGTCTTGGCACTGAAGCCGAAACGCGAGTTGGCCTCGCGCTGCAGCGTTGTCAGGTCATACAGCAGCGGGCTGGACTGGTTGCTGGGCTTGGCCTCTTCCGTGACAGTGCCCTGCTTGCCCTCCACGGCATCGGCAATGGCCTGCGCCTCGGCGGCAGACCAGACGCGATCAGCCTTGTACTCGGCCTCGGCTGAACCTTCTGCGGCGTTCTTGTCCTTCTTGAAGGTGGGATCAAACCACTTGCCCTCGTAGGCACCGGCATCCACCCCAAAGCTCGCCTTGATTTCCCAGTAATCGCGGAAGACGTGCTTGCGGATCTTTTCTTCGCGCTCAACCACGATGGACAGCGTTGGCGTCTGCACCCGGCCCACTGTGGTCAAAAAGAAACCACCATCGCGCGAGTTGAAAGCCGTCATGGCGCGCGTGCCGTTGATGCCCACCAGCCAGTCGGCTTCGGAGCGGCAACGTGCGGCGCTGGCCAGCGGCGTCATCTGCTCGTCGGTGCGCAGTTGCTCAAAGCCGTCGCGGATGGCCGCCGGTGTCATGCTCTGCAGCCACAGGCGCTTGACTTCCTTGCCCAGGCCCTTGGCGCGCGTGGTGGCCGTGCTGTCGGCAGCGTACTGCGCGATCAGGCGGAAGATCAGTTCACCTTCACGCCCCGCGTCACATGCGTTGATCAGCGTGGTGACGTCCTTGCGCTTGATGAGCTTGACCAGGGCATTGAGGCGCCCCTTGCTCTTGTCGATCGGGTTGAGATCGAAATGCGGCGGGATGACCGGCAGGTTGGCGAAGCTCCACTTGCCCCGCTTGACATCGAATTCGTCGGGCGCCTTGATTTCGACCAGGTGGCCGACGGCGGAGCTGACCACATAGTGTTCGCTCTCGAAGTATTCATCGTGTTTGTCAAATTTGCCGTCCACCGGCGTCAATGCGCGCACGATGTCTTGGGCAACTGACGGTTTTTCTGCAATGACCAGGGCTTTGCTCATGGGCGTCTTTATATCTCTTCTTACAATCGGGCTTCTCGCGCGCACGCACGCACACATACGTGTGCACATACGCGGGCACGCGCGCCCACCAATTCAATGTACCCAATCTGGCCGATGACGCAAGCCGCAAAAAAAACCAAGCCTGCCGCCCGGACGGCTCACGTCCCGGCTCAAGAGCCCTCTTCCGGCCGTCGCACCCAGGTGCGCGAGTCGGCCATCCACGGCAAGGGCGTCTACGCCATCCGCCCTCTGAAGGCCGGTGACACGGTGCTGGAGTACCGGGGCGAGATCATCACCTGGCAGGAGGCGCTGGATCGCCACCCGCACGATCCGTCACAACCGAATCACACCTTTTACTTCCACCTGGACGACGGCCACGTCATCGACGGGAAGTACCAGGGCAATTCTGCCAAGTGGATCAACCACTCCTGCGACCCCAATCTGGAAGCCGAGCAGGATGGCAATCGCGTTTTTCTGAAGGCATTGCGCGACATCGCCGTGGGCGAAGAGTTGTTCTTTGACTACGGTTTGATCATCGATGCCCGCATGACGGCCAAGCTCAAGAAGGAATACGCTTGCTGGTGCGGCTCGCCCAAGTGCCGCGGCACCATGCTGGCCTCGCGCCGCCGCTGATGGCTGACACCGCGCTCAGCGCCGTGCAGGCGGACCTCCACGCCGCCGCCGAACGCATCTGGGAGGCCGCTTCGCCCGCCTGCCTGGACCTGAGCGTGGAAGTGCTGCCCGAGATCGGCTCCACCAACACCGAGCTGATGGCCCGTGGCCGCCGGGGCGAAACCAGCCCGACCTTTATCGTGGCGTGCCGCCAGACCGCAGGCCGAGGCCGTCAGGGCCGCACCTGGCTGGCCGCCCCTGGCGACACCCTGACCTTCTCCCTGGGTCTGCCCATGCGCTTGGACGAGATCCCGGGGGGTGGCAGCGCCTTGTCCCTGGCGGTCGGCCTGGCCGTGGCGCAAGGGCTTGAAACCGGCCTGCGGGCGCTGCCGGATCAGGTCAACACACCGGCCATCGGCCTGAAATGGCCCAATGACCTGTGGCTCAACGGCCGCAAACTGGGCGGCATCCTGATCGAAGCCACGCCGGCGCCAGGCCTGAGCGAAGGCCAACGATGGGTGGTCATCGGCATCGGCCTGAATGTGAGGCCCGGCCAGGCACCTGCCGAGGCCACATCCCTGTCATCGGCACTCAAGGGCGGCCACACCTTGACCGTGGGCGAAGTCTGGTCCTGGGTGGCCCCCTCGTTGCTGGCCAAGGTCCGTGCATTTGAAACAGCCGGCTTTGCACCGTTGCAGGCGGCCTACAGTCAACGTGACGTGCTGGCAGGGCAAACGGTTGGTCTGTGGGCCACGCCAGGCCAGGGCCCTGCCGACGGACACGCCCCCAGTGACACCGGCATGGCACAAGGCGTGAGCGAAACCGGTGCGCTGCTCGTGCATACTGACAAGGGCCTGCAAGCCTGGTCCACAGGCGAAGTCAGCGTGAGATTGCAAAGCTAAGGCCGTTGCCCTCACCCCACTGTTCGCTCACCCCAACAGCCAAACCGACCCATGCTGCGTTCCCTGGTGCTGATTCTGCTGATCGTCAACGCCGCCTTCTTCGCGTGGAGCAAAGGCTGGCTCAATCAAGTCATCGGCGTGCAACCCGATGCGCAGCACGAACCTCAGCGCATGGGCCTGCAGATCCACGCTGACAAGATGGTGGTGCTGGCCCCAGGCTCATCCAAAGCCGACAAGGGCGTCCGCAAAGGCGGTGTCGCTGCAGGCGATGCGATGAGCGCCGCTTCCAGCCCGACTGCGGGCGCCAGCGCCGCCTCGGCGCCCGCATCCATCGCATCCACCGTTCAGACGGCACCGTCCAGCCCATCCATCGCAGCGGACCACAAGGACACCAAGTGCGTGGAGGCCGGCCCCTTCAGCGCCAGTGAATACGCCAGCCTGGAAGCCAACCTCAAGCCCATCCTCCCCGCTGGCAGCTGGGGTAGCCGCACGGTGGCCATACAAGGCTTGTGGCTGGTCTACATGGGCCCTTACGCCGATGCCGACATGCTGGAGCGCAAGCAAGCCGAGTTGCGCCGCATCAGGGGCCTGAACTTTGAAGAGGTGCGCACGCCGGCCAATCTGGCCCTGGGCATCTCGCTGGGGCGCTTCAACAGGCAGGAAGATGCGGACGCCGGGCTCATCGCCATGCGCAACCGCGGCATCCGCACGGCGCGCATCGTCACCGTGCGCCCAGCGATGGAGGTTCAAGTGCTGCGCATCCCCCGCGCCAGTGTCGGCATGCAAGTCACCCTGGCCAGCATGAAGCTACCTCAAGGCAAAGGCTTCAGCGCCTGCCGCCCTTGAATCCATTGAGGGACTTGCGACCCGCCCGCCCCACGCCCGCAGCGATGAACGCCAATACCAGCAGATCCAGCAGCGATGCGGCACCGCCCCCGCCCCCCTGGTCGCCACCAGCCGAAGATGGGCTGCTGCAAGCATCACCCCCCCCTTCTCTCGATGGGGTGAAGTAGCAGACGCTCTGCGAGCCAGATGTCGAACTTGGCGTGGCAGTTACCCCGCCACCCGACGTCGCACGGTCAATGGCCCAGTTGACAGCACTTTCGGCGTCCAGCACGCCAGCGCCACACGTCGCAATCGTACAGTTGCAGTTACCCTGCCCGGTCACCTGGCCCGGCACACATGCTGGCAAGGCGCTGTTGTCAGGGAAGGGTGAGTTTTTTTGCGTCAGCCCCCACAACAGCTCATCCACGGTCAAGCCGGGGTTGACGGCCAGCATCAATGCGGCCACGCCTGCAGCAGCGGGGGCAGCCAGGCTGGTGCCCGCTGTCGGGGCCAAAGTGAACGCGCCCCACACGTCGTCATACACCTGCGTGACGATGCCCGAGTCCATCAGGAAATTGGACGGGCTGCCATCGGTATCACCTGACGCCACAGCCACGCCAAAGAACTGAACGCCATCCGTATTCAACAGATTGGCGTAGCGCGCCTTGTACCCTCGCTCATTCAAACCTGTGACCGCCAGCACGCCCGCGCAATTGGCCGGGCGCGTGGCCCCCCAGAGTCCCAGGCCGGTGGCCTTGTCGCCATTGCCAGCAGAAGACACCACCAGCACACCCTGGCTCTTGAGCGTGGCAATGGTCTGCCGGTAAAGCCAGGCCACATCGCGCGCACCACTGCCGATGTCTGCACACGAACCCACACCACCAAAGCTGAGGTTGACGACTCTGGCCGGATGCACATTGCGCGCGGGCGAACCGTGGTACGAGATACCCGCGGCCCATAACATGCCCTCCAGGATGTCACTGAGCTGAGCGCCGCATGCACCAGCCACACGTACAGGGAGCACCACCGGGCCAGGCAAGGGCGCCAGTGCGCCCGCCCCCCCCGAGGCATTGCCCGTATTGGCCGCCAGCACGGCCGCCACGCTCAAGCCATGCCAGCGCGATGGCGACGCCACACACCCGGCAGGCCATGTTGGCAAGTGATCGCCCTCATCCCGCGGATCGGGATCCACGCCATCCCCATCACCTGAATACGCCGGATCGGACACGAAATCGTAGCCACCCAACACCCGCCCATCCAGATCTGGCGCAGGCAGGATGCCGGTATCGAGCACCGCCACCACCACCGGGGACAAAGTCCGCCCGGACAACGCGGCCCAGGCTGCGGGATAGTTCGCCACGCCGGCATGTCCGCTATCTCGGGCTTGCAACCAGGTCTGGCCACCGTATCCTGGATCGTTCAGATCGACCGAGGCGGGTGGCACCATCTCATTGACGATCACCCACTCCACGTCCGGGTCCTGCCTCAGGCGCGCCGCGTCGGCCTCGGCTTGCGCCAGCGGCACCGGGCGCCCCCCATGGATCACATGGGCCGCGAAAGCGGTCGGCTTTTGCAACAGATACCCCACGCGCTGGCGCTGCGAAGCCCCGTACAGACGCGTACGGGCCTCTTGCGGGGTGGCAGCGGGCCTGCTCATGGCCTGCAAACGCACCACGGACTGGCTCGCCACGGCTGGGTCTGCCCCTTTGAGCTTGACGATCAAGCCCATGGCCATCCGCGGCGGGGCTGTGTCAGCCACAGCCCATCCGGCCCCCATCAACAAGATGGGCCACAACAACGCGCGAAGCATCCTCATCAAGGGTGTTGTCCTGCAAGAGCCATGATCCAAAAGGAGCGGCGATTATGTCTTGCAGGCGTCACGACAGATGCACCAATTCGAAGCTGGTGACAATTGCGCACAAAAAACTTGTACGCAGATCAAACAAAAAGACCTCCGAAGAGGTCTTTTGTCACTTGATGAAAGTGCCGCCAGCGCTTACTTGGCGATCACACGCACCATTTCGAGGACCTTGTTCGAGTAGCCCCACTCGTTGTCGTACCAGGACACGACCTTCACGAAAGTGCTGTCCAGTGCCAGGCCGGCTTCGGCATCGAACACCGAGGTGCAGCTTTCGCCACGGAAATCGGTGGCCACCACCTTGTCTTCGGTGTAACCCAGCACGCCCTTCATGGCACCTTCCGAAGCAGCCTTCATGGCCTTGCAGATGTCGTCGTACGACGCTTCCTTGTTCAGCTCGACGGTCAGGTCAACGACCGACACGTCAGAGGTAGGCACGCGGAAAGCCATGCCGGTCAGCTTCTTGTTCAGCTCGGGGATCACCACGCCCACGGCCTTGGCAGCGCCCGTGCTCGAAGGAATGATGTTTTCCAGGATGCCGCGGCCGCCGCGCCAGTCCTTGTTCGAAGGACCGTCCACGGTCTTCTGGGTGGCGGTCGCTGCGTGCACGGTGGTCATCAGGCCGCGCTTGATGCCGAAGGTGTCGTTCAGCACCTTGGCCACAGGTGCCAGGCAGTTGGTGGTGCACGAAGCGTTGGAGATGATGGTCTGGCCAGCGTAGGTCTTGTCGTTCACGCCGTAGACGAACATCGGGGTGTCGTCCTTCGAGGGGGCCGACATGATGACCTTCTTGGCACCTGCGGTGATGTGAGCCTGGCCGGTTTCCTTGGTCAGGAACAGACCCGTGGATTCGACCACCACGTCAGCGCCAACTTCGTCCCACTTCAGTTCAGCGGGGTTCTTCACGGCGGTCAGGCGGATGCGCTTGCCATTGACGATCAGGGTGTTGCCGTCCACAGAAACTTCGCCCTTGAAGCGGCCGTGCACCGAGTCGTACTTCAGCATGTAGGCCAGGTAGTCAGGCTCCAGCAGGTCGTTGATGCCGACGACTTCGATGTCGTTGAAGTTCTGGATGGCAGCGCGGAAGACCATGCGGCCGATACGACCGAAGCCGTTGATACCAATCTTGATAGCCATGATTGCTTTACCTTGAAGGATGTTGAACTAAAACTGAAACTGAAACTTTGCCGGAAGGCGCCCGGCAAAGCCTTGACTTACTTCTTGAGCTGCAGCACCTTGCGAACCGTCGCCACCACGTTCTCGGTGGTGAAGCCGAAGTGCTTGAACAGCACGCCAGCAGGCGCAGATTCGCCATAGGTGTCGATGCCCACCACGGCGGCGCAGCCGTACTTCCACCAGCCGTCCGTCACGCCGGCCTCGACCGCGATGCGCGGCAGGTTGGCAGGCAGCACCGACTTCTTGTACTCGACCGATTGACGATCGAACACGGTGTTCGAGGGCATGGACACCACGCGCACCGGGATGGCCAGCTTGGCCAACTCGGCCTGGGCATGCAGCGCCAGTTGCACTTCAGAACCGGTCGCGATGATCACGGCAACCGCCTTTTTCTTCAACCCCACCTCTGAGGGTTCAGCCAGAACATACGCGCCTTGCGTGATGACATCCGCATCCTGCTTGGGTGCGTATGGCAGGTTCTGACGCGACAGCAACAGCGCCGAGGGGCGGTTCTTGTTGGCCAGCGCGATGGACCAGGCCACGGCTGTTTCCGTCGTATCGGCAGGACGCCACACGTCCAGACCAGGGATCAGGCGCAAGCTGGCAGCGTGCTCGACCGACTGGTGAGTCGGGCCGTCTTCGCCCAGACCGATGGAATCGTGCGTGAACACATGGATCACGCGCTGCTTCATCAACGCGGCCATGCGGATGGCGTTGCGGCTGTAGTCCGAGAAGGTCAGGAAGGTGCCGGCGTAGGGGATGTAGCCGCCATGCAGGGCCACACCGTTCATGATCGCGGCCATGCCGAACTCGCGCACACCGTAGTTGATGTGGCGGCCAGGCTTGCCTTCGGTCTTGACCACAGCGCCTTCGTCATCCACGCGGAAAGCGGGCGTGCTCTTGGTATTGGTCAGGTTGGAGCCGGTCAGGTCGGCAGAGCCACCCAGCATTTCAGGCACGGCAGCCGTGAAGAACTCCAGAGCGATCTGGCTGGCCTTGCGGCTGGCCACGGTCTCGGCCTTGTCGTGCGCAGAAGCCACGGCCTGCACGCAGATCTCGGCGAAGTTGGCAGGCAGGTCGCCAGCCATGCGGCGTGTGAACTCGGATGCCAGCTCGGGGAAGGCGGCCTTGTAGGCGTCGAAGCGCGTGTTCCAGTCATTGACCAGCAGCTCGCCGTCAGCCTTGGCATTCCAGTCGCCATAGACCTCTTCGGGGATCACGAAAGCGTCGTGCGCCCACCCCAGGTTTTCACGGGTCAGCTTGATTTCATCGCCACCCAGAGGCTCGCCGTGGGCCTTGGCCGTGTTGGCGCGGTTGGGCGAGCCATGGCCGATGGCCGTCTTGCACACGATCAGCGTGGGCTTGTCGGTGCTCATCTTGGCCTTCTCGATGGCGCCATCCACGGCGTCCACATCGTGGCCGTCCACGGGGCCGATCACGTTCCAGCCATAGGCCTCGAAACGCTTGGGCGTGTCATCCACGAACCAGGGGGCCACCTGACCGTCGATCGAGATGCCGTTGTCGTCGTACAAGGCAACCAGCTTGCCCAGCTTCCAGGCGCCAGCCAGCGCGGCGGCTTCGTGGCTGATGCCCTCCATCAGGCAACCGTCACCCATGAACACATAGGTGTGGTGGTTGACGATGTTGTGGCCTTCGCGGTTGAACTCGGCAGCCAGCATCTTCTCGGCCAGGGCAAAGCCCACGGCATTGGTGATGCCCTGCCCCAGCGGGCCGGTGGTGGTTTCAACGCCAGCGGTGATGCCCACTTCGGGGTGACCGGGCGTCTTGCTGTGCATCTGGCGGAAGGCCTTCAGATCATCGATCGACAGGTCGTAGCCCGAGAGATGCAGCAGCGAATAGATCAGCATCGACGCGTGACCGTTGGACAGCACGAAGCGGTCGCGGTCAGCCCACTGAGGCTGCGCAGGATGGTGACGCAGATGGCGACTCCACAACGCCACTGCCATATCGGCCATGCCCATCGGGGCGCCAGGGTGACCGGAATTGGCTTGCTGGACAGCATCCATGGCAAGGGCACGGATGGCATTGGCCATGGCTGTGATGTTCTTGGTGGAGTTGGACATGTTGTGGGTTGGTGGGTCGCGGGAAACTGGGATTCTAAAACGCGCAGAGGCAAGATCCAAACACCGCACCGCCTGAATGATCGGCACAATGCAAAGCACTTGTGGTGCACTGAGCAACAGTACCGAGCACAGTCGAACATGATTTGCCACTGAGCTATCTCGTGCTAAGCAATGACCATGTGCACTCATCGCCACAACGGAACGGGACATCTCAATGCAAACAGCACTCAACACAAAAGGATTGATCGTTCGATTTGCGTTCCACCTCAACCTGTTTTTATTGCTGCTCGCAGACCGCAATGCCTTATGGACTAACGCGACCGTGTTGCTCCCTTGGATACTCATCCTGACCTCCCAGGAAGGAAGAGCCACCACAGTGCGTATCGCACTATTGAACCGCTTTATAACAGCCACCTCAATAGGCCTATCTACGCTACTTTTTTCCGGCTGCCTATCGCACGCATGCACCAAATCAGAGTATGAATCCATATTCATACCAATCCTCTGGCTACCGATCGCCTCACTATTTGAATCCACAACAAAGAAAAACACAATCGCTATCTATATCACAATTGCAACCGCAACCATTAGCGCATCAATTCTCATCATATGGCAACTAGCAATAGAAAAGCATGAGCGGCCAGGCGGATTTTCATTCAACGTTATGAATGGTCCAATGCTGCTAGCGATGCTTTGCATTTTATGCGCAACCAAGAAAAAATCCAGCCCCAGCGCACTAACCAGGAGCCACCCGGCCCTAATAGCCATAGGAATCGCTGCGGCAATATGCACCCTGGCAAAAACAGCCCTACTAACATTCCTAACAGGCCTCACAACCTACGTCATAAGGAAACCAAGAGATGCATCAAGAACCATCGCCCTTAGCCTACCTTTAATTATTATTTGGACAATCACACTATCAACCAAGTTGCAAACAGTTCAAACTGACGTCATAAAATATAGTAACAGCCAATACAGAACATCACTTGGCGAACGCACAGATGCCATCAGGTGGTCGACCGAACACATCCTGGATAATCCACTTCTTGGGAAAGGCTCCCATCAACTTGATTTGCAATTTAATGACAGATGGAGAGATTGGGGCCGCCCAAAATCCTCGATCACATCTATGCGCCATCTTCATAATGACTACTTACAAATAGCGATTTCAAGAGGCATTCCAGCATCCATGGCCTTCATCGCGTCATGGATAGCACTGGCTATTATTGCAAGCCAAGTAAAAATCGAAGAAAAAAACTCAGCCCACCATGACACAGTCACTTGGATGCTCGTACTCGCCACAATTTACATGACGGCATTCATGACCGATTCGTTCACACACTGGAACTGCACA
The DNA here is from genome assembly GCF_016234775.1 of Aquabacterium sp. Lineage (GTDB taxonomy): Bacteria > Pseudomonadota > Gammaproteobacteria > Burkholderiales > Burkholderiaceae_C > Aquabacterium. The sequence continues at coordinate 178,932 of NZ_JACRAH010000036.1, read as the reverse complement.
TGGGCAAATGCGAGCTGTTGCTTCGGAATCGCACTGGCAATCATAAAAAAACAACGACACATCGGGCCGAATTAAAATAAACACAAGACAAGCCGCACATGAGTACAAAGGCACCAAAATCGCTCGCAAACAAATGGCAAGAACTGCTCTCGTGGATGGCGATCGCAATCACATCAATCACGATAATGGCCGCTTACATTGCCACCGGAAAAATCTACACGGAAGATCCTACCGCAACGGATTTTTATAAATTCTATTTATCAGCCGAACGACTAAAAACGGGAGAAAGCCCCTACTGGAAATTACCGCCCAGATTAAACAAGGGGGATCCCTGCGAAGAAAAAAACCGCTGGACTCAGCTACAAAACCAAAAACCAGTGAACGAAAATGACATCAAATCATTTAACCCATCATCCTCGTGCTTGCACCCCAATCTTAATCCACCCATTTTTGGACTGGTGATACTGCCGCTCTCCAGCGTGCCGTTCAAGTTGGCGTGGTGGATATGGGCATCCCTCTCGACGATAAGTGGCATCTTCGCTATGTGGCTGCTCGGGAAGAGACACACCACCTCTAAGGCGTCGCATCTAAAGAAAACCGCCTGGCTCTGCATTGCTTTATTTCTGTATTACCCAACTTACTGCAACTTTGCCTACGGCCAGGTAACGCTCTTTTTACTACTACCCCTAACCCTAAGCTGGCTTGCACTGGAAAGAAATCAGCCGCTCAGAGCTGGCGCCTGGTTAGGCATTGCAACTGCCTTCAAGCCGATCTTTGCTCTTTTTATAGTTAGCCTACTGGCATCAAGAAAGCCACGAGCCGCCGCATCCCTTATCTCGACCACATGCGTCATCTCATTCGCAGGCCTTCTGTGGCTTGGCGGCCCCGTACATGCCGACTACGCACTTGCTCTGCGCGATATAACATGGACGACGTCAAATTGGAACGCGTCGCTCACTGGATTTTTTGCAAGAATATTTGGTGGCGCTGAAAACCCCCCCTGGTTGCACCCCCCCTTGTTAGGAGATGCGGCAACCACATTTTTCTCCCTGCTCATCATTTTTATGCTTTTTGGGGCCATCAAGCAAACCAAACCACTAGGGCACGCAGAGCGCGCAGCCCATGTATACGCACTCACCATTCCTGCACTCATCTTAATATCACCTCTTGGATGGATATATTACTTCCCACTACTCACCCTGAGCTTATTTCCGGCATGGCACCATGCTCATAACAGCAATAAAAAAGACATTGCAACCATCACGGCAATAAGTGCAATTGCCATAACCGCAATCCCCAGAGAGCTAGAGAGAGCCTCAGACATGAACAACGCCACAGCCTGGCTATGGCATGGCCCCCTGTACACTTATGCGCTCCTTGCCATATTCACGACATCCTTCTACTTGGCGTGCCAGAGTTCAAAACGCCCTCACAAGGCCGTGTCGACATAAGGCACAACCAGATCGAACGCATCGCTGCCATCTATTCTTCAAACCCAACGCCCGAACGCTCAAGAGCGACCTCAGACACAGTCGCTGAAGAAATCACACTCGAGCTCATTGCGCACTGCGCCCGCTCGCTTGAGATCAAACTCCGGCGGCAGAATTCCCGTGAATATTGAGGGTTACCGTGGAAGGACGGACCCACCCTCCCACTGCAACCCTCATGCAGTTGAGCATCACTTCGATCGCTATGTCAACTCACGGCAGGCCTTGCACCCAGTACAGCTCGCCCAAGCTAGCACACAAAGCAAAATGCCCATCAGCAAGTGCATGATGGGCATTTTGCGGGGCATCTCAACAAGACACCCCAAACTCGCTCAAGCTTATCAGGTTGCACCAGTACCACGGCAGTTTGCGGGCACATACTTAGAGATATTCGCGTTGCTAACTGTGCAAGCCCACGTGATCCCGTTAGTTCCCTTGCTACCGGTAAAAGTAATGGTACCAGCATCCAAGGTTGAATTGCCTGTTCCACGCACTGCCACACCAATTGTCACTGGCGTGCCTGCGGCACCACCGCCACCTACAGTCACGCTTTCAACGTAAGTACTGGTGATGGCCGTCGCTGTATCCAATCCCGTTTCCGCATTTGAGTTACAATTCGTCTCATTCTCAGCGGAGAGCAGGCATTCTCCAACAGATGTCTTGGCCGCTGCAGCGAAGCCAATCACCTCGCTCATTTTGGCACGCAGCGTGTAATCTTGATACGCAGGCAGCGCCACCGCAGCCAAAATACCAATGATCGCCACAACGATCATCAGTTCGATCAGGGTGAAACCCTTTTGCACTTGCTTCATCACTCGCATGATCAACTCCTTGGGCCGCGACCCGCTAAGAAAACTTGCCTTTGACCGGCCCCACGCTTTCGGGAGCCACGTCTTCTATTAGGCAGGCAACATGCCAGCTTTCATTGCCCGAAAAAACGTGATTTAGTTGGCGATTTCCCCTAGGGGAGGGGGTAGGCAGGACCACTTTGGTCGACCTTGTGTCCGCTGTAGCGCCCAAATTTGTCACCCCCTTAAGGGTGATGACAAATTTTGTCAGCACCGGCTTCCAAGCCCCGCCCCCACCATGCCCACGCAAACCGCACCCGCCAGTCAGCCACGCAAAGCCCCCAACGTCTCGTTGGGGGCAGCACTGCTCTCAGAGGCCAAAGCACTGAACATCAACGTCCCCCAAGCCGCAGAAGCGGGCCTGGCGCGCGCGGTGGCCGAAAAGCGCGCCGAACTGTGGCTCGAAGCCAATCGCGAGGCGCTGGAAAGCTCGAATGCCTATGTGGAGCACAACGGCCTGCCCCTGGCTTCACACCGGCCATTCTGATGACCACGCAATACTTGGCCGCCGTGCCCATCAAGATGCTGAAGGGGCCCGTTCAGAGCGCAGCGGACAGAGCGGTTGAGATCACTTCACGACGATCAATTGTCGCGCATGATTGACAAATTAATGACTTATGCATAAATTGCCAACCATGGACGACAAAATTCGCCTACCGAAAGACCTCGGCACCGCCCTGCAGCAACGCCGGAAGGCCGCAAAGCTGTCCGTCACGGCCGTGGCGCAGCGCGCCGGCAAAGCGCGCGATGTGGTTTACCGGCTGGAGCGCGGCGACGAAGCCTCGGTGTCCTCGCTGATGGCCGTGTTGAACGCTATGGGGCTCGTTCTGAGGCTGGAATCGGCCGGCCTGCCTACGCTGCAAGAGGTTCAAGCCCGCTTCGCCGCCGATGAGGACGACGATGCTGCCTGACAAGATCCGGCAACTGAATGTGGCCATCAATGGCGTGGCAGCGGGCCAGTTGCTGAAGCACTCTGTTTATGAGTATCGCTACAACTCGCCCGCACCGGATCAGGCCTCGGTCGCCTTGCTGATGCCCGCATCCAGCAGCCCCACCTGGCAGGATGGCGATCTGTTTGCCGTCATGGACCAGAACCTACCGGAAGGCGATCTCTTCATGCGCCTGCGGGCCATGTTTCCCAAGCAGCCCTTGACGCCCATGCACTTGCTCGCCCTGGTCGGCGCCAATGCCATTGGCCGCCTGGGCTTCGCCATGCCCGATACGGATCCAGCCCCAAGAGCCGCGACCATTGATCGACAAACACTGCTGTCCACACGCTATTCGCCCGCCGTGTTCGATGAACTGGTACGCGCCTACCTGAGCACGGGCGCCGGCATTGCCGGGATGCAGCCCAAAATCATGGTGCCGGATCGGCCCACCGTGCCCATCCCCTCGCTGATCGTCAAGGCCGCCAGCGACGCCTATCCGGACTTGGCAGCCAACGAGTTTCTTTGCCTGAGCGCCGCCCAGCGAGCCGGCATCGACACCCCCACATTCGACCTGTCTCACGATGGCCAGATGCTGATCGTGGATCGCTTCGATCTGATCGCCCACCCGGATGGCGACGGCGTCGATCGCCTCGGCTTTGAGGACGTTGCTTCCCTGCTGGGTTTGCGTGTGCGTGACGTGCTGTCAGATCGCAAATACCAAGGCAGCTACGAACGTGTCGCTCAACTACTGCAATACCTGAGGCTGCCAGCGGAGAGCCTGCACCGCTTCTTCGCGCAGGTGGCTTTCAGCGTGATGGTTCGCAATGGTGACGGGCACCTCAAGAACTTCGGCGTGCTCTACACCAGCGCAGACGACATGCGCCTGGCCCCCATGTTTGATGTGGTCACCACCGCAATCTACAAATACACGCGCTACAACGGTGGGCCAGAGTTGGAAGACCGCACCATGGCGCTCAAACTATTCAGCGGCAAGCATCACACGAAAACCTACCCAACAAAAGAGGAACTGATCCACTTTGGGCGTCAGGTATGCGGCGTCGGCCGCCCGGAAGTCATTCTTGGACACATCGCTCAAGCCATGAGCGAAACGCTTGCCAAGGCTACTCACGATGCACGCATCCCGGCATCCTTGCTCGCCAAACTAAGCCCAGTCTGGGCCGATGGGATGGGCTACGGCAAACGCTAGAAGGCGAACCGAAGATCAGTCCTCAACCGGCACATTGAACCGCTGCCCTTCACGCAGCGGCTCAATGCGGTGCTGCGTATCCAACGCGCGGATCTGCGCCAGCACCGAGGGCACCTCACCCGGCTTGGGATGGGTGATGAACACACTGACCTCACCATCGAGCTGAGCCAATTCCTTGGCCAGACTTTGCGGCGACAAATGCCCACTGATGTGTGCCAGGTGCGCCTCTTCGTTGCCGAAAGCGGTCTCGATGATCAGTTGCGCAATGCGCTGACCATTCAAGGCTTTCCACAAGTCCGGATTGGGGCCCGTGTCGCCCGAGAAAACCCACCAGCCCTGCGGTGTTTCCACGCCAAAGCCCACGCCTGGCACGGTGTGCGCGGCGGGCAGCACGTGAACGCGCCGATCGGCCAGGCCACCACGCGCCGGGAAGGTCAGCACCTGCCCGATGTCGATTTCATGCAGCACGAGGATCGGATTGTGCGCACTGGGCAGGCGGGTGAAGTCTGGCCAGATCACACCGTTGAAGATGTGCTTGCGCATGGCGTCGATCGTGGCCGGCAAGGCGTGCACATGGATGGGCTTCAAGTCAGCCATGCTGCCGTTGGGGCCCGCGCGCAGCTTCATCACGCTGTCCGCCAGCAGGGGAATGCTGAGGATGTGGTCGAGGTGGCTGTGGCTCAGCAGGATGTGGTCGATGCGCGCCAGTTCATCCAGGCGCAACTCGCCCACACCACTGCCCGCATCCAGCAGGATGTCGTCATCGAGCAAAAAGGCCGTGGTGTGGCAACGCGCGGCAATCGATCCGGAACAACCCAATACGCGGATCATGAATGGGCTCCTTGCTGGCCGCCCACTGGATCAGGCCTGCACAAATTGCATCTGTGTACCGGCCAACTCGATGACGTCGCCGTTCTTGAGATGCACAGGGTCGCCGGCGACCACGTCACCGTTGACGGTCGGGCGAGCGCCGCCTTCCACGTGGGCAAACACATAGCCGCCAGGACGCTTGGTGATGGAGGCCACCTGCACGCCGGGCTTGCCTACGGTGGTGACCACCTTGGTCAGCGCCACTTCACGGCCCGCTGCCGCACCGTTGAGCACCTTGATGGAGGCAGGCGACTGTGGGCTCAGCCCGCCAAAGCCGGAGCCCAGCGTGGCCGCACCCATGGTGCTGCCAAAGGCCTGGGCCGGCGTGGACAAGCCACTGCCACCGGCACCTTGTGCCGACGACATGGCGGTGGCCAAGGGCGTGCCCGGGCGCATGATCATGGTCTTTTCGTAGTCGGAGCCTTCTTCGACCAGGAACTTGATCTTGTACTTGCCGATCTCGACCGTGTCGTTGTGCTGCAGCAGCTGCTTCTTGACGGCCTTGCCGTTGATATAGGTGCCGTTGGTGCTGTTGAGGTCTTCAATGAAAACATCGTTGCCAACCAATTGCATCACGGCGTGTTCGCCGCTGACCGCCAGGTTGTCGATCACGATATCGTTATATGGACGGCGCCCAAGCGAGGTTTTGTCCTTGGTGATTTGGACTTCCTTGATGACGACCCCGTCTAGCGAGACGACCAGTTTTCCCATTCGGAACCTCTCGGGTATTGATCTCTAATTGGCGTTTAATTGAAACCGCTCAGCGCTTGAAGGGCCACCAGGACCTCGGCGCCGGATCGGCCACTCCCTGTGCACGCACCAGCACCACGGCAATATTATCCCGACCGCCAGCCTCGTTGGCCGCCGCCACCAGGGCCTCGCCCATGTCGGGCAAGCTGGTGTGGGCCGACATGACATCGGCGATCTGCTGATCTCGCAGCATATCTGAGAGGCCATCGGAGCACATCAGGTAGATATCACCAGATTGGATGTCGTGCAGATGCGTTTCCATCAGGACCAGATCCTCCACCCCCAAGGCCCGGGTCACCAGGTTCTTGTTGGCGGCGTACTGAGCCTGCTCAGGCGTGAGGATGCCAGCATCGATCTGTTCTTGCAGTAACGAATGGTCTTTCGTGATCTGCTGCAGCATGCCGTCGCGCAAACGGTATCCGCGCGAATCCCCAATATGTCCCATTAACAGGCGACCTGACCGAAAAACCGCCAGAACCAGGGTGGTACCCATGCCGGCATAGGTCGGATTGGAATTGGCCGCCCCGAAAATCGCACGGTTGGCGTTGTCCACGCAGATATCCATGGCGCGCTTGACGTCGCCGTCGCTGGCGTTCGAAGACGCCTCGTGCAACCAGCGCCCCAATTCGCTACGGATGAAATCGCAGGCCATGCCAGACGCGACTTCGCCCGCAGCGTAGCCGCCCATGCCATCGGCGAGCACAGCCACGCCGCAACTCTCATCCAGGGCGATGGAGTCTTCATTATTGGTTCGCACCCGCCCAGTGTCGGTATGACTAAAGAACTCAAAGTCCATGGCGGGATTGTCGCTGCGTTTTCATGGGAGTCAGATCAGGGATTTCAGGCGAGATCCACGTCCACTTTCTGGAGTGAATGCGCTACCGCACGCAAATCTTCGGCCATCTGCTGGCCAGAGGCATAACGCGTGCCGGGGTGTTTTTCCAGGGCCAGGGCCACGATGTCGCCCAAGGCAGGGGGCAGATCCGGCCGGATGGTGCACACATTGGGGGCGGTTTCACGACCAATGGCGCGCATCAGGGCCGCCATGGAATCGTTGCGATATGGCAACTGCCCGGTCAACACCTGGAACAGGCTGACACCCAGGGAATACAGATCGCTGCGCCCGTCGATGGTCTGGCCAGACAACTGCTCGGGGGACATGAACGTCGGCGTACCCAGCACGACGCCAGTGCGGGTTCTGGTCGCATCCGCCACACGCGCCACACCGAAATCCATCACTTTGACCACACCAGTGGCGACCTCCACCATGATGTTGGCGGGCTTGATGTCGCGGTGGGTCACGCCACGCGTGTGGGCGTAAGCCAAAGCATCGGCCACACGGGCCATGATGGGCAGGATCTGCGCGAGCGGTAGCAATTTGTCGGGCTGGGTGTACTGGCTCAGGTCGGTGCCTTCGATCAGCTCCATGGCGATGTAGGCCACACCGTCTTGCTCGCCCGCATCGAGAATGCTGACGATGTCCGGGTGCTGCAGGCGCCCTGCCATTTCAGCCTCACGCAGAAAGCGATTGCGTGCATCAGCCAGTTCTGCGCCGCTGAACTCCTGCGCCAGGGCCATGGTCTTGAGCGCCACCTTGCGATCGGTGGCAGGGTCGTAACCCAGATAAACCGCGCCCATCGCGCCTTTGCCGATCTGCTTTTCCACCAGAAACTTGCCCATGTGGGCCTGCGCGACCTCAGGCATGGGGCGAGCGGGCAAGGTGCCCCAGGTGTTGGCGGTGGCCACCTGGGCCAGACCGCGTGCGCGCATCAGGCGCAGCTTGACCTGATGCCAATGCGGATCGATGTCGGCGATGTGTTCGTAGACGTCTCGCGCGCAGTCATAGCGAGCATCACTCTCGAAGGCCGTGGCAATGCGCTCCAAGGTTTCCAGCGTGGCGTGGCGGTTACCGGCCTCTGGATAGAAGCCCTGCATGGTCTGCCAGGCCTGATCGACCGGCCCGTCACCCAGAGCCTGCAAGGCGCGCTGAATGCGCTCCACGCCCACCTGCTCGCCCGATGTCTGCGGCGACACGTTCATCAACGCTTGAGGCATGGTGCTGGACGCGAAATCCTCCGGGAACAGCGAAGGCATGCTGTTGGAGAACTGCGAATGGAAGGTCGAGTTCCGCGGCATGTCCAGATAAGACAGGACGGTCTCGGGGCCGGCCTCATCGTCCAGCTCGCCAGCCTCGTGGCGCCCAGCCCCGGCTCGGCCGGGCTGGGCCCCGGTGACAGGGTCCGTGTCCGCAAAAATGGGCCGCGTGTGCACAAAGCCATTTTTGGCCAGCGGCACCTGCCTGCGCTGCCGCACCAACCACAGCACCAGGCCCACACCGGTCACGACCAGCAAGGCAATGATGAGGGTCAACGCGGTGACATGCATGCGCTCAGGCCTCCGCCTCGGCCGCAGCCCTTCTGGCCAACACACTGCCGACCGTCAGCACCAGCAAGGCACCTAACGCGCCGGCAAAGTAGCGAATGGAATCGGCTGAGGGCAAATGCGGCGCCACAACGGGATCAGCCACAGCCAAAGTACCGGCAATCCAGCCCAGCAACATGCCGCCACCGGTGATGATGAGCGGGAAGCGGTCCATCAGCTTGAGCACGACGGTGCTACCCCACACGATGATCGGGATGCTGACCAGCAGGCCAAAGATCACCAGCGGCATCTGATGCCCTTCGTGACCCGCACCTTGTGCCGCACCGGCGATGCCGATGACGTTGTCCACGCTCATCACAAAATCGGCCACGATGATGGTCTTGATGGCACCCATCAAGCGATCGCTGGCTTGCAGGTTGCCATGGTCGTCGTCTTCAGGCACCAGCAGCTTGATGCCGATCCACAGCAGCAGCAAGGCCCCGATCAGCTTCAAGTAGGGCAGCTTGAGCAAGGACATGGCAAAGAAGATCAACACCACACGCAGGGCGATGGCGCCCGCCGTGCCCCAGATGATGCCTTTGGTGCGCAATTCGGGCGGCAAATTGCGGCACGCCAGGGCGATCACCACGGCGTTGTCCCCGCCGAGGAGGATGTCGATCATCACGATCTGGCCTACGGCGAGCCAGAACTCCGGGTGCATCAGTGCTTCCATGTCGCTTCAAAAAAGAATCAGCCCCTGAGTGTAGGGGCTGATTGACCAGCATTCCCGGACGCGTCACCCAGGAATGCACATACTCTGCAAGATTGTCAGATGAGCGACTTCAGGATGCGGCCCATTTCCGAAGGGTTGCGCGTGACCTTGAAGCCGCACTCTTCCATGATGGCGAGCTTGGCATCGGCCGTATCGGCGCCACCGGAGATCAGCGCACCGGCGTGGCCCATGCGTTTGCCCGGAGGCGCGGTGACGCCTGCGATGAAGCCAACAATGGGCTTCTTCATATTGGCCTTGCACCACTGAGCTGCCTCAGCTTCATCCGGGCCACCGATTTCGCCGATCATGATGACGGCATCCGTGTCCGGATCGTCGTTGAAAGCGCGCATCACATCGATGTGCTTGAGGCCGTTGATCGGGTCACCACCGATACCCACGGCGCTGGATTGCCCCAGGCCCAGTTCGGTCAGTTGCGCCACGGCTTCATACGTCAGCGTGCCCGAGCGGGACACCACACCAATGCGGCCCTTGCGGTGGATGTGGCCGGGCATGATGCCGATCTTGATTTCTTCCGGCGTGATCAGGCCAGGGCAGTTGGGGCCCAGCAGCAAGGTCTTCTTGCCGCCGGCCGCTTCCTTGGCCTTCATCTTGTTGCGCACCATCAGCATGTCGCGCACAGGGATGCCTTCGGTGATGGCGATGACCAGATCCAGATCGGCCTCGACGGCCTCCCAGATGGCATCAGCCGCGCCAGCGGGCGGCACATAGATCACCGACACGGTGGCGCCGGTTTCCTTAGCCGCATCCTTGACGGAGGCGAAGATGGGGATGTCGGAGAACTTCTCGCCAGCCTTCTTGGGGTTCACGCCCGCCACGAAAGCGTTCTTGCCGTTGGCGTAAGCCTGGCAACCGAGGGTATGGAACTGACCGGTCTTGCCCGTGATGCCTTGGGTGATGACCTTGGTGTCTTTATTGATGAAAATGCTCATGATGCGTACCTAGCTCGAAGATGTTGATCCCAGCGGGCGCCACGGAACCGGCTTTGCCTGGCCGTTGGCGACGCCCCCTTGAGGGGGAGCGCCGCAGGCGCAACGGGGGTGGTCATGCAACCGCGGCAACGATCTTGGTCGCTGCTTCGGCCATGGAGTCTGCGGCTATGATGGGCAGGCCGGAGACGGCCAGCATCTTCTTTCCCAGGTCTTCGTTGGTGCCCTTCATGCGGACCACCAGAGGCACGTTCAGGTTCACGGCCTTGCAGGCGGTGATGACGCCATCGGCGATGGTGTCGCACTTCATGATGCCGCCGAAAATGTTCACCAGGATGCCCTTGACATCCGGGTTCTTCAGCATGATCTTGAACGCTTCGGTGACCTTCTCGGCCGTGGCGCCACCGCCCACGTCCAGGAAGTTGGCGGGCTCGCCGCCGAACAGCTTGATGGTGTCCATGGTGGCCATGGCCAGGCCTGCGCCGTTCACCAGGCAACCGATGTTGCCGTCGAGCTGGATGTAGGCCAGATCGAACTTGGAGGCTTCGATTTCAGCAGGATCTTCTTCGTCCAGATCGCGGTAGGCCACGATTTCGGGGTGGCGGAACAGCGCGTTGGCGTCGAAGTTGAACTTGGCGTCCAGGGCGATGACATTGCCCTTGCTGTCGCGGTTCAGGGGGTTGATCTCGACCAGGGAGGCGTCGGTCTCCATGTAGCACTGGTAGAGCTTCTTGAAGATGTCGGTGGCCTGTGCAGTCGAATCAGCCGGCATGCCGATGCCGTCGGCGATTTCCTTGGCTTGGGCATCTGTCAGGCCAGCCAGCGGATCGACGAAGACCTTGATGATCTTCTCAGGTGTGCTGTGGGCGACTTCTTCGATGTCCATGCCGCCTTCGCTCGATGCGATGAAGGCGACTTTCTGGGTGCCGCGGTCGGTGACCACGGACACGTAGTATTCCTTTTGAATGTCGGCGCCGTCTTCAATATAGAGACGGTTGACCTTCTGGCCCTCAGGGCCGGTCTGGTGGGTCTTGAGCTGCATGCCCAGGATCTCGCCTGCCAGACGCTTGACGTCCTCGATGGACTTGGCGACTTTCACGCCACCGCCCTTGCCGCGACCACCCGCATGAATCTGGGCCTTGACGACCCAGACGGGGCCACCCAGTTTCTGCGCGGCAGCAACCGCTTCGTCAACAGAAAATGCCGGGATTCCTCGTGGGACTGGCACACCGAATCGGCTCAGGATCTCTTTGCCTTGGTACTCATGAATCTTCATGGGGGAACTCGCAGGAAGGTTTTGCGTTCTGACCGAACATGACAATAACCGCCAGAACCGATCGGGTTTTGACGGGAAGCGCCCACACACAAGGATGACTTGTGTGCAGTGCAGCAACCAGCATAGCACCGCAGGCCTTGAACACAAAAAGGCTTGATGACAAGACCGGCGGGAAGATCAGGAATGTGTGAAACCTTCGCCACGAACGACGCGGCGGATGACGTCACCAGAAAACCCTCGCCCTGCGAGAAAGCGCATCTGCCGGGCCTTGTCTTCGGGTGTCTCAGGGATTTCACCGTAGCGACGCACCCACAGGGCGTGAGCGCGTTCGAACTCGGTTTCGCGCAGGGCCTGGGTGGCCTCGCGGGCGATGTCGGGCGGCAGCTGATGTTGCGCCAGCTCGGCTTGCAGGCGCGCGGCGCCAAATTTGGCAGCCTTGCGGTGAAGCATGGAGTCCGCAAACCGCTGGGCTGACAGCAAGCCCCGGCCTTCCAGGTCGTCCAGCGCCTGCTCGATCTGCTCAGGTGACTCGGCGTGCGGCGCCAGTTTGCGCCGCAGCTCGACCCGAGAATGCTCTCGGGCAGCCAGGTACTTGAGTGCCCGGCCTTTGAGCGACAGGCCAGGCATACCCGGCCTCCTGGGTGCCTTGTTATTCGCCAGCATCGGCTACAGCGGCCGGCAGCAGGGCGATGTCCAGCGATTCACGGATCTTGTTTTCGATCTCGTGGGCCAGTTCGGGGTTTTCGCGCAGGAATTCGCGGGCGTTGTCCTTGCCCTGACCGATCTTTTCACCGTTGTAGGCGTACCAGGCACCGGACTTGTCGACGATCTTGGCAACAACGCCCAGATCGATGATTTCGCCTTCGCGGCTGATGCCCTCACCGTAGAGGATGTCGAATTCAGCGGTCTTGAAGGGCGGCGAAACCTTGTTCTTGACCACCTTGACCTTGGTCTCGTTGCCGATGATTTCATCGCCCTTCTTGATCGAGCCAATGCGGCGGATGTCCAGGCGCACGGAGGCGTAGAACTTCAAGGCATTGCCACCGGTAGTGGTTTCAGGGCTGCCGAACATCACGCCGATCTTCATGCGGATCTGGTTGATGAAGATGACCATGCAGTTGGTCTTCTTGATGGTGGCCGTCAGCTTGCGCAGGGCCTGGCTCATCAGACGAGCTTGCAGACCGGGCAGCGAGTCGCCCATTTCGCCTTCCAGTTCGGCCTTGGGTGTCAGCGCAGCGACCGAGTCCACCACGATCAGATCGACCGAGCCCGAGCGCACCAGGGCGTCCACGATTTCGAGCGCCTGCTCACCGGTATCAGGCTGGGAGATCAGCAGATCTTGCAGGTTCACACCCAGCTTCTGGGCGTACTGGGCATCCAGGGCGTGCTCGGCATCGATGAAGGCGCACACACCACCTTGCTTTTGCATCTCGGAGATGACCTGCAGTGTCAGCGTGGTCTTGCCGGAGGATTCAGGACCGTAGATTTCAACCACGCGGCCACGGGGCAGGCCACCCACGCCCAGGGCGATGTCCAGGCCCAGCGAACCGGTGGACACGACCTGGATGTCTTCGGCCACTTCGCCTTCGCCCAGACGCATGATGGAGCCCTTGCCGAATTGCTTTTCGATCTGGGCCAGTGCGACCTGCAAGGCCTTGGCTTTTTCTACGCTGAGGGCTGACTTGTTGGTGACTTCCATGTGCGTGACTCCGTATGTTTCCGTGGGTTCGGGTTGTTGAATTTGAGCGCCATTATGGCAAAGCCTGGATGTTTGTACAGTACCTTTGCGAAAATTTTTGATCCCGCCTAAGGGGGGTGCTGAACGGGCAAGCACAGTCTTTTGCTGCAGCGCAGCAATTGCGACTAGACTGTAACGATGACAAGTTCGCATCCCGCCAGCAGAAAAAAAGCGCCTTCGGCCAGCGCCAGCAAACCCCCCGCGCGGCCGGCCCGAAAGACCTCTGCCAAAGTGGGCGTCAAATCCAGCAGCGCCCTGGCCAGCAAGGCTGCCAAAAAGGCCAAACCGAGTCCCGGCAAGACTGCCAGCCTCAAGGCAGCGCCCAGAGCAAACGGCCGCCCGCGCGTCAACCTGGCCCTGCAGGGCGGCGGCTCACACGGCGCCTTCACATGGGGCGTGCTGGACCGCCTGCTGGATGACGATGGCCTGGATTTCGCCGGCCTGTCGGGCACCAGTGCGGGTGCGCTCAACGGCGCGGTCCTGCTGTCCGGCTATGTGAAGGGCTTCGAGCATGGCGACGAGGCCAAGGCCCGCAAACACGCCCAGAAGGCGCTGCACGATTTCTGGCGCGATGTCAGCCAGCACGGCCCCCTGTTTTCACCGCTGACCATCCAGTCCAACGGGCTGATCAAGAACCAGTTCAATTTCGATCAGTTCCCTGCCTATCAGTGGCTGAACCTGTTCATGCGCTCGTTCAGCCCCTACGAGTTCAACCCGCTCAACCTCAACCCGCTGAAGGATGTGCTGAACCGCCACGTGGATGTGAATGCACTGCACACGGGCTGCCAGCATTGCGGCGTGCCGCTGTTTGTCACAGCCACCTCGGTGCGCACCGGCCAGGCGCGCGTGTTCACGGCCGAAGAGCTGTCACTGGATGCCTTGATGGCATCCGCCTGCCTGCCCTTCGTGTTCCAGGCCGTCGAGATCGATGGGGAGCCTTATTGGGACGGAGGCTACACGGGTAACCCAGCCCTCTATCCGCTGATCTACAACACCGATCTCAGCGACATCATGCTGGTGCGCCTGACCCCGTTGAGGCGCGACGACAACCCCACGCGCAGCATCGACATCATCGACAGGCTCAGCGAGATCACTTTCAACGCCAGCCTGATCGGCGAGATGCGGGCCATCTCCTTCGTCAAGAAGTTGCTGAAGGAAGAGAAGCTGGAGCTGGGTCGCTACAAGAACATCCACATGCACATGGTGGCCGACGACCAGGGCATGCTGCCCTACAACGCCTCCAGCAAGTTCAACACGGACTGGGCCTTCCTGCAGGAGCTGCATCACCTGGGGCACCGCGCAGCGCACGAGTGGCTGGCGGCGCACAAGGCGCAGGTTGGCCACAGCAGCACTTTCGACATCGATGGCGTCTTCCTCACGCCCGGGCACAAGGCTTGATCTACCGCAAGGCTCGAACCTCGTGCTAACCCCAAGATGAGGTCGTCGCGATAAACGCAGACGGATTGAGAACGAGAGGACACACGAATGATTCAAGATCACCACCCGCTGGCCAAGGACTTCCCCGAGTACAAGGACAAGATCCACTCGCTGAAGACATCGAACACGCATTTCGCCAAGCTGGAACGTGAGTACGAAGATCTGGACAAAGCCATTGTTCGACTCGAAACCGGCGTGGAGCATGGCTCCAGCATCGAACTGGAACAAAAGAAGCAGCAACGCGTGACGCTCAAGGACGAGCTCTACAATATGCTGAAGGCCTGACATCAGGCTGCAAGGTTTAAGGCAATCGCTGGACGCTACCTGATCGGGTAGATCGACAGCGCCTCGGGGCACGGTGCCACAAGCACCGCGCCCTTTCCACTTTCTGGGCGACGTATTTAGGGCATGTCGGGGCACGTTATGCCTCTGGGGCCTCGTAAAATGCCGGCCATGACCGAGTCCGCCCGCCCCACCTTCGCCGCCAACGCCGGCACCCCGCCCGCCAACCCCACCGTGTTGCCCATGCGCCTGTCAGGCCTGGAGCCGGTTCACATTGGCCAGGGCACGCTGTTCGTGAACGTGGGCGAACGCACCAACGTGACGGGCTCCAAGGCATTTGCCCGCATGATCCTGGAGGGGCGATTTGAAGACGCGCTGTCCGTGGCGCGCCAACAGGTCGAGAACGGTGCCCAGATCATCGACATCAACATGGACGAGGCCATGCTCGACAGCAAGGCCGCCATGGTGCGCTTCCTCAACCTGATCGCCGGCGAGCCGGAAATCGCGCGCGTGCCCATCATGATCGACTCGTCCAAGTGGGACGTGATCGAGGCGGGCCTCAAGTGCATCCAGGGCAAGGGCATCGTCAACTCGATCTCGCTGAAAGAGGGCGTCGACAACTTCAAGCACCAGGCCACGCTGGTCAAGCGCTATGGCGCCGCGGCCGTTGTCATGGCCTTTGATGAACAAGGCCAGGCCGACACCTACGCCCGCAAGGTCGAAATTTGCGAACGTGCCTACCGCGTGCTGGTCGATGAAGTCGGCTTCCCGCCTGAAGACATCGTCTTCGACCCGAACATCTTCGCGATCGCCACCGGCATCGAGGAACACGACAACTACGCGGTGGACTTCATCAACGCCACGCGCTGGATCAAGCAGAACCTGCCTGGTGCCAAGGTGTCGGGCGGCGTGTCCAACGTGTCCTTCAGCTTCCGCGGCAACGAGCCCGTGCGGGAAGCCATCCACACCGTGTTCCTGTACCACGCCATCCAGGCGGGCATGGACATGGGCATCGTCAATGCCGGCATGGTCGGTGTGTACGACGATCTGGACGGCCATCTGCGCGAGCTGGTGGAAGACATCGTTCTGAACCGCCAGCCGGTGTTCAAGGATGGCGAAGACATCAGCCTGACGCCCACCGAGCGCCTGCTGGCCATTGCCGAGCAGGTCAAGGGCTCGGCCAAGGATGACTCGGCCAAGCTGGCCTGGCGCGGCACCGCCGAACACCCGGCCACCGTGGAAGCCCGACTGAGCCATGCGCTGGTGCACGGCATCACCGACTTCATCACGGCGGACACCGAGGAGTGCTATCAACAGATCAAGGCCGGTGGCGGCCGCCCGCTGCACGTGATCGAAGGCCCGCTGATGGCCGGCATGAACACCGTGGGTGACCTGTTTGGCGCCGGCAAGATGTTCCTGCCGCAGGTGGTGAAATCCGCTCGCGTCATGAAACAGGCCGTGGCCCATCTGTTCCCCTACATCGAAGAAGAAAAGAAGCTGCTGATCGAAGGCGGCGGTGATGCCAAGGCCAAGGGCAAGATCGTGATCGCCACCGTCAAGGGCGACGTGCACGACATCGGCAAGAACATCGTGACCGTGGTCCTGCAGTGCAACAACTTTGAAGTCGTCAACATGGGCGTGATGGTCGCCTGCAAGGACATCCTCGACAAGGCCAAGGAAGTGGGCGCGGACATCATCGGCCTGTCCGGCCTGATCACACCGAGCCTGGAAGAGATGCAGTACGTGGCCGCCGAGATGGAGCGCGACGAGTACTTCCGCTCGCGCAAGATCCCGCTGCTGATTGGTGGTGCCACCTGCTCGCGCGTGCACACCGCCGTGAAGATTGCGCCCAACTACAGCGGCCCTGTGGTCTATGTGCCCGATGCCTCGCGCGCGGTGGGTGTGTGCTCCGAGCTGCTGAGCCCCGAGCGCCAGGCCGCCTACATCGCCGAGTTGAATGCCGATTACGAGCGCGTGCGTGTGCAACACGCCAACAAGAAGGCCACGCCCATGGTGTCGCTGGCCGAGGCCCGCGCCAACAAGCACCAGGCCGACTTCGCAAGCTACACGCCCGATGTGCCCAAGTTCATTGGCCGTCGCGTGTTCCACAACTACGACCTGGGTGAACTGGCCGCTTACATTGATTGGGGTCCTTTCTTCCAGACCTGGGATCTGGCCGGGCCCTTCCCTGCCATCCTGGAAGATGAAGTCGTGGGCGAGGAAGCCAAGAAGGTGTATGCCGATGCGCAGGCCATGCTCAAGAAGATCGTGGAAGGCCGCTGGCTCACGGCCAATGGCGTGATCGGGCTGTACCCGGCCAACACCGTGCAGGACGACCACATCGAGATCTACCGTGACGAGTCCCGCAGCGAGGTGCTGATGGCCTGGTGCCCACTGCGCATGCAGACCGAACGCCCTGTGGTGGACGGTGTCAAACGCCCCAATCGCTCGCTGGCCGACTTCATCGCGCCTCGCGAAGCCAAGCCCGACTACATCGGCATGTTCGCCGTCACGGCAGGCCTGAACATCGAGAAGAAGGAAGCCGAGTTCCTGGGCCGCGAGGACGACTACTCCGCCATCATGCTCAAGGCCCTGGCCGACCGCCTGGCCGAAGCCTTTGCCGAGCGCATGCATGAACGGGTGCGCAAGGAGTTCTGGGGCTATGCCGGTGGCGAGCAACTCGACAACGTGGCCCTGATCAAGGAACTGTACCGCGGCATCCGCCCGGCGCCAGGCTACCCCGCATGCCCGGATCACACTGTCAAGAAGGACATGTTCCGGGTTCTAGACGCGCATGACATCCACATGCACCTGACAGAAAGCCTGGCCATGATGCCGGCAGCCTCGGTGAGCGGCTTCTACATGGCCCATCCTGAGGCGGACTACTTCAACGTGGGCAAGATCGGTGGCGATCAGCTTGAAGATTGGGCGCTGCGCATGGGACTGTCCACGACAGAGGCTGAGCGCGCCTTGGCCCCCCTGCTGTGAACTGATTCACGCTTGTGCGCGTTTCATGTGATGCGCGTTGCCACTGCTTACAAACATGGCAATCTGGCATCACATGGTCGCATGGTGTACATGGCACATTCGGCCCATCAGGTCAGGCCTACCGTTTGTCGCGCACTAAGGATACGGATGCAGGTGATGGCCCAACGTCATCACTTTGTTCGTGTCCATGTTTGACTTCTTCCGTACTGACGCCTCAGCCTCGATCACGATGCCCGGAGCCCGATTGAGGCGCCAGCAGATGGGCATGATCCGTCGAATCGGACTGCTCGCTATAAGCTGCGCGCTCAGCGCCTGCGGTGGCGGCAAGGGCAGCGAGAGTTCAACGAGCGCTGACATGCAAAATGGCAACAACATGCTGTCAAGTGCCGCGCTCATGCCCTTGACCGACGCGGCAGCATACCGCTTCCTGACGCAGGCCACATTCGGCCCCACGCCAGAGGATGCCGATCGGCTCAAGAGCATCGGTTACGAACGATGGATCGATGAGCAGTTCGACATGCAACTGCAAAGCACGCATCTTGAACTGGTGGATGGTGCAGTGACCGCATTGAACCAAAGTGATGCGGGGGGCGGCCACGTCGTACTCAGTTGGTGGACCCATGCTGTACGCGATCCAGCCCAGTTGCGTCAACGCATCGCGTTTGCCTTGTCAGAAATCTTTGTCGTGTCGATCAATGGTGTCGAACACGGTCGCCGCGTTGCCAGCTACCTGGACATGCTCACGAACAAGGCTGACGCCAACTTTCGTGATCTGCTGGAGTCCGTCACACTGCACCCGGCCATGGGGCTGTACCTGTCGCACCTGGCCAACCTCAAGGAGGACCCGGCCACCGGCCGCGTGCCTGACGAGAACTTCGCCCGAGAGATCATGCAGTTGTTCTCGATTGGGCTGTATGAACTGGACGACAGCGGCAACCCCAAGTTGGTCGGCGACAACCCCATCGAGACTTATACCAGCGATGACATCAAAGGGCTGGCCAAGGTCTTCACGGGCTTCAGTTGGTATCGCCCCGACTCCTTTGCGAACGTCGAGTTGGGCCGCTGCTATTGGCGCCTGACAGGTTGCTGGGATGCCAGCCAAGACACCACCTCGATGACTGGCTTTGGAAGCGCCCACTCGACCTCTGTGAAGCAATTCCTGGGCGTAACCGTCTCAGCTCAATCCGAGGGGGATCCGAACGCGAGCTTGCGTGCGGCACTCGACCGGCTGGCCACCCACAGCAACACGGCGCCCTTCATCAGCAAGCAGTTGATCCAGCGCCTGGTGACCAGCAACCCAAGCAACGACTACGTGGCGGACATCACCCGCGTGTTCCGGGCCAATAACGGCAATCTGCGCGCCGTCGTCAAAGCCATCCTGCTTCACAAGGAAGCACGTTCGCTGCCCAACGCTACTGAGCAACGCTACACATACGGCAAGCTGCGCGAACCGGTCCTGAAGCTGACCCACTTGCTGCGTGCCATGCCGCACAGCAGCTACATGTATGAAGCACAAGTTGCCAAGGGAACGGCGCACCCGTTCTACGATGCGGATGACTCATCCGATGTCGGCACCTCTCTGGGGCAGACTCCGATGCGATCCCCTTCCGTGTTCAACTTCTTCCGCCCTGGCTACACGCCCCCGCAGACTCAGATTGCGGCAGCCGGCAAGGTCGCCCCGGAAATGCAGATCACCAGCGAAACATCGGTTCTGGCTTACGCCAATTTGATGAGCCGAGTCATCCAATGGGGATGGGGCATGTGGAACGGTGAGCACCTCACCTTCGACATCATGCTGGATGTGAGCGGCTGGGACAGCGTTGCCAACAACCCCACGAACTTGGTGAACACCATCTCGCAAAGGCTGCTTGGTCATGAACTGCCCAAAGCCATCTCAGATGAGGCGGTTGCAGCCATCGAGTCCATGCCCGGCGGCACCGTCGCGCAGCGCAAGCTGCGCACACAAGCGGCCATCTTGATGGTGGTGGTTTCTCCTGATTTCACGGTTCAACAGTAAGGGTTCGGCATGAGTCAAAGCAGCCGTCGCGAATTTCTGAGGCATGCCGCCACGTACTCGTCCATGGGCGTGGCCGCGCCCTTGGGCCTCAACTTGAGCGCCATCACCCAGGCCGCAGCCCAATCCAGCGGCACATCGGGTTACCGTGCCATCGTGTGCTTGTTCATGAATGGCGGCAACGATGCCTTCAACACGGTGCTGCCCACAGACACCGCCTCATGGGGGCACTATGTCAGCCAGCGCAACCCGACAAATTCCAATGATGGCATCGGCTTGCCAGCCCTGGGTGTGGCCGGCGTCCCCGGCGCATCCAGCGTACGCGAACGCCTGGGGGGTGTGATCCCCATTGCCACTGGCAGCAGGCCAAGCAACAGCGGACGCCAGTTCGCCTTGCATCCGGCCCTCACGCAAGTCCAGGCCCTGCACCAGGCCGGCCGGCTTGCCGTGCTGGCCAATGTCGGCCCGCTGCTGCGCCCCACGACCAAGTCGGACATGAGCAACGCGGCGGTCACCAAGCCAGCCAAGCTGTTTTCCCACAATGACCAGAGTTCCACCTGGCAGTCCTTCAAACCGGAAGGCGCAAGCGCTGGTTGGGCGGGACTGATGGGCGACCTGCTGATGTCGAGCAACGGGAGTGGGCGCAGTGCCACAGACGCCCAATTGATTCAACGCTCGTTTACATGCATGACGCCGGCCTCGACGTCGGTGTGGCTGGCCGGCCGCAACCTGCAGCCTTACCAGAGCGGCAGCACCAGTGTGCTGGCGCTGGGCAACGCCAATGGCCAGATCTATGGCAGCCAACGCCTGTTGAGCGCCGTCGGTCGGATCATGGGCCAGGGCAATGGACAAGGCGCCACATTAAGCGCGCCGGGCAATATGTTTGTGGCCGATCACCAAAGCCTGGTTCAACGCGCCATCAGTGCCTATGACTTGATTGGGCCCTCGCTGGCCCCGCTTGGTGTGACGCCATGGAGCACCAATGGCGTGACCGACGGTGCGGCAGACGCCATGCTGAAATATGTGAGCCCGGTCACAGGGGCACTGAAATTCAATCCTTTGGCGCAACAACTGCAAATGGTGGCACGCCTGATCGACACCAACCGCCGAGGCAACCTGGGCCTGACGCGCCAGTTCTTCATGGTGAACATCGGTGGGTTCGACACCCACAATTTCCAGAATGCGGAGCACGCGGAACGCATGGCCCAGATCAACCATGCGCTGACCTACTTTGACCGCGTTCTGCGCTTCATGCCAGGCGGGGACATGAGCAACCAGGTCACCACCTTCACGGCGTCCGAGTTTGGTCGCACCTTCACCAGCAATGGCGATGGCACGGACCACGGCTGGGGCGGACACCACTTCATCATGGGCGGGGCCGTGAATGGCGCCGAGGTGTACGGCACCTTCCCGCAATACAGCACAGCCAACGGCAGTGGCGTCTTCAGCAGCCCGGATCAAATCCAGAACGGTGTGCTGATTCCCACCACCTCGGTGGACCAGTATGCCTACACGCTAGGCCGCTGGATGGGTGTTTCAGACAGCGCCCTTCTGGGCAGCTTCGCAGGTGACCGCACGGCCATCCTACCCAATCTGCGGCAGTTCAACAGCTCGACCTACGACCTGGGCTTCCTGCGAGCTTGAGCGTCGAACTCAGACCTCGCCCAGCAAGGCCTTGAGGTAACGGCCGGTGTGACTACTGGCGTGCCCGGCAATGTCATCCGGCGTACCGGCCACCAACATCTGCCCGCCACCTGAGCCCCCTTCTGGGCCCATGTCGATCAACCAGTCGGCCGTCTTGATGACGTCCAGGTTGTGCTCGATGATCACGATGGTGTTGCCGGCATCACGCAGTTGATGCAGCACCTTGAGCAGCAAGGCGATGTCGTGAAAGTGCAAGCCAGTGGTGGGCTCATCCAGGATGTAGAGCGTGCGGCCCGTGTCGCGCTTGGAGAGCTCCAGCGCCAGTTTGACACGCTGCGCTTCACCGCCTGACAAGGTCGTGGCGGCCTGCCCCAGGCGGATATAGCCCAGGCCCACATCCATCAGCGTCTGCAGCTTGCGTGCGATCGAGGGCACGGCACTGAAGAAGGCCAGTGCGGCCTCCACGGTCAGGTCCAGGATCTCGTGGATGTTCTTGCCCTTGTACAGGATCTCCAGCGTCTCGCGGTTGTAGCGCTTGCCGTGGCACACGTCGCACGGCACGTACACATCGGGCAGGAAGTGCATCTCGACCTTGAGCACGCCATCACCCTGACAGGCTTCACAGCGGCCACCGGCCACGTTGAAAGAGAAGCGCCCGGCGTTGTAGCCGCGCTCACGTGCCGCCGGCACATCGGCCATCAGCTCGCGGATCGGTGTGAACAGGCCCGTGTAGGTGGCGGGATTGCTGCGCGGTGTGCGGCCAATGGGCGACTGGTCCACGTTGATGACCTTGTCGAACAGCTCCAGGCCTTCGATCTCGTCATGCGGCTCGGGCTCGGTGTGGCTCTGGTAGAGCTTCTTGGCCACGGCGGCATACAGGGTGTCGTTGACCAGGGTGGACTTGCCGGAGCCGGACACACCGGTCACACAGGTCAGCAGGCCCACAGGGACTTCCACGGTCACGCCCTTGAGGTTGTGACCGCGGGCGTTGACCACACGCAGTCGTGGCGTGTCCTTGGTGAAGGCATGGCGCTTGGTCGGCACCTCGATGCGCAAGGCGCGCGCCAGGTACTGGCCTGTGAGGCTGTCTGGGTTGCCCATGATGTCGGCCGGACGGCCTTGCGCCAGCACCTTGCCGCCATGCACGCCAGCACCCGGCCCCATGTCCACCACGTGGTCAGCGGCGCGGATCATGTCTTCATCGTGCTCGACCACGATGACGCTGTTGCCCAGGTCACGCAGATGCTGCAGCGTGCCGATGAGGCGGTCGTTGTCGCGCTGGTGCAGGCCGATGCTGGGCTCGTCGAGCACGTACATCACGCCCGTCAAGCCGGAGCCGATCTGCGAGGCCAGGCGAATGCGCTGCGCCTCACCGCCCGATAGCGTGTCGGCACTGCGATCCAGGCTGAGGTAGTTCAGGCCCACATCATTGAGGAAGCGCAGGCGCGAGCGGATTTCGCTGACCACCTTGGAGGCGATCTCGGCCTTGGCGCCTTGCAGATGCAGGTGCTCGAAGTAGTGGTGTGCTTCGGCCAGGGTGGCGTGCGCGATCTCGAAGATGGCGCGGGTCTCACCCGTGTTGGCGTCCAGCAATTTCACGTTGCGAGCCTCGGTGCGCAGGCGCGTGCCGTGGCAATCAGGGCAGGCCTTGGGCTGCTGATAGCGGGCCAGTTCTTCGCGCACGGCAGCGGAGTCGGTCTCCTTGAAGCGGCGCTCGAAGTTGGGGATGATGCCCTCGAACGCATGCGTGCGCTTGACCTTGCGCTTCTTGCCCGACGGGCCATCCGCTTCGTAGACGAACTCGATCTCTTCTTCGCCCGAACCGTACAGCACCACCTGTTGCACATGGGCAGGCAGCTCCTCGAAAGGCTGCTCCATGTCGACGCCATAGTGCTTGCCCAAGCATTCGATCAGGCTGTAGGTGTAGGGGTTGCGACGGTCCCAACCCTTCACGGCACCACTGGCCAGACTCAAGGAGGGGAAGCCCACCACACGCTGGGGATCAAAGGCGATCACATGGCCCAGGCCATCACAGGTCGGGCAGGCGCCCACGGGTGAGTTGAACGAGAAGAGCCGCGGCTCCAGCTCGGCCAGCGAATAGCTGCACACGGGGCAGGCGAACTTGGCCGAGCACAGGTGCTCGGTGCCCGTGTCCATCTCGAAAGCCAGCGCGCGACCATCAGCCAGGCGCAAGGCGGCTTCAAAGCTTTCGGCCAGGCGCTGCTGCATGTCGGGCTTGACCTTGAGACGGTCCACGACCACGTCGATGTCATGCTTTTCGTTCTTGACCAGGGGCTTGAGATCGGCCGCTTCCACGATCTCGCCGTTGATGCGAAAGCGCACATAGCCTTGCGCCTGCATGTCGGCAAACAGCTCGGCGTGCTCGCCCTTGCGATCGCGCACCACAGGCGCCAGCACCATCAGCTTGGTGTCTTCGGGCAGGCCCAGCACCATGTCCACCATCTGGCTGACGCTTTGTGCCTGCAGCGGCACGTGGTGATCGGGGCAGAACGGGGTACCGGCGCGGGCATACAGCAGGCGCAGGTAGTCGTGGATCTCGGTGACCGTGCCCACGGTGGAGCGCGGGTTGTGGCTGGTGGCCTTCTGCTCGATGCTGATCGCAGGCGACAGGCCTTCGATGACATCCACATCGGGCTTGTCCATCAACTGCAGGAACTGGCGCGCATAGGCGCTCAGGCTTTCGACATAGCGGCGCTGGCCTTCTGCATACAGCGTGTCGAAGGCCAGACTGGATTTGCCCGAGCCGGACAGGCCGGTGATCACCACCAACTGGTGGCGAGGCAGATCCAGGTCGATGTTTTTCAGATTGTGGGTGCGGGCCCCTCGGATCTGGATCAAGGGGTTGTCGCCCCTGGGTCGAGATGCGGGCTTGGCGGTAGCGTCGGGAGAGGCGGGGCGGGACATCGGCGGATCTGAGCAAGAAGAGGGCCCGACCTGAGTCAAGCCCTCGGCAAAAAGGCAACCGATCATGATACGTCGGCTTCGCTCTCTGGCGCTACCGCTCACTCAGGCGCTGACAGGCATGCTGGGCGTGTGCAGCCCTTTACTGCCCCATCAGGTTCTTCTGGAAGAAAGCCGTCTGTTTGGCCACCACCTGCTCGAACAGGGGGCCGGTGTAGGGCGAGAAGTGATCCGCCCCCTTGAGTTCGACGTACTCGCCCTTGACCAGCTCCTTGGCCACGTCACGCACCTTGCCCACCGGGATCAGGCCATCGTTCTCGGCCGCCACGATCAGCGTGGGGGCCTTGATATCCTTGGCGCGGCTGCCTGGAGAGAAGAATGGCAGGCTCATGAACACACGTGCAGCCACCTTGTTCTCTTCTTCACCCACACCTGCCGGCACCAGCTTCTTGTAGCCCTCGTTGCACTCGTCGCAGATCAGGGCAGAAAACTCGCCCTTGGCGATGGTGGGCACGTACAGAGGCTCTTCCTTGTCGCTGCGCATCATGTCGCGCAAGGCATACCAGCCAGCCAGCGGCTGATACTTGATGGGGAAACGCAGGCTGCTGGAGAAGCCGCTCACAAAGGGCACCTGCGCGCTCACGGCCTTGACCACGGCCGGGCGCTCTGCACCGGCCACCAGCACCTGCCCGCCGCTGTAGGACGTGCCCCAGATGCCCAGGCGCTGGCCGTCCACGTCAGCGCGCTGGCTGATGTTGTCGATGGCAGACAACCAATCCTTGACGTGCTCCTTGCCGTCCACCACACGACGGGGCTGACCACCACTCTTGCCGAAGCCGCGGTAGTCAAATCGCACCACGGCGAAGCCGGCCTTCACGAAGCGCTCGGCGAAGGGCTGCAAGCCCCAATCCTTCAGGCCGCCAAAACCGTGGGCCATGATGATCACCGGTGGCTTGGGGGCGTTGGCCGCCTGCACGGGCAACCAGAGTTCGGCATCACAGGTGGTCTGCTGGCAGGCGAAGCTGGCGTTGACCACGGTATAGGGCCTGGCGGCACCAGCGGGCTGCGCGTGCGCCGCACCACCTGCCGATACGAGCAGGCCTGCCGCCATCGCCACGGCGAACGGGCGCCATCCCATCATCAACTTCTCTGAAACCATGAAATCTCTCCTCGGTAGGTATGGACACTTGAAAGCGAAATGGGTAACGTTTCCGGTACCGTTCAGTACCAAACTGCCGCAAAGATAACCAAAGCAACTGGTACCGTCAAGTACCAAATGCGACATATGGCCTAATCACCCCTCATTCATGGACAAGGTTTCTTCGTCATCCAAAGCGGCGCTAGCTGCCGCCACCGAGCACCGTCAGCGCCTGCTGGACGGGCTGGCGGACGCCTTGCAGACGCAAGCCTTTGCCGAGATCACCATCGCCGACATCGTGGCCAAGGCACGCGTCTCCAAGCGTACCTTCTACGAGCAGTTCGCCAGCAAGGAAGCCTGCCTGCTGGCCCTGGGCGAGCGACTGTGTGATCAGACCCTGGCCCTGATCGCCGCCAACTACCGGTTCGACGAAGACTGGATCACGCAGTTGCGCAACGTGACCCATGCCTACCTGAGCAGCCTGGAAAGCCAGACGGCCGTGATGCGGGCCATGTACATCGAGCTGATGACCATCGGCGCTGAAGGCCTGGCCCTGCGCCGACGCATGGGCGAACGCTTTGGTCAGTTCCTGATCATGCAGGTCGAGGCCTTCCGCACGGTCGAGCCCCACAAGCGCCCTTTGACGCCCACCATGGCCACCGCCGTGATCGGCGGCATCAACGAGTTGATCCTGCAGGCCATCGAGCGGGGTGAGGCCCATCGCCTGAGCGAGCTCACGCCCACGGTGACCGAGTTCGTGCAGGCGGTGATCCAGTCACTGGAAGCGCCGGTGCAGACCAGCGCCTGATCAGATCAAGGCGCCATCAGCCTTCGGCGCTGTCGTCATCCTCGTCCACACAACGCGCCACGATGGCACCCAGGCTTTCGATCTCGACGCGCACCGTGTCACCGGCCTTCAGGAACTTCGGCGGGTTGAAGGCAGCCCCCACGCCGCTGCAGGTGCCCGTGAAGATCACATCACCCGGCTCCAGCGTCATCACCTGGCTCAATTGCGCGATCTGATCCCACACCTTGTGGATCATCAGGCGCGTGTTGCTGTGCTGGCGCACCTCGCCATTGACCAGACACTGGATCTCCAGGCCATGCGGGTCGCCCACTTCGTCAGCGGTGGTGATCCAGGGGCCAAACGGCGCATGCGTGTCAAACGACTTGCCCAAGGTCCATTGCGAGGTGCGCTTCTGGATGTCGCGCACCGACACGTCGTTACCCACGCAGTAACCGAACACCACCTCGCTGGCACGCTCACGCGGCACGTGGCGGCAACGTTGCCCGATGATGGTCACCATCTCGGCCTCGTAATCCGTCATTTTGGAAATACGGGGCAGCACGATGGGGTCGAACGGCCCGTTGATGGCATTGGCCAGCTTGGGGAACCAGATCTGGTGATCCGGCACGGTGCGGCTCTCGCCAATGATGTTCTCGTTGACGTGTTCAAGGTAGTTCAGACCGATGGCCAGCGACTTGCCGGGGCGCGGCACGGGTGCCAGCAGGTGCACCTGGTCGACCGTCACATCGGCCGGCGCATCCAGCAGCATGGCCACGCGATCTTTCAATGCCGACCAACGCGTGATCAGGTCGATCATGGGCTGGTGCCCCGACAGTTCGCCCGCCAAGGCCTTGCTCAGGTTGACGATGCCGGAGCCGTGCACCAGACCGACTTGAACCTGGCCATCGACTTCATAACTGCACAAATGCATGGGTGTCTCCTTAGGGGATGAGGCGCCGCGTCATCATGCCTGACGCAGGCAATCCACGATCTTCATGCGCGCCGCGCGCCAGGCAGGGATGAAGCCCCCGACAAAGCCCATGGCCAGCGCAAAGCTGATCGACTGCATGGCAATGCGTGGTGTGAGTGTGAACTGGAACGCCAGCTCGGAAAAGGTCTGGAAGTTGACCGTCGAGATGTTGACGGTCTGCATCAAGGCCGCAGCCCCCAGGCCCATGACGCCGCCTACAAATGACAACAGCAGCGACTCGCTCATGAAGGCCGACAGCACGGCCGTGCGCCGAAAGCCCAGGGCACGCAAGGTGCCGATCTCGCCAATGCGCGAGGCCACGGCTGCGAACATCGTGATCATGGCGCCGACCACGGCCCCGATCGAAAAGATGATGGACAAGGCCAGGCCCAGCAAGCGGATGAAGGTGGCCAGCGCCTCCGATTGCTCGGCATAAAAAATGGTTTCGCGCTTGGCTTCCAGCGTCAGGCGAGGGTCGTCTTCCAGTGCTTGCCTGACCTGCTCGAACGTGGCAGGGTTCGTCAGCTTGAACACGACGCTGGAATAAGCCTGGCGGCGAAACGCCTGCATCATCTGCTCGCTGTCGCCCCACACTTCCGAGTCGAAACCGCTGCGCCCGGCGTCGAACACGCCCACCACCTTCCAGTCACGACCGGCAAAGCGCATGGTCTCACCCAGCCCAGCCCCGGCAAAGCCCCTGGCCACGGCCTTGCCCGTGACGATCTCACTCGTACCGGGCCGGAACATGCGCCCGGCAAACAACTGCACCTGCGGCCGCAAGGCCATGCCGGTGGCCGAGGTGCCGCGCACCGTCACGTTGCTGGGCTTGCCCGAGGCACGCTTGGGCAAGGTGTTGAGCACCACCGGTTCCTTGGATATCAGGCGACGCCCGCTGCCATCCACCGCAATGCCTTGCAGGCTCTCGATGACGGAGGCCTGCCCGCGCGTGATCCCGGAGTTGATCTCGGCACCTGCGCCCTTGCGCAGCACCATCACGTTGTCAGGCTGCCCGGTGGCCACCAGGGTGGCGCGAATGCCTTCGCTCATCATCAGCACGGTGGCGAACACGTAGACCACCAGCCCCATGCCGCCAGCGGTCAGCAGCGTGGTCACGCGCCGCACCCATAGATTGCGTGCGATATAGCTGAACGGAACGATACGCATGGCGGCCATGCCCCATTGTGCCCGCTCGGCGCCGCACGACGCCCCTCCCCGCCTCCAATGCGTCAGGCTCAATCGCGAAGACGAACCGCCCGGGCCAGAACCATATGCGTAGGCACCCAGATGACTGCGGGGAGTGCCGCCAGCATCAGCGCAAAGAAGGCGGCCTTGGGCATCCAGGTCTGAGGCCCTCGGTCATTGATGCCAAACACATAGTTGACGTTGACCGGCAAGCCCGGCTCATGCACTGGGGCCGGCGGCATGGGCAGAAACAGGTAAGACACCCACATGGCGGCCCAGGCCACCACCCACCACAACCACAGGCCACGTCGGTCATAACCCAATCGCAAGACCAGCCACAACAGCACGATAGGCAGCCAGAAGTGGAAGAACGACAGGAAGCGAGCGAACAACGGGATCGCATCCTGGAACATGTAGCCCGTCATGCCGGTGACAGGCATGCCCATGGCTGTCGCCACGAAGTCGATCATCCACAACAGTTGGGGCAGCAAAATCCCCACTGCGCAGGCAGAAGCCAGCAAAGCCGACTCCGTCCACATCGCCACGCAGGTCATCAGCAAGGCGATGTCGCAAAAGTACAGGAAGTTGGTCGGGCCATAAGCCTGCCAGTAATGCGGCACCAGAACGGCCACAAAAGCGGTGTAAGCCAGTTTGGCCCACAAAGGCAGCACGGCAGAAGATTGTCGCGAACGGCGCATCAGGGTACCCACCAGAAACGGACCACGTGAAAAAACATCGGGGCCGCAAACACCACGGAATCCAGGCGGTCCAACATCCCGCCGTGGCCTTCAATCATCGTGCCCCAATCCTTGACGCCGCGATCACGCTTGATCGCAGACATCACCAAGCCCCCCAGGAAACCCATCAGGCAGATGGCCAGCGCGATGAGCGCGGACTGCCATGGCGTGAAGGGTGTGATGCCATACATGGCCGCGCCCAGCAGGGTCGCCGAGACCACGCCACCGATCAGCCCTTCCACTGTCTTGGAGGGAGACAACTCGGGCGCCACCTTGCGGCGCCCCAGCAACTTGCCCCATACGTACTGCAGCACATCACTGCCCTGCACCACCGCGATCAGATAGGCGATCAGGAGCAAATGGCGCCCCTGGTAGCCTGGTATGTTGAGGGTCAGCAAGGCCGGCACATGCGAGACACAGAACACACAGATCATCAGGCCCCACTGCATCTTGGCCGTGCGCTCCAGAAAGCGCGTGGTGTCACCTCGGAGGCTGGCCAGAATCGGCAGCACCAGGAAGACATGCACGGGAATGAAGATCGAGAACAGGCCATACCACTCGATTCCGATCAGGAAGTACTGCATGGGCAAGGCCACATAGAACATCAGGACCAGGGCCATGTGGTCACCGGAGCGCGTATAGGCAAGGGTGATGTACTCGCGCAAGGCGGCAAACGACATGAAAGCGAACAGCACGATCACGCCGGTCTTGCCGAAGGCAAAGGACACGCCGATCAGCAAGACCATCACCCACCAGGCCTTGATGCGGCTGTTGAGGTTGTCAATGACGCCATGCGGCTGACCTTTGGCCAGGCGCCACTTCAACAGCCCACCTACCAAAGAGGCCAGCAACAGCACACAGAGCGTGCCAATGAACAACCAGCGTGTGCCCTGGTCATGCAACAAAGCGGCATTCATGCTCAATTCCCGATACTTTCGACAGGCCGCAACGACAAGACGGCATCGCGAGCCCTTTGCAGAAAAGCCTCCTTGCCCTCATGCGGATCCAGGGACAGCGGCGCACCAAAGCTCACCGTACACACCAAGGGCACAGGGATCAGCTCGCCTTTGGGCATGACCCGGCGGATGTTATCGACCCACACAGGCACGAACTCGACATCCGGCTTGTGACGGCTCAAGTGATACAGCCCGCTCTTGAATGGCAGCAAGGTCGCCTCGGTGGTATTGCGGGTCCCCTCGGGAAACAGGATGAGCGACTCGCCGGCAGACAAGGTCTGGGCCATCTGATCGACCGGTGAAGGCTCACCTGCCTGCGGATGGCGGTTGATGAGCAAGGCCCTGAACACCATGGAGGCAGCAAACCGACGCATCGCTGAAGCCAGCCAGTAGTCCTGCCCGGCCACCGGTCGTGTTGCCACACGCAGCGATGGTGGAAGGCTGGCCCAGATCATCACGAAATCGCCATGGCTGCCGTGATTGGCAAAGTACACGCGCTGGCGTAATCGGGGTGCGGCGCCAATCCACAAAGGCCGCACACCTGTCCAGGCTCTCGAGCCGAACAGCAGCGCTTCGCCCACCAGCCAGGCCAGCACGCGCTGCGCCCATTGCATCAACACCATCATGTCATCGTCCCCAGCCAAACGACTGCCGCAGACACTCGTACAACAGGCAAGCACCATGCACGAGACACAAGGCCACCAGCAGGCGATACAAACGCCTGGCACCGGCGATGCGCGCGGACATGCCCCGCTCGGCGCCAGCAGGTGGCCGCTTCACGGCCAGCACACCTTCCAATGCGCCATCCAGGCTGGATGCATCTCGCCAGGGACCATCAAAACGGGCCAACTGATCGAACAACAGGGCATCCAGCCGCACGCGAACGGCCATCCAGGTTGCACCCGACCAGATCAGGACGCTCAACAAGAGACCTCCCCAGTGCCCGCTGGTGCAGAAGAACACCAGCAAATAGAGCTGGATGAGGCTGCTCGCACCCCACCAGATCACACCGGTGTGGAGCAAGGCCGCGCACATGGCGCTGTCTGCGCGCTCGGAGTCAGACCAGGCCATGGGCGTCATGCACGAGCCCCCTTCAACGCATTGGACGTCGGCAGATCGTGGTATGCCACGGATGGCTGCAAACTGATCGCGGCGTCGACCGCGCTCAACAAGGCCGCTGACAAGACCACCTGAGGGCGCTTCTGACGAAGCATGGCCACAGCCTGGTCCAGTGAGCGGGCCCGGCCACTGAGGCAAAGCCAGGTCAGCACCACGGCCGCGCTGCGCGAAAAGCCGAGCGCACAGCACACCAGGACCGGCCCAGGCCTGTTGCCCCGGCACGCCATCAAATGCCCGGCTGCTTCATGCAAGCGCGACGGCAAGGGAACCAGCAGATCCAGCATGGGCACCGACACCACACCGGCATGCGCACAAGCCAGCTCGGCCGTGACATCCAGCACCTGTTCAAAATGGGTGTGGTCCCGCTCCCATGGCAAAGGCAGACGGCCCAGCCACACGCCATCGCAAACCTCCACGCTGGCAGGCAGGCGCCAGGTCCAGCAACGTGCGTTGAACCAGGCCATCCAGCGATATGGCGCCAACAGGATGCGCGCCGCTATCGCATGACGCCCTGAAACCTGCTTCTGGAACACGCCATGCCCAAGGCCTGCATAGGCCAGCGCCACCATCAGCATGGCCGCGGCAGGCCACCACAGGCCCCAGGCTACAGGGCTCCAGCTCGCCCCTAGCGCCACAGCACCGACAGACAAGAGAACGGCGGCCAGCGCGTAGCACAGCGCCAGATCGTGCCGCACGCCATCCTGTCGCCAACGCTGCCAGGGCGTTGGCCCATCCAGCGGCCACAGCCACATACACAACGCGCCGGCCAGGATGCCAGTCGGCACGTCGATCGCATGATGCTGATAGGTGGTCAGCACCGATATGCCGATCAAGGCACTCCAGGCATGCACCAGCATCAAGGCCCAAGCACCCACACGCCGCCGATAGAAGTCCCACAGGATCATCAACAGCACGATGTGCAGGGACGGTGCCTGGTTGTAAGGAAGATCAAAACCGGCCAGGGCATCAAACAACTGCCCTTCCCAACCAGACAGCGCGGGGCGCGCCGTTGAAAAGCGCAAAGGCCAGATGTAGAAACACGCAACGCAAAGCGCCTGCGCTGTCAACAATCGCCCCACCTGCCGGCGCAGCACCGCGGCACTGTCGGCCAGCAGCAGGGAGAGCCCGTAAAACAGATCAATGGACCAGTACGGCAGGATGGTCCAAGGCAGCAAGGGGATGTGCGCCTCCCAGGCAAACACGATGCTCCCTACATGGGCCTGCGACGCAGACCAGTGGTTGGCCGCCCCATAGCTGATGAAGAACAGCGGTGCCAGCACCAGCAGGGCCAGCAAACCTGGCCGCCACACGGGCGCCAACTGATCCAGAGGCCTCAATTGGCCGCCCTCACCCGCACCGCCATCGACACGGTGAAGATGCCCCACTCGTCGATGCGCTGCGTCACCTTGCGAAAACCTGCGGCCTCCACCAGTTGATCCATCTCCTGCTGCGAACGTCGGCGCATCACCCAGGCCTGGCCTTGTCTGTGACTCGTCAGGGCCCGGGCAATCATTTCCAGTTGCGGATGCCAGGGCTGCCCTGTGTAGACCAGGCAGGCACCCTCAGGCAAGGCGTCGGCCAGACCGGCCAGAGACGCGCCGACCTGATCATTGTCGGGAAACAGCTCATACAAGCCGGACACCACGGCAACCGTCGGCGCAGGCTGCGTGGACGACAGTGATGCGCGGTCAAACGCATCGCCTTTGATGAAGCGGGCCACCTGATCCAGGCCACGCGCCTTGATCAAGGCGGCGCCATCCCGCACGTTGATGTCGCTGTAGTCACGCAATTCGATGGACTCGGGCTTCACCGCCGATGAGGCCACCGCATCCAGCACGTAGCGCCCATGCCCGGCTGCGATGTCCAGCACGCGAACAGGCATGCCCTGATTGCGCACATATTGCATGGCCTGGTCCAGCAATGCCTGCACATGCAGCTTGCGCACCCGAATGCCACGCCAGCCGATCGATTCGAGGTACACCTTGTCCACCAGGCGGCCCAACGGCCCCATGCCCGCGGGCTGATGGCGATAGACGTAATCGAGCGTACTGCCGGAGTCGAAGCCGGTTTCATGCCCCAGGCGGATCCCCCGCGAGAACAAGCCGCCCAGGCGCAAGCCCAGTCGCGTCATCGCCCAATAAGCACCCCGCGGCGACCACGGCGACAAAGGCCTGGCCAAGGCTTGGGCCTCGTCGAAAGTGGCACCCTGGCGATGGGCCATGCGCACATCAACCGGCGCAAAGCTGCGCATGGCAAAGCGCTTCTCGATGAATTCGCGGATGCTGGCCACGGCCGGCGCACGATCGCGCTCACCCAGGGTGTCATGGTAGAAGCCGGGCAGCTCCTGCATGGTCTTGATGGGGCTGCCCAGCCGCTCGAAAAAGGCTTGCTGTGGCCCCTTATGCACAACCCAGTCGGCACCCGAGACGAGAAGCTGGGTCGGCACCGTGATGGCTGCGGCATCCGCCACCACACGTTCGGCGGCGTCATACAGGCCCAGCAGGATGTGCGAGGCGATGGGCCGCGCGACCAGCGGATCAACGTCGTAGCTGGCGATACGTTCGGGGTCATGCGTCAGGAACCTGGCCTTGACATAGCTGTTGACATAGAAAGAGCCGGCCAGGCTCTGCCACAAACGAATGCCCGTGCGCGCAAAAGGCACGTACAGCTTGACCTTGAAGGCAGGCGAAGCCAGCGTCATGCCGCGAATGCGCGGGGCGTAGTCGTGCACCCAGGTCGACACCAGCACGGCCCCCACACTTTGCGCCACCACGTGCACATCCTGCAGGCGCACATCGTGCTGAACATGCAGGTGATCCATGAAGGTCTGGATATCGCGCACCGAGGTCGAGAAGCTGGGGCTGAACCCGCGCGGCCCGGGCGAGCGTCCATGCCCCCGTGCATCCCAGGCGACAAAGGCCATATCGGGCAGGTTCAGTTCATCCACCAGATGGGCCATCCGGCCGCTGTGCTCATGGCCCCGGTGAAACAGCACCACGGTGCCCCTGGGCCGCCCGCTTGCAGCCGGCCAGTAGCGGTAGAACAGGCGCTGGCCATCATGGGTTGAAAAAAAGTGTTCGCTATGCGGGCGAGGCAAGGGCTGCGCCTCACCGACCATGTCAAGAACGGCGCTCATGAACGTACTGAATCCCTGATTGAATGCGATTACGGATGGACCAGGCTGTGAGCAAGGCCACCAACGGCAGAACCCAGGCAAGCGGGGCCCAGCCAGCAGGAAGATCCTTGCCCTGTGCGCCAAGCGCGACCAGCAAACCCAGGCAACCGAACACGAACGCACGGTCGCTCTTGCCCATGGGCCCGTCGTACTGGCGCACGCCACCTACGGCGCCACCCAGCATGCCGGCCATCTCGGACAAGGCCGCCAGCAACACCACGACACCAACCCAGAACGGATCGAAGGGCCTCACGCTCGCGAATGGCAGATACAAGGCCGCGTCGGACAGGACATCCGTCAGCTCGTTGAGGTACGCCCCCAGCACCGACTGCTGCCCATGCTCACGGGCCAGCATGCCATCCACGGCATTGAACGCCATGCGCAACAGCATCCACAGGGGAATCAAGGCAAACCAGGCTCTGGGAAGCGCCAGCACGTGCAGCGCCAGCCCCAAGGCCACGGACACCAGGCAGGCCATCACCGTCACCTGGTTGGCGGTCACGCCCTGGCGGGCCAGAAGCACCACCAACGGCCGCAGCAATGCCTGGAAACGGGGTTTGAGTTGGTAAATCGACAGCGCCATGCGCAAGGCCAGGCGTGCGCGTAAACGCCGCTGGCTCGTTCCCTGAATGTTTGTTTGAATTTCTGACGAGGATATCGACAAATCCCCGCTCGAAACATCACCACATCGGGGGGAAATTGTCAGGCAACGTGACGAAGGCCTTGCACAATGTCGATGCGCGACATCTTCCAGGCCGGCCAGGCCGCCGCCACCGTGCCCACCACCAAGCTGGCCAGCAACTGCAGGCTGATCGTGAGTGCCGACACATTGAAGATCGGAAACAGCGTGCCAGCTGCATTCACAAAGGCCTTCGCCAAGGGGAAGGTCACGGCCATGCCAATCAAGCCGCCAATGAGCGCGATCAGCAGGCTCTCGCCAAACAGCAGCTTGACCACAAACGCCGGTGGAAAGCCCAAGGCTTTGAGCGTGGCGTACTCGGCCAGACGCTCACGCGCGGTCATCGTCATCGTGTTGGCCATCACGGCCATGATGATCAGGATGATGATGAAGCTCACGGCCTGCACGGCCATCAGGATGGCCTCGCTCATGGACACGAAACCCAGCTGAAAGGCCTTCTCGGTTTCGGTCATGGTCTCGGCCAGCGAGTTCTTGAACAGCGCATCGATACGTTGCGACACGGCCGGCGCGTCATCCGGGTTGTGGATGCCCACCACATACACGCCGACATGATCAGCCTGTGCGCCCATGCGCGCACGGATGGTCTCGGCCAGCAGCTTCCAGTGGATGAACATCTGTTGCTCATCGGTCTTGGCATCCTTGCCCTGGTAGATGCCGCGGATGGTGAAGCTCCAGGTGCCTGGGTAGATGGTGCCGCGCAAGGCAATGGTGTCGCCCACCTTCCAGCCGAATTTGCGCGCCAGCTTGCGGCCCACCACGCAGCCTTTGCGATCACGGAAGAACTCGGCCTTTTCCTGGTCGCTGAGGACGAACTCCGGGTACAGCGCCAGGTAGGTGGGTGGGTCCACCGCAAACTGCGCAAAGAAGTTGCGCTCGGTGATGTAGATGCCGCCGAACCAGTTGGCCCAGGAGATGCCGCTGACGCCATCGACAGCGCGGATGCGCTCGGCGTAGTTCAGCGGCAGGGGAAAGGTCAGCGAGATGGAGCTGCGCGTGACCAGGCGGGTGCTGGAGGTGCCGTCGACGCCCGCATACCAGGCATCGACAATGGTGCGCAGCAGGCCGAATGCCGAGATGGCCACGATCAGACCGATCATGGTCAGCAAGGCGCGCAGGCGATACCTGAACGCGTTCTTGAGCAACAGCCTGAAGAGGAACATGCCCTAGTCTGACATGGGCTGACGCACCATCGATGTCAGGCTGACTGCATCACTCGTATCAGCGCGCGGCGTTCAAGGCCAGGCGGGTGTCCTGCGCCACCTTGCGGGCGGCACTGGCGAAGTCCTCGCCGCTGGAGGCGTACAGCACGGCACGCGAACTGTTGACGATGATGGTGCCGGTGACCGCGCCACTGGCATCCCTCTTCAGGCCCGCCTTGACGGTGGCCACGGCGTCGCCACCTTGCGCGCCCACGCCGGGAATCAGCAAAGGCAGGGTCGGAGCCAGTTCGCGCACGCGGGCAATCTCTTCGGGGAAGGTCGCGCCCACCACCAGGCCCATGTGGCCGTTGGTGTTCCAGGGGCCTTGCGCCTGCGCGGCGATGTGTTCGTACACGCGGGGCTGGCCGGGCACATCGGCCAGACGCAGGTTCTGCAGATCCGAACCACCAGGGTTGGACGTGCGGCACAGCAGGATCACGCCCTTGCCCGGGTACTTCAGGAAGGGCTGCATGGTGTCAAAACCCATGAAGGGCGAGAGCGTCACGGCATCGGCCTGATAACGATCGAAGGCTTCATGGGCATATTGCTCGGCCGTGCTGCCGATGTCTCCGCGCTTGGCGTCCAGAATCACGGGCACGTAAGGCGCCACACGGCGCATGTGCGCCATCAGGCGCTCCAGTTGGTCTTCAGCACGGTGGGCCGCAAAATAGGCAATCTGAGGCTTGAAGGCACAGACCAGATCTTTGGTGGCGTCCACGATGGCCGCGCAGAAATCATAGATGCGGTCGCTCTGGCCCTTCCAGGCACCGGGGAACCTGGACGGCTCGGGGTCCAGGCCCACACAAAGCAGGGAATCGTTCTGGCGCTGAGCTTGCGCGAGCTGGTCGGTGAAGTTCATTCGCCAATTTTACCGGCTCAAGCCCTCAGGGCAGAATCCGAAACCCCGTCACGCTGCATTTCAGGCCGAACGACGGCGGCGCAGCACACCACCCATCACCAGCAAACCACCACCCAGCAGGCCATAGGTAGAGGGCTCTGGCACGGCACTGGGCGCAAAGGTCGAGAAGCTGCCGGAGAGGTTTTGCGGGCCGGTGGTCAGCAAATCAAACTTGGCCGTGCTGTCGTAGGCCGTGGCATCGGTGCGCAGGAAGAAGAAGTTGGATTGGCTGCCAGGGGCGATACCGTTGAAAAACAGGAAATTGACGGCGCCTGTCGGATAGGGCGCCGGGTTGAACAAGCGCGCCGCATCCGGCGCACGGTTGCCCAGGCCATCGATGCGCCAGTCGGCATCCTTGAGGTTGGCGT
The DNA here is from genome assembly GCF_016234775.1 of Aquabacterium sp. GTDB lineage: Bacteria > Pseudomonadota > Gammaproteobacteria > Burkholderiales > Burkholderiaceae_C > Aquabacterium. The sequence continues at coordinate 141,231 of NZ_JACRAH010000036.1, read as the reverse complement.
AGCCAAAATCAGCCAGACGGAAGGCGCTCACACCCAGCCCGGTTGTAGAGGCGTCCACATCGACCTTCCAGTAGAAATCCAGCGTACCGGTGCCGGTTTCACGCACCACCCGGTTCTGCACGGTGCCAGTCACGCCGCTGAAGCTGAACGGCGTGACGACATCTTCCAGGACGGTGCCGGCCAGTTCCGGGCGTGCCGCAGCCGTGGTGCCGTTCAAGTCGGTATCGGCAAAGTTGGCGGGCGAAACGGGCTCGGTCAAAGACACAGCCTGAGCGGCTTGAGCCAGCAAGAGGCTGACGCCGAGGGTCAAGGCAGACAGGGGAAAGCGCATGGTGATACTCCGTTTTGGATAGCTGAAAAGCAGGAGTCACCAATGTAGGAATGACGGGCCGAGTGCGCATCCCTAGCGGTAGGGGCTGAAGCAGCCTTACCTTAGGGGCAAAGCCCATGGCGGAAATGGCCCGCCAATCACGTGTGCAAGCTGCACAAACGGATCGCGGGCCACTTCAAGTGAGCGACAAGGCGCTCATCAGCGGGTTCAGACGCGCTTGGCCAGCTCCACCGCCTTGCCGATGTAGTTACCAGGCGTCATCTGCATCAGACGCGCCTTCTCTGCTTCAGGCAACTCGAGCGTCTCGATGAAGGCCTGGATGGACTCGCGGGTGATGGCCTTGCCGCGGGTCAGCTCCTTGAGGCGCTCGTAGGGGTTGGGCAAGGCGTAACGGCGCATCACCGTCTGGATGGGCTCGGCCAGCACTTCCCACGAGTTGTCGAGGTCGTCAGCCAGGGCTTGCGGGTTGACTTCCAGCTTGCCCAGGCCACGTGCCAGGCTGTCATACGCCAGCAGGGCGTAACCCAGGGCCACGCCCATGTTGCGCAGCACGGTGGAATCGGTCAGGTCGCGCTGCCAGCGGCTGATCGGCAGCTTCTGGCTCAGGTGCGTCAGCACGGCGTTGGCCAGGCCGAAGTTGCCTTCGGCATTCTCGAAGTCGATCGGATTGACCTTGTGCGGCATCGTGGACGAGCCGATTTCGCCAGCCTTGGTCTTCTGCTTGAAGTAGCCCAGGCTGATGTAGCCCCACACATCGCGCGACCAGTCGATCAGGATGGTGTTGGTGCGCGTGACGGCATCAAACAGCTCGGCCATGTAGTCGTGCGGCTCGATCTGGATGGTGTAGGGGTTGAAGGTCAGGCCCAGTTGGTTCTCGATGACCGACTGGCTGAAGGCTTCCCAGTCCTTGTCAGGATAGGCCGACAGATGGGCGTTGTAGTTGCCCACGGCACCGTTCATCTTGGCCAGCAGCTTAACGTCGGCGATGCGGGCGCGGGCCGTGGCCAGGCGGGCCACCACGTTGGCGATTTCCTTGCCCACGGTGGTGGGGGAAGCCGTCTGGCCGTGCGTGCGGCTCAGCATGGGGATCTCGGCCATGTTGTGGGCCAGGCCGCTGAGCGTGCCGATCAGGCCGTCGATGGCGGGCAGGATCACCTGCTCACGGGCAGCCTTGAGCATCAGGCCGTGGCTGGTGTTGTTGATGTCTTCCGAGGTGCAGGCGAAGTGCACGAACTCGCCGGTCTTTTCCAGCTCGGGGTGATTGGCAAAACGTTGCTTGAGCCAGTACTCGACGGCTTTCACATCGTGGTTGGTGGTCTTTTCGATGTCCTTGATGGACTGGGCATCTGCCTCGGAAAAGCGGGCCACCAGGCCACGCAGGTAACCGCGGGAGGCCTCCGACAGCGAGGGGAACTCGGGCAGGCCGGCGTCAGACAGGGCGATGAACCACTCGACTTCAACCTGCACGCGGCGGTGCATCAGGCCGAACTCGGACAGCAAGGGGCGCAGCGTGGCGACCTTGGCGGCATAGCGGCCGTCCAGCGGCGATAAGGCGGTCAAGGCGGAAAAAGCAGACTGGTTCATGGGCAAAGGTCCGAGACGGGTTACAGATTCGCGGGCGAACCTGCCATTTTACTGCCAGCAAGGCCATCAATAGGTACTTCTCGACCCGGCGCCCATGGCACGCAATCTCGCACTCGCGATTTGACTGGTGTTCGGGCCTTCATACACGGGCCAATGCGCCTTCAGCACGTCGGCATCCACCCGAGACCAGATCGTGAGCGATTGCGCCCGCATGCGACGCGTGGCGATCACCGCCCAAGGCCAGTACAAGCCCAGCGTCAGGACCAGCAGCAAGGCATGCTTGCATTGCAGCATCACAAAATCGGCGACAGACAACTTGCTGCGAAACCGCAGGTAGCGGTTGCCAGACTTGTTCCACACCAGGTTCTGCAAGCGCGCCTGGGCATAGGGCTGCACTGCGGCGCACACGGCCAGGGCCGCAGCCAGCAACAAACCACGCTCGATCGTCAAATTGAGCTTGCCGCGCATGACCAGCACGGCCGCCAGCACCATGGCCGCCACGCCCAGGCTGAACACCGTGGCCAGCATGGCCCACACCAGCGTGCGCAGAAACATCATCATCACGGCGGGCTTGCTCGCCTTCCACAGCAGATGCAGGGGCCCCAGACGCAGATGCCGCTGGCGAAACACGTACCAGGTCCACACAAAGGCCGGCATGGCCAGCACCCACAAGGCCAGCGCCGCCCCCCAGGCCACCCAGTTGCCAGGACTGCGCACGATGACGGCTGCCATCAGCAGCCAGGCCACCGCTCCGCCACCAAACAGGGGCGCCCACATCGCCCGGTAGATCTGCTGACAAGTGCCATCGAAGGCCAGCCGCCGATGCGCCCAGCTCAGGTGGGCCATGCGGTGCGTGAGGCTCATGAACACCAGCAAAGGCCAGACCGCCAGTGCCAGCGACAAAGCCAGCATGCCCGCCATCGTGGAGCCTCCGGCCCAGGCACCCATGACACCCAGGATCAAGGCCGCACTGAGTACATAGCGAGGCAGCAGGTTGCCCGGCGGCTCGTGATAGTCCAGCACGTGCCCGGCCACCCTGGTATGGCGCATCAGGTAGCGCTGACTGCGCACCCGAGCCCAGGGTAGATAAAGGCCGGCCGTCAACAACATCATCAACAAGTTGCGCAGCCACACCCGAGCATAGCCTTCGGGCTCACCGTGGAACCGCAGCGGCCAGGATGTCACCACACCATTGGGCAGACGAGGCATCTTCCCGGGCGCGGCACCTGAAGCATGACTGGTCGGGGCACCTGCCGTCGCACCGAACGAGGCACCAAACCCCATGCTCGAAGGCTCCGTCAGCACACCCTCATCCCCCAGCGCATCCAGCCCCTCCTCGTCGGGATCAGGCGGCAAGACAGGCGCACGCAACCGAGCCGACCCGATGGGATCGGGCCAGGCAACTGGAGGCAGGCTCGACCATTCGGGCTCGAGTTCGTCCACCGTTCGCGCGGGAGGCGAGACAGCTTGTTTGGGGGCGAACGGATCCAGCCGGATGACGCGTACTGCTGAGCGGGCGCCGGAATTGTTCATTTCAGCATCAAATGTAACGATTTAGAACCACCTGGGGCCCCGGAACTCCCCCTGATTGGGTGGGTCGACCTCCCGGAAGCCTTACGTGCACGTCAAGCCGCAGTCGGTGGCTAAAATGGGCCCAAACACACATCAAACACAGAATGAAACTGATCGGATCCCTGACCAGCCCCTTTGTCCGCAAAGTTCGGGTCGTGCTGGCCGAGAAGAAGCTCGACTACAAGTTCGACATCGAGGACGTCTGGTCGGCTGACTCAACGATCATGGCGTCCAACCCGCTGGGCAAGGTGCCTTGCCTGGTCATGGAGGGCGGCGAGGCTATTTTTGACTCGCGCGTCATCGTGGAATACGTGGACACGCTCTCCCCCGTCGGCAAGCTCATCCCCCTGAGCGGCCGTGAACGCGTGGAGGTGCGCACCTGGGAGGCCCTGGCCGACGGGTTGCTGGATGCCGCCATCCTCGCCCGCATGGAACAAACGTGGGCCGGCCGCACAGAGGCTCAACGCAGCCAGGCCTGGATCGATCGCCAACTCGACAAGGTGCACGCCAGCGTCAAGGCCATGAGTCTGGGCCTGGGCGACCGCCCCTGGTGCACCGGCAACCACCACAGCCTGGCTGATATCGCCGTGGGCTGTGCGCTGGGTTACCTCGATTTCCGCTTCCCGGAGATCGACTGGCGCAACGATTACCCCAATCTGGGCAAGCTGCATGAAAAACTGATGCAGCGCCCAAGCTTCATCGACACCGCCCCGCCGAAGGCCTGATCGGCCTCGGCCTCAGTGCACGCCGTCCGCCGGCTCGAACGAGTCGGCGCGTGCGCGTTGCCAGTACTGCTCGAACCCGGTCTGGCGCCAAGGCGCTTCGCCGCGCTCGGCCGCCAGCAATTCACCGGGCTTCATGTACGGCAGCAAATTGGCCAGGCGCCCCACTTCGAACCCCGACACCCGCCGCAATATGTGATCGGCAGTGATGTCATTGGGGTGATGCAAGCCAGCGGCCTGCACCAGTTCCTGCAGGGCATGCAAGGTGTTGTGGTGGAAACGGTAGACACGCTCGGCCTTGTCTGGCACCACCAGTGCACGCTGGCGCATCGGATCCTGTGAGGTCACGCCCGTGGGGCACTCGCCTGTGTGGCAGCTTTGCGCCTGGATGCAACCCAACGCGAACATGAAGCCCCGTGCCGAATTGCACCAGTCGGCGCCCAGCGCCATCATGCGGGCGATGTCGAACGCGCTGATCACCTTGCCCGCGCAACCGATCTTGACGCGATGGCGCTCGCCCAGGCCAACCAGCGTGTTGTGAACCAGCAAAAGCCCTTCCTGCAGCGGTGCCCCGACATGGTCGGTGAACTCCAGCGGCGCGGCGCCCGTGCCCCCTTCGGCCCCATCCACCACGATGAAGTCCGGCCAGATGCCGGTCTCGCGCATGGCCTTGGCGATGGCGAACCACTCCCAGACGTGGCCCACGCAGAATTTGAAGCCCACCGGCTTGCCGCCCGATAGCTGGCGCAGGCGCTCGATGAAACGCATCATCTCGATGGGCGAGGAGAATGCCGAATGGCTGGCCGGCGACACACAATCCTTGCCCACCGGCACGCCCCGCGTTTCGGCAATCTCGGGCGTCACCTTCGGCCCTGGCAGCACGCCACCATGGCCGGGCTTGGCACCCTGGCTCAATTTGAGCTCGATCATCTTGACCTGAGGCTCGCGCGCGTTGGCGATGAATTTCGTTTCGTCGAACTGGCCGTCTTCATTGCGGCAACCGAAATAGCCCGAACCGATCTCCCAGATCAGATCGCCACCGGGCTCCCGGTGATAGCGGCTGATCGAGCCCTCTCCGGTGTCATGCGCAAAACGGCCCTTCTTCGCCCCGGCATTCAGCGCCAGCACGGCGTTGGCGCTCAGCGCACCAAAACTCATGGCCGAAATGTTGAAAACGCTCGCGCTGTAAGGCTGCGTGCAGGATGAACCACCCGCGCCAATGGTGACGCGGAAGTCTTCGCTGCCGATGGCCGTGGGTACCATGGAATGGCTGATCCACTCATAGCCGACGGCGCCCACATCTCGCTGGGTGCCGAACGGCCGTTTGTCGGACTCGCCCTTGGCGCGCTGGTAGACCAAAGAGCGCTGCTGTCGCGAAAATGGCGCTGCCTCGTTGTCACTCTCGATGAAGTACTGACGCAACTCCGGGCGCACAAATTCCAGCAGGTAGCGCATGTGGCCGATCACCGGGTAGTTGCGCAGCACCGAGCGACTGGTCTGGCGCATGTCCTTGATGCCCAGCAGCGTCAGAAAGCCGCCGACGACCGCCAACCACAAGCCATATTGGTGATGGTCCATGCCCCACAGCCAGAGCCCCGCCAAGGCCAGGAGCACCACAAACACCCAGGCGCCGTAGCGAATGGGCACGTGTTCATTGAGTCGAATCAACCACCTGGGCATGAGGCCTCCTTATGGAACAGGCGACATGCAAACGCGCCCTTGCACCATGCTACGGCGCGGCCTTGCAGGTCGGTCCATCGCACAACGCGACAAATTGCCGTCAGATTGTGAAATATCACCGTGCACCGCTCGGTTTGAAATGGCGCTACACTGGCGTCCATAGCGCCGATTTGTCCGGATTGCGGGCGCTCAAGAAATTCCGCTAAAGAGGGCGCTGCTAACCGGCCCCTGCTTTCATGCGAGGCCGGTTTTTTGTTGTCTGATCCATCTGCAAGCGTCATGTCCAATCTTGGGGTCGTCACCCCCGCATCCATGCACTTCGGCACGCCCCTGTCGCTGCAAAGCGGCGCGGTGCTGAGCGACTACACCCTGGTCTACGAGACCTACGGGCGGCTGAACGAAGACCGCAGCAACGCGGTGCTCGTGTGCCACGCCCTCAACGCCTCGCACCACGTGGCCGGACTGCATGCCGACGAAAACGGCCAGCCTCTGCCCAAAAGCCAGGGCTGGTGGGACAACATGATCGGCCCCGGCAAACCACTGGACACCGACAAGTTCTTCGTCATCGGCATCAACAACCCAGGTTCGTGCTTTGGCTCGACCGGGCCGATGCACACCAACCCTGCCACCGGCAAGCTCTATGGCGCCGACTTCCCCGTCGTGACGGTGGAAGACTGGGTCAACGCCCAGGCCCGCGTGCTGGATCGCCTGGGCATCAACCAATTGGCCGCTGTGCTGGGTGGCAGCCTGGGTGGCATGCAGGCCCTGAGCTGGACATTGCAATACCCCGAGCGCGTGCGCCATTGCGTGGCCGTGGCCACGGCGCCCAATCTGTCTGCGCAGAACATCGCCTTCAACGAAGTCGCGCGCCGCGCCATCGTGACCGATCCGGATTTCCACAACGGCCATTTCTACGAACATGGGGCGGTGCCACGCCGTGGTCTGCGCGTGGCCCGCATGATCGGCCACATCACTTATCTGTCAGACGACGTGATGGACGAGAAGTTCGGCCGTGAGATGGTCGGCCGCGCCATCGGTGACGAGCCCGCCTACAGCACCCAGGACATCGAGTTCCAGGTGGAAAGCTACCTGCGCTACCAGGGCGACAAGTTCAGCGACTATTTCGACGCCAACACCTACCTGCTGATCACGCGCGCGCTGGATTACTTCGACCCGGCCCGCACCTGCGGCGGCAAATTGTCGGCCGCCATGGCCAAGGCGCTGGCCAAGTTCCTGGTCATCAGCTTCACGACGGACTGGCGTTTCTCGCCGGCCCGCTCGCGCGAGATCGTCAAGGCCCTGGTCGACAACCGCCATGACGTCAGCTATGCCGAGATCGACGCACCTCACGGCCACGACGCTTTCCTGCTCGACGACCCGCGCTACCACGATGTGGTCCGCGCCTATTTCGATCGCATCGCACTGGAACTGCGAGGTCGATCCGCGGCGCTGAGCACATCGAGTGGTCAGCCCTTGAACATGGCGGTGTGATGGAGAAGATGATGAGCAACGACCGCGCCATCCACCAGATCATTGCCGACCTGATTCCCACCGGCTCCCGCGTGCTGGACCTGGGTTGCGGCGACGGTGCCCTGCTGGCCTATCTGCGTGACCACCGCCAATGCACGGGCTATGGCGTGGAGCTGGATGATGCCAAGGTGCTGGAGTGCGTGCGCCGCGGTGTCAACGTGATTCAGCGCAACCTGGAAGAAGGCTTGAGCCTGTTCGAAGACAACAGCTTCGACGTGGTGCTGCAACTCGACACGCTGCAACACCTGCGCAATACCGAAGCCATGCTGCGTGAAACCGCGCGCATTGGCCGCCTGGGCCTGGTGAGCTTCCCCAACTTCGCGCACTGGCAACACCGCCTGAGCGTGCTGCGCGGCCGCATGCCGGTGACAAAGGCCCTGCCCTACCAGTGGTACAACACGCCCAATATCCGCGTGGCGACCTTCGCCGACTTTGAGGTACTGGCGCGCAAGAATGGCCTGCGCACCCTGGCGTCGTTCGGGCTGAACAGCCAGGGAGACGTGGTCCACAACTGGCCCAATCTGATGGCCAGCACGGCGGTGTTCAAGTTCGAGCGCAGTTGATATCTCAGAACGCGTAAGCCTTGTTGGCTGGGTCGAAGTCAGCATCCTGAAACCTGGCTGGCACGATCTTGTCGATGATGATGCGCTCGATCTGTGCGCCTGCTTCATTCCAGGCTTCAATACCCCTCACCATTGGTTGATGGAGCTCCAGAAAAACGCGTGTCTTGTGGGCATAGTGTTTGCGGCTCGGCGCGATCCAGGTCAAAGCCACTACACGAGTGCCATTAACCTGCATCACCTCGATCTGCTGAGGTTGCGAGGGCTGTCCTTCAGCGAGGTACAGGGCCCGTTCTCCGTTGACGATATCGAAGATCGCCTGTATGCCGAGATCGGCCACCGTGTGGTTGGAATTGTTGCGCGCAAAGACACCGTGGATGGACGTCCAGATCGACATCACGTTGAAGAGCCCTCCGATGTGGCCATACATCTCGTCCTTGCGCTTGCTTTCGTCAAAAATCATTTCCTGACCGGCCTTGGCACCACCTTCGAGCCACTTGACGTAGACCTGCCGAGGCTTTTGTCGGTACTTGATGTAGTTCACAAAGGGCTTGTCAGGCCACACACCGCCTATGCGCTCTTCACGGTGCATCCACAACTCATACTCTGAATAGGGTTGCGCCCCCACCTCCAGATAGGCGGAGATGATGTCGGGGTGGAGTTGCCTGAACACCTTGACCACGTCCTCATCAGACATGGCGGCGATCTCGCCAGCCTTCAGGCGATGCGCGAAGGCCCTGGCCGCCTGGGACTGCGCGGCCAAGGCGCCAGGCTCAACGGGGTTGCTGGCGGCGTGCACCGATGGCAAACCAGCCAGCGCGACCAGCAGGCTGACCAGCACGAGCTTGATGGAAACTGATTTCACGGATGCCTCCAGTTGGCGAGTGGGTTCGCCAGTGTTGGAGACTATGGCCGATTAAACATTGCTCATTATCAAAGCGCGAGACGCCAGGGAATCTTTGTCGATCAAGCACCGCGCCCGAGCGGCAACGGTGTCGCATCAAGCCCCTGCGGGTGGCGCGTTACCAACAACAAAGGCCCCGAAGGGCCTTTGCTTGCTTGAACGGCACGCCCCGCTAGGGGCGTTTTTCATGGGCGATTCAAATCGACAGCGATCGATCAGAAGTTGTGCTTGATGCCAACAGCGTACGATTGACCCGAAGACAGGGCAGTGTGACGGTTGTTGATGAAGGCAGCGTACACATCAGTGCGCTTGGACAGGGTGTAGTCGTAGCCGATGGCAAACACTTCATCCTTTTCAGATGCGGCGTCAGCACTTTCCTTGTACTTGGCCTGACCGAACGACACCATCACGGTGGCCTTGTCAGTCACAGGGATGGAAGCGCCCACTTGGAAGATCTTGGTCTTGGCGTTGGCGCCAGAGAACAGTTCGGCGGTGTCAGGCGTATCGACATCGTCGTCCAGATCGCCAACAACCAAACCACCGGTCGTCTTAACCGTGGTGTACTGAGCAAAGCCCTTGACCACGCCGAAGTCGTAGCTGGCACCCAGGTTCCAGACATTCTGGTCCAAGGTGTAAGCAGTCTTGGTGTAAGTGGTTGTGCCGTTGGCGCTAGACGTGTTGCCACCCTTGACGTAGGTCAGCGCAGCGCTCAGAGGGCCGGCGTTGTACGAACCCATCAGCGCGTAACTGTTCTTGGAGGTAGCTGCCGTGCTTTCCTTGGCGGCGTACTGAGCTACAGCCTGGAAGCCAGACACCACAGGCGACTCATAGGTCACCGAATTCACGAAGCCGGTATCAAAACCCAGAGCAGCGGAATCGCCACCGCTGTAGAAATGACGCATCGTGGGCGACACCACCATCGAGCTGCCGAAGGGGTTGTAGGTGTAGCCAGAAGTGAACAGCGGGTTATCGTATTGACCCAGCGCCACGCGACCGAAGTTGCCGGTCAGGCCAACCCAGGAGCCACGGCCCCAGAAGCCACCAGCCAGGTTAGGACCATTCTTGCCGGTGTCGGCATTCAGGAAGCTTTCCAGGGCAAATTCAGCCTTCAGGCCGCCACCCAGATCTTCGGAACCGGCAAAACCGATGTAGCTGGTCATCATGGAGCCGCTGGTTACTTCCGTTGTGCGCGCCTTGACACCCTTGACGTGGGCAGCTTCCAAGGAAGCCAGGCCAGCATCGATCGTGCCGTACAGCTTGACGTCAGCGTGGGCAGCGCCAGCGACAGCCAGCAAGGCAGCAACAGCCACCAGGTTCTTCTTTGCAAACATTGAGTTCTCCTAGCAATGAGATGAACAAGAAATTTGAACAGGGAGGACACTGAAAACAGCGCCCAACCACGAAGTTCATTGTGGGACGGAAAGTCCGCCGGATGGACTTAAAGCAAGAATCGTGACAGCTTTAGCCCCTGGTTTTTGCGTATTTTCGTTGCCACATGACAACAAATGAGTCAATTTCCATTGGATTTCAGGACAAAACGCCGCCAATTCAGTGGTTTTAACGCAAAAACTCATTGCCTAGGCAATCGAATGAAAAAACGCACCACCGGGGTGCAACATCAATCAGAGAACCTGGTTTTTCAAGACAAATTGCCCCAGTTCAGGGCGGAATCACGCCCGCAGAACCCTCAAAATTTGCTCGCCATACGCCTCAAGCTTCTTGCCCCCCACGCCGCTGATGCTGCCCAACTCGCCCAAGGTTTGGGGCGAAATTCGCGCCATGTCGGCCAGCGTGGCATCGTGAAACACCACGTAAGCCGGCAGGTTGTGCTCGCGCGCCACCCCGGCTCGCCAGGCCTTGAGGTCGTTGTAACGAGACAGCGCGTCGCCAGTCAGATCAGCTGGCGCAGAGGCCACCTTGCCGCCCGATTTGGTCACACGACCACGACGCGGCGCTTCAACCGCCTCGCGCAAGGTGAGATTGACCTCACCCTTGAGCACGGCTCGGGCACTGTCCGTCAAGGTCAGGGTGTTGAACTCCCCTTCCGCGACCACGTGGCCCAGCGCAACCAGCTGGCGCAACACAGCGCGCCACTGGTTTTCCGACAGATCAGCCCCCACGCCGAAGGTGCTGAGGCTCTGGTGACCATATTGCTGCACCTTGTCCGTCTGCTTGCCACGCAGCACGTCGATCAGGTGACCCGCGCCAAAGCGCTGGCGGCCGTGCTGCCAGAAACGGTAAATGCAACTGAGCATCTTGCGCGCGGCCTCGGTACCATCCCAGGTGGCGGGGGGATGCAGGCAGTTATCGCAATTGCCACAGGGTTTGCTCTCCTCGCCAAAATAGGCCAGCAGGCGCACGCGACGGCAGTCATGGGCTTCGGCCAGCGCCAGCAAGGCATCGAGCTTGCCGCGCTGGATGCGCTTGAAGTCGTCTGCCGCCGGGCTTTCATCGATCATGCGGCGCTGGTTGACCACGTCGGCCAGGCCATAGGTCAGCCAGGCATCGGCATCACCGCCATCACGGCCGGCACGCCCGGTCTCCTGGTAATAGGCTTCGATGTTCTTGGGCAGGTCCAGGTGGGCCACGAAGCGCACGTCGGGCTTGTCGATGCCCATGCCGAAGGCGATGGTGGCGACCATGACCAGGCCGTCTTCACGCAGGAAGCGGTCCTGGTGCTTCTGGCGCACGGCTGAATCCAGCCCGGCGTGATACGGCAGCGCCGAGATGCCCTGCTCATTGAGCCAGGCGGCCGTTTCTTCCACCTTCTTGCGGCTCTGGCAATAGACGATGCCGGCGTCACCGTCGTGCTCGTCACGGATGAAGCGCAGCAGCTGTTGCCTCGGATTGTCTTTTTCTACCAGGGCGTAGCGGATATTGGGCCGGTCGAAGCTGCTGATGAAGACACGGGCTTCCTGCAACTGCAGGCGCTCGATCATGTCGGCGCGGGTTTGATCGTCAGCGGTGGCGGTCAGGGCCAGACGCGGCACATCGGGAAAGCGCTCGTGCAGCATGCTCAGCTGCAGGTAGTCTTCCCGGAAATCGTGTCCCCACTGACTGACGCAGTGCGCCTCGTCAATCGCAAACAGGCTGAGCAGACCGCGCTCGTGCAGGCTGGCGAGCTGGGCCTGAAAGCGCAGGTTGGTGACGCGCTCCGGCGCCGCATACAGCAGCACCAGTCGGCCGGACATCATCTCGCGCTCGATGCGCTGGGTGTCTTCCTGGCTGAGGCTGCTGTTGAGGAAGGCCGCATGCACGCCGACTTCTTCCAGCGCACCAACCTGATCGTGCATCAGCGCGATCAAGGGCGACACCACCACGGTCACGCCCTTGCCGGCGCGATGGCGCGCTATCGCGGGGATCTGGTAGCACAGGCTCTTGCCGCCACCGGTGGGCATCAGCACCAAGGCATCGTTGCCCGCCGTGACGTGATCGACGATGGCCTGCTGCTGCCCCCGGAAGGCGGCGTAGCCAAAGACCTCCTGAAGGATGGTCAAGGGCTCGGTGGACGATGCAGCCTGGTCAGAGGCCGCGCTGGGCAGTGCAGACACGTTGGGGCGGAAATGGGCAGCGGGTGAATGCGCCATGCAGGTGGCGCCAAGGCCCTATTGTCGCCCCTGACCGGGCGCCCCCGACGGCAAGGCCCCAATCAGAGGGGCCCGCCGCAGGACTCAAGCTCGAAAGAAGCTGACCGACCCTTGCAAAGCCTGCGCCTGTTGCTGCAATGATGACGCTGCAGCAGCGGCCTGTTCTACCAGGGCTGCGTTTTGCTGCATGGTCGTGTCCATGGCGCCAATGGATTGACTGACCTGACTGATCCCCTCAGCTTGTTCTCGTGCGGCGACCGAGATCTCGGAAATCACGTCGCGCACCTGCTTGACCGCCTGAACGGCTTCGGCAATGGTAGAGCCCGCTTCGTCAACCAGGTGGCTGCCACGATCCACGCACTCCACGCTGGCGTTGATCAGGGACTTGATTTCGCGCGCGGCATTGGCACTGCGCTGAGCCAAGGCACGCACTTCGGACGCGACCACGGCGAAGCCTCTGCCCTGCTCACCGGCGCGAGCGGCTTCCACCGCTGCGTTCAGGGCCAGGATATTGGTCTGGAAGGCGATGCCATCAATGACCCCGATGATCTCGGAGATCTTGCGCGAACTGGCATTGATGTCGTTCATGGTCTGCACAACGTCCCCCACCACGGCCCCGCCGCGTTCAGCCACGTCGCTGGCACGGCTGGCCAGATCCTGGGCCTGTGCAGCATGATCCGCACTGTGCTGAACGCCCGTCGACAACTGACTGATGGTCGCCACCGTCTGCTGCAGATTGGACGCCTGAGCTTCGGTACGTGAGGACAAGTCCATGTTGCCCGATGCAATTTCGCCCGAGGCATGCGAGACCATGTCGGCTGACTCTCGCACCTGGCTGACGACACGCAACAGGCTGTCGTTCATCTTGCCCATGGCCGCGCGCAACTGACTGACTTCATCTTGCCCATCGGCGTGGATGGTCACGCGCAGGTTGCCGTTGGCCACCTCGGTGGCCGCAGACACAGCTTGAGCCAGAGGGTCGGTGATGCTGCGCAAGATGAGCCATGCCACCGACGCACCAACGCCCAGCGCCAGCAGGACCACACCCAGCATGGTCATGATGGCCGTCTGCATCCTGGCCTTGGCTGCATCCAGTGCCTGGGCCTGCATGGTTTTGGCCGATGACAGGACACTGGCGACAATCTCATCAATCTTCTTGGTGGGCGGGCGATCCATACCCTTGACGAGCCGATCCACCTCGTGAGCACTGTGATCTGCATTGGCACGGTCATAGTGCGTCAGCGCATCCAGGTACTTCGTCTTGAGTTCGCTCAGCGCGGACTGAGCCTGGTCCACGTCGGACGTGGGCAAGTTCAGGCCGGCCAGAACACCTTTCAGGTCCTGAAGCCTGGCTTGCGTGACCTCGCCCTCTTTGACAAAGGCGGCGCTGTATTTGTCGAAGGCAGCCTGGTCGCCACCGCGCAGCAGCGTGTTCTTCCACTCCTGAATCTGTACCTTGAATGCCACCTGCGCGCCTCGCGACAGGTCAATGGCTTGCTCAAACTGCTGAGCCTTGTGGGCACAAGCTTCGAACTGCGCCTCGTCGGCCTTCAAGGCCCACCCGCCGGTTGCGCCCACTACCAGCAAGGCAACACCCATGGTCCCGCCCAGCACGACTACGCGCGCACCGATCTTCAAATTCGAGAAGTTCATCACGACTCCCAGGTCGTTTCAGGCTGTTGGCTCGCCAGCCCACCGGCGATCGCCGGGGCTGGCTGCGTTGCCAAAACAGCAACGCCCAGCATGAATACCTCTCCGGCTGAAGTTGACTCGTTATCGGGCGAAAAAACCGCTACTTGATGGGGCCCAAAGCTTAAATAAGCATGAAATGAAGGCCTAGTCAGTGCGGTTGGCGGCGCTGGGCGGCTGGGCGGCGACCGCAGAGCAATAAGACGCCAGGAAAGCGGGCGGCATGCGACGCACCTTGCCCTGGGCAATGTCCACACAGACAAACTGTGAGTGGCCGCGGAAAACGGTCGCGCCGTCATCCAGGCGAATGAACTGATATTGGCGTCGCATGGACAGCTTGTCGGCCTGTGTGATCCAGGTCGCCAGCGCCAGTTGCTCACCCAGGCGGGTGGCCTGGATGTAGTTCAACTCATGCTGGCGCACCACCATGCCATGGCCCAGGGTCTCGTACTCGGCTGGCCCCAGCCCCAGCGCAATGGAGTGCGCCCAGGCCACATCCTCCAGCCATTGCAGGTAGACCACATTGTTCGTGTGGCGCATGAGGTCAATGTGCTGATCCTGTACGGACACGTTGAGCACATGCGGGCTGGGGAGGTCCCATTTGAGGTCGGTCACAGAGTTGCTTGTCATGGCTTGTGTGTGATGCGGATTGGCGCCATGATGCCATTCCGCATCCGAAGGGGACGGCCATGAAGATCGCACCTTGCGTTTTCCTGATCACGGGTGGTTGCTCCGGCCTGGGGGCGGCCGCGAGCCTGATGGCCTGGGAGGCTGGCGCCCGCCTGCTGCTGGCCGACCGCTGCGCCCCGCCACCTGATCACCCTTTGCGCCAGCTTGATCCGCACCAGGAACGGTGGCACTGGATGGACACCGATGTCAGCGATGACACACAAGGGTCGGCCGCTGTCTACATGGCGAAGGATCGCTTCGGCAGGCTGGACGTGCTGATCAATGCCGCTGGCGTTGCTTTCGAGGAGAGCCTGCATGGTCGTGAAGGGCCGCACCAGTTGTCCACCTTCCAGCGGGTCATGCAGGTGAACCTCCTGGGCAGCTTCAACATGATGCGGCTGGCCGTGTCGGTGATGATGGCCTCCCCACCTCGGCCTGGCGAGGCCATGGATGCATGCCGCGGGGTGATCATCAACACCGCCTCGATTGCCGCTTTTGACGGGCAGATGGGGCAAGTGGCTTACGCGGCATCGAAAGGTGGCATCGCCGCCATGACCCTGCCCGCAGCACGCGATCTGGCGCGCGACCGCATCCGCGTGATGGCGATTGCGCCCGGCGCCTTCGATACGCCCTTGGTAGCCGGCTTGCCTGAAGAAAGACAAGCCGCCCTGACGGCCAGCGTGCCCTGCCCCGCACGCCTGGGCGCCCCGCACGAATATGCGGCGCTGGTGCGGCACATCGTGGAAAACGACTACCTCAACGGTGAGGTGATACGTCTGGACGGCGGGCTGAGGCTGGCCGCCCGCTGAGTCTGACTCAAAGGGTGAACGCGTTGCGCGCAATGCGTCACAAACACGCGTTTACCCTAAGTTTTTCATTCCCCACAAGCTGAGCGGCCCATGGCATGATCGCGCCATTCTTGAGTGACACTCAATTTTTATCGTGCCCACCAGCCTGCAACGCACCACGCCTCGTCGAGCCAAGTCCCAGGAGCGCATCCAGACGCTGCTGAGTGCCGCTCGACGCGTGTTCTCCGAGCACGGCTACCAGCGCGCCACCACCGCCCAGATTGCCGAAGCGGCGGGCGTCTCCGAGGCGACGGTGTTCACCTACTTCCCCGGCAAGCGCGAACTGTGCATCCAGGTCATCAAGGACTGGTACGACGAGATCAGCAGCGAACTGGAGCGCGACGTGCCGCACCTGCACGGCGTGCACGCCAAGCTCAGCCATGTGGTGCGCGCCCACCTGGTGACCCTGCTGGCCGATGGCTCGGGCATGTGCGCCCTGGTGCTCAGCGAAGGCCGCGCCGCCGAACCCGAACTGGCCCAGGTCATCACCGACTGCAAACGCCGCTACACCGCCCCCTTGATGGACTGCCTGGCCGAAGCCCAGGCGCAGGGCCAGATCCGCCAGGACATGCCACTGCGTCTGCTGCGCGACCTGGTTTACGGCTCGATGGAACACGTGCTGTGGGATGCCATCACCACCATGAAGCGCCCCCGCATCGACACCACGGCCGAGCAACTGACCGAACTGATCTGGAGCGCGCTGATGCCCAAAGACGCCTCCCTGGCGGCCCTCAGCCGTTTCAAGGATGAGGTGAGCGAAGCGCTGCGCCATGTCCAGTCACCGCCCCAATCCTGAGGCCTTTTTACACAGCCCACCATGCCCGTCATCGAGACCCAACTCAATCCGCGCTCCGACGCCTTCAAGGCCAGCGTCCAGGCCATGCAAGCCCTGGTGGACGACCTGGCGCAACAACTCGCCCGCATCGCGCTGGGTGGTGGCGAGGCCCCTCGCGCCAAGCACCTGGCTCGTGGCAAGCTGCTGCCGCGTGACCGCGTGGAGCAACTGCTGGATGCCGGCTCGCCCTTCCTGGAAGTGGCGCCACTCGCTGCTTTGAATGTGTATGACAACGCTGCGCCTTCGGCTGGCGTGATCGCGGGTGTCGGCCGCGTGTCCGGCGTGGAATGCATGATCGTGTGCAACGACGCCACGGTCAAAGGCGGCACCTACTACCCACTGTCGGTCAAGAAGCACCTGCGCGCGCAGGAGATCGCCGCGCAGAACCGCCTGCCCTGCATCTACCTGGTGGACTCGGGCGGCGCCAACCTGCCCAATCAGGACGAGGTCTTCCCGGACCGCGACCACTTCGGCCGCATCTTCTACAACCAGGCCAATATGAGCGCGGTCGGCATCCCGCAGATCGCCGTGGTGATGGGCTCGTGCACGGCTGGCGGCGCCTATGTGCCCGCCATGAGTGACGAGACCATCATCGTGCAGAACCAGGGCACCATCTTCCTGGGCGGCCCGCCGCTGGTGAAGGCGGCCACAGGCGAAGTGGTGAGCGTGGAAGACCTGGGCGGCGGCGACGTGCACACGCGCCTGTCTGGTGTGGCCGATCACCTGGCCCGTGACGACGCCCACGCGCTGGCCCTGGCACGCCAATGCGTGGCGCGCCTGAACTGGCGCAAGACACCCGACATCACGCTGCAGGAACCCCGCGCCCCCCGCTTTGACGAGGCCGAGCTCAACGGCATCATCCCCACCGACACGCGCAAGCCTTTTGACGTGCGCGAGGTGATCGCCCGCATCGTGGACAACTCCGAGTTCGACGAGTTCAAGCCCCGCTATGGCAGCACGCTGGTCACCGGCTTTGCGCACATCGAAGGCATGCCTGTGGGCATCATCGCCAACAACGGCATCCTGTTTTCGGAGAGCGCCAACAAGGGCGCCCACTTCATCGAGCTGTGCTGCCAGCGCAAGATCCCGCTGGTCTTCCTGCAGAACATCACGGGCTTCATGGTGGGCCGCAAGTACGAGAACGAAGGCATTGCGCGCGCAGGCGCCAAGATGGTGACGGCCGTGTCCTGCGCCCAGGTACCCAAGTTCACGGTGATCATCGGTGGCTCGTTTGGCGCCGGCAACTACGGCATGTGCGGCCGGGCCTACAACCCGCGCTTCCTGTGGATGTGGCCGAACGCGCGCATCAGCGTGATGGGTGGTGAACAGGCCGCCAGCGTGCTGGCCACGGTCAAGCGCGATGGCATCGAGGCCAAAACCGGTTTGAAGGGCGAAGAAGCCTGGAGCGCCGATGCAGAAGAAGCCTTCAAGGCACCGATCCGCGAACAGTACGAGGCGCAAGGCCACCCGTATTACGCCTCGGCCCGCCTGTGGGACGACGGCGTGATCCGCCCCACCGACACACGCCGCGTGCTGGCCCTGGCCTTGAGCGCCAGCCTCAATGCACCGATTGGCGACACGCGTTATGGCGTGTTCCGCATGTAAGGAGCGCGCGCATGTCCCGATTGGATATCCAGCATGAAGGGCACGTCTGCCACGTGTACCTGAACCGGCCTGAACTGCGCAACGCGTTTGATGCCGAGACGATTGCCGAATTGACCCACACGTTCAGCGAGTTGGCCACCGACAAGGCCTTGCGTGCCATCGTGCTGGGCGCGCATGGCAAGGCCTTCTGCGCCGGCGCCGATCTGAACTGGATGCGCGCCATGGCCGACTACACCTGGGCCGAGAACCACACCGATGGCGGGCGCCTGGCGCAGATGCTGTGGACGATTGCCAGCAGCCCGGTGCCCGTGATCGCCAAGGTGCAAGGCGACTGTTATGGCGGTGGCGTGGGCCTGGTGGCTTGCTGTGATGTGGTGGTGGCCGCCGAGCAGGTTGGGTTCTGCCTGTCGGAAGCCAAGCTGGGCCTGAGCCCTGCCACCATCAGCCCGTATGTGATCAAGGCACTGGGTGAGCGCGCCGCCAGGCGCTACTTCGTGACGGCCGAGCGCTTCAGTGCAGCGCGTGCGCAGGCGCTGGGACTGGTGCACGAGGTGTGCGCGGCGGATGCCCTGCACGAAGCCACGCAGCAGGTGGTGCACAGCATCACCCACAACGGCCCGGCGGCCGTGCGGGCCTGCAAGCAACTGGTCAAGGACGTGGCGGGCCAGCCGCTGAACGAGACCTTGCGCGACATGACGGCGCGCCGCATCGCCGACATCCGCGCCAGCGATGAAGGCCGCGAAGGCCTGCAGGCCTTCCTGCAAAAGCGCTCACCCGCCTGGCTGGCCGACGCCCGGCCTGCACCGATCAAACCAGGCGTGCGTGATCTCGCCGAACCTAACGACTGAGTACCTCGGGAGCTGTGATGTTTCAAAAGATATTGATCGCCAACCGAGGCGACAAGGCCTCCGGCCTTGCGGCGAAGCCAAATCGCCTGTGCACGCGAAGCGTGCTGCAGGCGAGTTCACCTCGGGAGCTGTGATGTTCCAGAAGATATTGATCGCCAACAGAGGTGAAATCGCCTGCCGTGTGGCCGCCACCGCGCGCCGCATGGGCATCCGCACCGTGGCCGTCTACTCGGACGCCGATGCCAACGCCCAGCACGTCAAAGCCTGTGACGAAGCCGTGCACATCGGCCCCGCCAGCCCGCGTGAAAGCTATCTGCGCGCCGACCGTATCCTGGAGGCCGCCAAGGCCACCGGCGCCCAGGCCGTGCACCCTGGCTACGGCTTCCTGAGCGAAAACGAAGACTTCGCACAAGCTTGCGAAGAGGCCGGCATCGCCTTCATCGGCCCCCCCGCCTCCGCCATTGCGGCCATGGGCAGCAAATCCGCCGCCAAGGCGCTGATGGAAAAGGCCGGTGTGCCGCTGGTGCCGGGCTACCACGGTGACAAGCAGGATGCGGCCTTCCTCAAGGCCCAGGCCGATGCCATGGGCTACCCCGTGCTGATCAAGGCCAGCGCAGGCGGTGGTGGCAAAGGCATGCGCGCCGTGCAAGCTTCAGCCGACTTTGAAGCCGCCCTCGCCTCCTGCCAGCGCGAAGCGCAAGCCAGCTTTGGCAGCGCGCATGTGCTGGTCGAGCGCTACGTTACCCAGCCGCGCCACATCGAGATCCAGCTCTTTGGTGACCAGCAGGGCAACTACGTCTACCTCTTCGAACGCGACTGTTCGGTACAGCGCCGCCACCAGAAGGTGCTGGAAGAAGCCCCTGCTCCCGGCATGACGGCCGAGCGCCGCCAGCAGATGGGTGAAGCCGCCATCGCTGCAGCGCGCAGCGTGGGCTATGTGGGCGCGGGCACGGTCGAGTTCATCTGCGAGCAGGACGGCCGCTTCTACTTCATGGAAATGAACACCCGCCTGCAGGTGGAGCACCCCGTCACCGAGGCCATCACCGGCCTGGACCTGGTCGAGTGGCAGCTGCGCGTGGCTGCTGGTGAGCCGCTGCCTTTGAAGCAGGATCAGCTGCAGCTCAAGGGCCATGCGATTGAAGCCCGCATCTGCGCCGAGAACCCCGCACAGCAGTTCCTGCCCGCCACCGGCACCTTGCAGATCCTGCGCACACCCGCCTCGTCTTCATTTGAAGTGGCCCCCGTGCGCGTAGACAGCGGCGTGCGCGAAGGCGACGTGATCTCGCCGTATTACGACTCGATGATCGCCAAGCTCATCGTGTGGGGCGAAGACCGCGATGCCGCACTGAGCCGGCTGGATGCAGCCCTGCGTGACCTGCACATCACGGGCCTGCACACCAATGTGGCCTTTGTGCGCCGTGTGATCCATACCGCCTCCTTCTCGAAGGCCCACCTAGACACCGCCTTGATCGAGCGCGAGCATGCGGCCTTGTTCCAGGCGCCTGGCGTGCCCGCCGAGGTGGCCATTGGGGCCGCCATGGCCAGCCTCTTGCGCCCGGCCAAGGCCGCCCATGGCAGCAAGGCGCGAGACCCCTGGTCCGTGCAAGACGGCTGGCGCCTGTCGGGCCAGCCGCGCCATCGCGAGGTGCTGCTGCATGAGGGCCAGCCCCTCACCGTGACCACCACCTGCGTAGGCCCGCAGGACTATGAGCTGCAGGTCGGAGATCAAGTCAGCAAACTGAGCCTGCTGAGCGCACAAGGCGACCAGCAAGACATCAGCCTCAACGACCAGCGACTGCGCATCAGCGCCTACCGCCATGAAGACGACATCCATGTCTTCACATCGGAAGGCGCGGTGCACCTGCAACGCGTGAACCCCTTGACCCTGGTCGACCACAGCCACCAGGGCACAGGCCGACTGACCGCGCTGATGCCCGGCAAGGTCGTGGCCCTGCTGGTGAAAGAAGGCCAGCAGGTCAAACAAGGCGAGCCCCTGGCCGTGACCGAGGCCATGAAAATGGAACACACGCTCACCGCGCCGCAAGATGGCACCGTGGCGGCCATCCTGTGCGCCGTGGGTGACCAGGTGGCAGAAGGTGTCGAACTGCTGCGCATCGACTAACCAGAGGTCCTCATCATGATTCCTTCTCACTTCCCCAGACAGGTCTCACTGGTTGATGTGGGCCCGCGCGACGGCCTGCAGAATGAGGCCCGCCCCGTTGATGCGACCGACAAGATCGAGCTGGTGCACCGCTTGCAGCAGGCCGGCCTCAAGCAGATCGAAGTCACCAGCTTCGTGAGCCCCAAGTGGGTGCCGCAAATGGCCGACAACGCCGAGGTCATGGCCGGCATCCAGCGCCAGGACACCGTTCGCTACTCCGTGCTCACGCCCAATATGAAGGGCTTTGAAGGCGCCCTGGCCGCCGGTGCCGATGAGGTCGTCATCTTTGCGGCAGCCAGCGAGGCCTTCAGCCAGCGCAACATCAACTGCTCGATCGCCGAATCCATCGAACGCTTCCGGGCCGTGGCCGATGCGGCGCGTGCCACCGGCATGCGTGTGCGGGCTGCTGTCTCGTGCGCCCTGGGCTGCCCGTATCAAGGCGAGGTGTCCGTCGATGCGGTGGAGGACGTGGTCAAGCGCCTGCTCGACATCGGCAGCGACCACATCGGCATTGCCGACACCATCGGCGTGGGTACCGCAGGCCGCGTCAAGCAAGTGATGGAGCGTGCGCTCAAGCATGTGCCGATTGCCGAACTCAGCGGCCACTTCCACGACACCTATGGCCAGGCCCTGACCAACATCTACGGCTGCCTGGAACTGGGCATCCACACCTTCGATGCCAGCGTGGCCGGGCTGGGCGGTTGCCCGTATGCCAAGGGTGCCACCGGCAACGTGGCCACCGAAGACGTGGTCTACCTGCTGCACGGCCTGGGCATTCAGACCGGCATCGACCTGGGCAAGCTGGTGGACGCGGCGGATTTCATCTCCGGTGTGTTGGGCCGCAAGCCCGTGTCGCGCGTCAGCAATGCCTTGCTGGCCAAGCGCGCGCACCCCACCACCTGATTCAACCCATATACCCGAGGAGACAAGACCATGAACCTGCCAGGCCTGAACCACCAGCTCGGTGAAGACATCGACGCCCTGCGCGACACCGTCCAGCACTTCGTTGCCAAGGAGCTGGCGCCCATCGCCGCAGACGTGGAACGCGAGAACAACTTCCCCGCGCAGATGTGGAAGAAGCTGGGCGACCTGGGCGTGCATGGCCTGACCGTGCCCGAAGAATATGGCGGCACCAACTTGGGCTACCTGGCTCACATGGTGGCCATGGAAGAAGTCAGCCGCGGCAGCTCGGCCGTGGCCCTGAGCTATGGCGCGCACTCCAACCTGTGCGTCAACCAGATCTACCGCAATGGCAGCGAGGCCCAGCGCCAGAAGTACCTGCCCAAGCTGATCAGTGGTGATCACGTCGGCGCCCTGGCCATGAGCGAACCCAACGCCGGCTCTGACGTGGTCAGCATGAAGCTGCGCGCCGACAAGCGTGGCGACCGCTATGTGCTCAACGGCAGCAAGATGTGGATCACCAATGGCGGTGACGCTGACACCCTGGTCGTGTATGCCAAGACCGAGCCAGAGGCCGGTGCCAAAGGCATGACCGCCTTCATCATCGAAAAGGGCTTCAAGGGTTTTGGCAAGGGCAGCAAGCTCGACAAGCTGGGCATGCGTGGCTCCAACACCTACCCGCTGTTCTTCGAAGACTGCGAAGTCCCTGCCGAGAACATCCTGGGGGGCGAAGGCAACGGCGCCAAGGTGCTGATGAGCGGCCTGGACTACGAACGCGCCGTGCTTTCGGGCGGCCCGCTGGGCATCATGCAGGCCGTGATGGACAACATCGTGCCCTACATCCACGAGCGCAAGCAGTTCGGCCAGGCCATTGGCGAGTTCCAGTTGCTGCAAGGCAAGGTGGCCGACATGTACACCATGCAGCAGGCCGTCAAATCGTTTGCCTACACAGTAGCCAAAAACCTTGACAACCTGGGCGACAAGCATGCCCGCCATGTGCGCAAGGATTGCGCCGCCTTGATCCTCATGGCGGCCGAGAAGGCCACCTGGATGGCCTCCGAGGGCATCCAGATCTTCGGTGGCAACGGCTACATCAACGAATACCCGCTGGGCCGCCTGTGGCGTGATGCCAAGCTGTACGAGATCGGCGCCGGCACGTCCGAAATTCGCCGCATGCTGATAGGGCGGGAGTTGTTTGCCGAGACGATGTGAATGCTGAGGGGGGGGATGCCATGCGCAGCATGGACAATAGGCACATGGACAACGTAGGCACTCCCCCCCGCACTTATCACCACGGCAATCTGCGCGCGGCCCTGATTGAGGCGGGGCTGGCAGCCCTGGAACAAAGCGACTTGGCAGACTTCAGCCTGCGCGCCGTGGCCCGGGAGGTGGGTGTGTCGGCCAACGCGGCCTACCGGCACTTCGCCAACAAGGATGACCTGCTCGGCGCGGTGGCAGCAGAAGGCTTCCGACGCTTTGCCGCGCAGCAGGCCGCTGCGGCACAAGGTGCCGCCAATACGCTGAACCTGCAGTCGGCCACGGCCAAGGCCTATGTGACGTTCGCTCAAGCCCATCCCGCGCTGTTCAGGCTGATGTTCAGCCGTTTCCTCTATGCCAGCAGCAGCGAAGACCTGAAAACGGCGGCCTCCACGGCGTTCCAGCTCTTGCTGCAGGCTTCAGCCCAGCAGGCCGGTGTACCACCTGACAGCGAACAGGCCCTGATGACGGCCATCGCAAACTGGAGCATGGTGCATGGCCTGAGCCACCTGCTGCTGGACGGGCAGTTGAGTGGCTTCGGCTTCAGCATGGACAAGATGATCGAGGGCATCGTGTGCCTGCGGGGCCAAGGCCCGGCCTGATCACACCGCCGATACCGGCGCCCCACCAACGAAAGCCTTCAACTCACCGGCGGACATCGCCGTCCACGGCTCATTGAGGGTCAAGGGCTCGGTCGCGATCACGGCCACACGGTCATCCACTGCGGCCATTTCGGCAAAGTTCACGGCCATATCCTGATCCTGCAAGCGCGCCATGCCAAAGGGGTGCTGGCGCACCAGGTAGTGCAGCTTGGTCGAACAATGCGCCCACAAGGCCTCGCCCTGGCTGAGCATGAAGTTGAAGGTGCCATGCCGGGCCACCTGAGGCACCAGTTCCGTCAAGGTGGCAGTGAGCTCGGCCACGCTGGGCATGCTGGCATGACTCTTGGCCAGCTCCTGCATGAGCCAGCAAAACGCGCGTTCGCTGTCGGTATCACCCACCGGTCGAAACGCGGCGTGCAGCTTGGGGTGAAAGTCCACCAGGTTGCCGTTGTGGGCAAACGCCCAATAGCACCCCCACAGCTCTCGCACAAACGGGTGGCAGTTCTCCAGCGCCACACGCCCCTGCGTGGCCTTGCGAATGTGGGCAATCACATGTTGGCTCTGAATCGGGTAACGCTTGATCAGTTCCGCCACGGGCGAGACACTGGCGGCTTGGTGATCCACGAACAAGCGCACACCACGCCCTTCAAAAAAGGCGATGCCAAACCCATCCGCATGCTCGCAGGCCCGGGTGGCAAAACCCGAAAAGCTGAAAACGATGTCGGTGGGCGTGTTGCAGTTCATGCCCAGCAACTGACACATGGGGGCGCTCCTGAAATAGATGCCCGAGGGGCAAACCCCGCCATGGTACCCGCGCCTGTCAGGCCAGCATGAGCGTTTGTGGGTACGCCTCTTTGGGCAGCCACAGGGTCATGGTCGTGCCCTTGCCCAACTCGCTGCTGACATCCAGCCGGCCGCCCATCAATTCCATGATTTCCTTGACGATGCTCACGCCCAGGCCGGTCCCAGGGATGTTGCCAGATTTATCGGCACGGAAGAAGCGCTCGCCCATGTGCGCCAGTTGATCCTGCGTCATACCGATACCATGGTCCACCACACGCACACCCGCCCAATGGTTGCCATCATCGTCAATCGAGGTCGGGAAGCTCACCTGAACCGGGCCGCCCTGCGGCGAATACTTGTACGCATTGGACAAGACGTTCAGGAAAGCCTGACACATCTTCTGTTGATCGGCACTCACCAACATGGCTTCCTGGGGGCGTTCCATGATGGGTGCATCGCGATCGGCAGGGGTCTTGAAATCCCCAACCACCCCATCCACCAGTTCCAGCAGATCGAGTTGGCGGCACTCGAAGTCCGCACCGCGCTGGCTTTCAATGCGCGCCAAATCCAACAACTCGTTGATGATCGAAATCATCACCTCGCACTGTCGATACACCTTGCTGAGTAGATCCTTTTGCTTCTCGGGCTTCAGGTCCCGCGTCAGCATCAATTCGATGAAGCCATAGATGCTGGCCATGGGTGTGCGAAGTTCATGTGCTGCCATCGACAGAAACACATTCTTCATGCGATCGACCTCGGCCTCGTGGGTCACATCACGCACCAGCAGGAGCCGAGACACTGTGTCGCCCTGCGTCTCGTACACACTCAAGGCCAACATGCGCCCTGCAGGCGACTTCATCTGCAGCACAAGGCGATGCCGCGACATCCATGACATGGAATCCGCCTGGCTCGGGCACGCCATCAACTCGTCGAGAGAGCGCAGTTCTGGCGGATGGGTACAACGCGCGAACAACTGAGCCAGAAACTCCGCTTCATCCAGACACAGCACGGTCTCGGCAGACAAACCCGTCAGCTCGCTGTAGGCCGCACTGGCGTAGTTGACCTGACCATCGGCACCGAAGGACACAAAACCATCCGGGCTTAAACTGAAGATGGCGCTGAGCTGCTCGCTGTGCTTCTGGATCACCTCCTCGGCGAGGTGACGATCGTGAATATCCTGCACAGAGCCGGCCATGCGGGTGGCAAATCCGTTGTCATCAAAGAAGGTCTTGCCTCTGCAACGCACCCAGCGATAGGCCCCCGACCTGGTCCGCAAGGGATAGGTCATGTCCAAGGCCGTTGTTCGCCGCAGCGCACCTTCGATCGTGCCCAATACCTTGCGCTTGTAATCAGGGTGCAGCAGGTCTTCAAAGGCATCCAACCCGGCGGGGAACTCGTCCGGCGCATAACCCAGCATGCGATAGAGCTGCGGAGACCACCACATCTTGTGGTCGTTCACATTGAACCAGTCCCACAGGCCATCACTGCCGCCGTCAATGGCCAACTGATAGCGTTCAGCCATGTCCGCCATGTTCTGCTGGTTGCGCTTGGCGTCGGTGATATCCGTGCGGATGGACAGATAACGCTCGACGCGCCCCTGCGCATCCTTCAGCGGCACCACCGTTGTCTTGACCCAATAGAGTGAACCATCCTTGGCCCGGTTGCAGACTTCGCCATCCCAGGGCTCACCGCCAGATATGGTTTGCCACATTTCGCGCCAGAACTCGCGGTCATGATTGCCTGAGCTCATGACATTGTGCCCACGCCCGACAATCTCTTCACGTGCGTAGCCACTGACCAAGCAAAACGATTCGTTAACGTCCACAACGATGCCTTTGGCGTCAGTCACCGACATCAGGTTGAAGCGCTGCAAGGTGTCCAGCAAGGTGCTGTTGTCACGCAATGCCAGTTCAGCTTTTTGCTTGGCCGCACTCAGATCCGACGTCATGGCCTGCGCCAGCGCTTCAGCGCGCGCACGCCCCACCAGCAACAACCACGCCGTCACCGCCAACATACAGCTGAGCAGGCACCCCGACAAGGCGAACCACCCTACCGTGGCGCTTTCAAATCGGCGTTCGAATTCCCGGGTGCTGCCAATGAGCAAGGTCAGGCTGTGCCCCCCAATTTCAAGGCGCCTGTGAATCTGGAACTTGGGGGTTCTCAAGCCGAGTAAAGACGGGGTTTGCTGCGCTCTGTTGGCGTTCAGCCCCAAAGAAAACACCTGCTGCTTGCTCGCCAGGTCATCACCGTCAAATACAGTCAGGTCCAGCTGTTGATCGGCGACATCGCCAATACCGCTGAGAAACTCCTCCAGCACGATGGGCGAGTAAATCAAACCAACCAGGTTGCGCTGGCGGTCCTGCGGCGTGTCGATCTTGGTAGCCCAATTGAACACTGGCAGGAAATAGAGATAGCCTGGCCGCTTCTTGCCATCCTGAACCAACACGACGCTAGCGGTCAACGCCGACTGACCGGACCTCACAGCACGCTCGGCTGCCTGGCGCCTGACAGTTTCGGATCCGACATCAAAACCCCAGGCCTTTTCGTTATTGGCCAGCGGTTCGATGTACTTGATGACAAACAGATCCAATGCATCGCCGGAGGTGCGCACGGAAAATCCAGGCGCACCATCGTTGCGCTCCACCTCGATGAAGTCATTCAGCGCCGGTCGATCCACGCGTTGGATGAAGCCAATCCCCCGAATGCCGTTCATGTCCTCCTGAATGCGCCTGGATGCCACCCAGATGCGAAAAGCATCCCGGTTGACGGGGGCCTGGCTTGCATGGAAGTACCCACGCAAACCCTGGTAGGCTGCCAGCACCCTGTTGAAGCGCTGCGCCACGCTGGCATCCAGCTTGTCGGCGTAGCGTTCAAAATTCAGGTGCCCCTCTCGATCGGCCTCCATGCGGATCCACATGGCCCCCATCACTGTGAGGAAGAGACCCAATAGCAAGATCCCCATACACGAGAACAAGGCCGCACGCCGACGCTCTGTGGACAGCGCCATACCGGGAGGTACCCATCGTTGCCGCCATGCAGACAGGATGCCAGGCAAGTTCATGGTGTGATCTCGCTTGCCGCTTTGATCAGAAGAACTCGACGCTCTCAGCCTCTGCTGCCTTGGCGCGAGATGCGCCAGCAGACGTCACGGGGACAGCCTTGACCCCTTGCGGCCCGGCATCGGCCGCGCCCTCATTGGCAGCTGGCATGCCAATCAAAGCACTCCGCGCAGCCACACCAGCGCTACCCAACTTGAAAGCGCTCAGCACGTCGGACATCTTGCTGGCATGCTCCATCAACTCAGCGGCAATGCCACTGGAGGCCTCCGCCACCGCGATATTGCGTTGGGTCACATCATCCAGCTCCTTGACAGACTGCGTCACCACATCAATGCCACCGGCATGCTCATGCGAATCGGCAGAAAGGCGCTCGAAGACCTCACCGACGCGACGCACGGCATCCACAATGTCATCCATGGTGCTGCCAGTCAGGTTCGCTTGCTCCACGCCGGATTCGACCGTTTGCATGGATGCCGTGATAAGCGATTTGATTTCTCGGGCCGCTTCGGATGAACGCAAAGCCAGGCTTCGCACTTCCGCTGCAACCACCGCAAAGCCCCTGCCCTGCTCGCCAGCCCGAGCAGCTTCCACGGCCGCATTGAGCGCCAGGATATTGGTCTGAAACGCGATGCCATCGATCACGGAAATGATGTCCGTGATCTTGCGGGAAGACTGGGCGATGTCCTGAATGGTATCCACCACCTTCTTGACTTGTTGCCCACCGCTGTTGGCAAGATCTGTCGCCCGAGATGCCATGGCACGAGCCTCCATGGATGCCTGTGCACTGGTTTGCACAATCACGTTGATCTGCTCCAGGCACATGGCGGCATCGCGCAGGCCCGAGGCGGTGGTCATGGTGCGGTTGCTCAATTCCGTGCTGCCGCGACGCAAGACCTCGGACGCACCCTGAACCCCTTCAATGGACGTGTGGACCTGGCGAATCGCTTCAGCCATGCGTTGCTGCACATGCTTGAGGCGCATACCGGCCTGTGAATCGGCTCGCAACACGTCCAGATTCAGGCGAATCGGCCCGTCGAAGCCCATGGCGCGAATGAGAAAGTCCAACTCGAAGCGCTCCGACTCGGCGCGCTCTTCGCAATAGGCGATATAAGCCAGATAGGTGTATTGCAGGGCCAGACCACACAGGACGGCCGCCGTATCCAGATGAGTTGGCTGATTGGCCACCCAAAGCAAGAGAAACGCCGCCAATACAGCACCTGTGGACAGAACCAGTTGCCAGCTCCGGTACTGTGGCAGCAAGCTGCCCAAAACGAACAACCCAATGTAGAACTCGGCCCGCGCACCGGATAAATAGATCTGACTGCAGATCACGCCGGCAGCTGCGGCGGACAAACCGAACCTCGACCAGCTTGTGCCGCGCACCAAGGTGAAAGCGCCCGTCGCCATAGCCCCGCAGCCCGCCACCAGTTCGGCTGCCAGCGTCATTTTTTGACCTGCATAACCCTGCGCCAGCGCGATCAAGCCACCGATGAGGACGGCAAACAGCATGATCGCGTCAACCTGGCGCGGGCTGAGTCTGTTTGATTTCGGATTGGATTTGCTCATAGGGCTCTTGAGAGGTAACCTTGCCTCAGCAACTTCGGCAAATCAAGTGACAACTTGAGTCAGGCGGTCACATATGACAGCCATTCACGCAGCGCCATTGAGCCAAGATGCCTCAAATGGAGCCCAGCATGGGGGTGCCAACATAGGAAACGTCGCCTCCAGAAACGGCCACCGGCAGACTGGTGCGCGTACTGGCCATGGCCTTGTTCAGCGTGGCGGGATCTCTGTACAAGGCACTGCTCAGCAGCAGTTCATCACTCACCTTGTACACACAGGCCATCTTGGGCATCATTTCCAGGGTCTCGGGATGACAGGATTCGTACTCCACCCACTCCTGATCCGAATCTGCCGCACGCCACAAGGCCTCGGTCAGCAAGAAGCCATCGCTGGAGGTCAGCATGGGCATGACGTGCCCGGTTTCTTCAGGCGTGTTGGAGTGAAAAGCCAGAACGCCCTCTCGGTTGATGCCAAAAACAAAGAGATCGCGATCCTGGAAACCGCCTTCAGGTGCATGGATCAAGCTCACCGCCTGAGTCACGCCCTTTTCCGCGATCAGCGCGGCAGCCCTTTTCAGCAGGGCCTGTGCCTCATCCGCACTACCCTGAGCCAGCCTCATGCCTTGTACGGACTTGGACAGACTGGCCGCTCGCTCCAGCAATCGATCCGTGGCCTGATGGGCCATTTCGACTGCGCCACGATTCTCACCCGCGATATCCTCCAGGCTGACCAGGCTCTGGTTGACCTGCTCCAGGATCTGATGCTGTTGCCCGGCGTTGGCCGACATGATGGCCACACCATGAGCCACCTTCTTGACGCCTTCCGTCAAATCGGACAAGGTGTGCGTGATGTCCGACATGTGTCGCACACCATCGCTCACCTGTTGCGTTGACTGTTCGATCAGCTCGCTGATTTCGGCCACGGCATGCGCGCAACGACCCGCCAGTTGGCGAACCTCACCAGCCACAACCGCGAACCCGGTACCAGCCTCTCCTGCTCGGGCAGCTTCCACCGCCGCATTGAGTGCCAGCATGTTCGTTTGAAACGCAATGTCTTCGATCATGCCGACGATCTCACGCATCCGCTGAGACCCTTCTTCGATTTGCGACATCGTGGCCACGGCTTGCGGCATGAATGCACTGCGTTGCGCAGCCAGGTCGCTGACCTGAGAGACCTGGTCCGACACGTGCTGAGCGGTGTCCACACCTTGCTCCAATACACGCTGGATATGCCGCACGCTGTCCTTGGCCAGCTTGATGCTGCTGGACTGACGTTCGGTTCGCTGCGCCAGGGCCATGGCACCATCACCCAGTCGCTTGGCAGACATGGCCACCAGCACCGCATTGCTGCGGATGCTGGAAACGATGCGAGACAGGCTCACCGTCATGCGATTCATGCCTCGGCCGACATGCGCCAACTCGTCACGCCCGTGAATCTCCCGCGTGTTGGCCAGATCACCACGCCCGATGTTGTCGATCACCCCGGACATGGCCTTCACAGAGCCCGTCAGAGCCGACTCCATCGCCATGATGAGGTACGTCATCCCCATGAACATCAAAAGGGTCACCACGATGTAAATGGCCACAACCTGCTTCTGATAGGCCAGTCTGCGTTCGAGCTGCCCTTCAAGGCGCATGCGCAGAGACTCGTTGAGCGTCATCGCCGAGGTGATGGCCTGCATGCCCCGATCCATCAGTGCCCGGGCCTCTTGTGGAGCGACCTGGCCACTCGACGCACGGTTGACTTCCGATGTGAAGCTTTCCAGCAAAGCCTGCGTGGTCGCCCAACCGGTGGATGTCTGGCTACCAGCGCGCTGCAGCGCCCCGAGCAACAGGTCAATGTCCTTGATTTGCGCGCGAATGTCCAGCGATCGGTCTTGCAAGTGCCGTTCATCGCCAGGCGTGACCGCACCGCTGCTGACCATCAACATGGCATGCGCCCGCAACTGCGACACGGATTCAAGCAAGGGGATGTAGCGATCCACCAGCACCAACATGAGGTAAAACGATTCCGCTTCAGGGTCCAGCAAGAGCGTGGAGGTTTCGCCCACGCGCAATTGAATCTGCCGCAAGCTGTCTATCACCGCGCCATGCGCCGCAGACAACGTTTGCTGCTTTCGCTGCCCTGCGGTCGATGCATCTGTCTGGTCGCCCAACGCCAGCAAAGCCAACACATCCTTCCGGACGCCCTGCCACTGCTTGACCAGATCGGCCTGATCCTTGGCGGATAGACCTGAATCAATAGCGGTCATGACGCGTTGAATGTCGGCGTGCGTCTTGTTCATGTCCTCCAGGGAAATGCCCTCGCCTGAGGCCTGCATGGCCTGCAAATCACGGTGGCCCTGCACCAGCCAGGTCAGCTTAGTCAGGTCCCGTACCTGAGACAAACCTGCGAGCTCGCGAGATGTGAGTTCAACCTGCCCCCAATGCTGCATGGAGGCATACACCGCCATCGCTGCCGTGATCGCAAAAGCCAGCCCGCTGATGACGCTGAATTTGACGGACAGCTTCCAGCGTCGCATGAGGCGCATGCCTGGGCCCAACACCCATCGGAGAAAGCCTTTGTCCATCCTGCTACCTCACTTCAATTTGCTAGTTCTGCTCAAGCGCTGGCCACGACCGATCGTGCCGCGGCCATGAGCCAGGATGGCATGTCATCCAGGCTGACGACCTGCTGCGCCCCACCATGTTTGATCGCTTCTCTGGGCATGCCGAACACCACGCAACTGGCCTCATCCTGTGCCGCCGTTCTGGCACCCGCATTGAACATCTCTCGAAGGCCACGCGCACCGTCGTCACCCATGCCGGTCATGACCACACCGATCGCATTCCTGCCGGCGCATTGCGCCACGGACTTGAGCAAGACATCGGCATTGGGCCTGTGGTGATTCACCAAGGGGCCATCAAAGACTTCCACCACGTACTGCGCACCACTGCGCTTGAGGCGCATGTGCCTGCCGCCAGGGGCGAAAAGTACACGACCGTTGATGACACGATCACCATCTTTTGCTTCCATGACTTCCAGATCACACAAGCCGTTGAGGCGGGCAGCCAGGCTGGCGGTGAAGTTGGGCGGCATGTGCTGCACGATGACCATGCCGGGCACCGTTCGGGGCAGCCTGGTCAACACGGCTTCAATGGTCTGTACCCCACCAGTCGAAATGGCCACAGCGATCACGCGATCGGTGGTTTCTGCCATGGCCTCCTGAGGCGACGCGACCACCGCAGCGCGCGCCGCGCCAGGCTTGGGCAGGCCTGGGGTGGCCCGCCTGAGGGCAGACATATTGGCCTTGGCAGCGGCACGCACGGCATTCACAATGCCATTGCTGTCGTCTTCCAGAAAGTCCTTCAAACCCATCTTGGGCTTGGTGACAAAGCTCACCGCGCCCGCAGCCAGAGCCTGCATGGTGGTCTGGCCGCCTTTCTCCGTCAGGGTGGAGCACATCACGACGGGTGTCGGGCGCTCTGCCATCACCTGCTTGAGAAAGGTGATGCCGTCCATGCGCGGCATCTCGACGTCCAGCACCAACACGTCTGGCCAGTTGGTCTTCATGCGCTGCATGGCAAACAAGGGGTCGGCCGCCGTGGCGATGACATGAATGCCCGCCTTGGTCAGCACATCGCCCAGGTGCTTGCGCACAATGGCCGAGTCGTCAACGATCATGACCTTGATCTCGCTCATGAGATCACCCTTTCCTGGCTGTATGGGGATTGCCGCGCCTCAATACCACCTGGCCATTGGTCAGATCAATCGTCACGTTGCGCGGTTCGTTGCCACCGACGTCGACACACTGGAGCTGGAAGCCATACTTGTCGATGATCTCCCAGGCTTTCTCCACGTTGCGCTCGCCGATGTTGAACTTCACCTTGGCCTGATCAGGCATGGTGTCAGCTCCACCGTAAAGGTGTACTTCGTAATCCTGGGTTTTGGTGCCTGATTTCTTGATTTCATGCGCCAGCAGCTCCACCGCTTCGTCGCCGAAACGGCCGTCGAGCGAGCCGTCCGGGGTGCGCGGGCGCGTAGGCAACAAAAAGTGACACATGCCCCCCATGTGACGCTTGGGATGCCACAAGGTGACGGCAATGCACGAACCGAGCAAGGTCTTGACCGTGGCACCTGTATGACCGAAGTACCACTGCCCCGGCAGAAGGAAGACCTTCTCGCCGCTGTGATGTTTGATGCGGGCTGGGCCCTTGCTGTCAAGTTCTAGCATAGACGGCAGGCTTCACGTTGGTCAGGCCAGTCGGCAGGTTGCTCAGCGATTCGGAATGCCCCGTGAACAGGTAGCCACCCGGCTTGATCAGAGGGGACACGCGGCGCACGATGTCCAGCTTGGCATCGGGCTCGAAGTAGATCAGCACATTGCGCAGGAACACGACATCGAACTTGCCGATGTCTGGCAAAGGCTGCATCAGATTGGCCTGCTCGAAACTCACATTGGCACGAAGCTCCTTGCTCACCAGCAGTTGCCCATCGTAAGGGCCAGAGCCTCTCATGCAAAAGCGCTTGAGGTATTGCGCACTGGTATTGCGTGCACGCTCCATGGGATACAAGGCTTTGCGGGCTGCATCCACCATGGCGGTAGACAGGTCGGTTCCCACGATCTTCCATCCGCTGGGCCCGATCTTGTCGGCCAGCAGCATGGCGATGCTGTAGGCCTCTTCACCCGATGAGCTGGCCGCGCTCCATACCCGGAACTCCTGGCCCGGGCGACGTTTGGCAACCAGTTCCGCCAGAAACTCGAAATGAGCGGGTTCGCGGAAAAAATAGGTCTCGTTGGTGGTCAGTCGGTCCACCACGCGAACGAGCTCGGACTCATCACCGGCCTTGATGACTTTGTCGACATATTCGTCCAGGCTGCTCAGGCCCTTTTCGGACGCCAGCTTCTGCAAGCGTCCGATGACCAGTTGGCGCTTGGCCGGCACCAGGCGTATGCCGGATACACGGTGAAACACCTCGGCCACCACGTTGAAGGAGCGTTCTGACAGTTGCATGTGGCTTTACCTTGTTCGTGCGCGCCAAGGGCGGGCTGTATCTACGCATCAGTGTGTGATGTGGCCCGCGATCAGTGTGGCCATGGTGTCGCGTGCCAGGATGCGATCGGCATCCAGAATTGACAGCAAAGTGCCCTTGGCTTTGGCCATGCCTTGTAGAAATTCGCGCGGAATGCGCGTGCCCAGTGCAGGCACCGGTTCGATGTCCTGATCGGCGATCTCCAGCACCTCGGAGACACCATCCACCAAGACGCCGACCACCAGGGGTCCATCCTGATCCTTGTGATCGGTCTCCACGATCACCACACTGCTGCGCCGGCCGATCACGGCCTGCTCGGCTCCAAAGCGGGCCTTCAGATCGATCACGGGCACCACCGCGCCGCGCAGGTTCATCACCCCGCGAACAAACTCTGGTGTCAGGGGGAGCGGCGTCATGCGCCCCACCTCCAGGATCTCGCGCACCATGTCAATGCCAACGGCATAGGTCTCCCGGCCTACAGCCAGGCACAGGTACTGCTTGGCCGCAATCAGCTCAACTTGACTGGATGAGGGCGCCGCATCCAGGACGGCTGGCAGTGTCGTGTCCATGATCAGAAGTGAGCAAAGTGGGATTCATCAACGGCATCCGAACTGGCATGTCTGTTGGCCATATTGGGCGAAGACTGACCCACGCGGCCGCTGTTGGATGCGGGTCGGGCCGAGGCCATCGGGCGATTGCTGCTCGTTGCTGCGGGGCGTGCCTCCCGTGGCTGGCGAGCGCCACCGGCCTCTTCCCTCAACTTGAAGTAGCCCATCAAGCCTTGCAACTGCGTGGCCTGCGCCGACAGTTCTTCCGACGTGGCCGACAACTGCTCGGCCGCCGATGCGTTTTGCTGCGTGGCGCCGTTGAGGTGATCCATCGCACCGGTGATCTGCGCCACACCATCGGACTGCTCGCCCGATGCGGCGGCAATCTCCTGAACCAGCTCGCTGGTCTTGTTGATCGACGGCACCATCTGCTTGAGCAAATCGCCAGCCTTTTCTGCCAGGTTCACGCTGGAGCCAGCCAACTGACCGATTTCCTGCGCAGCCACCTGGCTGCGTTCTGCCAGCTTGCGCACTTCAGCGGCCACCACGGCAAAGCCGCGGCCGTGTTCGCCGGCTCGTGCCGCTTCGATAGCGGCATTCAAGGCCAACAGGTTGGTCTGGTAGGCAATGTCATCAATGATCGAGATCTTCTTGGCAATTTCCTGCATGGCGTCTACCGTACGTGTCACGGCATCACCACCTTCCATCGCCTCCTTGGCTGCCTTGGTGGCCATGCCATCGGTGACCATGGCGCTGTCGGCGTTCTGCTTGACGGACGCGGCCATTTCCTGCAACGAAGCACTCGTCTGCTCCACACTGGCCGCTTGTGAAGCAGCAGACTGCGACAAGGACTGAGAGGTTTCCGACACCTGGTTGGCTGCAGACGTCAACTGCTCGGCAGAGACGCGCACCTCCACGATGGTCTTGCTGACCGTGTCGATCAGGTCATTGAACTTTTCGCCCATCAGACGGAAGAAGGGCTCCTTGCCTTCCAATGCCATGCGGCGGGAGAAGTCGCCTTGCGTGGCGCCATCCACCAGATCGGTCACTTCCTGTTCGGCCAGCACCTCGGCGGTGCGGTCCTTCCACTCGACAACCGTACCCAGACGGACACCCTTCTCATCGCTGATCGGATTGGCGATCAGGCTGAAGTGCAGCGTGCCCACCTTGATTTGCGACTTGTGCTCACCCTTGATCATGCCCAGCAAATTACGCTGGTGCGCCGGGTTCTTGTGGAAGCTGTCAAAGTTGCTGCCCACCACACGGCTCGCGGCGAACTGCGGCAGGGTCTTGCGCAACTCGGCTTCATTGCGGCCGAGCATCGCCATCACGGAAGCATTGGTGTAGATGATGTTGCCATCGGCATCGGCAATCATCACGTTGGTCGAGCAGGTATCCAGGGCCTGTTTGACGCGGGCATTTTCTGCCGCCTGCTTGTGTTCACGTTCTTGCGCAGCCAGGACTTCGGTCATGTCCTTCCACTCCACGACCATGCCCAGGCGCTCGCCACGCTGATCACGAATCGGGTTGACGGTCAGATCGAAACGGCGACCACCGATGGTCAGTCGCGTCACATGGGTGCTGGACAAGCGATCCAACATGCCTCGCTGATGGGCAGGGTTCTTGTGGAACTCGTCAATGTTGCTGCCAATGACACGAGCCGAATCAAACCTTGGCAGGTCCTTGCGCAGATCAGATTCCGCGACCTTGAGCATGCCCTTGAGTGCCTCATTGGCATACACGATGTTGTAGTCGCCATCGGCCACCATCACATTGGTCGTGGCCACGTCCAATGCCTGGCGGATGCGAGTGTTCTCGGCCAACACGATGGCATCACGTTGATTGCGCTCACGCAAGCTGACCTGCATACCCTTGATGGCGGTGAGCAGTTGCGCAGACTCGTCGGTGCCCTGAATGTCGATCACACCATCGAGCTGACCATCCTTGACCGCATTGGCTGCACCGATGGCGCGAACAATGGGCCTGGTCACCGAACGAACCACCGCGAAACCCATGGCCACGGCGATCAGGATCAAAGCCAACAACCCTCCGGTCAGGAACAGCCGAGACTGGGTCAGTCGGCCTTCACGTTCATTGAGCAAACGGATCAACACCGTCACCCCCGGATCGCGTGCAACCCGCAGGGCCTGCACATCTTGCGCCAAACGCGCAGAGAGCGCCTTTTGCTCACCCAGTTCAGGCTTGTCGCTGGCCAGTACCTTTTCAGCCAAATCCAAGGTGGCATGCAGTTGATCGACCAGCTTCGTGACGTCCACCTCGGTCTTCAGACCGGGGTTGAACCTCACCACCTTGTTGGCCAATTCCTGGATTTCCTCGACGTGGACCTGTGCGAAGTAGCGCTCGGCGTAAGCCTGCTTGGCGAGCAAGGCATTGCCGCGCTCAGTTGACGCCAGGCTGTCGTTGGCTTGCTGCGTGCGGCTGAAGTAGTCGCCAACCTGCAGCATGATGTCCGTCGTCAAGGCCATCATGTAATACGAATCGCCATCAGGGTCCAGGGTAAGACCGCTCTTGTCCAGCGTCTGAGAGATCAGGCCGCTCACGCTTTCTGCCAGCGCGTTCTCAGCCTTTTCGGATGTGCGCCCCACCTTTTGCAACTCTGTCTGCAGGGTGGCGTACGTGCCCTTGACCTCACCGATATCGGCAGCCAGATCCAGATCGCCCTTGTGCAACTTCAGGGCCGCATCAATGGCGTCAATCTGTGACCCCATCTTGTTCCAGGTGCTGTTGTGATCCGGGCTGGTCTCGGGCACCACCTTGGCATGGTTGATGGCATCCGTGAGTGGCAGCATCACCTTGATCACCTCAGCGCCCGATATTTCCAGACGTGTACTGTTGATGCTGGCCTGCGTGGCCGTCAAATACAGCGCAGTGGGCACAGCGCAAAGGACTGCCCCGATGCTGGCGAGTAGGGCAAACTTCTGCCACAACATCATTCTGGACAAGATCGAATTCATGGTGATGGACTCCTGAAGGTCTGCTCAGCTGATGGGGCCGAATTAAAAGTGGGCAAAGTGCGACTCATCCACGTCGGCATGCGCCCCGGGTTGAGCCATGGAGGTGGTTTGACGATGCGGCGCCGCATTCGGACGGGCCGGTGCGTTGGGTCGGCTCGTCGTGGTCGCCATGTGGTTCTGCGTTGCAGGGGAAGATGAACGATGGCCCTGCTCGTCCTTGAGCTTGAAATAGGCCATCAGGCTCTGCAACTCCGTTGCTTGCGCGGACAGCTCTTCGGATGTAGCCGACAGTTGCTCGGCAGCCGATGCGTTTTGCTGGGTAGCACCGTTGAGGTGGTCCATGGCGCCATTGATCTGGGCCACGCCATCGGACTGTTCCCCAGATGCCGCCGCAATCTCCTGCACCAGCTCGCTGGTCTTGTGGATGGAAGGCACCATCTGCTTGAGCAAATCACCGGCCTTCACGGCCAGGTTCACGCTGGAACCAGCCAACTGACCGATCTCCTGCGCAGCCACCTGGCTTCGCTCGGCCAGTTTGCGCACTTCAGCCGCCACCACAGCAAAACCACGGCCATGCTCACCCGCACGAGCGGCTTCAATGGCCGCATTCAGCGCCAGCAGGTTGGTCTGGTAGGCGATGTCATCGATGATGGAGATCTTCTTGGCGATTTCCTGCATCGCTTCCACAGTACGGGTCACGGCCTCACCGCCTTCCATGGCCTCCTGTGCCGCCTTGGTGGCCATGCCGTCTGTCACCATGGCGCTGTCGGCGTTCTGCTTGACCGAGGCGGCCATTTCCTGCAAAGAGGCGCTGGTTTGCTCCACGCTGGCAGCTTGCGAGGCAGCCGACTGGGACAGCGATTGCGATGTTTCAGACACCTGCCCAGACGCTGAGGTCAACTGCTCGGCCGCCACACGCACCTCGACGATGGTCTTGCTCACCGTGTCGATCAGGTCATTGAACTTCTCACCCATCAGGCGGAAGAAGGGCTCCTTGCCTTCCAGCACCATGCGTTGCGAGAAATCGCCCTGCGTCGCACCATTGACCAGATTGCTGATCTCGTTTTCAGCGTTGACTTCAGCTGTGCGATCCTTCCATTCCACCACGGTGCCAAGGCGATTGCCCTGCTCGTCGTTGATGGGGTTGGCAGTCAAGGCGAAGATCAGGCCCTCGACCTTGATTTGCGTCTTGTATTCGCTCTTGAGGCTACCCAGCAGATTGCGCTGGTGCGCAGGGTTCTTGTGGAAACTGTCGAAGTTGGTACCCACTATGCGGTTTGCGTTGAATTGGGGCAGCGACTTGCGCAGCTCGGATTCGTTGCGGCGCATCATGGCCACGACCGACGTGTTCGTGTACACGATGTTGCCATCGGCATCGGCGATCATGACGTTGGTCGAGCAGGTATCCAGCGCCTGCTTCACTCGTGAATTTTCGGCAGCCAGCTTCTGTTCGCGCTCTTGCGCTGCCAGGATGTCGGTCATGTCCTTCCACTCAACGACCACGCCTAACCTCTTTCCGTCCTCACCCTTGATGGGATTGAGGATCAGGTCAAAGCGACGGCCACCCACGGTCAGGCGCGTGTTGTGCGTCTGATTGAGTCGATCCAGCAAACCACGTTGATGTGCCGGGTTCTTGTGGAACTCGTCGATGTTCGTGCCCAGCAGGCGCGACGAATCAAAGCGTGGCAAATCCTTGCGGATATCGGCTTCAGCCACTTTGAGCATCTCGTTGAGAGACGCGTTGGCGTAGATGATGTTGTAGTCGGCATCCGCCACCATCATGTTGGTGGCCGCCACATCAAGCGCTTGCTGGATGCGCGCGGTGGCCTCTGCCCGCTTCTTCGTATCCGCAAACTCGAAGCCCAAGCGGGTCTGAACACGACGCAGGGACATCATCATGGCGGATGCCTGATCATGCCCGTCGGACGCCACGATGCCATCAAAACTGCCCTGACCATAGCGCTCCAGATGCGCTTCAGCGGCCTTGAGCATGCCGCCTAGACGGGCACTCAATTTGTAGCCTCCAAAGAGGGTCAGCAAGCCCGTGAACACGGGCGAAGCCATTGTGACCGCACTCGGGTGCAACGCAGCACATACCGCGCCGGCGACGGTCAAGGCGGACAAACCGCCCAGCATGGCGACCTTGGAGCCGATGCCAGCATTCGCCCACATCTTGCCAAATACGTTGAGATTGGCCAGCACGCCCGTTCGCACACCGTTGCCTTCCACAATGGCCCAGCCGCTGGCCTTCCCTTCCTTGAACAGCTTGTAGAGGCCATCGGCGGCCTCAATCTGTTCACGCGTAGGGCGCGTGCGAACCGACATGTAGCCGGTCACCGAATTGCCCTCACGGATGGGCGTGGCGTTGGCTACCACCCAATAGTGGTCACCATTCTTTCGGCGGTTCTTGACCAGGCCCGTCCAGGGCTTGCCTGCCTGCAACGTCTTCCACAGGTCGGCAAAGGCCTCTTCCGGCATGTCCGGGTGCCGCACCAGGTTGTGGGGCTGACCGATCAACTCCGGCGTCGTGAAACCGCTGGCTTCCAGGAAGTCATCGTTGATGTAGGTGATCTTGCCTTTGAGATCTGTTTTGGAAACGATCGTGGCCCCGTCGCGGAGCACGTACTCTTGCTGAGTAATGGGAAGGTTGGTACGCATGGTATGTCCGTGTGTGCTTGCGTTGAGGGGCGGTCAGCTGATCCGCTGGACCTGCTCGGTACTGCCGTTTGAGTTCAAACTGAACGGTGTGCGCCCGCCGCCGCCCGGTCGGGTGGCCTCCACTGCATAGCTGACCAGCGCGGGCACATCCAGCACGAGCGCCACGTCGCCAGACCCCAGGATGGTGGAGCCAGCGATGGCACGCAGATGACGGAAAAGACTGCTCAGCGGTTTGATCACGGTCTGGTATTCGCCGTGTAATTTGTCCACAATCAAGCCAATGCGAGTATTGCCATCCCTTGCCACAACCAGGCTGCGTCGCCCGTTGAGCGCGGGCTTGACCTTGTGCAGCAAGGCAATGTCGAAGTAGGGCAGCACTTCACCACGCAGGTTGAAATAACCCACACCGGCATCGGGGCTCAGGCCACATTCAGGCGGCACCTCGATGCACTCCGAAACGATTTCCATGGGCAGCACGTAGTAAGTACTGCCTACACTGGTCAGGAAACCATCGATGATGGCCAAGGTCAGCGGCAGGCGGATCTGGGTGGTCGTGCCGCGGCCCCATTCGCTGGCCAGTTGCATCTGGCCGCGCAAAGATTCAATGCTGCGCTTGACCACATCCATGCCCACGCCGCGGCCTGAGATGTCCGTGACCTGATCTGCAGTAGAAAAGCCGGGAGCGCAGATCAACTGGTCAATCTCGTGATCAGACAAGACCTGATCCACACGAACCAGACCACGCTCGATGGCCTTCTTCAAGATGCGCTCGCGATTGAGACCTCGGCCATCATCGGTGACCTCGATCATCACCTGCCCACCCTCATGGTAGGCGTGCAGCGCGATCACGCCGCGCTCGGGCTTGCCCGCGGCAAGACGCTCCTCGGTAGTCTCCAGACCATGATCCAGGCTGTTACGAACCAGATGCATCAGCGGATCGGCAATCACCTCGACCATGGACTTGTCCAGTTCGGTGTCTGCGCCCGTGATCTGCAATTCGACTTGCTTGCCCAGTTGCTTGCTCACGTCCCGCACCACGCGATGGAAGCGCGCGAAGGTTTCACCGATAGGGACCATGCGCAACGCCAATGCGCCATCTCTTGCCGATTCAACCAGCGTGCGAATACGCAGGGCGGCTTCGGCAAACGTACTGGAACCCTCTTGCTGGGCCACCAACTGGGCACCCGAGCTTGCAATCACCAACTCGCCTACCAGGTCAATCAGGCGATCAAGTTTGTCAGCTTGCACGCGCACGAATCGCGTCTCGTCACTGCGGCGATCGCGCGAAGACTTTCGGCGATCGCCGGATGCCGCGCGTCGATCGGCCGGCTGAGCCTCATCCACCACCTCGGCGACAGTCACGACATCGGCCTCGGCATCTTCCACCAGTTCTGCCGTCACGGCAATGACAGCAGCAACGTCGATACCGGGGCTTGGCGACAAGGGGTCGATGTGCAGCTCGCAGTCATCTACGGCGAACTCGAACACGCTGGCAATGGCCTCTCGGTCTCCGCTGGTGTGGTAATGCGCTTCGAAACCAAGGTAGCACTCTTCCGCATCCAGGGCTTGCAAATCCGGTACCTGGCTGGACAGCACCTTGACCTTGCGGATCTCACCTTGCGTTGACAGGTAACGCAAGAAGGACAACGGATCCAGACCATTGCGCAAGGCATCGCGGCCGAACTGAACCCAGATGCGCCACAAGCGATCTGATCCAGCCTGCTCGGCCAGAGCGGAGGTAACGGACGCGCCCGCGGCATCTGCCTTCTTCTCGCCAGAGCCACCCAGCAGTGCGCGCAAGTCGGCGCTCAACTCCTTGCTCATGGCTTGGAGATCCGGATCACCCGTGGCCGAACTGACATCGCCCAGCAAGGCCTCCATCTGATCGCGACTGCTCAGCAGCAGCGCCATGGCCTCTTCATTGAGCTGATATTGGCCAGAGCGAACCGCCTCCAGCAGGGTTTCGACATCGTGCGTGAAGGCCACGACACGATCACACCCGAACAAGCCGGCCGTACCCTTGATCGTATGCGCCGCACGGAAGGCGGAGTTCAGGGTTTCCTGATCTCCTGGATCATCATCCAGCGCCAGCAGGGATTCTTCGAACTGACGAAGCATCTCACGAGCCTCATCCAGAAAGCCCTCTCTGGCTATGGCCAGGATCTCTTCATCACTTGGATCGATCTGACTCATTCCACCACCTCTTCTTCGGGATGGATCGAATGCAGACTCGCATCCAGTCCATAGACCGCCAGCACACTTTTGACGGCGTTGCTCAACTGCAGCAGCTTGAGCTCCTGACCCTGCAGGGCCACGCTGCGCTGCGCTGACAGCAAAAGCTGCAAGCCCGCGCTGTCCATGTCCGTGATGCCTGAGGTGTCGAACGCGATATGTCCGTCATTGACCAGGGCCAGCATGGCTTCTCGCTGCTGGGCAATGGCGTGTATGGTCCACTCACCTGCCAGGCAGGCTGCTGTCGTCGTCATATCGGCACCTCCGAATCACGTTCAGGCTGCGCAGAGCTTGGCCACGGCATCCACCAGCTGTGAAGGCTGGAACGGCTTGGTCACCCAGGCGCGAACGCCCGCAGCGCGACCTTCGGCCTTCTTGGATTCCTGAGACTCCGTCGTCAACATGATCACCGGCGTGAACTTGTAGTTCGTCGTCTTGAGGTGCTTGACGAAAGCCAGGCCATCCATATTGGGCATGTTGACGTCACAGACGATCAGGTTGAGCTTGCGTCCGTCCAGCTTGGCGCAGGCATCCTTCCCGTCAACCGCTTCCACAACCTCATAGCTGGCCTTTTGAAGGGCCATCTTCACGACCTGTCGAAAGCTGCCAGAGTCGTCGATGATGAGAATAGTCTTGCTCATGGTGGTGAGTCCCTTTAGAAAAACTCAACGGCGGTTTCCCGCTGGATGGAAGTGTTGCCATGATGTTCTGACCGCTGCTCTTCCATCGTGTAGCTCGCGTCCAGTCTTGCCAGCCATTCGCCGGCCTGAGCGGCACTCAGGTCACCGCCTTGCTGCAACCAATCGTTCAATCGGTTGATGTCATCCATCACGCAACACAGCA
Organism: Aquabacterium sp.; assembly: GCF_016234775.1. Lineage (GTDB taxonomy): Bacteria > Pseudomonadota > Gammaproteobacteria > Burkholderiales > Burkholderiaceae_C > Aquabacterium. The sequence goes on along the minus strand of NZ_JACRAH010000036.1, from coordinate 97,673 downwards.
TCTGGCTGAGGCGATCCTGTGTCTGGAAGTTCATCAACACGCGTTCGAACTCGTCATGTACGGCCGCGCCGGCTTCCTGCAGCTCGCGCGATGAGCGATTCATGTCGCCAAGGCTGTTCAAGAGGCCGCTGATCACCTGCCGTGCATTCGCGGCGGCCTGATCACGCAGGGCCTCATCGCTGCTGTCCTGTGCTGCTGCGCGATTGCGCAGCTCCTGCAGTTCGAGGTCAATGCCGTTAGTGCGTGACATCATCTTGTTGGCCGCATCACCAGACTGCGTGGCCAGTTGACGCACTTCTTGCGCCACCACCATGAAGCCGCTGCCACGCTCGCCAGCGCGACTGGCCTCTACAGAGGCGTTCAGGGCCACCATATTGGTCCGGCGGGCGAGTTGCTTGATCTGCAAGGAAATCTGGCGAAGATCGCTCATGGCCTCGCTGAGCATGTCCAGCTTGGCGTAGACCTGGTCTCTGGCCTGCATGGCCTCGCGCATGGGTTCCAGCATTTGAAGCAAGGCTGCTTCGTTGCGCTGAACCATCTCGTCAGCGCTGTGACTGCTCAAGGACAATTGATTGCCTTGCGTCATCTGAATGGCCTGATCCAGGCGCCCTGAAATGGAGCCAAATGAAGCAAGGATATTGCCCACGCTCTCTTCAGAGTGACTGCGCGCACTGTCAATCTGGCGGCGCCAGACGGGCAGAACCTCGCCCACCAGCGGGGCACCATTGGACGGCGGTGCCACTTGCAGCCCGCCAGGAAATCGGGTCATCAAGCGAATGACAAACAAGGTGACCAGTGCGCCCAGACCACCGGTGACAAGGGGACTGACATCCGTCCACGTCACAGATTGAGCGGCCAGCATGACCAGGCAAGATGCCATCACGGCTGGCGCCCAACTACCCGAGTTCTGGGCAGAGGTGGCGCCGTCATTCGGATTGGAATCCGTGGATGCTTGAGATGCCATTTGTTGAACACACCGGAAGAAACTGCCTGGATGGAAAACAGCCGAGGTACTGCCGGTCTTCGACTTGATGTTGCCAATCTTGAAGCAAGGGGGCGGGGCCTATGTGTGTAATAAAGCCGGTATCTCGCCGCATTTATTCCATCTTGTGGAGCGAGATATCACTCAACAATCTCATCAGTCTCCCGATAAAGACAGACCACAGACCGGGTGCGGGCATGTCCATGTCGCGCCGAATCAGGATAGGCAACGATGACGCAACCCTTCAAGCTCCCGGCCCAATGGGGCCAGCGGATGGCGATCTGGCGCCAGGGAAATGTCGTGTCTGCGTTCAGGGAGTACTTCCGTTATCACGGCGTGCTCGCGCCACTGGTGCGCCTCATGCGGGATGTGAACTTCCGCTACAAGGCTTTGCTGGTGGCGGCGGCCTTTGCCGTCCCGACCAGTTTTGTCGTCAGCGTTCAGTTGAGCGACCAGTGGCACGACTACCAAAGAGCCCAGCTTCAGCGTGAGGGCTGGGATTACGTCCACAAGATCGACAAGCTGATCACGGCCGTCATTCCCCGGCGTTCCGCCCTGGAAAACACCAAGGCAGAGCTGGACAAGGCCGCCGATGCCCAATGGCTGCGGGATATCGAAAGCAGCTACCAGCGCCTGGCAGATGCGCAAGACCAACTCGGCGACAAGCTCTCATCCAAAGAGGCATGGCATAGGCTCAGCCAAGCCTACGTTCATCTGAATGCACCGCCCCCCGCCAACAAGACACGGGCCGAGATGCACACGGCATTCATCGAGCTCGCTCGCCAACTGAGCACCGTCGTCAGTGATGGCGCTCATCTGAACGTCAGCCAGAATCAGCACATACACCTCGTCGGCGAACTGGCAACCGATTTGCTACCCCATCTGGACGAGGCTCTCTACCAATTGCATGCCCGATTGATTGGCTTGCTCAAAGATGCTGACCGTGGGGGGAGCGCCATCGAACCCACACTCCTTGCCGCAGACGACGTCAAGGAAACGCTGGCCCACATCAAGGGGCATGCAAGCCGCATCACCAACCTGTCAGGGATGCAGTGCGTCAAGGGATCGGAACCCGTGTTCACCAACGGCGAGCAATTCGCCAAGGACATGCGTGCCTTCGCGCTGGATGCCAATGCCACGGTCGACATGGCGCAGGCCCATGTGACTTCCCAAGATGTCCACAAGGAAGTGCAACGGCTCCGCGAAGACTGTCTGGCCCAACTCGATGCTTCGCTGACCCTCAATGAGGCACAGGTAGGCAAGCGCATGAGCTGGCTTTCTGCGATGGTGCTGCTGGGGGTGGTCATGGCCATCTACGTGATGACAGCCTTCTCCAGGGTGATGCGCGGCGGCATGCAACTGATCCAGTCCGAAGTCGCCCGGATGGCCAGAGGCGACCTTTCCAGCCGTGCAGCGGCGCTCGGCGAGGACGAGGTTGCCCAGACCCTGCGCAGTCTGCGCACCTCGCTGTCGCGGCTGGCTGACCTGTTCACCGTCGTACGACGCGGCGTCGCATCGGTTTCACACGCATCCGGCGACATTTCCACCGCCAGCGAGGATCTGGCCCAGCGTATTCAGCATGCCAGCGAAGCCATGTCCGGCCTCCAGCAGGGCATTGCCGCGACCCTGGATTACCTGGAGGCCAACCAGCAATGCGTGGCACAAGCTGTGGACCGCGCCCGGGATGTCACGGCCGATGCGGGCCGCAGCCGACGCGCCATGACCCATCTGGCAGACGTGATCGACAGCCTGCAAGGTCGCAGCCGGGAGATCGGCAAGATCGTCAGCCTGATCGACGGCATTGCCTTTCAGACCAACCTGCTCGCACTCAATGCATCCGTCGAAGCTGCCAAGGCTGGCACGGCGGGCAAGGGCTTTGCGGTAGTCGCCAGCGAGGTTCGCAGCCTGGCCCAGCGGGTGGCAGATGCCGCCGCACAGATCAACAAGGTCGTGGGCGACTCCACCAACGAGATCGCGCAAGGGCAGGAAATCGCCCGGGGAACCGTGGAGGCCGTACTTTCGACGGAGGCCAATGTGAACGAGATGGGACGGATTCTGAGCAAACTGGCCGATGTGACGGCCAATGGCCGCAGCAACGCCGAACTCATGACCAATACCTTGCACACGGTCAATGACAACAGCGACAAGACCAGCGATCTGGTCGTACAGGTGGCCCATGCCGCCAAGGAATTACGCCACCAGAGCCTGAAGCTGGCTGAGCAGGCCTCGCGCTTCAAGCTGGGTTGATCCCACAGGCCTATAAGGCGAATTTCCCGCCATGTGGAGCCCCCGTGCGGGCGCCCTCCCCTGAGGGAAAAGCCGAATCCTGATCGCGGTGATAATCGTGCTGCTAACTAACGGCACCTTATTTAACCAACCTTCAGCTTTCAGGAATCAGGCCATGGCCTCCATCAACAAAGTCATCCTTATCGGCAACCTGGGTCGCGACCCCGAAGTGCGCTACACCCCCAATGGTGCAGCTGTCTGTAACGTTTCGGTTGCCACCACGCGCAACTGGAAGGACAAGAACAGCGGCGACAAGGTCGAGGAAACCGAATGGCACCGTGTGGTGTTCTATGACCGCCTGGCCGAAATCGCCGGCGAGTACCTCAAAAAGGGGCGCCCCGTGTACGTGGAAGGCCGCCTGAAGACTCGCAAGTGGCAGGACAAAGACGGCAAGGACAACTACACCACCGAAATCGTCGCCGAGCAGATGCAACTGCTGGGTGGGCGCGAAGGCGGTGGCGGCGGTGGCTACGGCGGCGGTAACCAGGGTGGTGGCGATGACTACAGCCAGGAAGCGCCTTCTGCCCCCAGCCGTCCAACAGCGCGCCCTGCCGCAGCCCAACGCCCGGCAGCACCGGCGCCAGCACCGAAGTCATCGACTGGCTTCGATGACATGGATGACGACATCCCGTTCTGAGGCGCCAAGGCCATCAGCAAGCTCACGCCAAACACAAAACCCTGGTCAGCCCCCTGCCAGGGTTTTTTGCTTTCCATGAAGCACATCGTGCGCCTTTGTCAGGCCCCGAGCTGATCCCTGACCGTGCTGACCAGTTGTGCCGGGCTGAAAGGCTTGGTCAGATAGGCGTCGGCACCGGCCTCCATCCCGTCCTCCCTGTCAGCCTGCTGGCCCAGGGCGGTGAGCATCACCACCCGGATGCGGCTCAAATCAGGATCCGCCTTGATACGCCTGCACACGGCAAAACCATCAAGCAGACCAGGCATCATCACGTCCAGCAAGATCACATCCGGCTGAAGGCTGGAGACCATCTCCAGCCCGACATCGCCGTTCTCGGCCTCGTGGACATCAAGGTCTTCCATTTCGAGTGAAAAGCGAACCAGCGACCGGATATCGGCGTGGTCTTCCACAATCAGCACTCGTTTCATGACTCGGTACCTTCTGTCGGCCACAGCCGACGGCTCGTCAAGGGAAACCGCACGGTCACCATTCTCCTCATCACGCCTGTCGCGTGTTGTCAATTTGACGTGACAACACCCGTCAATTCATCGCATAAGACTTCGTGACGTGAGATGCGTCACGCCACATGCCAATACCCGAGGGGACAATCGCGTCAAGCCGCCCTCGCCGGGGCCGAAAACATGGGCAACGCCCGTGCGTCCAATCGGCACGGGCATCGCTGTCGCATGACTGAACTGGCTGACTCCTCACCGCCCAACACCCCGCCCTCATCCTCATCCTCTTGCGGAGTCGATGAGGATGAGGGCGTTGGCCACGCCGGTGGGTCAGAAGCGCACCAGTCGGCGCTCGGTGATTTCGAGGCCGTGTTGCAGCAAGGCTTTCTGGGTTTGCGCTTTCCGGCCGAGATGGAAGTGCGCTTTCAGCAAGACACGGCACCGGAACGCGTGCGTCTGCTGCGCATTGGCGCATTCCTCGGCCTGATCCTCGCGGGCGCCTTGCTGTACACCGACTGGATCATGGTGCCCGACCGCTTCACCGCTGCCACACAATGGCGCTTGCTGTTCCTGGTGCCCGTTCTGGGCCTCAGCGCAGCCTTCCTGCAAAAAGTGCCCTCGCTTTGGCAGGACTGGACAGGACTCATCAACAGTGTGTTGTCAGCCAGTGTCCACTGTTATCTGTGCATCAGCAGCACCGACGAACTGGCTGGGCCCTATCTGGTCACGCTCAGCATGATCGTGCTGTTCAATGGCGGCGTCACGCGCATGCGCTTCTGGCGAGCCATGCAGATCGACGTGATCGTCCTGGCACTGTTTGCGGGCGCGGCACTGTGTATTCCCAACCCAAATGTCCCTGTCATGGTCGGCCAGTCACTTATCATGGTCTCGACCACGCTGTTCACGCTGTATAACAGTTACGGGCTGGAACGCGAGGAGCGCACCAACTGGTTGATGCTGCAACACGAACATCAGTTGCTGGACAAGCTGGAACGTGGCAACCAGCGCCTGGACCAGATCACACGTTTTGACCCCCTGACTGAAATCGCCAATCGCCGGCATTTCGATGAGTTCGTAGGTCAGGTGTGGTCTCGCTGTGCGCGCGACGGCACATCGGTCGCCGTACTGATGATGGACATCGACCATTTCAAGCTCTACAACGATCACTATGGACACCCGGTAGGCGACGCCTGCCTCAAGGAGGTGGCATCCACCATGGCCCGGTCCCTGCGCCGCCCAGGCGACCTGGTGGCGCGCTTTGGCGGCGAAGAGTTCATTGCCATCCTCAGTTGCACCACGCTGGCCGAGGCTTTGGCCGCAGCACAGCGCGTGCGCACAGCAGTGTGGGAACTGGCCCGGCCACATGCCGCGTCCCTCACCCAGGATCGCGTGACCATCAGCGTTGGAGTCGCCTGCCTGCGCGCCAACGAGCCTGGCGCCAGCACCATCCGGCTGCTGGCTCAGGCCGACGAGGCGTTGTATCAGGCCAAGGCCAACGGCCGCAATCAGGCCCAGGCATTCGGGGAGGCGAGCTAGCCATGGTCAGCACCCCAAAAGGCCTCCGGTTGCCGCCACGACGGGCCATCCAGCCTACAGGCCGTGTTGCACGCAGCGAAGTCAACGAGGCGTCCTCCCAATTTGATCGCGGCCTGTCGTGGATGCGCTTTCCACCCACGCTGGAAAAGCAGTTTCTCAACGACGGCGCCCCGCGCCGCATGCGCTACTTTCTGATCAGCGGGCTGCTGTCACTGTTTGTCTTCAATGGCTTTCTGCTGGGCGACTACCTGATGGTGCCGGATGTGTTCCTGCTGTCCGTCAAGGTTCGCCTGCTGTGGTTCACGCCATTCGCCCTTGCCCTCCTCGGACTCGCATGGCTGCTGCGCCATCAGGTGCCTCGCCGTATCCCCCCCTCTGCCCTGGAGTACCTCGTTATGCTCAGTGGCGTGCTGGCCGGCGCCAGCCTGGGCTACATCCTCTCGATCAGTCGCGCCCCCAACAGCCAGTACTACCATGTCGGGCTGATGGTGGTGATCATGTACGGCAACATGGTGCAGCGTTTGCGCTTCTGGTATGCCCTGGCCTTCTCGTTGATGGTCTATGCCATCCACATCGTTGGTGTGCTGACCGTGCCGCTTTTCAACCAGCGGCTCATCGTGCCCATGGTGGCCTTGCTGGGCGCGACCGTCGTGTTCACACTCATGGCCAACTATGCGCTGGAGCGCGACGAGCGCCGTCAGTACTTGCTGTCACTGCGGCGCAAGAACCTGCTGCAGGATCTGAGCAGTGTGCAAGCCCGTTTGCAGCAACTGTCACGCATGGATGTGCTAACCGGCCTGTTCAACCGCCGCCACTTCCAGCAGTACCTGCAACAGACCTGGCAACGTGCTCGCCATGATGGCGACACGGTGGCCATCATCATGCTGGACGTTGACCACTTCAAGCGCTTCAACGACCGCTATGGCCACCCTGCTGGCGACCAGTGCCTGATGCGGGTTGCGCAAGCGCTGCAAGACAAGCTGCGCCGCCCCGGCGATCTGGTAGCGCGCTATGGTGGCGAGGAGTTCATTGCCGTGCTTCCCCATGCCGATGGCGACATCGCCCTGAAGGCTGCGGAACGCGTCAGGCAGGCCATCGTCGAACTGGGCATCCCCCATGAGGACTCGGACACGGCCGCCTCGGTCACGGCCAGCATGGGCGTGGCCACCTGCCAGGTGCGGCCTGATCTGAAAGAAGAAGCGTTGATTGCTGCGGCGGACTCGGCCCTCTACAAGGCCAAACAACAGGGCCGCAACAGGGTGGAAGTGCTGTCCCTTTGACGGCCGGATCAAAAGGGCAACTTGCCCGTCAGGGTCTGCCAGTACATCACCCAGTCGCCCATGAGGCTATAGAGCGGATAGGTGAAGGTGGCTGGGCGATTGCGTTCAAATCGGAAATGCCCCACCCAGGCAAAGCCATAGCCCACGAGGGGCAACAACCACAAACCCGACCAGGTCTGCGTGCCGATGGCCCACAGCAACACCGCTAACACCATGGTGGAGCCGATCACATGCAAGCGACGGCAGGTGCGGTCCTGATGCTGAGACAGATAGAAGGGATAGAAATCGCTGAAGGACTGGTAGCGCTGTTCCATGGTTGGTCTCCGTTGTATCAAACGCGTTGCAGCAGGGCTTCGACGATGGCCAGCGAATAGTGCCGCGCCACTGCACTGACGAATCGAGGAAAGTCGATGTGCGCGTCATCGTCGGCGCGATCCGAGATGGTTCGGATCACAGCGTACGGCACACCAAAATCATGGCAGACCTGAGCCACCGCCGCGCCTTCCATTTCTACCGCCAAAGCCGTGGGCAGGGCCTGTGTCAGATCACGACAGGTTTGGGCCGCGTTGATGAACTGGTCACCGCTGATGACGAGTCCCTGGTGGACTTTCGGCAAACCCAGATTCAGCGGCGCCAGATGCACATCGCCCAAGGCCCCACCTGAAGTCAGCGCGCCAGGGCTGAGCACTTGCGCCACAGTGTCTCGCACCGTGGCCGTGAACGCAGCAGGCGGCGACAGTGCGCTCACTCCCAGCCCAGGCAATTCGAAACGCGGGAACAAGGGTGAAGCATCCATGTCATGCTGGACCAACGCATCGGCTACCACCACATCGCCCACGCGCACACCATCGCCCAGGCCGCCGGCCACGCCGGTGAAGATGATCTGATCAACGCCATAGTGGCTCAGCAGCACCGTGGTCGTCGTGGCGGCCGCCACCTTGCCGATGCGTGACAGCACTGCGACCACCTCTCGCCCATGCAGATGCCCCACCCAGAACTCGCGACCGGCGACGCACTCCACAGCCTCATCGGGCATGACATCCAGCAGCGCTTGCAACTCTTCGGGCATGGCGGCCATGATGCCGATGCGCCCCTTGTAGCGACCCGTTTTGAAACTCATTGGCAAACCTGCTTGAAATGGATGCACAAGCCTGCATCATGTCGCAAGGTGAACGTCCGCAAGATCGGGCATGAAAAAGCCACCTCGAGAGGTGGCTTTGAAAGGCCCGAAAGCACCAACCGCATTCACGCAATGCCTAAGCACCGGTAGCAAGGTTGCCCAACTCGGTTACCCAAGTTGGAGTAATAAAAATTCCCTGAGCGGCGCCTTTTGAGGTGATCTTTTTTCAGCGCACAATTCATTGTATCGGTCATATTTGACGCTTTCGCGCATATGTGATGTTTTGTTACTTTTTTGGACAAGTCATGTTGTCTAGATCCCTGACAAACGAATGAACACCGACATGCCAGTTGATGATGAGCAAGACGCCATCAGCACAGGGTTTTCCTGGGCCAGCGCTTGTTTGGCCGCCTTGCTCGAACGGCACGGCGTACCCAGCCGCCACCAGGCCACCGAAATCGCGCATATTTGCGCGATTTCGATCAGCCAGGCGCGTCGAAAACTGCGTGGCGCGGTATGGCTGTTCGACGAAGTCCAGACCATCTGCCGGCATTTCGGAGAAAGTCTGGACGCCGTTTTCGGTTCATCGGCGTTGCAAACAGGCAGCACCAGCAGCCATGCCACGCCCACCCCGGTCAATACCTATCCCGCCACCTTGCTGATCGACGGCCAGAAGATGGCCTGCAACATCCAGCTGGGGCCCTTGTGCACCACTGCGCGTGATGCGAGTTGCCAGGGTCTGATCGCCTTCTACAACCAGCGCGAAGGTTGGCTCGTGACGGGCGTCCAGCGCATGCAGCAGGAGGGTTACAGCGGGGCGCACTACGCCGTCGAGCAACTACAGGTGCGCAACTCGCTTGATCAGGCCAGAGCCCGGATCGCGGTGCTGGACGATGACATCGGCTCTGCCGCCGCCCTGACTGACTGGTTCAATGAAGTGGGCTATGAAGCGCACGCCTATACCAGTTCGGCAGCCCTGCTGGCACGCCCCCTGTCCGAGCACGATGCCTTCGTGTTGGACCTGATACTGGGTGGCGGCCAGACCTCGCAATCGATTGTCGAACGCATTCGCATGGAGCAGCCCGATGCGCCCATCGTGCTGCTCACAGGTCAGTTGAAGGACGGCACCGCCTCCGAAGCCACGCTGGCCACCATCCTGCGTACCCAAGGCGTCACCTTCTTTGAAAAACCGGTGCGCCCAGCTGTGCTGACGGCCGCCATCCAGAGCGGACTTGATCGTCGCGCCTCTCAACATGACTGACACCATCGCGCCGACACAACCACAGGAACGCGTGCGGCTGATTCTCTGGGCCAGCGCCCTGGTGGCGGTGGGCGCCCTGTCGGTTTGCCTGGCCGGACTGAGCACCCCATGGGACCGCTTCTGGGTGCCCACCATGGGGGCGCTTTACGCATTGGTGGCCGCACTCCTGTGGCGCAAGCCGGCCTGGCTGACACCCCTGGTCTTTGGCGTGCTGCTGTTGACCAGCGTGTACTTCATTGGCGGGCTGTACGTCGCCTCCAATGACCACTCACCCAATGGCCTGTATGCGCTGGCCTGCGCCGCGCAGTTCATGACCATGTTCTATGTCGCCGCCTTCGTGGCGTTGGGGCGAGCAGCCAACCTGCTGTGCTGGCTGCACTACGCCGGCCTGATTGCGATGTACCTGTACCGCTACGGCCCCGTGATGCATGGCGCAGAAGACATGGTGGGCCACACCTGGGGCGTCCTGCTGGCGGCCCAACCAGCCTGCATCGTGGCGCTGCATTACATCAGCACCTTGAAAGACCGCCTGCGAGCCACCGAGCGCGCATCGCATGAAAGCAAGGAGCGCTTCCTGGCCATGCTCTCGCACGAGATCCGCAGCCCGCTGCAGTCCATTCTGGGCTCCATCGATCTGCTGGCACTCAAGGCCAATACGCCCCCCGAACACCGGGCCATCGAGCGCATCCGCAATGCGGCGTCGCAACTCGACACCCACTTGCGAGACGTCACCGAATACACCCGCCTGGAAAACCCCGCATGGCGCCTGCAGCCACAGGCGGTGGACCTGGCTTTGCTGGTGCAGGATGTATGCGACGCCTTCCAGCCACAGGCCCAAAGCCATCACATCAAGCTGACTTGCGAGTTGCCGCCCAGCGACAGCCTGAGCCTGCAGCACATCTGGGCTGACGGCGCGCGCGTGCGCCAGATACTGGGCAACCTCATCGGCAACGCCTTGAAGTACACGCCGTCCGGCAGCATCACCGTCCGAGCCAGCCGAGCCTCATCCACGAGCCCGGCACACCTGGAGGTGATCGACACGGGCATCGGCATCCCCCCCGAGCATCAGGAGCGCGTGTTTGAACCGTATGTGCGCCTGGAAGACGCCCGCATCACGGGCGCAGAGGGCTCTGGCCTGGGGTTGGCCGTCGTGAAACGACTGGCCGACCGCATGGGGGCTGCGGTGCACCTGCAAAGCCAGCCCGGCCAGGGCAGCCATTTCACCGTGATCCTGCCTCAGCAAGGCTGAACGGCAGTCTGCCTGCGGCGACAATAACGCCACCCCTGTTCCAGCCCTTTTTCAACACGCAGGCCCACCATGACCCATCCTGTTCAGACCCTGCCTCTCGGCACCCCTCTGTCTCCTTCTGCAGCCCGGGTCATGCTGCTGGGATCCGGCGAGCTCGGCAAGGAAGTCCTGATCGCCCTGCAGCGCCTGGGTGTCGAGACCATCGCCGTGGACCGCTACGACAACGCCCCCGGCCAGCAAGTCGCCCATCACAGTCGCACCATCACCATGAGCGACCCGGCACAGTTGCGCACGCTGATCGAAACCGAGCGCCCGCACCTGGTCGTACCTGAAATCGAAGCCATCGCCACGCCGGTCCTGGAAGAGCTGGAGGCCAAGGGCGTGGTGCGTGTGATCCCGACCGCCCGCGCCGCGCGCCTGACCATGGACCGCGAAGGCATCCGCCGCCTGGCCGCCGAAACGCTGGGCCTGCCCACAAGCCCCTATCAGTTCTGTGACTCGCTGGCCGAACTGCAGGCGGCCATTGACGCCGGCATCGGCTACCCCTGCATCGTCAAGCCGGTGATGAGTTCGTCCGGCAAAGGCCAGAGCAAGATCGACGGCCCGCAAGACGTGCAGAAAGCGTGGGACTACGCCATGGCCGGAGGCCGCGTGAGCCATGGCCGCGTCATCGTGGAAGGCTTCATCGACTTCGATTACGAGATCACGCAACTGACCGTGCGCGCCGCAGGTTCAGGTACATCCCAGGGCCAGATCGCCACCTACTTTTGCGAACCCATCGGGCACCTGCAGGTCAGCGGCGATTACGTTGAAAGCTGGCAGCCTCACCCCATGAACCCGGCGGCGCTGCAAAAGGCGCGCGACATCGCCAAGGCCGTAACCGACAACCTCGGTGGACAAGGCCTGTTCGGCGTGGAGTTGTTCGTCAAGGGCGATCAGGTCTGGTTCAGCGAAGTCAGCCCCCGCCCCCACGACACCGGCCTGGTGACCCTGTCCACGCAGGTGCAAAGCGAGTTCGAGCTGCATGCGCGTGCCATCCTGGGCTTGCCCGTCGATACCAGCTTGCGTGCGCCAGGCGCCTCTGCCGTGATCTACGGCGGCATGGACACGCAGGATGTGGTCTTCGACGGCGTGGCCGAGGCCCTGTCCGAGCCCGGCACCGATCTGCGCCTGTTTGGCAAGCCAGAGAGCTTTGTCAAACGCCGCATGGGTGTGGCGCTGGCCACGGATGTCTCGATCGACGCGGCCCGCCAGAAGGCGCGAACGGCAGCGGGCAAGGTCAAGCCCCGCGCCGCACGCTGAGCCATCAAGGCGCATCTTCCGGCAACACCATGGATTGACGCAGGCTGGGGTCCACCGCCCCGGCCCGCGCCACCAGCGCCGGCATGTCCACGATCTCGATCTCGGCATAGTGCAGCGCCAGCACACGCTCGCGCTCCAAGGCCCTGAGCGCCTTGTTGACCGTTTGCCTTGAGACGCCCAACATGCGCGCCAGGTATTCCTGGGGCAGGCGAACCCGTCGCCGGATGCTGGGGTTGGTCGACTGTCCGAAATTGGTGGCTGAGAACAGCAAGCGCCGGGCCAGTTGCTGCTCGATGGACAGGGTGGCGTTGTCTTCGATGGCCGTCAGAATGAGCCTCAATTTGCCGCAAGCCAATCGGGCCAGATCACGCCAGTGGGCGGGATGCTGGCCCAGCCACTCCAGCAGTTGCGGGCCGTTCACGACCATCACGGTGCTGTCGGTGTCTGCAATGGCGTCCTGGCTGCGGGGCATGCCGTCGATCAGCGAGATCTCGCCAAACCAGTGATACGGCTCCACGTACATCGTCAGGCGATGGCTGCCATCCTTCGGATTGATGGACCCGATCTTCAAGGCGCCGGCCACCACACAACACAGGCTGTCCTGCGCCTCACCACGTGAAAACAGGAACTCACCGGTCTTGATGTGCCAAAGCCTGGAGCGCTCGATCAAGGCGAGCTGGAACGGCGCCGGGCAACTGGCAAACCAAAGATGGGACTTGAGCGCCGGCAACAAAGTCAGCGGCGTGGATTCAGTTCGTCTCGCCATTGTTTCATCAAACGGTAAACGGCATAAGTGTTTTCCCGCGATCCCCCGAAATGGTTAGATGAATCGCATGTAATTGTCCAAGTATTGACAATCTAATTGAGACAAACCTCATACGATCAGGCCAGTATCTATGAAAAACCCTTAGTCCTATGAGCAATTCACCTGCAGTGCACCCCGGCGCCATTCTGCGCGCCAAGTTCATGGAACAACATGGCCTGTCGGCCAGCGGTCTGGCAATTCGCCTGCACGTTCCTGCCCCTCGCGTGAACGACATCGTGCGTGAGCGCCGTGGCATCAGCCCCGACTCCGCCCTGCGTCTGGCTCGCTTCTTTGGCACAACGCCCCAGTACTGGATGGACCTGCAGACCGCTTACGACCTGCGCGTGGCTGAAGAACTGGCCGGTGAGCAGATCCGTCGTGAAGTGGCGCAGATACAAGCTGCTGCCACGCCTGTTCTGGCTGCAGCCTGATCCCTCTGACATGACCGCATGGCCCGGCACACGCCGCAGCCATGCAGCGTGCATCGTTGCACGCTGATCCGAGGCCATCTAGTAACACAAGGTAGCCTCAGCACAACCACAACGGGTTAGCCCGTTACTGGAACGCGACCTCGGCGAAGCTGCGCAGCTTGCGGCTGTGCAGTTGACCCGCCATATTGGCTCTTAAACGCTCAATGGCGCGCAAGCCGATGCGCAAATGCTGGTCTACCCGCTCGCGGTAGAACTGGTTGGCCATACCTGGCAGCTTGAGCTCGCCATGCAGGGGCTTGTCACTCACACACAGCAAGGTCCCGTAAGGCACACGGAAGCGAAAGCCGTTGGCGGCAATGGTCGCGCTTTCCATGTCCAGCGCCACGGCACGGCTCTGGCTGAAGCGCCGCTCCGGTTCTCGCTGCGGCAGCAGTTCCCAGTTGCGGTTGTCGGTCGACGCCACCGTACCCGTGCGCATGATGCGCTTGAGCTCGTAGCCATGCAGTTGCGTGACATCGGCCACAGCCCCTTCCAGTGCCAGCTGGATTTCAGCCAGAGGCGGAATGGGCACCCACAGCGGCAGATCCTCATCCAGCACGTGGTCCTCACGCACATAGCCGTGGGCCAGCACATAGTCACCCAGTTGCTGTGAGTTGCGCAGCCCGGCACAGTGGCCCAGCATGATCCAGGCATGGGGTCGCAAGACGGCAATGTGGTCGGTGATGGTCTTGGCGTTGGCCGGGCCCACGCCGATGTTGACCATCGTGATGCCACTGCGATCACGACGGATCAGGTGATAGGCCGGCATCTGCGGCAAGCGTGGGGGCGCTGCGCCCAGGGCATCCGCCGCTTCGACGGACTGTCCCACCCTGCGTGTGATCACATTGCCAGGCTCGATGAAGGCCACGCAATCATCATCGTCACGCGGGTTCTTCGGATCTGGTGCTCGACGCATCAACTCATGCCCCATGCGCACGAACTCGTCAATGTAGAACTGGTAGTTCGTGAACAGCACGAAGTTCTGGAAATGCTCGGGCGAGGTGCCTGTGTAGTGACGCAAGCGGTGCAGCGAATAGTCCACGCGCGGCGCGGTGAACAAGGACAGCGGCCTGGGCGCGCCACCGCGCGTCTCATAGGTGCCATTGGCAATGCCGTCATCCATCGAGGCCAGGTCCGGCAGATCAAAACGATCCCGCAAAAGCAAGCGCCGCTCGGCTGACATGCTGCCCTCCAGATGCTGGTGCTCGGCCAGGCTGAAGTGAACGGGGATCGGGTCGCCACCCAGGCCCACCTCGATAGACACACCGTGGTTGGCCAGCAGCAAGTCGAACTGTTCGCGGTAGTAATCGGCAAACAGATCGGGGCGGGTCAAGGTGGTTTCATACGTACCCGGCCCCGCCACGAAGCCGTAGGACAAGCGCGAATCGGCACGTGCGACGGTATCGGTGTGGATGCGTGCGAAAGGGTACTTGGCCCTCACATGGGTCTTGATGTTCTCGCCGGCCACGAAGCGCTGCAAGGCATCTCGCAGGTGCGCAATCTGCTCGTCGTACAGCTTGGTGACATGGTCCAGCGCAGCTTGTGCGCTGTCGAATCGCTGGGTGGGAAACTTCGGGGCTGCCATCTTCGGTCCTGACCAACAGTCAACTTGAGGACCATTGTGCGCGCAGCCTCACCAGGCTGAGCACCGAAATGCGAGGCGACTACAGCCTTGTCGTGCTGGACCGACAACGACCGGATCAACGGCGTGGACAAGCCACCTCGATCCGGTTGCAGGGCTTTAAGATGCTTTGCTGTCAGGGCGCCGAGGCGGCCCCGGCCGGGGCATCGGCTGCAGCCTCCGTCACGAAGGCGATGCGATTGAGGCCAGCCTTCTGCAAGGTACCGATCAGCTCAGCCACGCGCCCGTAAGCAACTTCCTTGTCTGCACGCAGGTGGACCTCGGTCTCGGGCTTGCTGCGCGCCAACTCCTGCGTACGCGTGGTGAGTGCATCCATGGTGCTGGGCTGGTCATCCAGGTGCACCCGACCATCGGGCGTCAACGTAATGGACAGCACCGAGGGCGTTTTGTCAGGTGATGGCCGCGCATCGGATTTGGGCAGATCGAGCTTGAGCTTCGACGTCATCAAGGGTGCCGTCAACATGAAGATGACCAGCAGAACCAGCATGACGTCGATCAGCGGGGTCATGTTGATCTCGCTCATGGGCTGACTGCCCTGAGGCCGCTCCAGACGTCCGAATGCCATGCTCGCCTCGTCAGTGGCCGCGGGCCGCACTGGCCAGCAGGGTTTCACGCAGATCGTGGGCAAAGCCCTCCAGATCGGCTTCGCATGCCGACACCATCTTGCCGAAGATGTTGTAGGCCAGCACGGCCGGAATGGCCACAGCCAGCCCCGCCGCCGTCATGATGAGGGCCTCCCCCACCGGGCCCGCCACCTTGTCAAGCGAGGCCGAGCCTTCAACGGCAATGCCCATCATGGCGTGGTAGATGCCCCAGACCGTCCCGAACAGGCCGACAAAGGGGGACACGGCGCCCACCGAGGCCAGCAACACCTGACCACGCTGCAGGCGGGCCAGGACGGCATGCAGGCTGTCGCGCAAGCGTCGCGTCAACTGGGCTTCCGGCAAAGCCTGGGCTTCGAGCGTGCCACTGGCCACAGCCTGACTCGCGGCATCGACCAGCGGCAAGAGCACCGCTTCGCGATCCAGGTTCTTCAAAGTTTCACGGGCAGCAGCCAGATCGGCTGAACGCCAGAATGCCTGCGCACCGTCGGTCAGATCACGGCGAGCGCGGTTCAGCAACCAGCCCTTCCAGAAAATCACCACCCACGCGCTGATCGACATCAGCAGCAACATGATGGCCACAGCGCGGCCAATGTTGTCGCCCTGCACCCAATACTGGCTCAATCCACCCATATATGTGGCCCTCGCTTACTTCAGGCCCAGCACGTCATCCATGCCGAACAGGCCATGCGGCTGGCTCGACAGGAAGCGCACAGCACGCAGGCTGCCCTGCGCATAGGTCGCACGGCTGGAAGACTTGTGCGTGATCTCGATGCGCTCACCGATGCCGGCAAACAGCACGGTGTGATCGCCCACCACGTCGCCGCCGCGGATGGTGGCAAAGCCGATGGTGCTGGGGTCGCGCTCGCCGGTCACGCCTTCGCGACCGTAAATGGCGCATTCCTGCAGATTGCGGCCCACCGCCTCGGCCACCACCTCGCCCATCTTCAGGGCCGTGCCGCTCGGGGCATCCACCTTGTGGCGATGGTGAGCTTCGATGATTTCGATGTCGTAGCCTTCCTTGAGTGCCTTGGCGGCTTGCGCCAGGAGCTTGAAGACAACGTTCACGCCCACGGCCATGTTGGGCGACAACATGATGGCGATGTCTCGGGCTGCATCCTGGATTTCGGCCTTCTGCGCATCGGTGAAGCCCGTGGTCCCGATGACCATTTTGACGCCCAGCTCACGGCACACGCGCAGGTGCGCCATGGTGCCTTCAGGGCGCGTGAAATCAATCAGGTAGCGGGCGCCCTGCAGGCCGGCACGAAGATCAGGCGTGATCGCCACACCGCTGGTGCTGCCCAGGAAGGCCGTGGCATCGGCACCGATGGCGGGGCTGGCGGCAATGTCCAGTGCACCAGCGAGCTGGGCATCATCGGCGTTCAGCACGGCCTCGATCAGCATGCGGCCCATGCGGCCGGAGGCGCCGGCAATGGCAATCTTGTGAACGGGGCTGGCGTTGTCGGCTGTACTCATGGGAGTGTGATCTCTTCTGTTCAGATAAGGGCAGGCAAAGCGGGAGCTCAGCGGCGACCGGCCTCCAGCGGGGGGTAGTCGCGTACGGCACCTTGCGGCACGGTTTTCACCACCTCGACCTTGGGGGGTACGGGCAGCGCGGCAATCTGCTCAGGCGTCAGGTTGGCCACATCCTTGCCTTTGACCGGCTTGTCGATGGAGGCGACGAATTCGCGTTCGCTGGGCAGCGGCTGGGTATCAAAGCGGTCCACCATGTCACGCTTGAAAAAGATGCTGACACGGCGCTGCTGATCGGCCACACCTTGACGACGAATCGTGAACACATAGTCCCAACGATCGGCATGAAAAGGATCCTCCAGCAAGGGCGTGCCCAGAATCTCCCGCACCTGCATGCGACCCAGGCCAGGCTGAATCTGCGCCATGATTTCCTGCGTCACCACATTGCCCTGAACCACATCGACCTTGTAGGGCTCCAGCAGGCCAAACAAGGTTTCGGGCTTGCTCAACGAGAAGTTGCTGGTGCTGCAGGCCGACAGCAAGAGCGCAGGGGCCAGACACATCAGGGTGCGACGGAAGGATTTCAGCGTCATGAATGTAGAACTCGGTTGGTGTCCGGTAAGACCAGGAAAGAGCCCGATCAGGCTGAATCAAACCTGTTCAGGCACAAAGGCCACGCCACGACAAGCCCCGACCATTTCACAGGTCAGGCGCATGTCGATATCATTGGGCATTCTAGCGGGGGCCGGTCACGGTTGCCCGCACCCTGGAGCCCCCACCCCATGACCAACGCAGAAGAACTCAAGAGCAGCGGGCTCAAAGCCACCTTGCCGCGCATCAAGATCCTGGAAGTCTTCCAGCAGGCGGTGCAGCGCCACATGACGGCGGAAGACGTCTACAAGGTCCTTCTCACCGAAGGCTCCGACATCGGCCTGGCCACGGTTTACCGCGTGCTGATGCAGTTCGAGCAGGCCGGCATCCTGTCCCGCAATCATTTTGAAGCAGGCAGTGAGGCCGGCAAAGCCGTGTTCGAGTTGAACGAAGGCAAGCACCACGATCACCTGGTGTGCGTGAACTGCGGCCGCGTTGAAGAGTTCTACGATGCGGAAATCGAGCGTCGTCAGCAGGAAATCGCCAGAGAACGCGGCTACAAGCTGCAGGACCATGCCCTGGCCCTGTACGTGATCTGCGAACGCGAAGGCTGTAGCGGCAAGGCCAGCGTGAACGGCCGCTGAAGGTCAGTTGCCGCCGCGCTCCATCGCGCGCTGGTGGCGCTCGATGAATTCCTTGTAGGTATCGATACCGCGCAGTTGCAGCACGGTATTGCGCACAGCGGCTTCAACCAGCACGGCCAGGTTTCGGCCGGCATCCACCGCGATCACCGCCTTGCGGATGGGCACACCCATCACTTCTTCGAACAGCGGCTCGTAAGGCAGGCGCTCGAACTCGCGCTCCATGGTTTCCTTGCGGACCAGGTGCACGATCAGCTTCAGGCGCATCTTGCGGCGCACGGCCGTTTCACCAAAGATGGCCTTGATGTCCAGCAGGCCGATGCCGCGCACTTCCAGCAAGTTGAGCAGCAGCTCAGGGCAGCGCCCTTCAATGGCGGTACGCGACACGCGGAACAGGTCCACCGCATCATCGGCCACCAGGCCATGGCCACGAGAAATCAATTCCAGGCCCAGTTCGCTCTTGCCCAGGCCGGACTCGCCGGTGAGCAGCACGCCCAGCCCCAGGATGTCCATGAACACACCGTGGCGCGTGATGCGCTCGGCAAAATGCTGGGTCAAGTAGCTGCGCAGCACGTCGATGACGTGGCCAGCGGGCTCCTGCGTCACAAACAGGGGAATGCCAGCGCGCCCGCACATGGCCACAAGCTTGTCGGACGGGCTTTGGGCATCTGCCACCACCACCACGGGCGGCTCCAACGTCACGATGCGCTGGATGCGGCGCTCCTGATCCTCGTTGGTCGAGCCCGCGAAATACGCAGCCTCTCGACGCCCGACGATCTGGACACGGTAAGGATGGATGTAATTGAGGTAGCCAACCAGATCGGCGGCAGATTGCGCTGTCTGGACCGCCTCTTCGTCAAAACGACGCTCAGGGTGAGCGTGACCGGCGATCCACTCCCAGCGCAAAGCCCCCCGATTGGCTTCGAAAAGCGCTTCTGCGCTGATGATGGCGAGATCTTTGACGCTCACGAGTGCTCTGGTTTGGTCAACAACAGGATCTCATGATGCCGCAGTCTTGGCCGGAAAGACTAGGCAACAGACTTGAGTGGCTGCCAACGCTCGATCAAATCGTGCACCTGAGCCGCATCACCCTCTGATTTGAGGCGTTCACGCAACTCCCGATCAGACAGCAGCTCGGCAATTTCGGACAGAATTTCGAGGTGACGCTGCGTGGCCGCTTCCGGCACCAGCAGGAAGATGAGCAGGTTGACGGGCTCGTCATCCGGCGCATCGAAGGGGATGGACTGGCTCAGACGGATCACAGCGGCCAGCGGATTTTTCAATCCCTTGATGCGACCATGCGGAATGGCCACGCCGTGGCCCAGCCCTGTAGAGCCCAGGCGCTCACGCGCAAACAGGTTGTCCGTCACGGTGGCGCGTGCAATGGCGTGCTGATTCTCGAACAGCAGCCCAGCGTGCTCGAAGACGCGCTTCTTGCTGCTGGCGTCCACGTCCACCAGCACCTGACTGGCGGGAAGGATGGCTGATAGTCGATTCATCTTGTTTCAAGCAGGGGTGACGGCAAGCACCTTGACCCCGGCTGCCGGGACGGATGAGGGGCGGATTATAGATACAGCATGACAGGAAACACTTGCCACACTGCCCATCGATTTAAGGGATTCTGCACCCATTGCTGCACCGCAGCAAGAGGCAAATTCCCAAAAATGCCCTGGAACGCCACCATGACCAGGTGATGAAATGACTCTAGCCCGATGTGAAACGCTCAGCCCATGAAAAACGGCCCCGAAGGGCCGTTAACTTGGTGCCTACCTGCGCTGGCGACCCGCAATCAGGTCACACCAAGCACGCTGTTTGAGGCTTGCGGCGGCAGCGCGTGCTTATTGAATAGCGTCCCAGGGTGTGGCCTGGCGCTTGTGGGATGCGTGATGATGATCCTGCACGCGGTCCTTGTGGCGGCAGACTTGACGATCCAACTTGTCCATCAACTGGTCAATGGCAGCGTAAAGGTCTTCATGAGAGGTTTCAACAAAGATGTCCTTTCCCTTCACATGCAAAGTCACTTCAGCCTTTTGTCGGCGATCCTTTTCCTTTTGCTTTTCAACGGTTAGCAGGACGTTGACGTCCACGACTTGATCGAAATGACGGGTCACTCGATCCAACTTGGTGAGTACGTACTCACGTAGCGAAGGGGTAACTTCCAGGTGGTGGCCACTGATCGTCAAATTCATACTGCCTCCTTTCGAGAGCAGGAACGTTGAAGACACCCGGGTGGCGACTCAGCGGCAAGGCCGCGTTGAGTTGTTGCGGCTTACTGCTGAAAACCGTCAACCGGAAGGCCAGTGTGCGCCTGTCGGGCTTTCATGACAAGTACAAGAACTCAGTATTTGTATGGAGACCGGCCGTGCCGTGAAGAAAACCCGTAAAAAGTTGCGACAGCTCAAAAGGTCCTGTTCATGGGGCCTTGGCCTGTGTATGCAGGCGCAGACGCCCCACCCACCAGACCATGATCAGCGTGCTCACCAGGGCCAGCCAGCCTGTACGGCCATAGCCCTCCACCAGCCCGTCCGGGGTGCGTGAAATCAGCAGGCCGCCCACCCAGGCCGAGACCCCCATGGCGGCCGACTGCAGGGCGCCATTGACACTCATGAACGAGCCACGCAGAGCCGGCTCCGGCGCCGCCGTCAACAAGGCCATGCCAGGCACCATGCGACCGGACACGAACACGAAGAAAGCCGTCGTGACCACCAGCAGAACCGGCACAGGCACCACGGGCAAATGGGTCAAGGCCAGCATGGGCAACACAGCTGCCAGGCTGATCAGCCGGAACATCGCCACCTTGCCCCAGCGATCGGTCAGGCGCCCCCACATACGCGCCGTGAACAGCGTGGCCACGCCCCCCGCCAAGTACACATAAGGCACCTCCTCAGCAGTCAGGCCCACGTTGGTCGTGGTGTAGATCGTGATGTACGGAATGATGCTGAAACTGCCCGACAACATCAGCATGGACAACGCAAAGGCACGCCAGTGATTGGGCTCGGCCAGCACGCGCCGCAACTGCTCGAAGGGCGGCTGGGCCGATACACCCGCCATGTGACCACGCAAGAGTGGCACCGACCGCGATGCACCCAGCAAGACGAGCACGGACACGGCGGCAATGGCAAAAAACGGCATGTGCCAGCCCCAGACGCTGGCCATCCACAAAGACAGCGGTACACCGGCCACGGTGGACAGGGAGAAGGCTGACATCACCATCCCCATCGCTTGGCCCCGGCGCTCGAAAGGCACGGCATCACCCACGATGGTCTGCACCAAGGCACCCAACACACCACCGAAAACACCAGCCGCCACCCGGGCTGCCATCAGCGCCCCATAACTTGGCGCCAGGCCGCAGGCCAGCGTGGCCAGGGCGAAACCGGCGTAGACCCACAACAAGGCACGCTTGCGCTCGAAACGGTCGATCACCATCGACACCAGCAGACCAGACAAACCAGCAGCCAGCGAATATGCAGACACCAACAGACCAAACTGCGCATCGGTGAGGTGGAACAGCTTCGTCAACTGCGGCCCCAGAGGCATCATCACCATGAAGTCGACGATGTGGGTGAAGTTGATGGCCGCGAGGCTCCACAGCAGCAGGCGCTCCTTGACCAGCAAGTGAGTGGGCGCGATGGCGCGCTGCGCGTCTTTATTCATGTTGGTATTGACTGGTTGCAGAAAGGGGCCGGGGTTCGAGAGTGTCAACGCTTTTGGACAGCCTTGCAGCCCTGGGGCCCATTGAAAACCGTCCATCCACCAGCGATACCCTGATGCGCCGTTCAACGACATTGCCGCTGGTGCGCTTTGACGGTGCAAGTGCGCAAGCCGTGCCCAACTGCCGCGACAATAGCGGCCATGATCACGTCTGCCCCTGAAGATTCCGTCGTCCGGCAACGGCCCACATGGTGGGCCATGAGCCTACTGGCCGTTCTCGTGCCCACCCTGTTGGCGCACCACGAGCCCCCCTCTGTGACGTTTTTCAACCAGGCACTGGCCGTTCTGGGCTGGGGGCTGTTTGTGGCGGCCTTGGGCGGACTGCCGCGCGCATCGGTCCACGGCCCCAAAGGGCTGGCTCAGTCAGGCCTGAGCGCCGTGCTGCTGATTTGTGCCGGAGAAGCGTTTGGCTCGGCCTTCGTCTGGGGCGCACTGCCTGCCGGGCTGGGTTTGATGGGTGGCGGGATGGCTTTGGGCGCGCTGTTGACACTGCGGGCAGGATGGCGCGCGGGCCAGAGTGTGAGCCGGCACGCCATTGCGGAAGCCTTCTTTGGCGCCCTGACCGCTGCCGGCGTGGTGGGCATGGTGCTGGCGCTGATCCAGGTGTTCCATCCAGGCTGGGCAGACGGCATCTTTGTGGCTGAGCCCACGATGCCCGGCCGCGCCGTCGGCAACCTGCGTCAACCGAATCACTTCAGTACCTTGCTGGTGTTTTCATGTGCTGGTGCGGGCTGGCTGGGCGCACGTCGACGCCTCCCTGCTTGGCTGGCCTCGGCATTGGTCGCGTTTTTCATCTGGGGCATCGTGCTGACCGCCTCGCGCACCGGCATGGTCGGCATGGTCTTCCTGACGATCTGGGGCCTCGCAGACAAGCGGCTGCCCGGGCTGCTGCGCGCCACACTGATCGGCGCCCCTCTTGCCTACGGTTTGTGTTGGGGCGGCATGTGGCTGTGGGCCCACGCGGATCAGGGCGTGAAGTTCGCGGCCGAAGCCCGCCTGCATGACGGCAGCGACATCTCCAGCTCCCGCTTCAAGATCTGGGCCAACGTCTGGGATCTGATCAAGGCCAACCCGTGGTTGGGTGTGGGTTATGGCGAGTTCAACCTGGCATGGACCTTCTCGCCCTTCCCGACTCGCCCCATCGCCTTCTTTGATCACACGCACAGCCTGCCCTTGCAGTGGGCCGTGGAATTTGGATTGCCCGTGACGGCCGTGCTGCTGGCCTTGAGCGCGCTGGCAGCCTTGGCGCTGTTTGCCGGCCTGTTCAAACAAGACGACACCGACGACGACGGCATCCTGTCCACAGTGGGGGCCTGTAGCGTGATCGTGGCCATCGCGGCCCTGCACAGCCTGCTGGAGTACCCGCTCTGGTACAGCTACTTCCTGCTGCCCACCGCCTTTGCGTGGGGCCTGGGTCTGGCCATTCAGGCCCCACCCCGGCAACCGTCAACCAGGAAGCCCGGCCCCACCATGCTGGCTGCCGGCGTACTGATGGCCGTGCTGAGTGTCTGGTGCGCCACGGATTACTGGTCCGCCGTCAACATCTACGCGCCACGAAAAGGTGCCGGGCCACTGGACAAGCGCATTGAAGAGGGCATGAAACACGTGTGGTGGGGCTATCAGGCCGACTACGCTCACGTCACCAGCGTCGACGAAGAAGACCCCAGCCAGCCGCCGCAAGCGTTCAAACGCACGCTGCACAATCTGGTGGACGCCAGACTGATGGTGGCCTATGCCCGCTCACTGGCCGAGCATGGTCAGGAAGACAAGGGGCGATATGTGGTGCAGCGGCTCAAGGAATTCCGCAACCCCTTGGGCGACGAGTTCCTGTCCGTCTGCAAGACCCAACCGGAACCTGGCGAAGCCCTGCCCTTCCAGTGCGAGCCCCCCAAGCAGCATTACGGCTGGCGCGAACTGCTGCCTTGACGCAGCCAGTGGCCGGATTTGCCGCCCACCTTTTCCAGCAAGCCGACATCGGTCATGACCATGCCTTTGTCGGCTGCCTTGCACATGTCATAGATGGTCAACAACCCGACCTGCACGGCGGTCAGGGCCTCCATCTCGACGCCTGTGGGCCCCACGGTCTGCACGGTAGCCCGGCACACCACGGCCGCAGCCGCCTCGTCCAACTCGAACTCGATCGCCACCTTGGACAAGGCCAAGGGATGGCATAGCGGAATCAGGTCCGCCGTGCGCTTGGCACCCTGAATGGCCGCAATACGCGCCACCCCCAACACATCGCCCTTGCCTGCGCGCCCTTCAGCGATCAAGGCCAGCGTGGCGGGTTGCATGACGATGCGGCCCTGTGCCA
Source organism: Aquabacterium sp. (assembly GCF_016234775.1). Classification (GTDB taxonomy): domain Bacteria; phylum Pseudomonadota; class Gammaproteobacteria; order Burkholderiales; family Burkholderiaceae_C; genus Aquabacterium. The sequence goes on along the minus strand of NZ_JACRAH010000036.1, from coordinate 73,280 downwards.
CAGCAATGCGAACCGTGTCGGCCTTGCCCGACACATCCACCATGTGGGCCTGCCCCTGTTGATCAAAATGTGTGAGTTCGCTCATGGACAATCGCCGTGTTGCCCCCATGTGGGGAGAGGTAAAGAAGTTCAAGTGCCTGAAGCGGTGGTCGTTTCCGCCGTCCAGGCACGCACGGTTCGCAGCATACTGCGCACTTGGATCACCCGCCTTGTGTTCATGCCCTTGACTGTTTCACAACCTGCACACAGCAAGCCACCCCTCGGGGCGCGCGCCCCCTCATCGCCAAGGCGGAAGCTGGCCCGCTGGGGGCTGGCCGCCGTGATCACGCTGGGATGGCCCCTGGCCTTGTCAGTGCAAGCGCAAAACCTGCCACCCTCTGGCAGTGCCTCATCCTCGCTGCCAGCGCTCGGTGACGCGGCCGCACAAGAGTTGTCGCCCATGGCGGAGCGCCGACTGGGCGACCGCATCATGCGCTCCATCTTGCGCGACCCTGACGTGCTGGATGACCCCATGGTGCTGGAATATGTCAGCCAGGTCTGGGGCCGGCTGCTGACTGGCGCCCGCCAGCGCGGCGAAATCAGCCCGGAACTGGAAGCCTCCCATGCCTGGGAACCCTTCCTCGTCAGGGACCGTACCGTCAACGCCTTTGCCTTGCCTGGCGGCTACATCGGGGTTCACCTGGGCCTGCTGGCCATGACGACCACCCCGGACGAACTGGCCTCGGTGCTGGCGCACGAACTCTCGCACGTCACACAACGCCACATCGCCCGCATGATCGGGCAGCAATCACGTCAGTCATGGGTGAGCCTGGCCTCGATGGTGCTGGGCATTCTGGCAGCAAGCCGCAACCCGCAGGCCGCCCAGGCCATGATCTACGGTGGGCAGGCAGTGGCCATTCAGGGACAACTGAACTTCTCGCGTGACATGGAGCGCGAGGCCGACCGCGTGGGTTATGGCGTGTTGGGCGAGTCAGGTTTCGACCAGGCCGGCATGGCCGAAATGTTCGAGCACCTGCAACAGGCATCCCGACTCAATGACGACGGCAGCTACCCCTACCTGCGCACCCACCCACTGACCACGGAACGGATCGGCGAGGCGCGCGCCAGACTGGGCCCGGGCGGCTGGCGCCTGGCCGCGCAAGCCAGCGGCAAGGACAGCGCCATCTGGGCTCAACATGCGCTGATGGCGGCGCGCGCCCGCGTGCTGATGGACACCCGCAGTGTGTCTTTGCAGAACCTGTCAAACCCGGACATCAAACGCAACGCCACCGCTTTGCAGGCCGTGACGGCGTACTACATGGCGGGCGTGGCACAGCAACGCGGCGGTGACGCAGCACACGGCCTGCAAACCCTGGCCCTGGCACGCCAGGCCGCCAGATCATTGCCTGGCAACCAGCAGGCCACCGTGCAACGCATCCTGACGCTGGCCGTGGTGGAGTGCCAACTCGCCGGCCATCTTCCTTTGGAAGCCGCCCTCACGCTCAACAAGGATCTGGCCGAGAACAAGGCAGCCAGCCACGAGGATGGCCGCCCGGAGGCCCTGTTGGCCGCACGCATTGCGCTGGCGCTGCCGCCAGGCAAGGCGCAGCCATCGACGGGGGCCGAGGCTGCCGCGCGATTGCAAACGCATGTCAGCGACCACCCGCATGATGCGGCCGCCTGGTCCAGCCTGGCCGAACTCTGGCAACGCCTGAAAGAACCCTTGCGCGCCGTACGGGCCGAAGCAGAAGCCGTGGCAGCCTTGGGCGATCTGCCTGGGGCCATTGACCGTATCCAGGGCGCGCAAAAACGCTTTCGCCAACCCAATGCGGCCGACGTGATCGAACTCAGCGTGATGGATGCCCGGCTGAAAGTCTGGCAACGTCAACAAAGGGAAGACCTGCGCGACGAAGCCGGCCGCTGACCCTGCCAAAATCCCCTCATCCGATGGGGATAACGACCTCCAAGGCTAGAATGGTTTGTCCGAAAGAGGAGTAGCCAGTCAACCGCAAGGTTGACCGTGTCGCCCGTCAACACGAAGGTCAGTGCAATGCTGGTCGTCCGGGTTTCACAGACAGACGCCCGTCTGTTCAGCAAGATTTTTCGGCGCTTGAGGCGCGAGGCCATGTCGGCTTCGCCATGTTTGTTCCTGTTGGAGAACCATCATGCAAACCCTGGCGCCATTGTGGCTCTGGATCGTTTTTATCTTGTTCGTACTGGCCGCCTTGTTCGTGGACTTCGTCGTCCTCAAAAAGCAAGGCTCACACGAAGTGTCCGTCCCTGAGGCCATGCGCTGGTCGGCCATCTGGGTGGCGCTCAGCATGGCGTTCAATGTCTTGCTCTGGTGGGCCTTCATGCAGGACCAAGGATCCGCCATCGCCAATGCGAAGGCACTGGAGTTCCTCACCGGCTACCTGATCGAAAAATCATTGGCGGTAGACAACATCTTTGTCTTCCTGATGATCTTCACCTACTTCGCGGTACCCCCTGCCTATCAGAAGCGCGTGCTCATGATCGGCATCATCGGTGCCATCGTGTTGCGCACCGTCATGATCCTCGTGGGCGGTTGGCTGATCAGTCAGTTCCACTGGGTGCTGTACGTGTTCGGCGCCTTCCTGCTGCTGACCGGCATCAAGATGTGGTGGGCCGCAGACAAGGAACCCAACCTCGAAGACAATCCCGCGCTCAAGGTGCTGCGCCGCCTGTTGCCCGTGAGCAAGCATTTCGACGGCGAGAACTTCTGGACGGTTCAGAGCGGCGTGCGCATCGCCACGCCTTTGCTGCTGGTGGTGGCCCTGGTGGGCTTCACGGACGTGATCTTCGCGGTGGACTCGATCCCTGCCATCTACGCCATCACGTCCGACCCCTTCATCGTGCTGACCTCGAACATCTTCGCCATCCTGGGGCTGCGCGCCATGTACTTCCTGCTGGCAGCGATGGCAGCCAAGTTCCACCTGCTGAGCTATGGCCTGGCCGTGATCCTGGTGTTCATCGGCACCAAGATGATGCTGATCGACATCGTGAAGATCCCCGTGCTGGCCTCACTGGGTGTGGTGATCGGCATCCTGGCCGTGACCATGATCTGGAGCGTGAAAACCGCGCCAGCCATTGGCCCCAGCAAAACGGCCGGTTAAGGCCGGGGCGCCGAGCGCTCAATTCGCTCGCAAACGGGTGGGGGCCTTCTTGCGCCCCAGCCCAGCTTGCTTGGCCATCAGTTTGATGAAGACCCACAGGGCGGACTCGCTCGGCTTGGGCGCCTCCCCCTTGCCAATGCGCTTGAGCTGCCCGGTGTACCAGGACACTTCCATCATCCCCGTCTTGTCGATGGCACCGATGCCCGTCTTGATCGGGCGCACTTGCTCGCGGGGCATCTGACCAGCCAGCAGGCGGTTGGCCACATCGGGCTCGATGGCCAGCGCGCGCGCCAGGCCCACGAAATCCACCGCCCCGGAGGTGATGGCCTCGGCCATGCCTTGTGCCGAGCGGAAACCACCCGTGACGACCAGAGGCGTCTTGACCGCCTGGCGGGCTTTTTCAGCGAACACCAGGAAGTAGGCTTCGCGTTGGCGGGTGCTGTCCTTGACCGGCTCCTTGCTGGCCTTGACGCCCGTCATGGCGGGGGCCTCATAGGTCCCACCGGAAATCTCGATCAGATCGATGCCGGCATCCGACAAGGCGCGAATGGTGTCGAGCGATTCTTCTTCCGTGAAGCCACCGCGCTGGAAGTCGGCCGAGTTGAGCTTGATGCCGATGGCAAAGTCATGCCCGACCTGATCACGCATGGCGCGGTACACCTCCAGCACAAAGCGGCGGCGCTTCTCGGGCGTGCCACCCCAGTCATCCGTGCGGCGGTTGTGATGCGGAGACAGGAACTGACTGACCAGATAGCCATGTGCGCCGTGGATCTGCACACCGGTGAAGCCCGCCTTCTTCACGATGGCGGCCGCATGGGCATAGCGTTGGATCAAGCCACGGATCTCGGCGTCGGTCAGTTCGCGCGGCGTGGCGAACAGCATCTTCATGTCCGCACGGAACGGCACCGCCGATGGCGACACCGTTTCCTTGTTCAGGCCTTTGGGTGCCTGTTTGCCCGGATGATTGAGCTGTACCCAGCACTGTGTGCCATTGCGCGTGGCCGCTTGGGCCCAGGCCTTCAGCGCAGGCAGTTGCGATTCATCTTCAATGATCACATTGCCAGGCTCACCCAATGCACGCTTGTCGATCATCACGTTGCCGGTGATGCACAACCCCATGCCACCATCAGCCCATGCGCCATACAACCGAGCCAGCTCGGCATTGGCATGACCAGAGCGATCACTCAAGGCTTCGCTCATCGCGGACTTGAACAAACGGTTCTTGATCACTTGCCCATTGGGCAAAGTGAAGGGTTGGGCCAGCACAGCCTGAGGCGTCATCGCGTACTCCATCGAATCGACGAAAAGCCTGCATTGAACACCAAATGCCGCAAGTCTGCAGGGGCAGCAGGCGATAGTTCGCGACACAAAGGCAGGAAGCGCGCCAGAGAAGGTCAAACAGCCTGTCGCGGCCCATCCCACGCCCCAAACCCGCGCCAAGGCGGTGCACGATCTGCGTCAGCGCAAAAAATCTTGATGTTCGAGGGCCACAAAGGGGGGTAGAGGCTATTTTTCCCTGGTAAAGCGCATTACCATCGCAACGCAAAGCCTGAGAGGAACGTCTGCGCATACAGCAAACGCCCAAGGCCGCATCAGATCTGACCTTTGATGGAGTGAATTCACATGGCAACTGCGAAGAAAGCCCCGGCCAAAAAGGCCGCTCCCGCCAAGAAAGCTGCAGCACCTGCTGCCAAGAAGGCCGCCGTCAAGCGCGCGCCTAACGCCGCTTTCCTGAAACCTCTGACCCCTAGCGCCGCATTGGCTGCCGTCATCGGCGCTGCACCACTGCCACGCACGGAAGTCACCAAGAAGGTGTGGGAGTACATCAAGAAGCACAATCTGCAAGATGCTGCCAACAAGCGCAACATCAATGCAGATGACAAGCTGAAGGTCATCTTCAAGAAGCCCCAGGTCACGATGTTCGAGTTGACCAAGCTGATCAGCGACCAACTGTCCTGATTCTTGCGGGGTTGCGGCTTCCACCTGACGAGGGCGAAGCCGCAGACCACACAGCACGCTCAATGCGCAAAGCCCGGCACCTGCCGGGCTTTTTTTTGTTCATGTCGCTGTGTGCATGCCCTTGTGTTCACTCCCACCAGGGATAAAACGGTGGCATCTCCGAGGTCTTGCTCTTGAAGTCAGCAGGACGCTTCTCCAGGAAGGCCGCCACGCCCTCCTTGCCATCGCCGATGCTCGTGTAGAACATGGCCAGCGAATCCACCTGGTGCGCGGCCAGCGGATGAGGCTGTGCCGAGTTGCGGTACATCATCTGACGCGTCAAAGCGATGCCCACAGCCGAGCGCTCGGTGGCAATGCGACGCGCGATCTTCATGGCTTCTTCCAGTAGCTGCTCCGGCGGCACCACGGCCTTGACCAGGCCGCCGCGTTGCGCTTCATGACCATCAAAGATGTCGGCCATGTAGGTCCACTCCAGCGCTTGCGAGATGCCCACGATGCGAGGCAAGAACCAGCTGGAGCAGGCCTCGGGCACGATGCCGATGCGCCCGAACACGAAACCGATGCGCGCCTTCTCGGACGCGATGCGGATGTCCATGGGCAGGGTCATGGTGGCGCCAATACCCACCGCAGCGCCGTTGATGGCACCGATCACAGGCTTCTTGCAATTGAAGATGGACAGCACCACGCGGCCGCCGGTGTCGCGCACACCATTGAAAATTGCAGGATCATCGAGGCGTTCGTGCATGTCCTGCACAGTGGGCTGCTGGGCCTCATCCAGGCCGAACACGTTGCCAGGCACGCTCAGGTCCATGCCGGCACAGAAGGCCTTGCCCGCACCGGTCACCACGATGGCGCGCACGGCGTCATCGTCACTGGCCGTGTCAAAGGCATGCACCAGTTCATTGGCCATCTCGACCGTGAACGAGTTGAGTTGCTCGGGGCGGTTGAGGGTCAGCAGCAGCACGCCGTCGTCACCAACGGCATAGCTCAGGGTGTTGTAGCTCATGCGTGAAGTCTCTCTCGGTCGGTTCATGTTGATCAGTTCACGCGGGGCAGGATACCGCATGCAGGCTTCGTCAAAGAAGCACGGAATCGGCAAGCGGGGGATTCCACCACCCGGATCTGCGACACTAAAGGCGCAGAATGCGTCGCGCTGAATTGGTCAGATCAAAGGAGATCAAGCATGTGGAAGTTGCTCGTGGGTTTTGCTATTTTTGCGGTGCTCGCCGTGTACCTCTTGATGAAGGGTGGCGCCGATGTCGACATGAGTGGCGAAAAGCATGGCATCGAGATCAGCGAGCCTGCTGCTGAAGTGGCACCGGCATCTTCGCCTGCCTCTGCGCCTGCATCGGCCGCACCTGCTGCCTCCGAGGCAGCCAGCGCGGCCTCGCAATAAGGTCAGGGCCTCAGTCGGCTCAATCGGCCAGCGCGTCCTGATGCGTCAGGCCTGCATGGCCGCGCTCTGAGGCCAGCCATTGCAGCACAGGGATGGTGCCCGGCAGCACAGGCACCACGTCAACCGGCAAGGTCTGCCAGGCCATGTGCTGGCCTTCGCGCATTTCGAACTCACCCGCCCACTGGTAGACCTTGCAAAAGTGCAGGCGCACGCGGGCGTGGGGGTAGTCCATGATCTCGACTTGCCAGGGGTGGGCCTCACCAATGGTGATGCCGATCTCTTCATGCAGCTCGCGGCGCAAGGCCTGCTCGACCGTTTCACCGGCCTCCAGCTTGCCCCCCGGGAACTCCCAGTAGCCCGCATACACCTTACCTTGCGGCCGTGAGGTCAGCAGGAAGCGCCCTTCCCGGCCCTGTGCATCACGCTCGATGAGCACGCCCACGGCGACTTCAACCGGCGTGCGGTCAGTAGCGTCCATCACGTGATAGGACTTGCGTTCGGTCTTGTGTTCAGCCATGTCGATTCAAGCACCCGTGTGATCGCGGCCGGCAAAGTCGCGTGCAAATTGATATGCCACGCGGCCGGAGCGGGAACCACGTTCGATGGCCCAGACCAGGGCTTCGGGCCGGGCGGCATCCAGCGATGAGGCGGGCACACCAAAGTGCGACAGCCACTGCGCGACGATGGCCAGGTATTCATCCTGCGTGAACGGGTAGAAGCTGATCCACAGCCCGAAGCGTTCGGACAACGAGATTTTCTCTTCCACCACCTCGCCCGGATGCAACTCGCCATCGGCCGCGTGCTTGTAGGTCTTGTTGTCCGACTGGTACTCGGGCAAGAGATGACGGCGGTTGGACGTGGCGATGATCATCACGTTGTCGCCGCTGGCCGAGACGGTGCCATCCAGAATCGACTTGAGGGCCTTGTAGCCTGGCTCGCCATCATCGAAGCTGAGGTCATCACAGAAGATGATGAAGCGCTCGGGCCGACCGCTGACCATCTCGATCAGATCAGGCAGGTCGATCATGTCGGCCTTGTCCACCTCGATCAGACGCAGACCATGCGCCGCATGCGCCTGCAAGCCCGCCTTCACCAATGATGACTTGCCTGTGCCACGCGCGCCGGAAAGCAGCACGTTGTTGGCAGGCTTGCCCGCCACGAACTGCGCCAGGTTGCGCGCAAAGCGCCCTTTTTGCGTATCGACCTCTTGGAGGTCTTCATAGCGGATGACCGCCACATGGCGCACCGGCTCCAGCCAGCCCGTGGCCCAGGCGGTCGAGCTGCGCTTGCGGTAGCGAAACGCGACCGACAGCGACCAGTCCGGTTCGGTGACCGGCGCATGGTGTGGCGAAGGCAGGAGGGCATCAAGACGCTTGACCAGCATCTCGGCGCGGGCGATCAGGTTGGTGACATCGGGCGTGCTCATGCCCGGAGTTTAGGGCCTGGCCGCTTGCCTTGCCTTACCTCAACAAGGTCAACACACAAGCCGAAAGGTGTTCGGTGGGCAGGCGCTTGAAACCGCTGCGCGCGAAGCGATGCAATCGGCCCAACAAGAAGCTGATGGCCAGTGAGGCACCAGCTTGCGCATCCACCGTAGGCTGCTGCGAACCACGCGCCTCAGCCAAAGCTTTGTAGGACTGTCTCAACAAGGACTCCAGGCGATCCAGGCACTGGTTCATGCGCGCAGACAGGCGCTCGTGCTCGAACACCAAGGCATCTCCCACCATGACGCGTGTCATGCCCGGGTTCTTTTCGGCGAACTGCAAGGCCATGGCCAGGATGCGCTGGATCTGCACAGCCGGGTCGGCCTCGCGCTCCATGATCTGATTGGCCAGGGTGAACAGCGACTGCTCGATGAACTCGATCAGGCCTTCGAACATCTGAGCCTTGCTGGCGAAATGGCGATACAGCGCGGCTTCGCTCACTGACAGGTGGGCGGCCAGGGCGGCGGTGGTGATGCGATCGGCACCGGGTTGCTCCAGCATGGTGGCCAGGGCCTGCAGGATCTGTACGCGGCGCTCGCCCGGTTTGGGCCGCTTGCGCACAGGCGCCACAGCGGCAGGTGCATCCGCAGATGCCACCTGGCTTTCTTCAGTCAGCCCCTCTTGTGTCATGCCATCTCCAAGCGTGCAGTGCCCTGAGCTTTTTGATTCTGACACACACACCTGCTGGGCGGCCATGCAAGCGAATGCCCACTTCGGGTCCGTGTTGGTTATGACGCAAATAGTGTTGCATCCACACCGTGCGCACACCGACCTTGCGGGCACTTTTGAGGTTGGCCACGGTGTCTTCCACCAGGATGCAGCGCGACGGGGGCAACTTGTAGCGCGCCATGACGATGCGCAGCATGCGGGCATCAGGCTTGGGACGCAGGTCACCAAACACGCGCATGCCCTCGATGGCGATCACGCCCTCGAACACCGAGGCCATGTCCAGCGCCGTCAACACCCGCTTGGCGTACTCGGCCGGGGCATTGGTCAACAGAAACTTGCGCCCGGGCAGGCGCTGGAGCGCTGCCCGATCAGCTGGCGGCATGTGCAGCTGAGCCTCCAACCCTGGCAGCACGTGGGTTTGTGCCAGGAAGTGCGAGGCGCGGATGCCGTGATGGCGCTCCAGGCCGAGCAAGGTGGCCCCGTAACGCCGCCAGTAGTGAACGCGCAGTTGATCGGCCTCGGCGCGCGGCATGCCCAGATGCTGCTCGATGTAGTCGGTCATCGAGCCATTGAGGCGCCAGAACACGGCACGACTGGCGTCGTGCAGCGTGTTGTCGAGGTCGAACAGCCAAATAGGAGTCAATGTGATCTGATCATCGTGCCGTAGGCCGATTCCGTCAGGATTTCCAGCAGCATGGCGTGGGGCACGCGGCCATCCACGATGTGCACGGCATGCACGCCGCTCTTGGCAGCATCAATCGCGCCTTCGATCTTGGGGATCATGCCGCCACTGATGGTGCCGTCAGCAATCAGATCGTCGATGTCGCGGGCCGTCAGGTCGGTCAGCAACTCGCCTTGCTTGTTGAGCACGCCCTTGATGTTCGTCAGGAGCATCAGCTTCTCGGCCTTGAGCACCTGAGCCAGCTTGGAGGCCACCAGGTCGGCGTTGATGTTGTAGCTCTCGTTCTTCACGCCAAAGCCGATGGGGCTGATGACGGGGATGAACTGGTCGTCCTGCAAAGCCTTGACCACGCTGGGGTCGATCGATTCGATCTCGCCCACCTGGCCCACGTCATGGACCTTGGTGGGATCCTCCAGATCCAGCAGCTTGAGCTTGCGCGCGCGAATCAGCCCGCCGTCACGACCCGTCAGGCCCACGGCCTTGCCACCCGCAGCGTTGATCAGGCCCACGATGTCCTGCTGCACTTCACCGGCCAGCACCCACTCCACCACTTCCATGGTTTCTTCGTCGGTGACACGCATGCCCTGGATGAACTGCCCCTTCTTGCCGATCTTGTTGAGCGCCGAGTCGATCTGGGGGCCGCCACCGTGCACCACCACGGGATTGAGGCCCACCAGCTTGAGCAGCACCACGTCTTCAGCGAAATCGGCCTGCAGTTCGGGATCGGTCATGGCGTTGCCGCCGTACTTGATCACAATCGTCTTGCCATGGAACTTGCGGATGTAGGGCAAGGCCTGGGCCAGGATTTCGGCCTTGTCACGAGGTGCGATGTTGGCAACGGAGTCGGATTGCGGGTGGTGGGTGGCGGTCATGGACAACTCGTAACGAAAGACGGAAGCGGCATTTTAAGAGCCATCACAGCCCGCAATGTGAAACGCCACACGCGGACACTTGTCCGGCATGTGGCGCTGCGCGCATTCATGCCAGCCCAGCAGGCCGGCCAAACGCGAAAGGATCAGCCTTGGCGGCGGCGACGAGCCAGCGTGGTCACGATGCCAGCCAGGCCCAACAGGCCCAGAGCGGCGGTAGAGGGCTCAGGCACAGCGGGGGCAGCGGTGGAAGTCATGGTCAGCTTGCCCACGTTCTGGGCTGGAATAGGCACGGTGATCCCCAGTGTCTTGGCCACCCCGCCGAGACCCGTTGTGCTCAGCGCAAAATCACCGGACACCGTGCCGCCGGTGCTCAGGGTGGAGAACGCAGGCGTCAGGGGGCCAACCGAGAACACGGACACATCGGCGAAGTCGAACTTGGTCGTGCCGTTCACGAAGTGCACGTCACCGATCACGGCAGACTTGCCGGCGTCGTACACCAGGCCATCAAAGGTCATCGCGCCGTTGCCAGCGATGGACAGCGTCAATGCCGAGGCGGGATCCCACACCAGCTGGGTCGCACCGGCCGCCACGTCCGACGCGGCGCTGCTGAACGTGTTGTTGGCGTACGTGCCCGAGCCAGAGGCCGTGAAAAACACGTTGAACATCGTGAAGGAGGTAATGATGTCCGCCGAAAAAGCCACATCGGCCTTGGTGGCGGCCATGGCAGCAGGAGACACGGTCACCAGGCTGGCAGCGACAGCGATGGCGCTGAGCGAGCGGAAAATCGACTTGGTCATATAGGAGACTCCCCAAAAATGGCGCGCGTTTGTGCGCCATGAAAATTCGTTATCGCCGAAGCGTGAGCCGCGATATTAGGAGAGCGTCACCCCTGAAGGCTGTAAGTAAATGAAAACCCTCGATTCATGGGGGTACCCTTGTGCGGTCAACGACGGCGCACCCTGGCCCGTTGAATGCTTGGGAGCCATTCCCTTTGAAGGAGCAAAAACGTGAAACGCAATATCGCCCGCACCCTCGGTGGCCTTTTCCTCGGCATGGGCGTGGCATTGGCAGTTTGGGCGCAGCCCGTCGATGGGGAGGTGATCCGCATCGATCAGGACGCCGGCAAGATCACACTGAAGCACGGTGAAATCAAGAATCTGGACATCCCCGCCATGCAGATGTCATTTCGCGTGAGCGATGCCAACTGGCTCAAGACCCTGCAAGTGCGTGACAAGGTGCGTTTCTCGGCCGACAAGATCGGCGGCCAGTTCACCGTGACCGCCATTGAAGTGCGCAAATAAACCGCACGTCATCACCCAAAAAAGAAAAGGCCCTGCTGGCGACCAACAGGGCCTTGTCCGCTGCATTAGTCCTCCCTGGACCTGATTCATTTATAGACAGCGTCAAATCTGCACTTGTTGTATCTGGCGACACATGCCGCCTTTGAGTTGTGCAGTTGAATCAAGTCTAGTGTCAGACCATGTCAAAGTGGACAAAAACACGCCTGAAATGGTTACAAGATGAAATCCCATGTTCATGTGACCACAGCCACTTGCACCAGATGAAATCAGGTCACATGAATCAGGAAAGCGGTCATGGTCACGTACCGGCCCAGCTTGCCAATGGCCATGAACAGCACGCATGGCCAGAACGGCAGTTTCAGCCAGCCGGCTACCGCGCAAAGGGGATCCCCCACCACCGGCAACCATGACAACAGACAAGCCGGCGCACCGTAGCGCTGCAACCAGCGCAGGGCCCTGTGATCAGCGGCTTTGTTATGGCCGGGCTGCAAGGCTGGCGCGGTCGCTGCATCGCTCATATCGATATGACGCACCTTGTCGGCCGCTTGCCGGGCGGCCAACCCCATCCCCCAGGTCACCATGCCGCCCAAGGTATTGCCTGCCGTGGCCACCAGAACGGCTGGCCAGAAAATGTCTGGCTGCAGCTTGACCAGTCCGAACACGGCAGGCTCAGAGCCCATCGGTAACAAGGTCGCCGATACAAAGGCGATCACAAACACGGCCCCGAGCCCGACTTCGGGCATCGACAACCACTGCAACAAGGCGGCAACCCCCGCCGTCAACGCGTCTTCCATGAGACGCATTGTGCGGGGGTTTCAATAACCTCAATGCCGGCGACGGCGACCTGCTGGGTCGGACTGGGTGGTGGCACACCCACGCCATGGGACCGCCCGTTGACACACACCTGAAGAAAAAAGGCCGGGACTGAGCCCGGCCTGTCATTCATGCAAGAGGAAGGGCCCGAATGGATATTCAGTACTGATAACCCACCATCAGCGAGAACACGGAGGGGTGGAAGCGATAGCTCAGGGTCTGCTCGCTAGAGTTCGTGTTGATCGTGACATTGTTCTTCACGCCAGCAGTAGCCCAAGCGGCATTGAGAGACCAATTTTTATCAAACTTGTAATTGGCCCCCGCCTGGAACGCCAGACCAATGGAATCAGTCGAGCTGATGCGCACCGGGCCATCGTCATACAGCGCATCACCCGCAGCGGTGGACGTCACCTTGAAGTGGGTGTAGTTGAAGCCCACACCGACATACGGACGCAGCGCAGAAGAAGCATCCAGGAACTTGTAGTTCAGGAACAATGTGGGGGCTGTCTGCTTGACCTTGGCCACCACAACGCCGTCGTACGCAGCCACATGGCGAGCGACACCGACACCGACCTGCGACTGCAATGGCAGGGTTGCCACCACACCATTGGGAGTCGCTGCGGTGGCTTTGACGCCATCGCCAACGCGCAGTTTCACATCGTGCTCTGGCGGCACACCCAGCACCAGTTCAGCCTCCCAATTGTCGTTGAAGCTCCGCGAAATGCTGAACAGCAAGGTGGACTTGGGTTGCACCTGCAACTGATTGCCGGGAGGAACGGGATACAGCGGCAGCGCGCCCACACCAGTTGGCAGCGTGCCCTTGATATCGCTGCTGGTGGCGCGCGGATCAATGTAGCCACCACCAATCTTGAAGGTATAGGTCTGCGCCAGAGCCGAGGCAGAAACGAGGGTCAGCGCGCACAGGGCGGCGTGCTTGCCGATGCTGGAAATTGTGATGTTCATGTCTTCGCGGAGGAGATGGAGGCCCGTCATGGGCAGCTGGTCATGCTTGTTACAGTCAAACTGCAACAGTTGCAGATTGTATGCAACACAAACAATGCAATCATCAGGTGACACCCCCCTCAAGCCGGCGGAACCGTGACGCATCTCACGGAAGGGATCTGCCGGTCAAAATTTGATCAAAGGGGGTGCACAGGGTTCCCCCGCGCGGCTATACTCTGCCTCCTTTTTAAGCAGCCCTGATCGCCCTGCCGGTCAGGGCTGCGCTGTCTTTCAGCTCAGGTTTCAGGTCAGATTCCAGTGTCCGAAATAAATGGGCACGCCATGCAACGCACCCTCATGTCCAGTACGTCACTCCCCACCGGCACGCTGATGGTCGGCTCGATCGAGTTGCCCAATCGCCTGTTCGTGGCGCCGATGGCCGGCGTGACAGACCGCCCTTTCCGCATGTTGTGCAAGCGACTGGGCGCGGGCTATGCGGTCAGCGAGATGGTGACCTCGCGCAAGGACCTGTGGAACAGCCTGAAAACATCCCGGCGCGCCAACCACGAAGGTGAAACCGCGCCCATCTCGGTGCAGATCGCGGGTACGGACGCGGCCATGATGGCCGAGGCTGCCGCCTACAACATCGACCGCGGCGCCCAGATCATCGACATCAACATGGGTTGCCCCGCCAAGAAGGTGTGCAACAAATGGGCCGGCTCGGCGCTGATGCAGGACGAGGCCCTGGCGCTCCAGATCGTGGAGGCCGTGGTGGCCGCCTGTGCGCCCCACAATGTGCCGGTGACCTTGAAGATGCGCACCGGCTGGAGCCAGCAAAACAAGAATGCGGTGCGCATTGCCCGTGCAGCAGAAAGCGCCGGCGTGGCCATGCTGACCGTGCACGGCCGCACGCGCGAGCAAGGTTACAAGGGCCAGGCCGAGTACGACACGATCGCCGCCGTCAAGGCTGCGGTGAAGGTGCCCGTGGTGGCCAATGGCGACATCACCTCCCCCGAAAAGGCCGCCCTGGTGCTGCGCTACACCGGGGCGGATGCCATCATGGTGGGCCGCGCCGCGCAAGGCCGCCCCTGGATCTTCGGCGACATCGCCCACTACCTGGCCACCGGCACGCACCGCGCCCGGCCCCTGACCTTGCAGGTCAGGCAGTGGCTGATCGAGCACCTGCACGAACACTATGGTTTGTACGGCGAATTTGCCGGCGTGCGCACGGCACGCAAACACATCGGCTGGGCGGTGCGCGCCCTGCCAGGTGGTGAAGAATTCCGTGCCCACATGAACACCCTGGACAGCATTGACAGCCAGATCCAGGCCGTGACCCATTTCTTCGACGAACTCGGCCTGCACCACGACCGGCTGCCGGACACGGTGCTCGCCATCGACGAAGAAGACGACGCCCAGGAAGCCAGCGCTGCCTCCTGTGCGGCGAACTGACCCGAGCATCATGAGCAAGAAGAACATCCAAGACTGCATCCGAGACAACCTGGAAGGTTACTTCCATGACTTGCGTGGCGCCGAGCCGAACGCCGTGTACGACATGGTCGTCAACGCGGTGGAGCGCCCCATGCTGGAGGTGGTGATGCAACGTGCCGAGGGCAACCAGTCCAAGGCCGCCGAATGGCTGGGCATCAACCGCAACACGCTGCGCCGCAAACTGCTCGAGCACAAGCTCATCAAGTGATTCTTTTCCCCTGTATCCCCGCTCTTTGAACTGAAGGAAAAACCATGGCTTTGACCGCCTTGCTGTCCGTGTCCGACAAGACCGGCATCGTTGAATTTGCCCAGGCCCTGAACGCCCAGGGCGTGCGCCTGTTGTCCACCGGCGGCACCGCCAAGCTGCTGGCCGAAAAGGGCCTGCCCGTGACCGAAGTGTCCGAGGTGACCGGCTTCCCCGAGATGCTGGACGGCCGCGTCAAGACCCTGCACCCACGCGTGCACGGTGGCATCCTGGCCCGCCGTGATCTGCCCGAGCACATGGCCGCGCTGAAGGAACACGGCATCGAAACCATCGACATGCTGGTGGTCAACCTCTACCCCTTCGCCCAGGCCACCGCCAAGGCCGACTGCACACTGGAAAACGCCATCGAGAACATCGACATCGGCGGCCCCACCATGCTGCGCGCCGCTGCCAAGAACTGGCAGGACGTGGCCGTGATCATCGATCCGGTGGACTACGAACAAGTGCTGTCTGAAATGAAGACTGACGGCATCACCCGTTCGACCAAGTTCATGCTGGCCAAGAAGGTGTTCGCCCACACCGCCGCCTACGACGGCATGATCACCAACTACCTGACGTCGCTGGAAGCGGGCTCGGAGTTGAAGACCGAAGCCGTGCCGGCCAAGGAAGCCTACCCTGCGGTGTTCAACCTGCAGCTGCACAAGGTGCAAGGCATGCGTTACGGCGAAAACCCGCACCAGTCGGCCGCCTTCTACCGCGAGGCTTCGCCTGCTGTCAGCGTGCTGTCCAACTGGACACAGATTCAAGGCAAGGAACTGTCCTTCAACAACATCGCCGATGCCGATGCGGCCTGGGAATGCGTCAAGGCCTTTGACGTCCCAGCCTGCGTGATCATCAAGCACGCCAACCCCTGCGGTGTGGCCATCGGTGCCGGCCCGCTGGAAGCTTATTCCAAGGCCCTGAAGACCGACCCGACCTCGGCTTTCGGCGGCATCATGGCCTTCAACCGCACGGTGGATGTCGATGTGATCGAAGCCATCAACGCCAACAAGCAGTTCGTGGAAGTGGTGATCGCGCCGAAGTTCACCGACGCTGCCCGCGCGGCCTATGCGTCGAAGCAGAACGTGCGCTTGCTGGAAGTGCCCTTGACTGACGCCACGCGTGGCCTGTCCAACGCCTTGGACTTCAAGCGCGTGGGCGGCGGCATGCTGCTGCAATCGGCTGACAACATCGACCTGGTCGGTGACATCAAGGTCGTGTCCAAGCTGCAACCTACCGAGCAGCAACTCAAGGACATGCTGTTTGCCTGGACCGTGGCCCGCTTCGTCAAGAGCAACGCCATCGTGTTCTGCAAGGACGGCATGACCATGGGTGTGGGCGCTGGCCAGATGAGCCGCCTGGATTCGGCCCGCATCGCCTCGATCAAGGCTGGCCATGCTGGCTTGACCCTGCAAGGCACGGCCGTGGCGTCGGACGCATTCTTCCCGTTCCGCGATGGCCTGGACGTGGTGGTGGACGCTGGCGCGACCTGCGTGATCCATCCCGGTGGCTCGATGCGCGACGATGAAGTCATCGCCGCAGCCGACGAGCGTGGCATTGCCATGGTGTTCACGGGCACGCGTCACTTCCGTCACTGATCAGCAAACGCTGCATCACGCGAGCCGGCTTCACGCCGGCCGCAAAAACCGACTTGCGACGTCGGTTTTTGTTTGCCTACATATTTCGCATGCGAAATAAATTGAACATGACCGAAGCACGCCCTTCCAGCACCCCTCGCCCACGCCTGGTCTTCCTGCTCAACAGTGCCCAGCGGCGGCTGCAAGCCTGGATGGGCGCGCTGCACGCGCAAACCGCCCATGAAGGCCAGGCCGCGCCCACGGCCGCGCAAGCCGGCGTGCTGTTCGTGCTCGCGCGGCAGGACGGCACCACCATGGGCCAGTTGGCCACCGAGCTGAACCTCGCGCCCTCGGCCGTGTCAGGCCTGATCCAGCGTCTGGAGGCCCTGGCCTGGGTGCAACGGCGCCCCTGCCCTGAAGACGCGCGCACGCAACGCGTCTGGCTGCAGGCGCGCGGTCGCGCCCAGTTGGCGCCGCTGCGCAAGACCCTGTCCCACATCAACGAACAACTCACCGCCGGCTTCACCGAAGCCGAGTTGCAGACGGTGGCGCGCTGGCTGACCCATGTTCAGCAACTGGACGCCACCACCCCACCGAAAGCCACCTCATGAGCCAGCCCACGCCGACACCGGACAGCGCCACGCCCGAGCGCGTCACCATCACCTGTCCCGCCACGGCCACCTCAAGCACAACAAGGCTACCTTGGCCGATTGGGGCCAGCTGGACCAGGTGGCTGCGCTCGACTGGCTGCTGCAACGCACCGGCCGCGACCAGGTGCTGATGCTGGGCCACAGCGCGGGCGGCCAGGTTATCGGCCTGCTGCCCAACCACCGCCGCGTGGCGCGCCTGGTGGGGGTGTCGGCCTCCACGGGCTGGTTCAACCGCATGCGCCTGGGCTTTCGGCTCAAGGCCCGCCTGGGCCTGCGCTGCCTGGTGCCCCTGGGCACCCTGGTCAAAGGCTATGGGCCGACGTCGGCCGTCGGCCTGGGTGAAGACCTGCCCGCGGGCGTGGCGCGCCAGTGGGGCCAATGGTGCGCACGCCCATCACGGTGCTGTACGCCGAAGACGACGACATCGCCACCCCCGCCACCGTGGCCGACCTGCTGTGCACCTTCCCGGCCGCTCACAAGCAATCCATGCGGATCAAGCCGGCCAGCCACGGGCTCAAGGCCATCGGTCACATCGACTGGTTCCGCGCCTCGCACCAGGCGCTGTGGCCCATGATCGCGTCATCGCTGCGCGGCCAGGCCTGACAGGGCTTATCCTGTCGGCCTCATGATCATTCTCGGCATCGACCCCGGTCTGCAGACCACCGGCTTTGGCGTCATCGAATCCGATGGCCCGCGCCTGCACTACGTGGCCAGCGGCACCATCAAGACCAAAGAGGCCGCTCAAGGCGATCTGCCGACCCGGCTCAAACTGATCTTCGAGGGTGTGCGCGAAGTGGTGGGCCGCTATGAGCCCCAGCAGGCTTCGGTCGAAATCGTGTTCGTGAACGTGAACCCGCAGTCCACGCTGCTGCTGGGCCAGGCACGCGGCGCGGCCATCGCTGGCTTGTTGTCCACCCCTGCATCACCTGCCGTCGCTGAATACACCGCCTTGCAGATGAAGAAGGCCGTGGTGGGGCATGGCCATGCGGCCAAGGCCCAGATCCGGCACATGGTCATGCGCCTGCTGAACCTGCCGCGTGAGCCTCACAACGACGCGGCCGATGCGCTGGGCCTGGCCATCTGCCACGCACATGCGGGCCACGCCATGGCACAGATGGCCAAGGCGACTGACCTGTCACGCCGCACGCACGCCCAGATCAAGGGCGGGCGCGTTTACTGACCGTCCTTGATCAGGCGCCCGGCAGCCGACTGCACCGGGCGGGCGTTCATCGGGTAAAGCTTGGAGAACACGCCGATCTGCTCGCGCGACATCCCTGCCGGCTGCTTCATCACCATCCACAGTACGCCCTCCGAGCACGGCGGCGTGGTCAATGAGCCCATGTAGGTGTAGTACTGGCGCTGCTCTGGCAAGAGGTGCGTCAGGTCAATCTGGGTCATCGCACCTTGCTCCGAATTCTTCTCCAGCGGCAGGTTGTTCCAGACTTGCTGCACCAGCGGGTGGGCCTTGCCTTGGTCCATCAGCACGGCTACCACGGCCAATTTGCCATCCATGTCCTTGTGCACCAGGTGCGCCACCATTTCGTATTGGCGGCCATTGATGCGTTCCTCGCTGGGGCGATGGAAGTGGAATTGCAGCAATTCGTAGCGGCGCCCCATCACGGTGATGCCATTACCCGGCTCCACATTGACCTGCACGGTGTGGCCGTTGTCGATCACGCGGAAGTTGGAGGGGCGGTAGTCGAACTGGATCGGGTCCAGTTGAACGGGGATGCCTTCTCGGATGTCGATGGGGCTCTGGCGCTTGCCCAGCATGCATTGCTGGAACTCCGGCTTAAGCCGCCCCCAGCTCTCGGGGCCGGTGTCGCCGCTATAGGCCCAGTGCACATCGTGGCCGTGGGGATTGGGTGAGCGCGCATCACCTCCGTGCTTGCTGGCAGGGCCACCATGGGGGTCGACAGGGAGCAGCGCGCCATGTGCATCGTGCGTGCTCGCAACGGGTTTGGCCTTCACCACCGGCTTGGGACGCAAGCGTACAACCGGTGCTGGCTCCCGCTTTGTGCGCACTTCGGCAATCTTTTGATCGATCAGATCGCGCAACTCGGCCATGGAGACATTCGAGCGGGCTTCGGATGCACCCTCACTGCGGCCACTGGCCTCGCGGCGAGCATCCTTCCCTTCGCCCTTGCGTAAGGTTTCACCCCTGGGCTCGGATGCACGCTCATCGGATCGACCTTCAGCCCGGCGACCTTCGGCGTTCTGCGCTTCGGCTTTCAGATTGGGCTTGAGCGAGGGCTTGATGCTCGCCTCCTTGGTATCCCCGCCGTCGGCCGGCGCATCCCCATGCCCATGCCCGTCTGCCGCATAGGCGCCCATGACCAGGGCCATGCTGGCAGCCAGTGTGAAGACTTGGGCCAAACGTACACGCAACGCATCCATCATGATCGACTCTCCGCAATACGACGGAGATTTCGGCCAGTAAAACGCCGAACTTGAATGCCTGCGATGTGAAAAAAGTGTGAAGTCAGCCGATAGGCCGGATTCTGTGCAGCCCCGTGTCTCGCGACGCTGAGCTGTGACCGCCATTCCTCTGGGCCGCCTGTCGCCAGAACGGCTCGATGCCACCTACCCGCACACTCCCCGGGACAGGTCAATGTGTGCCTATTTGGTGTTGCTGCGCGTAGAGATTGCCCGTTTCACCCTCTGCGTCCCGGGCCATTCTTTCGAATGGCCTTTGACGTGGCTTTCGCCCCGCCCAAGGCCGCAGAGACTCGTCTCTGTTGCTCTGATCCTCACCTTGCGGTGGAGAGGTGTTACCTCCTACGCTACCCTGTGCAGTCCGGACCTTCCTCCAGTGCGACCTTTCGATCCTTGCACCAGCGGCGGTCTGGCTGACTTCACGGGCGCGATTATCCCCCCATATCGGGCGCAGGGGATCAAAAACCGGCTTGCTGCAGGCTGCGCAGGAAATCCTGCGGCTTCTGGAAGCCCACCACCTGGGCCGCCGTGCGCTCCTGGCCCTGGGCGTCAAAAAAGATGATGCCAGGCGGGCCGAACAGCTTGAAGCGCTGAAGCAAGGCCCGGTCGTCCGCCGTGTTGACGGTCACGTCGGCCTGCAACACCACCGCCCCCTTCAAGTGCGCCTGAACCTGCGGATCAGAGAAGGTCTCGCGCTCCATCTCAAGGCAGGATGTACACCAGTCGGCATAGAAGTCCAGCATCACCGGCTTGCCTTGCGCCTTGGCCAGGGCCAGTGCTGCGTCGAGTTCCGCCACCGTGCGCACGCGCTCGAACGGCAGGGCACTGTGGTGTGCCGAGGCCGCTGGCGTTGCGCCCACCAAGGATTGCAGATAAGGCCACGCGGGCCGCGCCACCCACACGGCCATGCCCAGCATCAGCACACCAAACAAGGCCTTGACGGCTTTCATCCAGGGGCCGGTACGCGGCAACAGGCTGCCAGCAGACAAACCCACAAGCAGCAGGGGCACGCTCATGCCCCAGGCCATGGCGTACAAGGCCGCCCCGCCCAGCACCACATCGTGCGTCTGGCTAATGTAGAGCAAAGCCCCCGCCAGCGGCGCGGACACGCAGGGGCTGACCACCAGGGCCGACACCACGCCCATCGCAAACACGCTGATGAACTTGCCGCCAGGCAGGTGGCTGGAGCCCGCTCCCAGCCAGCTTTGCACCGAAGCCGGCAACTGCAACTCATACAGACCGAACATCGACAAGGCCAGGAGCACCATCAAGGCCGCAAAAACCAGCACCACCCAGGGATGCTGCAGATAGGCCGCCAGCCCCTGCCCCAGCAGACCGGCGGCGACACCCAGCGCGGTGTAAACCAGGGCCATGCCTTGCGAGTAGCTCAGGGCCAGGGCAAAACCACGCGCCCGGCTGACGTGCTCCTTCTGCCCGACGATGATGGACGACAGGATGGGCACCATGGGCAACACGCACGGCGTCAAGGACAGCAGCACACCGGCCAGCAGGAACACGGGCACCACTGTCCACCATTGGCCCGAGGCCAGCGCACGGCTGATACCGCCATCATCCTCAGCAGCAGGCTCGGTGTTGTCTGATACAGCGGCAGATACCGACGCAGAGGCAGCAGAAGTTGACCCCACCGCCTGGATTTGCCCCTGGTCATTGAGCTTCAACAGCACCCGTTTTTTCTGAGGTGGATAACAAAGGCCAGCGTCCGCACAGCCCTGATAAACCACGGTCAACTCATGCTCGCCATGCAGGCTGTCGGGCACCGAAACGGTCCCTGAAACATCACCGTGATAGACCTCCAGCACCTTGTCGAAGGTCGGATCATGCTTGGATTGACCGGGAGGCAGATCCCACTTCAACAGAATGGGCGATGCCCCGGAACCCGCATCCAGACGGGCTTCCAGACGCTCACGGTACAGGTACACACCACGCGCCAAAGTGAAATCCACCTGCAGCGCGTGCGGACCGCTCTGGCTCACCCGCGCCTGAAAAGCCTTCTCGGGCGGTAGAAAGGTTTGCGCCTGCAAAGGCCCCACCAGGAGCATCAGGAACATGCTCAGGATCAGCCACAACACGCGCCAAGGCGCGACAATCCACTTGATCTCGTTCATGGCCGACATTCTGCCCGGGCTGGGCTTATCCTGTTCGGTATGTGTCCATTTGCTTTGCTCATGTCAAGGAGCCCAAGATGAAAGCCCTCTCCATCCTCGAAACCATCGGCAAGACCCCGCACGTGCGCATGAACCGGCTGTTCGGCACCGGCCCGGAGGTCTGGATCAAGGCCGAGCGGGCCAACCCGGGCGGCTCCATCAAGGACCGCATTGCGCTGGCCATGGTCGAAGAGGCTGAACGCAGCGGCGCCCTCAAACCCGGCGGCACCATCATCGAGCCGACATCGGGCAACACCGGCGTAGGGCTGGCCATGGTGGCCGCCGTCAAGGGCTACCGCCTGATTCTGGTCATGCCCGACAGCATGTCCATCGAACGCCGCCGGCTGATGCTGGCCTATGGCGCCACTTTCGACCTGACACCCCGAGAAAAGGGCATGAAGGGCGCCATCGCCCGTGCCCAGGAACTGGCCGCCGAAACCCCGCTGGCCTGGATCCCCCAGCAGTTCGAAAATCCTGCCAACATCACCATTCACGAGCAGACCACGGCCCAGGAGATCCTGGCCGATTTCCCCGAAGGCCTGGATGCGCTGATCACCGGTGTGGGCACAGGCGGCCACCTCAGCGGCTGCGCCAAGGTCCTCAAGGCGGCCTGGCCCAATCTGAAGGTGTTCGCGGTCGAGCCCAAGGCCTCCCCCGTGATCTCCGGCGGTCAACCCGCTCCCCACCCCATCCAGGGCATCGGCGCCGGCTTCATTCCCGTCAACCTGAAAACCGAGTTGCTGGACGGCGTGATCCAGGTGGATGCGGAGGACGCCCGCGAATTCGGTCGTCGTGCCGCGCGAGAAGAAGGCATGCTGGTAGGGATTTCCTCAGGCGCCACCCTGGCCGCCATCGCCCAGAAGCTGCCAGACTTGCCATATGGCGCCCGCGTGCTGGGTTTCTGCTACGACACAGGCGAGCGCTACCTGTCGGTGGAAGGTTTCCTGCCGGCCTGACCTGCCTCTTTGCCCCGCCTTCCTCGCCCATGCCCAACCGAAGCCGACACTTTCTAGACGCCGCCACCTCCCCCTGGCCCATGCTGATCGCCTTGATCGCCAGCGTGCCGGCCTTCTACGACTCGATGATGCCGACGCCGGCCACCTGGGCGACGTGGATGTACGTGGTGAGCGGGGCGGTGGTGCTGATTTCGGCGTGGCGGGTACAACGGCTGGTGGAGGGGCGAACGCGATCCGCGCACACAGGCAAGACCCGCCCCTGGGGCCACCACCCGCTGGAGCTCAAGCTGGACTGGTTCCTGGGAGCGGCCTTGCTCCTCAACGCGGTGCTACCCCAAAGCAACGAATCCGAACCCTCCCTGATCTGGCGACTGATCATCGCGGTGCTGATGCTCTATCGCCTGCTCAAGATCAGCAAGCCGCTGTTCACGGAAACCGGCCTGGCCAGGTTGCTGGCCATGGGTGCGACCGTGCTGGCACTGTGCGGCATCGGTTTTTACTGGCTGGATCCGGAAGTCAACTCCTTGCACGACGGGCTGTGGCTGGCCTTCTCGACGGCCGCCACAGTGGGTTACGGGGACATCGTGCCCAGTAACACCGCTTCACGCATTTTCTCGGTGTTTGTGGTGCTGCTCGGCTATGGTCTGCTGTCCCTGGTCACGGCCAGCATCGCAGCCATGTTCGTGGGATCGCAAGAGCGCAAGGTCGAAAGCGAAATCCTGCATGACATGCACATGCAACTCAAGGAAGTGCGGCATGAAATCGCCGAGTTGCGACTCAGCATCGAATCGGCCAAGCGAGAACAACAGCAGGCGTCCGTGTCGCCAACAACCAGCAGCAGGCCAAAGCAGCCAGACACAGAGCATCACTAGCCCCAAGGGCCAGCCCGCGTCAGGGTTTCGCCCGTCCATCCACGACATGGGGCAGCACATCCACCGTCAAGCATTCAAGGCTCCGGCAGAATCAGACCATGCCCTGCGCCTGATTCGCTGAACCCATGTCTGATCGACCAGCCAAGAAAAAGAGAGCCGCCACCGTCACACGCCGCTATGGCGGTGTCGATGCCGCCGAGCGCCGTCGGGAGCGACAGCGCAAGCTGATTGAGGCGGGCCTGGAGGTCTTCGGCAGGCGTGGCTACCACCTGTCAACCGTGCGAGATATCTGCACACAGGCGGCGCTGACTGAACGTTACTTCTACGAGTCGTTCAAAACGCTGGGCGAGTTGTTCGACGCTGTTTATGCCGAACTGCGTGGCCAGGTTCAGCAAAAGGTGATGGCGGCCATCATGGCCCGGGGCCTGGTGCAGCCTGACCCACTGGCCATGGGCGAAGGCTCCTTGCGAGCCTGGTACGCGTTTTTGCATGAAGACCCTCGCCGCGCCCGCATCATGCTGGTCGATGCGGTGAGCGTGAGTGAAAGCGGGATGCGCGGCGCCGAAGCTGCCATCAACGAGTTCAAGGGCATGTTGCGCACCTTCGTGAGCATGCTCTACCCCGACATGGGCAAGTACGGTATCGATCTGGACGTGATCGTCTCAGGCCTGGCCGGGGCCACCATCTACATCGCCAAGAACTGGACGCAGTCGGGCTTCAAGTATTCGCTTGACGACATCCTGGCGCACAACATGCTGATCTTCCGCAGCCTGGACGGGGTCTACAAGCAGAAGGGCGAGCAGCATGTGGCCACACAAGCCACACCCGCGTCATCGACCTCACGCAAACGCGCCACACCCAGTACGCGAAAGGGCCGGCGCGCCAGCGACGCCTGAGATCAGACCAGGCGCCAGTGCAGCGTCTCGCCACCACGCAGTGGCTTGATCTCGGCCTCGCCGAAAGGCAGCACCTCGGGCACAGTCCAGTCTTCGCGCTTCAAGGTGATCTTGTCGGTGTTGCGAGGCAGGCCGTAGTAATCGGCACCGTAGAAGCTGGCAAAAGCTTCGAGCTTGTCGAGGGCGCCGGCTGCCTCGAAGGCTTCGGCATACAACTCGATGGCGCACGGTGCGGTGTAGCAGCCGGCACAGCCTGATGCGTGCTCCTTCAAGTGCGAGGCATGCGGCGCGCTGTCGGTACCCAGGAAGAACTTGGGGCTGCCGCTGGTGGCGGCTTGCACCAGAGCCACGCGGTGCTCTTCGCGCTTGAGGATGGGCAAGCAGTAGTAGTGCGGGCGCACGCCCCCCATGAAGATGGCATTGCGGTTGTACAGCAGGTGTTGTGGCGTGATGGTGGCGCCCACGAAGCGGTCGGCCTCGTTCACATACTGTGCGGCTTCCTTGGTCGTGATGTGCTCGAACACCACCTTCAACTCAGGAAAGTCCTTGCGCAGCGGGATCAGCTTGTCGTCAATGAAGGCCTTCTCGCGATCGAACACGTCCACATCGCCGTCGGTCACTTCGCCGTGCACGCACAGCACCAGGCCTTCGCGCTGCATGGCCTCCAGCACCTTGTAGGTCTTGCGCAGATCGGTCACCCCAGCATCGCTGTTGGTGGTGGCCCCGGCGGGGTAGAGCTTGAAGGCCACCGCCCCCATGGCCTTGGCCTTGGCGGCCTCTTCTGCGGGCGTGTTGTCAGTGAGGTAGAGCACCATCAAGGGCTCGAACTTCAGGCCGGCAGGCACGGCCGCCAGGATGCGCTCGCGGTAGCCCTGGGCCTGCTCGGCCGTGATCACCGGCGGGCGCAGATTGGGCATGACGATGGCCCGCGCAAATTGCCGCGCTGTAGCGGGCACCACCGCCGCCATGGCTGCGCCATCACGCACGTGCAAGTGCCAGTCATCAGGGCGGGTCAGAACCAGGGTTGGGGATGTGGTGGCGGTCATGGCGATCGTGCGGTGAGAGAAGCCCTAAAAGGGCGAAAACAGGAATTTTCTCATTTCCGACATGACCTTTGGCTTTTTCCCTAAGGGTGGGGGTGCCCGCCCTTGAGTTAGGGCCCCTGTTCTAGGTCTGCAGAAGGCTTCAGGCCCCCACCCTTAGGGAAGCACGCGCTGCATGGTCTTGTGGAGCCCACCCCCACTGCCTAGTCTTCGCTCCCATACCGAGCCAGTCCGGGTTCGGTGTTGTTGTGAGACCGCTTTTGGAGGCGACCATGAACTTGATGAATCCCAGGCTTCGGGCCTGTGCGCAAGGCGGCTTAGCGCTGCTGGCACAGTTGGCGCTGAGCCAGACCTCGCTGGCGCAGACTGCGCCCGGTGTGCGCGTTGACACCGTATCGATGAGCGCAGACCAGACCGTGCTGCGCGTGACCGTACCCACCCCCCTGCTGGCCAATGTGGAGACCACCAGCGGCTTGTTCCAGCGCTTTGCGCAAAAGGGCAGCACCGGTGCCGTGAGCAGCGACAGCAATGATGTCGGTCTGCCCGAAGTGCCCGTGGCCGGCTTCTCGCTGGCCCTGCCGGTGGATGGCAAAGGCGGCACGGTCGAGATCGTGCCCGAAGGCGGCATCCAGCGCCTGCCAGCCCGTCTCTACCCCATCCAGCCCCCCATGTCATCACGAACGGGTGCCGACAACGACACCAAGTTTCAGTTCAACGCAGACATATGGGCCAAGGGCTACAAAACACCTGGGCAAAAGCAAGGCGAACGCAGCGTCTTCCACGGCGATGCCAATGTGCAGGGCTATCAGCTCAGTCCCTATGGCTATGACCCGGCCCAGCAGCTGATCACCTACTACCCCAGTTACCTGATCACCATCAAGCACCCGGGCTCCTGCTTCCGCTATGACCGGCTCAAGCTCAAGGGCGTCACCGGCACCACGCAAAGCGCCGGCTTTGATGGCATCGATCAACGCATCGAAAGGCTGGCGCTGCCTGCCGTGCAATTCGCGCTCAACAAAGGCCTGGTGGCCGAGCTGACCTGTGCGCCCCCCATCACGATCAACCCGGCCTTCCTGGGTGCGCGCTACCTGATCGTCACCCACCCCAACTTCAAGGCTGCCGCAGATGCACTCAAGGCGCACAAGGAAGCCTTGGGCATCTCGACCCGCGTGGTGACCACGGCCGAGATCACGGGGGCAGGCGCCAGCGCCACCGAGAGCCAGATCCGCAACTGGATCAGCAACTACTACACCTCGCACCTGGTGCGCCCGAAGTGGGTGCTGTTCATGGGCGACGCGGAATACGTGCCCACACACTACGACGCCA
Source organism: Aquabacterium sp. (assembly GCF_016234775.1). Lineage (GTDB taxonomy): Bacteria > Pseudomonadota > Gammaproteobacteria > Burkholderiales > Burkholderiaceae_C > Aquabacterium. The sequence goes on along the minus strand of NZ_JACRAH010000036.1, from coordinate 46,393 downwards.
ACAAGAACATCTGGGACATGGCGCGCAACGCTGGTGACATGTGGTACGGCCAGTTCCAGGCTGGTGATGGCCCCACCACGATCCCGCCCTTCGGCATCGGCCGCTTCCCGGTGGACACGCTGGCACAAGCCAACACCATCGTCTCCAAGGTGATCGCATTCGAGAACGCGCCACCGCTCAACTCGCTGTTTGGCCAGGACTTCTACAGCCGGCTGACCTTCGGCTCTTTCTACCAGGTACGTGACAGCACCGGCACCAGCCTGACGCGAGACCGCCGCTGGTTCGTGGAGACTTCGGAGATCGTGCGTGACCACGCCATTGGCAAGGGATACGAGGTGAACCGCTTCTACACGGCAGACGCCGATGCCAACCCGCTGTTCTACAACAACGGTGATGCCATACCCAATGAGCTGAAGAAGCCTGCCTTTGCCTGGAACGGCTCCAAGGCCGGCATGGCAGCGGCCATCAACAAAGGCTCGGCGCTGGTCTACCACCGCGACCACGGCTGGTGGGATGGCTGGGGGGATCCGTCCTTCCTGACCGGTGACCTGTCGCTCGTGTCGGTCACCAACAACCAGTTCCCGGTTGTCTTCAGCATCAACTGCGCCAGCGGTGTGTTCGACAACGAAACGGTGGACCTGCCTGCCAACATCTGGAGCACGGGTTACGGCATATCGGCCAGCAGCACCTACTGGGCCGAGAGCTTCCTGCGCAAGGCCGACGGCGCCCTGGCCGTCATTGGCGACACACGCCAGAGCAGCACCACTGACAACAACCAGCTCACCCTGGGTTTGTTTGATGGTGTGTTCCCAGGCCTGATCAACAGCTTCGGCACCAACAGCCCCGTGCAACGCCTGGGTGACCTGCTGAACTACGCCAAGACCTATGTGCATGACGTGGCCAACGGTTCGCAAACCAACCAGCACCCACTGAACGCCAACCAGGTCCGACCCGGCATCGTCAACCTGCGACAGGAACTCAACATCTACAACCTGCTGGGTGACCCCACCGTCAAGCTGCGCGTCTCGCCCCCGTGGAAGTTCAGCCTCCCCCTGATCGCACTGGAGTCGAACCTGGTGAAGATCAAGGTGCCCTTCCAGCCTGGTTGCCTGACCTGCCCGCCCAATATGCCCAAGCCTGAATGGATCACGGCCATCGCCATTGACCCGATCACCGGCGGCACCGTGGGACGTGGCTTGATCGACGACAACGGCGACGGCTCGATCGATCTGGGTGACTTCAAGGGCAACAACGTGTGGATCCGTGTGGGCTCACCAGATGGTGCGACCACACAGGCGGCATCCACAGAGACAGACGGCGACGGTGATGGCACCCCTGACAGCCGCGACAACTGCATGTACGTGCCCAACAAGACGCAGCTCGACACCGATGGTGATGGCTATGGCAATGCCTGCGACGCCGACCTGAACAACGATGGCTTCGTCAACTCGCTCGATCTGTCCGCGATGCGCAACCAGTTCAGCAAGCGCAGCGTCCCTGGCGATCTCAACGGTGACGGCATCGTCAACTCGCTGGACATCAGCCTGTTCGCCAAGTTGTTCGGCAAGCCCCCTGGCCCCTCGGCCCTCCATCTCGACACCATCACCCGCAAGTAAACCCCTCATCCTCAACAGGAGTTCAACATCATGAAAATGCATCACACCCTGATGGCGTCCATCGCCCTGCTCGCTGCCTTTGCCACTCAAGCTCAGACGGTGTCCGTCAACCCCATCCACACCGATGTCAACCTGGGTGACAGCTTCTCTGTGGACATCCAGGCCGCCGGCTTCCCCGACAAGATCTTCGGCGGGGGCTACAACCTGGCGTTCGACCCCAGCATCCTGCAACTCGATGCCATCACCATCCCGGCATCGTGGGAGTTTGCCAAGTCAACCGGCCTGCTCGACCCCGCATCAGGCACCGTCAGCGACATCTACTTCAACACCTTCGTGGCGCCGATCAAAGGTGATTTCCTGACCGCGAGCTTGACGTTCAAGGCCATTGGCGCGGGCACCTCGGCCATCACGCTGAGCGAGTCACCCTCCTTCCCCTTCGGCAACGAGTTCGGGGACCCGGTGGCGATCAGCTACGTGAGCGGCAGTGCCACGGTCACCGCCGTTCCTGAACCATCGAGCCTGGCCTTGTTGATGGCAGGACTGGGCGGCATGGCACTGGTCACGCGCCGTCGTCACAGCTGATGGCGCATTGAGGCCAGGCGGCATGCGGCGCCGGAAGGCGACATCTGGCGCCGCATGGAAGGGCTTTCGCGACGCGAAGGCCCTTTTTGTCGCTTTCCTCTCGACGTGCCTCTGCGCTTCCATTAGGGTGGCAGCATGACTGCCATCCCCCCATCATCGTTGCGCCGGACCACCTCATGCCTTGCCCTGATTGCGGGCCTGTGCGCGCACGCAGCGTGGGCCGCGCCGGTCGCAGAGCCCAAGCTCTGTGTGTTTGACCTGCAAGGCGCCAGTGGCGACATGTTCAACGCCACCAAGGACTACGCCCTGGCCATGCAGGCCAAAGCCCCCCCCCTGGTGTTGAAGTCGTATGTGGATGAGCGCGTGGCAGCCGATGACTTCCGAACCGGCCAGTGTGACGCCTTGCTGGCCACTGCCTTTCGCACCCGCGCTTTCAACCCGGTCACCGCAGCCACCGACTCCTTCGGCGCCGCGCTGATCCTGCGCCAAGGCAAGGTGGACCATGCCGCAGGCCACGAGGTGATCCGCACCGCCAGCCAGATCTTCAACTCACCAGGCGCGTCCAGCTATGTGGTGCAGGGCAAGTACGAACTGGCCGGGCTCATCGACGTGGGTGCGGTGTATGCCGTCGTGCGAGACAGGCGCATGAACACCCCCGAGGCCATGGCGGGCAAGAAGATCCTCGCCTTTGACCATGACAAAGCCCAGGCCGCCTTGATTCAGAAGGCCGGGGCACAACCTGTCAACGCCGACATCACCAACTTTGCCAACAAGTTCAACAACGGCATGGCCGATATGGCTGCCGCGCCGGCCATCGCCTTCAAGCCACTGGAGTTGCTCAAAGGCATGGGGCCCCAAGGTGCAGTCAGCCACTTCCCCTACATGATCGTGAGCTACCAGCTCATCATCGACCGCACACGCTTTGCACCTGGCTTTGCCGAAGCCTCCCGCCAGTACTGGCTGAGCCATTTTGACGAGGTTCTGGCGCGCGTCAACAAGGCCGAGGCCGAACTGCCCGCCTCCGTCTGGATGGAACTGTCAGCAGAGAACACGCCCAAGTACGCCGAGTTCCTCAGGCAGACCCGTGTTGAACTGATCGACCAGGGCATCTACAACAAGCAAGGCCTCAAGCTGCTCAAGCGCATCCGCTGCAAGATCAACCCGGCCGACGCGGAATGCACCATGCCGACAGAGGTCAACTGAGCCCTCATCGGCAAGGCATACAACCCTTTCGGTCTATATCGATACCCCCAGCAGGAGATACCCGCACTTGGCGTGCAGAGACAAGCCTGCCGCGCTCAAAGTAAAGAATCATCTGTTGTCCTTCAGAACAATGCGGTCACTCGTTCAGCCCGCCTGGGAATGAGCGACACCTCCGCTGACCTCTATTGATCACTGAAAGGAAGACAAGATGATGTCCATGAAACACACGCTTGGTGCCATCGGCCTGAGCCTGGTTGCCCTGTCCGCCCACGCCGTTCAGAACGGCCCCACCCCCACCCTGGATGCGCTGAAGGCCGATGGCCCTTATGCCGTGTCTTCGCAAACAATCAAGGGCAATGGCTTCGGCGCGGGCACCGTTTACTCACCCAACACGCCCGGCAAGTACGCCGTGGTGGCCGTGTGCCCTGGCTTTGTCTCGGCTGAAAGTTCGATGACGGCCATCAGCAAGCGTCTGGCCACGCACGGCTTCGTGGTCGTGACCATTGCCACCAACACCCTGTTTGACTTCCCATCCAGCCGCGCCACGCAACTGCTGGCCGCGCTCAAGACAACGACGGCACTGACCACCGGCCCCGTAGCCGGCAAGATGGACACCTCGCGCCAGGGCGTGTCGGGGTGGTCCATGGGTGGCGGCGGCACGCTGGAAGCGGCAAGCTTGACGCCGGGCCTTGTCTCCGCCGTGGCCTACGCACCGTGGCACACCTCGACCACGAAGATGAAGGCCAACAAGGTGCCAGCGGCCATCATTGGCGGTTCTTCTGATGTGGTGGCATCGGTCTCCGGTCACTCGCAGAAGTTCTACGACGCCATCCCGGCCACCACACCCAAGATGCTGCCGGTCATCAATGGTGCTGATCACTTCTTCCCCACCAAGGCCAGCGAGCCGGCCAGCTACAGCAACATCTCCTGGACCAAGCGCTTCGCCGATGGCGACACCCGCTACAGCCCGTTCCTCAATGGCCAGGATGCAGCCCTGTCGAGCTTTGTATCGAACGGCCCCTTCTGACGGGATTGTGATGGCTTGAGCACCTGACCTGGTGCAAGCTGGAGACCGGCGCCCAACTGCCCCGGTCTCCTTTTTCATGGCGCGTGGCCAAGGAGATTCTCAAGGTGTCACAGAAGAAGTGGTGGCTGATATCAGCCCTGATCGCCGCCCTCATGGCAACAGGCTTGTGGAGCCTGAGCCCCACCACATCCCCCCGTGAATCGCCCCGCACCCTGGATGGCGTCGCATCCTGGTTCGGGCGCGGCAGCCCGACGCCTGCTCAGCCCGCATCCGATGCGACCAGCGCCGGCCTTCAACGCACAGAGGCCATCAAACCGGCCACTCCTCTGGACACCATGATCCTGCCCATATTCAGAGCCACAGCCAAGGGCAGCCTCGCCATCGATCAGCAAACACGGCTGGATGTCGAGCGCATCTATGCACTCTTCCCCCGCGACGAAGCCCGGGCCAAACTGGAAAGCCAGTCCAGCGAACTGCCCGATCAGGCACGACGCGAACTCAAGGACCTGTTCCAGAAATATGCGCAATACGCGCAAGCCGTCACGCAGACCTTCCCGCCTGAACAAAACACAGGCGCACTGGACGATGCCACCCGGCAGTTCAATGGGCTCAAGGATTTGCGGCGTCAGTACTTTGGCGAAGAACTGGCTCAAAACCTGTTTGGCGAAGAAGAAAAGACCGCGCAAGAGTTGCTGGAATTGATGCGCAAACAAAGCGACCCCAAGCTCTCGCTGGAAGAAAAGGCCGAGCAAGCCCAGGAAGACTGGCAGAAGCGGCCGCAGCGGACCAACAAACCGTGATCAGGCCTTGGGCAGCGGGGATGCGCGCCGGAAAGCACCAGGCGACACACCCGTCCAGCGCTTGAACGCCCGATTGAAACTCGCGTGATCGGCAAAGCCCAGCATCCCGGCCAGTTCGGACAGGGTTACCGTGGTCATGCTCAGGTAGTGCTCAGCCTGCGCCCTGCGGACTTCATCGACCATCAACCTGAAGTTGGCGCCCACCTCTTCCAGCCGCCGCTGCAAGGTCCGCGAGGGCATCTTCAAGGCCGCAGCGATGTCTTCCAGGCTGAGCTCACCCGAATCCAGCCGACTGCGGATCAAGGACTGCACCTTGTCGACCAGACGATCCTCCTGTCTGGACAGTTGCTCCAGCTGCTTGAGGGCCTGGCTCTGCAGCAGGCTGTGGCTGGAGGTATCACGCGACACGATGGGCAGGTCGACACATGAGGCGTCACCCCACATGGCGTCCTGCTCCTGATCGAAGCGCACGGCGCCACCAAAGATACGGCGATACGGGGCCACATCATCCGGCGCCGGCCCCTCAAAGCTGGCATCGAGCTTGAGTGTGGCCTGCCCCGTCAACCAGCGCAGGCGCAAGGCCCAGACAGACAAGGACAAGCGTGCCAGACGCCTGGATCGCTCGCCGGAAGTGGCACTCAAACGCAAATAAAAACGGGCGCCGTCCAGCCCTCGGTCCACCCGGTACACATCGTTGAGCAGGTGGTGAAAACGCTGCAGCAAGGCGGCCATCTCGACCACCGTGCCGCTGGTCATCAACGTGAAACCCAGCAAGCCGGCATGCCAGGGCTTGAACTGCTCAGCCAGTTGCGGCACCAGATCGGGCATCTCCAGCAAGTGCTCAACCTGATCCATCAAGGCATGCCACTCCGCCAAGGTGCATCGCGCCAGGGGATCAACTTCATCCAGCAGCCGCAAGCAATCCGGATTCAAGTTCATCAACAGATCTGGCCTGGCCTGCTGCAACTGGCTCAGCAGCATGCGCGCATACGTCACGTGCAGCGTGCGCGGTGCATGAAGTGGCGACGAGGTTCGGATCAGCATGAGCCGCATTCTTGATCGCAATTCATTTGACGCCAATCGGTATGATCACGGGTTTCATCCGCGAACCTGGGCCGTGCCAGAATCATCTGCAAACAGATTGAAGGAGGCCTCATGCCCGTTATTGATAACTTCCCCAGCCACAATCAGAGCCTGATCCGCAAGGTAGCGGCAACCGGCTTCGTCTTGTTCGGCCTGTACCTGCTGAGCCCTGTCGTCGTGATCACAGCGGGCGATCGGGGCGTGATGACCACCTTCGGCCGCGCCGAAGATCAGGTCTACGCGCCGGGCATCCACTTCCGCATCCCCCTGGCGCAATCCATGCACATGATGGACGTGCGCCTGCAAAAGGGCGAAGGCGAAGGTGACGCGGCCTCCAAGGATCTGCAGTCCGTGCACACCCGCATTGCCATCAACTACCACCTTGATCCCAAGGAAGTGGTCACGGTGTTTCGCAACATTGGCCCCAGCGCCGATATCGCGGCCGACCGCATCATCATCCCCGCCGCACAGGAAGCCGTGAAGGCTGTGACAGCTCGCTTCACAGCGGAAGAACTGGTGTCGCGTCGCACGGAAGTGCGCGATGCCATCGGCGCCTTGCTGCGTGAAAAGATGCAGCGCCACGGCCTGCTGCTCGACGAGTTCGCGATCGTCAACTTCGCCTTCTCCAAGTCGTTCGCGGAAGCCATCGAAGCCAAGGTCAAGGCCGAGCAAGAGAAACTCAAGGCCGAACGCGACCTGCAACGCATCGAGGTGGAGGCCAAGCAGAAGGTGGCCAGCGCCCGCGCCGAAGCCGATGCCCTGGCCTTGCAACGCCAGCAGATCACCACCGACCTGCTGGCACTGCGCCGCATCGAAAACGAGCGCGAGGCCATTCGCAAGTGGGACGGCAAGCTGCCCAACGTGACGGGTGGCACGGTGCCCTTCATCCAGGTGGATGGCAAGCACTGAGACTTTCCCCTAGAATGCACGGCATGGACATCCGCCTGAACGCCTCCAACTGCCTTCGCGCCAGCGAAGGTGCAGGCGTGTCCAGCAAAGCCAAAAAACAGCCGCTCGTCTGACCGGGGCAGCTGCTTCCGTCAGATGAGCGACGGAAACAGCCTGCAAACGGTTCAGGGCTTTGGCGCCCCACCCCACCAGACATCTCCCTCGCCATCCGGACGGTTCTTCAAACCGGTCGTTTGTTTCGCGTGGGAATCTCATTCATGTCTGACCTTTCAGGGATCTGGGTGGCCATCGTCACCCCCTTTCACAACGATGCTGCGCACAGCGTGGATCACGCGGCGCTGCGCCGACTGGTTCAGCACCTGCGGCAAGCGGAAGTCACCGGCCTGGTCGCGCTGGGCAGCACGGGCGAAGCCGCGGCGCTGGACGATGCCGAACAGGATGCCGTGCTCAACACCGTGCTGGACGCGGCCCAAGGCCTGCCCGTGATAGCCGGCCTGGCGGGCAACCACGTGGGCCATTTGCATGCGCGGCTGACCCATCTGAACACCCTGCCCTTGCACGCCGTGCTCAGCCCAGCCCCCTATTACGTGCGCCCCTCTCAAGCGGCACTGGTTCAGCATTTCAACGATCTGGCGGATCGATCACGCGCGCCACTGGTGCTGTATGACATCCCCTACCGCACCGGTGTGGCAATGGACCTGCGCACCATCCTGACCCTGGCCGATCACCCCCACATCATCGGTATCAAGGATTGTGGTGGCTCACTGGACAAGACCCAGCAGTTGATCGCTGATGGCCGTCTGCAAGTGCTGGCAGGTGAGGACGCGCAGATCTTTCACAACCTGTGCCTGGGCGGCGCTGGCGCCATCACGGCAGCGGCACAGGTGTGCCCGCAGGCCTTCATGGCGATGTTCAAGGCACTCCAATCGGATCAACTGGTTGAGGGTCGGCAATGGCATCACCGTCTCAGCCCGGTGATTCGCGCGCTGTTCGCCGAACCCAATCCTGCGTTGATCAAGGTCGCCTTGTCAGCACAAGGCCTGGGCACGCCAGCTGTGCGGTCTCCATTGCTATCCGGCAGCGAATCGGCTCAGCAAGCCTGCCTGGAGGCCATCAGCCGGCTGTAGTGTGCTCACCGCCTGCTTGCTGCAGACGCCACATCTGCGCGTATTGGCCATTGGCGATCATCAAAGCGGGGTGCGTGCCCCGCTCGACGATGCGGCCATGCTCCATCACCAGGATCTCGTGGGCATGCACGATGGTGGACAGGCGGTGCGCGATCACCAGCACGGTCTTGCCTTGCGCCACTGCAGACAGCTCGGCCTGAATGGCCCGCTCGTTGGCGGAATCCAGCGCCGACGTGGCCTCGTCAAACACAAGGATGGGCGGGTTCTTGAGCAAGGTGCGGGCGATGGCCACGCGTTGCTTTTCGCCGCCCGATAGCTTCAGGCCCCGTTCACCCACCATGGTGTCGTAACCCTTGGGCGTGTGGCTGATGAACTCGTGAATGCGCGCTGATTGCGCCGCCGCGATCACTTCATCATGCGTGGCCTCTGGGCGACCATAGGCGATGTTGTAGGCCACCGTGTCATTGAACAGCACGGTGTCCTGCGGCACGATGCCGATGTTGCGCCGCAGGCTGTCTTGTGTGAGGTGCTGGATGTCATGGCCGTTGACCGTGATGCGCCCCCCCTGCACGTCATAGAAGCGATAGAGCAAACGTGCAAGGGTGGACTTGCCCGATCCTGAAGGCCCCACCACCGCCACCGTCTGACCGGCCGGGATCTCGAAGCTCACGTCATGCAGGATGGGGCGAGCCGGGTCATACGCGAACTCGACATGATCAAAACGCACGGACGGTGGGTGATGGGGGCCGTCCTTGAGCAGCAAGGGTTTCGCATCAGGCGCATCGGCCACTTCGCGATCACGCTCCATCAAGGTGAACATCTTGTCCAGATCCGTCAGGGCTTGCTTGATCTCGCGGTAGATCACACCCAGAAAGTTCAAGGGAATGTAGAGCTGGATCATGAAGGCATTGACCATAACCAGATCCCCCACCGTCATACGACCTTCGACCACGCCATCGGTTGCGCGCCACAGCATGGCGATCAGGCCGATGGCGATGATGGTCTGCTGCCCCGTATTGAGCAGAGACAGGGTCTGCTGTGTCTTCACACCAGCCTGGCGCAGACGCTCCAGCGCTTCGTCATAACGGCGGGTTTCGAAGTCTTCGTTGTTGAAGTACTTGACGGTCTCGTAATTGAGCAGCGAATCGATCGCACGCGAATGCGCCTTGGAATCGAGCTCGTTCATCTCACGCCGAAAGCGCGTGCGCCATTGCGTGACGGTCACCGTGAAGGCGATGTAGACCACCAATGCCGCCAGCGTGATCCAGGCAAACATCATGTCGAACTTCGTACCCAGCAGGGTCAGCACCAGTGTGACCTCGATCAGCGTGGGCACGATGCTGTAGAGCGAGTACGAGATCAGTGAGTGCACGGCGCGCGTGCCGCGCTCGATGTCGCGGGTCATGCCGCCGGTCTGGCGCTCCAGGTGAAAGCGCAGGCTCAAGGCATGCAGGTGCGAAAACACCTGCAGCGATATGCTGCGCGCGGCACCTTCGGTGGCCTTGGCAAACACCAGTTCTCGCAACTCGGTGAACAGCGAGGTCGACAGCCGCAACAGCCCGTAGGCCACCAGCAGGCCAACCGGCACGGCCAGCATGACCTGGGCGGCACTGGGATGGGGCGCCAGCTTGTCCACCAGGTTCTTGAGCAGCAAGGGCACGCCCACATTGGCCACCTTGGCGCCGATCATGAAAGCCAGCGCCAGCACCACGCGGCCCTTGTAAGCCCACAGATAGGGCCACAGGCGGGCCAGGGTGTCACGGTCCGAACGGGGGCTATTCGTGCCGGAGTTCGGGTTTTCGGGAACGGGTGCGTGTGCGAAGCGGCGCATTTAAGGAACAATGCTTTGTCTGATGTTGTAGAGGTCGATTGTCGACCGGATTGCCCATGACCGTATCCCCATCCCCGAACACCCTGCTGACGCCGCCCGATTTGCACCCGGAAATGGAACTGGTCATGCGCGTCATGCCCATGCCCGCCGACGCCAATGGCAACGGCGATATCTTCGGCGGCTGGATCATGTCCCAGGTGGACCTGGCAGGCTGCGTGCTGCCCGGGCGCATCTCGCGCGGCCGAATCGCCACCATCGCCGTCAATGAGTTCGTTTTTCGCAATGCGATGTCGGTCGGTGACCTGCTGACGCTTTATGCGCGTGTTACCCGCATTGGCAACACGTCGATCACCGTCCACGTCGAGGCCTGGGCCGAACGCCGCCCGTCGGACCCCATCCTGGTCAAGGTCACCGAAGCGAACCTGACCTATGTGGCCATCGATCAGAACGGCAAGCCACGCCCTGTTCGTCCTGCTTGACCGTTGACCGTTGACCGACCTCAAGCCCTGCCACCAGGCGGGGCGCCGCATTCATGCGAGGATTGCGGGATGGATGCCTTGAACCCGAATTCGCTGGATCAGGTCCCTGCCACACTGCGCAAGCAGGGCTGGGCCGTGATCAACGCCGCCACCCTGCTTGCCGCGCTGCACACCGATCTGGCCACCGCCAATGCCGTGCATGCCAGTTGGAACGACCTCCCACCTGATCAACACCTGCGTGATGGCGGCCATTACCGCTTTCGCCGTCACAGCTGCTTCCGCCTGGACACCGCCACAGGCGAACTGACCCAGACGCCCCACCGCGCGCACTGGCAGCCGGTGACCTACAACGCCCTGCACGGTGGCTTCGAACGCATGTTCCAAGCCATCGAACCAGCCATCTGTGCCCACCCCGTGTGGCAAGCCCTGCTCAAACACCTTGGCGGCTTGCTGGCCGAAACCAAGCCTGTGCCGACCTGGTTCATCGAAGCCCACCAGTTCCGCGTGGACACGACCGGCGGCATCGGCCGCCCCACGCCCGAAGGCGCCCACCGCGATGGCGTGGACTTCGTGGCCGTGTTGATGCTGGAGCGTCACCAGGTCAAAGGCGGTGAAACGCGCGTGTTCGAAGCCGATGGCCCGCATGGCGTGCGCTTCACGCTGACCGAACCCTGGAGCACCCTGCTGCTCGATGACGAGCGGGTGATCCACGAGTCCACGCCGATTCAGCCGATTGGCGAACACGGTTGGCGCGACACGCTGGTGCTGACCTTCAGGCAGCAGGCGTTTCAGGATCCAACCTGAGTGGCCAGCCGCTCAGGCGGTGCCGTACTTGGTCTCCATGCGTATGCCGATGGCCTGCAACAAAGGCGTCGGCAGCACGCCGCCTGCGCAAATGATCACGCCGTCATTGCGCAAGGTCTGCTCGCCATCCTGGGTGCGCAGCACCACGTGATCGTCTTCAATGCGCAGCACCTGTGATTGCAGCCACACCAGGATGCGGCCCTCGTCCTGCAGCTGCTTGAGCTGCTGGCGATTTTTCTCCTTCACGCGCGAAAAGGCCTGACTGCGGTAGGACAGCGTCACCTGCGAGCCAGGTTGTTGCGCCAGGTCGATGACGGCCTCCATGGCGCTGTCGCCCCCGCCCACCACCAGCATGCGCTGGCCACGGTATTGCTCGGCGTCGATCAGGCGGTACACCACCTTGCTGCGCTCCTCACCGGGTACATCCAGCTTGCGGGGCGAGCCCCGTCGGCCCAAGGCAAGCAACACGGCTTTGGTGTGGTGCTCGCCCTTGCTGCTGCGCACGATGAAGCTGCCGTCCGCTTGCGGGTCGATCCCTTCCAGGCGCTCGCCGAACTGGAAGCTCAGGCCGGTCTTGCCGACCACGTCGTGCCAGAAGCTCAGCAAGGCCTCCTTGGCCACCTCGGTGCCCAGGCTCATGCTGCCCACCAGGTCCAGTTTGGCTGGCGCCGTCATCACCACCTTCTTGCGCGGGTAGTGGTACACCGTGCCCCCCAACGAATCCTCCTGCTCCAGGATGCGGTAGCGCAGCTTGTGCTGCAAGGCGCTCAAGCCCGCCGAGATGCCGGCCGGGCCAGAGCCCACGATGACCACATCCAGCGGCGCATCGGCGCGGCTTTCTGCCACACGCTGGCGCACGCCGTTCATGGCCTGGCGACCTTGCTCCGTGGTCTTGCGGATCAGCCCCATGCCGCCCAGTTCGCCAGCAATGAAGATGCCGCGCACATTGGTCTCGAACTCCTTGCTCAGCACGGGAATCTCGACCCCGCGCTCCGAGGTGCCAAAAACCAGTGACAAGGCCTGACTCGGGCAGGCCGTGACACAGGCCCCATGCCCGATGCACGCAGACGCATTCACCAGTGTGGCCTTGCCGTCCACGATGCCCAGCGCCTCCTCCGGGCAGGCCTTGACGCAGGCGCCGGAGCCAAAACACCGAGTGGGATCGACCACCGGGTGCAGAGAGGCGGGCTGGTTCAGGCCAGCCTGGCTGGCCTCCGCCAGCGCAGCCGCATCCGCCTTGCGACGGCGTTGCCTCAGCACCAGGTGCACACCCACGGCCAGGGCAGCAACACCACCATACAAAGTCAGGTAAGCAGGAATCAACATGGGACAACAAGGCAGGCAACAACACACCGAAGCAGACTCGATCCGGATGATGGCTTCAACCGGATTTCATGTAAGCGATGTTAAACGTGTGCAAATTGCACATTTTCAACCATACACTGTCGATAGAATTTTTTGCACCGCCCGAACGGGCCGTCAAGCAGTGAAATCGGGCCCCCATGAGCGCCACAACCTCCACCGTCACCCCTGGCGCCACACCACCTGGGCGCAGCACGCTCGGGCAACAGGCACCGCAGGTTCAGGCGCGCTTGCGCACTGACCTGCTCATCTACCTGTCCATCACGGCGCTGACGCTGGCGGCGTGGTGGATCTCGGCCCAAGGCTGGTTCACTTCCTGGTCGCAAACGGGCTACTGGCTGGGCGTGGCGGGCGGTGTCTCGATGCTGCTGCTTTTCACCTACCCCCTGCGCAAGCGCTGGCGCGTCACCTACAGCTGGGGCGCCTCGAAGTACTGGTTTGCGGCCCACATGGTGCTGGGCATCCTGGGGCCCTGGCTGATCCTGCTGCACTCCACCTTCCACATTGGCTCCACCAACGCCGCCGTGGCGCTGTTTGCCATGATCATCGTGGCACTCAGCGGGGTGATCGGGCGCTTCCTGTATGTTCGCCTGCATGCCGATCTGCGCGGCGAAAAAGCCACCCTCGCCAGCCTGCGTAGCGCCATGGGCCAGGAACAACAGGCCGCAGACACCCAGTTCCAGAGCATGCCCGGCGTGCTGCAGGCCATGCAGGCCTTCGAGCGGCAAACCCTGGTTGATGGCGCCAATCAGGGAGCCCGGCACCTGTGGCGTTTGTTCGTGCTGCCCATCCAGCGCCAACGCGTGGCCCAGCAATGCAAGGCCGACGTCAAACAGTTGATCAAGCAGGCGGTGGCCGACAAGAAGTGGAGCAAGCAACAAGCGCTCACCCGCTACCGCAGCTGCTGCGAGCAGATCGACAGCTACGCCTTGTCGGTGCAGCGTGCCGCCCAGTTCCAGACCTTCGAGCGCTTGTTTTCCATGTGGCACGTGGCGCATGTGCCCTTCGTGTGGATCATGGTGCTGTGCGCGATCTTCCATGTCGTGGCGGTGCATGCGTATTGATCCGCTCGACCTGATCAGGCCTTGGTGATGCCCCGGAATCCAAAACGCTGGCTGCACCTGGGCCTGCTGCTGCTTGCCTTGCTCCTGCTGGTACTGGGCGGGCCCGCCCATGCGCAATCGATCGAATCGGTGCTGGCGCCGGGTGATGTCATCAGCGGCCACGCCAAGGTCGAACATGAATGCGCCAACTGCCATGTGCGCTTCAACCCAAAGGGCCAGGACGCCCAGTGCGTGGTCTGCCACAAGGAGGTCGGCCAGGACATGAAGGCCCGTACAGGCTTCCATGGCCGCCAGAAGCCCGACGCCACCTGCCGCAACTGCCACACCGACCACAAGGGGCGCCAGGCCCGTATCGTGGCGCTCGACACCAAACGCTTTGACCACAAACAGACGGATTACCTGCTTAAGGCCAAACACCTGGATGTGGCCTGCGACAAGTGCCACACCAGCAGCAAGAAGTACTGGCAAGCCGCCGGCGAATGCCTGAGCTGCCACAAGAAAGACGATGCACACAAAGGCGGCATTGGCGGCAAGTGCTCGGACTGCCACAGCGAAATCGGCTGGAAAACCACCGACTTCGACCACGGCAAGAAGACCCACTTCGCGCTGGAAGACAAGCACGCCACCAAGGCCAAGTGCGATGACTGCCACGCCAATGGCCGCTTCAAGGACACGCCCAAGACCTGCGTTGCTTGCCACAAGAAGGAAGACGAGCACAAAGGCCAGTTCGGCGGCAAGTGCGAGACCTGCCACGGCGCCAAGTTATGGAAGGCCATCGACTTCAACCACGACACCGACACCTCTTACGCCTTGCGCGGCAAGCACCGCAAGACCGCCTGCACCGACTGCCACACCGGCCCGCTGTACAAACAGAAGCTGCCCGAGCCATGCTGGGATTGCCACAGGCAGGACGACAAGCACAAGGAAAGTCTGGGCAAGGACTGCGCCTCCTGCCACAGCGAAAGCGGCTGGAAAGACCCGCCTCGTTTCGACCACGACAAAACGCGCTTCCCGCTGCTGGGCAAGCACGGCAAGGCGAGCTGCTCGGACTGCCACAAGAGCGCCATGTACAAGGAGGCGCCCATGGACTGCTTCTCGTGCCACAAAAAGGATGACAAGCACGAGGGCACACTGGGCAAGACCTGCGTGGATTGCCACTCCGAACGCGACTGGCGCGCCACGGCGGGCCGCTTCGACCACGACAAGACCCGCTTTGCCTTGCGCAATGCCCACGCTCGCAGCCAGATCAGGTGCAGCGACTGCCACAAGGGCGACCTGAAAGCCTTCCGCAACACCGCGATGAGCTGCTTCGCCTGCCACAAGAAGGACGACAAGCACGAAGGCACACAGGGCCAGCAATGTGAGCAATGCCATGGCGACAAGGACTGGAAGGCGACCGTGTTCGACCACGGCAAGACACGGTTCCCCTTAACCGGTAGCCATGGACGTGTTGAATGCAAAGATTGCCACGTAACAAAGCGTTTCAAGGACGCGCAGCGCGAATGCGTCGCCTGCCACCGAAAAGACGACCAGCACAAGGCCCGTTTGGGTACCCGTTGCGAGAGTTGCCACAACACCCGTCACTGGAAATCCTGGGACTTCAACCATGCCCGGCAAACAAACTACCCACTAACCGGCGCCCACCGCACCGTGAAGTGTGAAGCGTGTCACACCCAGGCAGCCCCCGCCGGCAAGGCGGTTGCCGAAACAGGCCAACGCTGCATCGACTGCCACCAGAAGGACGACACCCATGACGGCCAGTTTGGCGGGCGCTGCGAGCAGTGCCACAGCACAAAAGACTGGAAACAACTTGAAAAACACTCGGTGCTACAGCAGGACGGATACCGTACAATAAATGTGCAGTTCTCACATTTTGCAGTTGGCAGTAGAAGTAGGTCGTCCCCGCCGTTGACTCATGACACCCTCCCCGCACGCTCACACCTGGTACCGCGAGGCAGCGTTCTTGCTGCTGCTGGTCATGTGCGTGGTGCTGGGCGTGGTGCCGGGGCGGGCTGAAGCCCAGAGCGCAGCCAACAGCAAGTTCGATCATTTCAAAACCGGGTTCCCGCTGAATGGCGCCCACGCCACCCAGCGCTGCGAAAGCTGCCACACCAACGGCATCTTCAGAGGCACCCCCAGAGACTGCCAGACCTGCCACACACAGGGCTCGCGTCAGGCCAGATCCAATGTGGTGATACCGCCCACCCACATTCCGACGAACTCGTCGATGCAGGGCTGCGACAGCTGCCACGGCACGCAGTCCTTCAGCAATCCGCGCTTCAGTCACACCACAGGCATCCCGCCCGGCACGGCGTGCCAAACCTGTCACGATGGGGTCCGCACCCAAGGCAAATCCGGCAACCACATCGCCACGCGCGCCAGTTGCGACTCCTGCCACAACACCCGCAACTGGAACGGCGCCAGGCCCGATCACCGTGGCTTCAACAGCAGCACCAACTGCGCGTCCTGCCATAACGGCGCGACCGCCAGCGGTAAGGCAGCCAACCACATCCCTGTCACGGCCAATTGCATCAGCTGCCACAGTGTCAACAGCTGGAAGCCCACCAACTGGAATCACACACAAACGCTGGTCGCGGGTACCTGCTCGACCTGCCACTCCGGCTCGTTCGCGCCAGCCAATGGCCGCCCGTTCAACCACATCCCATATCAATCGCTGGCGGGTGCCGCCATCACCAACTGCGACACCTGCCACAAGGGTGGCTACAGCAGCTGGAACCCGGGCCGCTTCCACGCCAATGTCAGCATCGTCGGGCAATGTGCATCGTGCCACCTGACGTCGGCCTATGGGCTGACCAGCAAGCCCAACACGGCCACGCACAGCACGGTCACAGGCGGTTGCGAGTCCTGCCACAAAACCAGTGGCTGGGCTGGGGCCAAGGTGAACCACAGCCTGTTCAATGCGAGCACACAGTGTGCAAGCTGCCACAACGGCAGTGCGGCCACAGGCAAGTCCGGCAGCCACATCCCCGTGACCGCCAATTGCTACAGCTGCCACAACACCACGGGCTGGACGCCCACCAAGTGGAACCACACGCAGGTCACCGTCACAAATGCCTGCTCGACCTGCCACTCGGGTGCCTTCCCGCCGGCTGACGGGCGCCCCTCCAACCACATCCCCTATCAATCGCTGGCGGGTGCCGCCATCACCAACTGCGACACCTGCCACAAGAGTGGCTACAGCAGCTGGAACTCCGGCCGCTTCCACGCCAACGTCAGCATCGTCGGGCAATGTGCTTCGTGCCACCTGACAGCAGTCTATGGACTGACCAGCAAGCCAGCCAACGCCGTGCACAGCACCGTGACCGGCGGCTGCGAGTCCTGCCACAACACCAGCCGCTGGGCAGGCGCCAAGGTGAACCACAGCCTGTTCAATTCGACCACGCAATGCGCTAGCTGTCATAACGGCAGTGCAACCACGGGCAAGCCTGGCAGCCACATCCCGGTGACCGCCAACTGCTACAGCTGCCACAACACCACCGGCTGGACGCCTACCAAGTGGAACCACACCCAGGTCACCGTCACGAACGCCTGCTCGACCTGCCACTCCGGGGCCTTTCCACCTGCAGACGGCCGCCCATCCAACCACATCGCCTACCAATCGCTGGCGGGCGCTGCCATCACCAATTGCGACACCTGCCACAAGAGTGGCTACAGCAGCTGGAGCCCGGGCCGCTTCCACGCCAACGTCAGCATCGTTGGCCAATGCTCGACCTGTCACTTGAGCGCCGCCTATGGCCTGACCAGCAAGCCCAACAATGCCGTGCATGCGGGCATCAGCAGCGGCTGCGAGTCCTGTCACAAGTCCACCGCGTCATGGAGCAACGTGGTCTACACCCACGCACCGACCAATGCCGTGGGCACGGGCACCTGCGACAACTGCCACAACGGCAGCACGGCTACCGGCAAGCCCGGCAACCACATCCCCCTCCAGGTCGGGGGCGTGAAGTGCGACAGCTGCCACAAGTCCCAGCAAGCCTGGGCTACCAGCGTAACCACCAATCACACTGCCATGAGCGCGCAGTCTTGCAAGACCTGCCACACGCCAGCGCATGCGGGCTGGGGTGCCACCGCCAAGCCCAACAACCACATCCCTGAAGCGCAGTTGCTCAACGGGGTCAACATGGACTGCAAGGCGTGTCACACCAGCACCAACCCGGGCGGTTTCGGCACCGCCGTGATGAACCACAACAACAGCATGGGCAGTGGCTCGGGCTGGTGCTATGCCTGCCATAACGCCGGCACCGCCTACCAGGGCTCCATGGAACGCAAGTCGCTGACACACCAGCAAAGAACAGGTGTCACCGATTGCTCTCAATCCGGTTGCCATCGGCCTCTGGGCAACAAAGGCAACACCTATCGCAACTGGGACTGATACCCGTATCCCGTATGACCATGAAGTCCACCCACCGCGCCAGATGGCTGGCCACCCTGCTTGCGCTCCCCGCCTGTTCGCTGCTGCACGCCGAAATGCTGGATGAGGTTGATTTGCGCCGAGAGGGCAACCATGCCGTCGTGCAGATCCGCCTGAGCACGCCAGTGAGCGTCCTGCGCACCACCGCGTCGCGAACCCGGGACCTGACCCAGGCCTACTACCAACTTCGTCTGACCGATATCGACCCGGGCTTCGTGGCAGGCGAGCGCCGTATCGTCAAGGTGGATGGTCTGCCTGTCATCACCATCTCCGACGAGCCCGTTCGCACGGACAAGCTCGACGACATCAACCGCCGCCTGGTGATCTCGTTCAGCCAGGCCGGCAACTTCAAGGTGCGCGCCGGCAAGGGCGACCGCAGCATCGAAGTCGTGCTCGAGGGTCTGGGCTCGGCCGTCAAGCCCATCACCGGTAAAGCACAGGAAGAGCGGATGCCCAGTCAGCGCTACGTGATCGCGCTGGCTCGTTCGGCTGACCCCAAGCTGGAAATCGATGCGCCCATCCCGCAATCACTGCAGAACTACCAGGTGTTCACGGCTCGCCGGGTGGTGGACGGCAAACAGGTCCACGAAATGGATCTGGGCTATTTCAGCACCCTGGCAGAGGCGGAAGCGGCGATGAAACAACTGTCGCGCTTTCCCGCCGCGGTGATTGTCAAGCTGGGCGACGCCACTGCCAGCAAAGCATCAGCGCCAGGCCAGGCGACAGCGCCCGCTGCCACCGCCGATCAGCAAGCCCGCGACCTGCTGGATCAATCGCGCCAGGCCTACGAACAACAGAAGCCGGAAGAAGCCATCAGGTTGCTCAACCAGTTGCTCGATCTGCCGGCCACCGCCGTCACGCCGGATGCGCAGGAGTTGCTGGGCATGGTGCGGCTGTCTCAGGGCGAACAGGCCAAGGCGCAGGCGGAGTTCGAATCCTATCTCAAGCAATACCCCAGCGGGCCTGGCGCAGAGCGTGTCAAAGGCTTGTTGGCCGGGATACAGCCTGCCGATCTGAAGCTGGTGCCCACCATCGAGTCCATCAAGACACCGGAAGGCGCGATCACCACCACGGGCTCTATCTCTCAGTACTACTACGGCGGCAAGTCCACCACGGCCACACAAGCCGTGCGAGACACGGATGGCACGCTGCTGTCAGCGGACGAGATCAACAACCGGAGCAAGGCGCCCATCAGCACGACCGATCAGCGCCTGCTGTCCACCAACGTCGACACCACCTGGCGCTCCCGCGACGCTGACCGTGACATCAAACTGGTGTTCCGCGATCAGTTCGACTACAACATGCTCAGCGATGCCCAACTCAAGGGCAAGTCCCGCGACCGCAACCGACTGAACGCCGCCTACTTCGACTACCAGGGGCTCAAGAATGGCTTGCGTGGCAGACTGGGTCGCCAATCTGCCATGTGGGGCGGCGAAGGCCGCTATGACGGCGCCTCAGGCAGCTACGCTTTCAGGCCCAAGTGGAAGGTATCGGCCGCGGCAGGCCAACCGACGGACAAGCTGGGTGCAGCCAAACGGCAGTTCTTCGGCACCTCGATTGACGCCGATGCGCTCACGCCTAATATGGGTGCCTCCCTGTTCGTCCTGCAGCGCAACATCGATGGCGAGGTGGACCGTCGCGCAACGGGCGCCGACCTGCGTTACTTCACGCAGAGCTCGTCATTGATGGCCTCCACGGACTACGACGTCATCTTCAAGAAGATCAACGTGGTGAGCCTGCAGGGCACTTACACGGCGGAGGACAACACGACGGTCCTGGCGACCTATGAGCGCCGCAGCCTGGCGCCCGCATCGCTCAGCCAGACCTTGTTCTTCCAGTACCAGGAGTTCACGGACGCGGGCATCATCCCTCAAACCATCACCGATCTGAAGAACCGGGGCTACACCGTCGATCAGTTGAGGGAACTGGTACGCGCCAACACGTCTTACTGGACACACTCGATGCTGTCCGTCACGACGCCGGTTTCGCCGCAATGGCAGACCGGTGCCACACTCGATTTCAATCGCACAGGCGCCATCGCCCCCAACGCCGTCTTGCCGCAAGGGCAGGCCGCCAGCGGTCTGTCCAAGACCTTGAGCCTGCTGGCCATCGGCTCCAACCTGTACTCGGCACGCGACACGAATGTGTTCACCGTTTCGTTGATGCGGGGTAAGCAGATCAAAACCTACATGCTCAACTACAACAACATGACGCCACTGACAGATACCTGGCAGCTGGAGCCCGGTCTGCGCTGGCAACGCAACATCAGCCAGGACACCACAACGGGACTGAACATCACCACGGTAGCATGGGGCCCCGGTTTGAAGGCATCATTCAAGCCTCGGCCCTCCGTCACGCTGGAATCCAACCTGAATGTGGATTACACGCGCACCGAAGGCGTGGCCAACAACGACCAAAGCACCCGCTACACCTACTTCCTTGGCTACCGCTACGACTACTGATCACACTCCGGTGCACCTGCACGCCCAGGATCTGGCCTGTCGGCGCGGTGGTCGGCTGCTTTTTGCACATCTGCACATGGCGGTCATGCCTGGCCAGCTGCTGTGGGTGCGCGGGCCCAATGGGCAAGGCAAGACCAGCCTCTTGCGGCTGCTGG
This sequence comes from Aquabacterium sp., assembly GCF_016234775.1. Lineage (GTDB taxonomy): Bacteria > Pseudomonadota > Gammaproteobacteria > Burkholderiales > Burkholderiaceae_C > Aquabacterium. The sequence goes on along the minus strand of NZ_JACRAH010000036.1, from coordinate 25,457 downwards.
CGGGTTTGTCACAAGCCGCCGACGGCCAGATCGACCGCCCCGTGCCCCTGGCCTACATCGGTCACCAGCATGGGCTCAAGGACGACCTCAACGCCATCGAAGCTCTGAGCTTCCTGCTGCGCCTGCACGATCTGCCCTTTGACGATCAGACCTGCACCGAGGCGCTGACCCACATGGGTGTGCACAGGCAACGGCTTTCGCCTGTGCGTACCTTGTCACAGGGGCAGAAGCGCAGGGTGGCCCTGGCTCGGCTGTGTCTGTCTGCCTCCAGCAAGCTCTGGATCCTGGACGAACCTTTTGACGCGTTGGACGATCAAGGCATCACCACGCTCAACAAGTTGATCCAGCAGCACTGTCAGAACGGGGGCGCCGTGATCCTGACCAGTCACCAGGCGCTGTCCCTGCCTGGGGCCATCGAGCTGGACCTCAGTCTGGTGCGGAAGGGTTGAGCAGCATGTGGCCTTTGATCCTGCGAGACTGGAAGCTGGCCATGCGCCGCCGGGTGGAGGCCCTGCTGCCCCTGGTGTTCTTCATCGTGGCGGCCAGCCTGTTCCCCCTGGGTGTGGGACCGGAACCCCAGACGCTGCGCACCATCGCCCCTGGCGTGGTGTGGGTGTGTGCACTGCTGGCCTCGCTGCTGTCCCTGGGCAGCCTGTATGGATCGGACTTTGCAGATGGCAGCCTGGAGCAGATGCTGCTGTCTGGCCAGTCACTGCCGGGCCTCACCCTGGCCAAGGCCATGGCGCACTGGAGCATCAATGGCCTGCCCCTGGTGCTGGCATCGCCCGTACTGGGCCTGCTGTTCGACCTGCAAGGAGGACAATTGGCCACCCTCGTGCTCAGCCTCCTGCTGGGCACGCCGGTCCTCAGCCTGCTGGGTGGCGTGGGCGCGGCCCTGACGCTGGGCCTGCGCAGCGGTGGCATGCTGATCGTGCTGCTGGTGCTGCCACTGGCCGTGCCCGTGCTGATTTTCGGGGCGGGGGCCGTGGTGGCGGTCTCTGCGGGGCTCTCGCCGGAAGGCCACTTGTCCCTGCTAGGTGCGCTGTTGCTACTGACCTTGTTGGGCGCCCCCTGGGCGACCGCCGCTGCGCTCAAGATTGCACTGGATTGATGGATGTCTAAGCTGAACTGGACCACTTTCGCCGCGCCCTCGAAGTTCGAACGCCTGGCCGGGGCCCTCATGCCCTGGTTATGGGCCGTCTGCCTGTTGATGAGCGCGGCAGGCCTGTACATGGGCTTCATCGTCGCGCCGACGGATTTTCAGCAAGGTCAGTCCTACCGCATCATCTTCATCCACGTGCCTGCTGCCTGGATGTCCATGGTGCTGTACATGGCCATGGCCTTCTGGGCTGCCACAGGCTGGGCCTTCAAGGTGAGGCTGGCCTCCATGCTGGCCCGCGCGATTGCGCCCACGGGTGCCCTGTTCACCTTCATCGCGCTGTGGACCGGCGCTTTCTGGGGCAAACCCACCTGGGGCGCCTGGTGGGTCTGGGATGCCAGGCTCACCTCCGAGCTGATCCTGCTCTTTCTGTACCTGGGCTACATGGCCCTGGTCGAAGCCATCGATGACCCGCGCCGTGCCGATGCCGCTGGCGCCCTGATTGCATTGGTTGGTGCCATCAACGTGCCCATCATCTATTTCTCGGTGCGCTGGTGGAATACCTTGCACCAGGGCGCGTCCATCAGCATGACGGCCGCCCCCACCATGGCCTCGACCATGCTCACCGCCATGCTGCTCATGACCATCGCCTTCTGGGCCTACGCCTTTGCCGTGGTCTTCACCCGCACGCGGGCCATCGTGCTGGAGCGCGAAAGCGAGACCCAGTGGGTGCAAGCGCTCGTCCATGGTCATCAGAACGGTCGCCAGGAGTGAATGAACCATGTCGCAATGGCAGAGCTTTTCCGACTTCATCGCCATGGACGGCTACGGCCTGTACATCTGGGGCGCCTATGGCGTCACCTTGCTGTGCATGCTGGTCGAGCCGCTGATGGCCACCCATCGCCGACGCCAGGCCTGGCGCCATGCCCAGCTGGCCAGCCGCAGCGAACAAGAGGATACATAAGATGACACCCCGCAAGAAGCGCCTGATGCTCATCCTGGGTGGCCTGGCCATCCTGGGCATCGCGGCCGCACTGGTCCTCAACGCCTTTCAGAAGAACCTGGTGTTCTTCTTCACGCCCTCGCAGATCGTGGCCAAGGAGGCCCCGCTGGACCGCACCTTCCGCCTTGGTGGTCTGGTTGAAAAAGGCTCGGTGACGCGAGACGGCGTGATGGTCAACTTCGTGGTGACCGACACCTTCCGCAAGGTGCCCGTGCGCTATCAGGGCATCCTGCCCGACCTGTTCAAGGAAGGCAAAGGCGTGGTGGCGCAAGGCAAGCTGGGCACGGACGGCGTGTTCGTTGCGCAAGAGGTGCTGGCCAAGCACGATGAGAACTACATGCCGCCCGAAGCCGCCGAAGCCCTCAAGCGCGCGGCCGACGCCAACGCCCGCATCGAAGCCGGCCAACACAAGGAGCACAAATGATTCCCGAACTGGGCCAGATCGCGCTGGTGCTGGCGCTCGCCGTCTCCATGCTGTTGTCGGCCATGCCATTGTGGGGCGCCTACAAGGATGATGCCGCCCTGATGGGCCTGGCCCGACCGCTGGCGCGCGTGCTCTTCGTGCTGATCGGCGCGGCCTTCATCGCCCTGATGGCCAGCTTCATCCGCCATGATTTTTCGGTGCTGTACGTGGCTTCCAACTCCAACAGCGCGCTGCCACTGCCCTATCGCATCGCTGGTGTCTGGGGTGGCCACGAAGGCTCGCTGCTGCTGTGGGTGATGATGCTGTCCTTCTGGATGCTGGCTGTGGCGCAATTCAGCCAGCACCTGCCGCAAGCCGTGCTGGCCCGCATCCTGGCCGTGATGGGCATGATCAGCTTCGGCTTCCTGCTGTTCATGCTGGCAACCTCCAACCCGTTCGAGCGCCTGCTGCCCATGGCGCTGGATGGCCGAGACCTGAACCCGCTGCTGCAGGACCCCGGCATGGTGGCGCACCCGCCCATGCTGTACATGGGCTATGTGGGCTTCTCCGTGGCCTTCGCCTTCGCCATTGCGGCCCTGTTGGGCGGCCAACTCGATGCCACCTGGGCCCGCTGGACGCGCCCCTGGACGATTGCCGCCTGGATCTGCCTGACGATTGGCATCATGCTGGGCAGCGTGTGGGCCTATTACGAGCTGGGCTGGGGTGGCTGGTGGTTCTGGGATCCGGTTGAAAACGCCTCCTTCATGCCCTGGCTGGCTGGCACGGCCTTGATGCACTCGCTGGCCGTGACCGAGAAGCGCGGCAGCTTCAAGAACTGGACGGTGCTGCTGGCCATCACGGCGTTCTCGCTGTCGCTGCTGGGCACCTTCCTGGTCCGCTCGGGCGTGCTGTCGTCCGTCCATGCCTTTGCCACCGACCCACTGCGAGGCGCGTTCATCCTGACCTTCCTGGTGGTGGTGATCGGCGCATCACTCACTTTGTATGCCTGGCGTGCGCCCACCGTGGGCCTGGGCCAGCGCTTCGGCCTGGTCTCCAAAGAATCCATGCTGCTGGCCAATAACGTGCTGTTGATCGTGGCCATGGGCTCGGTGCTGCTGGGCACGCTCTACCCGCTGTTCCTCGATGCCATGGGGCTGGGCAAGATCTCGGTGGGACCACCCTACTTCGACACGGTGTTCGTGCCGCTGATGACGCCACTGGTCTTCCTGATGGGGGTGGGCCCGCTGGCACGCTGGAAGCAAGCCGAGCTGCCTGATCTGGCCGTGCGACTGCGCTGGGCGCTGGCGGTGTCGATCGTGGCGGCGCTGGCCACGCAATGGCTGGCCGGCAAGATCTCGCTGGGCACCTCCATCGGCTTGTGGATGGCCTTCTGGATCGTGGCCTCCATCGCGGTGGACCTGCACGAAAAGGGCTGGCGCAAGATCCCTCTGGCCATGGCCGGCATGATCGTGGCCCACCTGGGTGTGGCTGCCTTTGCGTTTGGCGTCAGCATGGTGCGCACCTACGAGACAGAACGCGATGTGAAGATGAAGCTGCACGACACCACCGAGGTGGGCGGCTATGTCTTCCAGCTGCAGGATGTGCGCGAGGTGCAAGGCCCGAACTTCGTGGCAGCCCGTGGTGAGATGCGCATCACACGCAATGGCAAGACGGTGAGCACCCTCTACCCCGAAAAGCGCATCTACAAGGTGCAGAGCAACCCCATGACCGAAGCCGCCATTGATGCAGGCATCACGCGTGACCTGTATGTGTCGATGGGTGAACAACTGGAGACGGGCGAGTGGATCATCCGCGTCTATCACAAGCCTTTTGTGGACTGGATCTGGGGAGGCTGCCTGATCATGGCCATCGGCGGCATGATGGCAGCCAGTGACCGACGCTACCGAGTCCGCAAGCCGGTTGAGCGCTCCACACCCACAGCAACAGGAGCCACAGCATGAAACGCTTCCTCTTGCCGCTGGGCATCTTCCTGACGCTGGCCGTGTTCCTCGGCCTGGGCCTCAAACGTGACCCGCGCGAAGTCCCCTCCCCCCTGATCGGCAAGCCCGCGCCCGCCTTCAATCTGCCCGCCTTGAGCGACACCAGCCGCAGCCTGCGTAAGGAAGACCTGCTGGGCAAGGTCTGGATGCTCAATGTGTGGGCATCGTGGTGTGGCGCCTGCAGGCAGGAGCACCCTGTGCTGGTTGAATTCGCGCGCCGCAACGTCGTGCCCATCTATGGCCTGAACTACAAGGACGAGCGCCCGGATGGCCTGGCCTGGCTGCGTGATGGCGGCAACCCTTATGTTGAATCCTTGTTCGATCATGAGGGCCGCATCGGCATCGACTTCGGCGTCTATGGTGTGCCCGAGACCTTCATCATCGACAAGGCGGGCGTGATCCGCCACAAGCACATCGGCCCCATCACGCCGGACGTGCTGGTCAATGAAATCGAACCCCTGCTGAGGCAACTCAATGGCTGATCTTGCTGTCCCACACGCACACTCATGGGTCCGGCCAGCCCTGCGTATGCTGGCCTGGTGTGGCCTGGTGCTGTGCCTGCACCTCACGGTGACATCACCGAACGCCTGGGCCGGTGAAGCCGCCCTGCTGGCCGAGAACCCCGAACAGGAAGCCCGCATGATGGCCATTGCCGGCGAACTGCGCTGCCTGGTCTGCCAGAACCAGACGGTGGCCGATTCGCACTCCGGGCTGGCCGTCGACCTGCGCCAGGAGATCCGCGAACAGTTGCAACGCGGGCAGAACGAGCAACAGATCCGCAACTACATGACGTCTCGCTACGGCAACTTCATCCTCTACCGCCCGCCGGTGGATCGCAGCACGGCGCTGCTGTGGTTCGGCCCAGGCCTGCTGGCGGTGGGAGGCCTGGCCTTCCTGTGGTGGACGCTGCGCCGCCGCGCCCGCATGCAAGCCGATGCCTTCGATCCTGATACCCCTGATCTGCCCGAGCAGCCTTGAGACACCATGAGCCTGGACATCAACCACCTCAAGACCCAGTTGCGCCAACTGGCCGATCTGCATGCCAGCGGCACCCTGCCCGATACCGCCTATCAGGAGGCCAAGGCCAAGCTGGAGCGTCAACTGCTCGATGCCGTGATGAGCGGCGCCGAGGTGCATGCAAGCGCAGCCAGTGCCACAGCTAAGCTGGTGTCCTCGGCACCGGAAGCGCCACCCCGCGTCTCTCGCAAGCTGATGTGGGGCATGGCCGCCTTTGTCGTGGCCACAGGCGCCATGGGGTACTACCTGGTCGGTACGCCCAGTGCTTGGCAGATTGGCCCCAGTGGGACTACCGTGAGCACGGCTGCCGCCGATGGTGAGGCCACGAGCGGCAACAGTGCTGCGTCAGGCAGCAGTGCGCCACACGCCATGAACGAAGACCAGATCAAAGGCATGGTCGACAGCCTGGTGGCCAAACTCAAGGCTGAACCCAACAACCCGGAAGGCTGGGCCATGCTGGCGCGCACCTATGCCGCGCTGCGCCGCTTTGATGAATCGTTGCCGGCCTATCGCAAGGCCATCGAGCAGCGCCCCGATGAGGCCCAGTTGTATGCCGACTACGCCGACGCGCTGGCGGTGACACAAGGCCGCAAGCTGGAGGGCGAGCCCATCAAGCTGATCGACAAGGCCTTGAGCCTGGACGCGAACAACTTCAAGGCCTTGTCGCTGTCCGGCACCATCGCCTATGACAAGCAGGACTACAAGACGGCCGCATCGCTGTGGGAGCGGGCCGTGCAACATGCCCCAGCGGACAATCCAGCGTTGGCTCGCCAGATGCGAGCTGCGTTGGATGATGCGCGGCAGCGGGCGGGCCTGCCTGTCCTGAAGCCAGAAGCAGCACAAGGCGACGCCGGGATCAGCGTCGGCCACAAGCAAATCACCGGCACCGTGACCCTGTCCGCACAACTGGCAGGCAAGGTGTCTCCCGATGACACCGTGTTCATCTATGCCAAGGCCGCACAAGGCCCCAAGATGCCACTGGCCATCATCCGCAAACAGGTGCGAGATCTACCCTACCAATTCGAGTTGAACGATGCCCAGGCCATGGCGCCACAGTTCAAACTCTCAGGCTTCAGCGATGTGATCGTCACCGCGCGCGTGTCGAAAGGCGGCGATGCCATGCCCCAATCTGGAGACTGGATTGGTCAGTCCGGCGCCATCAAAACGGGCGCTCAGAACGTGACCATCGAGATCAAGAGTGCCGTGCAGTAACTTGCACGGCAAGGCTAGACGACAATCTGCCTGATGCCTCAATTGCAGGAGTCGCCCACCTCGATTTCGATCGCGATCAACTGAGCTGCGCTGTTGTAGCCCTGGCCGTGCACTTCCACGCAATCACCGTCATGGAGCGTCCGGTTGTTTTGCACGACACCTGAGGTGTAGGCCACCGTCACGCCCCGCACCACCAACGTTTGCGCCGTGACCTGGCTGATCTGCCCATGCAGCTCGGTGCCACTCGCTTCTTGCTCCAGTTCACTGTCGCTCTCCAGCTCTGAGGCAATCAGCACGCCCGCTTGCAGGCGACCTTCTACGCGCACCCTCTCACCCAAGGTCAAGGCCATCGCCGACGTGATGCCACGCACGTTCACGAGTTGCCCATCCACCTTCATCAGGCCTGATGCATCGGGCAACTGGGTAACCAGGCCTTCCACGCTGGCTTCATCCACGTCATCAACCAGAGGTTGATCCACCACGATGCGACTGGCCACCCAGGCACCAGCAGTGAGGGTCGGACTGAACCACACTCGGATGCGTGCCGTGGCACCCGCACCAGCTGGCAAGCTGCCCAGCATCGTTCTGTAGTCGATCGCCTGCACTACGGTTGACTGTCCCACGTAAACATATCGATCGGAAGCGGCCGAGACGTAACCCACCATCTTGTAGGTTGCTGGCGGGCTGCTCAACACGTCAATGCGAGTCGCCGTGTACACACCTGAGGCATCCAGCAAGCCATGCACCTCGACGAAATCGCCTGAACTCGGCATGCGCGCCACGACCGTCCGGGCATTGGCATTCACACGCTGCTGGTGCACAGTCAAGGAGGCCAGCGAGCCGTCCAGATTGATTGCCACATTGGCGGAAGGCCCCACCAACACGCTGCCATAACGCACCGTGCTGGCCATCGCAACCGGTGTGGCACCTGGCGTCGCAGCCGGCGTCACGCCGGACCCCTGCACTTCGACCATCATGCCCAGCTTCAGCTCTGACGAAGCATGGCTGGCACTGCCATCGACATCGTCATCGCGACGGATGCGCGCCGAGTCCACCCCATAACGCACGTTGTTGACGATGATCGAACCCAGGCCTGACACCGGGCCATTGGTGTAAGAGCCCGTGCCCCCTGTTCCCACCCCACTGCCATTGGCCTGGGTATCACCAGGGCCACCGCCGCCACACCCGTTGAGCACCAGCACCAGGCTCAGCAGGAAGGTCCATTTCAGGTGTCTCAGCATGTCATTTCCCGCTGGGCATACGGCGCGGCACCACGCCGGCACTGCCCGTTTCTGGCTCGGTCCGTGCCGAGTCATGGTGATAGGTGAACAGCCCCAGACGCACTCGTTGTGTCGCGGTATCAGGCGTTTGCGCGTCCAGGTCTATACGCTGCTCCAACAGCGGCACCGCCTCGGTGACCAGGGCCTTCCAGTGCTTGCGCGCCAGATGACGCACCTGTTCGACCGAATCCGCTGACAGGCCTTGCGCGAAAACGGCCTGCTCGAAATGAGTTGGCTCATCGCCGATCACGTTCTCGACCGCAGCGTGCAGGTGGTCACCCACGTTGTCGCCAAGGAACTCGACCATGCGCTGCAGATCCCCGCGTGGTGTGAAGCCATCCTGAATCAGGCTGACGGTATCGGTCTCGGCATCCCAACGGGCCAGATCCAGGCGGCAGAGTTCGTCCAGCATGGTTCGGGGGTGTACATCTTGCGTGATCGAGCGAGCGAGTGCTTCAAAGCTGGGCGCGTCACCTTGACGTGGCAAGGCGCGTGGTTTGCCTTTGACGCGCAACTTGCGATCCGAGATCCAGCGCGTGAACAACTGGGACACCAGTGACGCACCGGCAGGACTTGGGGCACCCGGATCGGATTGTGTCAAACGCGTGACCTCCCGGCGATTGATGCCCGTGGCGGCGCTGATGCGGCTGACCAGGCGATGTGCGGGCAACCCTTGCGCCAACTGCGCCTCCTGCGCGGCGCGCACGAAGGCCTGTTTCAGAGACTCTTCGACAACCGCGTACGTCAGGCCTCTGGCCACAGCCAGATCGGCCAAAGGCGCCAGAACGGACTGGATGGCATCAGCCAGCGCGTCGTGATCGGAGGGCTGCGGGGAACCGGCAGAAGAAGGCATCAAGGGGACCAGGGCATTCCACCCAATGAAATGTGTGATGTTCCCATTTTAAATCAGTCATGCATCTCGCCACGCATTGACCCCGCACAAAACAGGCTTTGCGAGACACTCAAAAGTGTGCTTTACACTGCCACACATGATTTCACGCACCAGCCCCCATCTTCGCTGGATGGTCTGGATGACTGCCATGGTCATCCTGCTGAGTGCGATCGCCCCTGCGGTTTCCCGCTGGCTGGCCACCCACCACCTGACTCAAGGATCTGCAGTACCGTCTGCCGAGGTGTGCGTGAGCCGTGAAGGCTTGCCTTCCATCATCGTGATCAAGCCCATGCAGGAGCAACCAGCTCATCACGCCTGGCTGGATCACTGCCCACTGTGCGTCATGCAAGGTGACCATGCAGGCATGCCGCCTGCGCAGATGGCGGCGCTGCCCCTCACCGGGCTGCAGCACGAAGTCCCCCGCCTGTTCCTGGACGCGCCTGGGCCGATGCCCATCTGGGCGCCGGCCCAGGCCCGAGCCCCTCCTGTTGCGCAGGCCTGATCGGCCTGCCCCCACTCCTTTGTTGACAACGCGCTGATCCTTACGTGATCAGCTGGCTCGGGCGCCATGCCCGGGCCATCTCTGTGCGCCAGCCATGGCGTGCCAGACCGCGCTGCCACACACACGTTCATCACACACGCAGACCTGTCGAGCCAGATCACGCCGATCGCCGACAGCAAGGATCTGCGCATCAGGATTTTTCACACATGTTGACCCGTCATTTCGTCCTGGCCCTGAGTGCGGCCAGCTTGTCTCTGCCCGCCCTTGCACACGTCTCTTACACTGGCCGCGATCTGGGCACCTACGATGGCCTCAGTTCGACCAGCAACACCATCAGCAACCAGGCCGTGAGCGGCAACTACGGCTGGGCCGATGCCGCCGATGCGGACTGGGGCGACAGCCACAAAGGCAAGTGGTTCAAGTTCACGCTCACGGGCGATGCGCTGGTCGCCTTGACCGTCAGCGCCCATGCCGGCGCCACCAGCACATCGGTTGGCGGATTGCTGCCCGGCTTCTCGATCTACCAGGGCATTGCGCCCACCAGCGTGGATCCGAGCAACGCCGCCGTGAGCTATCTGTCGTATGACACATCCACCGCATCCACCGCCTACAAGGCCTCCCTGCCCTTCCCCGTTGAAGGCGTCTGGCATGCCGTGGGTGACTTTCAGATCGGCAACGACTTTGGCGCCATCAACACACTGAGCTTCAAAGGCTACTCGGTTGATGGCGTGGGTGCAGTTCAAGGCGGCACAGGCGATGGTCTGCTGGACGGCATCACCAGCAAAACGTTTGCGCTGGGCGCTGGCACCTACTCCCTCATCGTCGGCGGAGCCGACTACGAAGCCCAACTCGGCAGCAACCCCAACTTGGCCACCGCCTACGGCATGAGCGTAGGCATCCAGGTCAGCAGCGTGCCGGAACCCGCCACCGTGAGCTTGTACGCACTGGGGCTGGCCGGCCTGCTGATGGGCGCACGCCGTCGCAAGCTGCGCTGATCGATCACCACCAACACAAGAGGAACGCACATGCAAACCATCTCTCACTTCGTCCGCCGCGCTTCGCTGCTGGCTGTTTCCCTGCTGACCCTGAGTGGCCAGGCACAAGCCCACGGCTCGCTCGATGGCAGCACCCTGACCATCGAATACGGTCTGGATGCCGGCGCAGGTTGGCAGACCATCAAGTCCCGGACCTTCACCGTGGGCGCAGGCCAGGAGGTCAGCAACTGGTCGATCGACAGCAAGAACACCATCCAGTGGAACATCGACGTCAGCGGCACCGACGTGGTGCTCAGCTACGTTGGCAGCGGCGACTTCATGAACTTCGGCTCGCCTGACAAGCTGGGCTTTCGCCTTGTCGACAGCGGCAACAGCATCGCCGCCATCGAAGGCGCGGTGGTGAGCAACACAAGGTATGTGCCCAATGTGCAGGGCAATCTGCTGGAAGGCTTCGATCCGGCTACGGCCCTGACCTTTGATGCCGACCACGTGTATGTCAACCTGAACGCGTCGATGTACCACCACCATGCCATGCCCGGCATGGGTGACCCCGTGCGTGACACCATCGGCCTGCACCTGAGCCTGCACGAGACCCCGGCCGTCCCAGAGGCCTCGACCTGGGCGAAGATGGGCCTGGGCTTGCTGGCCATGGGTGCCGTGGCACGTCGCCGCCAGGCTCGTCGTTCACCACAGCGCGAGCAACAGTGATGATGATGCGATACCGGACGATCGGATGGGCCTGCCTGAGCCTGCTGCTGACGCTGGACGCGACGGCACAAACCAGCGACACCACGGCAGACAAGGACCAGTTGCCCACGGTGTCGATCAAGGCCAGGCCCAGGCAGCAGGCCTCGCAAAGCAAGGTGAAGCTCAAAGGGCAGACCGACGAGCAAGACGATGTGGCGCAGTTGCTCAGGCAAGTGGGCGGCGTGCAGGTCAACCGACAGTCAGGTACCGCAGGCACGGTGCTGGTGCGAGGCCTCGGTGGCTCTCGCCTGCCCGTGCTCAACGATGGCATCGCCATGGAAGGCGCCTGCAACCATGGCATGGACCCGGCCACCTCCTACATCGACCCGGAAGCGGTTGACCAGGGCACGGTGATCAAAGGGCCCAGTACCGTGCGCTATGCGGGGGTGCTGGCCGGTGCCCTGGTATTTGAACGCAAGCCCCCGTCTGCCGATGCGCCCTCGGCGTTGACACTCAGCCAGACGCTGGCCGCCTTCGGCAAACAGCAGACTCATGCAGAAGGCCTTGTCAACAGCGAAACCATGTGGGCGAGGGTCACCAACCGACACCTGCAAAGTGGCGACGAAAGAGACGGGCACGGCCAACGCATCCCGTCAAGCTACTTGCGCGACAACCACGATCTGGAACTGGGCTGGCGTTTGAGCGAGGAGCAAACGCTGTCAGCCAAACTGACACGCAGCGATGGCTGGGCCGTCTACCCCGCGTATCACATGGATGGCACGCGCTTTCTGTCGGACAGCCTGGGGCTGCAGTGGCGTGCGCAACGACTGTCGCCATGGGTAAAGCAGGCCGAGGCCCAGGTGCGCTGGCAAAGTGTGGACCACGCCATGGACAACTTCACCCTGCGGGGTGAGGAAGGCACTTATCAGGCCGATGGCATCAACCGCACACGCGAGATCATGCTGCAACGCAATCGCTCCCGTGCCGCCAGCCTGAGAGTGGACTTGGATATTGCAGACGACCACGTGATTCGGCTGGGCCTGGATGGCCGGTTAGACAGCTACCACGCACAGAATCACTTTATCAACACGGTATGTTTTGACCTGGGCAGCGAGGTCACCTGCCTCCCCCCGGATGATCTTGGCATCGCCCCCTACTACGACATCCGCATCCAGCAGACCGGCGCCTACGCCGAATGGCTGGCCACGCTGGGTTCGACATCCGTGAGTTCGGGCCTGCGCATTGACTCAAGGCAATCCCGCGCAGGGGATGTGCGCGGCATCGCGGCCAACGCCACCCCCGTCAAGGGTCAGGGCAGCCGCCGCCAGATGACCCTGCACAGTGCCTTCGTCCGCGCAGAACACAGACTGGACGCGCAATGGCAGGCTCATGCGGCCATCGGCCAGTCAGAGAGAGGGCCCGACTATGTCGAAATCGGCAGCTTGCAGGGCTATGACCTGGCCCTGGAACAACACAAGGAGCTCAATGCTGGCTTGCGCTACAACGCCGGCCAACTCAGCGCCAGCGTCAACGGTTTCATCAACCTGATCGACAATTTCATGCTGGTCACCAGTGGCACCAGCGCAAAAAGTGTGGATGCCATACGCCGAGGTTTTGAAGGTGAGCTCAACTGGGCAGCCAGCCCAACCATTGCGCTGGGCGGCAACCTGAGCCTGGTCTGGGCCGCCAACAAAACCGATCATGTGGCACTCGCACAGACCCCTCCGACACAAGCCCGGTTGTATGCCGCATGGAAGCAGGATGCAATCGGCCTCAAGCTCATCACGCGCATGGCCGATGGCCAGCAGCGCATTGACCGCAACCATGGCAGCACCAACGGTCTGGATGTGGCCGCCACACCAGGCTTCAGCGTGTGGGACATCCAGGGCGAGTACAAGTTCAACAAGCAGGTGCAGGTAGCGGCAGGCGTGGACAATGTGTTCGATCGCTACTATGTGGAGCACCTCAACCACAGCAGTGACGGCTCATGGGCCAACCTGGGCAGCAAGCTGCCCGCGCAGGTACCCGAAGCAGGTCGGCGCTGGTGGATCAAGTTGGGTATCAGTCTGCCGTGATCACTCCAACCTTGAAGGCGCTGCCGTCAGGGCTGATGCCAGTCCTTGCGGTGTGCCAGGCGCGTCTGCGCATCGGTGACCACCACCTTGTCCCGGCCCGCTCGCTTGGCCGCATACAGGCCTTCGTCGGCGCGCGCGACGGCGCCTGACCAGTCCTCATCGTGCTGCAGGCTCTGGGCCACGCCGATGCTGATGGTCACGCTCAGGCTGGTACCCTCGCCGCCATGCACGTCCATGCTGGCAATGAGATGCCGCAGGCGTTCGGCCACCTGCCGGGCATCGTCCACATCGGCTGTTGCCAGCACGATCAGGAACTCCTCGCCACCGATGCGCCCCACGCGATCGCCATCTCGCAGGTTCTGACACAGGGTGTGCGCCACCTTGCGCAGAACCTCGTCACCCACGCCATGGCCGTAGCGGTCGTTGATGCTCTTGAAGTAATCAACATCACACATCATCAGGCACAAGGGCTGGCTAGCCTGCCTTCGATCCCTGTGCAGGGCCTCAAGATGGGCCAAGATGGCCCGGCGGTTGAAAAGACCAGTGAGGGCATCGCGCTCTGCCATGGCGGCCAGCTTGACCTCCAGGGCCTTGCGTTCGGTGATGTCAAGGATGGTGCCCACGATACCGGCAACCTCACCGTCCGCACCATACAGTGCCGCCTTGTGAAAGACCACATGGCGACGCTCGCCATCGCAGCGCTTGATCTGGGCTTCGTAGCGTTGCTCTCCACCTGACTGCATCAACACTGCATCAGCGTCGAAGTGCGATTGGGCGTACTCCTGCGGCGAAATGTCGAACACGGTCATGCCGATGATCTCGCGCCGACGCCGCCCGATCAACCGAGCAAAAGCTCGGTTGCAACCTTGATAGACGCCCGCTCTGTCCTTGAAGAACACGGGTGTGGGAAGGGCATCCAGAACAGACTGGACAAGGTCCGGCAACAAGTGAGAAAACAGCACTTCACCAGTCCTGATATGGTCAAAATGAGTTCGACATTATCAATGTCACATACGAAATGTCATATGCAGTATTCACGCTTTGCCCGCGCGAATCCACCGCAGAATCTGAAGCGAAATCAGGGTACAGAACATGGCGGCGCCCACTGCGATGGCACCCGATTCGCCCGGCAAGGTCATCTTGAACAGGCCACTCAAGGCAGGCACGAAAAACACCACCCCCAACAAGCAGAGGGTCAAGGCCAGCATGCGCCACAAGGCTGGATTGGGGCGCAACAAGCCCGACATCACGTGCCCATGCAAGGATCGGTTGTTGACGATGAGCAGGATGTTCACGGCAACAAGTGCGATGAATCCACCCGCCCGCGCCTGCGGCTCGCTCAGGCCTTGCTGCAACAACCAGGCATACGCCAGACCGACCGCCCCCAGGGCCAGCAAGCCTTGCGTCAGGCTATATAACATCATCGACCTGGTCAGCAAGGGCCGGCCGATCTCGCGTGGAGGCCTGCGCATGATGTCGCGCTCATCAGGCTCGGCTTCGAACACGATGGAGCAGACCGGGTCAATGATCAACTCCAGAAAGGCGATGTGCACGGGCATGAACAGCAACGGCCAGCCCATCAACAAGGGCAGCAGGGTCAGGCCTGCAATGGGCACATGCACGGCCAGCACGAAGGCCATGGCCTTGCGCAGGTTGTCGTCGATGCGGCGCCCCAACTGAACGGCTTTGACGATGGCGCCGAAGTCATCGTCCAGCAGCACCATGGCGGAGGCTTCACGCGCCACATCCGTGCCACGCGAGCCCATGGCCACGCCGATGTCGGCCGCCTTGAGCGACGGCGCATCGTTGACACCATCGCCCGTCATGGCCACCACATGACCGCCCGCCTGCAGCGCCTGCACGATGCGCAACTTCTGCTCCGGCATCACGCGCGCAAAGACCGAGACCTTCGCCACACAGGCCTTGAACGCCTCGTCCGACAGGCCTTGCAGATCTTCACCGCGCACCACATCGGCGCTGACATCCAGGCCAGCCTGCTCAGCCATGGCCTTCGCGGTAACGGGATGATCGCCCGTGATCATGACCACTTTGATGCCGGCCCCTCGACAGGCCTGCACGGCTTGCGGCACGTCAGGGCGCAAAGGGTCCTGCAGGGCGACCAACCCCATGAATTCGAAATCGAAGTCATGCTGAATGGCGGGCCATTGACCACCTTGCTGAGGCCCATCGTGCCGGGCCCTCGCCACGCCCAGCACGCGCATGCCCTGGCTGGCAAACATGTCAGCCGCACGCCGTACTTCAGCCAGCGCCGTATCACTCAGATGGCACAGATCGGCGATGGCCTCGGGTGCGCCTTTGGTGGCGATGAGGTGCCCGTCCTGCTGAGGCGCGCGCCACACATGGGACATGGCCAGCATCTCGGGGCTCAGCCCGTATTCATGCACCAGTTGCCATGGGGCATGTCGTGCGATCTGCTGAGGCAACTGGGCCTGCCCCAGCACCCAGAAGGCCTTTTCCATGGGGTCGAAGGGATCGCGTTCGCTGGCCAGGATGCCGTGCAAGAGCAAGGCATGGAAGGACTCCGGCAAGGGCGCCGACGTTTCTTGTGCACGCCAGGTCTGCCCGCTCACGTGCATGGCGGCGATGCTCATTCGATTGAGCGTGAGCGTGCCGGTCTTGTCGGTACACAGCACGGTGGCCGTGCCCAGGGCTTCGATGGCACTGGCGCGCCGCACCAACACGCGCTGTTGAGAGATCCGCCAGGCCCCCATGGCCATGAACACGGTCAGGATCAGCGGGAACTCCTGGGGCAACAGCGACATGGCCAAGGTGATGCCTGCCAGCACGGCCGCCAGGGTATCGCCGCGCATCCACACATAAAGCAGCGCCACCAGCACACTCAGGCTGATACCGACCAGTGCAAAGGTGCGCACCAGGGCGCGTGTCTGCTGCTGCAAGGCGGGCGGTGCCTGCTCGATCTGATGCAGGGCCACACCAATGCGACCCAGCTCGCTGTGCGGGCCGGTGGCCGTGACTTCAGCCATGCCCAACCCGCGCACCACCATCGAACCCGAGTACACCCAGGGCTGGTCATCGCCACCCGGCCTGCGAACATCACCATGCGTCGTCAGCCAGGGCACCTTGCACACGGGCACAGACTCACCCGTCAACAGGGATTCGTCCGCCAGAAAGTCATTGGCGGACAACAAGCGCGCATCGGCCGGCACCCTGTCACCCTCCTCCAGCAACAGGAGATCCCCCGGCACCACCTCCCGACCGGGAATACGCTTGCGTTCGCCATTGCGGATCACCAATGCACGAGGGCTGCTGAGATCGCGCAAGGCCTCCAACACGCGCTCGGTGCGGGCCTCCTGCACAAAGGAAATCACCAGGGTCAGCGCCACAAAGGCCAGCAGCATGCAGGCTTCCCCCACATCCCCCAGGGCCAGGTAAATGCCGCCCGCCACCAGCAGCAACTGCAGCATGGGCTCACGCACGAGCTCCAGCGCAATGCGCCAAGCCGTGCGCTTGCTGGCCTGCGGCAACTCATTGGGCCCATGTTGCAGCCACCTCGCCTGCGCTTCGGTCTCGCTCAGGCCCGAGTGGATGGAGCTGCCGCTCTCAGGCAAGGGTGCTCCCAAGGCGCTCGTGGATCAACATGTCGATGTGCGTGACCTTGATGGGCTTGGACACATAGTCGTCAAAACCGGCATCGCGAATGCGGTGCACGTCCATGGGCATGGCATTGGCTGTCACCGCAATCACGGGCGTGGCACGGGTCTGCGGATCACTGCGCAACTGGCCCAGGACTGCATAACCATCGATATCGGGCAAATGGATGTCCAACAAGATGAGATCCGGTCGACTGCTTCTGGCCAGCGCCAGGCCAGCTTGCCCCAATGGGGCGGTCACAAGTTCCACGCCCTGGTGTCGCGCCACAATCTGCTCCATGAGTTGCAGGTTAGCGGGATTGTCCTCGACATACAACAAAGTAGCCAGCCGGGGCGAGGGGCGCCCGCCGGCCACCGTCGGCCCGATGGCTGACTGCGCATCAGGCCTCATGACGTTTTCCTGCAAAGCTCGCTGCGGCATGGCCCGAGGCAAATCCACCCAGAAGGTGCTGCCCTCGCCTTCCTGACTGTGCACGCCCATGGCGCCTTGCATCAACTCGGCCAGGCGTCGACACAGACTCAGCCCGATGCCAGAACCCTCGATCTGGCCTGACTCCGCGCCCAGCCGGCTGAACGGTTGAAACAGCTGATCGAGGTACTTCGCCGCGATGCCTGGCCCCGTGTCTCGCACGCTGATGCGGATGACCTCGTCGCCATGCACGCAAGCCTCCAGCCACACCTGGCCGCCAGGGCGGTTGTATTTGACCGCGTTGGACAGCAGATTGAGCACCACTTGCCGAACGCGCGTCGCATCCGCCATCACGGCCAGATCATTCATGCCGCCCATGCTCAACGCGACATGCTGCTGATCCGCCAAGGGCTGCATCAGAGCAAGCACCTCGCGCCCCAAAGCACTCAGTTCGACCCGTTCTGGATGCAAGGTCAAACGCCCTGCTTCGACCTGCTCCAGATCCAGGACATCGTTGATCAGATGCAGCAGATGTTTGCCAGCACGCAGGATCTCCTGTACATGTGCCTTTGATCGACTGGCGCTGCCCACATCCATGTCGATGAGCTGTGCAAAGCCCAGGATCGCATTCATGGGCGTGCGCAACTCATGGCTCATGCGGGAGAGAAACTCGCTCTTGGCCTGACTGGCGCTTTCGGATGCATCGCGCGCTTCGACCAATTGCCGTGAGCGCTCCTGAACGATCTTCTCCAGCTCGTCGCCATGGCGCGCCAGTGCCTGTTCAACCAGTTTGCGGTCAGTCACATCGCGCGACAGCACGATGAAATGATCGCGCTGACCACTGCCTGTGCGTTTGCGCGCCACGGACAGCTCGAACCAGCGCAGCCCTACGGGCAAGTCCAGGCTGACCTGTGTGCCGAAGGACGAACCATGTGCCGCCGCTTCATGCAAGGCATGCATTACAGCGTCTGCCGCTTGTACAGACATGACCTCCTGGACACGGCGCCCCAACAAGCTTTCAGGGGGCTGCAGCAGCAGGTCTGCCCGACTGGCCCTCACATCCACATAACGGCCATCCAGATCCACCTCGAACATCAGGTCAGGTATGGCCTCCAACGTGGCGTTGAGTTGCGCGAGTGTCTGCTCAGCGTCCTGCTTGGACTCGGTCAACTGTTTCAATGAGGTCGACAGTTCACGCGTGCGCAAGACCACCCGTCGCCGCAAGGCGATGTTCCAGGCCCCCAGCAACAACACGAGGGCACCGACAGCCAGCAAGGTATAGCCTCCATAACGGAGGTAAGCCGGCACGCCCGACACCTCCACGGCTGAGCCCATCCATCGATCACGCACCGCCATCATCTCCGAGTTGGTAATGCGGCTGAAGCCGTCTTGCACCAGTTTGTAGGTGGCGGCATCCCCCTTGCGCACAGCCCAGTGGAACTGCCCGATGAACAGCGGCGGCGAGCTACGGTACTGGTGCTCGAGCTGCTTGCGAACCAGGAAGTAGCTTGCAGGCGGCTTGTCTTCGCAAAACACCCTCACCTCCCCCACGGCGGCCGCGTCAATCACGGCTTCATAACTGGGGTAACGACGGAAGGAATCCAGCCCCTGGCTTTGCAGGTAGTCCACGCAGGCATCGCCGTCCTTCACGCCAATGGTGAAGCCCTTGAGCGAATCGGCATTGGCAATGCCTGCCACACTCTCGTGGAAGAAGATGGGGACTTCAATGTCGCTGTAGGCGGGGCCGAAGTCGTAGAGGCTCTTGCGAGGCCCGGTCTCGAAGATGATGTCGATGACATCGGCCTGCCCGGACTGGATCTGCGCCTGGGCCTTGGCCCAATCCAGGCCAACCAGATTAACCTGGACGCCCGTGCGCGCCGCCCACAGGTCCCAGACATCCTTGCGTATGCCTTGCAGGCGCCCGGCGTGATCACGGAACACATAGGGTGGGTAGTTGTCATCCACGACAACCGTGATGCGTTGAGGCGCGGCCTGCTGCGCATGGGCCGACAGACCCAGACACAGCAAGCACGCCAATGCGCGAGCAAGCACGCGCCACACCCCAGATTCACAGACTGACATCCGAATGCTTCCCATTTTTTGCTTCTCAGGCACGCTGGTGTCCTGAAAGCTGTATGAAAAGCATTATCGCGTGAGCAAGACCGTCTGTCGCCCCCGCTCACGCCGGATCAGATCAACACTTGGAAAAGTCGGGCTTGCGCTTTTCCATCACGGCGCTGATGGCTTCCTTGGCGGCCGGGCCTTGCAGCAACTGGCCGAAGTGCTTGAGCTCTTCGGTCATCACCGGCGCCAGTTGCGTCTGGGCCATCTTCATCAGCGACTTGGTCACCCGCAGCGATGCGGCCGGCTTGGCGGCCAGCTTGGCGGCTTGTGATTGCGCATAGCTGTTGACTTCATGCGGCGGCACGATGCGGTTGATCAGGCCCATCTCCAGCGCCTCTTCGGCGTAGAAAGCCTCGCCCAGCATCAGCTTTTCAGCAGCCTTCGGGTAGCCGATGATCTGCGGCAGCAGCAGGCTGGCGCCGGCTTCAGGGCACAGGCCCAGGTTCACGAAGGGCAGGCTGAACGCGGCGTTGTCACCGGCGTAGACCAGGTCGCAGTGCAGCAGCAGCGTGGTGCCGATGCCCACAGCCGGGCCGGCCACAGCCGCCACGATGGGCTTGGGGAAGTCGCGGATGGCGTTGAGAAAGCGCACCACGGGTGGCACCTCGCCACCGGGCTTGCTGATGGGCGGGTTGTTGAGGAAGTCAGCCAGGTCGTTGCCGGCGGTGAAGATTTCGACCGCGCCTTGAATGACGGCCACGCGAACGCTGTCATCCGCCGTAGCAGCTTCCAGCTCTTCAGCCAGGCGGGTGTACATCGCCGTGGTGATGGCGTTTTTCTTGTCCAGACGGTTGAAGGTCAGTGTCAGTACACCAGCTTCACGATGCTGCAGGATCTCGCTCATGGCCCAATGTCTCCAGGTTCTTCCAAGTTCTCGGGAACCCTGAATTAGACGCCACTTTCGGGTGGTTTGCACGACAGCCGCATGCAAGCTTTGGCGACAAAAGTGCAAAGGCCCGGCATCGCCGGGCCCGCTCGAAGCATCGTGACTTCAGATGCCGAAAAGTGCGTAGAACGCGGTGTTGATCCAGCTGATCAGGGCGATGCCACTGGAGTTGGGCGTGGTGCGCTGCGTTTCGTAAGCGCGGATCAGCGGCTGGCTCGGATCCAGGATGTTGTCCACGAACACGCCCACATCCGCCAGGTTGGCCTCCTTGATGCCGGTGCCGGTAAACGAGGCTGTGGTCAGCGTGTGGGACTTGATGAAGTCACGACCGTAAGGGATGTAGTAGCCCGTGTTGGCGTAAGGCTTCATGGCGTCCACCCAGGTGCCGATCTCCTTGACCCATTTGGCCTTGAGCAAGGCATCGCGCTTGGCGCCTGCCGGCACGGCCGCGATCTCGGGATAGAACTTGGTGTACGAGAAGGACGAGAACACGGCGTCCGCCTGGAACACCGCATAACCCAGGCGATCCTGCGGGAAGACCTTGGCCAGGCCCGTTGTCAGGCTGCCGAGGTTGTCCACCGTGCCCGCCGTCGGGAAGGTCGCGATCATGCGCGACGCCAGGCCGTTGTCGCCATCGAGGCCCCAGGCCACACGGATCTTGTTGTGCAACAGCACGGAAGGCGCGTCTTCAGGCGATGCATTGCGGTCCACCTGGAACAGCGGGCCGGAATCCGCCAGCATGGCCGACTGCTTGGGTTGCGCCGCCAGACGGATCAAGCCGTACATGGCCGTGGCCCCCACGCCGCCAGCCGAGAAGCCCGTGACCAGCAACTGGTCCTGCTTGGGCAGATGGCGCCCCACCCAGTTGGCCACGGCCTCGCCGTTCTTGAAACCGCGGTGGTAATAGGTGATGGGGCTGGCCGGATCGGCATCGCCATAAGTGGCCACCTTGTTGCCGGTGTGCACGTCACCCGTGCAGTAGGGCACGTAGACGATGTTCCAGCTTTGCGTCTGCACCTTCTGCAAGGGGTGGGTGCGCGAGGTAAACGGCGTGATCAGGCCGCCCAGCGCCAGGCCCGAGCTCATGTAGTTGGTGGGGATGCCGTTGTAGTTGGTGGCGCCCAGCAGGCCGCCCTTCATCTGGCAGGCGTTCTGCTCCCAGCAGGCGCCGCCGCCCTCGAACATGATCACCGTCTTCTTCGCATTGGCCGCCTTGGTGGTGCGGTTGACGAAGAAGCGATAGGGGGAGCCATTGCCGCAGCTAGCGCCGGATGCCGCCGGGGCCTCGATGGCCTCCCACTTGTTGAAGGTCGTGGGTGCAGGGCCAACGTTGCCTGTGGTGTTGGGCACCCAAGGGGCTGGGGCGGCCCAGGCGGAAGAAGCGATAACGGTGGCAAGGGCGCTCAGGCCCAGGTGCACGACAAGGCGTGGCATGAGTGGCTCCGTGGTGGACACGCCAGCGTCATACACACAGGTCTGGGCAGGGCGTCGCGTCAGATTGAATTGCTCTGCATTCTGTCGATTCGATTAACGCCCCGCATCGGTGCTAACGTCATAGCCCGTTCAGGGGGATGGTTCGCGTTATCCCTTGCCTGGCTCCCCCTGCAACCAGTCCAGGGCCACGGGCCACAGGCGTTCGGCAGAGCTGGCCTTGAACAGGCCGAAGTGCCCGATGCGCTTCATGCCCATCTGATGCGGATGCAAGTGTTCGAAATGCACCGGGGCCTTCGCATATAGCTGATACAGCTTGCGGATACCGGCAGGGCTCACGAGCTCATCGTCTTCGAGCACCACCGCGGTGATGGGCACTTGCACGCTGGCGTAACGCGCCCGCACAGCGGCCCCTTCGGAGCCGAGGTAATCAGGATGCAGGCACCACTTGCGCCACTGCCACATGGCGGCGGCAGGCAGGTCGCCCACGGCCCCCAGCTTCTTGCCCGGGAAGTAGCCAGCCAGGCCGATACCCACGGGGGCCAGCACCCACCACAGCAAGGGCGCCTGCATGCGCACCTGCGGCGCATTGAGCCGCCAGTAGCCATTGCCACTGGCCACGGTCAGCACGCGCTCGAAACGCTCGGGCTGATCCAGCCAGCCGAACAACTGGCCACCCAGGCTGTGCCCGAGATAGGTCTTCGGCGCATCGGGCCAGCGCGCACAAAAAGCGTCGACCACGGCAGGCAGGTCCTTCGAGGCCCAATCGGTGATGCTGGCCTTGAAGCCACGCAAGCGCCGAGGGGCAGACTCGCCCGTGCCGCGCCAGTCAAAGGTCATCACCCCCACGCCCTGGTGGGACAACCACGTGGCAAAGGCTTCATAGAACCGTTGCGGCACGCCCATGGCAGCGCCAATCAGCACGGCGCGCTGAACGACGCCGGCAGGCGCATACACGCGTGCCACCAGTGCATGGCCATCGCGCGTGCTGATCTGAACGGTTTCTGCAGGCATTGGTGGCTCCGGGCTTTCGGATGGGTTGGTCGTCGTCTGTCACATCGCCGTGGCCAAGCCCAACCAGGGCAGACTCATGGCCCAGCCACGCGGGCCGGTCCGGGCATGGAAGAAGTTGAAATGCCCCACGGTGCGAAGACCATGCTTTTCGGGCCGCAGGACCTGAAGATCAACCTGCGTGCCGGTGTAGTGCGCATGCATCGCCTTGACGCCACGCGGGCTGGCCATGGTGTCATCCGTGAACACGACCGCCGTGATGGGCAGCCTCACGTTGGCATAGGCCCGACGGACCTCTTCACCCTCGCTGACGACGAAGTCGGGATGGGCGCACCAGCGCTTCCATTGCGCCACCACGCCACGCGGCAGGTCGTCCACCGTACGGATGCGGCGGCCGGCGAAGTAGCCGTGCCGCGCCACGCTCAAAGGCACGATGACATGCCAGAAGGCACCGATCACATAACGCAGCGGCCGCGCCAGATGCTCGTGATAACCACTGCCACTGCCCAAGGTGGCCACGCGGTCGATGCGGGGGTGCTGCGGCATCATGCCGAACAGGATGCCACCCATGCTGTGGCCGAACCAGGTGATGGGCAAGCCGGGGTGACGCAGCGCCACCAGTTCCATCACGGCTGGCGCATCGTGACGTGCCCAGTCCACCAACCGGGCCTTGTAGCCGACCAGGCTCGGCGGGGCTGACTGAGCCATGCCGCGCCAGTCAAAGGTGTAGACGACGCAACCTTGCTGCACCAGCCAGCTCGCGTAGCGTTCGTAAAAGGTTTGAGGCACGCCCAAGGCGCACGCCACGATCACCGCACGGCGAACGTTGATGCCACCTTGAGGCCTGAAACAACGGCCTGCCAGCATGTGGCCATCTTCGGTAAGGATATGCAGGGCTTCCATGAAACGTCCAACAGAAGCAAGGCAGAAATATCGCCTGTAAAAAAGCCCGCAAGGATCACTCCATTGCGGGCTCTTGCAGTTCAATCAACCATCAATCAGGCCCGTACAAGCACCTGATCAACAGCCAATTTGAAGCAGCTCATCACAGGCTGTCAACGCGCTCGAAGATGCCAGCAGCACCTTGGCCGGTACCGATACACATCGTCACCATGCCGTACTTGCCGCCAGTGCGACGCAGACCGTGCACCACGGTCGCAGCGCGGATGGCACCGGTTGCACCCAGAGGGTGGCCCAGGGCGATCGCGCCGCCCATCGGGTTCACCTTGGCGCGGTCCAGCACGTGGCCCTTGCTGTCCAGGTCCTTCAGCACAGCCAGCGACTGCGCAGCGAACGCTTCGTTCAGCTCAACCCAGTCCATGTCCGAAGCCTTCAGGCCGGCGTATTCCAGAGCCTTGGGGATGGCTTCGATCGGGCCGATACCCATGATTTCGGGTGGCACGCCCTTGACGGCGAAAGCCACGAACTTGGCCAGAGGCTTCAGACCATACTTCTCGCAAGCTTCCTTCGAAGCCAGGATCAGGCAGCCAGCGCCGTCGGACGTCTGCGACGAGTTACCGGCCGTGACCGAACCCTTGGCAGCGAACACGGGACGCAGCTTGGCCAAACCTTCCACCGACGTGTCAGGACGAGCGCCTTCGTCACGGCTGATGGTCTTCTTGGTGATCGTCACTTCGCCTGTTTCCAGGTTGGGCGTACGCACTTCGATTTCGATCGGCGTGGTTTCAGCGTCGAAGAAGCCAGCTTGCTGAGCGGCGATGGCGCGGCGGTGCGATTCGGTGGCGAAAGCGTCCTGCTCTTCGCGGGTCACCTTCCACTGCTCGGCCACCTTCTCGGCGGTCATGCCCATGCCGTAGGCGATACCGACGTTTTCGTCGAGGTTCACCACAGCGGGGTTGAACGAAGGCTTGGAACCGCCCATGGGGACCATGGACATCGATTCCACGCCACCGGCGATCATGACTTCGGCTTCGCCCACACGGATGCGGTCAGCTGCGATCGACACGGCAGTGATACCGGCCGCGCAGAAGCGGTTCACGGTGGCACCGGCCACAGTCTTGGGCAGGCCAGACAGCAGCGCGGCGATCTTGGCCACGTTCATGCCTTGTTCGCCTTCAGGCATCGCGCAGCCAACGATGGCGTCTTCGATGGCAGCCGGATCCAGCGTAGGAACCTGGCTCAGGGCGTTCTTGATGGTGGCGACCAGCAGATCGTCAGGGCGGGTGTTCTTGAACACGCCACGGCCAGACTTGCCGATCGGGGTACGGGTGGCGGCAACGACGTAAACGTCGCGGAGTTGCTTAGACATGTGTTTGTCTCCGATCGATCAGTTGCGGACAGGCTTGCCAGTCGACAGCATGCCCATGATGCGCTCTTGCGTCTTGGGGTTGTCCAACAGCGCGCAGAAGTGCTTGCGCTCCAGGGCGTGCAGGTATTCCTCGCTCACCAGGGTGCCGCCATCGACGTCGCCGCCGGTCAGCACATCGGCGATGGCCGAGCTGATGTAGTAGTCGTGGGCGGAGATGAAACCACCGTCACGCATGTTGATCAGCGACGACTGCAGCGTGGCCTTCACGTTGCGGCCAGCCACAGCGAACTGCTTCTTGGCAGGGGCGCGGTAGCCGGACTCGAACATGGCCTTGGCTTGAGCGATGGCCACGTACAGGACTTCGTCCTTGTTGGGCACAACGATGTCGCTGTCCAGCAGGTAGCCGAACTTGCGCGCTTCGATGGCAGAAGTTGCCACCTTGGCCATGGCTGCAGCCTGGAAGCCTTCCTTGACGAAGCCCATCAGTTCAGCGCCGACCATGCCGGACACGCCCTTGGAGGCTTCAACTT
>NZ_JACRAH010000035.1 GCF_016234775.1 Aquabacterium sp. | reverse complement strand
CGCCCTGTTGTTCCGCATCGCCTCTGGCGAAATGCTGGGCAAGGACCAACCCGTCATCCTGCAACTGCTGGAAATCCCCGACGAGAAGGCCCAGAACGCGCTGAAGGGCGTGATCATGGAACTCGAAGACTGCGCCTTCCCGCTGCTGGCCGGCATCGAAGCCCACTCTGACCCGCTGACCGCCTTCAAGGACACCGACTACGCTTTGCTGGTTGGTGCACGTCCTCGTGGCCCTGGCATGGAGCGCGCCGACCTGCTGGCCGCCAACGCCCAGATCTTCACGGCTCAAGGCAAGGCCTTGAACGCTGTCGCTTCGCGCAACGTGAAGGTGCTGGTTGTCGGCAACGCCGCCTACACCAACGCCTACATCGACATTATGTCGGCTCCGGATGTGCCTGCATAGAACTTCACCGCCATGCTGCGCCTGGACCACAACCGCGCTGCTTCGCAACTGGCTGCCAAGACCGGCACCGCCGTGGGCGACATCCGCAAGCTGACCGTCTGGGGCAACCACTCGCCCACGATGTACGCTGACTACCGCTTCGCCACCACGAACGGCAAGTCCATCAAGGACATGATCAACGATCAAGTCTGGAACGCTGACACCTTCCTGCCTACCGTGGGCAAGCGTGGCGCCGCCATCATCGCCGCTCGCGGCCTGTCGTCGGCTGCTTCGGCTGCCAACGCCGCCATCGACCACATCCGTGACTGGGCCCTGGGCTCCAACGGCGAATGGGTCACCATGGGCGTGCCTTCGAACGGCGAATACGGCATCCCTGCCGGCATCGTGTTCGGCTTCCCTGTGACGACTGAAAACGGCGAATACAAGATCGTCACCGGTCTGGAAATCGATGCCTTCTCGCAAGAGTGCATCAACAAGACCCTGGCTGAGCTGCAAGGCGAGCAAGACGGCGTCAAGCACCTGCTGTGATGCTGCGCTGACCGCGTGAGGCCTTCGGGCCACACGTGATTGACCGCGGTTGAATCGCAGTTGCGAGAACGCAAGAAAACCGGTTTCCGTCGAATGGCGGAACCGGTTTTTTCTTGGGCGATCATCCGCTGCCATGCAATTTGCGCGAGACTTTCGCCATGCAATGTGCATGACCTGATCCATCGAGCAGCCCCATGTCCACCCTGACCGCCATCCATCCCCGCCAGGCCCTGTTCGGCGCCGAGCACCGCCCTCACACCCTGCCCGTTTGCGATCACTATGCTGGCGTTGAAGCCCGCATGCGCAAGAGTCTGGCCCTCCAGGCTGAGATGGCCGAGGAGCCCGGCCGTGCGGTGTTCGACGTGACGCTGGATCTGGAAGACGGTGCGCCGGTGGGCGGCGAGCATGAACAGGCCGAGATGGTGGCCGAACTGCTCAACAGCCCGGACAACGCCTGGGGCCGAGCAGGCGCGCGCGTGCATGCCCCCAGCCATCGCCGTTTTGAAGACGATGTGGACACCCTGATCAGGAAGGCCGGCGACCGCCTGGCGTATCTGATGGTGCCCAAGGTGGCCAACGCCACCGAAGCCCAACGTGCCGTCGAAGCCATCAAGGCCTCGCGCGTCAAGCATGGTGTGTTTCATGCCGTGCCTGTGCACATCCTCATCGAAACGCACAAGGCGCTGCAGGAGGTGGCCGAGATCGCGGCCCTGCCCGGGGTTGAATCCTTGTCCTTCGGCCTGATGGATTTCGTATCCGACCATCGCGGCGCCATTCCCGCCAGGGCCATGTCGGCCACCGGGCAGTTCGAGCACCCGCTCATCGTGCGCGCCAAACTGGAAATTGCCGCAGCGTGCCACGCAGCGGCCATCACGCCCTCACACTGCGTGGTCACCGAGTTCAAGGACAAGCGCGCCCTGAGCACGGCCGCCACCAAAGCGGCACGTGAGCTGGGCTACACCCGCATGTGGAGCATCCACCCGGATCAGATCGCGGTGATCGTGGAGGCCTTCGCGCCGGTATCAGCCGAGGTGGACGATGCCATCGAGATCCTGCAGGATGCGCAGGCTGCGCACTGGGCCCCGATCTCGCACCGCGGCGTGCTGCACGACCGCGCCAGCTACCGCCACTACTGGTATGTGCTGGAGCGCGCCTGGTTGACCGGTCAACCACTGCCTATCGAGATCGAGAGCAGTTTCTTTTCGGGTTGACGCAGCCACAAGCTCAGGGCAGCCTGAACACCGAAACCACATTGGCCAGGCGTGAGGCCTGATCCTTCAGGCTCTCTGCCGCAGCGGCCGACTGCTCGACCAGCGCGGCGTTTTGCTGGGTCATGCTGTCGAGCTGCGTCACGGCCGTGTTGACCTGGCTGATGCCTTCCGACTGCTCGGTCGAGGCTGAGGTGATCTCGCCAATGATGTCCGCCACGCGGCGGACCGATTCCACAATGCTGTTCATGGATGCGCCCGCGTCGCTGACCAGGCTGGCGCCAGCATCAACACGCTCGGTCGAGGCGTTGATCAGCACCTTGATTTCCTTGGCGGCACCGGCCGCACGCTGAGCCAGCGCACGCACCTCCCCGGCCACCACGGCAAAGCCACGGCCCTGCTCACCCGCTCTCGCGGCCTCAACCGCAGCGTTCAGTGCGAGGATGTTGGTCTGAAAGGCGATGCCGTCGATCACGCTGATGATGTCGGCGATACGGCGCGAGCTTTGCGTGATGTCGTCCATCGTGGCCACCACCTGGGACACCACTTCACCACCGTGAGAGGCCGCCTCAGCGGCACCCGCAGCCAGCTGATTGGCCGTGCGCGCGGCATCTGCCGTGTTGCGGATCGTCCCGGAGATCTGCTCCATCGTCGAAGCAGTTTCCTGCAAACTGGAGGCGGCCTGTTCCGTGCGACTGGACAGATCCTGACTGCCCATCGCCACCTCATCGCTGGCCACCTTGATCGAATCGGTGGAGTGACGCACGTCACCGACGATGCCGCGCAAGGCAACCTGCATCTCTTCCAGGCTGTGGCACAGCTCGCTCAGTTCATCTCGCCCACCCATCTCGACGCGATGCGAGAGGTCCCCCCTCGCAATCACATGAGTCGCGGCCACGACTTGCCTCAGCGGCACGGTCACCGAACGTGCCATTACCCAGGCAAACCAGCTACCCAGCGCCAGGGACACCAGTGCCAGCACCAGCAGAGACATCTTGGCGCTCCTGACATGGGCATGCGTGGCCGCATTGTCATCGTCGGCAATCTGGCGCTGCATGCGCTGGTAGTCATTGATGGCCGTGATGTAGCGGGTGGCTGCTGGCAGCAACTGGCTGTTGAGGGCCTCCTTGGCACCAGGATCTTCCAGCTCCAGCAGGGAAAAGATCGAGTCGCGTGCAGTCACGTACACCTTGCGCTTGGCCGCGATATCGGCAAACAGCGCCTTCTCCTGCTCGGAATCCAAACTGGCTTCCAGCTCTTTCTGGATGGCACTGATCTGCGCCGACGTTTCCTTGATCAGCGGCGAGAAGTGATCCTTGACGTCCTTGATGCCGCCCGACTCGGCAATGGCCAAGGTGCGGTTGACGTTGAGCAAGGTCAACCCTTCCCACTTCAAGGCCGCCATGGCCCTGGATTGAACCTGCGCATTGGCATCAATGTCGTCGACCGTCGAGGACAGTCGCAACCACCCAACCAGGGCAATCACCGCTGTGAGCAACAGCACCAGCCCGAACCCCAACCAGAGGCGAGGCCCCAGCTTGAGTTGATGGAGATTGAACATCCCGACACCTCATCATGGCGCCCGCATCTGGCCGGGAGCGCGTTCGGCCTTTTACCCTTTACCCCTGTCATATCGGATGACAATGGCCAAACCTGAGCGCACATGCACCATTGAAGGGCGATTCAGTAGCGACGGTAAACCGCCAACCGCAACGGCAGTGGGGGCATGCGCTAGGTCGGCAGGCCGTGGTGCCGACGCGCCTTGAGGCATTTTTCATCACCCGGCATGAGTTCACGGCAGGTGCTGGAACGCTGCTCGTAAATGGCGCACCCCACCTCGCGCCCCACCTGTCCCTGCAACATCGTGCACCGCGCCGGCTTGGCGCCAGTACCCACCATGCAACGGTGCAAGGGTCCCACGGGCTCGGTCAGGTGTGCAGGCACGGTGCCACCGGGTGCATCGTCTGCCTCAGCCCAATAAAAAGACACCCGAAAATAGGCGCAACAGGCGCCACATTGCTGACAGTCGAATTCCGCGCTCATGCACCACCTCTCATGCGCCCTTTCCAACGCGAGTATCCAAACACCTGGCCATGCTCAGACCTGCAGGCGGTGATTATCGTCATGCCTCGCATGCGCCGTTGATGCGGGGTTCAGGTAGGCTCAACAACATGGTGGATTTTCTTTCCTGGCACAACTCGGAGGTTCGCTGCGTGATCCCGCGGGGCGCGCAAGACGGCCAAGCGCGGGTGATGCTGTCTGTCGGCGCAGTCTTGAGGCAAGCGGATGGCGCCAACTTCAAGTCAGGCTTGCCGGGCTACATCCAACACCTTGAACTGGTGTTCGAGCAGGCCCACCTGATCGGTCCGATTGACGACTGCCTTGGCGGGATCGCGCAGGGCGACTTGCGCTTGACCAGTATGCGCGCGCATTCGGCAGCACAAGTCCCGCTTCCCTGGCATTGCACCGAACCCCTGACTTTGAGCCTTCAGTTCCGCAACGGCAGCCAGTTGCTGATAGAAGCCCGTGCGGCGCATTGCACGCCATCAGACGAAGCCACCTTCATCGAGTCTTACGCCTGCTGAGGCGTCTGCTCAAGCCAGGCTCTTGAGCTTTCGCCACAAGGTTGTCCGGCTGATGCCCAGCATCTGGCTCGCGAGCGCCCGGTCACCCGCGCAATCCGCCATGACACGAAGGATTTCTGCGCGCTCGGCCTGCGCCACCCGCTGCTTGCGTTGCGCGGCCTGATCTGACAGCGAAGTGGCATCCACGCCCGGCCCGCAAGCCGGAGCCGACGCAGGTGTGCCGCGGCGACTATCAAACAATTCCGGCACAGCCGCAAACAGAAATGTGCTCACCTGCTGGGCGCCCATCGCCTGCACGGCCGTTTGCGCACCGGCGTAAGCCATCACCCGTTCGATGAGGTTTTCGAGTTCACGGACATTGCCGGGCCAGCCATAACCCTGGGCCTGTTCGATGAGCGCATCCATCAGGCGACTGGTTTCGCGTGGCTCGATGGCCAGGCGCGCGCACAACTTGCGATGCAAGGCATGGGCGATCGGCCCGATGTCCTGCAGACGTTCGCGCAGTGGCGGCACGTCCACGCGCAGGATGTTGAGCCGATAGTACAGATCCAGCCGGAACAGGCCCTTGTCAACCTGCTCGCGCAAGGCCTGGTGTGTGGCGGCGATCACCCGCACATTCACTGGCGTGGGCTCCGTACCCCCTACGCGCAACACCTCGCGCTCCTGCAGCACGCGCAACAGGCGCGTCTGCAAGGAAAACGGCATTTCACCGACCTCGTCGAGGAACAGGGTGCCATTGTGCGCAGCCTCGAACAAGCCAATCTTGCCCCCTCGGCGTGCGCCCGTGAACGCCCCCTCCTCGTAGCCGAACAGTTCGCTCTCCAACAGGCTTTCCGATACGGCTGCGCAGTTCACGGCCACGAAGGGCATGTCACGCCGGTCACTGGCCATGTGGATGCCTTGCGCAATCAACTCCTTGCCGGTGCCGCTTTCACCGATGAGCAGGACCGTCGCCTGACTGCGGGCACAACTGAGCGCCACCTGCCGAATGTGCAGTACGGCCGCACTGTCCCCCAGGAACTGCTTGAGCTCATAGCGGGTGCCAGGTGTATTGGGCTTGATGCGGGTGCGAATGTGGCGATCGACCCGCTGGATGCTGATGGGATCCTGGCAGGTGAGCACCGCGCCGGTCAGCACCCCTTGCTCCATGATGGGCATGCGGTTGACGATCAAAGCCTTGCCTTTGACGCGCTCAATCTTTTCCAGCTCCTGTGTGCCCATGCGCAAGGTGGCAAGCAGACTCAACTCGGGGCAAACCTCGGTGAGTTTGCGCCCCAACCAGGCATGGGGCGCCACACCCAGCCACTGCGCCATGGTCGGGTTCAAGGTCTGGATGCGCTCGCTCTGATCCACGGCGATCACGCCATCGCTCAATTGCGCCAGGATGGTGTTGAGGCGCTCACGCTTGGCCAGCTCGATGCGTGCGGCCCGGGCGACTTCAACGGCATCCTCCAGTGCTTCGCGCACCGCGTCCGTGGAATACAGAAAGACGCCCGCCAGACCCGCCTGGTCTGCCAGATCCGCCACCAGGCCCGGCCCCACCAAGGCCTGCACCCCCATGTGTTTGAGCTCTTGCACGCACGCTTGGGCATCGTCTTCGGTGCGATAGGTTCGCTGCACCAGGCCCATGTCCAGCAACTCGGCAAACGGCGCGAGGTCTGGCGCCATGCCTTCATAGGTGACAAGGCCGATGCTGGGCGACACGCGACGCGCACGCGCCAGGGCCTGCATCACATCGAAGCCCCCGACCTTGACCAGCACCACGGGCATGTCCAGATGCTGGCGCAAATAGGCGCCGTTCGAACCCGCCGACACCACCACATCGATCGGGCGCTGAGCCTGCATGTCCCGGATGCGGCCGACGGCCTGCTCGAAGCCCATGTCCAGCACGTCGACCGAAGCCCGATCCGCAAAATCGGGCGCCAGCTCCTGCAGCATCTTGTTGATGCGCTTGAAGCCCACCGCCACGATGTGAGGCAAGGCGGTCGTGGCGGGGCCAGGGCGGATGGTGCTCATGCGTTCATTTCGGATGTTTCAACTACGTTTCAAATCATTGTTTCATATTTCCCGAAACAACGTTTCACCCCAGAAACATTTCCGGATAAGAATTGATTGACAATGCCCAAGGCACGGGCGCCGTTTCTCCATGAGAATCAAGCAGTTGGCGCCGCAGTTCGTGCAACTGCATGGCAGAACTGCTGCACGCCAAGTCGCTGGCACAGGCGTTGCGTTTCACAGGTAAACCGCTCAAGTTGGAGATCCGACATGTCCACCACGACCCCTGGCGCACGATTCCGCCAAGCCCTTGCAGAAGAATCCCCTCTGCAGATCATCGGCGCCATCAACGCCAACCACGCCTTGCTGGCCAAGCGCGCGGGCTACCGTGCGATCTACCTCTCGGGTGGCGGCGTGGCCGCTGGCTCGCTGGGCCTGCCTGACCTGGGCATCAACACCCTGGACGACGTCCTGACCGACACCCGCCGCATCACCGATGTGTGCGACCTGCCCTTGCTGGTCGACATCGACACCGGCTTCGGCCCATCGGCTTTCAACATCGAGCGCACCGTCAAGAGCCTGATCAAGGCCGGCGCCGCCGCTTGCCACATTGAAGACCAGGTGGGCGCCAAGCGCTGCGGCCATCGCCCCGGCAAGGAAATCGTCACCACCGAAGAAATGGTGGACCGCGTCAAGGCCGCCGCTGATGCCAAGACCGATGCGAGCTTCTTCCTGATCGCGCGCACCGACGCCATCCAGGTGCACGGCGTGGACGCCGCCATCGAGCGTGCGATCAAGTGCGTGGAGGCCGGTGCCGACGGCATCTTTGCCGAAGCCGCCTACGACCTGCCCACCTACGAGAAGTTCGTGAACGCCGTGAAGGTGCCCGTGCTGGCCAACATCACCGAATTCGGCAAGACCCCGCTGTTCAGCGTGGACGAGCTGCGCCCTACCGGCGTGGGCATGGTGCTCTACCCCTTGAGCGCCTTCCGCGCCATGAACAAGGCCGCCGAGGCTGTTTACACTGCCATCAGGCGTGATGGCCACCAAAAGAATGTGGTGGACATCATGCAGACCCGCGAAGAGCTGTACGACCGCATCGGCTACCACGCCTTTGAAGGCAAGCTCGACGCGCTGTTTGCCGCCAAGAAATAATCCCCGATTGTTTCAACCGACTGCCTCAACCTTCAAGCCAGGAAACTCATCTCATGAGCGCTACACCCGAAACAACAACCCCCGGTTTCAAGCCCAAGAAGTCCGTTGCCCTGTCGGGCACTGCCGCCGGCAACACGGCCCTGTGTACCGTTGGCCGCACCGGCAATGACCTGGCCTACCGTGGCTACGACATCCTGGACGTCGCCACCACCTGTGAATTCGAAGAAATTGCCCACTTGCTGGTGCACGGCAAGCTGCCCACCGTGGCCGAACTGGCTGGCTACAAGGCCAAGCTGAAGTCGCTGCGCGGCATCCCCGCCGGCCTGAAGACCGCGCTGGAGCAACTGCCTCCATCGGCTCACCCGATGGACGTGATGCGCACGGGCGTGTCCGTGCTGGGTTGCCTGTCGCCCGAGAAGGACGACCACAACCACCCCGGCGCCCGCGACATCGCCGACAAGCTGATGGCCTCGCTGGGCTCGATGCTGCTGTACTGGTACCACTACAGCCACAACGGCAAGCGCATCGACGTCGAAACCGATGACGACTCCATCGGCGGCCACTTCCTGCACCTGCTGCACGGCGAGAAGCCACGTGACAGCTGGGTCCGCGCGATGCACACCTCGCTGATCCTGTACGCAGAGCACGAGTTCAACGCCTCGACCTTCACCTCGCGCGTGGTGGCCGGCACGGGCTCGGACATGTACTCCGCCCTGACCGGTGGCATTGGCGCCCTGCGTGGTCCCAAGCACGGCGGCGCCAACGAGGTCGCCTTCGAGATCCAGAAGCGCTACGACACGCCTGACGAAGCCGAGGCCGACATCCGTGCCCGCGTCGAGAAGAAGGAAGTCGTGATCGGCTTCGGTCACCCCGTCTACACCGTGAGCGACCCCCGCAACGTGGTCATCAAGAAGGTGGCGGAAGACCTGTCCAAGGAACAGTCGAACATGAAGATGTACGACATCGCCGAGCGTCTGGAATCGGTGATGTGGGAAATCAAGAAGATGTTCCCGAACCTGGACTGGTTCTCGGCCGTGAGCTATCACATGATGGGCGTGCCCACCGCCATGTTCACCCCGCTGTTCGTGATCGCCCGTACCTCCGGCTGGTCGGCCCACGTGATCGAACAACGCATTGACGGCAAGATCATCCGCCCATCGGCCAACTACACCGGCCCTGAAGACCAGAAGTTCGTGCCCATCCAGGATCGCAAGTAATCCTTGAGCCGAACCAGGGCGCCACATTGCCGACGCGCGATCGTCGTGATGTGGCGCCTTTTTCCCTTGTAGACCTTGAGGCCTTGCAAGCGCATCATGCGCTTTGATGCTCGCATCGCACAGGCTGCGAGCTCGGTAGCCAAGCTGCCTGCCTGGCCCTCACACACATTCGTCGCTGCCCGCCATGAACACCCAATTCCGCAAGAACCTGCCCGGCACCAAGCTGGACTACTTCGACACCCAAGCTGCCGTTGACGCGATCAAGCCAGGCGCCTGGGCCACCCTGCCCTACACCTCGCGCGTGCACGCCGAAAACATCGTGCGCAAGGCGGACCCGGCCATCATCAACGACTGCCTGACCCAGCTGATCGAGCGCAAGCGTGACCTCGACTTCCCGTGGTTCCCTGCCCGCGTGGCCTGCCACGACATCCTGGGCCAGACCGCGCTGGTGGACCTGGCCGGTCTGCGTGATGCGATTGCCAAGGAAGGCGGCGACCCCGCCAAGGTGAACCCCGTGGTGCCCGTGCAGCTGATCGTGGACCACTCGCTGGCCGTGGAGTGCGGCGGCTTTGACCCCGATGCGTTCCAGAAGAACCGCGACATCGAAGAGCGCCGCAACGAAGACCGTTTCCACTTCATCGAGTGGACCAAAAACGCCTTCGCCAACGTGGACGTGATCCCTGCGGGCAACGGCATCATGCACCAGATCAATCTGGAGAAGATGTCCCCCGTGATCCACAACGACAAGGGTCTGGCTTACCCCGACACCTGCGTGGGCACCGACTCGCACACCCCTCACGTGGACGCGCTGGGCGTGATCGCCATTGGCGTGGGCGGCCTGGAAGCCGAGAACGTGATGCTGGGCCGCGCCTCGTGGATGCGCCTGCCTGAAATCGTTGGCGTGAAGCTGACGGGCGAGCGCCAACCCGGCATCACCGCCACCGACGTGGTGCTGGCGATGACCGAGTTTCTGCGCAAGTCCAAGGTCGTGGGCGCCTACCTGGAGTTCTACGGCGAAGGCGCTTCCAAGCTGACCATCGGCGACCGCGCCACGATCTCGAACATGGCCCCCGAATACGGCGCCACCGCCGCCATGTTCAGCATCGACCAGCAAACGCTGGACTACCTGACGCTGACGGGCCGCGATGCAGCCCAAGTCAAGCTGGTAGAGACCTATGCCAAGCAAGCCGGCCTGTGGTCTGACAGCCTGGCCCATGCCGTGTACGAACGCGACCTGACGTTCGATCTGTCGACCGTGGTGCGCAACATGGCCGGCCCGTCGAACCCGCACGCCCGCGTGGCCACGTCTGACCTGGCTGCCAAGGGCATCGCTGCCGCCTGGCAAATGCCTGCAGCCGGTGAAGGCACCATGCCTGACGGCGCCGTGATCATCGCCGCCATCACCTCCTGCACCAACACCTCCAACCCGCGCAACGTGATCGCGGCGGCCCTGCTGGCCCGCAACGCCAACAAGCTGGGCCTGACACGCAAGCCTTGGGTGAAGTCCTCGCTGGCCCCTGGCTCGAAGGCGGTGGAGCTGTACCTGAAGGAAGCCGGCTTGCTGGGCGACCTGGAGAAGCTGGGCTTCGGCATCGTGGCCTTTGCCTGCACCACCTGCAACGGCATGTCCGGCGCGCTGGACCCCGTCATCCAGAAGGAAATCGTTGACCGCGATCTGTACGCCACCGCCGTACTCTCGGGCAACCGCAACTTCGACGGCCGCATCCACCCCTACGCCAAGCAGGCCTTCCTGGCCTCGCCTCCACTGGTGGTGGCCTATGCCATTGCCGGCACCGTGCGCTTCGACATCGAAAACGATGTGCTGACAGTCGTGGACGGCAAGGAGATCCGCCTCAAGGACATCTGGCCTTCGGATGAAGAGATCGACACCATCGTCAAGGCCAGCGTGAAGCCCGAGATGTTCCGCGCCGTGTACGAACCCATGTTCGCCATCCAGGCCGACAAGGGCGTGAAGGTGAGCCCGCAGTACGACTGGCGCCCGCAGTCCACCTACATCCGCCGCCCACCATACTGGGACACGGAAGGTGTGGGCGCGCTGGCCGCCAATCCGCGCACGCTCAAGGGCATGCGCCCGCTGGCCATCCTGCCGGACAACATCACCACCGATCACCTCTCGCCTTCCAACGCGATCTTGATGAACTCGGCGGCCGGTGAGTACCTGCACAAGATGGGTCTGCCCGAGGAGGACTTCAACTCCTACGCCACCCACCGTGGTGACCACCTGACCGCCATGCGCGCCACCTTCGCGAACCCCACGCTGAAGAACGAGATGGTGCGTGATGCCGACGGCAAGGTGAAGGCCGGTTCGCTGGCCCGCATCGAGCCTGAAGGCAAGGTCGTGCGCATGTGGGAAGCCATGGAAACCTACTACGAGCGCAAGCAGCCGCTGATCATCGTGGCTGGTGCCGACTACGGCCAGGGCTCCTCGCGTGACTGGGCCGCCAAGGGCGTGCGCCTGGCTGGCGTGGAAGCGATTGCCGCTGAAGGCTTCGAACGCATCCACCGCACCAACCTGATCGGCATGGGCGTGATGCCCCTGGAGTTCAAGCCCGGCACCAACCGCCTGACCTTGGCCCTGGACGGCACCGAGACCTATGACGTGGAAGGCGATCTGAAGCCTCGCGCCGATCTGAACCTGGTCATCACCCGCAAGAGCGGCGAAGTGGTGAAGGTGCCGATGACCTGCCGACTGGACACGGCGGAAGAAGTCTCGGTTTATCAGGCTGGTGGCGTGTTGCAGCGCTTTGCACAGGATTTCCTGGCAGCAAACAAGGCCGCCTGAAAGGACTTCAGCATGGCATTCGCACCGCAAATCAAGATCCCCGCCACCTACATCCGAGGCGGCACCAGCAAGGGCGTGTTTTTCCGCCTGGCTGACCTGCCTGCCGCCTGCCAGCAACCCGGCGAGGCACGCGACAAGCTCTTCATGCGCGTGATCGGCAGCCCCGATCCGTATGCAGCCCACATCGACGGCATGGGCGGCGCCACGTCGTCCACGTCCAAGTGCGTGATCCTGTCCAAGTCCAGCGTGCCCGATCACGATGTGGACTACCTGTACGGCCAGGTCTCGATCGACAAGCCCTTCGTGGACTGGTCGGGCAACTGCGGCAACCTGTCGACCGCAGCCGGCGCCTTCGCCATCCACGCCGGATTGGTGGACCCTTCGCGCATTCCGCAAAACGGTGTGGCCGTGGTGCGCGTCTGGCAAGCCAACATCAAGAAGACCATCATCGCCCACGTGCCCGTGACCAACGGCCAGGTGCAGGAAACCGGCGACTTCGAACTCGACGGCGTGACCTTCCCTGCCGCCGAGATCGTGCTGGAGTTCATGGACCCATCCGATGATGGCGACGAAGGCGGCTCGATGTTCCCCACCGGCAACCTGGTCGATGACCTGGAAGTCCCGGGCATCGGTACCTTCAAGGCCACCATGATCACGGCTGGCATCCCCACCGTGTTCGTCAATGCGAAGGACATCGGCTATACCGGCACCGAACTGCGCGAGCAGATCAACACGGATCCCGAGGCGCTCAAACGCTTCGAGGCCATCCGCGTGGCCGGCGCCTTGCGCATGGGCCTGATCAAAACGCCTGAAGAGGCCGCCACCCGCCAGCACACACCCAAGATCGCCTTCGTGGCGCCGCCCACCGCTTACAAGGCATCCAGCGGCAAGACCATCGAAGCCGGTGATGTGGACCTGCTGGTGCGCGCCTTGTCCATGGGCAAGCTGCACCACGCCATGATGGGCACCTGCGCGGTGGCCATCGGCACGGCGGCGGCCATTCCCGGCACGCTGGTCAACCTGGCAGCCGGCGGCAGTGAGCGTGAGGCCGTGCGCTTTGGCCACCCCTCCGGCACCCTGCGTGTCGGCGCCCAGGCCAAGCTGGTGAACGGCCAGTGGACGGTCACCAAGGCCATCATGAGTCGCAGTGCCCGCATCGTGATGGAAGGCTGGGTCCGCGTCCCGGGCGACACCTTCTGATCAGTTTTCAGGACAGGCAGCCTCGTCCGAATTCACGATTACCCGGCCAAGTGAGGGCACTTCCCCGCTTGCCTGATGCTGAATTGATGGCAAGATCCGCCCACCGGATGGCAGCAGCCTGTCGTCCCCTGTTCCCGGCAAGTGATTGATCAAGGCCCACGTCATGATGAAGACCTCCTCCAGCAAGTTCCAGCGTTACCAACGCATCCGCACCCTGGCCATGTCGGCCGGCATGGTGCTGGGCATGGCTGCGGCCACCTTTGGCCCGCAACTGGCGCACGCCAGCCCCACCAAGGCCGGCGCCAAAAAGACCATCGCTGAAAAGTTCGCCGCCCTGCCCGAAGCCACCGCCGAGCAACTGCTGGCTGCTGAGCGTGTGCTGATTGGCCGCTACGAATGCGAATTCGGCAAACGCGTGTCGGTGGACCGCCATGACAAGAACAAAGGTTATTTCAACCTGAAGCTGGGCGGCCAGTCCTGGGTGATGAAGCCCGTGTTGTCGAACACAGGCGCCATCCGTCTGGAAGACATCAAGGGGGCCGCCCTGCTGATTCAGATCCTGACCAAGTCCATGCTGATGGACGTCAAGGCGGGTCGTCGCGTGGTGGATGGTTGCGTGCATGAAGTCCAGCGCGCTGCCGAGGTCGATCTGGCCAAACAACCGCCACGCCCCTCCATCTTTGACAATGCACCTGCAGCGCCAGCGGGCAACCAGCAGTAAGCGCGGTCATCCCCCTTCAAGAGCCCGGGCCACCCCGGGCTTTTTGCTTTTTTTGCCCAGAAGCGGGGCGCGCGTAGCACCTGATTTGAGTGAAATTCATTGAAATCCGCACTCAGGGGTGACTTTGCCCCCCGTAGTGGGCGAAAATAGCGGGCTGCACGGAAATTGCATTTCCTTGTGACCGAAACGCGTTTTTGCCCAATCCACTCCAGGTGAACACCATGTTGCAAGCCTATCGCCAACACGTTGCCGAGCGCGCCGCGCTGGGCATCCCCCCTCTTGCCCTGTCTGCCAGCCAAGTTGCTGAGCTGATCGATCTGATCAAGAACCCTCCTGCTGGCGAAGATGCCTTCCTGCTGGATCTGCTGACACACCGCGTTCCTCCCGGTGTGGACGACGCCGCCAAGGTCAAGGCCTCCTTCCTGGCTGCCGTGGCACACGGCGACGTCAAGGTGGCCCTGATCTCCAAGGCCAAGGCCACCGAGCTGCTGGGCACCATGGTGGGCGGCTACAACGTCAAGCCCCTGATCGACCTGCTGACCGACGCTGAAGTCGGTGGCGTGGCCGCTGAAGCCCTGAAGAAGACCCTGCTGATGTTCGACGCGTTCCACGACGTCGCCGAACTGGTCAAGGCTGGCAATGCCAACGCCAAGGCCGTGATGCAATCCTGGGCCGATGCCGAGTGGTTCACCACCCGTCCTGAAGTCGCCAAGAAGATCACCGTGACCGTGTTCAAGGTGCCTGGCGAAACCAACACCGACGACCTGTCGCCCGCTCCCGATGCATGGAGCCGTCCTGACATCCCGATGCACTATCTGGCGATGCTCAAGAACACCCGTCCTGACGCGGCCTTCAAGCCCGAAGAAGACGGCAAGCGCGGCCCGATGCAGTTCATCGAAGACCT
>NZ_JACRAH010000034.1 GCF_016234775.1 Aquabacterium sp. | reverse complement strand
GGGCAAGTGCACCACGCGCACGGCCGAGTCGGTCTTGTTGATGTGCTGGCCGCCGGCGCCGCTGGCGCGGAAGGTGTCGATGCGCAGGTCGGCCGGGTTGAGCTTGATGGCCTCGGTTTCGTCCGGCTCGGGCATCACGGCTACTGTGCAGGCACTGGTGTGGATGCGGCCCTGGGTTTCGGTGACAGGCACGCGCTGCACGCGGTGGCCGCCGGACTCGAACTTGAGCTGCCCATAAACGTTGGCATTCGCGCCCGCACCCTCGATGCGCAGCACCACTTCCTTGTAGCCGCCCAGATCGGATTCACTGGACGTCAGGATCTCGGTGCGCCAGCCTTGCCGTTCGGCATAGCGGGTGTACATGCGGGCCAGATCGCCGGCAAACAGCGTGGATTCATCGCCACCTGTGCCGGCGCGGATTTCCACGAAGGCGTTGCGGGCGTCGTCGGGATCCTTGGGCAGCAAGGCGGTCTGCAACTGGGTTTCGAGCTGGGTCAGATCGGCTTCGGCCTGGGTGATTTCGTCCTGGGCCATGGCGCGCATCTCGGCATCGTCACCGGCTTCGTCCAGCATCTGGCGGGCGCCGTCCAGATCCTGCTGGCGGCGGGTATGGCGCTGGGCCAGGTCGCACACGCTGCTGACTTCGGCGTGCTCGCGCGACAGATCACGGAAGCGCTTGTTGTCGGCCGCAATCACAGGGTCGGACAAGGCTGCATCCAGCTCCTCCAGCCGGCGAGCCAGGCGTTCGAGCGATGATGCAAGCGAGGGCGCCAGACCGGCGCTCACGCTTTGTCCCCCGATGGGTCATGCCGACCGGGCACGGATTTGTCAGGCGGGCTGCTGGCTGCGAGGTTGCGGCCGGGCACCAGTTCTCCGCGCAGGAACAGCCTGGACAGGGCGGCGGCCACTTGCGGGCGCTGGCTGGCGTCGGCGCTGTGCAGCTCGGCCATGGCGCCGTGCAGCATCTTTTGCGTGAGGCCGCGCGACATGGCCTCCAGCACGGCCTCGATGTCTTCGCCCTTGGCGATCAGCTTGCGGGCGCGTGCCATTTCGGCGGCACGCCACGAGTCAGCTTGGGTGTGCAGGGCCTGGATCAGGGGCACGGTGGTGCGCTGGTCCAGCCAGTGCACGAAGCCTTGCACGCCGCTTTCGATGATGGCTTCAGCCTGGGCAACGGCAGCCTGACGTTTTTCGCCGGCGGTCTGCACCATGGTGGACAGGTCATCGACGGTGTAGAGGTAGACGTCGTCCAGGCGCGCGACTTCGGGTTCGATGTCGCGTGGTACCGCCAAGTCGACCATGAAGATGGGGCGGCGGCGGCGGGCTTTCAGGGCGCGTTCGACGGCACCCAGGCCGATGATGGGCAGGGTGCTGGCCGTGCAGGACACGACGATGTCGAATTCGTGCAGGCGATCAGGCAGGTCAGCCAGACGCATGGCTTGTGCGCCCAGGTGGGTGGCCAGCTTTTCGCCGCGCTCCAGCGTGCGGTTGGCCACAGCCATGGTGCGCGGGTTGCGGGCGGCGAAGTGCGTGGCGGTGAGCTCGATCATCTCGCCAGCGCCCACGAACAGCACCTTGGTGCGGCCCAGGTCTTCAAACAATTGGGATGCCAGACGAACGGCTGCGGCGGCCATGCTGATGGAGTGCGCGCCGATCTCGGTGGAGGTGCGCACCTCCTTGGCCACCGCAAAGCTGCGCTGGAAGAGCTGGTGCAGGGTGGTGCCCAGGGTGCCGGCCGTATCCGCCTCGCGCACGGCCTGTTTCATCTGGCCCAGGATTTGGGGTTCGCCCAGCACCATCGAATCCAGACCGCTGGCGACGCGGAAGGCGTGGCGCGCAGCCGGGCCGCCTTCGAGCACATAGGTGTGGCGCATCAGCTCTTCATGGCTGACGCCGCCGATGCCGGAGAGCCAGTCCACCGCAGCGTGTTTGAGCGCGTGCGCGGGGCCGCCCAGACCACCGGCTGCGCAGTACAACTCGGTGCGGTTGCAGGTGGAAAGCAAGGCCACTTCAGCGTGCGGGGCCCCCGTCAGACGCTGGTGCAAGGTCTTGAGTGTGGGGGCCAGTTGGTCCACGGCGAACGCGAATCGACCACGCAGGTCAACAGCGGCTGTGGTGTGGTTCAGGCCCAGGGTCAAGACGGTCATATGACGGCATTATAAAATCCTCCTCT
The DNA here is from genome assembly GCF_016234775.1 of Aquabacterium sp. Lineage (GTDB taxonomy): Bacteria > Pseudomonadota > Gammaproteobacteria > Burkholderiales > Burkholderiaceae_C > Aquabacterium. The sequence continues at coordinate 39,682 of NZ_JACRAH010000034.1, read as the reverse complement.
TTGCCTGGGACGAGGCTGGATGACCTGGTTCGTCCGAACAACGGGGTTTTTGGCCCTCAGGCGCCTCCCATATGCCCAGGAACCTTCGCCCGATTTGATGCAGCGCAAGTTCCGAAACGGCGCTGCGCCCGAGGAGCCCCATGGGTTTTCTGGACGTTTTGAACCACGCTTTGAATTTCTTCTTGCCCGCGCTCGGCATGGCTTTGCTGGTGCCCAGCCTCGCCCGCCTGGTGTGGTGGAAGGCCCTCAAGAGCGCGGGCTGGTTGCGCCAGGTGAAATGGGCGTCCTTGATCAACGCTGCGGTGCTGATCGTCGGTTTGTTGTTGACCGGCCGCGATGGCGCCATGCTGACCTACACAGGTCTGGTGCTGGCGTCGGCCATGACCGTCTGGTGGACGGGATTGCGTTGAAACCATGACATACAGCGTCAAAGAGATTTTCTACACCCTGCAAGGCGAAGGCACGCATGCGGGCCGTCCGGCCGTGTTCTGCCGCTTTGCCGGCTGCAATCTGTGGACGGGCCGTGAGGCCGATCGCGCCAACGCCGTCTGCCAGTTCTGCGACACCGATTTCGTGGGCACCGATGGCCTGGGCGGTGGCAAGTTCGACACGGCGCAAGCCCTGGCCGAACGTATCGCGTCGTTCTGGCCTGCCACGGAGGCCGGCGCACAAGGCCAGCGCTTTGTGGTGATGACGGGCGGCGAGCCCTTGTTGCAGGTCGATCCGGCTCTGATCGATGCGCTGCATGCGCAAGGTTTCGAGCTGGCGGTCGAAACCAACGGCACGATTGTGGCGCCTGCGGGCCTGGACTGGATCTGCGTGAGCCCCAAGGCCGGATCGACCCTGGTGCAGACATCCGGGCACGAATTGAAGGTGGTGGTGCCGCAAGCCGGCTTCACGCAAACCGATCTGCTGGCCTTCGAAAAGCTGGACTTTCAGCAGATGCGTGTGCAGGCCCTGGACAGCGCACAGCCTCAGGACCGTAAAAAAGCCATGGAATGGGCGGTTCAGTGGTGCCTGGACCACCCGCGCTGGTTGCTCAGCGTGCAGACCCATAAGACACTTGGTATTCGCTGAAGAAAGTCAGATCAGATGTTCGAGTTGAGTCAGTCGTTTTCCTTCGATGCCGCCCACACGCTCAAGCGCAAGGTGTCGGCCGAAGAGGCCGCGGGCAGCCGCCGCATCCACGGCCACACCTACACGGCCGAAATCTTTGTGCGCGGCGAACGCCAGCCCGAATCCGGCATGGTGGTGGACCTGGCCGTGGTGCGCGAGGTGATCGCCGGCATCCGCCAGCAGCTCGATCACCACTTTCTGGACGAAGTAGCCGGCCTGGGCGCGCCCACGCTGGAAAACCTCTGCGTGTTCATCTATGCGCAAGCCAGGATGCACATCCCGCAGGTGTCGAGCGTGGCCGTGTCCCGCGCCGCGGGCGATCGCTGCGTCTACCGCCCTACGGCCTGACTTCCCCGGGCTGGACTGGCGGCATACTGCGCGCCTATGACATCTTCCCCCCTGGCTTCCTCCGAGGCCTCCAATCTGGCCGAGCGCAGCCGGCAGGCCGTCTGGCATCCCTGCACGCAGATGAAGGTGCACGAGCACTTTCCGCCGCGTGCCATCGTGGCCGCCGAGGGCCCCTGGCTGATAGACGACCAGGGACAGCGCATCCTGGATGCCGTGTCGTCGTGGTGGGTCAACCTGTTTGGCCACAACTTCGGCCCGATCCGTGACGCGATCACGGACCAGTTGGGCAAGCTTGATCACATCATGCTGGCGGGGCTCACGCACCCACCGGTGGTCGAGTTGTCCGAACGCCTGGCGGCCTTGACCGGCCTGGGCCACGCTTTTTACGCCAGTGACGGCGCCAGCGCCACCGAGATCGCGCTGAAGATGAGTGCGCACAGCTGGCGCAACCGTGGCCAGGCGCAGAAGAACCAGTTCATCGGCCTGCAAGGCGGCTACCACGGCGAAACCGCGGGCGCCTTGTCGGTGACGGACATCCCCTTGTTCCGCGAGGCCTACGCGCCCTTGCTGCGCTTGAGCGCTACCTTGCCTTCGCCTGATCCGCGGCATGCGGCGCCGGGTGTGTCGGCTCAGGCGCATCTGCAATCTGCCATTGATGCACTGGCCGCATACCTGGCCGAGCACCATGAACACACGGCGGCGCTGATTCTGGAGCCCCTGGTGCAAGGCGCGGCGGGCATGGCCATGTATGACCCCGCATACCTGCTGGCCGTGCGCCGCTTGTGTGACCAGTACCAGGTGCACTGGATCGCCGACGAGATCGCCGTGGGCTTTGGCCGCACCGGCACCATGTTCGCGCACCAGCAGGCCGTGTTGCCCGATGGCCGCCATGTGAAGCCTGATTTCATCTGCCTGAGCAAGGGCCTGACCGGTGGCGTGATGCCCTTGTCAGCGGTGCTCACGACCGACGATGTGTACGCCGCCTTCTGGGATGACCGCGTGGTGCATGGCTTCCTGCATTCGCACTCTTACACCGGCAACCCGCTGGCCTGCCGTGCGGCCCTGGCCGTGCTCGATACCTTTGCGGCGCGTGACGAACATGGCCAGGATGTGCTGGCTCGCAACCGCGTGTCTGCCGCGCGCTTCACGGCGATGACCGAGCCTTTGCGTCAGCACCCGCGCATAAAGGCCACGCGCCACATCGGCATGATCTGGGCCTGGGACGTGGACACGACCGAGCCCACCTTTGCATCGCGATACCACCGTGCTGCCATGGACGCCGGCTTGCTGCTGCGCCCGATTGGTTCTACGCTGTATGTGATGCCACCCTATGTGCTGAGCGAGGCTGATCAGCACTTCCTGGCTGATGGCATGTTGCGCGTGCTGGATCAGGTGCTGGCCGACATCGAAGGCCTGCCTGCCTCACCCGCACCCATGGTGCCTGTGCCTTGATTCCGCCTGACTGACCATGACCGCTTACTTCATCACCGGAACCGACACGGGCGTGGGCAAGACCCGCACCAGTGCGGCCTTGATCCATGCCTTGCGCAACGCCGGGCATGCGCGCGTGGTCGGCATGAAGCCTGTGGCGGCTGGCTGCGATTGGATCGACGGCGCCGACGGGCATCCTGGCCAATGGCTCAACGAGGATGTGGTGGCCTTGCGCGCGGCCTCCAGCCTGCATGTGCCCTCGTCGTTCGACAACCCGTATGCCTTGCCGGTGGCTGCCTCGCCGCACATCGCGGCCAGGCTGGCGAGCACCGAGATCGATCTGTCCCACATCGAGGCCAGCTTCCATGCCTTGCAGCAACACGCCGATGCGGTGGTGGTGGAAGGGGCCGGGGGCTTCATCGTGCCCCTGTGCGAGAAGCCCGGTTGTTTCGAGACCAGCGCGGATCTGGCGCAGCGCCTGTGGCTGCCCGTGATCATGGTGGTGGGCGTGCGGCTGGGCTGCCTGAACCATGCCTTGCTGACGCAGGAGGCCATTCTGTCGCGTGGCCTGACCCTGGCGGGTTGGGTGGCCAATGTGGTCGATCCCCAGATGGCCGAGCAGGCCGCCAACCTGGCAACCCTGAAGGCGCATCTGCAGGCCCCCATGCTGGCGCATTGGGGCTGGGATCCGCAGGCTGATCCGGCCGAACTGGCGCAGTCCATGCGCTTGCCCTGATCGGGTGCCGGTTGGCGCTTGAGCGCGCAAACCTCAGGTGCGCGGCTCGACCACGATCTCACTTTTCACCGAGTTGGCGATGAAACAGGCCTCATGGGCCTGGTGGTGCATCGTCATCACCGCATCGGCGTCGGGCTGCGCCGTGCCGGCGAACACGATGCGCGGCCGCAGTGTCACGTGGGTCACGGCCATGCGGCCTTGTTCATTGCGCGTCATCACCCCTTCGGCTGCATCGTGATACGAGTCGACCACCAGGCCTTGCTGGCAGGCGATCGACAGGAACCACAGCATGTGGCAACTGGATATGGCCGACACGAAAGCCTCTTCCGGATCCACGGCGGTTTCGATGGACATGGGCAGAGGGACGGACAGCGGCGAAGACGAGCCCGGCACCTCGATGCCGCCGTCAAAGCGCAGCAGGTGAGCGCGGCTGTAGCGTTTGTCGGTGAAGGGCTGATCGCCCCGGTGCCAGATGGTCTCGGCGGTGTAGCGGTGGGCCATGCGGTTTCCTTCCTGTTTGGTTGGTGTGCAAGCGTTGATCTCAGATCATGCCGGGTGGCTGTGCCTGGGTCAGCCAGTCCGCAATGTAGCCCGGCACGGGCGAGCGGCTGTCCGGGTGCGTGACGGCTGGCAGGCGTTGGGTCATCAAAGGCAGCACGCCGGCCCAGTGCGGCAGGTTCAGGTCTTCTTCGTTGTCGCGCGGGCCCCAGTTGCGGATCTTGGCGGCCGATTCATGCAGGGGGATGCCCAACACGGTGGTGGCTTTCAGCTCATTGGCATCCGGCTCGCGGCTGTCATGGCCACGGCCCGGCGCAATGTGCTCCATGAGCGCGTGCAGCACGGCGGGTTTGTCTTCGTCCGCCACCACTTCAAAAGCGCCATGCACCACCACCGAGCGGTAGTTCATCGAGTGCGAAAAGGCCGAGCGGGCCATCACCAGGCCATCCAGGTGCGTGATGGTGACGCAGGCGGGCGCACCACTGGCCAGGTGCTTCATCATGCGGCTGCCGTTGGAGCCGTGGATGTAGAGCATGTCGTCCACGCGCCAGCAGGTGGTGGGCAGGCACAGCACGTCAGGGCAGGCGAAGGCCACGTGACAGAGCCAGGCATCGTCCACGATGGCATGCACGGTGGGCGCATCGTAGTGAGCCCGTTCTGCCGCGCGCCTGACGCGTGTCCGGTTGCTGGGTGGCACAGCTTGAGGCGGTTCTGAATCAGGCGTGTGGTTGGCTTGCATGACGGTGTCCCTTACAGGTCTTGTGTGTGATCAGTGCGTGAACGATAGAGAATTTCTGGCACCATGCAAAGAACCACGATCAACCAAATTCATGGAGCCACGACCACATGGCCGATCTGCACTTGCTGCTGGACGGGAAGCGCCTCAAAGCCCAGGCCATCAAGAAGCGACAGGCGCTGCAGCGCGTCCTGTACGAAGCCTTGCGCGACGCGATTGCTCAGGGCCGGCTGCAGGCAGGCGCCGTGCTGCCTTCCAGCCGGGATCTGGCGCGGGACCTGGCCATGGCGCGCAATGGCGTGATCCACGCTTACGAACAGCTGGCCGCAGAAGGTTATGTGCAACCCAGTCGACAAGGCACGGTGGTGGCTGCGTTTTCTGCGGTGTCGGCATCGAGGGTGCGCGCGCCGGCCTTGCTTGATGCCACTGCCTTGGTGTCTCAGCGTGTGCGCCAGTGTGACCGTCGCCGCCTGCCCGAGGATGACTTGCGGCCCTTCATGCCCGGTATGCCTGCGCTGGATGCCTTTCCCTTGCCCACGTGGCAGCGCTTGTGTGATCGCGCCTTGCGGCAAGGCAGCACGCTGGACTTGGGCTATCGCCATGCCGTGGGCGAGCCGGATCTGCGCCAGGCCATTGCCACCTACCTGCGTGCGGCACGTGGTGTGCGCTGCCACGCCGATCAGGTCACCATCACCGATGGCACCCAGCACAGCATGGAACTGTGTGCGCACATCCTGGCAGACGTGGGAGACACAGTGTGGATCGAGCACCCCGGCTACGGCGGCGCCCGTACCGCGTTCGTGCAGGCGGGATTGAACGTGGTACCCGTGACGGTGGACGCCGACGGCATCGCGCCGCCTGAGGCCTGGTGGCGCGACAAGCCGCCGCGCATGATTTACACGACGCCCTCGCATCAGTACCCTTTAGGTGCCGTGCTGACCTTGCCACGGCGCCTGCGCCTGATCGAGCAAGCGCGTCAGGCGGGCGCGTGGATTCTGGAGGACGACTACGACAGCGAGTTCCGGCACGACGGCCCGCCGCTGGCCGCCATGCAAGGCCAGGTGGATGATGCCCCTGTGGTCTATCTCGGCACTTTCAGCAAATCCATGTTCCCCGCCTTGCGTCTGGGCTTCATCGTGTGGCCGCAAGCGCTGGCTGACCGTGCTGCTGGCGTGGTGGGAGAGTTGGTGCGACGTGGCCGACCATTCGAACAACGTGCGCTGGCCGCGTTCATCGATGAAGGGCACTTCACCCGTCATCTGCGCAAGATGCGCAAGCTGTACGCAGAACGACAGGCTGCCCTGCGCGAAGCGCTGGCGCGCCAGTGGCCTTTGTCAGGACAGGTGCTGGGCGGGCAGGCAGGTATGCACCTGGTGCTGAGTCTGCCCTCGGAGGGGCCCGATGCGGTGCAGGATACAAGCCTGGCCCATGCATCGTATGCGCTGGGTCTCAGCCCTCGGCCACTGGCCATGTATGGCACGGGTGGCGTGTCAGGCTTCAACGGCCTGGTCATGGGCTATGCCAACACGCCACAAGCCCGGATGGAAGGGGCCGTCAAGCGCCTGGTAGAGGCGCTGGCGGTGGCCCGCCTTCAGCGGTAGTAGCCCGCTGCGCGCATCTTGCGGTCGGCAATCTGTTGCGACTTGCTCAGCACTTCATCCACGCTGACAGGATCTTGCAGTAACTCGCTGATCTCTTGCCCCACTGCCGTGCCGATGGCCTGGAACTCTGGAATCGACGCCCACTGGATGCCCGTGTAGGGTGAGCGGGGCAAGGTGGCATCTTGCGGATTGGCTGTGGAGATGGCCCGCTGCTCGACCAGGGCATGTGGGTTGGCCCGCCTGAACTGCGGTGAGGCGTAGGTGGATTGTCTGGTGCCGGATGGCACGGCGTCCCAGCCCTCGCGTTCGGCAACCAGGCGGATGTAGTCTCTGGATGTGGCCCACTCCATGAAGCGCTGCGCCGCTTGTGCCTTGCTGGACGATGTCGGGATGGCCAGGGCCCAGGTCCAGACCCAATGGGCGCCTTTGGGGGTTGCCGCCACTGGCGCCTGCAGGAAGGCCACCTTTCCCGCCACCTTTGAGCTCTCCGCGCGGTTGACGAAGCCGCCTGCCACGGTGGCATCGACCCAGATGGCGCAGCGACCATCCATGAATAAGGCCAGGTTCTCGTTGTAGCCGTTGGCGGCTGCGCCCGGAGGGCCGAACTGGTTGAGCAGATCGGCGTAGAGCGTCACCGCGTTGCGCCAGGCTGGCGTTTGAAGCTGGGGTTGCCAACTCATGTTGAACCACTGTCCGCCAAAGGTGTTGACCATGGTGGTGATCAGTGACATGTTCTCGCCCCAGCCTGGTTTGCCCCGCAGGCAGATGCCATAGACCCCTTTGTCAGGGGCATGCAGCTTCTCTGCAGCGTGGTGGATTTGGGCCCACGTGGGGGCAGCGCCCAGTTTGAGGCCAGCAGCCTTGAGCAGGTCGGTGCGCACCATGGTCATGGAGCTTTCGCCGTAAAAGGGTAAGGCGTAGAGCTGGCCTGAGACGCTCAACGATTGTCGGATCGGGGCCAGCAAGTCGGCCACCTCGTAGCCGGGGGATGGCGTCAGTGGCCTGATCCAACCCTTTTTTGCCCAGATGGGTGCCTCGTAAGCGCCAATGGTCATCACATCGAATTGCCCCGCTTTCGTTGTGACATCTCGCGTGACCTGCTGACGCAATACACCCTCTTCCAGCGTGATCCACTTCAGCTTGACGTCCGGGTGTGCGCGCTCGAACTCCCCTGACATCTTCTGGAGGGTGATCATGTGCCCGTTGTTGACCGTGGCAATCACCAGTTCGGTGGCGTGCGTCGCCCAGGGTGTGATCCAGATCACACCCGCCAACAAGGTCGCCAGACGACCATTAGCCATGAACCTGCTCCGTGTGTTTATGATGGTCACCAACGCCTTGGGCCTGGGTTGTACGCCAAAGCGGTATGTGGTCAGGGATTGTGGAGGCGCATCGTGCGGCGCCACATCCGTACATTCGCGAACACAGCATCACGGACGACAGCCCGGCATCATGACAGCGCTGGATAGATTGCAACCTTATCTGCCCCACCGCAGCGTGCGTGCACGATTGGCCTGGGTCACGGGCCTCAGCGGGGTCATCTTTGCCGTGCTGCTGTCGTTCTGGCTGGCGCAGGATCAACGCCAGCAACTGCAACAGGCTGTCAGCGAGGCGGCGCGCCGGGAGGCCAGTGTGCTGGGACAGGTGGTGTCGCTGGCACTGGCTGAGCGGCAGCGCGACATCACCCAACTGGCGCAGCGGCCCGAAGTGGCCAGTGGCTTGCTGGATGCGGGGGACATGCGGCTTGCGCTGGAGCGCGTCAAGGCCAGTCGCCCTGAGTTTGAATGGCTGGCCTTGACCGATGCAAAGGGTGTGGTGGTGACAGCCACGGGCGCCCGGCTGGAGAGCCAGGATTTCTCTGCGCAAGCCTGGTTTGTATCGGGCATGCTGGCCCCCTGGCTGGGCAAGCCTCAGGCCGCTGGGCCACTGGCTGATTACCTGCCTCTCGATGTGGATGGTCGTCCGGTGCAGTTGATCGACATGGCCGTGCCGGTTCTGGACTACGAGGGGCGCAAGATCGGCGTGATCGTGGGCATGCTCAACTGGCGCTGGGTGCGTGACATGCACAGCGTCATGGTTGCGCAGGACGACAGCCTGGCGCATACCTTGTTGCTCACGCCGGATGGTGATGTGACCGTGGGGCCCTTGCCCTTGTTGGGCAAGAAGCTCAACCCAGCAGGGCTCGATGACCTCAAGATCCACGCGGTAGCGAGGTTGATCAACTGGCCCGATATCGGCGAACAACTGACAGCGGTGGCTCCTGTGCGCTGGACCGAGCGCGAGGGCAAACCACCCTTGTTGCTGGTGCTGCGCCAGAATCCTGATATGGCCTATGGCCCTGCCACCAAACTTTGGCAGCGCATGCTGCTGCTGGGTTTGATCGGGTCGGGCTTGTTCATGTTGATCAGCTGGTGGTTGGCGGGGCGCATCACCCGCCCGCTGGATGCCCTGGCAAAAGCAGCAGCCAGCTTGCGCGAAGGCGAGCCCGCGCAATTCGATCTGGGCGGTCGCCAGGCCGATGAAATCGAGTCTTTGTCCAGGGCCCTGCACGACATGCATGGCCGCCTGGAGGCTCGCATGAGCGAGCTGTCCACCTACCGGGATCACCTTGAAGAAACCGTGGCGCAGCGCACCGAACAGTTGCAGTCGGCACGCGACAAGGCCGAGGCCGCCACCCGCGCGAAGAGCGCCTTCATTGCCAACATGAGCCACGAGATCCGCACCCCCATGAATGCCATCATGGGGGTCACCTATCTGATGCAGCAAGGGCCCATGCTGACGGGGCAAGCCGAAAGGCTGAACACCGTACATGAAGCGGCCGAGCACCTGCTGGACATCATCAACAACATCCTGGATCTGTCCAAGATCGAGGCCGGCATGTTCACGTTGACGCAGGAAGACTTCGATCTGATCGAGTTGATGGACAAGGCCGTGGCCATGGTGTCGGACAAGGCTCGGGAAAAGAAGCTGTCCTTGCTTGTCAGCTCGGATGGCTGCCCTCAACGCGTGCGTGGCGACGCGGTGCGCTTGTCCCAGGTGTTGATCAACCTGTTGAGCAACGCCGTGAAGTTCACCGAGAGAGGGCAGGTGACGCTGGTGGTCAAGCCGGAGTCGCTGACCGACGACGAGGTCAACTTGTTGATCGAGGTGCAGGACACCGGGGTGGGCATCTCTGCCGAACAGGCCAGCAAGCTGTTCAATGCCTTCGTGCAAGCTGATGACTCGACCACGCGTCGGTTTGGTGGTACGGGGCTGGGACTGGCCATCACGCGTAGCCTGGTGGAGCTCATGGAGGGGCGCATCGGTGTGCGCAGTCAGGTCGGGCAGGGCAGTGTGTTCTGGTGTCGCATCAGGCTGCATGCGGCGCACGCACCTTCAGCCACGGATGTCGATGAGGCTTGCGCTCCCCTGTCAGCCGATGAGGCCATCAGCCTGCTGAAGCAGAACCACGCGGGCGCACGTGTGCTGTTAGCTGAGGACAATCCCATCAACAGCGCGCTGGCCATGGAGTTGCTGGCCATGGCCGGTGTGAATGTGACGCCTGCCCGCAATGGGGTGGAAGCCCTGTCGCTGCTACAGCAGCAGGCCTTTGACCTGGTGCTGATGGACATGCACATGCCCGAGATGGATGGCTTGCAAGCGACTCGCGCCATCCGCTTGTTGCCCGATCACCGCTCGCTGCCCATCGTGGCGATGACGGCCAGCGTCTTGCAGGAAGAAAAAGACGCCTGCATGGCCGCCGGCATGAACGGCCATCTTTCCAAGCCCATCGACACGCAGGCGCTCTACCAGACCTTGCTGCACTGGTTCGCCTTGCGCGGCGCCGGGCAACGCCACAGCGCTGAGGTGATCAAGCTTCCCCGGTCCGGTGAGGCTTGATCACACGAAGTCCTGCGCCAGTACGCGCTCGATATTGCGTTCGGCCAGGGCCGTGATCGTCACGAAGGGGTTCACACCAATGCTGCCCGGGATCAGCGCACTGTCGGTCACGTACAGATTCTGATAGCCCTTGACACGGCCGATGTTGTCGGTGGCGATGTCCAGCACGCAGCCGCCAAGTGGGTGGTAGCAGAAGTCATCGGCGAAGGCCTTGCCGCCACCGAACAGGTCGGTGCGGTAGACAGTGCCTTGCTTGCTGTTGATCTTGTCGAACATCTGTTTGGCCGAGTTGACGGTGACGGCGTTCTGCGCGCGCGTCCAGCGCAGGCGGGCGGTGTCGGTGGTCGCGTCGTACTGGAAGTAGCCGCGCTCGGGGTTGCGCGTGATGGCCAGGTACATGCTGACCCAGTTCTCGAAGCCTGTCGGCAAAGGCGTGATCTCGGCAAACACCGGGTTGGTGGGGTTGGACCAGTCGTTGATGCCCATGGCCGGCATGGTCGATTGCACCGCGCCCGTGGGGTTCCAGATGTGGTTGGCGCGCGCCGTCATCACGTTACCGTTGTGGCCCCAGCCTTGACCCACCTGGGCGCCCAGCTTGGGCAGGGTGCCGGTGTCACGCGCGCGCACCAGCAACTCGGTGGTGCCCAGGCTGCCTGCGCCCAGGAAGAGCTTGCCGCAGCTGATCTGATGCGTGCCCAGCACATTGCCCAATTCGTCGATCTGGCGCACGGTGAGCAGGTAGTCGCCATTGGCCTGCTGCTCGATGCGGCGCACTTCGCTGAGTGTGTAGATGGTGACGCGGCCCGTGCCCACCGCATCAGCCAGATAGGTCTTGTCCAGGCTGAGCTTGCCGTTGTTGTTGCCGTAGATCACCTCTTGTGCCAGGGCCGAACGGGGCACCTTGTTGGCCAGCTCGGCCTCCATGTATTTGGCGTCATACACGCTGGGTACGAATACGGTCTTGTAGCCCGATTGCGCTGCTGCAGCGCGTGACACCCGGGCGTAGCGGTAACAGGCGGCGGTCTCGAACCAGGCCGGGTCCACCTGGTTGACCCCCAGCAGTGCGTTGGCCCGCGGGAAGTAGGTGCCGTACATGTCGTTGGCATCCACGCCAGGCAGCATCTGCTCGAAGTACCAGCGGGGTGGCGTCACGGCCATGGCGCCGTTGACCAGCGAGCCGCCGCCCACGCCGCGGCCCACGTACACCGACATCTCGTCGTAGTTGACGCGATCGAGCACGCCGGCATAGCGCGGGATCTTCTTGTTGATGACGTCCAGGCCGAGAAAGGTCTTGAGCGGCGCTTCGGTCTTGTCCTTGAACCACATGGCGCGGCCGTCGGGCGAGAGGGTTTTGGTGAAGACCTTGCCATCGCTGCCCGGTTGCGTCCACAGACGGCCCATTTCCAGCATGACCACGGGCACACCAGCCTCGGCCAAGCGCAGGGCCGTGACGGCGCCGCCATAACCCGTGCCGATCACCAGGGCCGGCACGCGGCCCAACTGCCCCAAGCCCTTTTTGGGCGCAGCCATGGCGTCATTGAAGCTGCGTGCGGCCGAGGACTGGCTGGGCAGCGAGATACAGGACAGGCCCAGTGCAGCAGCAGATTGCAAGGCAGCGGTACCCAGGAAGCGGCGGCGTGACAGCATGAGATCAGGAACTCCGTGAAACAGTTGAATGAATTATGTTGAATGCGCAGGGTTGATCGTGATTTGGTATTCCCTGTGCCATCCCTTAAGCGAGGGTCGATTTAGTGTCGTTCAGCCGACAATTGTCGCCGTGCTGCCTGAGGGTTGCCCCCCTGGGATGAACGTATGCCCTTGTGTGACGGTGATAGAGTCCCGCCGACTTCGCCATCCGCCTTGCCCAACTTGCTGCTATCGCCATGAAAACACGCCTGACCCGGATGCTGGGCATCCAGCACCCCATCGTGCTGCCCGGCATGACCTACATCGCCGTACCGTCGCTGGTGGCCGCCGTGTGCAATGCGGGCGGCCTGGGGATCCTGGCCTCGGGTGCCTTGTCGCCTGAAGAGTGCCGCGCAGCGATTCGCGAAATCCGCCGCCTGACAGACAAACCCTTCGGCGTGGGGTGCAGCCTCATGCTGCCGGGTGCAGCCGAGTGTGCCAAGGTGGCGCTCGAAGAACAGGTGCCCGTGATCAATGTGTCGATGGGCAAAGGCGAATGGGTGATCGAAGGCGTCAAGGCCTATGGGGGCAAGGTGATCGCCACCATCTCCAACGAGAAGCACGCGCGCTCGGCCATTGACTCCGGTGTGGATGGCCTGATCGTGACGGGCCATGAAGCGGCGGCGCATGGCGGCAAGGTGACGTCCATGGTGCTGATCCCCGCCGTGCGCGACATGACGGATCTGCCCATCATCGCGGCCGGTGGTTTTGCCGATGGGCGTGGCCTGGTGGCGGCCTTGTCACTGGGCGCTGACGCCGTGGCCATGGGCACGCGCTTTGCCAGTTCCAAGGAAAGCCCGGTTCACGCGGACACCAAGCAGCTTATTTTGGACAAGGAAGCCGAAGAGACCATCTTTTCGAGCAACTTCGACACCTTCCCGTGCCGCGTGATGCGCACGCCTGGTGGCCGCAGATACACGGCGCGCAAGCTCAGCCCGCCTGTGGCCATCGGCCGTTCGCTGGCCGCCGCGCGTGAGCTCAACACACCGCTCACGGCGCTGGCCAAGGACGCGATGGGGCAGGGCCTGGTGGGTGCCGTGAAGGTAGCCTACTTTGGTGCGGCCACCCTGGCCATGAGAAAAGCCATCCACGAGGGCAATCACGTGGATGGCGTGCAATTGATCGGCCAGTCTCAAGGCCTGGTCCACGATGTGGCCAGCGTGGCCGAGATCGTGGACCGTGTGATGTCTCAGGCGCGGACTGTGGTGTCCAACGTGTCCGGCCTGATCAACGCGGCAGACTAGGGGCTGCTTATTCGTCGCGGCTACCAATGCCGAACAGCATCAGCAAGCTGGTGAACATGTTGTAGATCGAGACGAACAGGCTCACGGTGGCCATCAGGTAGTTGGTCTCGCCACCGTTGACGATGCGGCTGGTCTCGAACAGGATCATGCCGCTCATCAGCAGGACCACCATCGCCGACACCGCCAGGCTCAAGGCGGGCACCTCAAAGAACACGGCGCCCAGGCCCAGCACCATCGCGATCAGCGTGCCCACGAACAAGGTCTTGCCCATGAAGCTGAAGTCCTTCTTCGTGGTGAGCGACACGGCGGACAAGCCGATGAAGGCGACGGCCGTGGCGCCCAACGCGTTGGTGATCACCGCGCCACCATTGGGCATCTGTAGCACCGAGTTGAGCAGCGGGCCCAGGGTGTAGCCCATGAAACCCGTCAGGCCGAACACGGCGGCCACGCCCCAGCCACTGTTCGAGAGCTTGTGCACCAGGAAGAACAGACCATAGAAACCGACGAGCGTCAGCAACATGCCAGGCGCGGGCAGGTTCAGGCTCATGGCGGTGCCCGCCACGGCAGCGCTGAAAGCCAGCGTCATGCCCAGCAGGGCGTAGGTGTTGCGCAGCACGCGCCGACTGGCGTTGACGTCGACCACGGCGCCCATGTTCACGGGCATGCGAATGGCCTGGGCTGTGGAGTGACTGTCGCGGTTCATGATGTGTTCCTTCTTGGTTGCAATTTGAAAACGAGTGGGATCAGGTCAGGTCCGGCGTTGGACTCAAGGCGTTGAAAGCCCGCTCCATGCGGCGGTTGCGGCCCGGTGTTCTGCCTTTGCCCAGATGCGGCGCGCGCAGGGGGCGATCGCGGATGCGCTCGACCTGCTTGCTCAGTGCATGCGAGGCGCGATGCAGCGCACGATCAACCATCGCGCGGATCTGGTGGCCTCGGTCACGCACCACCGTGGTGGTGTCTTCAAGTTCGATCACCAGTTGGCAATCCTTGTCTTCGCCGCCGCGTGGGCCGTTGATGTCCTTCAAGTGCAGGGTGGCGCCAATGGCCTTGTCTCCGAAGCGGCCCAGCAGTTGACGCAGACGTTGGCGGATGTGCTCGCTGTCTTCGCGAGACAGGATCAGGCCTTGGGTCTGGATGAACACGCGCATGATGAGGTCCTTGCTTGTGAGTGGATGACAGACTCAATGTACGAAAACCTATACTTCGCGTAAATTCGAAATTCTGATTCGAACTGTTCGGGAAAATCGAAATGAACTACAAGCACCTGCAGTACTTCTGGGCCGTGGCGAGGTTGGGTGGCGTGGTCAAGGCCAGCGAACACCTGCATGTGACGCCTCAGACGGTCAGCGGGCAGATTCAGCTGCTGGAAGACCACTTCGGTCGGCCGCTCTTTCAGAAGAAGGGCCGCAAGCTGGAGCTGACCGAGACGGGGCAACTGGCTTACAGCTACGCCCGTGACATTTTTCACCTGGGTGAGGAGCTGGACCAGGTTGTGCGTCAGCCGCGCGGCACACCCAGGCCGCTGGAGCTGCGCGTGGGCATTGCGGATGCCGTGCCCAAGCTGGTGGCCTGCCGCCTGCTTGAGCCGGCTTTGCAGCACCAGCAGCCCTTCAAGGTGATCTGCAGGGAATGGAAGCTCGACAGCTTGCTGGCCGAGCTGGCCGTGCACAGGCTGGATCTGGTGCTGTCAGACCGCCCCCTGCCGCAGGACATGAGCGTGCATGCCTTCAATCACCGTCTGGGCGGTGCCACGGTGGGTTTCTATGCCAGCAAGGCCCTGGCAGGCAAGCTCAAGAAGGGCTTTCCAGCGTGCCTGGATGGGGCGCCATTGTTGGCGCCCGCCTCGGACTCTGCGCTGGGCATGCGTCTTGGGCAGTGGCTGGGCGGGCACAAGTTGAAGCCGCACATGGTGGGTGAATTTGACGACAGTGCCATGCCCATGGCACTGGGCCATCTCGGGCATGGGGTGTTCATGGCGCCCATGGTGCTGGATGAGTCCATGCAGGCGCAATACGGCGTCAAACGCCTGGGTGAAGCGACCGACCTGATCGAGTCCTACTATGTGATCACGGTGGAGCGTCGATTGACTCACCCTGGGGTGGTGGCCATCACCCAGGCTGCGCGTGAAGGTTTGTTCGCAGCCTGGAGTCGGTGAGCCACACAGTCAGTCTCACTTGCTGCGTTGCGCCTGAATGGCGCGCCAGAACTTGGCGTCTTGCGACGAGGCAAAGTTGATGCGCATGAGCGTGGATGGGCGGCGCTGCGCGTAA
Source organism: Aquabacterium sp. (assembly GCF_016234775.1). Classification (GTDB taxonomy): domain Bacteria; phylum Pseudomonadota; class Gammaproteobacteria; order Burkholderiales; family Burkholderiaceae_C; genus Aquabacterium. The sequence continues at coordinate 24,137 of NZ_JACRAH010000034.1, read as the reverse complement.
AACAAGGCACCTGGGGCAATCAGCCAGCCCGCGTCCAGCATGGGAATGGTCAGACGCTCCGTGTCCATCCCTGTATCAACCCAGCCGAAGAGGCCCTGTGGCTCCGACGCAAAGCGGCAGCCCGCCTGGCGTGCCAGCTGGACGGTGCGTGCGCGTGCGGCATCAAGCTGTTGGATGACCCGCTCGCTGAAGCGCCGCAACTGGCCTTGCTCCAGGCACAGGGCGATGGCCTGCTCCAGTATGGGCGGGGTCGTCAGTGAGGTCAGCAGCTTGGTGTTGGTGATGCGCTCCACCAGGTGCGTGGGCGCGGCGATGTAGCCCACGCGCCAGCTGGGCGTGAGGATCTTGGAGAAGCTGCCCACCATGATGACGCGCTGGAGTTTGTCCAGCACGCTCAGCCGGGTGGCGTGGGCCGGTGCCAGGAAGCCGTAGATATCGTCCTCCAGGATGTGGAAGTTGTGGGTCTCGGCCAGGCGCAGCACCTGGTGAGCGTGGCCGGGCGAAAGCATGGCGCTGGTGGGGTTGTGCAGCACGGACACGGTCACGTACAGCTTGGGTTGATGCGCCTGGGCGAGCTTGTGCATCACATCCAGGTCGGGGCCTTCCGCGCCTCGAGGTATGGGCAGCACGCGCAGGCCCAGCTGCGCCAGGCGCGCGAATTCAACAGGCCAGGCCGGCTCGTCGACCAACACGGCATCGCCCGGTTGCAGCAAGGTGCGCGTGACCAGATCGAGTGCCTGTGTGGCGCCCAAGGTGGTGACGATCTGGTCGGCATCGACCTGGAGCTGGTATTCGGCCAGGCGCATGCTCATGGCACGCCGAAAGCGCGCGTCACCGGCTGGCTCGCCGTAATGCAGGGTCAATGGCAGCAGCTTGTCGCCTTGGGTGACACGGCGCAGGGCTGCGCCCAGCATGCTCGCGTCCAGCCAGGCTGGTGGCAGTGTGCCCAGCCCCGGCATGGGGCGTGCGCCCGGCTCGTGGAACAGGCCGCGAATCAGGGTGGTGGCGTCCAGCGGGGTGCTGGGCTGGAATGGGTGAGGTTTGGTGTCGCCCGGCGTGGGCTCGGCCACCGCACGTGGTGTCTGCCGGACGAAATAGCCGCGCTGGCTGCGGGCCTCGATCAGGCCTTGTGCCAGGAGCTGATCGTAAGCGGCCACGACCGTGTAGGTGCTCACATCATGTGTTCTGGCGCATTCGCGCACCGATGGCAGCTTGCTTCCCGGGGCGAGCCAGTGCTGGCGTATGCGGTCGGCAAATCGCTGCGCCAGTTGCTCGGTGAGGGTCTGGTCGCTGTCGCGTGTCAGGGCGGGGCTGCTCATGGTGTATCGGCTGGATGGTCGCGCTGTGTTGGTGGTGTGGCCAGTACAGTGTGTTGGCTGATGTGTTGATCTGTGTTGGTGCTGTATTGGTGTTGGTGTCTACATTGCCATACATGAACACCACCATGCAAGTGACATTTGCGTTTCAAGGCCGCCACTGGTGGCCCAGGGCGCTGGGCCTCATGGCCGTCTTGTTGTTCGCCATGACCTTGCCCATGACCCGTCTGGCCAATGGCTCACTGAGCGATCCGCAATGGCCACCGCTGTTCGTGGCCAGTGCCCGAGCGGCGCTGGCGGGCGTGCTGGCGATGCTGCACCTGCTGTGGGCCAGGGCGAGCTGGCCTGACCGCTCGCACCGGCCCTGGTTGCTGGGCATCGTGCTGGGTGGGGTGATGGGCTTTCCGCTGGGCATGGGCTGGGCGGTGCGCATCGTGCCGGCTTCTCATGCGGCGGTGATCACCGGGCTCTTGCCACTGTGCACGGCGGCGCTGGCGGCCTGGTGGCTGGGGCACAGGCCGCGCCTGGGCTTTTGGCTGGCCAGCATGGCGGGGGCCATGGTGATGGGCGTGTTCGCCTGGACATCTTCTGGCGGTCAATCCACATCGGCCCACCTCACGCTGCTGGCCGATGGTGCGCTGGTGCTGGGCATGATGGGCGCGTCGGTGGCGTATGTGGCGGGCGCACGCCTGGCCAGGCAGATGCCTTCGGCGCAGGTGATGTCCTGGTCGCTGGTGCTGGCCTGGCCCTTGACGGCGACGCTGGCGGTGTACTGGTGGCCATCCGACATCCACAGCCTCGCCCAGGCTGGTGATCAGATCCAGTTGTCGGCCTGGTTGGGGCTGGCCTATGTGGCCGTGTGTTCTACCTGGTTGGGCTTTTTCCTCTGGTATGCGGCACTGGCCCGGGACGCCATGCGTGTGAGCCAGTTGCAGTTGCTGCAGCCTTTGCTGGCGATGTTGATCTCGGCCGGCGTACTGGGTGAGGCTGTACCCATGAATGCCTGGTTGTTTGCCGCATCAGTGCTGGTGATCGTGCTGGTGGGGCAGCGTCTGGCTGCCTCCGGATCCTCTTCACCTTCCTCTGCGTCTTACGCTTCTTCTCCAACGAGTGCCTCATGAGCCTGACCCTGGCTGCCCGCACGCAGCAGATGACATCTTCCGCGATCCGTGAAATCCTCAAGCTGACCGAGCGCCCGGGCGTGTTGTCGCTGGCCGGTGGTTTGCCATCGCCCGACAGCTTCCCGCTGGATGCTCTGGCGCAAGCGAGCGAGCGTGTGTGGCGCACCCAGGGGGCGCAAGCCATGCAGTACGCCAACAGCGAAGGGCTGATGCCCTTGCGTGAATGGATCGCGCGGCGGGTGAGCCTGCCGCACTGGCCGGTACGGCCCGAGCAGGTGCTGGTGACCACGGGCTCTCAGCAGGGGCTGGATCTGCTGGGCAAGGTCTTGATCGATCCAGGCAGCGAGGTGTTGGTCGAGCAGCCGACCTATCTGGGCGCATTGCAGGCCTTCTCAGCTTATGAGCCGGCTTACAGGCCCTGGCTGGCGGATGCGCAAGGCCCGGATCCTCAAGCCCTGCAGCCTCGGAATGCGATCAACGTGCCGGTGCGCGCGGCTTATCTGGTCCCGAGCTTTCAGAACCCCACTGGCCACGCGATCGATGCAGACCGGCGTGCGGCCATGGCCGCTGCATTGCGGGCCCACCGCGTCACGCTCATCGAAGACAACCCTTACGGTGAGCTGTGGTACGACGCGCTACCGCCAGCACCCATCGCGGCCAGCGCGCCGCATCAGACGGTGTACCTGGGCTCCTTGTCCAAGGTGCTGGCGCCAGGCTTGCGCATCGGCTACGTGGTGACGCCACCGGATGAGGCACCGGGTGCCCTGGCCTTGCGTGCGCGCCTGTTGCAGGCCAAGCAGGCCAGTGATCTGCATACGCCAGGCTTCAATCAGCGCCTGGTGCTGCAGTTGCTGGCCGATGGCTTCGATCTTGATGCCCATGTGGCGTCCGTGCGCCAGCGCTACAAGGCGCAGCGTGATGCGATGGCGCAGGCCTTGACGCACCATTTGCCCGATGGCTGCCTCTGGCAGGTGCCCCAAGGCGGCATGTTCTTCTGGGTGCAAGGCCCCGATGGTTTCGATGCGGCGGCTTCCTTGCCTGACGCCGTTGAGCAAGGCGTGGCCTATGTGCCGGGTTCAGCGTTCTACGTTGACGCGACGCTGGCATCGCGTCAGCAAATGCGCCTGTCTTTCGTGACGCTGTCCGTGGCGCAGATTCACGATGCGGTGGCCCGCCTGGCCGAACACCTGCGTCGCAAAGGCCGGAGGTCCTGTTAACCTTGCAGGATGACTGCATTGTTCGAACAGGAGCTGGCTCGCCTGCAGGCGGCGCATCTCCAGCGTAAACGCCGGCAGGTCGCGCCATGCGTGGCGCCTGCCGAGCTGGCCCCCTCTGATGAAGCCTTGCGCGGCACCACCTATCTGATCGATGGGCAGCAGCGCCTGTCCTTTGGCAGCAATGACTATCTGGGCCTGTCACAGCATCCCGCGCTGATTGCCGCAGCGCAGCAGGCGGCCGCGCGTTACGGCGTGGGCGCCACGGCTTCACCGCTGGTGTGCGGGCACAGCCCGGCGCATGAGGCGCTGGAGCAGGAGCTGGCCGCGATGGTGGGGCTGCCACGCGCTTTGTATTTCTATGCGGGCTATGCGGCCAATGTGGGGGCCATTCCTGCGCTTGTGGGCAAGGGCGATGCGGTGTTTTCCGATGCGCTCAACCACGCCTGCCTGATCGACGGCATTCGCCTGTCACGCGCCGAGTCCCATGTGTTGCCTCATGCGGATATGGGTGCGCTGGAAGCCGCCTTGAAGACCTCTACCGCGCGCCGCAAGCTGGTGGTGACGGATGCGGTGTTCAGCATGGACGGCAATGTGGCCGATGTGCCGGCCTTGCTGGCCTTGTGTGAACGCTACGACGCCTGGTTGATGATCGACGATGCCCATGGGTTCGGCGTGCTGGGCGAACAGGGGGAAGGCACCTTGTCGTATCACGGTATCGCGGGCGTCAACGGGGTGGCTCCTGCCTGGCAAGGGCGGCTGGATCGCCTGATCTACATGGCCACACTGGGCAAGGCTGCTGGTGTGGCGGGGGCGTTTGTGGCGGGTGAACCCAGCCTGGTCGAGTGGATCATGCAGAAGGCGCGCACCTATATGTTCGCCACGGCGGCCCCGGCCATGATTGCCGAGTCCCTGCGTGCAGCCTTGATGGTGATGCGTGATGAGCCCCAGCGGCGTGCGCATCTGCGCGCCTTGCAGCAGCGCCTGCAAGCCGGCGTGAAGGCGGCGCACCTGCCCTGGACTTTGTTGCCATCCGATACGGCGATTCAACCGCTGATCATCGGCAGCAATGAGGATGCGCTGGCGGTGATGGCCAAACTCGACAGCCTGGGTGTGTGGGTGCCGGCCATCCGGCCGCCCACGGTGCCCGAAGGCACGGCACGACTGCGTATTTCGCTGTCAGCGGCGCACACGTTCGAGCAGGTTGACCGCTTGTGTGAGGCGCTGGCTCAGGCCGTGGCGTAACCGAACAGCTTCTGGCGGTTGAGTCGCATCATCACGTTGCCTCGGGGCACGGCGGCCACGACCTTGAATTCAGGCTTGGCCGTGTCGCGTGGTTTGGTGTCGGGGAACACCCAGCCGTCCGAGCTGATGAGGCTGTGCACCTGCGGTGTATTGGCTGTCTCGCCCGGGCGCAGCACCACGGCCGTGTCGCCATTGGCCAGCTTCACGAAGGAGCCGGGCGGGAAGATGCCCATCTCCTTGATGATGGCTGCCGCATAGGGGTTGTCGGCGCCGCCTGACTTCAGATACAGCTCGCGCGCCGCCACGTTGACGGCAATGGCCGGGCGATTGGCACGTGGGCTGAGCTTGGCCAGATACACATCGGTGTAGTGGATCATGCAGGCCAACTGGCTGAAGTCCTTGCGGTCCTGCGGCAGGCCGCGCCCATCGGTGGTGACGTGGTGATCCTGCACTGTCCTGAGCCAGTCCTGGCAACTCACGTTCGAGGACTCCAGGATCAGCCTGCCTTTGAGCGGATGGGCGTCAATCTCGGCGCGTTGTTGCGGTGTCAGGGGCGTGGCTTGTTGCGTCAGCGCGTTCTGCATGTCCAGCATGGCGATGTTCATCGTCAAGGCTGCACGTATCAAGGTGGTGCGGTCGTTCTCGTTCCAGCCAAAGCGTTCGGCGGCCAATGCCGCCACAAAAGCCGTTTGCAAGGAGTGCGATACCGCGTAGCCCGTCGGGTCACCATAGACCATCTCGAAGGTGCCTGCGTTGACGTCTTCCTTCATGGCCCCCTGGATCTGGATCGAGAGGTCACCCAGCTCTTTCGCGAACTGGGGGTTGTCCTTGTGGTTGCGCAGCAAGTGGCCCGTGCGCTTGAGGATGTTGGCCCACAGGGTGAAGGGGTCCTTGCGGGCCTGTGCCGCCTTCAACTCGCGCTGATGGGCCTCGTACTCGTCCTGGTCGACAAAGACGCCGCGCTCCATGAGCGAGTCGATCTGGGCCTGGTCCGTCAGCAAGAAGCCTTTGCCCAGCAGCAGGTGACCGGGTTCGTTGCGCACGTTCCAGGGCAGGGGCTCATTGAGGCGAACCTGATGAGCGCACAGGCGCAGGAGCTTCATGTCGGTCCGATCGCAAGTGACAGTGGTGCCCTGAATTTCGGCCACAAAGTCAAAAAGTGAAAGAACCAAAACCCTCGCTTTAAGGCGGGATCGCCAACTACGTCACGGTATGTCTTGGCGAAACCCCTTCAGATTCAGCTTTTCAGGTTCAACTCAGCCCGCAGCGAGTGCGGGAAGGCCTTGGTGATGTTCACCTCGATCAACTGGCCGATCAGCCGTTCGCGCAGTGCCTGCGTGGGGCCTGCCGCGAAGTTGACGATGCGGTTGCACTCGGTGCGGCCCATCAGTTCACTGGGGTCCTTGCGGCTGGGGCCTTCGACCAGGATCTTCTGCGTCTTGCCCACCAGCTCTTCGCCGTAGCGCTGCACATTGCCGTCCAGATAGGCTTGCAATGTTTGCAGACGCTTGAGCTTGACCTCGTGCGGCGTCGTGTCTTCCAGGGCCGCAGCGGGCGTGCCGGGGCGGGCGCTGAAGATGAAGCTGAAGGAGGCGTCGAACTCGATGTCGGTGGCGAGTTTCATCAGCTTGTCGAAGTCTTCATCGGTTTCACCGGGGAAGCCGACGATGAAGTCGGTCGACAGGCGGATGTCAGGGCGCACGGCGCGCAGCTTGCGGATGGTGCTCTTGTATTCGAGCGTGGTGTAGCCGCGTTTCATGGCCATGAGGATGCGGTCGGAGCCGTGCTGCACGGGCAGGTGCACATGGTTCACGAGCTTGTCGGTCTTGCCGTACACATCGATCAGGCGCTGGCCGAACTCGTTGGGGTGGCTGGTCGTGAAGCGGATGCGCTCCAGGCCCGGCATCTCGGCAACGTACTCGACCAGGGTGGCGAAGTCGGCGATCTCGGCCGTGTCACCCATCTTGCCGCGGTAGCCGTTCACGTTCTGTCCCAGCAGGGTGATTTCCTTGACGCCCTGGTCGACCAGATCGGCCACCTCGGTCAGCACGTCGTCAAACGGGCGCGAGACTTCTTCGCCACGCGTGTAAGGCACCACGCAGTAGCTGCAGTACTTGGAGCAGCCTTCCATGATGGACACGAAGGCCGAAGCGCCTTCCTTGCGAGGCGGCGGCAGGTGGTCGAACTTCTCGATTTCGGGGAAGCTGATGTCCACCTGGGGGCGTTTGGAGCGCTGGCGCTTTTCCAGCATGGCGGGCAGGCGGTGCAGTGTTTGCGGGCCGAACACCACGTCCACATAAGGCGCACGCTCGATGATGGAGGCGCCTTCCTGGCTGGCCACGCAGCCGCCCACGCCGATCATCACGCCCTTGGCCTTGAGGTGCTTGACGCGCCCCAGGTCGCTGAACACTTTTTCTTGTGCCTTCTCGCGGATGGAGCAGGTGTTGAACAGGATCAGGTCGGCTTCTTCAGGGTTGTCGGTGGGCGTGTAGCCCTTGGCGGCGTTCATGACGTCGGACATCTTGTCCGAGTCGTACTCGTTCATCTGGCAACCATAGGTCTTGATATAGACCTTCTTGCCAGCGGTGGACGTGTCAGCGGCCTGATCTGTGGGCGTGTTGGAGGCGGGCAGGGAACTCATGGCGAACTTCTTCTTCGATGCGGGCGGATCAGGATCAGGGCTTGGTCCAGATGTGCGAGACGGGGTCGTATGACCAGGTGGCGGCTTCTTCGGCGGTGGTGGGCCACAGTTGGCTGGCCTCTGCAGCGGTCAGCAGCCAGACGTTCATCAGCAGACCATAGGAGTCAACCGTGTAGTTGACCTTGTAGCGTTGGCCTGCCAGCCTGCCCGAGAGCACCAGCAGGTTGTTGAGATCGCGGATGCGGGCGCCAGGTGCAAGGCGGGCATCTTTGCCATTGAGGGACACCTCGGGCGGCTGGCCGAACACGACGTCGCCACGCAGCGACTGCCTGGGGATGACGATGGCGCGGCCTTGAAGGGTGTCCGGATTGGAGACAGGCTGACCACTGTCGCTGCTGGTGCTCGTTTCAGAGGCATTCAGCACGGCGCTTTGCGCCAGCGCCAGGGCAGGGGCAGCCAGGGCCAGGGTGGCCAGGACCGTCTTGAGACAGCGGGGCATGGTGTAGATCCAGGGGCTGTTGATCGGAGTGGCGATTCTACGGCAATGGGGCTTGAGATGTAGGTAATATGCGGGCTGCCGGGCGCCCAGAGGAGGTGCCGCGATTTGGGAGAAACACATGGGTTTGGTCGATTTCATCAAGAAACAATTTATTGATGTCATCGAGTGGATGGAGTCCACCGATGGCGTGCTGGCATGGCGCTACCCCTTCGAGGACCGCGAAATCCAGAACGGTGCCACGCTGGTGGTGCGCGAATCGCAGATGGCGCTGTTCGTCAACGAAGGCAAGGTGGCCGACCTGTTCGGACCGGGCACGCACAAGCTGACCACGCAAACCCTGCCCATCCTGACCAACCTCAAGAACTGGGACAAGCTGTTCGCTTCCCCGTTCAAGAGCGATGTGTACTTCTTCAGCTCACGCCAGCAACTGGACATGCGCTGGGGTACCAGCCAGCCCATCACCTTGCGCGACAAGGACTTCGGCGCCGTGCGCCTGCGCGCATTCGGCAACTACGCCGTGCGCATGGCCGATCCGCGCAAGTTCCACACCGAGGTGTCCGGCACGCGTGAGTCCTACACCGTGGCCGATCTCGACGGGCAACTGCGCGGCCTGCTGTTGCAGCATCTGAGCGATGCCGTGGCGCAAAGCGGCATCCCCTTCCTGGATCTGGCCGGCAATCAGATCGAGTTTGCCAAGGCCTTGTCCGAGGCCGTGGCGCCCTCGTTCGAGGCACTGGGCCTGAAGATCGAAGGCCTGACCGTGCAGAACGTGTCCTTGCCTGAAGAGCTGCAGAAGATCCTGGATCAGAAGATCGGCATGGGCATGGTGGGCCAGAACATGGGCCAGTTCGTGCAGTACCAGGCCGCTCAGGCCTTGCCGACGATCGCAGCCGCTTCGGGACAGGGCAGTGGCGTGGCTGGCGATGCCGCCGGTCTGGGCGCGGGGCTGGCTTTGGGCCAGGTGATGGCGCAATCCATCCAGCAAGGTCTGCAGGGTGCTTCTGCTGCAACGGGTGCGGCGCCAGGCGGGCTCAAACCGGACGAGATCATGGCAACGCTCGAAAAGCTGGCCGATCTCAAAGCCAAGGGCATCCTGACGGAAGACGAGTTCAGCGCCAAGAAGGCCGAGCTGCTCAAGAAGCTCGTCTGAACGGCGGGTTGTTGACATGAGTGATCAAGGCCCAGGTCAGCGCGCCTGGCGGGCAAGCTGTTCCTTTTGCGGTGCGCCGGTCGAGTTTCGATCGGCGGCATCGCCCATGGCTGTCTGCAGTTTCTGCAAAAGTACCTTGGTGCGCGATGGCGAATCGCTGCGTCGCATCGGCCAGAGCGCCGAGCTGTTCGATGACCACAGCCCGCTGGCATTGGGCGCACGCGGCCAGTACCAGGGCGAATCCTTCACGCTGGTCGGCCGCGTTCAACTGGCCTACCAGGACGACGATGGCCTGGAAGGCCGCTGGACCGAATGGCACGCGCTGTTTGACAACGGCCGCAGCGGCAGCCTGAGCGAAGACAACGGTGCTTATGTCTTCGGCTTTGGCCTGCCAACCCCGGCACCCACTTTGCCCGACTTGCTGCGGCCAGAGGTCGGGTCGACACAGTTGGTGGCACAGCAACCCTGGGTGCTGTCTTCTCGCGTTCAAGTGCATGTGCACGCGGCACAGGGCGAGCTGGCTGAGGCGACTGATCTCAAGTCGACCTATCCAGTGGTCGAGCTGCGCAATATGGCGGGCGAGGTGCTGTCTGTCGAGCTGTTGGCGGCTGCCCCTGTGCTGAGCGTGGGACGGTCCGTGCAGCTGTCCGAGCTGAAGCTGTCGGGCTTGTCTGATGCCCAACAGCCTTCTGAATCGAAGCTTCAAGCCAAGGGCATAGAGTGCCCGAGTTGCGGCAGTTCGCTCACACCTACGCTGGACAGCACGAAATCCATCGTCTGTGGCAGTTGCAAGGCGGTGGTGGACATCAGCAAAGGCCTGGGCGGGGACCTCAAGTATTACAGGCAGGACAACACCCTTGAGCCCTTGATCCCGATCGGCGCAGTCGGTCGGGTCAAGGTAGACGGCCGTGTCGATGACTGGCAGGTGCTGGGTTATCAGGAACGTTGTGATCAGCCCAGCGATCCGGATGAAGAGCAAACCTTCTGGCGCGAATACCTGCTCTACAACCGCCTGGCCGGCTTCGCCTTTCTGGTGGACGCCGAGGATGGCTGGAGTGTGGTGCGCACAGTGAGCGGCGTGCCGTCCATGCGAGGCGACAGCCTGACATACAACGGCATCACCTACCGCAAGCTCTTTACCTACCCGGCCAAGACCACCTACGTGCTGGGTGAGTTCTACTGGCCGGTTCGCAAGAACCAGCGTACGCTCAATTCGGACTTTGCTGGCACGGGTAACTCGACGCATCTCAGGCTCAACCGGGAAAAGTCCGGCCATGAAATCACCTGGTCTGCCGGCGAAAACCTCACTGCTCAGGAAGTGATCTCGGCGTTCCGCATCCCCCAGAATCAGCTGGGCGCATTCAAGCGCGAGGCCAGCCTCTTGTCCGGCATCAAGTTGGGCGATTGGGGGCGCACCGTGTTCTGGATCCTGATCCTGCTGTTTGTGATCATCCTCATGACCCGTTGCACGGATGACTGCAGCGATGTGCGCGATACCTATGGCGAATCCAGTGCCGAATACCAGCAATGCCGCTCGTACCGCAGCAGCAGTGGCAGTCACGGCAGTTCCTATGGCGGCTACAGCAGTGGCGGCTCTCACAAATAGCGTTTAGGAGAAACACATGATCGACATCGAATGGCTCAAGCCCGGCGTGTTCCTGGGGTCCATGGCCTTTGCCCTGATGGGCGTGCTCATGTTCTGGGTGTGCTTCGTCATCGTCGACAAGCTCACCCCATACGATCTTTGGGGCGAGATCGTCGAGAAGAAGAACGTGGCCCTGGCCATCGTGGTGGGCGCGATGTGCCTGGCCATTGGGCAGATCGTGGCCGCAGCCGTGCATGGTTGAAGAATCAGTTTCGTCAGCCGATGTGCGTGAGCGCATGGCCCCAGCCGAGGTGGCCTTGCTGGCCTCGGTGTTCGTCGTGGCGGCTTGCGGGCTGGTTTATGAGCTGGCAGCCGGCGCCCTGGCCAGCTACCTGCTGGGGGATTCCATCCTCCAGTTCTCCACCGTCATCGGCACGTATCTGTTCGCCATGGGCGTGGGGTCGTGGCTGTCGCGCTACCTGGAGCGCCAACTGGTGGCGCACTTCCTGCGTATCGAGTTGCTCGTGGGGCTCATCGGTGGCCTGATGCCCGCAGGCCTGTTCGTGGCCAACAGCCTGCTGCCCGCCGGGGCCACATCGCCTTTCAGGGCCTTGCTTTACGGCATGGTCATGCTCATCGGTGTGATGGTGGGGCTGGAGATCCCGCTGGTGATGCGCATCCTCAAGCGCCACTTTGCGCGGCGCTACGCGCTCAAGGATCTGGTCTCCGAGGTGCTCACCTTCGATTACTTGGGGGCACTGGCGGTCTCGCTGGCGTTTCCGCTCTTGCTGGTGCCGCATCTGGGTGTGGTGCGCACCGGCGTGTTGTTCGGCTTGCTCAACGTGCTGGTGGCCGCATGGACGCTGTGGTTGTTCAAGGCCGAGTTGCGCACCTGGCGCTCCCATGCCCTGGCGTGCCTGGCGGTGACACTCGTGCTGGCCGCTGCCATGGTGGGCGCACCACCCCTGACCACCTGGGCCGAAGACCGCTTCTATGGCGAAGGCGTCGTATTGAGGCAGGACACGCCTTATCAACGCATCGTCATCACACAGGGGCATGGCGGCACGCGCCTGTTCCTCAATGGCAACTTGCAGTTCGCCTCGCGTGACGAGTACCGCTATCACGAGGCGCTGGTCCACCCGGCCATGAGCGCACAGGGTGCACCGCGGCGTGTGCTCGTGCTGGGCGGTGGCGACGGCATGGCCGTGCGCGAGGTCCTGAAGTACCCCAGCGTGCAGCAGGTGACCCTGGTCGAGCTGGACCCAGCCATGACCACGCTGTTTCGCCAGGATCCACGTATGACGGCCTTGAACAGGAATGCCCTGAATGCCCCCCGCGTGAAGGTGGTCAATGCCGATGCCTTCACCTGGCTGGGCACACATGACGAGGTGTATGACGTCATCGTGGTGGACTTCCCCGATCCCACCAACCACGCCATCGGCAAGCTCTACACCACCACCTTTTATGCGCTGCTGGATCAGCACCTGTCTGCCAGCGGCTATGTCGTGATCCAGACCACGTCGCCGCTGATTGCGCGGCAGAGCTTCTGGACGGTGGCCAGCACGCTGGAGGCCGTGGGCCTGCAGACCACGCCATATCACGCGCACGTGCCCAGCTTTGGCGAGTGGGGCTTCATCCTGGCGCACCACCGTCCGTGGCGCATGCCGACGTCGCTGCCTGAAGGCATGCGTTTCGTGAGCTTGCCGGGTCTGCCCGCGCTGTTTGATTTTCCGCCTGACATGGCGCGCGTGTCCGCCGAGCCCAATCGCCTGAGCAACCAGGTGCTGGTGCAGACCTTTGAGGCCGAGTGGGGCCGCGTGCACCAATGAGCCCGACACGGCGCGAGTGGTTGAGTGGTGCGAGCGCCATGGCAGCTGCCATGACCGCGCCAGCCTGGAGTGGCTTGACCGGCTGCTCTGGCGGGCGTGCTTACAAGGGCTTGCGCACTGATCTGCAAGGTGGATGGGTCGGGGCCCATGTGGACCGTGCGCATGCCTGGCGTGATGGCCGAGCGCCCAAGGCGGTGTGCCGCGAAACCAGGCGTGTGCACACCTTGATCATTGGTGCAGGCGTGGCGGGCTTGTCTGCCGCCCACACGCTGATGCGTGCCGGGCTGGATGACCTGGCCGTGCTGGATCTGGAAGATCAGGCCGGTGGCAACGCGCGTGGGCATCTGGTGCAGAACCTGCCTTGTCCGTTGGGTGCGCACTACCTGCCCATGCCGGGGCCCGATGCCACCGAAGTGGCCCAATGGCTGGAAGAGATCGGCCTGATACGTCACGAAAACGGGCGCTGGGTGGCCGACGAGCGCCACCTGTGCCACAGCCCTCAGGAGCGCGTGTTTGTGCCTGATGTACTGCAGGACCAAGCCGCGTTCTGGCGTGGCCAGTGGCACGACGGCCTGTTGCCGCAGCATGGCCTGGCTGCCGATGACCTCGCGCAATACCGACGTTTTGCGCAGGATGTGAGCACGGCGGCGGGCGAACTGGGCTTTGCCATGCCCAGCATCAAACGCCCCTGGCACGCCGGCCTTGATGCGCTGGACCAGCTCACCTTCGCGCAATGGCTGGATCAGCGCGGCTACAGCTCACGACCCCTGCGATGGCTGCTGGATTACGCCTGCCGTGACGACTACGGCGCTGGCCTGGGGCGCGTGTCGGCCTGGGCCGGCCTGCACTATTTCGCCAGCCGCCATGGCTTTGACGTACCGGGGCAGGGGGAAGCCCATGACGCCGTGCTCACCTGGCCGCAAGGCAATGGTTGGTTGACCCAGCACCTCGCGCAAGACCTGGGTTCGCGCTGGCATGCCGGCCAGGTGGCTTTGAGCGTCGATGCCGGGCGTGATGAGGTGCGTGTGCAGGCCTGGCACAGCCAGCAGCAATGTGTGCAGACCTGGCTGGCCAGGCAGGTGGTGATGGCTGTGCCACTGTTTGTGGCGCAGAGACTGGTGAAGCAAGCTTTGCCCGCCTTGGAGGCCGTGGCGCCTCGCATGGCGTATGCACCCTGGCTGGTCAGCAACATCCTGCTGGACAAGCCCTTCTTCGATCGGCCAGGTGCCCCTCTGGCCTGGGACAACGTGCCCTACACCGCAGATGGCGTGAGCGGTGTGCCCGTGCCCTCATTGGGCTATGTTGATGCGCGCCATCAAAGCCTGGCGCCGGTCACGGGCCCCATGCTGCTCACCCACTACTGGGCACTCGGTGGCCAGGATGCGGCGCAAGGTCAGGTTTTGCGGCAAGCCTTGCTCAGGGATGACTGGGCCGTGTGGGCGGGCAGGGTGGCGGCTGATCTGGCTCGCGTTCACCCCGATTTGCCCGGCCTGGTCAGGCAGATGGACCTCATGCGTTATGGCCACGCCATGAGCATCCCCGTGCCTGGCGTGCGTGGCCATGCGGCACTGGACGCGCTGCGCAAACCGCAGGGGCGCCTGCAATTCGCACACAGTGATCTGTCAGGCTACTCGGTGTTCGAAGAAGCCTTCACCCATGGCGTGCGTGCAGCCGATCAGGTGCTGCGGGCATCAGGCAAGGCGCGCAGCAAGGTGTGACGCGACTGGCGCTCAGGCTCGAAGCCCGCCACCAGCCGATCCAGCAACTGCTGGGCACGTGCGGCGTTGTCGCTCAACAGATTGCAGACGAACACGTCCAGCGTGACCACGCCCAGTTCAGGCCAGGTGTGGACGGCCAGATGCGATTCAGCCAGCAGCACCACGCCGGTGACGCCTGCGGTCTGATGGCCCTGCGCAGGCTCGAAGCCATGAAAGCGCTCTCCCACGGCTTGCAGGCCCGCTTCGGCCACCGCCAGCAGGCAAGCTTGCCGCAAGGCTTCGGGCTGGGTCATCCAGGGGTGCGCGGCCTGGCAGCCTGCGAGATCAGCCGTGAGGTGAGTGCCTTGCGGCTGCGTTGTCGGGTGGGTCATGGCAAGCGGGCTCAGCGAGCTGGCGTGGCCGCGTTCAACTCGGCCAGCCGCTGCGGTGTGCCCACGTCCACCCAGGGGCCCATGTACAAGCGGCCCGAGAGCTTGCCCGCATCGATGGCGCGCTCCAGGCTGGGGCGCAGCGCGGCCTTTTCGCCAGGCTGGATGCCGTCCACCATGGCGGGCTTGTACAAACCGATGGTCGAGTAGGTGTAGGCGGGCGTGCCGGCTGGCGCAGCATCCTTGCGCAGCACGCGGCCTGGCGCAGTCAGCGCAAAGTCGCCCTGCGGCACATGCGCGGGATTGGGCACCAGCCACATCTGCCCCCAGTCTTCGCCTTGCACAAAGGCCTCGGCGGCATCCGCCTCAAATCGGAAGCCCGGCACGAACACATCGCCGGCCAGCACCCAGAAGGCGTCGCCCAGCAAGGGCAGGGCCTTGGTCATGCCGCCGGCAGTTTCCAGCGCACCGCCATGGTCACGGCCTTCCATCGAGTAATGGAGGCGCAACCCCCAACGCGTTCCATCGCCCAAGGTGGCCGGGAACTGTTCTTCCAGGTGCGCCGTGTTGATCACGACTTCGCGCACGCCATCACGAGCCAAAGCTTCCAGATGCCATTCGATCAAGGGCTTGCCTTGCACGTGCAGCAAAGGCTTGGGCGTGGCATCGGTCAAAGGCCGCATGCGTTCGCCGCGGCCGGCGGCCAGGATCAGGGCAGGGAGCTGGGTCATGTGCGGAGGCTGCTTTCGCTGTCAGCCTCCGATTGTCGTGCATGACCGCAGCGGGCAACTCACGCGGTGCGGGTTTGTTGCGCGGGTGCAGCCGGCGTCAGGTGAAAGCGGTTGGCGCGCTTGAAGGTGCCGAAGTCATTGAAACGCACGCCCATCTTGCGCATCACGTCGTGGGCAATGCGTGCATTCCACTGCCGAATGTAGAAGGGCTCTTTCACGGCAAAGTGGTGGATGGCGTGCGTGCTGCCGAAGTTGAAGCAGAACAACTGCAGCGGCATCAGCCACCAGGGGTTGAGCACCTGGCACTGCTGCATGGCATTGCGCGCTTCCACATCGCCGTAGTAGTGCATGTTGGAGCTGATGAACTGGATGCTGAAGGTGCGCAGCAGGCTGGGCAGCATGTAGACCACGCCGAACACGTCCAGCTTCTGCAGCAGGCCGTCAGCCCACTGCGGGCCGCTGAAGCCGAGCAGCGGTGCCGCCCACATCACCACATGCAGCACGATCCAGGCGTGGAACACGAAGTAGTACAGCGTGCCCAGTGGCAGGAAGGCCGAGGCCTGTTCGCGCAGCAGCTTGATGAACTCTTCCTTGCTGGCGGGCTGTTGGGCCTTGATGTAGCTGCGCACGGCCTTGCGCATGGTCAGGGGGCGCAGCATCACGCCCAGCATGTTGTCGGCCGTCATCAGCAGGCGGCGCAGGCCCCAGGTCTCACCGTTGGTGATGCCACGTTCTTCCAGATCAGATTCGGTGCCCGACACCTTGTGGTGGTGCAGGTGCAGCTTGCGGCGCACAAAGGGGCTCACGGTGCTGGCCCGGGCCACCCAGCCCACGCCCAGCATCAGGCTGTTGGCCCATGGCCTGGTGCGGAAGTACATCTGGTGGATGAGGTCGTGCTCCAGCTCGTGGATGAAGGACGCGAAGATGGCGGTGACGGGCACACACAGCCACCAGGGGATCACGCCCTCGATATACAGCCAACCGCTGGCAATCATGCCGGCCAGCGAGATGACCATGATGGTCGCGCCAATGGCATCCTGGTGTGCGAGCCAGGCGTGGCGCTGGCGCAGATCAATGCCTGCCTGCAGCACCACCGAGCGGATGTGCTCTGACTTCTGCGCATCGCTCATGCGATTGGGGTTGATGTGTTTGCTCATGGTCTCCTCGTTATACGCAATCCTGAGGCAGGAGCGTACCGAGTTGGCCCGGATCAGCGTGAGGGGCAATCAGGCCGAAAATCTGTCAATTCGGGCCACGAGTAGCCTGGTGCTGCCGCCATTCACGTGGTGAAAAGCCGGTCCACTTGGCAAAGGCCCGTGCAAAGTTGGCTGGATCGGTGTAGCCCACGGCTTCGGCCACCTGTTTGATCGCCAGGGCAGGGTTGCCCAGCAGGCGCAGGCTGTCCTGGTGGCGGGCCTGATCCAGCAGGGCCTGAAAGCTGCTGCCTTCTTCCTGCAGCCGGCGCTTGAGCGTGCGCTCCGACAGCAGCAGCTTTTGCGCCATGGTCGCCACGTCCGGGTAGCGTCCGTCCGTGCAGATCAGATGGTTTCGCACCAGGTCTGCGGTGGTTTGTGAGGCAGCCCTTTTGGCCATCTCCTGCTCGCACCGGTCAATCGCCAGTTGCACGCTGACGGCGTCTGCAGAAGGGATAGGCTCATCGAGCATGCGCGCCGGAAAGCGGATTTGCACGGCAGCCTGGTTGAACCGGAAGCGTGGCAAGCGATCCTGGTAGCGTGTATATGCCACTGGCTCGGCATAGGGGACCCAGATCTCGCTGGTCCAACCCGCTGTCGTGGTGTCGGTGCCCAGCACCTTGGCGAACAGGCTGCACAACTCGACCAGCACCATGTCCAGGATCAGGGTGCGCTGTGGCCCCAGGGGCACGGTTTCACGCAAGTCGATGACAACCTGATCGCCTTTGATCGACATGTCGCTGTGGAAAACGGAGACGCGCGCCTGGAAGTAGCGCTCGCTGAACTCGATGGCTTCACGCAGCGTGGCGCAACTGATCAATCCGAACCCCACGAAGCCATGCTTGGTCACCTGGCTGCGCAGGCCCAGTTCGTAAGCCAGGCCGCCGTCGCCATCCAGACGCAGCGCGTTGTTGAGCATGACCACATATTGCCAGCCGCTGATCTGCGCGTGCTGATCCTGAAGTTGCGCGTGGGTCAGATCGCTGCCAGCGAGGATGTCCGTCACCTGATGGCGGCGCTCTACCATCAAGGACAACAGGGACAGTCCATACGTGGCGGGGATGTTCGGCGTGGGCGTCGATGCAGGCGGCATGGAATACAGCGTCAAAGCGTGAAGCTTTTGGGATCAACCATTCAAGTTGGCTGGTTTAGTGCCGATAGCCCATTGCTATCAAAGCGAACGGGTCCTGATTCTTTCACACAAGCTCGTTCGTGGTGTGTCCTATCGCACGTACAGAGGATCTGCTCCATGAAGCTGACATCTCAGGTGAAATTGTTGTCCATCGGCATGTTTGCCGGTATTGGTATCGCCGGTTCGGTGGCGGTCTGGCAGGCTCAATCTGCGCGCGCAGACAATGATCATGCCTACAGGGCTGATACCTTGGCCACGGCTCATCTGGCCGAGGCCAACAGTGCCTTGTGGTCCTTGCGCTGGGGGGTGGCACAGTATCTCGCACTCGGTGATGCCGAGAAGCGCCAGAAGCTGATGGAAGGCGACAAACAGCGTTATGACGAGTTCGATGCCGGCCTGAAGAAGTTCGGCGAACAACCCATCTCGGATGGGATCAAAGCTGGCCTGGCGGATGTGCAGCAGAACTACAAGAGGTACGCATCGGCCCGCTCCCGCTGGTTTGAACTGATGAACGCAGGTAACACCGATGAGGCTACGTCCTTTCGGGCAGCCGAACTGACACCGGCAGGTGCGGCCACGGTGGCCTCCATCAACAAGCTTATCGAGTCAGTGGGCAAGGACGCCAAGGCCAATGTGGATGCGCGTGATGCGCTGGCGGCCAGTACCAGCGTCTGGCTGCTTTTGCTGTGCGGGGTGATTGGCCTGGGCGGCGTGGCTGGCGGCTTCGTGCTGGCAGCCAACATCAATCGCCGGCTTGCTTATGCCAAGGCTCAGGCTGAAGAGTTGGCGGCCTTGAATCTCACAGGGGCCAACACCGACAAGGTGGATGACGAGGTGGGCGAGTTTGTCTTGGCCCTGGATCGCATGCGCTCGGAAATGTCCCATGTGGTGAGCACGGTGCGTCGTAACTCCGACAGCGTGGCCACCGCTAGCTCTCAGATTGCGCAGGGCAACCAGGACTTGTCCGGGCGCACGGAGCAACAGGCTTCCTCGCTGCAGCAGACCGCCTCTTCCATGGAGGAGCTGGGCTCGACCGTGCGTCAGAATGCTGACAATGCACGGCAGGCCAATCAACTTGCGCAAGGCGCCTCCAGCGTGGCCGCGCGTGGTGGGGAGGTGGTGTCTCAGGTGGTCGATACCATGAAGGGCATCAACGAAAGCTCGCGCAAGATTGCCGACATCATCACCGTGATCGATGGCATCGCCTTCCAGACCAACATCCTGGCGCTGAATGCGGCGGTGGAAGCCGCTCGTGCCGGTGAACAAGGGCGTGGCTTTGCTGTGGTGGCAGGCGAGGTGCGCAATCTGGCGCAACGCAGCGCTGAAGCAGCCAAGGAAATCAAGAGCCTGATCAGTACCAGTGTGGAGCGTGTAGAGCAAGGAACCGAGCTTGTGGATCAGGCAGGCTCGACCATGCAGGAGATCGTGGCTTCCATCAAGCGTGTCTCTGACATCATCGGCGAGATCAGCGCGGCCAGTGCCGAACAAAGCAGTGGCGTGGCATCTGTCGGTGATGCCGTCAACCAGATGGACCAGGCTACGCAGCAGAATGCCGCTTTGGTGGAGCAAAGCGCTGCGGCGGCCGAAAGCCTCAAGCAGCAGGCTCAGCAACTGGTGCAAGCGGTGGCGGTGTTCAAGGTGGACCACGGCATGAGCGGGGCGAGCGCCTCCAAACACATGTCGGCCTCTTCGTCCAGCTTTGGGGGGCAGGAGCGACGCGCGGGGAGTCGCGTGCAGCCCTCGGTATCGTCTACTCCCGCATCGACTCCGGTTGCTGCACCGAGTTTCACGCCGCAACCCAAAGCCAGCGCGGCTCCTCGCAATGAACCATTGGCCGCGCCGCCATCATTCGAACCCAAGAGTGAACCCAAAGGGGCGAGCGACGATTGGGAAACGTTCTGACGTCTTGATAACTTCTCCAACAAAAAGCCCGGCATTGAGCCGGGCTTTTTGTTGGCTGCGCGAGCTTGCTTCAGCGAGCCAGGTTGAATTCCGCGACAGCTTGCACCAGTTGCCGCGCCTGCTGCTTGAGGCTTTCGGCCGCGGCTGCACTTTGCTCCACCAGGGCCGCGTTTTGCTGTGTGGCCTCAGTGCGTGGCGACGAAATCGATGAAGCCGCGCTCCACATCGGTGTCAACCAGCTTCACGCGCAACTGGCGCCCTACGTCCGCGTCCGGCACATGCCCCGTCAGCATGCCCTCGGCGGGAGGTGTGAGCAGGCGCACCCAGGTGCCACTGTCGGTTTTGCCTGTGACGATGGCCTCGAACACCTGCCCGATCCGGGGTTCCAGAAACAGCGCAGCTTCGGACTTTCTGACGCGACGTTCGACCTTGCGTGCCGCATCTTCCTGTGTGGTGCAGTGCGCGGCCAGATCCTGCAGTTCCGTGCCGTTGTAGGGGGACTTGCCGCCTTTGAGCAAGGCCTTGATCATCCGCATGGTGATCAGGTCGGGATAACGGCGATTCGGGGCTGTCGAGTGGGTGTAGTCACGCAAAGCCAGGCCAAAGTGTCCCACCGGCTCGGCTTGCGCTTGCTCGACGACATATTCACCCGAGCCCATCAGCTTGACGACCACCAGGGACAGGTCCGGGAAACGCAAGGGATCAGCCTTGTGCTGGCGAGCCAGAAACGCTTCCAGTGCGCGAGCGTCCGGTGTGCCGGGCAGTGATTCACCGTATCGGCGTGCCAGTTCGACAATGCGCAACCAGCGCTCAGGCGACCGCACCACTCTGCGCAGGGAGGTTCCGCCGTGCGAGGCCAGGAACCTGGCCGTGCAGGTGTTGACGGCAATCATGAACTCCTCGATCAATTGCCGGGCGCGATTCTGTACCTGCTGACGAATGTCCACAACCTTCTCGCCCTCGAACACGGCGCGAGGCTGAAAGGTCTCCAGCTCCAGGGAGCCTTGCGTGTGACGTCGCTGACGCAGCCTCTGGGCCACTTCATCTTGCGTGCGCACCTGTTGCGCCATCTCTGGCTGGCGTTGCAATGCGTCCGGAGCAGGGCCCTTGCCGTCGATCCAGGCCGATACCGCGTCATAGGCCAGCTTGGCCTTGTTGCGCACACGCGCCCTGTAGACGTCGGTGTGGGTGATCGACGCGTCTGGCGCAATGCGCATCTCCGTGACGATGGCCAGCCGGTCTGCGTCGAGGTTCAGCGAGCTGAGATCGGTTGACAGCCGCTCCGGCAGCATCGGAAAGATCTTGCATGAGGTGTAGACCGAAGTCGTGTTGATTCGGGCGTGTTCGTCGATGGCGGAGCCCTTTTCAACCAGAGCGTCCACGTCGGCAATGGCCACCATGATCCGCACAGACTGATCATCCAGTCGCTCACTGACGGTGAGTTGATCCAGGTCCATCGAGTCGTCGTTGTCGATGGAGCACCAGGGCAGGTGACGCAGGTCCCGGATGCTGCTGTCCGCATCGCCGTTCGGGCCGGTGAGTGCATCCAGTTGTTGTTGCACCGGCTGCGGGAAATCTGGCGCGAGCCCTCGCTCGGTCATGGCGTCAATGGCGATGCGGACCAGGTCGGCACGTTGGTGGTGGTGAGAGGCAAACATGTTGACAGCGACAGGCGCCGATGGCGCGATCGCTCATGATCGCATGCGGCGCCTTGACAGACTGGATCAGAGCGCGCACGCTGCAACAGGAGTTGGTGCCATGTCGGAGCCTTCCGTATTGAAAGGCAAGAGTCATGAGTCGAACCACCAGAAAGCAAGCTGAATGGACGCTGCATCGGGCCTTGGATGATCTGGTCTCTGAAGGCGCTTACCCTTTGGCGAGCGATGACATCGTGGTGCAGAGTGTGGAAGAACGCATTGTCGGGAGTCTGGCAGCTCAGGTGATGGCGCCCCTCCTGCCGATGGCCTGCACCAGTCGTGCCGCCTTGCGTGGTCCGACACCATCCTGACGGGCCCGTTCGGAGTTTCCCCGTGCCACTGACAACGCGCACCGAGCATGACGCTCTGGGTGATGTGCTGGTTGACGTCACTGCCTTGTGGGGCGCACAGACGCAGCGCTCCTTGCAGTACTTCCGCATTTCGACCGAGCGCATGCCCATCGATCTGTTGATGGCCTTGGCACAGGTCAAGCGTACCGCCGCATTGGTCAACGCGGAGCTCGGCCTGCTGCCGCAGCGCCTGTCGTCTGCCATTGCGCAGGCCGCAGACGAGGTGTTGGCACGTCGCTATGACGAGGCCTTTCCTCTGTCCGTCTGGCAAACGGGCTCCGGTACGCAAACGAATATGAACATGAACGAGGTGCTGGCCAATCGCGCTTCGGAGATCTTGGGCGGGGGGCGTGGCTCGCTCCGGTGTGTGCACCCAAACGACCATGTCAACCTGGGGCAATCATCCAATGATGTCTTTCCTACCGCGATGCACCTCGCCGCTGCGCTCAACGTGACCCGAGACCTGCTACCTGCCTTGGGCTGTTTGCGGACCACCTTGGCAGACAAGGCGCAAGCCTGCTCGCACATTGTCAAGATCGGGCGGACTCATCTACAAGATGCCACGCCCTTGACACTGGGCCAGGAAATGTCTGGCTGGGTGGCACAGTTGGACCACGCTCGGCAGGCCATCACGTCAACGCTGCCCGGATTGTGCGAGCTGGCCATTGGCGGCACGGCAGTGGGCAATGGCCTCAATACCGACCCACGCTTTGGTGATCGGGTTGCGGCCCGCCTGGCGGCAGAAACAGGCTTGCCGCTGCGTTGCGCTGACAACCGATTTGCCGCCATGGCGGCGCACGATGCCATGGTTCATGCCCATGGGGCGCTCAAGACGCTGGCAGTGGCGCTCATGAAGATCGCCAACGATGTGCGCTGGCTGGCCTCGGGGCCGCGCTGTGGACTGGGCGAGCTGCATCTGCCCGAGAACGAGCCTGGCAGCTCCATCATGCCCGGCAAGGTCAACCCGACGCAATGCGAAGCCCTGACCATGGTGTGTTGCCAGGTGATGGGCAATGACGTGGCGCTGAGCATTGGCGGTGCATGGGGCCAGTTCGAGCTGAACGTGTTCAAGCCTTTGATTGCTCACAATTTTCTGCAAAGCACGCGGATTCTGGCCGACGCGGTGGCCAGCTTCGATCAGCACTGCGCCAGGGGCATGGGCCCTGACAAGGCTCGCATTGACGAGTTGCTGCACCGATCGCTCATGTTGGTGACCGCGTTGGTGCCGCACATCGGTTACGACCGCTCAGCGGAGATTGCCAGGCAGGCCCTGGCCCGAGGCAGCACCCTGCGTGAGGCCGCCCTGGCGCTCGGGTATGTGTCGCCAGCGCAATTTGACGAGTGGATCAAGGGCGTGTTGTCGGGCGCTTGACTATATCCAGGTGCCACCGTTTGGCGTGTGAATGATGTCGGTCTGCCTGCCATCGGAGAGCAGGATGCCGCCCATGAAGGCACTGAGCAGCGAGATGAAGATGCTGGCAAAGAAGGCTGTCCAGAAGCTCGATACCGTGAACCCGCGTACCAGTGACGAGACCAGCATGATCATCAAGGCGTTGATCACCAGCAGGAAGAGGCCAAACGTCAGCAAGGTCAGTGGAAAGGTCAGGACGATCAGGATCGGTTTGACCATGGCATTGGCGAACCCCAAAAGCAAGGCCGCCACCACCAGATCAGATGTCTGGCCGAAGCGAATGCCATCAAAGATGCGGCTGGCCGCCCATAGGGACAGGGCAGTGATGGCCCAGTGAATGAGAAATGGGCCGAGGTGGTAAAGCATGGCTTGGTTCAAGCACTGGCTGTGACTGCGATCCAGGCATGATAGGGTCATCGTGGCAGGCCATGCCCAACCTTGCGGAGACTCTTTGACGCCTCAGTGTGGGCGGGCCAAGTGGGGCCACTGGTCCTCGTTCGTTGCCGACGTTACTGTCAGCTCATCGGTGCAGCCGTTCTGGCCCGCGCTCAGCGCGGACATCGACAGTTGGCTCGTGAACATCATGCACTTTGGCATGTGCACGGCGCCCGTGAAGCGCTGGCCACTGTCATCGGTGTAGATCACCTTGAACAGGTAGCAAGGGCCGTCCGCATCCGACAAGGCGATCTCTTTGATGTTCGCAAGTGGGACTTGCCAATGCTTGGCAGCCAGTCGCGCGCCCATTTCAGCGGCAGCGCGCCAATGCGCGTCATCGGGCACGGGCGTTTGCGTATCGCTCAGGGTGGAAGCAGGCTTGGGCATCCCGGGAACTTCGGCATGGACCGTGAGTGACTTGAGTCCGCTTGCAGCCACAAAACAAAAAGCCACCTCTAGGGTCAATGCCAGTCAGTTAAGCCTGACTGGCGTTTTTTTTGATGGGTACTTACCGCGGGCGGAGCGTTTGACCTCGCGGGGGAAGCTGCGATCGGTGCGACGAGGAGGGAGCACGAAGTAACGAGCCTGCTCAAGTAAGCG
>NZ_JACRAH010000033.1 GCF_016234775.1 Aquabacterium sp. | reverse complement strand
CCTTCTACAATCATGCTCGTTTGCATTCGGCGCTGGGCTACCTCAGCCCCATGCAGTACGAGCAACGCTGGCTGGTGGCTCAGCGCAAGAACGCCGCATGACAACCCGGGCTAAGCACTCCGAAATCCAGGGGCAACCTCATACCAGGTTTCAGGCCCAAGTGCTGCAGGAAGTTCCAGTCAGCGTCAGTCGGACCGCAAAACACGTTGAAGCGGTGGTGGCCGCCGATGTGGTCCTTGTAGTAGCCGTCGTAGTCCTGAATAAATAGGATGGTGCTGATGATTTCGACGAACCAACGGTTCAGGTTGACCTTCTTGGTGCCCCCCTGTTTGTCCTTAACCTTGAACAGGCGGTTGTGCACTGCGTAGTGGTTCAGTTCGACCTGGCACCGGCGCGCGCCACCAACCACGAACAGCCACGCAATGATCAGTTGCGGTACGGAAGAGATGGCTACGCCAGAGATTTCGTTAAACATGTTGACTCCTTGATCTACGAAAACACGCGCAGCGCATCGACGCCGAGCGCGACGCCGCTGGCCAGCGTCCAAGCCGCCGCGAACACCTTGCCCATCGGCGTGCACAGGTGCGGCATCAGTGGATGTTGGCCAGGCAGTGCCTTGCCGCTGATCCACGTGATGGCGGGCTGCATCCAACCCGGGAAGGCACGACCGAAGCGGGCGCGTTGGTCTTGGATCTCTGCGACACGGTAGCTGGACTCCTGGGCGTCGGCGAGCGTTGCAGGAGCGACTTGCTGAATGACGGCGACCTTCATGGGATCTTTCGTGGTGGCCAAGGCGGTGACCTGGTCCGACCCCGCTGAAATACAGCTGGGCAGAACGAATGATCGAGACGCGGCTCTTCCTGGCAAAGAGGACCTTCGCCGTCACATGCGGACCAGGCGCCGAAGGGTCCGGGTTTCCCTAGTAGTCGACGCAAAGCGCAGGAGTGGAATGAATCGAGTAGCCATCTCAGCGCCGATTGCAAACCTCAATTGCAAGCTGCCAAGTCAAGCGGCGTGGAATGGCGGAGACAAGAAATTTTGTATTTGCCCGATGAGCGCAGTCACGCTTGCCTGCTCAAAGACCCGACTGCCACCTGAAGACGGGTGGTGCAAAGGCCGGGTTAAGGCTATGTTGACCGTTGACTGTCTTGGCCAACGTCTCTCTGCTCACAAAAAACAAAGCCGATGACGACCGAGTGGTGGCGTTTAGGTGCGCAAAGTCGCACTACAGGGATACCCGCATATGGCGGTAGGCGAGGCGGCCTGCCACACTGGCTTCATTCAACTTCCGATCTGCATCGCTTTAAGACTCGCTGACGTCTTCAACACCAAAGCACCAAAGGTTCTCCTATGGCCCCGCGCAAACGCCAACCTGCCGTCCAGCCGCTTTCCCGTACCCCGGAGGGGATCGGAGACTTGGCGAAATCAGGAAAGGCGGTCATTCTGAGCCCGATCGCACCGAAGGAGCAGGAGAAGCTCCTTCGCGAGGTGATGCAGCACATCGATCGGGGCGCCATCGCGGTCGCAGTGATGGAACTGTGTAGAACCTATGCCATCAAGCCGGCTGGTGACCACTTGATGCTCATGGTGTTTCGCGCGGTGAGGGCGACGGTTCAAGTGCACTACCGCCGTCCCCTCGATGCGGATCAGATTACGGCTAGCACTATCGCCTTCTTGCCTTTTGTGCTGTCGGAACTGCTGCTGGGGCTTGCCGCAGTTCACGCCGAGTGGCTGCTGGTCGCCCATGCTCCCGCTCTCACGCTGCTTCCGATCCTTCTGGAAAGCCGGGGGCGGGCGCATCCAACCCTTCTCCGTGCTGCGCGCCGTGAGCGGCCCGTACTTCCGTCGGAGGACGAGGTACGAGGCTCGAAGGCCTTTGCTTATGCCCTCGGCTGGACGATAAGTTGGCTGCAAACGCAGGACGTCCCTGAGTCGGCGACCAATTCGAACGTGTTCGAGGTGGGCAACGAGGCACTCAATGTCTTCGAGAAGGCCTATGAGGACGCCCTCTATGGCCGAACCAGTTCAGACCACTTGAACGCCTACGGTCGCGACGGTAACTATCTCATCGCTCAGTTTGAGAAAGCAGTGCTTGCAGACGTTGGTCGCGAAGCCGGCGAACCGGAGTTTGACGCTTCGTCGCTGCAGTGGCGCCTGCATCCGATCATCGCTGCCGCCATGCACTGTGACGAGACGCTTGCTAATGAGGCACTGAGACGCGATCTGCGTATGGTGCTGGAGGGTGCGCTTCGCAAGCTGTCTCAGAAGCAGCAGGTGGCGTGGCACCTGCATCACCTGCAGCAGATGTCTGACGACGACATGGCGACCGCCATGGGCATCGACAAGCACACTGCCCGAACTCACCTTTACCGCGCCAATGAATCGATCGCGCGCGGCGACTACTTCACGACGTTGCAAGAATTGGCCAACAACTGCGAAGACAAGGCACTGTTCATGGATTTGGTTTCGCTGGCACTTGGCCCCGAAGCCTATGCAGCGCTCAACATAGAACTACCAAGCAATCCGGAGAGGACGGTACTGGCAAGCGTCAATCATCGGACGCAAGGAGGGGATAAGAAATGACAGAGATTTGCATGGACTACTGGCAGGCCGCCGTAGAGCTGCTGGAAGGCGAGCGGGGGTCTTTTTTAAACTTGCAACCAAGAGAAATCTCATGGCGCACCATCTGAGAGAAAATGCTGGGCCACTTGCCCCTGCGGCTGACGGACCAACGTCTGCCGAATCCCGAGCCGATGCGCCGCCCACTGTCCCCCATAGGCGGTCGGACGCCTCCGCGAGACGGGATACCGTGAACAAACCGGTTTCCCGTCTGCCGCAGGCGCCTGCAGCAAAAGTACGCGAGGATTCCCATGAGGCAGTAGCGCCACCATTGAGTACAAGAGCATCGCCCCGCCGCGAGCGACAGAGTCTGAATGCGAAGGGGGCGCCCACTGCATCTAAAAAGGAACGATCAACGGCACATCGAGACCGAGTTGATGTGTCTAAGTCTGGGACGTCTCACGGCAAGCTCCAAGCTCGCGGTGATGCAGATGGGAGCACTACATGCAAGACTGCTCGCTCTGCCACTTCGTGCGATGCAGTTGAAATTGCTGCAGCGCCTGTTCCAACTGCTAGAGATCGAGCCAATGTCGAGAAGCTGATGCTTGTGGCTGGTCTGATGGATGATCAGCTCGAACTGTTCACAGCCAGAGCCCTTGGCGTTGATCATTCGAAGCTGCGTCGCCTTGCTGATAAAGACCGGTCCTTGATCCCAGTTATTGGCAAGCGAGGCTAATCAGCGCCGGTTTGTAGCCTGGGGCAAGAGATCTTCAGATCTTCTTTCCGACCTTGGAGCTACCCACTGGATGCGGCGACTTCGCTTCCAGTGGGCTGCGAGGAAAAAATGTGTGCTGCCTAGTGCTCCTGCAGCTTGTATGTAGCAAGGCAATGCTCCCCTGCCTGCCGTCGGAGCAGATGCTCCAGATGAGTACGGTTGGCTGCCGGTAGCGCAACTGGACGCAAAAAGATAGCCCGCCACTGAACGCTTCACTACGCCTGTTTCGTAATAACGGATACCAACACGTCGGCGAACCAGCGCGACTATGCAGTTGCACCTATTGGTTTGCTGTTAAATCGCTTCGAGCAGCAAAAATTGGAGTTGTCCTGTTAGCCCATCTAGACAACTCTCGTCTAGATGGGCTTTATGGCGTTGTGTTTGGATTCAGTGATTGCCTTGGTGAATGCGTTGCTGCACGCATGTTTTGACCAGTTCGGTTTGCCGTTGCTCAAACGTTCGGTAAGCCCGCTCTTTCTCTGGAGGACTAAGCATCGGGTTTGCCTCGAAGTCATCTGTGTTGGGTAGCGCTTTCCTGCACTGCGTCTCGATGAGGGCTTGTTCCTTCAACGATTGAACGGCCTTACTCAGACGGTTTGAGAAGTCGTCGGCTTCACTGCTCAAAATCCGAGCCAACAGAATCTCGTCGCCGTCTGTCGTCCTGATGGGGCTGCCGTTCATGGATATAGCAATGGAGTCCAAAATCGGTAGCTTGTTCAAGCGAAGTGGACCCAATACCCGTTTCTCTGGTTGAAAGAAGTTGATGGCAACATGGACTTGTTTATCAACCTCAAATTTCACCTGTATGGCGTCCACAGTTTCATTCCCTGGTGCCAAGGGCTTGCTGGTGATCACCACGTCGCTGTAGTGAGGATTGGCGCGCAGCGTCTCCAAGAAGTTGCGCTTTGTGTCCACCCCCGCCTTATCCGCTACAAACTCGTACAGATCTCTACGGCTCTTCGATCTTTCAGGGGCTTCGTCAATGGTTTCACGGTTGAAGGCCGCGCCCCTGAATAGTTCGCCGTTTGTGGAGTGTTTGACCGCGCCGTCAATGGTGAAGTTGATGCTGCCATCGCAGCCAGCTATCAGCATGATCATGGCTGCGCCCATGCACCACCGTAAGGTGGTGTTGATATTTGGATACCTCATCGCTAGATCCTTGACGTGGATGCGTGCTTGCTTACAGCACAGTGATGGCGATCACGAAGGCGATGATGATCACGCCGCCGATCAGTGAGCCAAGGCCAGGAATCAGCACCGCAGGCCAAACTAATCCCTGACCGATGTGCCAGCCCCAGGGTTTGCTAGGGTTGGAGCCAAAGAAGTGGGCGTAGCAGGCGTACAGCAGGCCAATGGCGATGTAGGCAAGAATGAGTTTGTGTTTGAGTTTCATGATTGATTTGCGCAAATTTAGGTTTGATGAAGGCACTAACTGGCGTCGATCGCTTTCTCCGGCATGCGACAAGCGCCGTCACAGCGATACATAGGTCGGTGTCGACAACTACGACCAATGGCCAGTGCGAAGAAGTGGTCGGCGAGCGCTGGGCCCGTTACGCACAGGAACCTCAGCCATTCAGACTGCCGAGAAGCTCGCCAATGAAGGCGTCTCTATCAAAGTGATCGAGCTGTGTGCTGCCTCTGGTGTGACCTCGCCCCGCAGCACCACGATGGAGTTGGGGCCTGGGGGCTTAACGATTGCGTGGGTTATTGAATAGGGGTGATGTCATCGCTATCTGGATGGAATGCGATCACATGCCCGTTTTCAGTAACCTGATCGTTTTCGAAGCGAACGTGCAAGATCAATCCGTTGTCAGGAATCGAGAGATCAATGCGATCGCCTGTCTGTATGTATTGACCTCCTCCGGAGCACGATCCAAATTCAGGAGTCCAACTGGCTCCCTGGGTCTTACTCAAGATGACGAAGAAATACAAGGTGTCGCATTTCCCTCGGCCTCCGACACTGGCTACCAACAGTGCTTGACGGTGTCCCGAGAGGTCAAAGAGCTTGACTGGCGTTCTGCGAATGGCCGGATCCCTCTTGAATATGGGGGCCCCATTGAGAAGGATGTGCGCTTGCTGTTGCATGTCCAAACCCATGGAGATCTTTCCCGCCACGGTATCAGCGGCGAACGCCATGTTGACCGTCTGAAGATCTAAGTTTCCGGTGACGTTATTGGCTGGCGTTTGGGCCATTGGTGATGATTCAAGGGAAGTGCCAGAGGAGGCGACGACTTCCTGTTGGATATGACTGGCAGGTTGCGTGCCGCCGAGTTCTTTTAAGGCTGAGTGCTCAGCCTCATCGGCCTGATTGAACTTGGACTCCAGCACGGGGTAGGCTTTGCCAACGATAACGATGGATATAGCCACCACGTAGAAGACGGCGCCCGCCACCGTCCATTGACGTTGCACACGGTTGAAGTGCTCGACGCTATCCCACTGTCGATTGCGCCAGGCCCATTCACGTCCTTTGAATCCCAAAACGAATGGCATCGGGAATCCAATGATGGGAATGGCCGTAAGCAGACCGATCCAGGTGCGATTGGGGATGGCCCAAAAGAAGTTGAGGAAGAATGCACCCCATGACCAGCCCTTGATACCTGGCGGAAGATCCAGGTCGATGGCGTGTGGTCCGCCATGGATAGATTGTGGTTCACTGCCGACATACCCATGTTGAGCGATCACGGCTGGCGACCGTGCCTGAGCACCTTGCGCGTGGGCATCCAGCAGGGTTTGCTTTCGGGCTGCAAACTCTTCGTCGTTCAAAAGGCCCTTGTCCTTGAGTCGGCCCAATTGCTCTAAGGCGTCCTCAAAGGAGGTGGATGGCACAGGACTGCGCGCAAGGCCCGCTTGTGTGAACTCGTTCTTGACACGCTCGAAGCAAGTACGCACAGCCTGTTCCACAGTCTTTTTCTGCGTGATGTAAAAGAAGATGGGAATGAGCCAGCCGATCGCCGAGAACGCCGTGATCAGCAAAATGATCCAGAACGCCATGGAAGGGCGATAGAGCACATCGGCGACAAGGAGTTGGCCACCCTCAATGGGCTTGACGTAGACCAGGGCTTCGTCTTTGCGGTTGATCGAACCAAAGGAGGCATCCAAGGCAGAGGCCTTGAAGCGCTGACCATCTGTGTCAACACGATGTGCGACTTTTTGGAATTGCGCTTGCAGCGCGGCAAGCAGTTCTTTGTCAGACCGGGAGGTCGTGACGCGTTCGCTGATTTCGAATCTCATAAGTACAACCCTCTTGAAATCGGTCAGGCCCCCCTAAATGAATGGTGGCAGCCCAGCCCCTTGAAAAGCGGAAGTGGACGACAGGCGTCCATCTGCAGCGGTGTTTGCCTATATGTCCATCCAATTTGGAGCCTCAGGAGTGAGTTCCCTGCGGTGGTTTTGGCATCACTCACTGAAATCATTTTGCCGTATATATGCGGCAATTCGGATGTTCTCGCGCCTGAACCTTGCTCACCTTATTGAGCAAGCCCTTGGAACCAGATCAAGCATTCGGGCAGGCACTGCGAAGCCTGCGAACCAAACGCAAGTGGTCACAGACCGACTTGGCGTTGCGCGCGGACGTGGACCGAAATTACTTGTCCCTGATAGAACTGGGCCGCAATAGCCCGAGCGTTCGAATGGTGTTCCGCTTGTGCGATGCCTTGGACATTGCACCGTCTGACTTGCTCAAAGAGGTTGAGCGGCGCTTGAAGGTGCAGAGGAACGTGCCCCCCGTTTTGTGACGACCCGCAACCGGCTAACAGGGGGCTTCACTTTGTTGCCTTGGTGGACTAAGTGAGTTTTCGTGCCAACTTGTCGGCCAGCGTGTGCTGTGCCGTAGGGTGCTCATTGCCAGTTGAGTCGGTGTCCAGATGGTTGGCTGGAAAGAACTCTTCCACCACTGACTGAGACTCCTCAGCAGACTCTTCAAACGCCCCCATCGCCAGACCAGTGCGTGCTGCCTCGTCAAGGGCGCTCTGGTTGAACCCAGACGCTTGCCGCTGATCCCACTCAGCGAGGGCCCAGGCAACGGTCTCAGTTAACGCGCATCCTGTTCGTGGAGCCAAGTCCACGTAGTAAATCGGCGCTCGATGCGATTGAGCCGTTGACTTGCCACGCAAGCGCAATTCAAGTGGCATGGTTGAGAGTCGTCCACCAGAAACGGCATGGAAATAGCGCAGTCGAGTTGCCAGGGTGCGGATACTGTTGAAGCCTGTGGTCCGAAAGATGAAGCTGCCTAGCGCGTCCTCATCACCTTTGCTTGTCGATTTTGCTTCCGCGCGCTCTAGATCCAAGGTCGTCGTGTCCACTCGCACATTGAGCCGTCCAAAAGGTTTGCATTGGCTATTTGAAGGCTCACAGGCCTCAGGAGAAGGGCAGGGCAGTACCTGCATGCCCGCTGACGTTGAGCGGCGGCATGACTGGCCATCTCCAACACAGATAGGGCGACCGGTGTTGCGATCAAACAAGCTATAGCTAGCGCGCAGATTCAGGTCCGGGTCATCAAACAAGAGTCGAATGGGAATGCTGCGCAACTTTGCTGCGGCATTGGCTCGGCGCAATACCTCGTCAAGCGGATGCGCTATCCACCCATCGCGTTGCTGAACCTGGCTGGTGAGCGTGAACTCATCGTCCTTTTCCGGCAAGCGCTTGCCATTACGTTCGACGACTCTGCCGATGGAGATTCGGCCAATGACAGGTGGCGTCAACGCCAGTCCTTTGAGCATCATGATCAATATCCTTTGAAATGAAGGTGAGCCATGGCATGCATTGAGCAAAGCCTGGTCACGGTGTGTGGGGGGCGGTGCGGGCTTGACGGGCTACTTTTGCGGCGTGACCAAGAATCGCCGAGTGCCAACACGTGTCGTGGCATAGCGCTCAAGCAGCGCGCCGTGTTCTTGGGCCAGCCTGTCCACGTCGAAGGACAATCCATCTTTGCAGCGCTTCCAACTGACCTCGCCAGTCTCAAAAATGGCTCGCGTAGCCTCGCCCATGCGCTGTTGGATCTGTTGCTTGAGTTGTTCTTCCAACTGGGTTTGCGCAGACAGCATCTGACGTACGGCCAGCAAGTCGGAGAACACGGCTGCCATGCCAACATCCCCTGAGAGATCGACTGTTTGACCCGTGTCCTGGGGGTAGAGCGCCAACAAAGCCTTGTGTGCAGAATCAGAGCCATCGGCTGGTGGCGCCTGGTCACGTTCCACCATTTGCCAAAAGCGACTCTCCAACTCGATCAGGCGAGCGATCATGGTTTCGTCACGCTCGATACGGTGCACGCGCAACTCTTGACCGCAAATCAACACCGCCACATCAGCAGCCTGTTTTCCTGTGACGGCCAACTGGTGCATGACTTGAAGCTGCACGTATTCGGGCACTCCGTCTTGCCACAAGCGAGCACCGTTGAGTCCAGCAGTCTTGCATTCCAAGATTTGTACGTCTTCGCATCCCATGACCTCGCGGTCCAGGTTCGCACGCATCCACGGATGGCTCGGGTGCTGTAGCACCGCATTGACCTTGCGTACCCGGTTACCCGTTCGCTTGGTGTAATGCGCTGCCACGATGGGTTCCAGCAAGGTGCCCCAGTACATGGGGCTGGTCTCATCGTTTGGATCGGGCTTGTCCATGAGGGCATCACGCCCGGTCTTGTTCAGCCAGAGTGCCAACTGAGATTGGTAGGGGTTGAGTCCCACAGCGGCTGCCGCGTCAGAGCTGCCGATACCACCTTGGCGAACCTTGAGCCAATCGTCACGACTGAGGTCCGTGGTTTTGATCAGCTTGAGCGCAGGCCTACTTCGTATGGGCTTGGGCGTTGACTGTGCGTTGTTCATGTTGATTCCATTGATTGAGCAAGACAAACAAAAAGCCCCGCCCAGAATCAACTGAGCGGGGCTTATGCCGTAGGCGAGAAAGAATGAATTCAGGCAACCAACTGCAGGGCATGGTCCAGTGCACGTTGCTTGAGCGAGGCACCTTGGCCAAACCACGCACTGTCCAATCGATGATCTTGGCTGCGCGCGCGGCGTTCGTGGTCCACGAACTGGGTGACGGCATTCAACAGGCCCCAAGCGGTACCTTGGGCTGAGGCCAACTCGGCGCCTTTACCCTGTCCGTCGTAGAGCGCTTGCACGGCTTTGAGTGCGCGCTCGTTGACCAGGGCTGGGCTGGACGCATTCGCAGGGCCTGACAAGTCCGTCTGACACATGACTCTGAGAAAGTAGTTCATGGACTCGTGGCTCTTTACCTTGCGCTCTGACAGCGCCTTCATGCGGTACATGAAGCTGTCCCACTGGCTTACTGCAATGCCAAGTCGCTGCTTGACGGCTTGGGCGTCGAAGGTTGTGCTGTGCGGCACCCGGACGGCGTGGGTTGCTCCATTGAGTGCAACGGTGAGGGTGTTGTTGCACACCACGCGCACGGTGGTTGGCGTGGCAATGGTTGCCAAGGTGCCATCGCAGGACGAAGCCAGCAGGATGTAGCCGTGTACAACATCGTGGCCTTTGAGCACACTGGTCTTGCCTGTTTTGGCCAATGCCCAGAATTTGCGGCCGCCTTTGAGAACGCCCGCAGTCTCTAGTTCGAACCCGGACACTTCGGTGAGATCACGATAGAACTCCAGGACGGTCTTTGGTTGAACCACCTGGTAGCGGCCACCAACGACAGACAAGGCAGCCTTGGTGTCACTGCGGAAGAGGACCTTTTGATCATCGACCGTTTTGATCTCCCCGAGCATTCCGCTGCGCTCAGTCATATAGCGCACAGGGGTTTCGCAAATGGACCAGTCCATGCCGGCACTTTTTGCCCAGACCTCAATGGGTTGTTTGGGCGGGAGCTGGTGGCCGAGTTCATGCCAAGGCGTTTGGCCTACATAGGCCATGTTTTCTACAAGGTGAGCCATGAATGTGAATTTCTATTGAGACGCGCGAAAGCGCACCGATGCCCGGGGGCTCGATGTCGTGCACGAAAAGTAGGGGGATGCAGTCGACCTCGCAACGAGGCGATGCGTCAAGTGAGCATTAAGGCTGCGTAGTTGGACTGAAGCTGTGCTGACATGACAAGCAGCGATAGTTGTCCAAAATGGATGTATCGATAGCCGAGCCGAGCTTGGTACCGATGGTCCAGCCAGTGGTGCCACCCATGAGAGCACTGATCACGGCACCAGAAACAGCGCCAAGCATAGCCCCCGGGGGACCAAATGCCAGCGCACCAATGGCCAGGCCAGCTTCGTAGCCAGCAAGTCCACGACAAACACCACCTACTGCGCCAGCAATAGAGCCAATCGTTCCACCCACGCGTCTAGCAACGTGGCGCTGCGAAACCTGACTGGCTCCGCATCGCGGGCAACGTAGTTGGCTCGATGAGGTGCTTTGGCGATCTAGGCCAAATGGAGATGTTTCTGTCTGACCTGGCCAGTCTGAATCGTCATCGAGCATGGGGTTGCTCCTTGCGCAGACGTTTGACGTAGTTGGTCATGCTGACGGCGAAGGCAACACCGCTGAAAAATGCGATGGCGAAGGCAGCAAGATCTTCAAGAGGGGAGGGATAGGGGCGCATGGATTTCTCCTGTCTGGTTACGAAGGAACACCGACGAGTGGCATCGGCCTTGGGAACAAAAAAAGTGCCAAACCATCCCTGAGACGGTGGCACTTCTTGTTGATCGAGGAGGTAGTACGTAACCGAAAAAATCTGTATTCAAGTGCGCGCGCAGGGGGGCGCAGAGATATCGGCTTACCTCTGCGGTAGATGAGCTTCAAAAATCTGTGGGCAGGCAGCGCTAACAAGAACGCTTTTGCTCTCTATCTAGTCAGACTGGTCTGCGCGTAACCACGCACAAGACCACTCGGATTGGCGTGTATTTTCCGCCCCATGGGGTTCAAAGGCGCCCTTGTGGGGCTGGCAACATTGGCTCCAGAACCGCAGACATTTTTTGACCAAGGGGGGGGGGGGGGTATGGATAGCCCCCTGTCGCGCCTAGATAGTGCTTGGACAGGGAGCCAAGGTAAAAAAATCAGACGCTACGCTGCACGCTTCAACAAATGCAGCAGATGAGACCAGTCTTCTTGCAATACATCTTGAACAGCTTTCACGGACCTGCGTTCCGATCTCTGCTTAGAGGCTGATGGTTGGAAGAACTCATCCAACTCAGCCATACGTTTATCTCCCACTCGATTGCCAAGCCACTCGGCGACATCATTGTCATAGAACGGCATCGGTCGCATTGAGGGGCGATGAAGCGCAATGGCCCTTAGCTGCGTTGCCCGAAGGATGTCGCACACATCGCCATCGAAGGTCAACAATTCAGCAAGGTAAAAATCCAGTTGCTCGGTGTGCGCTGGTCGGGATGCCGCCAACATGTCCAAAGCTCTGGGGATGAACATGTCCCACGCACAATTTCTCAGCAAGGCCTCTGGGTTGGGGTGATTCTGAAGCGAGTTGAGTTTCTGCGCCATCCTGGAGTTCTCACTCTTAGAAAAGAGGTCTCCACACACAACGAGTTCGCGCAACATCATTGTTGATAGCTCCTCGTGCATAAAAGCCACCAGCAAGGCAAGCTTGTGCTGAGGAGATTTCTTTGAGCTCAATTGAATGATCTGCGCACGCACCAGAATTGCTTCCATCATGGCAACTTGCTGCGCAATCCCTTGCGCCAAACCCGCATCCAAGTCTTGTTCGAACTCCGAGATAAGGCCTTCCGCAAAGTTCTCTGCCTGCTCTCGAAATGCGCACCTATATCGATTGCCCCATTCAAGCGACAAAGGACTACCGGACGCAGATAGCGCGTGAATGGCCGCAACCGATTCCTTGCATCGAGCCCGCGTTTTTGGAGACCAATGACGCTGCGCCTCCCAAAGATAGAGATAGAAGTTGAGGTTCTGAAGGCGGCTGCCTAACTTATTCATCAAGCGGGCATTCTGAATTACCCTATCCTGCGGCTCAGCTTGATATGCCATCGCACGCACATAGCTAGCAGCGTTGGAATCCACAAACAGCGCCGATCCTCCTCGCAGGTCAACCTTTGCAGAGGATCCAGATGCTACAAACGGCGCATCCATGATCCAAAGAGACCTCCCTCTGAACACTGTTGCAGCAAGGCCGGAGTTGCCTAACTGCAAGTTCAACAGCTTGACCGTGCCGACGTCTTGCTGGTCGGCATAAATGATCTGCCAGTCTTTGAGTACGTCGAGGTTTTCGGCGAAGCGCTGATGCGCCTGCAATGCAGTTGGTGCAGAACACACTTCTTGCACAGTGAGATATGTCGAGAAATCTACCGGTGCACGCGTACCGACAGATCTCAATCTCTCATCTGATATCAACACGCGTAGCAGTACTTCTGGGCTTAACAGATCTACGCCGTACTTGTCGCACAGTCGGCCCGCCAGGCGCGCTACCGAAAAAGCATCTACGGTGCATGCAGACACACGATCCGGAAATGCCAAAACCTCTGGCCAATTCCTAAGCCCCGGTAATGCCGCGACAAGATCTAGAGCCTGTGAATGCCCAATGCGCACATCGCACGCTTTAAGTAGGTCGCGGACAAGCTCCGCCGACAGCTTCAATTGCTGAATATCCATGCTTCTCTCCATGGGGCGTCTAAGCCGGTGCACGCATTGCGGACCGCCCTATGAGCAACATGAAAAGGGTGGCTGGAGAAAGCTCCGTCTTCGTCATGCCCATTTGGGCGCGTGCGGCTGGTGACGGCGACCTAGCTGAAACATAGCATGCTAAGCAACAGGCACTTCTCCATGGCATCACATTTGCGAAAAGCTTTCAAACAATTACATGCGATCTCGAAGCTTCCAGGCGCAATGTGATCACTTGGTTAGCTCCCCTTTACATTGACTGAGAACAGTCGTCAAAGGTGGCATCGCCGCTGCCCAAATATCTGGTTGTCGTAGTTGTGAGATGGCGCTCAACGCTTTCAATTGGCTGGGTGCGGTCGTTCATTTTCCGCATATGAGGCCGATCAGTTGCATCCCGCTGGTACAGGCCTCTTCTTGCAAATTAGCGTCACGTTCCAGCCGGCATCTCGGAGGGGCGAACTAGGTCCTTTATGGCATCTTCAGAAAGCATGGTCTTTCGCGGGGGACTCGCCGTTGTCGGTGGGGACTTAGGGCACCAACCGACCGTGCGCCTGGAGCTCTGCTTGCTGATGCAGGTTCAGCGCCATCTGAAGCTGACCGCGGATCAACGCCTGCTGCCAAAGCGGCTTGCTGTCTTGACCCATGGCCGGGAACAGCAAGGGAACGACGTTGCAGGAGTTGTGCGATGCAATCCGTACGCAAACGATGGAAAGTGCCGGTGAGCTATCAATCGCCACGCAGCCCTAGGTTTCGGCACAATGTGGCCGCTAAGAGGACGACTCAGGGAATATTACAAACGTGCACAGCATTCCACTCGAAATACCCGCACCTAGAAATGAAGCTGACTTCGAGCGTATGTGTGCTCAGGTGTACGGGGTCGTCTTCAAGGACCCCAACCCCAAGATGAACGGGCGGCGCGGTCAGAAGCAAGGTGGCGTGGACGTGTTCATCAAATCTGCGGACATCGGGCGCATTGGCATTCAGTGCAAGAAGTACACGCTGAAGCCAGTCAAGTGGGAAGACGTCCTGGACGAGGTCACCAAGGCCGATGGGTTCAAAACACCCATCAAGCAGCTATTGCTGGCCACTACCGCGCTCTCGGATGCTGCCTTGCTGCACAAG
Organism: Aquabacterium sp.; assembly: GCF_016234775.1. Classification (GTDB taxonomy): domain Bacteria; phylum Pseudomonadota; class Gammaproteobacteria; order Burkholderiales; family Burkholderiaceae_C; genus Aquabacterium. The sequence goes on along the minus strand of NZ_JACRAH010000033.1, from coordinate 29,858 downwards.
GTACAACTGCTTTCGGACGAGCGGGAGGCCAAGGGCCTGTTCAGTGTCGAGATCGAATTCTGGGAAGACATTGCCAACCACATCGACACCTACGGCGTGCTTCAGGACCACTATGCTCCGCATGCGCCCGGAGCTGCGTATCACCGTCAGGAGCAACAACTCACGACGATCGCCGCGCTGCTCGTGGAAACTAAAGACGCCGTTCTGCACGGCAATGCTCTTCCCCCAGCGAGGTCGGACTCTGTTGACAAGCTGATTAGCGCGCAACTGGACCACACGAACGACCTGCTGAAGGTCGGCAGGTACCGCGACGCGTTGACGCATCTGGCCGCCATCGGCAAGGATTTCGCTCCCTTCGACGCCCACCAGCAAGCTCGCTGGTACTTGCAGCGAGGGCTAGCCCTGTGGCTCAGTCAAGACGACAGCACGGAGGCCGCTGAGCACTTCCTGAAGGCGTTCGCGTTGTACCCCGACGATGAGCGGCTCGCTGCCGCGCAAGTCCGCGGTTTGATGCTGCAAGGCTACCTTGATGACGCCCTGGCCGCAGGCGTCAAGGCGATAGAGCGGTTTCCGCTGTCGCAGCAGGTTTGGCTTATCGTGGCCAACGTCCGCATGGTCAAAGGTGATCGCCTCGTGTTCGATGAGGTGCCAAATCATTTGCGGGCCGAGCCAGATGTGCTTCAGCTTGTGGCCATGTCCGCGCAGGCCGCGGGCAAATTTGAGGAGGCGAGCAGGTACAGCTTTCTCGCTGCGGAACACCCCGACGCCGGCTTCTTCACCCGGGCCACGACTCTTCGGCTTGCGGTGGAGTGGGGCGCCAAGCAGCCTCTCGACGCGATATACGGTGTGTTGCCCGCTAGGGCACTCAAGGCGCTGGAAGACGCGGTCAAGCTCTTTGAACCCTGGCATGAATGCCTATGGTCTATCCAGTCTGAGGCAGTGCCAGAAACCGCTGGCCATCTGGGATATGCGCTCCTGCTGCAGCGGAGGTTTCAGGAAGCGCTCGACCTTGCTATCGACGCCGATGCCCACTGCGTCAAGACACCCGAACTGCTGCGCACGCGGGTTGGCGCGCTGTCGGAATTGCACCGATTTGATGAAGTGCTGGCCCTGGGACAAGAGCGGCTTTCTGAATTTAACGCAGAAGCTCTGGTTGCTTTTGGTGAGCTCGCCGCTAGCAAGGGCGCAGTAGACCTGCTGGCCAGAGCAGCGGAAGCCGCGAAGGTATTGACTCCGACGCACGCGGACACCGTGGAAATCCTGACAGCCCTCCGCTGGGAAGCATTGAATCGCGCGGGCGAAAGGGACACAGCTGTCCAGGAAATCTTGGCTGCAGATATTTCCGCTCAGGGTAGCTTAATCACCGCTTGCGTGGCGGCCCGAGTTTTGAGGAGCGCCGGGCGAGCCTTGGAAGCGGAGGCTGTGCTTGGTCGGGCCCGAGCCCTCGTGACCGCAGACAGTCCAGCGTCCGACCAACTGGCGTTGGCCGAGTTGCTCTACAGCGCGCAGCAATGGGCGGAGGCGGCGCTTTGGTACGCGCGCTTGGTTGCTCCAGGCAAGCTTTCTGACCTGCACAACCGGCTCCTGGCCTGCTATGTACGCTCTCACAATCGGCGCAAGGCCAAGGACTTGCTGAGCCGACTACCGTTGGACTGGATCGAGGACGACGATGTGCGCAGCCTGGCAATTGAGCTCGGCCAACAGGCAGGAGATTGGACCTTCTTACAGCCTCTGGCGGAAGCTCAGGTTCGCAAATTACCGCTTCGCGCTAAGAATTGGCTGTTCAAGCTCATCGTTGCCTTGCGTGCTTCAACGCCGGCCCAATTCCAGGCTGACCTTCGCGCCGTACCCGAGAGCCTCGATGGCTCTATTCGCACCCTAGCCCAACTGAGCTCGTTCGAGCTGCGATATGGCGAGCCACAGCGAGGTATGCGCCGACTGTATCGAATGGCCCGTGTCAACTTTGAAGAACCGGAAGCGCTGTCTGCCTACTTCCTCGCCATCGTGACTGGTCCGGCCGAGCTGCCGTTGATGGATGAAAAGCTGCCGGCAGTGGCGGTGGGAAGCGCCGTGATGCTGGTAGATGAGCTGGGCCACACCTTCCAAGTCATCGTTGACCCGGACCATGTTGCCGATGCCCCAAAGCGCGAAAGCTTTTATGCAGCTACCTCAGAGGAAGCTGTTGCTCTGCTTGGCGCTGAGCCTGGACAAGCAGTGGACGTTCCGACGCAAACGCTCGGTGGGGTGCGACGCTTTACGGTGTGTGCGATTCAATCGGCCTACCGCCGCATGGTTCATTTGGCTCAGGAACGCGCGGAGTCGCTGAGTGGCCTGCCGAACATGAAGTCGGTGCCTGTTGGTACATCCGGCGACGCCGAAAAGGACTTCGCCTACTTGCTGGCTGAGCTCAAGCGGTCCACCGAGGTATCGAAGAAGCTGTTTGAGCACTACGCCCGAGGCGCGATGACCTTGGGTGGCTTCTCGCACTATCAAGGGCGTTCCCCCGTTGATGTGGCCGTCGGTTGGCCAACTGAGGGCCCGGCCATCTTCGCCTCGGCGGGAACGGCTGACGAGCGGCAGGAAGCCCTTGAACTACTTGCCAGAAAGGATGCGAGCTATGTCATCGATTCTGTGACCATTGCTGAGTTGGTCAAGCTGAGTCTTCAGGACTTGCTGGGGTTGCTGCCCAAGCTGCTCATCACCCCGGTAACCAAGGAAATTTTGAAAGCTCGACTCACGGAAGAGACCGACCGACGCAGCCTGGGTACGGCGGCTGAGGTCGAGGGCCGGATAGCTGTCATTGCACTGGAGGACAAGCACCGCGAAAAGCGCATTGAATTCGCCAAGGCGATGCTGGCCGTGGTTGACAAGTACTGCACGGTGCAGCCGGCATATGGTGAGCTGAATGCGGCCGAGGATTTCCAGGAGTTGGCGCAAGTACTACAGCACGAAGAGCTGGAACTTCTACTGCTGGCGCAGGCGAACAAGGCCACCTTGCTGACGCTGGATGGCCGATTACGTACGCTGCTGACGCAGACAGTCCAAGTGCCCGGAGTCTGGCCCCAAGCGCTGCTGATGTACGGGGTGCATGCGGGAGCTATCTGCTCGGTCCAGTGCGCCAGGGCCACCACGCAAATGTTTTTGAGCAACAGAACCTTCGTTGCCCTGACGGCGGGAGACTTTATTTGGCTGTTGCTACAGGGGGGGGGCTATGTGCAATTGGGCATGCAGCGCTTCAAGCGCAGTTTGGCTTCGGGCGATGCCGACTTCGAGTCCACCTGCATGATGATCCTGGAGCTCATTGAACGGATTGCGTGGTTCCCAATCCAATTGGGCGCTTTCGGCGAACTGCTGACGCACCTCATCGAGGCAGCCTTGCGTAACAAGCACTGCCCGCCAGATTTCATGGAATACATCGGAGAGTTTCTGGACTGCTTGACTGAAGACCTGGCACCCGTTTCGCAGGCCTATCCGCTGGTGAATGCGAGTCGAGTGGAACGATTGAAGCTGCAGCGGCGTTTTCTCTCCAAAAAGCTTGAAGAGGCCCGTATGTTCTCCGAGCAGCCTCAAGTCGATAGGCCTGTCGCAATCCGCACCCTGTACTGCACTAGAGTACCTTTGATTATGCTGGACACAAAGGTGGGAGAGCCCGTGACAACTATTGAGCCCGGGGGGCTAGGGGCACCATTCCAGTCCGAATCGGATCCGCCGTCCATGCGACCGCCTGTGAACAACAAGACCGAGGCGGCATATTTGGTGTCGGCTCCAGCAGCACATCGACGATGACCCGCTCGTCATGTAAGGACGGCTACTGACCCAAAGCGGAACTTCGCCAGGGCTTTGTGGGCGTCACCGGTAACTGGGTGGCGACCATTGTGCGCATTACTTTGTTGACGGGGGCGGGCGTCCCCAGCCCATAACTGATCGGGAGACATGGATAAATGAGAATGAACATTAAGTTTGAGCGCGTTCAGTGGCCAGTGGGCCATGGCGGCTTCCATACCGGGCGGATCAAGGGCGGACGCGCGGATTTCCGCTACTTCTTCGATTGCGGGGCTTATAGCACGGAGGGTAAGGCGTTGATCCGCGACAAGCTTGCGACCGTTGATTTCGACTTTGGCGTGATCTCGCATTTCGATCACGATCACTACTCCGAGCTGGCCAGCGCGAAGAAGGTGAAGGTGCTTTTCCTACCCTACATGACGCAGGCGGACATGGTGCTGCAGGCGTTGGCCGACCAGGCCGCGAACGGGTTGACTGTGAAGCAGGCGTTCCAGGGTTTTAATGTGCTGCGGCAACTTCAAAATAGCGGGACGCGCATCGTCATGGTGGATGGCCGCGGCGAAATGCGGGATGATGTACGTCGAGGGAACCTGGAGGAGCTGCAAGGCGGGCTGTCATTGAGTATTCCTAGTGTCAAAAACGCGGCCAAGAATACTCAGGAGATGCAGCACGAGGCGGGTGTCGAGATTCTGCAGGGCTCGGCGACGTTGGTTTACTTCAAGTTCTTCAACCACCGGATGGAGGAGGCGTCAAATGCCTTCGCGATTCAGCTTGCAGCTGCCGTGGCCGCGGGCAAGCTGAATAGGGCGGACCAAACGGCCTACACGAATGTCGACGATTTCCTCGCCGATGTGGCAGCGGGTAACGCACAGGTTGTTCGCATCAATGGCAGGGCAATGCAGGGGGTCTACAAAAAGACGCTTTCCGCCCCAACGCTCAAGGCCTCGCCGATCACCGGCTCCAACTTGAGCTCGCTCACTATGTTCAGTCGCTCAGCAAACAGCCGAAATGGCGGCGACCTGCACAGGCAGAATATGGCGCTGCGTGTCCGGGGCTCACGCTGCGGGATGTTCGGCCGTGAGGACGGGTGGATGCTGACGGGCGACCTTGAGCTGACGCCCAAGACCTGGCCCGCCTTCAATGATCACTACTTCTACGAACTTTCGGAATGTTCTGTATTTAGCGTTCCCCACCACGCCAGTGAGATTTCGCTGTGCGAAGAAGCGGTCGCCTTCTTGGTGGAGCAGTTCTTCGTCATGCCAGTAGATGCCGAGGATGACAAGCATCCTGCCAACGCGCTGACCGAGCGGTTGGTGCGCCATGGCCATGAGATACGTAGCCTGCACAGCGTGACGGCGGCCTGGGAGTCGATGGTGGCCTCGGAGTCGCTGCTGCAGATCAGGAGCTAGTATTTCTTTGAGTTCGGGCGCGCGCTCTTCACTCATACCGGTCATGATCACGCCCCGTGGATTGGTTGGAAGAGCCTGACCTTTGGCGGTGGCAGTACAGTCAACCGCGGTTCCTTTCAACAAAACAGCAATGGTCTAAGTCGTTGACACATAACGGAAATGACAATTTAGGATATGGATCATTGAGGGGGCAACCCTGGTTGGTTCGAGTTGGCATCTCCTCTGATGCGTGGTCTACCGCGCCCCTTGGTTGTATTTCGGTGTGTCAAACCAGTGCCAAAGAGATTGCAGCCCGGGTAGGGGGTTACCTGTACGAGTTGATCGTTCTTGCATAGATAACCCAATACCTTCCTACGCAAGATCGACCGCTTTTCATTGTCATAGTGGTTAACTATGCCTAGACCATAGTTCGGAGATGTGCGTTTCCACTCCATGTTGCAGTTGTGAAAGCGGCCTTGTCCCTTTGTGATGTCTTGATTCCAGTATTCGCCGATTTGCTGCGCTAACCACTCGTGATGCTCGATCTGTGCACCATTGAAAAGCAATGCCACGTGCAAGTGGAACCCCGCTTTAGGGCTGCACTCAATTCTCCAAACATAGCCAATCAGATGCCCGAAAAGGCTTGGCTTGCCCTTCATGTTGGCAAATAGACGCGCGCGGTCACGCTGTAGCTCTTCTAATGAGACGCGACCTTCTTGTTGTGTGTGGTAGGCGAGGTCATCCTCCTCGCTCCAGTACGCGGCTTTTGATGTCAAGCCGTCGGTGTATTCGGCTTGCATGAAGCCGTAAATCTCGTCGGGACTGAATGTGGCCTTGCGGTAACTGAAGTCCAAGCGAATAACAGCGACTCGAGCGTGCCTGTCAAAAATTGACTTCTCAAGTTTTAATGTGGATTTTTCATTTTTTGTAAATTTGCTTTCCCAGTCAGAAATCCTTTTTTTGACTTTAGTTTTTGTTGCTTGAGTGCGCAGGTGTTTTACAAAGCTATCAAATACATCGGACATTAGCGACGTACCGTCAACAATCTCGTGTGCCTTGAAATTTGGGAGGTGATGTATTTGATGCTTTCTGTACTCTTCTAGGAAAAATGAGATGGCTGGATGGAAGTGGTGGTTGGGATTGTATACGCTAGTGTATTGATATAGGGATCGAAGATGTTTTCCTAGAGGGGATATTGTTTTTCTTCCTGCTGTGTGTGTTTTGTAAAATAGATCCTTTGTATACAGCGCCTCATGCATAAATGCCATCAACGCAGCGATGTTCTCTAGATGATGGCTAAGAATATATTTTTTACCATCTTGGCCTAACAAGCTGTATCTGTATTCAAGTGAGGCTGTCATGTTTGTGCTGCCCTTTGTCCTTGGGGGATGGTCTAGATATGTATATGCAATTGATGACGGCGTTGTTTATTGTTGTATTTGCTTTATTAATATTAATATTTAATATGGCACTAATAAGCAAAATTGCTGGCATGTTTGGGTGTGTTGTTTGGTGGGTGAATTGTTGAGTTTCTCTGTGAATTACCCTGTTTTTGTTTGTTTGACGGGGTGTGGGAATGTTCCGATTTTTCAGTCACCATAAGGCCATGTTTGGTCGTGTGGTGATTGTTCTGATTTGACTGTTTGCGTAGTAAGGTAAAGTTGCTGCAGCATTTAGGCGTAGCCCGGTGCCTCGATGAAATGCAAGTATGGTTACTGCACCTCGGCTTGCCAATATGGGTAAGGCTTTGTCGAACTGACTTTTTGTTAATCCAATATTTGGCGCTGAACTGCGGAGCATAGATAGAGGGAAATCTGTGCTGCCAAATGTGTAGTATGTTTTGCAAAGCTCTTGGTATATAAGCTGCGCGTGCTGTTCGCTCTGAGGGATTTTTGGTGGTGAATAAATCATTTTCAAATAGCATTCAATACTCTTGTGATCAAAATTTTCTGCAATTTGAATCGTAGGGAGCTGAATCTCTGAATCGATGCCTTGCTCAAAGGCGTGCATGCTTGCTGAAAGGCGTAGAACGCGCTCTGAATGTCGGCTCGCATATTCAGCGATGCAGTTGAGTTGTTCGTTGCTGGCAAGCCTTTGCTGAACGCGTTCGCGTAGATTGATAAAATATTGTTCTGCGACTGGGGATAGTCGCAGTGCATGGCGTTTGCGTCCTTCTCGTACGTTTTTTATGGTTATTGAGAGTAGATCCTTTACCCTTGTTGAATATAGGTTTTCTGTTTGTGCGGATAGGCCTATTTTGTGCAGTGAGGAACCTACAGGTAGGCTGTCTGCCATAAATACATGGAAGCGATTAATCAATCCTACGCTGCCTGCGCTCGCGCCAAGCAAGGCTTTGGTTTCTTGAAAAACCTGGGGTTGCTCAAGAAGCAGCATGCATAGCCTGTGTCCACGCAATGAAATGCGGCCAGTAGACACTCGCGAGTGATTTAGGGGGCTTCCGTCTAGAAGTTTGGCTAGCGTAGCTGTCCCGCCCTTTATAAGGCGCTTAAGCATGCCCGCCTCATCGGTGAAAATGCCGGCAATGGGCCATTCAGAAAGATGCAGTACTGTCGATTCGCGGGTGGCATCTTCTATAAGGAATTCTGGAGTTATGCCTTGCTCATACTCGGTTTCGTCGTGTTGTTCTAAAAATGAAGATATTGAACCCATTAGGGTTTTGAATACGGCGGACTTGCCGCCACCTGATGCCGCAACTAGTAGTGTGTTCGACCCGGCAGGAATGCGGTCGCCATTTGGCCAACATACGTCGATGGCACCTTGTGTTAACAGCGAAGCAAAAGCGGAGACTTGGGCGCCAATGATGGCCGGGTCAACGCCGCTGGAACCCAGGTCATTCGCCATGGCGCCAAGAATGCCAGGGAGGTCGTACGGGTTGAGGGTTGGTTGTAATTTGCCGTTATATGAGTTCCAGATGTTGCTCATTTGAATGCCTCAAGGTGGGTTTGTTCCGTTTTGAATTTTCTGTGACGATCATTCGTTTCTATTTTTATGGCCTTGAGCTACTGAGTCAATAGGGCGTTCGGTGCGCTTTGGTGCTTTAAAAGTTGGTATTGGATTTCGTTGGAATCCATTGAATAAAGTGCGCGGTTCAAATATTTTTTCTGGTCACGTGCCTTTGTTGCCAATTTGGTGCACGTGTGGCGGATTGGTCTGTTCAAGTGGCAAAAAAAAGCGCCAGGCAGTTAAGGCTGCCTGGCGCTGTGAATGTACTGATTTTTAGTCTTGGCTATTCGTTTGCTTGAATTTCATTTTCATCCACTCAATGATTTGAGAGTGAAGCCAAGCTACTGCCCGCTCTGAGATCTTTCTTCTTTCGGGGAAAGAGGGATCCCAATACGGAGACTTTTTGTCACTCTTCAAGTAAATCATCGAACGTGAGAGGCCGGTCATTTGGATGACCTCTTTCAGGCGCACCATGCGATCATCTGTGTTAATCAATTTTCACCTCAAGCAGCAGATCGAGTTCCATTGCGGATCTGCTAAAAAATTCTCCACCGAATCAAATCAATGAGTCGGACCACATCAATGTCCTCCAGTTGGGAGGTAGCCGGGGTGTAAAACCGCGGTATGCAGGCGGGGCAGCCTTGGGCTGGCGCACCTTAGTCAACTCGGCCAGGAATGGCTCGCGAGTTGTATATCTACCTGAAAACGAGATCAGGTTTTACATGTGTAGTGGCAATGCAGTGTTCGATGTATTTATCGAAGTCAACGCGCATTGAGAAGGTGTGAGCTTGACGTGCTGGATCTTGGCGTGGCAAAAAGTTAGGGAGAGGGATGGTATGCGTGCGCAATTGCCTTGTCAACGGTCTTCTTCGCTGGCGTGCCGGTTTTCCAGCCTATCGTCACTCGACCGCGTCGGGTTTTTGTGTGTGAGAACGATGGTTGGGTAAGGTAGCGCTTTGCATGATCTCGCTCATCGTCAAGCTCTTTTTTTCACCCATAAAGTCCGCCCACTCGGACATCATCTGGCGCCGTTTTTCGAGCGCATCGCCTCGACGATATGCAGCTTCTACCTTGTCTTTCAATGTGTGAGCGAGGGCCTGTTCCGCAAGCTCACGCGGGAAGTTTGTCCGCTCCCCGGCCCAATCACGGAAGGTCGATCTAAATCCATGAGGCACTGCGTCAACTTCCATCCGTCGCATGACAGCGGTGAGGGTCATGTCGGAAAGTTGGCCTCCCCGTGGAGCAGGGAAAATGAGATTGTTCTCAGTCCTGGTTGATTGGGCGCGAAGAATTTTGACAGCCCACGTGCTCAGAGGAACGCGATGTTCCTTTCCCGCCTTCATTCTTTCGCCTGGAATTGTCCACACTTGATCCTTAAGGTCTACTTCGGACCAGGTCGCTCCTCGTACCTCGCCGCTGCGCGCAGCTGTCAAGATGGCGAACTCGAGCGCTCGTGCGGCGTTGCCTTCCCTTTGACTAAGGGCCAGCATGAAGCTTTGCATCTCATCCAAGGGCAGCGCGCGGCGATGTTCTACCTTCTTCACTTTGCCCGGCGTTGCCAGCAAGTGGTCCAGATGGCCCTTCCATCTAGCAGGGTTCTCTCCCGTTCGGAACTTGCGTACAGTGGCCCAGTTCAAGACGCTTTCAATGCGTCCCCGTAGTCGGGATGCCGTTTCTGTTTTGATTTTCCATATAGGCTCCAATGAAGCCAGAACATGTTCAAGACCGATATCCTGAACAGGGATCTCCCCCATGAACGGGTAGGCATATGTTTCCAGCGTGCTTGCCCACTGAGCTCTGTGCTTTGGGTTTTTCCAAGAGTCTCCATGGGCTTCTAGATAAAGCTCTGCCGCCTGCTTGAATGTCTTGTCGGTGGCTTGTTTGGCGCGCAATTTGGCCTTCGCGGCGTGACGTTCTGCAATAGGGTCTACGCCTTGTTCTATCTCATCTCGAGCTTTGCGTGCCTTTTCCTTCGCCTGGGCGAGAGTAACGTCAGGATAGCCGCCCAGTCCCATGTGTCGGCGCTTGTCCCCAACCATGGTGCGTAGCACCCATGATCTGGCACCTGCATGGTTGACATAGAGATATAGGCCCGCAACTCCACCGACTGCGTGATGTCCCGGTGCTGTCAGTCTTCCAACTACAAGTGCCGATAGTTCTTTTGCTTTTCTAGCCATGTCAGGATCGCTTTTGTTCTACCTTCCTTTCTACCATAATGAGTTGGATTGAGTTGCTTTTTCTAAAATCGTAATGAACGTCGTTTCGGTGAATGTTTAATCAAATCAATGAGTTGTGGCATTTCTCTGGATGTTTTTAGACTAAACGTGTGCAGACGCCCTCTCCGCCAGGAACTTAAGAGCCCCAAAATCCCTGTCAAATCATTGACTTGCGGTTCTGGGGCTTTTCTCATTTCCCCCTGGCTTTTCCCCACGCGTCTTCCTCTCGTCAGGCCTCCCCGGGCGGACTGCCCGAGGAGTTCAGGGTAGGGCTAGCAGGCTCCGGTTGCTGCCAGGAACAGCAGGACCAGGGCCACCAGCAGCTTGGCTGCCAGCTTGAGCACTTGGATCTCCAGTAGTTGCGGTGCTGGTAAATCCGTTGCGTGGTCGCTCAACTGTGCTTTCAGCAATCCTTCGGGCCATCCTCGCGTTCCCACAGGGGAGGGGGCGGGCCATGTGGGCCCTTGCTGAATCAGTTCTTCTATGCCAAGGCAGCGATGGGTAGCACCAATGTCAAAGGATTGCTGGTCAAAGCCGTGAAGCCGTGGTGTTGATAGAAGGCCGCCGCGACGTCATCGTTGGCATCGACAACCAGCGCAAAGACCCCCATGCCTGCTTGCATGGCGCGCTGCCCGGCGTCCCATAGCAAGGCCGCACCAAGTTGCCGCTTCTGAAAGTTCACGCTCACCGCCAGGCGCCCAAGGCGTGCCACAGGGACAAGGGGGTAGCGTGGCAACTTCTTGGCCATCTGTTCGGTGACATCGGTCAGTGGCACGCTGCCAGCCGCCAGCGTGTAGTACCCGGCGATGGCACCTGTCGTGGAGTCGATGGCGACGTAGCAAACGCTGGTGCGGCGGCGCATGTCTTGCGAGGCTTGCTCGCGAAGGTAGCGGTCGAGCGGGTCACTGCCGCAGGTGAAGCCAGAACGGTCGTGCTCGGTTGAGAGCACCTCAATCCGGAACGTCCCCGTCACGGCTTGGAAACGATCAGCTTTTGATGCGCTTGCGCCGCGCGCTTCATGGCTGGCGCCAGGGCAGGGGGATCCAGAAGCAGCGATGCAAAGCGCTGTTGCTCATCCATGGACAAGCGGATGATCTGCGCTTGCTCAATGGTGCGGCGGGCGGCTTCCTGCGCTGCGCCAACCAGGAAGTCACTCAGGCTGCGGCCTTCGATTTCAGCCGCACGGCGGATAACGGCCAGCACATCGGGCGCAATGCGGGCTTCAACACGGGTGGTGCGGCTGTTATCGGTGGTCATGGCAAGACTCTCTTTCACGCAAAATGTACGGCGTTTTAACGTACAAAGTCAACTTGGAACTAGAGCAAACGTCCCCAGTCTTGCGGTAGTCCCAAAATGGGACTAAAATCTATCTATGCGAGTGATTGCCGTTTCCACCCTGAAAACCTTCTGGGAGAACCCGGATCACCAAGATGCCGAACAGGCGCTGAAGGCCTGGTTTGCCGAAGCCAGCAAGGCCAATTGGCAGCAGCCATCCGACATTAAGGCCCAGTACAGCAATGCCAGCATTTTGAAGGGGCGTCGCGTGGTGTTCAACATCAAAGGCAACGACTATCGGCTGGTTGTAGCAGTCTCGTACAAGCTGCAACTGGTCTATGTCAAGTTCATTGGCACGCACAAGGCGTATGACGCGATAGACGCTGAAACCGTAGAACTGGCTTGATGGCCACGGAGGTTCAACATGGAAATTCGACCGATTCACACCAACGATGACTACCTGGGTGCTTTGCAGGAAATTGCAGCACTGATGGATCTTGATCCAGACCTGGGTACGCCTGACGGAGATCGTCTGGATGTGCTTGCCACGCTGGTTCAGGCCTATGAGGCGAGGCATTTCCCCATCTCGGCGCCTGATCCCATAGAGGCTATCAAGTTCCGGCTTGAGCAAAGCGGTTTGTCCGTCAAAGACCTGGAGCCGATGATCGGTCGCAGCAACCGCGTGTACGAAGTGCTTGCTCGCAGTCGCCCGTTGACGCTCACGATGATCCGGCGGCTTCACAAAGGCTTGGGCATTCCGGCTGAGGTGCTCATTGCTGACCCTGGAAAAGGGCCCCCGCTGGCTGTGAGTTGCTGAGCCAGCAAACGTGGGGGACTTATTGGGGGACTTGCTTCAATCCAATCGCTCGCAAAGCCAGCATTCACGCACCTTGCCGCCCATGATGTGAACGACGCCCTCCCGCCAGATGCAAACACCAAGTGATTGATTCACTTGGTGTTTTTTGCTTTCTGACTCTTTTTCACACACAGTCAGGGCGCCAGTTTTGCAAGTGATACCGCTGGGCGGCGCTGAATCCCTAGCTTGTCGATTGACCTGTCGATAGGCCTTCACTAGTCTTGTCCGATACAAATATCAGGAGAAGTTGGTGACGCCCCAAGACTTTTTGAACATCGTGATGAACTGCATCATCCGCGCGGAAATTCCTGACACGATCAGCGTCAGCGGTGCCTACGAGTTGCAGCTCAGGAACTTCATCGCTATCGACCTGCTCAAGCTGTATGGGACGTTTGGCATTGAGGTGTGTTACCCGGGATCGCAAAAAAAGGTCGATCTGGCCTTCAGGCTGAATGGGCAGATCTATCTGGTGGAACTCAAGGTCGAGAGCCCGACCAACAGCGGGCACTTTTCTTCGCATTCCACCTTGGCATCGGCCTATGTGGCAGACACCACCAAACTGGCCAAATTCAATCAAGATCAGACGTATGCCGGGGCTACAAAATGGTTTGTCGCTGTTGCCTATAGCCATGTAGGCAAGACGGCTTTGGCCAACATGTCTGCCACGGTTGTGCTGGATAACGAAGCGGGCCTGCGAGCAGGGTTGCACGCAGTTTGATGACGCAGGCTTCATTTGAGTGAAGCAAGTCACGCAAGGGATCGTTTCGTATCGCTACAAATTGCAGGGGCATTCCAAAAGCGCTAACATTCGTTTGCCTTGATTCAAGGCCCGGCTTTACCTCCCTGAGCCGGTAGTGCATCGTGATGACAGCGTTGCGCTTTGCGCCCGCCGGTCCTTCGGACCTGCGGGTTTTTTCTTGTCAGGCCTTCTTGCGGAACACCAGATCCCACACGCCGTGGCCCAGCTTCAGGCCGCGGTTTTCGAACTTGGTCAGGGGGCGGTAAGCAGGCTTTTCTGCATAGCCCTCGGCGGTGTTGACCAGGGCAGGCTCGGCACCCAGGACCTCCAGCATCTGCTGGGCGTAGGGTTCCCAGTCGGTGGCACAGTGCAGGTAGCCACCAGGGGCCAGATGCGTCACCAGCTTGGCCACCAGGGGCGACTGGATCAAGCGGCGCTTGTTGTGGCGCTTCTTGTGCCAGGGGTCGGGGAAGAAGATGTGGATGCCTGCCAGCGAGCCCGGCGGGATCATGTTTTCCAGCACCATCACGGCATCGTGCCGAATCAGGCGCAGGTTGCTCAGGCCGCGATCACCAATCTGCTTGAGCAGGGCGCCCACGCCAGGTTCGTGCACTTCGCAGCCGATGTAGTCCGTGTCGGGTTGGCCTTCGGCAATCTTGGCCGTGGCGTCACCCATGCCAAAACCGATTTCCAGCACCACAGGCGCCGTGCGGCCAAACGTGGCGGGCAGATCCAGCATTTGCTCCTGATAGGGCAGCAGGAAGCGCGGGCCGAGTTCGGCCAGGGCCTTGCCTTGGGCTTCCGTCGTGCGGCCGGCGCGCATCACATAGCTGCGGATGGTGCGGGCGTGCGGGGGCAGGTCTCCCAGGTTGGGCGCTTCAGGGGCGTCGGCAGGGGCGGAATCGGGGAGGCCTGTTTCGGCGTCCTGGGGGCGGTTACTGTCTTGCATGTCGCGGATTTTAGTCGGGGTGGCCTGTTCCGCTTTCCCGAAGGGTAGACAAAGCTTTACGTCAAGTCGGGGGGGAGTTGTCAGCCGTCTTGCTGGGCCGGGCGTTGGAGGTTTCACGGCCTTTCGCTGCGCATGGCAACATGCTTCGCTAGCAAGGGTTGGATGGCGGCTGGTCGTCAATGAGGATTCAATGCACAAGGCAATGTGGATGAGGCGGTTCGCGCGCCAGGCAGGTATGGCGGCGATGCTGCTGGGGCTGTCGGTTGGCGCGGGTTTGCCGGCGTGTGCGCAGAGCGCTTCCGAGGTGCGCATGCCCTCGCTGGAAGGGCAGCGCTTCGAGGCGACGACCGTGCTGGGCGATCGCACTCTGCGCCTCAACGGCCTGGGGCTGCGGGGCGTGGCCTGGGTCAAGGCTTTTGTGGCCGGTTTGTATGTGGCGGCCCCCAGCAAGGACGCGGGGCAGTTGCTGGCGATGCCGGGCCCCAAACGCATCCGCCTGAAGATCATGCTCAGTGCACCCAGCCATGAGCTCACCAAGTCACTGACGGGGCGCATTGAAGACCACGAGCCGCCCGAGGTGCTGGCCAGGCTGAGCGAGCGCCTGGCGCGGCTGGCCGGCCTGATCGACAGCGTGGGTGATCTCAAGCCTGGCGACACCCTGGATCTGGATTTCATCCCTGACAAGGGCGTGCACCTGCGCGTCAACGACAAGGCGGTAGGCACTGCGGTGGCCGGTGATGACCTGTATCGGGCCGTGCTGAAGATCTTCGTGGGCGAGCACCCGGTGGACCGCCGCATGAGGGAAGGGCTGCTGCGTGGCGGCTACTGAGTCATCAGACGATCCGCATCTGGATCGCTTCATCGATGCGCTCTGGCTGGAAGACGGCCTGAGCGCCAACACGCTGGCGGCCTACAGACGGGATCTGCAAGGCCTGGCGCAATGGTTGACGGCCCAGAAACAGGGGCATACGCTGGTGACGGCATCCGAGCCGGATCTGCAGGGCTATGCCACAGCCCGGCATGCGGGGTCTCAGCCTTCATCGGCGGGGCGGCGCTTGAGCGTGTTCCGGCGCTTCTACCGGTGGGCCGTGCGCGAGAACCTGTGCGCGGCCGACCCCACCGTGCGCATGGATGCGCCTCGTCAGCGCATGCGTATGCCGGGCACACTCAGCGAGCATCAGGTGGAAGCACTGCTGGCTGAACCTGACATCCACGAGCCCATCGGTCTGCGGGATCGGGCCATGCTGGAGTTGCTCTACGCCAGCGGGCTGCGCGTCAGCGAACTGGTGGAACTCAAGTCCGTGCACGTGGGGATGAATGAAGGCGTGCTGCGCATCATGGGCAAGGGCAGCAAGGAGCGCCTGGTGCCGTTTGGTGCCGAGGCGGGCGAGTGGCTGGCGCGCTATGTGAGCCAGGGCCGGGGGCTGATTCTGGGCAGCCAGGTCAGTGATGCGCTGTTTGTGACCGCACGCGGTGGCCCGATGACGCGCCAGATGTTCTGGAAGCTCATCAAGAAGTACGCGATGCTGGCGGGTATCACGCAGCCTTTGTCGCCTCACACCTTGCGGCATGCGTTCGCCACACACTTGTTGAACCACGGCGCCGACTTGCGCGTGGTGCAGATGCTGCTGGGCCATGCTGATATTTCGACCACCCAGGTCTACACGCATGTGGCGCGGGAGCGCCTGCGGCAGTTGCACGCCAAACATCACCCCAGGGGGTGAGCGCCTGGTGGCTCAGTCCACGCCGAGTAGAAAAGCCATCTCGTCTTCAGTGAAGCCGGCAGCCTTGCGGGCCGCTTCGTTGAAGGGCGGGCGCATGCGTGGCGCGTCGTACTGTTTGACCAGCTTTGGGTACAGGCTCAGGGCATCCAGCCCGCGTTCCTGGCACAGGTGGTGGAACCAGCGGTTGCCGATGGCCACGTGGCCCACCTCGTCGCGCAGGATGATGTCCAGAATGGCCACGGCTTCGTGGTCGCCGGCGCGTGTCAGTTTGTCCTGGATCAGCGGTGTGGCGTCCAGCCCGCGGGCTTCCAGGGTGCGGGGCACCAGAGCCATGCGCGCCAGGATGTCGTCCTTGGTTCTTTCGCACATGGTCCACAGGCCGTCGTGGGCATCGAAATCACCATAGTTGGCGCCCATGGATTGCAGGTGCGCGCGAAGCAAGCTGAAGTGTTCGGCTTCTTCTGCTGCGACCTGCAGCCAGTCGCCATAGAACGCGGCGGGCATGCAGGCAAAGCGCCAGACGGCATCCAGCGCCAGGTTGATGGCGTTGAATTCGATGTGGCAGATGGCGTGCAGCAGGGCCGCGCGGCCTTCTGGCGTGAACGGCGAGCGGGAGGGCACCTGCGTGGCCGATACCAGGGCGGGGCGGGCAGGGCGCCCGGGCATGGTGGCGGCTTGCTCGGCGCTCAGTTTGAGCGCTTCGTTCCGGTCGGCCTCGTCCAGGCCACCATCCCGGTGAGCTTGAAGGTAGGCCGCGCTCAGTGCCTGTGTGGCGGCGGCTTTGGTGTGGGGATCGCAGATCAGCAGGACCTGCAGGGCTTCTTGTCTCAGGCGCATCCCGCTATTTTGCGCCTGAGAAGCCATGCTGCGTGGCGGGGTCAGTCGGCCCAGATCACCCAACCCATATTGGCCGACACCAGGATGAAGATGCCGAAGGCGATGCGGTACCAGGCAAAGGGAACGAAGTCGTGGCTGGACACATAGCGGATCAACCAGCGCACACAGATCCAGGCTGACACGAAGGCGAACACCAGACCCACGCTGAACAGGGGCAGGTCATCGATCGACAGCAGGGCGCGGTCCTTGTAGAGGCTATAAGCGCCAGCGCCAACCAGTGTCGGGATGCCCAGGAAGAAGCTGTAGTCGGTGGCGGCCTTGCGCGACAGGCCCATCAGCATGCCGCCGATGATGGTGGCGCCGGAGCGGCTGGTGCCAGGGATCAGCGCCAGGCACTGGATCAGGCCCACCTTGATCGCGTCCATGGGGGTCATGTCGTCGATCGTTTCAACGCGCTGTGTCGGGCGTTGGCCCGCAAATCGCTCGGCGATCAGGATGATCACGCCACCCAGGATGAAGGTGGTGGCTACGACCGTGGGGGTGAAAAGATGGGCCTTCACGACCTTGCCCACAGCCAGACCCATGACCACGGCTGGCAGGAAGCCGATGAGCACATTGATGGTAAAGCGCTGCGCTTTTGGATCGGAGAACATGCCCGCGATGGTCTCCTTGATGCGCTGCATGTAAACCAGGATCACGGCGAAGATGGCGCCCGTCTGGATGGCGATTTCGAAGACCTTGGCCTTGTCCGACCCCGTGGCGCGGGAGAACTCCAGCAGGGAGTCGGCCAGGATCAGGTGCCCCGTGCTCGAAATAGGCAGGAACTCCGTGAGCCCTTCCACGATACCCATGAGGGCTGATTTCATGAACAGCACAATATCCACGGCTGGCATCCTGCAAGAGTCAATGGGTGCCGCATCTTAGGACAGCACGCAGACGGGTATTAGCCGACCTGGCCCCAGGGACAGGGGGGCTTGTCTAAACTGCGCCACATGTCTGCCCTGCCTCACATCCCTTTACAGAATTTTTCCTGGTCGCCGCAAGCTGAGCGCTGGCGCAACCGCTATGCCGGTTTGAGCGAGCAGCTCCAGCGTGATCTGGGCGTGGCGCTGGGGACGGCATGGCAAGGCGATGCCCTGGCCATGCCGCGATGGGTGCTGCTCAACCAGGGGCTGGCGCGCGAGTTGGATTGGCCGCAGGGGTGGCATCAGGATCCGCTGGCCTTGAACGTGTTCAGTGGCAATGCCGTCTGGCCTGGCATGGCGCCTTTTGCGTCGGTGTACAGCGGACACCAGTTCGGCGTGTGGGCCGGGCAACTCGGTGATGGCCGAGCCTTGCTGCTCGGTGAAGTCGACAGCCCGATCGGCCCGCAGGAGGTGCAACTCAAGGGTGCAGGGGCCACACCTTATTCGCGGCGGGCCGACGGCCGCGCCGTGTTGCGCTCGTCCATCCGCGAGTTTCTTTGCAGCGAGGCCATGCATGGCCTGGGTATTCCCACCACACGGGCTTTGAGCCTGGTTGCGTCGCCGCAGCCGGTGCGCCGCGAGACCATCGAGACGGCCGCGGTGGTGTCGCGCGTGGCGCCCAGCTTCATCCGCTTCGGGCATTTCGAACACTTCGCGCACAGTGGTGAGGACGGGCATCACGAGGCCTTGAAGGCCCTGGTCGATTTTGTGGTCAGCCACCATTTCCCTGAGTTGCAGGATGCGCCCAACCGTGCCCTGGCCTTGCTGGACGTGGTGGTGGCGCGCACGGCCGAGCTGATGGCGCACTGGCAGTCTGTCGGCTTCTGTCATGGCGTGATGAACACGGACAACATGTCCATCCTGGGCCTGACGATCGACTACGGTCCCTTCGGCTTTCTGGATGCGTTCGATCCGAACCACATCTGCAATCACTCCGATGACCATGGGCGCTACTCGTGGAACAACCAGCCGCAGATCGGCTACTGGAACCTGCGCGCGCTGGCGCAAGCCTTGCTGCCTTTGATCCCAGAAGCCAAGGACGACAACCAGATCGTGATCGACGTGCTGCAGACTTACGAGCAGCGCTTCCCTCAGGCCATGCGCGCACGCTGGCGTGCCAAGCTGGGCTTGCACACCGAGCAGGACGACGACGGCAAGCTCGCCGTCGAGTTGCTGCAGGCCATGGCATCGGGCAAGGCGGACTTCACGATCACCTTCCGCCGCCTGTGTGATTTCCGCAGTGATGTGCCACCGGATCATCCCGCCAATGCGCCTGTGCGCGATCTCTTCCTGGACCGTGCCGCCTTTGATGCGTGGGCCGTGCAGTACACCGAGCGTTTGAGGGCTGAAGACAGCGTTGATGCCGATCGTGCTGCGCGCATGCGCCGCGTCAACCCGGTCTACGTGTTGCGCAACCACATGGCGCAAGTGGCCATTCAGCAAGCGCAGAAGGGCGACTACAGTGAGGTGCAGCGCCTGTATCAACTTCTGCAAACGCCGTTCGACGAACAGCCCGGCGCCGAAGCCGATGCGGGGTTCCCGCCCGAATGGGCCCAGGCCATTGAAGTCTCCTGCTCATCATGACCGACTACAAAGTCAAGAAGACCGACGCCGAATGGCGCGCCCAGCTCGACCCCATGGATTACCAGGTCACCCGCCAGGCGGCGACCGAGCACGCCTTCACGGGTCGCTTCTGGGATCACTTTGAAGATGGCGCCTACAAGTGCATTTGCTGTGGCGCCAAGCTGTTCGAGTCCGACACCAAGTTCGATGCGGGCTGTGGCTGGCCAAGCTACTGGCAGCCCGCCGAGGACGGCATCATCGAGCGCGTGGCCGACCACACGCACGGCATGATTCGCGTGGAAGTGCGTTGCCAGAACTGCGGCGCGCATCTGGGCCATGTGTTCGACGATGGCCCCCAACCCACGGGTGAGCGTTATTGCATCAACTCGGCCGCGCTAGACTTCGTGCCGCGCGACAAGTAGATCGCGGTAACTTGCGGCTCGCTGGTCGGGTCGTCCAACTCATGAAGATATTTTTCGACCTGCTGCCCATCATCCTGTTCTTTGCCAGCTTCAAGTGGGCGGAAGGGCACAAGGATCTGGTGGCGCACTGGATGACGCAGCACCTGGGCTTTGCCGTGTCGGGCGGTGCGGTGGGCGTAACCGAGGCACCCGTCTTGCTGGCGACCGTGGTGGTCATCGCGGCCACGCTGCTGCAGGTCGTGGTGCTCAAGGCCATGCGCAAGCCCGTGGACAAGATGCTGTGGGCAGGGTTGGTGATCGTGGTGGTGCTGGGCGGCCTGACGCTGTGGTTCCACGATGAAACCTTCATCAAATGGAAGCCGACCGTCATCTACTGGTTGATGTCGCTGGGCTTCCTGGTCACCGAAATCGTGCTGGGCCGCAAGATGCTGGCTCAGATGATGGGCGGGCAGATCGAAGCGCCCGATGCGGTGTGGCGCACGCTGGGTTGGGCCTGGGTGCTGTTCTTTGCCAGCATGGGCGTGCTCAACCTGTGGGTGGCCTTCAATTTCCCGCTGGATACGTGGGTGAGCTTCAAGATGTGGGGCAGTCTGGGGTTCACCTTGGTGTTTACCCTGGCGCAGGGCCTGTATCTCAGTCGCCACATGGTCCCCGAAGAAAACAGCAAAGCCGATTGAACCAACTGTCATCAAAGAGGTCCATGATGAGTGACGCTTCCATTACTGCCGGTCAGCTAGAAGCCGCACTGCGCGAGGCTTTGCAGCCCGAAGCCTGCGCCGTGTCGGACGACAGCAGCCAGCACGCGGGCCATGCCGGATCCAATGGCACGGGCTCTGGTACGCACTTTTCGGTGCAGATCAAGGCGCGTTGCTTCAACGGATTGACACACGTTCAGCGTCACCGGCTTGTGTATGATGCCCTGCGCGATTTGATTCCTCAGGGCGTTCACGCTCTTGCGATCAAAGCCGAGCCCGTCTGAACATCCTTAGAAAGCTTTTACTGCTCATCATGAAGACTTCTCGTATCGCCAAGGCTGCCATGCTGGCCGTTTCGATCTCGCTGGCTGCACCGCTGGCGTTCGCGCAAAACATCACCACCGTCAATGGCAAGCCCGTGCCCCGCGCACGCGTCGATGCCATGCTGGAACAGATCCTCAAGCAGCAACAGCCCGGTCAGCCTCCTCAGGTCAAGACGCCTGAGCTCGAGCAGCGCGTGAAGGACGAGATCGTGCTGCGCGAAGTCATGGTGCAGGAAGCCGAACGCCTCGGTCTGCAGCGCGGCAAGGAATACCAGACCCAGATGGAGTTCGCTCGTCAGGCCATTCTGTTCCGCTCCTTGTTCATGGAGTTCGAAAAGAAGAACAAGCCTTCTGACGCCGAAGTGCGCGCAGAGTACGACAAGTACAAGGCCACCAAGGGCGACAAGGAATACCGTGCTCGCCATATCCTGGTCGAGAAGGAAGAAGATGCCAAGGCCCTGATCGCTCAGCTCAAGGCCGGTGCCAAGTTTGAAGACCTGGCCAAGAAGAACTCGAAGGATCCTGGCTCTGCCGAAAACGGTGGCGATCTGGATTGGGCCAACCCTGGCAACTACGTGCCCGAGTTCTCGCAAGCGCTGACCAAGCTGGAAAAGGGCCAGACGACTGATGCCCCCGTGAAGTCTCAGTTCGGCTATCACATCATCAAGCTGGAAGACACCCGCGCTGCGCAGTTCCCTGCTTTCGACGAAGTGAAGGGCCAGTTGTCGCAGAACATGATGCAGCAGAAGCTGGCTGACTACCGCAAGAGCCTGAAGAAGTCTGCCAAGACCGACTACAAGTTCGGCGACGAGTAATGACCTTCACGCTGTGGCCGTCTTGATCGATGGCCGCAGCGATATGAGGCATCACCCAAAACAATGGCGCCCCGCGGGGCGCCATTGTTTTGGGCAGGCCCTGCTGTGGTGCAGGGCCTTGCGGCCTGTCAGCGGTTGCTTTCCTTGACGATGACCCACTGACCGTCAATCACCTTCCAGGTCAGAACCTTGTTGGTCTTGTCCTTGAAGTTGGATGAGGTGTAGGTCTGCTGGAAGCTGGTCACAACCGAATCACCCTTGGGCACGGCCTTGATGTCACCGACCGACACTTCAATCGGGCCGGGCTTGGTCACCAGACGGCGACGTTCGTTGATCCACTTGGCCGAAGTCGACTTGGCCGGGGCGAAGTCCTTGGCGTAATACGTGAAGTAGCGGTCCACATCTTTGGACATCCAGGCAGCAGCCCAGTCACGCAGGCGTTGGGCCACGGTTTCTGCGGCAGCTTCATCGGCCACGACAGGCTCAGCCTTGGCGGCGATCGGTGCAGGCGTCACCACAGGTGCGGCCACAGCCGGGCCCGCCAGTTTGCGCGCACGGGCATCCAGTTCCTCTCGGCTGGCCGAGGCGGCATCCACGGCGCTCACGGGGCAGCGTTGTGCCGCATCGTCAGCGGCTTGCCAGTCACGCGCCAGGCTCTGGTTGCCGTCGTCGTTGCTGGTCAGGCCCAGGGTCGAGGTCAGGGTGTTGCGCGCAGCTTGCGTGCGGGCATAGGCCAGCTGCAGGTCGTGCTCGGCGTTGGCGTACGAACGCTTGGCGGTGTAGAGCTCGTTTTCAGCGTTCAGCAAGTCCAGCAGGCTGCGCTGGCCGATATCGAACTGCTGGCGGTAGGCGTCACGGGCCTTTTCGATGGCCAGCACGTTGCGGTCCAGCGCGGCCAGTTGGTCCTTGAGCTTCTTGATGTCGTTGTGGGCGATGGCGGCGGTTTGACGCACGTCGCGGCAAGCCTTGTCACGCTGGTCAGCGGCCTGGTTGATCAGGTCGGTGTATTGGCGCACTCGGGCCTGGTCGGAGCCACCGTTGTACAGGTTCCAGTTGAGCAGCAGTTGCACGGAGGAGTCGCGCTTCTGGTTCTGGACGCCGTCGAAGTTCTTGCCGACACCGGTGCGGGCACGGGCTTCTACCTTGGGCTGGTAAGCGCTTTCCTTGCTGGTGGCCTGAGACTGCACGGCACGCAAGTTCTCGACAGCCGCGCTGATGCTGGCGTGACGAGACAGGGCCTGGTTCACGGTGTCGCTGTTGCCAGTGGGGATGCCGCGATCCAGGCCGCTGGCGCTGGGTTGCTTGCTCGCGGGCGCTTCACCCACAACGCGCAGGTAGCGCGCGCTGACGTCATGCAGGTTGGCGACTTCCGTCGTCAGGTTGGAGTCAGCCAGGGCCAGGCGGGCATTGGCCTGCTCGCTGTCCACGCCACGGCCCACGCCAGCCTTGACCTTGGAGGCCAGTTGGTCGAAAGCGTATTTGTGCTGAACGTAGTTGTCTTCAGCCAGCGAAACCAGCTTGCGGTAGCGCTGCACGTCAATATAGGCACGCGACGCTTCCAGTGCCGTGTCTTCCGTGGCCGCCAGGAACTCGAAGTAGCGGGTCACACGGGCATGGCCCAGGCGTTCCACTTCCTTGCGTGTGGCCTGGCCGTCCCACAGCAGCTGGTTGGCGCTCAGGGCCAGGCCATTGCGGCTGAAGCTGGTCGATGCGGGGTCTCGGTTGGTGATGCGGTTGCTGTCACGGCCAACGTCAGCGGCGAGATCCACGCGAGGGTAGTAGCCACCCCGGGCGACATCGGCCTCATTGCCGGCAGCGCGCATGGCGTTGAGGCGGGCAGTGACTTCCGGGTTGTTGGAAATGGCCTTCTGAGCAGCAGCTGCCAGAGATCCTGCAGGCGCGTTCTGTGCGTGTGCAGTTGCCACGGTCATGCAGGCAAGAGCCAGGATGGTCAGACGGGATTTCATCATCATCGGTTTTGTCACCTTGCACCTCGGGAGGATTTGTAAGAGCCCCGTTGAATGGCGCTTGAACGCGCAGGTATCAACTGGACACATTTGGTGTTAATCGGCGCATTTTGGCATTAAATGAAGGGCCGTTTCACATACCAAGGTCGTGGTCCGCGCAAGTGAGTGGCGCCACTCGCGACACAGGGGAGATAAGCGGTCAAGTTTGGGCCGTTTTGGCCGATCTGACTGTGTGGTCCGCTCGCGTCCGAAAACCCCTTTGTTGAACCCGTTCTGGCGTGGCTGCAGGCCAGCCTGCTTGTGGACGTGCGCGCGGCTTGTCTTGCTGGCGCTGCTGTGCAGTGGGGCGCTCACTCAGGCGTTCGAGTCGCCACGCGTGATGACGGCGGCGCAGAAGTTGGGGCCAGGTACCTTGGCCAGGGCGCAGGCGCTTCTCCAGGAGATCGCCGAAGTCGCCAATCAGGAAGACGACCTTCGCCTGAAGAGCATCAATACCTTTTTTAATCGTCAGATTTTGTATCGCGATGATCGGGAAACGTGGGGGGCGGTGGATTATTGGGCGTCACCGCTGGAAACCCTGAGTAAAGGGCAGGGCGACTGTGAGGATTACGCCATTGGCAAGTATTTTTCCCTGATTGCGGCAGGCATTCCCAGTGTGAAGATGCGCATGGTGTATGTCCGTGCGCAGGTTGGGGGGGGTATTCAGGCTCACATGGTGCTGGCGTATTACTCTGAACCTAATGCGGAACCTTTGATTCTGGATAACCTGGTTACCGAGATTCGACCCGCTTCCCGGCGACCGGATTTGGCCCCTGTTTTCAGTTTCAACGCGGAAGGTTTGTGGCAAGGTGTAGGTGGCTCCAATGCCGGAGACCCGTCAGCCCGCCTGTCACGTTGGAGAGATGTGTTTACAAAGGCCAAGGCTGAGGGCTGGTGGTGAGTCCACAAAGGTAGAAACCGTATGTCCTTGATTCGTCAGATCTGGTTGTTGTTGCTGGTGACGCTGTTGATGGC
This sequence comes from Aquabacterium sp., assembly GCF_016234775.1. Classification (GTDB taxonomy): domain Bacteria; phylum Pseudomonadota; class Gammaproteobacteria; order Burkholderiales; family Burkholderiaceae_C; genus Aquabacterium. The sequence goes on along the minus strand of NZ_JACRAH010000033.1, from coordinate 5,363 downwards.
GTTCTTCGGCAGCTTTGCCGTCTGGATGTGGTCGGCGCGCGGATACCTGGAAACCCAGTTGCGGCTCAAGAATGCAGATAACGCGCAATCGCTCGCGTTAAATCTGTCTCAGCAAAAAGGCGACATGCCCTCCATGGATCTGACGGTATCGGCCATGTTCGATACCGGCTCTTACCAACGCATCACGCTCAAGGATGCGGGTGGGCGCGTGGTGGTCAATCACGAGGCCGACAACAAGCTGCTGCGCGATGTGGCTCCGGTGTGGTTCGTGAACCTGGTGCCGGTGGAGTCGGTTGCGGGATTGGCACAGGTGTCGGATGGCTGGCGTGCGCTCGGCTCCGTCGAGGTGGTCAGCCATGCTGGATTTGCGCACGCCCAACTCTGGCAGGGCAGCGTCAAGACAGCTGGGCTGTTGCTGGTTCTGGGGGGCTTGTCGGGTGTGGTCGCTGCCTTCGGTGTGCGTCGCATCCGCGAGCCGCTGGACGCAACGGTGGCGCAGGCTCAGGCCCTCATGGAGCGGCGCTTTGTGACGGTGGTGGAACCGCGCGTGCCTGAGTTGGCGCGCCTGAGTCAGGCCATGAATGCGGTGGTGGTGCGGCTGAAGTCCTTGTTCGAGGAGCAGTCCAGCCAGGTCGAACAATTGCGGCAGCAGGCGCACTGCGATCCGCTGACTGGCTTGTCGCACCGTCGGCATTTCATGGCCCAGCTCAATGCGGCGCTCAACAGCGACGAGGGCTCAGGCTCTGGCGTGTTGTACCTGATCCGTCTGGTGGATCTGGCGGGTATCAATCGACTGTTGGGGCACCGCACGACAGACGCCTTGTTGCAGCGCTTGTCCAGAACGATGGCCGAAGTGTCGTCGGGCGTGGATGGGGCCGCGAAGGGGCGGCTCAATGGTGGTGACTTCGCTGTCTGCCTGACTGCTTCCAATGTGCCTTTGCCTGATCCCGAGCATTACGCGGATGCCATGCGCCGCTCGTTTGCCGAGCAAGCCGTTTCAGCCTCGGTGGTGGTGGGGGCCGTGCACTGGCGCCGGGGCATGCCCTTGCAGCAGGTGCTGGCTGCAGCCGACTCGGCTTTGGCCAAGGCGGAAAGCCGCGGTGCGTTTGCGGTGGACATGGCCGAAGAGCCCTCTACCCATGCAGCCGTGCTGGGCGAGGACGAATGGCGCAACAGGTTGACGTCGGCGCTGGCCGCGCGGCGCGTGCAGTTGATGCGCTACCCCGTGGTGGACCGCCAGTTGATGTTGGTGCACTACGAATGCCCCTTGCGTTTGCAGCTCGAATCACAAGGCGAATTCGAGACGGCCGCCCATTGGCTGCCCATGGCCTTGCGCTCGGGCCTGATCTCTCAGATTGACGAGATGGCCGTGGTGCTGGCGCTGGAGGAGATCGCCGAAGATCGTCAGGATCGTGGCGTGAACCTGTCGCCGGCCTCGCTGGCAGACAGCAGTTTCATTCCCAGGATCCGCGCGCATCTGGCGGCCGCGCCTGAGGCTGCGCAGCACTTGTGGCTGGAAGTGGCCGAGAGCGCGGCCGTGGAACGATTCGAGCAGGTGCGCGAGTTGTGCAAGCAGTTGCGGCCTCTGAAGGCGCGCATCGGCCTGGAGCATGCCGGTGAAAAGCTGGCGCGCATCGAGTTCCTGTTCGAGGCCGGGCTGGACTACATCAAGCTGGATGCCTCGGTGGTGCAAGGTGTGGCGCAGGATGCCTCAAGGGCTGCGTATGTATCGGCCACGGTCAGCATGCTGCATGGCCTGGGTTTGCAGGTGTATGCCGAGGGAGTGTGCGAATCGGCCGACATCCTGGCCTTGCGCCAGGTTGGTATCGATGGTGTCACCGGGCCTGCCGTGCGTTTGAACTGAGGTTTCTGACCCACCGCGCGGTTCGCGCCCATGAAAAAGCAGCCCACTTGAGGCTGCTTTTGTTTGGGGGCTCGGTTTGTGCCGAGCCCTGTCCGGTCAACAGCTCAGCAGTTGTCCACCAGCAGCTTGCCGCGGTTGACCAGCTCGCTGATGATCTGATGATCATTGGCTTGCTGATCCAGCCCCAGCGAGGCGCGGATGTCCACATTGGCCAGCACGATGTGCTGCTGCTCGGCACAGTCCGAGCTGTCGCTGTGGCCTGTTGCATCGGCGTGGAAGGCGCCATTGGCGCTCACGTGGATGATGGTGCTGCCTGGCTGAGACTGGGTGTCAAAGTCCAGGAAGTTCAGCAACTTGTCGATGTTGGCTGAACCGGATGCCGAGCCGCTTTGCTCTGCATGGAGCAGGTCGCGCAGGTCCAGCACATCACCGCCAGCGGTACGTGCTGCGCAGTTGAAGTCGTGGATGGTGTCGATGTGGTGTTCACCGGAGGTCGGGCGATCGGCCAGGTTCCAGGAGAACACCTCGGTGTCGCAACTGCTGTGGTGTTCACCGTGGCCAGCCACCACATGCTCGATGTGGTCAGCCAGCGGTGCGGCGTTCACGTCAATCGCGACGATGCTGCTGGAGATCGTCTTGGTGTCGGTGGCACCAGCCGCATCGGTGGCCTTGATGGTCAGTTGCGGGAACAGATCGACCGACAGGCCCAGCACGTGTGCCGGGTCGTAGCTGAGTGTGGACAGCAGGTGATTGACCTGGGCGACATCGATCGTGGCGCCGGGTGTTTCCGCTTCGATCACCAGGTGACGAGAGTCGGCGCCACTGATGTGCAGGCCGTGCGTGAGGGCGGGGTCGAGCGAGAGGCTGAGCTTGCTGTGGTCACCCAGCAGGGTGCCCAGTGACAGGAACTGCCCGACGCTCACGTCCACGCGAATCAGGTTGTTGTCCACGTCGTTGACGGCCACGTGCTGGTTCTTGCTCAGATCCAGCAAGGGGTTCACGGCCAGGTCAACCAGGCCCAGGATGTTGTGGCCGTCGCTGTTGGCCAGCACGGTGGGGGCGTGGTTGGTGGCGGCTGTGGCGGCGGTCGTCAGGGTGACGGAACCGCTGGCGCGGTCGCCGTCCTTGTCCACGATGGTGTAGCTGAAGGTTTCGTCGCCACCGTCTCGACCTTGCTTCATGGTGAAGCTGCCTGTGAGGGTGTTGAGCTTGATCTCCGCGCCCGATTGCAGCGTGATCGTGAGGATCTTGGTGACCGGATCCAGCACGGAGCTGACTTGTTTGCTCGACGAGAAGGCCTCAATGGTCTTGAGGCCATCCGCACCAGCCAGGCTGGCCAGGCTGCCGGACTTGAGCGTGGGCACCGTGTCAATCAGGTACTTGGTCAGCTCGGCATTGGTCTTGAGCGTGGTGGCACTTTGTTCCGTGCCGGAGATGCCGTTGTAGGCAATGGGCTCGATGTTGGCGACGTACTGCGCGGTCAGTGTGCCGGTGCCAATGGCGTAGGAGTCGATGTGGTTGTCCTTGAGGAACTTCTCCCAGTTGGCTTCGTCACTGCCGGTGTCGATGGCTTTGCCGGAATTGGGTTGACCATCGGTGATGAAGTAAGACACGTTGACGCCATCGGCCAGCTTGCCTGCCACGGCAAAGGAGGCCTTGGCGGCGGCGAGGGCCGCGTCGTAGTTCGTGCCGCCGTTGGCGGTGAGCGCGTCGACGAATGTTTTGGCCTGGGCCACGGTCAGCCATGCGGGGCGGCCTTGGCCACCGTCGTTGAACGTGACGATCTGGATCTTGACGTCCCCCAGGTCGTCATAGCGATCGATCAGGGACTTGATGGCGGCCTTGATGCCGTTGACCGTCTTGTCCGCGAGGGTGTCCTTCATGCTGCCCGAGGTGTCGATGATCAGCATGAGGTTGGTGTTTTGCGTGCCGGTGGTGGCATCGACGCGCGTGACCTGGGCACCGGAGGCGGGGCTGTCATCTTCGATCAGCACGTTCAGTGTGGCGCTGCTGGTGGTGTGCCCGTCGTTGGCATTGACCTTGAGGCCGATGCTCAGGACGTCTTCCGTGCTGGTGTTGGGGTGATCGACTGGGCCTTGCAGGGTAACCTTGTAGTGACCCTGGTCGTCAATGGTGGCCGTCAGGACGGGTTTGCCCGCCACGACGCCGATCAGCGGGTTGGGCGCCGTGCCATTGCCGATCCAGCTGATGGCGGTGCCACCCGAGGTCAACCCGCTGGGGCCCGAGAGGGTCAGGGTAATCTTGTCGCCCTCGGTGTCGCTGATGGCGAACTGGCCGGTGGCCTCCTTGGTGTTGACCGTGTCGGGAGCGCCTTGGTTGTCGGCGTTGGCGCCTGCCAGGCCTTCTTCGGACACGACGGCCGGGCTGGACTGGGTACCAATGATGGGGCCGTCGTTGACAGGCGCGATGCCGATGTCGATCGTGGCGGTGGTCGTGCCGCCCTTGCCGTCAGAGACGGTAACGGTGAACGAGTCAGCGCCGTTGTAGTCCTTGGCTGGGGTGTAGGTCCAGGTGCCGTTGGTGTTGACGGTGACCGTGCCATGCGCGGGGTCGGAACCCTTGGCGTAAGTCAGTGCATCGCCATCCGGGTCGCTGGCCTTGACCTGGCCGGAGACAGGCTTTTCCTCGTCGGTGTTCAGCTTGTAGTGGCCGGTAGCCGGATCCAGATTGGGATTGGTTGGATCATCGATCTTGGGACCATCGTTGACGGGGTTGATGCCGATGTCGATGGTGGCCGTGGTGGTGCCGCCCTTGCCGTCAGAGACGGTCACGGTGAAGGTGTCCGTGCCGTTGTAGTCCTCGGCTGGCGTATAGGTCCAGGTGCCATCGGCATTGACTGTCACCGAGCCGTGCACCGGGTCGGAGCCCTTGGCAAAGGTCAGCGCGTCGCCATCCGGATCAGTGGCCTTGACTTGACCGGAGACGGGCTTGTCTTCGTCGGTCGTGAGCTTGTAGTGGCCGGTGGCAGGATCCAGATTCGGGTTCGATGGATCGTCGATCTTCGGACCATCGTTGATGGGGGTGATGCCGATGTCAATGGTGGCCGTGGTTGTGCCGCCCTTGCCGTCTGACACGGTCACGTTGAAGGAGTCCGAACCGTTGTAGTCCTTGGCTGGCGTGTAGGTCCAGGTGCCGTTGGCGTTGACGGAGACGGTGCCGTGTGCGGGGTCGGAGCCCTTGGCATAGGTCAGGGTGTCGCCATCGGGATCGGTGGCTTTGACCTGACCGGAGACAGGTTTGTCTTCGTTGGTGGTGAGCTTGTAATGGCCGGTGGCCGGATCCAGATTGGGATTGGTTGGATCGTCGATCTTGGGGCCATCGTTGACGGGGTTGATGCCGATGTCGATGGTGGCCGTGGTCGTGCCACCCTTGCCGTCAGACACGGTCACGGTGAAGGAGTCAGAACCGTTGTAGTCCTTGGCCGGGGTGTAGGTCCAGGTGCCGTCGGGATTGACGGTCACCGAACCATGCATGGGGT
>NZ_JACRAH010000001.1 GCF_016234775.1 Aquabacterium sp. | reverse complement strand
TTCAATCACCATCGATTGATGGGGCCACTTGGTAATGTCCCGCCCGCTGAATTCGAGGCAAACTACCACCAACAACGCGCTGGTCAGGCCGCGACCGTCTGACTTAAACCAACTGGCCTCCGCGAAACCCGGGGCGCTTCAACATGAATACCGAAGATCTCCTGAAACAATGGTTGGTGGGCATTCGCATCGCACACATCCAACAGTTCCTCGCATCCAACCACAGCGAAAAGATGCATCGACGTCTTGGTATACCAACCGTGGTGCTGGGAACCGTGGTTGGTACGTCGGTGTTCGCCAGTCTCGACGCCACCCCTCAGGCATGGGTCAAGATTGGCATCGGTCTCCTCAGCGTTGCCTCAGCGGTTCTGGCTGCTTTGCAGACATTCATGGGCTACACCGAGAAGTGCACCGAGCACAAGGCTGCTGCCATCAGATACGGCAAGTTGCGACGCGAGCTTGAGCAATACATCGCCTGCCACAAGGAGGGCGACAATGGCGACGAGGCTTTTTTGCTCGACTTCCGCGAGCGTTGGAATGAAACGGACAGCAGCGCACCCACCACGTCGCAGCGCTTTCACGATGCAGCTCGCAAGCAAGTCGCGCTCAGCAAGAGCCTGGACACGTCCCAAGCCAACTAATCCTTACCCGACACGATCTGAACAACATGAGCAAGAAACTCCATCTCACACCGGATCAGATCAAACCATTGATGACAGGCCTTGGCTCATGCATAGCAACCGACAAGATCACAGTCGAGGGGCGACCTGTACGTTTCATGTACCGCGAACAACCCTTGTTTAACGGTGACAGCGGTTGGCGCTTCCTGTCTGGGCTGGAAAGTGATGCCTACATGGAGAACGCCAGAAACCAGGGCACCCATGACGTGAACATCATTGCGAACGTGGCCCCTTCCGTGCTGCCCTTCCTGAACGCGCCAATCGGGTCAGCCTTTGAAAAGCCACATGGTGAAGGAGACTTTCAGGAAGCCGGTGATTGGGAACCTGACGAAGACTGACACCGCTCAACTTCCTGCAACAACAAAATCACATGACTGCGCACCTTCAACCCGGGGAAGTCGATTTCACGGCCATCCGCGCTCAAGGACCGGGTGGGCAAAATGTGAACAAAGTGTCGAACGCAGTGCACTTGCGATTCAACATCCTTGCATCATCGCTACCGGCGGACATCAAGCAAAAGTTGCTCGCACTGCCGCGCTCAAGAGTCAACAAAGATGGCATTCTGATCATCAAGGCGCAATCATCGCGCAGCCTGGAAGACAACAAAGCCGAGGCACTCGCACGGCTGACGACGCTCATCGACGAGGCCGCCGTCGTTCAAGTGCCCCGGCATCCAACGAAGCCGACATACGGCTCACGGCTGAAGCGCTTGAAGGGCAAGGCCGTTCGCGCCGAAGTCAAGGCTGCAAGAGGTCGAATCAACACCGGGGATCCAACGTAGCCCCGGACTTTCCCGAGCCACGATCTACCGCGAGCTGACCCGCTTTCTGTGTCAATTGATGTATCGTGAGTCCATCACCAAAGAAGGATTGCCATGGCCAAGCCAAATTACCAGTTCGAGAAGCGCCAGAGAGAGCTGGAAAAGAAGAAAAAGAAGGAAGAGAAAGCCATGAGAAAGGCCCATGCGACAGACGAGCCCATTCAAACTGCGGACATGCCCAAAGAATCGCCCGCACCAACGCCTTGATTTTCGTGTGCCACAGATGTCTTCGTCAGACGACCACACATGCCCTTTGTGTGGTGCCCTAAATCATTGCGCATTGACGGGGGCAGGACACACACCAGTTGAATGCTGGTGCACCGAGGCACGCATCAAGCCGGATGCGCTCGCCCGCATTCCAGCAGTTCTCCTGAACAAGGCTTGCCTTTGCCCGCACTGCGCAAACGATAGCCATGACAAATCGAGGGTGACGGACGCATAATCCAGGCAAATTCACAGGGGAGTCGACATTCAATTCTTTAGGCGCAACCATGAAAACCCGTGAAGTAACGCTTCCCGACGGCCAGTGCTTTCAAGTTCCCCAAGGCATCCAGCGTATTGACTCCACATCCACCCATGGATGGCAAGTCAGGTATCAAGGCACCAAACTTTTTTCCGATGGCGAGGCTGCTGATCCAAGGCGGTCACTGGCAAACGCATTGTCGGAACTCGTAGCACGCATGAATGTTGCGCCCGCATCCACGACAATCAAACATCGGCCCAGCGCCCACAAAAAGTCTGACCTGCCCGCAGGTATTTCAGGCCCCATTGTTCGCCAGCGACCCGGGCGCGCACTAACTGCAGATCTTTCTGTTCTCTTGCCCCGCTTTGGTGGGCGCGCGGAAATACGCAACGTCTATATAGGTTCGCAAAACACCTATACACCTGACAAGTATCTGGCAACCCTTGAGAAATGCCTGGCCTTGCGCAACAGCGCCATCAACCGCTATGAGCAAGACGCCCGCAAGGCCAGAAAAGCCGCGGTCGCCGCACTGAAGGCTCAAATGCAGGCTCTGAGAGCACCAGGCCCGTAAACACATCTTAGCTGCGGCAGCGTTGTGCGCTCGTTCGGCACACATCAAATCTGCCAGCGCAAAGAAAAATCCCCTAGAAGAATCAATCTTCTGGGGGATTTTTTATTCTGTGGGGTGGCTAATGGGACTCGAACCCACGACAACCAGAATCACAATCTGGGACTCTACCAACTGAGCTATAGCCACCGCTGAAAGACTACGATTATAGCGCGCTTTTTGGCTTTTTACTCAGCCGCCGAAGTTTTTTGCGATTCAGTGACCTTGTCCATGGTCTTCTTGCCTTCATTGACAAACTGAACCTTGTACTGCCGCTTCAGTGCACGGTAGTAGGCATCAGCCTCTGCCTTGCCCCAATAGCCACCATACTGAGACTGCGCCTCACCCAACTCCTGCTCTGAGATCTGCATTGGCAGCACCTTGTTGACCTTCAGCAGGGCAACGCCCTCAGGCCCCAGATCAACCACCGTCCAGGCAGGCAACTGCTTTTCCGGAATGCGCAAGGCCGACTCGAGAACAACGGGTGGCTGGTTATAGATCGTCTTGCCAGACATCTGCACCGATGCAGGCAATTGCGACTTCTCGGGCGACTGCTTCCACAAAGCCATTTTCCCCTCGGCATCCTTACGAGCAGCCCTCAAAGATTCAGAGGCAACCCAGCGCTCACGCAACTGTGTCTGCACGGCTTCAAAAGGCTGGCGAGTAGCGGGGCTGTACTTCACGATGCGAGCCGACACCAACTTGCTGGGGCCGACCTCGATGGCCTCGGTGTTACGCGACTTGCTGCGGTTGGCAGGATCAAACAGCGCATCGAGCACTCGTCGATTGGAAAGCACGCCCTGATCCTTCGAACCTGGATCACGCAACACACCGCTTGCGCTCTGGATCTGCAATTTCAACTCGTCTGCGGTGGGCTTGAGACTGTCAGACTGCTCGTACACACCGTTGGTGAATTTCTCAGCCACGCTGGCGAACTCGCGCTGGGCCAACTGCTTGCGAGCGTCATCCTCCAGTTGCGCCTTCACTGCCTCGTAAGGCTGCGTCTGGCCACCACGGACCTCGGTCAACAAAATGATGTGGAAACCATAGTCGCTTTCCACCACATCACTGATCTGGCCAGGCTTGAGCGCGAACGCGGCATCTTCAAACGCCTTGGTCATGGCGCCACGACCAAAGAAGTCGAGGTCACCGCCATTGGCAGCGGACCCAGGATCATCAGAGTTCTTCTTGGCCAGCTCTGCAAATTGCGAAGGATTTTTCTGGAGTTGAGCCAGCAGTTGCTCGGCCTTGGCGCGAGCCGCCTTCTTCTGCTCGACGGATGCATCCTTCTTCACTTCGACAAGGATGTGGCGAGCGCGCCGCTCTTCCGGTACCGTAAAGCGCTTTTCATTCTCTTTGTAAGAGCGACGCAAGTCATCCTCATTGACACTCACCCGCGTCTTGAGCGCCTCAAGGTCAAGCACCAGAAACTGGACGTCAGCCTTCTCGGGCTCCGTCAACCAACCCGAGTTGGCGGGATCCTTGTAGAAAGCCTGCAGTTGATCGACGCCAGGGTTCAGCGCAGCCGCATAGGCCTTCGGCTCGAACTTCATCCACTGAACATCGCGAACCTGAAACATCGCTTCCAAGGCCGCCTTGGTCGCCACCGTGGATGTCTGACCGGTTGACTGAACACCGCCCAGCACCTGGGCCATGGTCAATTCCTGACGCAACAGCGCTTCCAGGCGAGCAGGCGTCATGCCTTGCGCTTCCAGCAACTGCTTGTTAAGGCTGCCGTCGGGATTGCGCAAAGAGGCGAATCGGGGATCGGTTGCAAACGCCCGAACCAGCCTCGAAACCGGCGCACTCAAATTCTGGTCGAACGCAGCGACGGACAACACAGACTGCCTGACCAGCGAGTCCAGAGATTTGCTCTTGAATTCTGGCGTGTCAAACAACTTGGCATCGATGCCAGGCTGTTGAGCGCGGTAGTTCTCCGCCACGTTGCGGTTGGCGTTGTCCCACTCGGTCTGCATGATCTTCTGAGAGCCGACCTTGGCAACCACCCCTTCGTCGCTGGAAAAGCTTGAATAACCCTGAATGCCGAAAACAACGAACGACGGCAGGATGAGCAGGATCAGCAGAATCTGCAGGATGCGGGTGTGCTTGCGAACGAAATCAAACATGGCGATGGACCAGTTGGTGTCGGCCTTCTTGAGGGCCGTTTAAGTACATAAGTACAAACCGCGTTTGAGGTGTGCTGCAGCCAAAAAGAAGAAGGCAGACCTCAGACAACACAAAGGCGAACCAAGGTTCGCCTTCAAATCTTCGCTATCGGTGGTGGGTGCTGAGGGGCTCGAACCCCCGACCTACGCCTTGTAAGGGCGCCGCTCTACCAACTGAGCTAAGCACCCGACAGACAGAAAACGATATTCTAGTCTCAGTTCACAGCGTCTTTGAGTGCCTTGCCGGGACGAAACTTGGGTACCTTGGCTTTTTTGATCTTGATGGCGTCGCCCGTGCGAGGGTTACGCCCAGTACGGGCCGCGCGCGTGCTCACGGCAAAGGTGCCAAACCCAACAAGCGACACGCTGCCGCCCTTTTTCAGTGTGGTAGACACACCACCGATGACCGCGTCCAGGGCGCGGCCAGCGGCTGCCTTGGAGATGTCGGCCTGCTGGGCGATGTGTTCAATCAGCTCGGACTTGTTCACGAAAAATCCCCTCAAAAAGATGCCACGAAACGAGTTCCAAAATCCTGGCGTGCTTGCAGCGCTACGTCGGTCGGGGACAGCACCGTAAGGACCGCTCGACCCGGCTGAGAACCGGGAAAATGATTCTATGCCCAATCATTCCGGCGTCCTACCTGAGGAAGACGCGGATATGCACGCTTGACAGCAGGCAAGCGATGGCAACTCGCTGCGACGAGATGCCTTATGCGGACTGTGTTCAACGCGCCTTGGCGCGGATGTCGGGCAGGGACTTTTGCAGGTAATAGGCCATGGACCAGATGGTCAGACCACAGGCCACGTATATGAGCCATGTGCCCAGCACGCGTGTGTGCAGGCCCAGGCCGATATCACCGTCGTACAGCAGCAACACGATGGCCGCCATCTGCGCCGCCGTCTTGAGCTTGCCCAGCATGTGCACGGCCACGCTGCGCGATGCGCCGATTTGCGCCATCCACTCACGCAAGGCCGAGATGGCAATCTCTCGCCCGATGATGATCAACGCCACCGGTGCCGTCACCCGCTTGAACTCCAGCAGGATCAACAGCGATGCGCAAACCAGGAACTTGTCTGCCACAGGATCCAGGAAGGCCCCGAAGGACGACGTCTGATTGAGGCGCCTCGCCAACCATCCATCCAGCCAGTCCGTCAGGGCAACGACCACGAACAAGACACTCGCGAACAGGTTGATCTTGGCGATCGGCCACTGCAGATAGAAGAGGCCCACGATCAGCGGAATCGCAACGATCCGCGCCCATGTGAGCAAGGTGGGCAAGGTCCAGAACATGGGTGCATTGTGCCCCGTAACAGAGCGCTTCAACGCTGATCCAGTGTCATCGGCTTGAACTTCTTGTCCGCATTGAACAAAAAGGTCTCATTGAACTTCCAGGGTTTGGGCAAGCGACTGACATCACCAAAGGGCGCGGCGCGCCTGACGGCCGCCATGGCCATGGCGACGGTTTCACGAGCCTGACTGGGGTAGCGCATCACGGCAATGTTCTTGATGCCGCCATCGGCATGGAGTTCAATCGTCAACACCGGAATCGCCAGCAGGATGTCGGGCGGCTTGCCCGTGTAGACCACGTCGGGATTGGCCAAGACCATGCGGTTGGCAGCCTGTTGCCGTGCGTCGGCCCAGCTTTTCGGTGTGTTGGGTACGGGGAGCTTGATCGCCCCCTTCGAGGTGTTTACCGTTGTCGGCATAGGCACAGGCGTCGGTGCAACGGGCCGCGCGCTGACACCCGCCGGCTCTTCCTTCTTGCCAAAAAGGCTACATCCCACCACACCAAAGGCCACGGCAAACCACAGGCCGTACGACACCACACGCCTGACCAACTTGCCACCTGCTACGTCAACGCAATGCACGATAGATCTCCTCGGCCAGTTCACGCGAAATACCTTCGACTGTAGCCAGCTCTTCCACACTGGCCGATGCTACGCCGCGTACGCCGCCAAATCGCTGCAGGAGCTTGGCCCGACGCTTCGGCCCCACACCGGGAATATCCTCAAGACGGCTGCCACCAGTGCGGACACTGGCCCGCTTGGCACGCATGCCAGTGATGGCAAAGCGGTGGGCTTCGTCGCGGATCTGTGCCACCAGCATCAGCGCAGCGGAGCTGGGTGACAGCTGCAGCTTGGGCCGCCCGTCAGCGAACACCAGTTCTTCCAGGCCCACCTTGCGGCCTTCGCCCTTTTCCACGCCCACGATGATGGACAGTGGGATGCCCAGCGTCTCGAACACCTCGCGCGCCATGGACACCTGCCCCTTGCCGCCATCGATGAGCACGATGTCCGGCACCCGTGCCGCCTTGGTGCCCGTCGCGCTGTAGCGGCGCGTCAGGGCCTGCTTCATGGCGGCGTAATCGTCACCCGGCGTGATGTCGTTGATGTTGTAGCGACGGTATTGCGAGGACTGCATCTTGTGCTGCTCATAGACCACGCAGGACGCCTGTGTGGCCTCGCCCGCCGTGTGGCTGATGTCGAAACACTCGATGCGCAGGCTGGCCAGGGGATCGCGCGTGGCAGTGGCCTGACCTGCATCGCCCGCCTCTGCCGCCCCGACCTCCGGCTCTTGCGCCCCCTCAGACGTACCCACTTCCGCAGAGCCCTGCCCCTCGGCACGGCCATCAGCCTCGTCGGACGACAAGCCGGCAGCGCGCCCATCCAGGTCCAGATCGAGGTTGAGCGCCTCCACCAGCGCCCTGGTGCGTGCCTGCTGGGAGCCCTCCTCGCTGAGCAAACGGGCCAGCGACAGGGTCGCGCCGGTGATGGCCATGTCCAGCCAGGCTCGACGCTGCTCGCGCGGCTGGTACACCACCGGGACCTTGCGCCCGCCCTGCTCACCCAGAGCCTCGATCAACTCGGGATCCACCAGGTGACTGAGGATCAGCATGGCAGGCATCGCGCCGCCCAGGTAGTGCTGAGCCAGGAAGGCCTCCAGCACGCGCACCTCGGTAGCATGGGTCAGCGCATCGGCATGGCCCTGCTCTGCGGTGTCACCACCTGCCGCATCGCCAGGTGCCAACTCATCCGGCGCCAGCACATGGTCCTGCACGTGAACGGGGAAGTGAGCCCGGTCGCCCAGATGACGACCACCACGCACCATGGCCAGGTTCACACAGGCACGACCGCCCTGCACCTTCACCGCCAGCACGTCCACATCCTTGTCCATCACGGTCTCGACCGACTGCTGGTGCAGCACGGCTGACAGCGACTTGATCTGGTTGCGGATCTCGGCAGCCTTCTCATACTCCAGGCGCTCGGCGTGCGACATCATGCGTGTCTGCAGGTCTTCCAGCACCACCTCGGGCTCACCCAGCAGGAAGCGCTCGGCCTGGCCCACACTGGCGGCATAGTCTTCCTGGCTGACCAAGTCCACACAGGGGCCGCTGCAACGCTTGATCTGATAGAGCAGGCAGGGCCGGCTGCGGTTCTTGAACACCGCGTCTTCGCAGGTTCGGATCAGGAAGACCTTCTGCATCAGCTGAATGGTTTCCTTGACCGCCCAGGCATTGGGATACGGGCCGTAGTAGCGGTGTTTGCGGTCCACCGCGCCACGGTAGTAGGACATGCGCGGGAAGCCCTGCGTGGAGATCTTCAGATACGGGTAGCTCTTGTCATCGCGAAACAGGATGTTGTAGCGCGGGTTGAGCGTCTTGATCAGGTTGTTTTCCAGCAGCAGCGCTTCGGCCTCGCTGCGGACAACCGTGGTCTCCATGCGGTCGATGCGCGACACCATGTGCCCGATGCGCGAGCCGCCATGGTTCTTGTGGAAGTAGCTGGAAACGCGCTTCTTGAGGTCACGCGCCTTGCCCACGTACAGCACCTCGCCGCGGGCATCAAAGTAGCGGTAGACACCAGGCAAGCCCGGCAAAGAGGCCACCTCGGCCAGCAAGCGATCCCAGACCTGCGTGCGTGCCTGCTCCTGGGCCACGGCCGCCGCGCCTTCGTCAGGTTGAGGGTTCCTTGCTTGATCGGGGTCTGTCGGCAAACTCATGAGGCAGGATTGTCTCTGACAACCCATGGCTTGCGCGGGGCTTGCCATAATCCCGCGATGCTGTGGGATGTGTTTTGTCGTGTCATCGACAACTTTGGCGATGTCGGTGTGTGCTGGCGGCTGGCCTGCGACCTGGGTCAGCGTGGCCAACAGGTGCGCCTGTGGATCGATGACGCCAGTGCCCTCAACTGGATGGCACCGTACCTCCAATGGACGGAGAGCGATGCGACCTGGGGGTTGCCTGGCGCCCAGGGGCAGCCAGGAGTCACCGTACACCGCTGGCACGATGCAGAAAGGCCCGCATCGGCCAACCCAGGCTTGAAAGCGGGCAATGTGGTCGTGGAGGCTTTTGGCTGCGATCCACCGGATGCCTTCATTGAACGCATGCAAGCCCGCGCAGCGCAAGGCCTGCCGGCGCAATGGGTCAATCTGGAATATCTGAGCGCGGAAGACTATGTGGAACGCAGCCACGGCTTGCGCTCACCCGTGTGGTCCGGCGTGGGCGCGGGCCTGAGCAAGCGCTTTTTCTACCCAGGTTTCACGCCAGCCACGGGTGGCTTGCTGCGCGAGCCCGATCTGATCGCGCGTCGGCAGGCGGAAACCAGCACGCCAGCGCTGAAGGATGCGTTCCTGCGTCGGATCGGTGTGGATCTGCCCCATGACCAGGGCGTTCAAGAGACACCTGCCGAGCTCGGCGGCACCATCTTGCTGTTCTGCTACGACTCTGCACCGGTAGCTGAGCTGCTGGACAGGCTGGCTACCTCCGCCCCCCAGGCCAGGGTACTGCTCACGCCTGGCCACGCAACCCGACTCGCGTCCGACTGGGCCCGCACCCACCCAGACGCCACCTTGCGACTGCACCCGCTCCCCGCCTTGCCCCAGGACGACTTCGACCGCCTGCTCTGGTGCTGCGACTTGAATCTGGTGCGTGGAGAAGACTCCGCCGTGCGCGCCCTGTGGGCCGGCCGCCCGCATATCTGGCACATCTATGAGCAAGATGACGGCGTGCACGCCGGCAAACTGGATGCCTTCATGGCGCGCTGGATGGCCGATTGGCCGGCTGCCTTGAGGGCATCGGTGCACGCCTGGTGGATGGCCTGGAACCGCCTGGGCCCCATGCCGGACACGCTGCCGGACTGGCGTCAGGCAGACACTTCCTGGCGCCGGAACAGCGAAAACGCACGCGATCTGCTGGCAGGGCAGCAAGATCTCACCAGCCAGTTGCTCACTTTCGCCTCAAGCTCAGGCTAAAATGAGAGGCTTTGCTTTGTGGCACCCGCGCGTTTGATCGGGTCGCCGATCACGGCAACCCCATTATTTTCGTCCTCTTTGAAGACACAGAATCGACTCCCTAAAAGGGAACAATCGGGAATCCACCATGAAACTCGCACAAGAAATCCGCGCTGGCAACGTGATCATGCAGGGCAAGGACCCGATGGTCGTCCTGAAGACTGAATACAGCCGCGGCGGTCGCGGTGCAGCCACCGTGCGCATCAAGATGAAGAACCTGCTGAACGGCGCTGGCGCCGAACTGGTTTTCAAGGCCGACGACAAGATGGATCAGATCGTTCTGGACAAGAAGGACTGCACCTACTCCTACTTCGCCGACCCGATGTACGCGTTCATGGACGCCGAGTACAACCAGTTCGAGATCGAAGCCGAAAACATGGGCGACGCAATCAACTACCTGCAAGACGGCATGGAAGCTGAAGTCGTGTTCTATGACGGCAAGGCCATCTCGGTCGAACTGCCCACCACCGTGGTCCGTGAAATCGAAACCGAACCCGCCGTCAAGGGCGACACCTCCGGCAAAGTCATGAAGCCAGCTCGCATCGTCGGCACCGGCTTCGAAATCCCGGTCCCTCTGTTCGTTGAAAACGGCGACAAGATCGAAATCGACACCCGTACGCACGAATACAAGAAGCGCGTCTGATCCTCCGCGATCTCGCCTCACAAAAAAAGGACACCGCACGGTGTCCTTTTTTTATTGCCCGATCGCAAGCTGCAAAAGCCATATTGCAGCGCACAATAGATCCCGAGTTTGCTGTCTTGAAGCTCAAGCTGTCCCAACCAGTCAGACATCAAGAGGCCAGATTCCATGGATACGCCGAGCCTGCGCGTGCTCCTCGTCGAGGACGATCCTGCCCTGCTGCTCAACCTCGGCCAGCAGTTGCGGCGTCTGGGGCACGAGGTATTTGAAGCGACCACCTCCCAGCAAGCCTGGCGGGTTTTTCTCGACAAGACGCCCCAATTGATCCTGCTTGACGTGCTGCTGCCTGACAACGATGGCTTCTGGCTGTCAAAGCAGGTGCGTGCCCACGAAGGCCGGCACTGGACGCCGATCCTGTTTCTGTCTGCCCTGGTTCAGGAAGATGACCTGCTGCGCGGCATCCAGGCGGGTGGCGATGACTATCTGTTCAAGCCTGTTTCGCCCACTGTGCTGGCAGCCAAGTTGCACGCGCTCTCGCGCCAGATCCGGATGCGCGACGAACTGGAGCAGGCGAAACTGACCCTGGTCGAACTCAACGAACAGCTGAGGCACAAGAGTCTGCATGACGAGCTCACCGACCTCGGCAACCGACGCGGCTTCGACGAGCGACTGCAAGACTATGTCGCCCAGGCGCGCCGGGATCAACGCCCGTTGACCGTCCTGCTGTGCGATGTGGACTTCTTCAAGCGCTACAACGACCGCCTGGGGCACATCGAAGGTGATGCCTGCCTGCGCCACATTGGCGAAATTCTCAAACAGGTCTGCCGTCGCCCGCTGGACTACGCGGCGCGCTACGGCGGCGAGGAATTCGTGCTGTTGCTGCCCAATACGCCGGCCGAAGGCGGGCTGACCTTCGCCATGGCCCTGCAGCACGCCCTGGACCGCGACGGCCGTTACCACCCGGATTCGGCCGTAGCCAGCCACGTCACGCTTTCAGGTGGATTTGTCAGCCTCATTCCAGATGGCAGCACCACGCCTGGAAGCCTGGTTCAACAAGCTGACGAGGCACTGTACGAGGCCAAGGCGCGCGGGCGCTACCGCTTCGTCAACCTGAGTGCCTGCATGGACACCGGCGACCTGTCCACGGCGCCACGGATACTCAACCCCACACCCAGGGTTGCCTGAAGCGCGATACGGTCAGTCGGCCTGCTGGGGCGCACGCTCGTGTGCCCTGGCCATGACCGCGGCCGGAGGCAAGGCCTTGAGTGTGTGGTCAGACCACACCTGACGCCAGCGTCGTGCACCGGGCATGCCGCTGTACAAACCCAGAATGTGGCGAATCACGGCCGGCCAACGCACCTCACCATGAGGCAAGCCGGCGGTGCGGTCCATTTCGCGCTGCGCGTACGCCACCATGGCCGCTTCGACACCCTCGCGCGTCAGCACATCGCCTTCGGCTTGTTCGCCATAAAAGAGACTGTCCCAGTCGGCCATCATCCAGGGCGTGTGATACGCCGCGCGCCCCACCATCAGGCCATCCAGCGTGACACCATCGAGAACGGCGCCAGGCTGCAGTTGCGCCAGGCAGGCAGCGTTGTCAGCCAGCCCCCCGTTGAGCACGATGGTCAGGTCAGGAAACTCCTGCTTGAGGCGGTGCACGAACTCGTAACGCAGCGGGGGGATCTCCCGGTTTTCCTTGGGGCTCAGGCCCTTGAGCCACGCATTGCGGGCATGCACGATGAAGACCTTGCAACCCACATCGGCGATGGTCCCGACAAAGTCACGCACAAATTCGTAGTTCTCGATCTGGTCGATGCCGATACGGTGCTTGACCGTGATGGGCATGCGTTCATCACCACCGGTGGCATCCATCATCGCCTTGATGCCCTCGGCCACCAGACTGGCCTCGGACATGAGGCAGGCACCAAAAGCGCCACGCTGTACACGCTCGCTGGGGCAACCACAATTGAGGTTGACCTCGTCATAGCGCCATTGCAAGGCCAGCTTCGCACACTTCGCCAGATCGGCTGGTTCGCTGCCGCCCAGTTGCAAGGCCAGGGGGTGCTCTTCCTCATTGAAGCGCAGGTGGCGGTCGACGTCACCGTGCAACAAGGCGCCCGTGGTCACCATCTCGGTATAGAGGCGCGCATGCTGGCTCAGCAAGCGATGAAAATATCGGCAGTGCCGATCGGTCCAGTCCAGCATGGGGGCGACGCACATGCGCCACGGGCTGAGGTGGTCACCCTGATCAAGTGTGGACATCGGGCTTCCTGTCATATTTCTTTCGGACAATCGCGGCAACAACGGCCGCGGCGTACGCACCGTCGTGACTGATGCTCAAGGCCGTTTGAAGTACGCCCATGCGCTCGGCCAGCGCCCTGGCCTGCCCACTCAAAAGCAAAGCAACCGAGCCATCTGCCTGGCGCACCACGCCCATGTCCACCCATGCCACACCGTGCCCGGCCAGCCCCAGCGCCTTGAGAGCGGCTTCCTTGGCCGCAAAGCGTGCCGCCAGCCGCTCGAACATCAAGGGGGAGGACGATTGCGCGTAGGCTTGCTCCTCAGGCGTGAAAACACGCGTCAGAAACCGAGTGCCAAAACGTTCCACACTGGCCTGGATGCGGCTCATGAGCACCAGATCCATGCCGACGCTCAATTCGGTTTCCCCTGACTGAAATTCGGTCAAGGTAGTCAAAGGGAACGCTGGCAAGGCGGGCGTGATGGACATAGCCGCCCATTATCATTCGCGAATGCTGATATCTCCAGGCAGACCTTGGCCGAAAATCAGCTGAAGCAGGCATTCCAGGCTAGTCATTCAAGACATATAACCGTTATGCCAACCCTATAGGCCCGTGCGCCGCCCCGGACCCCCGCATATAGGGTTGACAGTGGCATGCATTCGCCGTGGATACTACAGGGATGCCTTCCACATGGCAGGATTCACGTCGTTAAACACCCTTGCATGGGTCTCTTGCTCCAGAACCTTGGCGCCAAGGGTGTTTGCTTGCGCCGTAGCCCCTGCTGCTTGTGAGTATCAGAGATGCCCCTAAAGCTTGCCCCCTTACAGCCGAAGCACCAGAACTGCCCCGCCTTTGCCATTGTGAATTGCCGCACGTTTCAGGATCAGTAGTTCAGCCCCGTCATCTCAGTGCCCACAGGACAAAATCAGGGAACCATGAATAAACCGCCGGTTATCGTCAAGACTGCAGCCGAAACACCACACGATCAATCGGTCGAACCAGCGCGTGGCCGCTTTCACTTGCCTGGATTTGTAGCTCGGACAGCCCGGCAGCACCCCGCCAATCTGGCGCTGGAAGGCCTGGGCATCAGCCTGACGTATGCCGATCTGGCCACCAGAGTCGATGAGCAGATTCGCCTGTGGCAAACAGCAGGGTTGCAGCCAGGGGACCGCATTGGCATTGCTGCAAGCCGCAAGCCCGAAACCATCATCCAGATCATCGCTGCCATCGAGGCAGGGCTCACCTACGTCCCACTCGACCTTTCGTACCCGGCAGAGCGTCTGCAGAACATGCAGGAGGACGCGCTGGTACGCGTCATCGTGGGCGATGAACCTTCGCTGGACATACTCAGGCAGCACGTTGGCGACTTTCCAACGCTGTTGCGCCCTGCCCCCAGGCCGGCGACCCAACCGGCGTGCGCAGAACAAGGCAACCTCGCCTACGTGCTGTTTACCTCGGGATCGACGGGACGCCCCAAAGGGGTGGCCATGGGGCGAACGCCACTTGAGCATCTGATCGCCTGGCACCTGTCCCACCCTCGCCTCGGGCTGGCTGCGCGCACCTTGCAGTTCGCGCCTTTGTCGTTCGATGTCCACTTCCAGGAAATCGTCTCCACCCTCGCGAGCGGGGGCACGCTGGTCCTGGTCTCTGACGAAGATCGTCGCGACCCCACGCGCTTGCGCCGCACGCTGGCTGACCTGCGGGTCGAGCGGCTGTACCTGCCCTATGTCGCGCTGCAGATGATCGCTCAGGCTGATGCCGATGCAAGCGAATCGGGCGCCACGCCGCTGCCTTTGCAGGACGTGATCAGCGCAGGAGAACAACTGCAGATCACGCCCGATATCCGCAGTTTGTTCCAACGTGCGCCGACAGCGGTCTTGCACAACCACTACGGACCAACTGAAACCCATGTGGTGACAGCGTGGGAACTGGCAGGCAACGCCGTTGACTGGCCACGGATTCCGCCCATCGGTACAGGTCTGCCCCACGTGGCCCTGGCCATCCGTTTCACGGCTGCAGACGAGCCCGCAGAGGGCGCCCTGTCTGCCACCCACGGCAGTCAGTTGGAGGGCGAGTTGCTGCTTGGTGGCAACTGCCTGGCCGAAGGCTATCTGGGGCGAGCCGATCTCACCGCCGAACGTTTTCTGGACCAGGTAGATGGGTTGCCAGGCCGGTGGTATGTCACCGGCGACCTGGTCAGGCTGGAAGCCAATGGTGCCCTGACCTACCTCGGCAGGGCAGATCAGCAACTCAAGGTAGACGGTTTTCGAATTGAACCGGGCGACATCGAACTGGCCCTGATGGCCCATCCAGGCATTCAGGACGCCGTAGTGACCGCCCCGCAAGACCCAGACGGCAGCCGCGTCTTGACAGCGCATGTGGTCGTGCGGCCTGGCACCAGCGCCGCTGATGCCACCGTGTCGGGTTGGCGCGCCTGGCTGCATGGACGAGTGCCTGATTACATGGTGCCGGTGCGCTTTGCGATTCTGGCGCGCCTGCCCACAACGCCCAGTGGCAAGATCGATCGTCGCCACCTCCCGCCCGTGACGTCGGCACCCACTGCGCCCCTCGCCAGCGGCAGCGTGGCCGACATGGCCGGGCACCTGCGCGCCGTCTGGCAGGACCTGCTCGGTCTGCCCCAGATGGACGAACAAGCCAACGTCTTCGATCTGGGCGCGCGATCCTTGCTGGTGATGCGATTCGTGACCCGACTGAAGGAGCAGGGCATCAAGCTCACCGTGGCCGATGTCTATGACCGCCCGACCGTTGCCGGTCTGGCCGCGCTCCTGTCGGGAAGCGCAAGCGCCCCGGCAAACGGTGCACGCCGCGCCCGCAGTGAGCCTGAGGAAGGCATGGCCATCGTGGGCATGGCCGTGCGCGTGGGTGAAGCCTGCGATCTGGACACGTTCTGGGCGGATCTGCTGGCCGGCAGGGAAAGCATCCGGCGCTTCAGGCCCGACGAGCTGGATCCCGCAGTACCTGAGAGCCTGCGCGCTCAACCGAACTTCGTGGCCGCACGAGGCGTGCTGGCCCAGGCAGACTGTTTCGATGCCGGTTTCTTTGGCATTTCCACCAGAGAAGCCACCCTGCTCGATCCTCAGCAAAGGCTCTTTCTGGAGTTGTGCTGGACGGCGCTGGAACATGCCGGGATCGATCCCGCCCGCATCGGTGGCGAGCAAGGCGACCGCGTCGGCGTCTATGCCGGCAGCGCCAACAACGCCTACCTGCCAGCGATGCGCGCAGAAAACCCCGAACTGATCGCACAGGCCGGTGAATTCGCCACCATGCTGGCCAATGAAAAGGACTATGTCGCCACTCGGGTTGCGCATCGTCTCAACCTCAATGGGCCAGCCGTCTCCATCCACACGGCATGCTCGACATCACTCGTTGCGATCACCCAGGCCTGGCATGCACTCGCCCAAGGTCTGTGCGATGTGGCGCTGGCCGGTGGCACCACCGTGATCGTGCCCCAGGCTGGAGGTTATCTGCACGTAGAAGGCGGCATGGAGTCTGCGGACGGTCGCTGCCGCCCGTTCGATGCGCAGGCCTCCGGCACCATTTTCGGCAGCGGTGGCGGCGCGATTGTGCTCAAACGGCTGTCCCAAGCGCTCGCCGATGGTGACAACATCTACGGTGTCATCCGTGGCGTGGGCGTCAACAACGACGGCGGGGACAAGGCCAGCTTCACCGCACCCAGCGTCAGTGGCCAGGCCCAGACCATCCGCATGGCCCTGGAACATGGCAGCATCGACCCGCGCAGCATTGCATACGTGGAGGCGCATGGCACAGGCACAGCGCTGGGAGACCCCATCGAAGTGGCAGCGCTGACTCGCGCCTGGTCACAAGACACCTCCGACACCGGTTTCTGCACGCTGGGCTCCATCAAAGGCCACGTCGGCCACCTGGTGGCAGCAGCGGGTGTCATCGGCCTGATCAAGGCCACCATGGCTTTGCACCGCGAGTGCATCCCCGGCACGCTGCACTTCAGCCAGCCCAACCCCCAGATCGATTTCGACAGCACGCCCTTCAAGGTATCCGGGCAGACGCAACCGTGGCCACGCGGATCGGAGCCACGCCGCGCCGCCGTGAGTTCGTTTGGCGTGGGTGGCACCAATGCCCACGTCATCATTGAAGAGGCGCCAGTACCCCACGCGCATGCTTGGCCAACGGATCATTTGTCGCTGCAACTGCTGCCCTTATCAGCAAGGCATCCGGATGCCTTGCTCCAGCGAGCCAGAGATCTCGCGGCCCATCTGCGGCGCCAGCCGAACTTGCCGCTGGCAGCCGTTGCCGCAACCTTGATGCGTGGTCGTCAAGCCATGCCGATCAGGGTGGCTGTCGCAGCGTCCGATACGGCCCAGGCCATCGAAGCACTGGAAGCAATCAAGACCGGCACCACGGCTCGCTCGCCTGAACGCCTGGTCTTCCTTTTCCCAGGCCAAGGGTCCCAGCACCCGGGCATGGCGCGCGAGCTGTCAGAGACCATACCGGCCTTCCAGGAAGCCTTCGAACGCTGTCTGGCAGCGGTACCGACCGAGCTGGCTGAAACGCTTCGTGTCTTGCTGACACAGGCCGACCCGGCTGACGCCCAGGCGGCAGCCTTGCTCGCAGAAACGCGATATGCCCAACCGGCGCTCTTCGCCGTTTCCTACTCGCTGGCCGCGTGGTTGGATAGCCTTGGCATACGGCCACACGCCATGATTGGCCACAGCATCGGTGAGTACGCTGCGGCCTGCCATGCTGGCGTGATGACGCCAGAGGAAGCCATGCGCGCGGTGATGGCGCGAGGCAAGGCCATGTTCGAGCAACCAGCCGGCGCCATGCTCGCGGTGCGATCCGGCCTCGACGAGTTGCAACCGCTCCCGCCCGGCATCGACGTGGCCGCACTCAATGCGCCGACGCTCACGGTGGTCGCAGGGCCGCATGCCGACATCGACGCGTACGCACAGGCCCTAGAAGCACGCGACATCGGTGTGACCCGGTTGAAGGTTTCGCACGCTTTCCACAGTGCTGCCATGGATGGGGCCCTGCCCAAGGTTCAGGCGGCGCTCGCCCAGGCAAATCTGAAAGCGCCCCAGCTGCCGCTGTATTCCTGCGTGACCGGCGCCCCGCTCACCGCGCAACAGGCTTGCGATCCGGCTTATTGGGCCATGCAGGTTCGTGCGCCTGTGGCCTTCAGCCGCGCCATCCAGGCCGAACAAAGCCAAGCCTCGCCCATCTTCATTGAAGTCGGTCCTGGTCAGGCCCTGTCGGCGCTGGTGCGACAGCATCGGGCGGCGCAGACAACGCCCATCGTCATTCCTCTTCTGAGTTCAGCCCAGGCCGCTGCGGCCCCCGCGCGTCACGCCATGCAAGCCCTGGGACTCTTGTGGTCGCAAGGCGTCCATATCGCCTGGCCTGTGCCGGCGCGCACACCGCGCGTCCCGCTGCCCACCTACCCATTCCGTCGTGATGTGCACTGGTTCAAACGCCGCACATCCCCCCCCCAGCTACCCGCCTGCCGTCCCCAACCGACGACTGCCATGAACAGACTACCCCTCATCGAACAAGAAATCGTTCGCATCCTTGGCGATGTGGCTGGCCTCCCCAGCGAGTGGCCCGACCGCCACGCCACCTTCGTCGATCAAGGACTGGACTCGCTGTCACTGACGCAGGCCACCCTGGAGTTCGAGAAGGTCTTCGGCTTGAAGCTGCGCTTCCGTCGGCTCCTGGAAGACCTGGACAACCTGCCCAAGCTCGCGGCCTTCTTTGACAGCCAGTTGCCACCCGACCGATTTGCGCCGCAACAGGAAGACAGCAGCACACCCAGCGCGATCGCGCTGACGCCTGTCGAAGCTGTCTTTGCCCCGATGCCCTCGACACTGCCCTCGCAGGCTGGCACGGGCCTGCAGGCCGTCATTCAGCAGCAGATGGCCCTGATGCAGCAGCAACTGGCGCTGCTGTCTGGTCAATCGATCGGCGCAGCCATGCCCACGGCGGCCATGCCTTCAAGCCGAACCACTGCGACGGTGGCCGCCACCACGACCGCAACGACCGCCACCAGCACGCCGGCAGAACAGGTACAACCTGACAAAAAGGCCCTGCTCGACAAGCCCTTTGGCGCGTCAGCCCGCATCGTTCTGAACGCCCGCAACGAGTTCACCCCGGCGCAAAAACAATGGGTCGACGAGTTCATCCATCGCTACGTCGCACGCACCGGGCGCTCCAAGACCTTCAGCCAGGCCAACCGCAAGGTCATGTCCGACCCGCGCGTGGTCACCGGCTTCAACCCGCTCTGGAAAGACTTGGTCTACCCCATCGTTGCCGATCGGTCTGACGGCGCCCGCATCTGGGATATCGACGGCAACGAGTACATCGACCTGTTGTCCTGCTTTGGCGCCAATTTCCTGGGCTACAAGCAGGCCGAGGTCACGCAAGCCATGGTCGATCAGTTGCACAAGGGCATCGAAGTCGGCCCGCAACATCCCTTGGCGGCCGACGTGGCCACGCTGATCTCCGAATTCACTGGCATGGAGCGCGTGGCCTTCTGCAACACAGGTTCGGAAGCGGTGATGGGCGCCATGCGCATCGCCCGTACGGTCACTGGTCGCAAGAAGATCGCGATCTTCAACAACAGCTACCACGGCATCTTTGACGAAGTGATCGTACGGGGCACCAAGCAATTGCGCTCACTGTCGGCAGCACCTGGCATCCTGGCCAATGCCGTCGAAAACATCATGGTGCTGGACTACGACAGCGCCGACTCACTGGAGGTACTGCGCAAGTGCGCGCACGAACTGGCGGCGATCATGATCGAGCCGATCCAGAACAAGTACCCCACGCTGCAACCTACCGCCTTCGTACAGCAGTTGCGCGACATCGCGACACAAGGTGGCTGCGCCCTGATCTTTGACGAAGTCGTGACCGGTTTCCGTGTGGCGCCCGGTGGTGCCCAGGAGTTCTACGGTGTGCGCGCCGACATCGCCACCTACGGCAAGATCATCGGCGGCGGCCTGCCGTTTGCGGCCATCGCCGGCAACAGCCTGTGGCTGGATGCGCTTGACGGCGGCCACTGGCAATACGGTGACGACTCCTACCCGGAGGCCGGCGTGACCTACTTCGCCGGTACCTTCGTGCGCCACCCACTGGCACTGGCTGCGGCCCACGCGGCCTTGCAGCACATCAAACGAGGCGGCCGCGCGCTCTATCAGAACATCAATGCGCGCACGCAGCGCATGATCGACCGCATCAACACGGCGTTCACCCAATGCCAGGCCCCCGTGAAGGCCGTGCACTGCGCCTCGCTGTGGCGACTGCAATGGGATGACAACACGCCGAACATCAGCCTGTTCTACTACCTCGCCCGCTATTACGGCTTGCACCTCTACGAGCAGTTCGGTCATTTCGTGACCGAAGCCATGTCTGACGACGACTGCACCCGCATCGCCGACACCTACATCCGGGTGATGAACGAGCTGATGGCCCTGGGGTTCATCGACCCGCGTGGCGGCTCACGCACTACACCAGCCGACAATGCGCCCCCTTCAGGCCAGCTGCCAGCAGGCACCAACTCGTCAGCACTGACACCCGGGCAAACGGAACGCTGGCTGGCCGCCAGCTACGATCCTGCCGCGCGACGCGCACTCAACGAGTCTTTCTGCGTGACTTTGCAAGGACAGGTCGACCAGGCTGCGCTCAAGCGTGCCCTGGAAGATGTGCTGGCTCGTCACGAAGCCTTCAAGCTGCGCTTCGATCTGGACGAACCTCGACAAATCGTGGATGCCCAGGCTCGGGTTGGCATCGCCGAGGTCGATCTGCGCGCATCCGGCGACAGTGACAAGGCCCTGGACCAATACTGCTGGCAAGCCAGCGCCACCGACTTCCAGCTTGACCAGGCACCACTGGCACGCGCCAGCATCCTGAATCTGGCCGATGGCCGCGTGGTTGTTCACATGGTCGCCAGCCATCTGGTATTTGATGGCTGGGCATCCAGCGTCTTCAATGCCGAACTGGCAGAAGCCTATCGTGCCCGGTGCCTGGGGCTGGCGCCGCAATGGGAGGCAGCCGCTTCACCGCTGTCTTTCGCGCACGCCGAGAATGCGCGCTTCGACAGTGCTGATGGACAGGCGAGCGTCGCTCACTGGAAGCAGGTGCTCAGCCAGTTGCCCTCCCCTGTGTCACTGGGGGACCGCAAGCCCACAGGTCCGCGCACATTCGCGGCAGACACCGTTCGCGCACGACTGGATGGCGCTCGCCTGGCCCATCTGAAGGAGCAAGCCAAATCCCATGGCGCAACGCTGTTCCAATGGCTGCTTCATACCCTGGCCGAACTGCTCGCACAGGAAAGCGGCCAGCGTGACATCGTGGTCAGCATCCCCTATGCCGCACAAAGCCTTGAGCGCCGCTCATCGCTGATCGCCGACGGGGTGCTGGACCTGCCCGTCCGACTGAAAGCCCACAGTGGCGAAACCATCGCGGACAGTCTGCGCCGGGTCAAATCTGCCTTGATGGATGCCATGGAGCATCCGCTGATGACACAGGGCACGGCCGCACGTGCGCTGGGCATGCAAGCCGCCGGCAGCAACCCGCCACTCACCTCGATCTACTTCAACCTCAACCCCAAGGTCGATCTGTCCGGCTGGGCACCATTGAACGCGGCCATGCACGAAGGCCGCAAGCGCGGCTTGCTCAGCGAGTTGTTCTTCAACTTCTACGAACAGACTGACGCGCTGACCCTGGATCTGCATCACAGCAGCGAGTACCTCAGTCTTGATCGGGCACAGCAACTGGTTGATCGGCTGATGAACATGCTGGCGCCCGCGCAAACGGCCGCCGCCGTGTCGCTCGATCCGCGCCTGCTGACCTGGAATCAGACTGATCGTCCGCTTGATCCACAAGCGCGTGTTGAAGCCTGGGTAAGCCGACAGGCCCAACAAACGCCGTCGGCCCCCGCCATCGTGACTCAGGACGGGGCACTGAGCTACCGCGAACTGGAGTCGCGTGCCAACCAGATTGCCCGGGTACTGCAAGCCCGGGGGGCAGGCCCAGGCCAGCGCGTCGGGATCAGCCTGCCACGAGGCCTGCATTTGATGCCTGCCCTGCTGGGTGTGCTCAAGACCGGCGCGGCCTACGTGCCCATGGACCCAGGCTTCCCGAGTGAGCGCTTGAAAATGATGGCCGAAGACGCCGGCCTGACCTTGGTCGTCACGCATTCGACATGCGCACAAGCCAGCGGCATGCCCATGTCGACGCAACTGTTGCTCGACCGGGATGCAGCGCTCATCGACGCCACCAGTGACGCGCCGTTGCCGGCCGTGTTGGACACGCAAGCCGCAGCCTATGTCATCTACACATCGGGCTCCACCGGACGACCCAAAGGCGTGGCGGTTCCCCAGCGCGCCGTGTGCAACTTCCTGGCGTCCATGCAGCGTGAGCCGGGCCTGACCGCATCCGATCGCCTCCTGGCCGTGACGACCCTGAGCTTCGACATTGCGGTGCTCGAGCTCCTGTTGCCGCTGGTGACCGGTGGCACCGTGGTTCTGGCCACACGTGACCAGGCCATGGATGGCGAAGCACTGCTGGGCTTGATGGCGCAACAGGGTGTCACGGTCATGCAGGCCACACCCACCACCTGGCTGTTGCTGCTCGATGCAGGCTGGCAACCCCAGCGTGGCTTCCGCGCCCTGGTCGGTGGCGAGCCACTGCCCCCCGCGCTGGCCACATCCCTGCTGGCCAAAGGCGTGGACGTGTGGAACATGTACGGCCCGACCGAGACGACCGTATGGTCAACCCTGTCGCACGTCGTGGATCCGGCCGCCCGGATCACCATCGGCCACCCGATCGACAACACCCAGATATGGATTCTGGACGACTCGCTGCAACCCTTGCCGGTTGGTGCGGAAGGCGAAATCTGTATCGGCGGTGACGGCGTTGCATTGGGCTACCACGGCAGGCCTGACCTCACTGCTGAACGTTTCGTGACGATCCCATGGGGCCCCCGCCCCGGCCAGCTCATCTACCGTACGGGCGACCTCGGCCGTTTGCGCGAGGATGGCCAACTGGAGCACCTGGGCCGCATGGACTTCCAGGTGAAGATCCGTGGGTACCGCATTGAGCTTGGCGAAATCGAAGCCCAGCTAGAGCAGGAAGCTGGCGTGTCCCGCGCCGTGGTCGTCGCGCGTGAGGTCACGCCTGGGGACATGGCGCTGATCGCCTATGTTGTGCCGCAAAGCGGCGCCGCACTGGACACAGCAGCCTTGCGGCAAGGCTTGCGTCAGACCCTGCCCGACTACATGGTGCCCCGCACCGTGCTGATTCTGGCTGCCCTGCCGCTGCTGCCCAACAACAAGATCGACCGCAAGGCCTTGCCTGTGCCGCCCGCCATCAGCGAGAAGGCGACGGCGCCCGTCGCCGTGGCGCAGCCGATCACCACAGTGACAGCCCCGTCCGGCGCGAACGCGCAGGCCACTGACATCGTGGCCAAGGAAATGGGCAAGCTGCTCAACCGTGAACGCCTGGGTGACCACGACCATTTCTTCGAGCATGGCGGGCATTCGCTCATTGCAGCGAAGCTATCGGCCGCCCTGGCAGCGGCACTGGGTCACCGCCCCGGCCTGCGGATGATCTTCGATCACCCCACGCCTGCAGCCTTGGCCCAGGCCTTGCTGGATGCCAAACACCAGCTTGCGGCAACAGCCAAAGCCAACAGCGGCCCTGCCGACACCATCCCGATCCGGGCTGACCAGTCCACGGCCCCCCTGTCTCAAATGCAGGAACGCGTCTGGTTCCTGGAAAACCTGACGCCCGGCACCGTGGTGCACAGCATCCCTACAGGGCATCGCCTGCTGGGTCCGCTTGACGTCGAAGCGTTCAACCAGGCCTGGCACATGCTCGTCCAGCGCCAGAGCATCTTCCGCACGGTGGTCGAGCGCACACCAAACGGTGATGTGCAACGCATCCTGCCGGAAATCCCCTTCAGCCTGCTGCCCTATGACGACTTGAGCCACTTGCCGGAGGCCGAGCGCAAGCCCACGATGAACAAGATCATCGCCGAGCTTGTCGAGACGCCTTACAACCCGGAAAAGGCACCTTTGTTCACGGCGCGCCTGTTCCGGCTCTCGCCGGAGGAACACGGCCTGCTGTTCCAGGCCCATCACCTGATCTGGGATGCCTGGTCGTTCGACCTTCTTTATGTCGACCTGCCTGAGCTGTACGCAGCCTGCCTGGAAAAGCGCGAGCCGCGACTGCCACCCCTAACGGTGAGCTACGGTGACTTTGCTGCCTGGCACAACGAGTGGATGACTGGGCCGGAGCTGCAGCGTCAGCTGGGCTATTGGCGTGAGCAACTGACGCCGCTGCCACCCAACATCGAGCTGCCGCTGGATCACCCCCGCCCACCCGCCATGTCCGGCCGCGGTGGCTCCTTCCAGTTCAACCTGGCCAAGGACGTCACTGATGCGCTGCGAGCCCAGGCTCAGCAGCAGGGGCGCACGCTCTACATCACGCTGTTGTCTGCCTATGCCCTGGCCTTGCACCGCGCCAGCAAGCAAGACGATTTCGTCATCGGCACGCCCGTTCGAGGTCGTGAGCAACCGGCGTTGGAAAACCTGATGGGCTTCTTCGTCAACATGTTGCCGCTGCGCATGCAACCGCGTGACGACATGTCCATGCAGTCCTGGCTGGCATCTGTCCACCGCAAAGTGGTCGATGCCTTCTCCTACCCGGACGTGCCTTTCGACCACCTCGTCCATGTGATGCAGGTGCCTCGCGACTACAGTCGCCCGCCTATCCACCAGGTGTCCTTCTCCTATCAGGACGTGCGGGAGCGCACCACGCGCTGGGGCAACGTCGATCACCAGCGCATGGCCACGCCGATGCTGGGTGCCGCGCAAGACCTGGCACTGTGGTGCGTGGAAACGCGCAACCACATCGAGTTTGTCTTCACCTTCAATGCTGACGTTCTCGAAACCGCCACCGTCGCCAGCTTCGCTGCAGACCTGGAGAACCTTCTGCGCGAAATCGTGACCGACCCCGATCGTCCGCTGTCAGGCTACACCTTCCAGGCGCCGGCCAAGCTGCCGGGCTCAGCGCAGGCCAATTCCAATTCGCCCGCGAGCCAACCCAGCTTGCCAGCACCGGCTGCGCAAGCCTCGGCGACCGCATCTGAGGGCAACCTGATCACGCTGTTGCGCCAACAGGCTCACACCACATCCAAAGCGATCGCACTGAGTCAGACGGGGGAACGCGCCTATAGCCACACCGAACTGTGGGCCCGCGCCAGCCAGATCGCCCATCACCTGCGCGCCCACGGCATCGGCCGAGGCTCGCTCGTCGGTGTGTGCATGCCACGCTGCCCGGACCTGCTTGGCGCAGTGTTGGGTACCTTGATGGCCGGTGCGGCCTACGTCCCGCTGGATCCAGACTATCCGGCTGAACGACTGGCCCACATGGTCGATGACGCAGGTCTGGCGCTGATCATCAGCCGAACCGATGTCATGCAGGTCCTCAACTGGCCGCGCGACAAGACCCTGCTCACAGACCTCGACGATGCACTCATCCAGACTCGCCCGGACACGCCGCCAACGGCAGACGCGCAACGTGATGCCCAGGCCTCGGACGCTGCTTACGTGATCTACACCTCGGGCTCCACTGGCAAGCCCAAGGGCGTGGTCGTGCCCCATGGTGCGGTCATCAATTTCCTGCAAAGCATGGCCAAAGAGCCCGGATTGCAGGCAGGGCAGCGCTTGCTGGCGGTCACCACCTTGAGCTTCGACATCTCCGTGCTGGAGTTGTTCCTGCCCTTGCTCGTTGGGGCCGAAGTGGTGCTTTGCCGGACGGAAGACGCACGAGACCCCTTCCTGCTCAAAGCGCAGGTAGAGGATGCGATCGACGTGATGCAGGCCACACCCAGCACCTGGCATGCACTGATCGAAGCAGGGTGGAATGGACGCCCGGGTTTCACGGCGCTGGTGGGAGGCGAGTCGCTGACCCTCAAGCTGGCCAACCAGCTCGTGACGCGCTGTGCCGCCGTCTGGAACATGTACGGGCCAACCGAGACCACGGTCTGGTCAAGCTGCTGGCGTGTCAATGCACCTGAACAAGGTATCCGCATCGGCAAGCCCATCGCCAACACGCAAATTCACATCCTGAATACCGAAGGGCGAGCCTGCGGTGCGGGTGAGCCGGGCGAAATCTGCATTGGGGGTGCGGGGGTCGCCACAGGCTATCTGCACCGTCCCGAACTGACGGCAGAGCGCTTCATCACCGATCCTTTCACGCCCGGTGGCCAAGCGCGCCTGTACCGAACCGGCGATCTGGGGCGCCTGCACGCGAATGGTGAACTGGAACACCTGGGCCGACTGGACCATCAGGTCAAGGTAAGAGGCCACCGCATCGAACTTGGCGAGATCGAAGCCACCCTTCAGCTCAACCCCGCCATCTCACAGGTGGTAGTGATGGCCCGTGAGGACCATCCCGGCGATGTGCGACTGGTGGCGTACTGCGTGGTCCGTGATGCACAAAGCCCATCGGTCTTGCCGCAGGCGCTGAAGGCCGAACTGGCCAGGACGCTGCCAGAGTACATGCTGCCGCAGCACTTTGTTCTGTTGGCGCAACTGCCACGGCTACCCAATGGCAAGACCGATCGCGCGGCCCTGCCCAAACCCCCGGACGCCACCACGTCGGTAGAGCACAAGGCCAAGGCGCATGGTCGCCTGCCAGTCACGCCCACGGAAAAGGCCATCGCCGATGTCTGGAGGGAGTTGCTCGATGTCGAGGAGGTCACGCTGGACGACAACTTCTTCAACCTGGGCGGCCATTCGTTGCTGGCGATGAAGGCTGTGACCGAAATCATGCGCCGCACAGGCGTCACCATCAGCGTTCGTCGGATCATTTTCGAAACACTCGGCCAGCTAGCGGCAACCGGTACAACCGGCAGCAGTCAGCCCGACGCCACCACGCCTGCGTCAGCGCCGCCAACGGGCACTGACACCGAAGCCAAGAGCGGCTGGTTCAACCGCATTCTGCGTCGCTGAGGCGGTGCCCCACGCTCCGCTCGCATCAACCTTGAGATGACACCTTTTCTATTCGGCCCTCCAGCGCATCGTCTATACGGTGTCTACCACGCCCCGGCATCCGCCCAGGGCGCCAGGCTACAGGTCCTGCTGTGCCCGCCTTTCGGCCAGGAAGCCGTGCGCATGCACCGGTTGTATCGCCTGCTGGCCGAGCAACTTGCGCGTCAAGGTGTCCACGTCATGCGCTTTGACTACTTTGGTTGCGGCGAGTCCGCAGGCCAGGACGAAGACGGCACACTGACCCATTGGCGAGACGACATCGTGCTGGCGCATGCCGAACTCAGCCTGCGAACCCGCGCCACGCAGTCCGTGTGGCTGGGCGTGCGACTGGGTGCCACCCTCGCCATGATGGCGTCTGCGGTCAGCCCGACAGTGCCGCACCGACTCGTCTTGTGGGAGCCCTTGCTGGACGGGCCCAGCTACCTGAAGGAACTCGGCGAAGCCCACCTCGCGCAAACCTACGATCCTTACATCCAGTCCAGAAGCCCGTCCCGGGACGTTCGCGACGAAATCATCGGCTTTGGTGTCAGTCCGACATGGATCAGCGAAATGCAGGCCCTGTCGGTCAAGGATCTGAACCCCACCTGTGCGGCAGAGTGCATCCACATCGCCACAAAGGCCTCGGCCCTGTCGACCGCCCTGGGCGACCAACAACTCGCGAAGGGGCAACCCTGGCGTCACCTCACCGCACCGGGCCCGGACATCGCCTGGCATGTTGAAGAGGCCAATGGTGCCGCACTGGCCCCACCAGAGTTGCTGCGCTTGCTGATTGCCAGCGTGAAGGGTGAATCGGCATGAACGAAAACATCCTCACCTTCGGCCCGGGCGCCAGGCTGACCGGCACCCTGACCCGTCCGGATGGGCCATCCAGGGGTACCGCCATCCTCTTGCTCAATGCGGGCGTCATCCACCGCATGGGCCCTCACCGGATCAACGTGAAACTGGCCCGGGCACTCGCCGCCCAAGGCCACACCGTGCTGCGCCTTGACCTGTCCGGCCAAGGTGACAGCGAGGCATCCGACTCGACCTTGTCCTATGACCAGCAAGCCGTCGCCGACCTGCAGGCTGCGATGGACCACATCCAGCGCCTGACCTCGATCCAGACCTTCGCGCTGGCCGGCATCTGCTCGGCTGCACACCATGGTGTGTCGACGGCCATGGTGGACGATCGCCTCAAGGCCTTGTGGCTGATGGACACGCACGCTTATCCCAACAAGAAGACGTCGCTCGTGCGCGCCTGGCGGCAACTGAACGTCGATCCGTCGGGGACATTGATGGGATGGGCCGGGCGCTTGCCGGGCTTGCTGCTCAAACGGCTGAGACCTGCCCCCCGGCAAAGCGAGCCAATGCAACAGTTGCTGGACAACCCGTATGCCTCGCCCACCCGCGACGAGTTCGCCGCGCGCCTGAAGGTGATCGTCGACAAGCAAGTCCGTGTGCAACTGGTCTATTCAGGCAGCTTTCTCTGGCTGTTCAACTACGCAGGTCAGTGGCGAGACACGTTCAAAGCCTATGGTGCCGTGGCCGATCTGCCCTGCGACCTGATCCCCGATGTCGATCACACCGTCTCCACGCTGCATGCCCAGCGACGCCTGATCGACGCCGTCACCCGTTTTGCTGCACATCTGAACTGATCCAACGCCATACCATCATGACGCCCTGCTTTGCCGACGACATCAAGAGCGAACTGCTGGACAGACAGCCGTTCAAGTTCCACCACAAACTGCTGGGGCACCCCGCGCTGTCACTGGAGAACCTCTCACGCGTTCTGCCCACCTTGCCTCAACAGCAGGTCATGTATTCCAAGGGCTTGCTGGATGTCGGGGCAGACTTCGAGTCCACCTTCCGCAAGAAGCCCAAGGAACGCACGCTGGAAGAGACCATCGAATCCATCCGGACCACCGACTCCTACATCATGGTCCGCTCGCCAGAGGTCGATCCCTCCTTTGCTGACCTGTACAAGGCGCTGTGTGCCGAGGTCGCTGCATTGATGGCCTTGCGCGGCGTCGGAAAACGGCCTATTGACGCACAACTCTATCTTTTCATCGCCTCGCCCAACAGCGTCACGCCCTTTCACATAGACCGCTACTCCACCTTCCTGATGCAGTTCCGTGGCAGCAAGACGGTCACCGTGGGTCTGCCCTGGGATGACCGACTGGTGTCACAGCCCAACAGGGAAGCCTATGTGGTCCGAGAAAACACCAAGCTGCCCTGGACGATCGAACGTGACGCCTTCGCGACCCCATTCGAGTTCAGCCCGGGGGAGGCGCTGCACATCCCCTTCATTGCAGGACACCACGTGCGCAACGGGCCAGACGACGTGTCCATCTCGATGTCGATCATTTTCAACACGGACGAGAGCGTTCGCTGGAAAGATGCGCTGTCGTTCAACCATGTGCTGCGCAAGCAACTGGGCCGCGTGGGACTGAGCCCCTCAGGCATCGGCCAGTCGGACTTCAAGGACGCCATCAAATCCCGCATGTGGCACCGCTACCTCAAGATGAGGGGCTACGCCGGCTGATCAGCCTGCCGCACGTCAACGCATGCCGAATCGCCCGTCCGGATCCACAAACTGCACCAGTTCCTGGGTCTGCAAAGGCGGCACCGGCACGCCGAACCGCTCCACCAGGAGCGCCACCATCGCCTGGGCCCACAGGGCATTCCAGACCGATCCGGCGTGGCCGTCTGCCAGCGTCGCGTTCATCGGCTCATCCCCACCGGTATTGCGCACCTCGAAGCGCTCGCCGAATCGCACGTTCCGATAGGCCGGTTGCCCGGTCGCACGGCGCGAACCCCAAAGCCCGGCAAACCAGGCCTGGTCATCAAACACGGCCACCCCCGACTTGCCTAGCGCAAGCGCCTTCAAGCCATCATCGAAACGCGCCAGCCCC
The DNA here is from genome assembly GCF_016234775.1 of Aquabacterium sp. GTDB lineage: Bacteria > Pseudomonadota > Gammaproteobacteria > Burkholderiales > Burkholderiaceae_C > Aquabacterium. The sequence goes on along the minus strand of NZ_JACRAH010000001.1, from coordinate 305,655 downwards.
TGATGAATCCGGGACTGGGCCTGAGGAGAACGCCAAAGATGATGGAACTTCTCCCACTCCGCGTTGTTGAAGATGCCCACCAACACGATACGCAAGCCCGGGTAGACCGCATGCAAGCGCGCCACTGCCTGCCCGATATGGCCCAGACACGCATCGATCGAGCCGACGACTTGGGGGTCCAGCGGATCGCGAGACAAGGCGTCCAGGCTTTCCTGCCTGCCAAAATCGTTGGTCCCCATGCGGATCACCACCACGCCACGCTGCCAACGCCCAGACTCTCGCGCCATGGTGGTCAACAGACGACCAACCTGATCGTGCGGCGCCACATTGAGGTTGGCGCAGACCGCGCCAGAATAGGCCTGGTTGTAGAGGTAGTCCTCTTTGCGGAGAAAACGTCCATCCTGCCCCACGGCGTCGCGCAGCACCGACAGGCGCCGGTACCGCGTACCCCATTGCCCCCATGGCCCAGGATCCAGCTGCTCACTGCGCAGGTGCCCCAGCACCTCCGTCCATTGCCATGTACGCTGCCTCAAGGCGCCACCACGAGCCTCGGGGCGGTGCCCGAAGCTGAACTCATCGTGGTAGGCGTGGCTGTCAGAATCGCCCAGTACCCCAAATGGCACCGCATTCGTGTGTGTCGGCACGTGGCGCCACCGCTGAAGACGTTCGTCCACGGACAGTAAAATGAACAAGGCCAAGCCCAGCCCCAACAGTGCCGCGGTCAGCACCCAAACCTTCTTCATGATGTCTTCGCTTTGCGTTTCATACCCAAACCGCAGCATCTCGCCGCGCGCCCCCGGTGTATCTTATTCTTCAATCCCGACTCTGCCGCTCGCAGCGTGATCAACCATGCAACTGGCCCACATCAAACGACTGCCTCTGATCCGCACCTTGTTGCGCAAGCGCGCTATCCGCAGGTACCTGGGTCCTGGCGGACGTGGCTATCACTGCGGGCATTTCGAGTCCTTTGCCGAGGCGCGAGCCTGGTTGCCCGCGTCGCCGGAGTTCAGCCACGACAAATTCACGCAAGAATACGTCGATGAACGATCCAAGCGCATCTGGGCATTTGACTATCCTGTGATCTTCTGGCTGCGCGAAGCCTTTGCCAGTGGTGCCAGTTCGGTCCTGGACATCGGTGGATCGATTGGCAATCAGTACTACGCCTACCAGCAGTACCTTCGCTATCCCGAGGGCATCCAGTGGCGTGTCCATGAGTTGTCGGCATTCATCCCGCAAGGCCGGGAACTGGCCAGCCAACGTGGCGCGCAGGCGCTGACCTTCTCCGATGACTGGCCATCAGGATGGCTCGACAGCGAGATCTGGATGGCAGCCGGCGTGCTGGAGTTCATCGAAGCCTACGACCTGCCTGCACTGCTGGCACGCGCTGTACACAAACCCCGCCACATTCTGCTCAACAAACTGCCACTGACCCAAGCCCCGGGCTTTGTGTCCACACAGAACATCGGCTTCGGTTCCTTCGTGCCACACAAAGTTTTCAACAGAGCCGCGTTCGTCCAGTCTGTCGAACAACTGGGCTATGAACTGGTCGATGCCTGGGAGGTTCCAGAGCGCACCTTCCACTCACTGGGCTTCGCCGAAGATTTCTTCGATGCCTACAGCGGCTTGTATTTCCGCTTGAAATCGTGACCTGGGATGTCCATGCTGCGGCACAACAGACCTTGTCGAGCCGCTTTCAGGAGGACTGCCAACTCCATCTGGTCGAACTACCCGACATGGATGACGAAGTCAGCGCTGCCACCAGGGCCTGCCTGAGCGACGAAGACAAACAACGTGCCGCACGTTTTGCGCGCGCTGTCGATGCGCATCGGTACATGGCAGCACACGCGGCCTTACGTGTCCTGCTGGCCCCGGCTTGCCTGTGCGCGCCTCGCGACGTGCCCATGACGACACGCGCAAACGGCAAACCCACGCTGATGACGGCGTCGCCAGCACTTCACTTCAATCTGACCCACAGCGACAACTGGGCCCTGATCGCACTGCACCCCCACTGGGAGATCGGTGTCGACCTCGAAATGCACAAGCCGTGGCCCCACATGCAAGATCTGGCTGAAAGCGTGTTCAGTCAGGCTGAACTGCGCACATGGCGCGCCACCACACCAGCTGACCAGGCAAGCGTGCTCTACACCGCCTGGACACGCAAGGAAGCCTGCCTGAAGGCTGTTGGAACCGGCCTGATCACACCGCCTGACCAGGTGGAACTGGGGCTGGCGCCCACACCGGCGCGAGGGCAATGGCACAGACCAGAAGGCGGCCTCGTCGAGTGGCTTGACCTTGCTCACCTGCCCTTGGCCGTGCCGCATTCGGCCTGCCTTGCCTGGATCCGGTCCTGAACCGGCCAGGCATCCCCAATCCGCGCGTCACAAATCCCTCAGCGGGTGTGATCGCAAAGGCCAGGGAGACTCAAAAAAGACCTCCACCGACGCGGGTGACACCTCAGACAGGCTGCTTGCCCTCCATTTGGGCTGCTGATCCTTGTCAATCACTAGGGCGCGTACGCCTTCAGCCGTCTCGCTATCGCGCCCCTTGCGCAAGGCGAAACACTGGCGGACCATCCCGCGCTCCATGCGAAAGACATCGGCCAGACTCATGGAGCGTGCACGGCGGATCTGCTCCAGCGTGACGCACATCATCAAAGGCGAATGCCCCGCCATCTGGCGCAAGACACCCTGAGCCCACTCGCTGTCGTCGCGCTGGAGCGATGCTTCGATCTCCGGCATGGTGTGCAGACTGAAATGCCGGTTGATCTGATCGGCATGCACGGTCACTGTCGCCTCCGGCAAGGTTGGCAGCCCATGGGCCTCCACATGAGCTTTCACCCGACTCAACAAATCATCCGCAGACGTTGCGCGCATCTGCCTGAACGATGCCAGCAAATCCGGCAAGCTGGCCGCCTGGGCGTGCGCGTCGGCCAGCCCCAGCGTCAAGGCGTCCGTCACGTGCAGATGGGGGCCAACCACACCCAGGTACTCGCCGATCGCGCCCGCACAACGCGACAGAAAGTAGCCACCCGCCACGTCCGGAAACAAGCCAATTCGCGTCTCTGGCATCGCCATGCGAATGGACTCCGTGGCCACGCGCCACGTCGCCCCCTGCGCCAGGCCCATGCCCCCACCCATGGTGATGCCCTCCATCCAGGCCACGAATGGCTTGGGATAGGTGTGGATGAGGTGATCCAGCGCATACTCTTCGGTGAAGAAGTCGTCGAGGCTCAAGTCCCCCGTTACCGCTGCCTGGTGGATGAAACGGATGTCACCGCCCGCGCAAAAATGCACGGCGCCATGAGGCTTGCCGTGCTCGTCCAGCCGGCCCGCGCCCTTGAGCAACACGCCCAGCACGGCCTCGTCGGTGCGCCAGCCAGCCAGCACATTGTGCAGTTCACGCACCATCTCCAGCGACAAGGCATTGAGGGCCTTGGGGCGATTGAGCGTGATCACGCCCAGGCCACCGATCACCTCTGTCAGAACCAAGCTTTCCATCAACTTCACTCCACATGAAAAAAGGGCCGCACCCTTGCAGGTGCAGCCCTCGTATCGTACTAGCCCGTTCGGGCCTGCACGTGAATCAGCTTCAAGCTTCGCGCGAAGCACGCTTGCGATCGTGTTCCTTCAGGTGGCGCTTGCGCACACGGATCGACTTGGGCGTGATTTCGACCAACTCGTCGTCATCGATGAAGTCCACGCCGTATTCCAGCGTCAGGTCGATCGGAGGCGTGATCTTGATCGCGTCTTCCTTGCCGGACACGCGGAAGTTGGTCAGCTGCTTGGTTCGCGTGGCGTTGACCACCAGGTCGTTGTCGCGGCTGTGGATGCCGACGATCATGCCTTCGTACACGGGGTCGTTCGGCTTCACGAACATGCGGCCACGGTCGTCCAGCTTGCCCAGGGCGTAGGTGAAGATTTCACCGTCGTCCATGGAGATCAGCACGCCGTTCTTGCGGCCACCGATTTCACCCTTGTGCGGCTCATAGCCGTCGAAGATCGACGAGATCAGGCCAGAACCACGCGTCAGGTTCATGAATTCGTTGCTGAAGCCGATCAGGCCACGAGCAGGAATGCGGTATTCCAGGCGCACGCGGCCATGACCGTCCGGCTCCATGTTGACCAGATCGCCCTTGCGCAGACCCAGCGCCTGCATCACGCCACCTTGGTGGATTTCTTCCACGTCGGCAGTGACCAGCTCCATTGGCTCGCACTTCTCGCCGTTGATGTCCTTGAACATCACGCGGGGCTTGGACACGGCCAGTTCATAGCCTTCGCGGCGCATGTTTTCCAGCAAGATGGTCAGGTGCAGTTCGCCGCGACCGCACACTTCGAAGATACCGTCTTCGTCGGTTTCCTTCACGCGCAGGGCCACGTTGTGTTGCAGCTCTTTCTGCAGACGGTCCCAGATCTGACGGCTGGTCACGTACTTGCCTTCACGACCGGCCAGAGGCGAGTTGTTCACGCAGAAGTTCATGGTCAGCGTGGGCTCGTCCACCTTCAGCATGGGCAGCGGAGCCGGGTTGATCGGGTCGGTCACGGTCACGCCGATGTTGACGTCTTCGATACCGTTGATCAGCACGATGTTGCCAGGACCGGCTTCGGTCACTTGCACGCGATCCAGCCCCTGGAAAGTCAGCACCTGGTTGATGCGACCCTTGATGGGCTTGCCCTCAGGGCCTTCCATCACGACCACGTCCTGGCCGGGCTTGGCCGTGCCTTGGCTGATGCGGCCCACGCCGATGCGACCGACGAAGGTCGAGAAGTCCAGTGCCGAAATCTGCAGTTGCAGTGGGGCAGCAGGGTCACCCGTCTGGGCAGGCACGTGCTTGAGCACGGTGTTGAACAGGGCCGACATGTCGTTGCCCCACTTCTCACCAGGTGCGCCTTCTTCCAGCGAGGTCCAGCCGTTGATGCCCGATGCGTACACCACGGGGAAGTCCAGCTGCTCGTCGGTGGCACCCAACTTGTCGAACAGGTCGAAAGCGGCGTTCACGACGGCGTCAGGCTTGGCACCGGGCTTGTCCACCTTGTTGACCACGACGATGGGCTTCAGACCCAGGGCCAGTGCCTTCTTGGTCACGAAGCGCGTCTGAGGCATCGGGCCTTCTTGCGCGTCGATCAGCAACACCACACCGTCCACCATGGACAGCGCGCGCTCGACTTCACCGCCGAAGTCCGCGTGGCCCGGGGTGTCGACGATGTTGATGTGCGTGCCTTCCCAGCTCACGGCGCAGTTCTTCGCCAGGATGGTGATACCGCGTTCGCGTTCGATGGCGTTGTTGTCCATCACGGTATCGACGACCTTTTCGTGGTCGGCAAAGGTACCGCTTTGACGCAGCAATTGGTCAACCATGGTCGTTTTGCCATGGTCAACGTGGGCGATGATCGCAATATTGCGGATTTGAGTACTCATAGGAAGCTCACTGGTCTGAAATCAAAGAACAGGGTCGGGCTGACGTAGCGCGGCGGCGTCAGCGGTTTCGGTTTGCGTCTGCACTGTCGCCTGAACCGCGGCCTGCACTTCAAGCAGGCCTTGTACTTCAGTTGGACTCAGCAGACGCGTCGGGATCAATTCACCGGCCTTGATGTGGGCGCTGCCCAGCAAGACGCGGCCTTCGCCCTTGCCTTGGCCAGGCACAGGACCGTAGACACGCACTTGGGCCGCGTCCGCCAGATGCGTCCGACGACGCAGGCCGGTCAGAAAGCGCGCGGCCTCCGACTCGGACAACAGCACATCGGCCCAATCATTCAACAAAACATCGGCCGGCTGCAAGTGCGCGTCACGCTCTTGCTCGGACATGGCCAGCATGGCATCCAGCGTCACCGCGCCTTGCAGGCTCACGCCGCCGCTGCCTGTACGGCGCAAGCCGATCAGGTGCGCACCGCAGCCTAAATGTTCGCCGATATCCTGGGCCAGCGTACGGATATACGTGCCCTTGCTGCAGCGAACATCCAGCACCAACTCGTCACCTTGCCAGCTGACGATGTCAATCGCATGAATGGTCACGTCACGGGCGGGGCGCTCGATCTCGATGCCTTCGCGGGCATATTCATACAGCGCACGGCCCTGATGCTTCAGCGCCGAGTGCATGGGTGGGATCTGCGAGATGGGGCCGGTGAAGGCCTCGCAGGCCTCGGCGATGCGGCTTGCGTTCACCTGCTCGGCCGTCACCGGGCGAGTCTGCAGGATCTCGCCTTCGGCATCACCCGTCGTCGTGGTCTGCCCGAGCTTCAGCGTGGCGGTGTAGCGCTTGTCGGCGTCCAGGGACACCTGAGAAAACTTGGTGGCTGCACCAAAGCACAGCGGCAACAAACCGGTCGCCAGCGGGTCCAGCGTGCCGGTATGACCCGCCTTTTCAGCGCGCATCAAGCGGCGCACCTTCTGCAATGCATCGTTGCTCGACAGGCCCAGAGGCTTGTCAAGCAGGATGACGCCATGCAGTTGGCGACGCGGTTGACGCACGGGCTTGTTCAAGGCTGTTCGCCTCCGTCTTTGCCCTCTGACGCTGCGGCTTGCTCATCTGCATCCTTGGCCTTGTCGGCCACGGCGCGGTTGATCAGTGCGCTCAACTCCAGCGCACGCTCGGTGGTGCGGTCAAAGTGGAAGTGCAAGGTAGGAACGGTATGGATCTGCAGGCGCTTGAACAAACCATTGCGGATGTAGCCGGCCGCTTCGTTGAGGCCCTTTTCGCACTCGACAGGGTCTCCCACCAGGAGAGAAAAACCGATCTTGGCGTGGGCGTAATCCGGCGTCACTTCCACATTGGTGATCGTCACCATGCTGCCGATGCGCGGGTCTTTCAGGTCACGGATCAACTCGGCCACATCCCGCTGGATCTGATCGTTGACGCGCAAGCTGCGGTTGGGGGTAGAACGTTTATGGCGCATGGTGAATTCCTGCTGTCGGCGCAGTGGCATCCCTTCAAGCACAAACCCCGCCTGGGTTCAGGCGGGGTTGTTCGGGGGGGTAGCCTGTGCGTTTGTTTACAGCGTACGGGCCACTTCCTTGATTTCGAAGAACTCGAGGACGTCGCCTTCCTTGATGTCGTTGTAGCCCTTGATATTGAGACCACACTCGAAACCTTCGCGCACTTCCTTGACGTCGTCCTTGAAGCGCTTGAGACCTTCCAGCTCGCCGGTGTAGATGACCACGTTTTCGCGCAGCAGTCGCAGACGAGCGCTGCGGCGGACCACGCCGTTGGTGACCATACAACCTGCGATCGTACCAATCTTGGAGGCGATGAACACCTGACGAATCTCGGCAGAACCGATGACTTCTTCACGTTGTTCGGGTGCCAGCATGCCGCCCATCGCTGCCTTCACATCATCCACAGCGTCGTAAATGATGTTGTAGTAGCGGATGTCCACGCCGTTGTTCTCGGCCAGCTTGCGCGCACCGGCGTCAGCACGGGTGTTGAAGCCGATGATGACGGCCTTCGAGGCAATGCTGAGGTTGACGTCCGACTCGCTGATGCCACCGACGGCGGCGTGCACGATCTGAACCTTGACTTCGGGCGTCGACAGCTTGAGCAGCGAGGTAGCCAGGGCTTCCTGCGAACCTTGCACGTCGGCCTTGATGATCAGGCCCAGGGTCTGGACATCGCCCTGACCCATGTTCTCGAACATGTTTTCCAGCTTGGCGGCCTGTTGCTTGGCCAGCTTGACGTCACGGTACTTGCCTTGACGGAAGGTGGCGATTTCACGGGCACGGCGTTCGTCGCTCAGCACCATGAACTCGTCGCCAGCGCCCGGCACCTCGGTGAGGCCCTGGATTTCCACGGGAATGGAAGGACCGGCTTCGGTGGCGTTCTTGCCATTTTCGTCGAGCATGGCGCGGACACGGCCATAGCTGGAACCAGCCAGAACCACGTCGCCACGCTTGAGCGTACCGGACTGCACCAGCACGGTGGCCACAGGGCCGCGGCCCTTGTCCAGACGGGCTTCGATCACCAGGCCCTTGGCCATGGAGGCAGCCGGGGCCTTCAGTTCCAGCACTTCGGCCTGCAGCAGCACTTGCTCCAGCAGATCGTCGATACCGGTACCCACCTTGGCCGACACCGGCACGAAGGGTGAATCACCGCCGTATTCTTCAGGCACGACTTCTTCGGCAACCAGCTCTTGCTTCACGCGGTCGAGGTTGGCACCAGGCTTGTCGATCTTGTTGATCGCCACAACGATGGGCACACCCGCAGCCTTGGCGTGGTGGATGGCTTCCTTGGTCTGGGGCATGACGCCGTCATCGGCCGCCACCACCAGAATCACCAGGTCGGTTGCCTTGGCACCGCGAGCACGCATGGCCGTGAAGGCTTCGTGACCCGGGGTGTCGAGGAAGGTGATCATGCCGCGAGGCGTGTCCACGTGGTACGCACCGATGTGCTGCGTGATGCCACCGGCTTCGCCAGAGGCCACGCGGGTCGTACGGATGTAGTCCAGCAGCGAGGTCTTGCCGTGGTCGACGTGACCCATGACGGTCACGACAGGCGCACGTGGCAGCGACTCTGCCGTTTGATCTTCGTGTTCTTCTTCCAGGAAGGCATCAGGATCGTCCAGCTTGGCGGCAAACGCCTTGTGGCCCATTTCTTCCACCAGAATCATGGCGGTTTCCTGGTCCAGCTGCTGGTTGATGGTGACCATCTGACCCAGCTTCATCATCTGCTTGATGAGCTCGGAAGCCTTCACCGACATCTTGTGAGCCAGGTCGGCCACGGAGATGGTCTCGGGAATGTGGACTTCCAGGATTTGCGGCTCGGTCGGTGCCACGAAGTTGGACTGGTTGTCACCACGATCGCCTCGGTCACCACGACGGCCGCCACGGCCACCACCAGGGGCCTTCCAGCCACCACGGTTCGCACCAGCACCTGCATCGGTGCGGCCCTTGGCCGGCGTAGGTCCGCCGCGCTTCTTGTCGTCATTGGCCCAGCTCGACGACAGCTTTTCGGACTTGACCGACTTCTTGTCGCCAGGCTTGGCACCAGCACCAGCTGCAGGAGCAGCAGCGCCAGGCGCGCCCTTGGGCTTGTGAATCGTGCCCTTGATGGCCGCTTCGGCAGGCTTGGGTTCTTCTGGCTTCTTGGCAGTGAGCACCTTCTTGGGTGCATTCATCATCGCGCGGATGGCGGCAGCTTCAGCTTCCGCGGCCTTGCGGCGATTGGCCAGATCAGCAGCCTTTTGCTTTTCTTCAGCTTCGATATCTGCAGCCTTCACCACACGCACGGCGGTGGGCTTTGGTGCATCAGCGACAGGCAGCGGCATGGTGGGCGCCACGGCCGGCGCAGGGGCTGGTGCAGGCGCAGCAGCTTGCGCAACGGCTTCCTGAACCTTGGCCTCTTCCACAGCGCTGGCAACCTTGGCCTCTTCAGCCGCAGCCTTCTCGGCAGCAGCCTTCGCTTGACCACTACGCGAGCCACGTTGTGCGGCAGCCGTCAAGGCAGCGGCTTCAGCGCGGCCGGCTTCGAGCGCGGCGGCACGGCGTGCGGCAGCGGCTTCGCGTTCAGCGGCATCCTGCTCGGCAGTCTTGGCTGCCACAGCGGCCTTGCCGCCCTTCTTGGCAGCCAGTTCACGCTCGGCCAGATCACGCGCAGCCTGTTCGGCAGCAGCACGAGCACGCGCTTCTGCTTCGTCACGTTCGCGGCGCTCCTGCTCTTCACGCAGGCGACGGGCTTCGGCCAGTTGTTCTTCCTGCACACGAAGCGCTTCAGCCTGAGCGCGCGCTTCTTCTTCCCGGCGAGCCAGTTCGGCTTCTTCCTGGGCAGCTTGTGCGGCATTGACGGCTTCGTCGCCGCCAGTAGCGTCATCACGCTTGACGAAAACGCGCTTCTTCTTGACTTCCACCTGGATGGTGCGCGCCTTGCCAGAGGCATCGGCTTGCTTGATTTCGGTGGTCGACTTGCGGGTCAGGGTGATCTTCTTGCGATCTGCGCCTGCGGAGCCGTGGGCGCTGCGCAGGTGATCCAGCAGACGCTCCTTATCGGCTTCCGTGAGCACATCTTCCGGTGCGCCTTTGGGCACGCCAGCAGAATGCAGCTGATCCAGCAGTGTCGCAGCCGGGCGATTCAGCTCCGCGGCGAATTGTGCGACGGTGGTCACGGCCATTGTGTTAATCCTTGATGAGCTTGCTTGCAAATGAGTCGAGTGTTTGGAGCTGGGGGCGATCAGGCAAACCAGTGTTCACGGGCCTTGAGAATCAGGGCACGTGCTTGTTCATCAGACACGGCGGTGATTTCAGTGAGCTCGTCCACGGCCAGATCGGCCAGGTCGTCACGGGTGTGGATTCCAGCTTCAGCCAGCTTCGCGATCAACTCAGGAGTCAAACCTTCCAGACCCTTGAGATTTTCCGACAAAGTCTCGACTTCTTCTTCCTTGGCGATTTCCATGGTCAGCAAAGCATCTTTGGCGCGGGTGCGCAGCTCATTGACCGTGTCTTCGTCAAACGATTCGATTTCCAGCATTTCCTGCAGCGGCACGTAGGCCACTTCTTCCAGGCTGGTGAACCCTTCTGCGATCAGGATATCGGCGACTTCCTCGTCCACGTCGAGCTTGTCAACGAAGATCTTGCGGATGGAGTCGGTCTCGACAGCCTGTTTCTGGGCCGATTCCTCGGCCGTCATGATGTTGATGCGCCAGCCGGTCAGGTCGGACGCCAGGCGCACGTTCTGACCACCACGACCGATGGCGATGGCGAGGTTTTCCTCGTCAACCACCACGTCCATGGCGTGCTGTTCTTCGTCAACAAAAATGGATTGCACATTGGCAGGTGCCAATGCGCCAATCACGAACTGTGCGGGGTCTTCCGACCACAGCACGATGTCCACACGCTCGCCGGCGAGTTCGTTGGTCACGGCGGTGACGCGCGAACCACGCACGCCCACGCAGGTGCCGATCGGGTCCACGCGCTTGTCATGCGACAGCACGGCGATCTTGGCACGCGAACCGGCATCACGGGCGCAGCTCTTGATCTCCAGCAGGCCTTGCTCGATTTCGGGCACTTCCTGGCGGAACAGTTCGATCATGAAGTCAGGCGCAGAGCGCGACAGCATGATTTGCGGGCCCCGGGCCAGCGAATCGATACCCAGCATGTAGGCACGAACGCGGTCGCCGGAGCGCAGGTTTTCCTTCGGGATCATTTCCGTGCGCTTCAGGCGGCCTTCAACGCGGCCCGACTCGACGATGATGTCGCCCTTGTCCAGACGCTTGACGGTACCGACGAAGACCTTCTCGCCGCGCGACAGGAAATCGTTGAGCAATTGCTCGCGCTCGGCATCACGGATCTTCTGCAGGATGACTTGCTTGGCAGCCTGCGCACCGATACGGCCGATGGGCACGGATTCAATGCCCTCTTCGATGTAGTCATCGACTTCGATGTCAGGAATCTGCTCCTGAGCTTCGAACAACAGGATTTCAGCGTCAGGTAGCTGCAGGCCAGCCTCGTTGGGCACCACGTGCCAACGACGGAAGGTCTCGTACACGCCGCTCTCACGGTCAATCGACACGCGAATATCGACTTCACCTTGGTACAGCTTCTTGGTAGCGGACGCCAGAGCGGATTCCACCGCACCAAACACCACATCACGGTCCACGCTCTTTTCGCGAGAAATAGCGTCCACCAACATCAGCAATTCGCGATTCATTTCTTCTGACCTCCGAGTTCTTGCGCCTCATCTACGGCAACATCACCAGCAGCCGGGGTTGCCGCCCGACCACTACGCCCTTTGAAAACCACCTCAGGCACAAGGCGTGCCTCGCGAATTTCATCGAGCGTGAAACCCAACACTTCATCCACTTCCTGCGGCGCAGGGGCAATGCCCTTGGCCAGATCCTTCGCCAGCTTCTTGGCAGCCGTCTTGGACAAAGGTTTGTCCGCGTCCGGCGACTTCAGCACCAGGCCCCAGGCCTGACCCGCTTCGATGGCGGCAGGATCGGCATCTTGCGACTGACACAGGATGCCGCTGTATTTTTTGCGCCCCTGGAAAGGAACCTTCAGGCTGATCGCGACTTCTTCACCCACGAAACGCGCGAAGTGCGCCGGCGTGATCAGCGGGCGATCCACGCCAGGCGAGGACACTTCCAGACGGGCGTAATCGGCATCGATTGTTTCCAGCGCATACTGCAACTGACGCGTGACCTTCTCGCAATCGTCCACGGTGACCACATCACCAGGCAAGTCGTAGACACCTTCAGGCAGACGATCGATGTACACACGCAGCAAACCCTGCGAACTGCGTTCGCAGTCCACAATCTCGTAACCGAGGCCGGTCACGGTGGTTTCAACAACTTTGAGCCACGAGGTCATCAACCCTGTCATCCAGTCCTATCAGCGTTTCAATCAGCGCTTAAAAAACAATCGAGCAAAAAAAATGGGCCGGAAGACCCGCCCATTCGTGACAAACACGAGACGTGCTGCTTTCAGCCCTGCCCAATAAACCTGCTAGCAGCCCCCGAACACATTGAACGAGGATTGCGAGAGCTCAAAGCCAGTCTTTCCGCAAAAGCAGCGAATCCCGCATTTTAGCCTGAGGAACGAGCTCGATCAAGAGATTGGGCACAAATTCTCTTTTACCCACATTGCCATGCCAAAATCCGTGGCTGGTTCAGTACCCAAAATGGAGACCTCATGGGATTTCTCGCCGGCAAACGCCTGCTGATCACCGGCCTGCTTTCCAACCGCTCGATCGCCTACGGGATCGCCAAAGCCTGCAAACGCGAAGGCGCCGAACTGGCATTCAGCTACGTTGGTGAACGTTTCAAGGACCGGATCACCGAGTTCGCCAAGGAATTCGACTCTGAATTGATCTTCGATTGCGACGTCGGCAGCGACGAGCAGATCGACGCCATGTTCGCGGATCTGGCCAAGACCTGGCCCAAGATCGATGGCTTCGTGCACTCGATCGGTTTTGCACCTCGCGAAGCCATTGCCGGCGACTTCCTGGAAGGCCTGTCGCGCGAATCGTTTCGCATTGCGCACGACATCTCGGCTTACAGCTTCCCGGCCATGGCCAAGGCGGCCCTGCCTTACCTGAACGAGCGCGCCGCCCTGCTGACCCTGTCCTATCTGGGCTCGGAGCGCATTGTGCCGGCATACAACACCATGGGTCTGGCCAAGGCCTCGCTGGAAGCCAGCGTGCGCTACACGGCCGCCAGCCTGGGCCCCAAGGGCATCCGCGTCAACGGCATCTCGGCAGGCCCGATCAAGACGCTGGCAGCTGCCGGCATCAAGGGCTTCAGCAAGATCCTGAGCGTGGTGGAAGAAAACGCGCCGCTGCGCCGCAACGTGACGATTGAGGACGTCGGCAACGTCGCCGCCTTCATGCTGTCCGACCTGGCTGCAGGCGTCACCGCCGAAATCACCTACGTGGATGGCGGCTTCAGCCACGTGATGGCTGGCAGCAGCGAAGCACTCTGATCACCTTCGATCAGTTGAAGCCCGTGGCAGAGGTACCTCACTGGTACTTCTGCCTGTAGGCCGCCGGGGTCATGCCCACCATCTTCTTGAACAGGCGACCAAAGGCCACACGGTCCTGGTAGCCGACGCGTGCCGCGATGTCTGGCACGGGCAGGCGCTCAGACTCCAGCAAATCCTTGCTGCGCTCGATGCGCACAGCCTGCAGATACTGAACCGGCGTCATACCCGTGGCCGCCAGAAAACGGCGCTGCAAGGTTCTCACACTCACGTGGATGAAACCCGCCAGGTCGTTCAGCGAAAAGGCCTGATCACACTGCGCCTCCAGGCGATCCTGCACCAGCTTGATCTCGCGATCCGCATGGCGACGCATGCCCAGCGAGGGCATGAACCTGGACTGAGGCCCTCGGCTCATGTCCGTGACCAGCAGACCCGCCAGATCTTTGGCGGTGCGCCGATCGGTCAGCAGTTGCACGGCATGCAGGCAGGCATCCACGCCAGCCAAGGAGCCGCCGGAACAGATCAGGCCACCTTGTTGGACAAGGTTCTCGCCAGCCTGCACATGCACATCCGGGTAACGCGCCTGCAAGCCGTCCGCCAGCATCCAGTGCGTGGTGACGCTTTTGTCCGCCAGGCGCCCCGTGGCCGCCAGAAGATAAGCCCCCGAACACATGGTCACCACCAGCACCGGCTCAGGCAGATCACGCAAGGCCGCCACCAGCACCGGGTGACGCTCGACCGCACGAGGCCCCATGGTCCACATGGACGGCACAACAACCAGGTCCATGCCTTTGAGCAGCGAAGCATCGCCCTCCACCCTGAGTTCACCATCGGCATGATGCACGGGCAGGCCGGTGTCGCTCACACGCGTCAGCTCGAACCGGTGCGGCCCAGACAACTGGTTGCCCATGCGGAACACGTCCATGAGCAAGCCCAGGCTGGCCAGACTGGCTTCTTCGCAGACCAGCACGCCGACACGATGCAAGCGCCGCCCCACTGACGTGGGAGAGACTGCTGGCGATTTGGCTATATCAGCATCAAAGATGTCCATAACGCCAATTCTATTGAAGTTGGCATTTCAACAAAATGGGAGCAAGTCACTTTGCCAGCGTCTCCCATGAAAACCAATATTCCCAGCGGCCTCACGCTCTATACGTTTGCCATGTCCCACTACAGCGAGAAGATCCGCTGGACGCTGGATCACTGCCACATTCCGTATCGTGAAGTCTGCATGACGCCGGTGTTCCACATGCTGCCCGCCTTGCGCATGGGCAAGCGCGGGCAAACCACCCTGCCCATCCTGCATACACCAAGCAAGGCCATCCAGAACAGCCCCCGCATCCTGGACTGGCTGATCGACAACTACGGCCCACTGGACGTCTTGCCTTCCCCCAACCGTCAAGCCGTGCGCGAGGTCGAACAACGCTTTGACGCCATTGGCAAGGACGTGGCCCGCTTTCTGTACGCCAACAGCTTCGGCAAGGCCGACGAGCACATCCTGCGACTGTGGACCGACCACGCCAGCCCCGGCCAGGCCACGTTCCTGCGTGTGGCCTACCCCTTCGTGCGCTGGGCGTTCCGCCGCAAACTGAGCATCACCCCCAAGCGTGCCGAACTGGCGCTGCAGCGCATCACAAGGGAAATCAACTGGCTCGATACCCAACTGGCGGATGGCCGCCTGTATCTGATCAACAACCGCTTCTCCGCCGCCGACATCACCGCCGCTGCCTTGCTCGCCCCCATCGCCTGCCCCGCCCAGCACCCGGTGTATGGCGACCCGCAGTTTGCGGCCAGCATGGTCGATGCCATCAAGCCCTGGCGTGATCGCAAGGCGCTGCAATGGGTGCGTCAGATGTATGACCTGCACCGCGGCGAGTTCACCGGCGGCGCGTTTTCACCACAGAGCACCCGTCTGCGTGCGTGAATGATCTGGATCACGTTGATGATGCTGTCATGGCCTAGGCGCGACAGCCTTCGCTTGGCACAATCAAGGCGTGAACTGGAGAACACCACATGGACAAACAAGAGTTGGCATCGCTGTTGAAGAAGTTGCAGACTGAACTGGAGTCTGGTCAGCCTGTTGACGAACAACTCAAGCTGCAGTTGCAGACATTGGATCAGGACATCCAGAAAGTGCTCGCGCAAGGCAGCCCCTTGGCGCGTGAAGCAGATGACACCACGCTGGAAGACCGTGCCCAGCAGATAGAGGCACGCTTTGCCACCGAGCACCCCTATCTGGCCAGCACACTGCGCGACGTGATGGACACGCTCGGCAAGATGGGCATTTGAGGGCGCGCCCTAACGCTTTAGGCCTGCATCACACCGGCCGCTTGGGCACTGCAGCCAGCAAGGTGCGGGTGTACTCGTCCTGAGGCGATTCGAACACGGCCTGCGCATCGCCCTGCTCCACCACCCGCCCGGCCTTCATCACTGCCACGCGATCGGCCAGATAGGCGACCACGCCCATGTTGTGCGTGATGAACAGCATGCCCAGGCCCAGTTGTTGCTGCAACTCCCTCAACAGGTTGAGGATCTGCGCCTGCACCGACACATCCAGCGCAGAGGTGGGCTCGTCGCACACCAGCACGCGAGGCTCGACCGCCAGTGCACGGGCAATGGCCAGGCGCTGGCGCTGCCCACCTGAAAATTCATGCGGGAAGCGATTGAGCGCATCCGCCCGCAAGCCCACACGCTCGACCAGTTCACGCACGCGCGCCATGCGCTGATCCTGCGACCAGTCCGGGCGCAGGATCAGCAGCCCCTCTTGCAGGATGTCCTGAACGCGCATGCGTGGGTTGAGCGAGGCAAACGGATCCTGGAACACCATCTGCACGGAGCGGCGGGCGTTCAACAAGGCCGCCGACTGCATGGCAAACAAATCGAGCCGACCGGCACCACTGGCTGCACCCGCATCCAGCCAGGCCTCGCCTGCCACCTGAATCTGAGGCTGCCCGCGCAGCAACTGCACGATGGCGCGCCCGGTCGTGGTCTTGCCGCAACCGGACTCCCCCACCAGTGCCAAGGTCTGCCCGGCATGCACCTGGAAAGACACGTCGGACACCGCCTGCACGACATGAGGCTGGCGGAACAAGCCGCCACCAGAGGTAAAGCGCACGTTCAACCCGCGCACGTCCAGCAAGGGTGTCGAGCTCGACGCTGCGATGAACGAAGACGGACTTGCCGGGGTGTCGGCAGACAAGGCTGCGCCTGTTGACTTTGCAGCCTGCGCCGATGTGACGGGGAAAAAGCACCGCACCGATTGCTGCCCCAGACGCTCCAGCTTGGGCGCCTGCGCACGGCACTGCGCCTGCGCACGCTCACAGCGAGGCTCGAAGCGGCATGCGGTGAAGGTTTGCCACAGTGGCGGCACCGTACCGGCAATCGCCGCCAGCTTCTGGCCACGCAGCACGCCATCCGGCAGCGCCTGCAACAGGCTGCGCGCATAGGGATGGCGAGGCCGCTTGAAGAACACCTCGGCCGGCGCTTCTTCGATGATCTGCCCGGCGTACATCAGGGCTACTCGGTGCGCCATGTCGGCCACCACAGCCAGATCGTGCGTGATCAGCAACAAGCCCAGCTGTCGCTCGCTTTGCAGCGCCTTGAGCAAGTCCAGCACCTGCTTCTGAATGGTCACATCCAGTGCCGTGGTGGGCTCGTCCGCGATCAGGAAGTCCGGCTCGGCCGCCAGCGTCATCGCGATCATCACGCGCTGCTTCTGGCCACCGCTCATCTCGAAGGGATAGCTGTCGATGCGGCGCTCGGGCTCGGGAATGCCCACGCGCTTGAGCCAGCTGATGGCCTTGTTGCGAGCATGTACCCCGCGCAGATTCGTGTGCGCCTCGATAGCCTCGACGATCTGATCACCCACGCGCATGACGGGGTTCAGGCTGGTCGCAGGCTCCTGGAAGATGATGCCGACACGGCCACCACGGATGCGGCGCATGCTGGACTCGGGCAGAGCCAGCAACTCGTTGGGCTTGGCATCGGGCACCTTGTTGCTCAAGGCCACACGGCCACGCATCACACGGCCGTTATCGGGCAACAGGCGCATGATGGCCAGGGCCGTCATGCTCTTGCCGCAGCCCGATTCACCCACCAGGGCAAAGGTTTCGCCACGCTGCAGCGTCAGACTCACGCCATCGAGCGCCTTGACCAGGCCGGCATCGGCCTCCAGCACCACTTGCAGATCTTGCAGTTGCAACATGGTCGGGCTCCTCAGCTTGCCGCCGCCAGGCGTTTGACAGGACGGGCAACGCGGGCACGCGGATCAAAGGCATCCCGCACCGCATCGGCAAACAGATTGGCCGACAGCACGATGCCCACCATGAACACAAAAGCCGACGCAAACGACCACCACACCACGGGATCGCGCGACATCTCGACACGCGCCTGGTTGATCATCCCGCCAAAGCTGTTCATCGACGGATCAACGCCGATACCCACATAGGACAACACGGCCTCATACAGGATCAGGCTGGAAAACTCGATGACCGTGGTGATCAGCACCAGGTGCATCACATTGGGCAGGATGTGGCGGCGCATGATGCGCCAGGGGCTCGCGCCAAACGCAGTGGCTGCCTGCACGTACTCCAGCTCGCGCAGCTTGAGCGTCTCGGCGCGCAGCAGGCGGCACAAGCCGGCCCAGCCCGTGAGCCCCAGGATCACGCACAGCAGGAAGATCTTCAGATCGGCGCGCTCCAGGCCGGTTTCGAACAGCTCAGGGTGCTTGTCGATGAACACCTGCATCATCAGCACGCAAGCGGCAATGAGCAGGATGTTCGGCACCGACGACAACACCGTGTACAGGTACTGGATGACGTCATCGATCCACCCTTTGAAGTACCCCGCCGCGATCCCGAACACCAGGGCCAGCGGAATCGTGGCAATGGTGGCCAGGCTGCCGATCACGAAGGCCGTGCGGATGCTCTTGATGGTGAGGTAGAGCACATCATTGCCGGTGCGATCCGTACCCAGCACGTGATAGCCATCGCCCCAGCTCAGGGCCACACCCCATGCCAGCAGGAAGCCCAGGCAACTGGCCGTCATCCAGGCTGCGCGCCAGGCCAGCGGGTTGTCATCGCCCATGCGGGAGCGCAGCGCCACAAACAGGATCAGCGCGATACCCGCGCCGCCAGCGGCACCTGCCAGCACGCGTTGCGCCACATCGGCCGCCCAGCCCTTGTCTGTGTCCGTCAGGCCTGCGCCGCCATGCTTGAGGCGCGGAAACTCACGCTTGGGCAGCGCCGGCAGGCCGTTCTCATCCAGCACCGGCTTGGCGCCAGCCTTGGGCGGCACGGCTTCCTTGGTGAAGCCGTGCGTTGCCAGGGGGCTGGAATAGCTCTTTTCTCGGCCATCGATCAACTTGCTCAGTGCCAAGTCCAGCGCCGACTCGGTTCGCGTATCGTAAGCCTGGGCGCCGCCATTGACGATGGGCAGCGCGCGGCGAAAGTGGAAGCTGTCGGCCAGGGTCACCAGCAGCATGGCCGCCAAGACCACGGAAGAGGCCATACCTGCGGGCGTGACGAACACGCGCTGCCAGGTTGCGCGCAAGGCCTCATCGCGCCTGACCACGCGAACATATTGAACCAGGCCCAGCAGCATCAGCCACAGCACCACGTCGGTCCACAAGATGACGGTCTTGAATCCCATGATATGTCGCGCCCGCCTTATTGCATCCGCACCCGAGGATCGGCCCAGGTATAGGCCACATCGATCAGGATGTTGGAGAGGATGTACAACACCGAACCCAGGAACACCATCGAGCGAACGATGGCGAAATCCTGGCTGGCGATGGCGTCAATCGTGTAGGCGCCCAGTCCCGGGATGCCAAAGAAGCTCTCGGTGAGCAAGCCACCCATGAACAATCCCGGCAGGGAAGCGCCCGCGCTCGTGATGATGGGCAGCATGGCGTTGCGCAGCACGTGCCGGCTCAGGACCCGACCCTCGGTCAGGCCCTTGGCCCGGGCGGTGCGCACATAGTCCTTGCCAGACTCTTCCAGGAACAAGGTACGGAAAAAGCGAGCCTGACCTGCCAGGCTGGCCACCAGCATCAGACAGATCGGCAGCACCAGGAAGCGCACGGCGTCCAGCCCGTTGGCATAGCCCGAGATGGGCGCCAGTTTGGCCATGCGCGAGAACATGAACTGCCCCGCGATGATGTAGATCAGGCTGGAGATCGACATCATGAACACGCACAGCACCACGCCCCAGAAATCGATGGGCGTGCCTCTGAACATCACCAGCCACAAGGCAAAAATGACGCTGGCCAGCAGGCCCATCACGAATAAGGGCACGGTGAGTTGCAGGCTCACGCCCATGCGCTGGCGGATCTGGTAGCCGATGTCGCCACCACTGGCGTTGTCTGCCCGGCCAAACTCGAACCGGAACAGGGAAATGGATCGGTCCCAGAACACGGTGTCGGTGAGCTTGCTCGCACCTTCAGCCTGTGGATTGAACAGCATGGGCTTGTCGTAGCCGCGCTCGACCTTCCACTTTTCGATCTGATCTGGCGTGACGCGCTTGCCGCCAATGTTCAGCCGCGCCATGTCATCCGGCGTGTTGACGGTGAAGAACAGCACGAAGGTGATCAGGTTGACACCGATCAGGATGAGGAAGCCGTAGCCCAGGCGGCGCAGGATGTATTGCAGCATCAGCGGCCCCTGCTCAAGGATGTGGAAGGATCAGCCGGCAAGGCCGTCTGCATGTCGCGCGCCCTCACCATGCGGGCCGCCCACCAGCCCATGGCGGTCAGGAGCACCACCAGCAACACGAGCGGCAGGTAGAACGGCTTGTTCCATTCGCGCAGGCTGCGCGCGCGATCTGCCGTGTCCAGCCTGTAGTACTGCGCCTGGTCGCGCACCATGATGCTGGGCTTGCCGTTGTGGACCCAGCGATGATAGGCGCCCGAGGCATAAGGGAAGTAGCCCCAGGACCAGGGCGCATCTTCTTGCAGAATGCGCACCATCTGGTCGATCACAGCCTGTTTGGCCGGGCCATCGTCCATGAAGCGCAGCCGCGCGTAGAGCTTGTCGTATTCGGGGCTCTGGTAGTTGGCGGCGTTTTCGCCGTCATGCACGGATTTCGCGCCCGGCCCATAAAGCAGGAAGAGGAAGTTCTCGGCATCCGGGTAGTCGGCCAGCCAGCCCCAACTGAAGATCTGGTGCTTGCCCCGGCGGACCTTGTCCTGGAACTGGTTGTAGTCGGTGGCACGAATCTCAAGCTGAATGCCCAGCTTGGCGAACTGCTTGGTGGTCCAGTCCAGCGTGGCCTTGGCCTCAGGCGTGGCGGGCGCACCGTAGTCATAGTTGAGCACCAGCGGTTTGCCCGAGCGCGCGTCGCGGCCATCCGGGTAGCCGGCTTCTGCCAGCAGCTTTTTCGCATCCTCGATCGGCCGGCGCACGATCGCGCCGTTGACCACCTTGTGTGTCACCGGGTTGAGGCCTTGAGGCGTGCCATGACGCGAGCCGAACACGCCACCAGGCAAGGGCCCCTGCGCCACCTCACCCGCGGCCTTGGGAAAGATGCGGTTGTACTCATCCCAGTCGATGGCGATCGACAAGGCCTGGCGCAGCTTGCGGTTCTTCAGCTTTTGCTCGGGTGTGTCGCCCTGCCCCACCACCGGATCCAGCCAGTTGAAGCCCATGTATTTGCTCGACAGGTCCACATTGCGCGACAGCACGATGCCCTTGTCCAGGAACTCCTTGTTGAAGGAGGGCGAATCCTCCATCTGAATCTTGTAGGCGTTCCCATAGCTCATCTGGTCGAACTCGGGAATGTCCAGATAGCCCTGGCGGAACTTGGTGTCCTGCGGGACGGATTCTTTTTCGATGTTGAAGACGATGGTGTCGATGAAAGGCGTGGGCTTGCCGCAATCGGCCAGGCGGCTCTCGGTTTTGTCTTGCGCCGTGCCTTCGCAAGGATAGGGCTCGCCGCGGTAGTTCGGGTTGCGCTTGAGCACATGGCGACGGTCCTGCACGTACTCGGCCATCATGTAGGGGCCTGTGCCCACGGGCCAGGTGTTGAGCGACAAGCCGTGATCGGCCATGCCGGGCTGCGCGTAGAAGGCATCAGCCTCCCAGGGGATGGGCGCCAGGAAGGTCATGGCCATCCAGTACTTCCACTGGGGATACTTGCCATTGATGCGGATACGCAGGGTGTGCTTGTCCACGGCCCGGGCGCCAGCCAGTGGCCACTTGCGGAAATCCAGGAAAGGCTTGTCTCGCACCGACGGTGCCAGGCCGGCTCGCAGCTTTTTGTCTTCCGCGCGGATCAGCTTGCCATACTCGGCCAGGCCCACCACGTACTCCGAGAAGGTGCCGAAGACCGGTGCGGCAGTGCGCGTGGTGGCGTGGCGCTTGATGGCATAGACAAAGTCGTCAGCCACGAGCTCGCGGGTGCCTTGCTTCTCGAACTGCCAGGGGCTGCGCTTGTCACCCACGTCCTGCCTGCTCAGGTGGTGATACAGGTACTGGCCCTGCGCATCCTTGGCGAAGGCTGGATGCGGCGCGAACTGGATGCCCGGCTTGATGCGGATCTCGTAGATGCTCTCGGCGATCTGATCGGCTGGCGCGTCGTCCGGCAGCGCGCGGCCTTGCTTGTCCACGTAATGGGGCACCACCACGGCCTGCGCTGCCCGTGGGATCAGCGTGTAGGGCCGCTTGAGGTAGTGGTAAGCGTAAAGCGGCTCGTAGATCTGGTAGGTATAAGGCGTCTCGTTGCTGCTGTAGGACGAGGTCGGATCCAGATACCGAGGCGAACGTTCGTTGAACGCGGTATACAGGGTGTTCTGCGCAGCCGAGCCGTCCGGGTGCGGGCTGTTGTCGCACCCAACCAGCACGGACAGCAGCAGGCTGGCCAGCACCAGATGCATCAGGCGCCACATTTGCCTCAGGCTGGCGCCCCGACTTGTACCGGCTTTGAGGCGTTGGGCAAGACTGGTCAGCAAGATGTGCATGGGCACCTATTGTGTCCTGCCTTGGCGCCCACGTAGCCCGGTAGGATCACCACATCACAAAAGCGTCGCGCCCTTGCACCACCAGGTTGACCTGACGGCCCAGCGGCAGCGTCAGCTTGACCGGCACGTGCCCGAAAGGCAGCCCCGTCAGGATGGGTGTCTTGATCTGCGTGCGCAAATACTGGATGACCGTCTTGAGGTTGTAGCCACGGTCCAGGGGCGATTTGCGGTATTCGGTGAACGCGCCCAGCACAATCGCCTTTTGCTGTTCGAGCACGCCGGCCTGATGCAATTGCAGCAGCGCCCGCTCGATCCGGTAAGGGTGCTCGTTGACATCCTCCAGGAACAGCACGCCCCCCTTGATCTTCGGGAAGTGAGGCGTACCCAAGAGCGCCTGCAAGATGGCCAGGTTACCGCCCCACAAGCGTCCGGACACCTCCAGCCCGTCGTGACCGGCCTCGGCGCGAAAGCCCACGGCTTCCAGCTCGCCCGTCATGGCTTCAACGAAGCAATCCTGGGTGACGTCGTCGCCACCTTCCGGGCTGTCCGCGCGACCAAAGTCGTCACAGGCCATTGGGCCCGCCCAGAAGCCGGCGGTCACACCCTCTTCCACCTTGGCCGGGCCTGTGGCCTTGTGTGCCAGGGCGCCCAATTGCAACGCCGTGACATCGCTGTAGCCAACCCAGGAGGTGCCGCGCTCCACGCTCCTGGCGATGAGTGACCAGTCGATCCGATCCAGCAGCCGACTCAGGCCATAGCCACCGCGTGTGGCCAGTGCCACGTCAGGCGCGGTTTGAGCCACACGGTGGATGGCAGCCAGCCTCACCTCATCTTCACCGGCAAAGCGCTGGTGCTTGAGCAAAGCCGATTCGTCCACCTGGGCATCGAAGCCCAAAGCGGCGAGCCGTTTGGCGGCCTTGCGGACCGGGGCAGCCGCCGGCACGATGCCGGAGGGGCTGAAGATGATCAGGGAGGAGCGGGCATCAGTCATCCCGCTATTCTGACCTGAGTCTCAGCCTCGGTTGGCTTACAAGGTGCGGCGTTGCGCCTTGGCCAGCGTCTTGACCTGGAAGCTGCCATCGTTGTCGAACAGCCAGGCTTCGACCATGCCATTTCGGCGCAGTTCGGCCTTGGCGTCGTCGTTCAACTGGATACGCGGTGCACGGCGGACCGTTTCGATCGCCCGCGCCAGCATCTCAGGCTGCGTATCATTCGTTCGCAAGACTTCGGCCCGCCAGTTGTCAGACTCATCGAGGGTCACATTGAGCACGATCACCGCGCGTAGCAAGGGCTGTGGATTGCGGTTGTGGACCAGTTCTGGCGAACCGCTGTAGACAGCGTGTGCGAAGTCCTTGCGAACCTCGTCCGGCACGCCCGCCTGAGCGGACTGGCTCAAGGCCAGCATCAACCCGGCCGCAAAACTGAAACAGAGTGTCGTTGCCTGCATGATGGACTCCAATTGAGTGGAACACCTGCTTTCAGCAAGGCATGCCCTTCACGTTGTGTCCAGAGGCGTCACCCTGTCAGGCGTGACGCATTTGGCGGCCATCTCTGAAATAGAAGCGCCACGCTCAACCTGGATGTGTGCCACACCGGTTTCGGCGTGATCGCACGCACGCCTGCTTTGCCTGGCACCCAAGGCGCAGCGGTTTCAATTGCTCACACATGAGCGCGCCGTTTTGGTTTTGTCAGGAAACGCCCTGCATCTGCGAAATCCGCACATGCATATGCGCAAATCATTGTTTTACGCATATGCACGCAACATCAAAATACGAAATCCGCATGTAGAAGGCAAGGCCATGAACTTTCAGCAATTAAGATCAGTCCGCGAAGCGGTTCGCAGAGGCTTCAATCTGACCGAAGTGGCCAATGCCCTGCACACATCCCAGCCCGGTGTCAGCCGACAGATCCGGGAGTTGGAGGAAGAGCTGGGTATCGACCTGTTCGTCCGCGCAGGCAAGCGCCTGACCGGCTTGACAGAACCCGGCGCGCAGGTCCTGCCCATCGTCGAGCGCATGCTGGTCGATGCCGAAAACCTGCGCCAGGCTTCTCGCGACTTTTCCGAGCACGGCGTAGGGCCGTTGTCGATTGCCGCGACCCACTCGCAGGCGCGCTACGCCCTGCCCTCGGCCGTCAAGGATTTCCGCGAGATGTACCCGCAGGTCACGCTCAGCCTGCACCAGGGCTCGCCCCACCAGATCGCCAACATGCTGATCAGCGGTGAGGCCGATATCGGCATCGCCACCGAGTCGCTGACCCAGTACCCACAACTGGTCACACTGCCTTGCTACACCTGGACGCACGCGGTGGTGGTACCGCCCGGGCATCCCTTGCTGGATGGGGAGCCTCTGACGCTCCAACGCCTGTCGCGCTTCCCGCTCATCACGTACGACGAAGGCTACACGGGGCGCTCGCACATCGACGAGGCCTTTTCCCGCGAAAGCATCACACCCTCCATCGTGCTCACCGCCATGGACGCCGACGTGATCAAGACTTACGTGGAGTTGGGCATGGGTGTCGGCATCGTGGCGGCCATCGCCTTTGACGAAGAGCGCGACCTGAACCTGCGCGGCATCGGCGCGGGCCACCTGTTTGCCGTCAACATGACGCGCCTGGCTTTCCGCAAGGGCGCTTTCCTGCGCAACTATTTCTACGCCTTCATCGAGACCTTCGCGCCGCCCTTGACGCGCAAGGTGGTCGACATGGCCGCCCGTGCCGAGACGGGCGAACAGTTCGATATCTGATCAGCGCTTGATGTAGATCTGATCGAAGACGCCCCCGTCACTGAAGTGGGTCTTCTGCGCTTTGGTCCAGCCGCCAAAGGCACCATCGATCGTGAACAGGTTGATCTTGGGGAACATCTTGGCGTACTTGGCGGCCGCAGCGGAGTCGATCGGCCGGTAGTAGTTCTGCCCAGCCAGATCCTGCCCTTCAGGTGAGTACAGGTAGTCCAGATAAGCCTGGGCCACAACTCGCGTGCCGCGCTTGTCAACCACCTTGTCGACCACCGTCACGGGTGGCTCGGCCACGATACTCACGGACGGGGCCACGACGTCGAACTTGTCCGGGCCCAGTTCCTTGATGGCCAGCAGCGCCTCGTTCTCCCAGGTCAGCAGGACGTCGCCGATCCCGCGCTCCACGAAGGTGGTCGTCGCACCACGTGCGCCTGAGTCCAGCACCGGCACGTTCTTGTAGACCTTGCTCACGAACTCCTGCGCCTTGGCATCAGAACCAAACCTCTTCGCGGCATAGCCCCAGGCCGCCAGATAGTTCCAGCGCGCACCACCCGAGGTCTTGGGGTTGGGCGTGATCACCTGCACGCCAGGGCGGGCCAGGTCATCCCAGTCCTTGATGCCCTTCGGGTTGCCCTTACGCACCAGGAACACGATGGTGGAGGTGTAGGGCGAGCTGTTGTGCTTGAGGCGCTTTTGCCAGTCGCCAGGCAACAATTTGGCGCGCTGGCTGATTTCGTCGATGTCGTAGGCCAGGGCCAGCGTCACCACATCGGCATCGAGGCCATCGATCACGGAGCGAGCCTGCTTGCCCGAGCCACCGTGTGAGGTGCGAACCGTCACGTCGTCGCCGGTCTTGCCTTTCCAGAACTTGGCAAAGGCCTTGTTGTAGTCCTGATAAAACTCACGCGTAGGGTCGTATGACACGTTGAGCAGCGTGACCTCCTTGGCGTGGGCGACCACAGGCGCCAGGGAGGCCACGCCGATCGATGTGATGGCAACGGCCGACAGCGTGAGGTTCAGCAGGAACCGACGTGAGAACGGAGCGGCAAGGTAAGCGGGTTTCTTCATGATTTTTTTGCAGACATCAGTGGGATTCGATGACTGAATCGTATGAAGAGGCGCCCCGGACGGGAACGAAGCAATTCAATGCTTCATATGCGCTTCGCGCATGAACTCAAGATTGACGCAAGCCATGCAGTTGCGAACCCAGGCGAACACGCAGGAGAGCCGCGTATTCAACCAGGCCGCCCAGTGCCGCCACGGTGATCATGGCGATCTTGAAGACCTGCCGCCCGAGAGGGCGGGACAGATGGGAGCGATGCATGTGAGTACTCCTGCCAGAAAACCGCTCCTGGCTGGCCTGGCAGCTTATGAGGCGCCAATGACACGGCGGTGACAAGGCACCCGCCACTTGTCGCACACCTGACATGTGCCGCACCTACGCTCTCGGGTTTTGCTTCCCAACCGACGTCGTTTACCCGACGCCCCCAGCGTGCCCGCATCCGCCCTGCCCGAACTGGAAGAACTGCATCGCCTGATTGAATTGGGCGGCACGCATCTGGACGCCCAGACGATGTGCAAGATCGCGATGGGCTCGCATCAGTTTGACGTGCTGGCCGTCACCATGGGCACCCGCGATCCCGGCGCGCCAGCCATCGGTTTTTTTGGCGGCGTCCATGGCCTGGAGCGCATCGGCGCCGAAGTCGTGCTGGCCTACCTGGGCAGCCTGGTTCACCGCCTGAAGTGGGACAAGGCCCTGCACGATCTGCTGGCCGACGTCCGACTGGTGTTCATGCCCCTGGTGAACCCGGGCGGGCTATGGCAAGGCACACGCGCCAATCCTCATGGCGTCGACCTGATGCGCAATGCCCCCATCGATGCCAAGGAAGACGTGCCCTTTCTGATCGGCGGGCAACGTCTGAGTGCGACCCTGCCCTGGTACCGGGGCCCGGAGCGCGCGCCCATGGAAGAAGAAAGCTATGCACTGTGTCAGGTGGTCGAGCAATCCTTGTTGACCAGCCCTTTCAGTGCCGCCATCGATTGCCACTCCGGTTTTGGTGTGCAGGACCGCATCTGGTTTCCCTTTGCCCATACCACCGAGCCCATCGCGCACCTGGCCGAGCTCCACGCCCTGCACCGCATCTTTGACCAGACCCACGCACACCATCGCTACGTGTTCGAGCCGCAAAGCGTGCACTACCTGACACATGGTGATCTGTGGGATCACCTCTACCTGCTGGGCCGAGAGCGGCACCCTCAGCACATCTTCCTGCCCCTCACCCTGGAGATGGGTTCGTGGATCTGGGTGAAGAAGAACCCGCGCCAGCTGTTCACCCGCCATGGCATCTTCAACCCGCTGATCGCGCACCGACAGCAGCGCGTCTTGCGCCGGCACATGGCCTTGCTGGACTTCATGACCCGCGCAGTGGCCAGCCACAGCCGCTGGCAGCCCGACGAGCATGAGCGCGATCTGCACCACCGCCAGGCGCTGGCCCGCTGGTACCCCGAACTGCCCAAGTCCAGGCGATCAGGCCTGGTCAGACCCAAATGAAAGGGCTGTCATGAGCACCTGGATACTGCTGCGAGGCCTGACACGCGAACAGGGGCACTGGGGCGCCTTCGTGCCCTTGCTCCAGCAGGCCTTGCCCGCTGGCGACCTGGTGCTGACGCCTGATCTGCCCGGCAATGGCGAACTGCATCTGCAGGAGAGCCCGACGCGGGTGGAGGACATGGTTGAGTCCGTCCGGACCAGTCTGCGGGCGCAGGGCCACCAGCCGCCCTACAGCATGATCGCCATGTCTCTGGGTGCCATGGTCACCGTCGCCTGGGCTCGCGCCTATCCCGGTGAGCTGACTCGTTGCGCGCTGATCAACACCAGCCTGCGGCCCTTCAGCCCGTTCTGGCATCGCCTGCAAGCGAGCAACTATCCTCTCATCCTGAAGCTGCTGCTCGGACAGGCAGATGCGGAACGCTGGGAACGCGCCATCATGGCCATGACCACGCGGCACCCGAACGATCCCGAGGGAACGCTGGCGAGGTGGCTTGCTTTGCGCGCTGAGCACCCTGTGAGCACACGCAACGGCCTGCGCCAACTATGGGCGGCCACGCGCTACCGTGCGCCACAGCAAAGACCGCCTGTGCCCATGTTGATACTCAACAGCCTGGGCGACCGGCTGGTCCATCCAGCCTGCTCAGCCGAACTGGCGCAGCGCTGGCAGCTACCTCTGCTCAGACATCCCAAGGCGGGGCATGATCTCCCGCTGGATGCAGCTCCTTGGGTGGTGGCGCAGATTCAGTCCTGGCTGGCACCACCGGGGCATCCGACACAGGTAGCGTCGAACCCAGGCCCATGACCTGCTCGCCGCCGAGCGCCTCCAGCAGATCCGGAATCAACTCGATCAGCTCCCCGGTGGCAATGGCTGCATCGGCATCAAAGGCCTCGCCCTTGTCCATCTTGCCGGCAGCTGCCATGGGGCCCTCGAATACCACGTCAAGGAAGGCCACCTTCTTGAGCTGCATGGATTCGCTCAGGATGAACGACACGCGATCGCGCCAGGTCATGGCCACGCGCGTGGGCACCTTGCCGCTGACGATGTGCTGCTTCACCTCATCGGTGTCCAGATCGTGGCGCGCATAACGCACCACCGATTTCATCTCGTCGGTCGACTTCAGCTCGCATTCGCGGTCGATCGTGAACTGGTAAGGCGGCTCGCCCGTACCCAGCCAATGCGTCATCGCCACGGCGGGTGACATCTCGGTCTGGACCAGTGACAGCGCCAGCCCCTGGTTGGCGTTGATCAGCATCGTGACCACCTCGTCCGCCTTGGACTGGCTGCCGCTGTCGAGCATCAACAGGCGCTGCTTGGGCGCGATCCACACCCGTGTCACCGACTGCTTGGTAAAGGCCATGGGCAGCAGCTCCAGCAAGGCCTGCTCCTTGAGTTCCTTCATGATCTTCTTGCCAGGCTTGCGGCCGGTGTTCTTCTCCATCTGCTCGGCAATTTCTTCCGTGCGACGCTTCACCACCGAACCCGGCACCACACGCTGCTCGGTCATGAGCTTGAGCAGCATGTGGCCATCGACCACCTCCACCAGCGGTGCATTGGCCTCGCCACGGGGTTCAACCCAGCCCGACGACTTCTGCTGCGTAGCGCCACATTCAACAAAACGCTCTTTGTCCAGGACCGCCTCGATTTCAGCTGCACTGGCAGCCCAATCCGGCCCGATTCGATACACCGTCAGATTCTTGAACACGTTCGACCTTCTACTAACCCACCAAAGCAAACGCCCCTGACCGAGCAGAGGCGTTCTCTTGACGGAAAACGTTACGGCACCCTGGCGCGCACGCCGTTCCCGAGTGGTCAGTGTAGCGGAGTGTCCGGGCTGGCTGATTTGTGGCGCGCACAGCAAAAATACCGATATCCATCCGGGTTTTCGGATTCAGATCACCGACCAGAAGGCGATAAGAGCCTATCCACAGGGAGCCTCCATGCAATCCACCATCGAATCTCAGCTCGGGAGCGACAAGCGCGAGACAGCGCCATCCCCCACGCTGCGCGATATGCTCAAGGACATCACCATTCCGCCTCGACCCAGCTCCCTGGTCGATCTCAAGCTGGAACTGGAACGTGCCGAGCCGCGCATTGATCGCCTGGTGGCGATCGTCAACTCGGACGTGGCCATGTCGGCCGCACTGCTCAAGCTGGCCAACTCCCCCTGGCTGGGCATGAGCCGGCGCATCGGCAATGTCTCCGAGGCCTTCAACATCATCGGCTTCAAGCGATGTGAGCACATTCTCACGGAAATTGCCTTGCGCAAGGTGTTGCCGACAGACGGCCCCGCCCTCTTCCGGTTCTGGGATGTGTCTTCCAAGCGCAGCCAGGCCATGGGCATGCTCGCGCATCGTGTCGGGGTCGATCCGGAAACAGCTCAGACGATGGGCCTGTTCGCCGATGTCGGCATTCCCTTGCTGGCGCAACGCTTCACGCAACCTTCCTACGTCGAAACGCTGGTCGAAGCCAACCGCAGCGAACTGGCCTTCACGCAGGTGGAGCAAGAGCGTCACGCCACGGACCACACGGTCATCGGCTCGCTGCTGGCTCGCTCATGGGGCCTCACGCAAGACATCGCCAACGCCGTCAAGCTCCATCATGACTACGATTACCTCAAGGAGGGCGCCACCAGCGTCGTACATGAGCTGATCGCGCTGTGTCTGGTCGTCGAGCACATCATTCAACGCTTTCAGGGGCTCAACAATCACGCCGAATGGGCCAAGGGCGCTGAGTTGGCGATGCAAACGCTGGCGATCTCCAGGTCGGACATCGACAACTGGGCGGACGAACTGCACGAGCGTTTCGCTGGTGACCAGTGACCTGTGACGGCCAAAGAAAAACCCCCAAGCGATTACTCACTTGGGGGTTTCCTGTTCTGGCGGAGACGGAGGGATTCGAACCCTCGATACGCTTTTGGCGTATGCTCCCTTAGCAGGGGAGTACCTTCGACCACTCGGCCACGTCTCCAGCAACAGCGAGCATTCTAGCCCAGAAATCCGAGCGTTCTGATTGTTGCGCTCAAAACAACGTCAATCAGGCCTTCGCTTCTTCCAGGCCAAACGCCTTGTGCAAAGCACGCACAGCCAGTTCCATGTACTTCTCGTCGATGACGACGGAGGTCTTGATTTCGCTGGTCGTGATCATCTGGATGTTGATGCTCTCGTCAGACAGGGTCTTGAACATCGTGGCCGCGATGCCAGCGTGACTGCGCATGCCGATGCCCACGATCGACACCTTGCAGATCTTGGGATCGCCCACCACCTTGGCGGCGCCCAGCGAAGGCAGCACCTTGGTTTCGAGCAGTTCCACGGTCTTGGCAAAATCGTTGCGGTGGACGGTGAACGAGAAGTCCGTCTTGCCATCGTGCGAGACGTTCTGGATGATCACGTCGATGTCGATATTGGCCTCGGCAACCTTGCCCAGGATCTGGTAGGCGATACCAGGGGTGTCGGGCACGCCGACCACGGTGATCTTGGCTTCGTCGCGGTTGAATGCGATGCCCGAAACAACGGCTTGTTCCATTTTCTCGTCTTCCTCAAAACTGATGAGCGTGCCCGACTTGGCTTCTTCAGCCAGATCGATATCCCAGGGCGTGAAGCTGGACAGCACGCGCAGGGGCACACGGTATTTACCGGCGAATTCCACCGAACGGATCTGCAACACCTTGGAGCCCAGCGAAGCCATTTCCAGCATTTCTTCAAAGCTGATGGCCGTCAGGCGGCGAGCGTCGGGCACCACGCGCGGGTCGGTCGTGTAAACGCCGTCCACGTCGGTGTAGATCAGGCATTCGTCAGCCTTCATGGCAGCGGCCACAGCCACCGCCGAGGTGTCGGAACCACCGCGACCCAGCGTCGTGATGTTGCCTTCAGGATCCACACCCTGGAAGCCCGTGATCACCACCACCTTGCCGGCAGCCAGATCGGCACGCACGCGGGCGTCATCGATGCTCTCGATACGGGCCTTGGTGAAAGCGGAATCGGTCTTGATCGGCACTTGCCAGCCAGCGTAGCTGACCGACTCCAGGCCTTCGGCCTGCAAGGCAATGGCCAGCAAGCCAGAAGAGACCTGCTCGCCAGTGGCGGCGATCATGTCGAGTTCGCGAGCGCTGGGGTTCGCGGAGAGTTCTTTGGCCAGGCCCAGCAGACGGTTTGTTTCACCGCTCATGGCCGACGGAACGACCACGATTTGATGACCCGCCCGCACCCACTTGGCCACGCGCTTGGCCACGTTACGGATGCGCTCGGTAGAGCCCATCGACGTGCCGCCGTATTTGTGAACGATCAGTGCCATGTCAGATGTTGTTGGAAAAGACCGCACGCCTTAACAGAAAGGGTGCACACAAGGAAAACACACGAGAAAACCAGAAATGCGTGCGCGGTCAAACTCTCGATTTTAGCCTCATGGCCGAGCCCGTGGTCAACCAACCGGGTATTTAACGGGCGTCAGGCACCCATTCGAGGCCCCATTGGACGCCACCATCCGAGGCCAGACACCTCGCATCGATACCCAGTCCGGGGACAAAAACGAGTCGTTCACCAGACCAGATCAGGGGCCCACTGCGGCGCCATTCGGGCACCCCCGCAGCCTGAAACTGTTTCTTCAGCGACCGCGGAGGCCTGCCGGGGCCGGCCTGGAACTGCTCTCCGCCCCGCCTTCCTGCCGCGAAGACATGACGCAACAGCGAAGGCGCTACGCCTCCGGCCTGAACCGGCGTCACCCGCAAGACCCCACACCAGGATGTCAGCGCGTGGTCGCCAGGGGATTCAACGCAGAAACTGCAATCCGTTGCGGTCGCCGCGCCCTTGGATTCGCCTTGCACCGCACTGTCAAGCACACGAGCCTGAGCGACGAGCCCTTCACCTTCAAGTGGCAACAAGACGCCCCGATACAGGCTCAACCCGATATCTGGCCACTGCGCAGGCTGCTTTCGAAAAACCAACCCCGGCACCTCTTGAGCCAGCCTCAGCAGCCAACTGGCAGACAGCGACCACCCTTGCCAACTACGATACCAGTGCGCCAATGACACACGCCGCTCCGCACCAGACAGCTCCGCCCAGCGAACGGCATCCAGCCCCGGGCCAGCAGCCGCACCCTCTACGCCACGGACCTGCAGCAAAGCGACCAGTCCCTGGGCCCAATCCTCGACGCCAGGCAACACGTCCTGCACCCTGTCAGCCGAGGCCGCCAATGAAACTTCTGCCTGCGGAAAAGCGGTCTCCAGGGAAGGCCAGACGTCCAACCTCAGGCGGTTACGCGCAAAACGGATGTCGCCATTGCTGTCATCGTCGACAAAGGCCAGGCCATGCAAGCCAACATAAGCCTCGATCGCCTCACGAGGATGGCGCAACCAGGGGCGAACCCATCGCAGCCCATCGCGCTCGATGTCTGCGGGCATCGCCGCCAGGCCTCTGACGCCTGCACCCCGCAGCGCCTGTAGCAGTACGGTCTCTGCCTGATCCCGACGATGGTGGGCCAGCAGGATCAGATCGGCGCCAGCCTCACGCGCCATATCGGCCAGGGCAACATAACGCGCCCGCCTTGCCGCGGATTCGACACCCTCACCCGCATCAAGCGCCACGCTCACCCGCCGCGACAACAGCCTCACTGGCAAGCCTTGACGTGCCCACTCGGCACACACTTGCTCGGCATGCGCCAGCCAAGCATCCGCGTGTGAACTAAGCCCATGGTGCACATGCAGCGCCAGCACCTCCAGGCCGCCCGACTCACGGGCCGCGCAGGCTGTCGCGTGCAACAGGGCGGTGGAATCCCGCCCCGCGCTGTAGGCCACGGCAACACGCCCCAGTTGCGGCAACTCACGGATCGACATCACCGTCCTTCACGTGCCGCCGCCACCGCCGAAGCTCAATGCTCCTTGGTGTCGTTGTACCGGCCGTAGCTCTGCAGACGGTCGTAGCGCGTCTGCAGCAAATCCTTGACCTTCATGTCGCTGACCTGGCGCAGTGCATCATTGAGCGCACGCTTGAGGTTCGCGCAGGCTTGCTTGTGATCGCGGTGTGCCCCACCAACCGGCTCGCTGACGATCTTGTCGATCAGCCCCAGCGCCTTCAGGCGATGCGCCGTGATGCCCAGCGCTTCCGCCGCATCCGAGGCCTTGTCGGCCGTCTTCCACAGGATGGACGCGCAGCCTTCAGGCGAGATCACCGAGTACACCGAGTACTGCATCATCAGCACCTGGTCGGCCACGCTGATGGCCAGCGCGCCGCCCGAGCCCCCCTCACCGATGATGGTGGTGATGATGGGCACCTCCAGACGCGCCATCTCGAAGATGTTGCGACCGATAGCCTCAGACTGGTTGCGCTCTTCCGCACCAATGCCGGGATAGGCGCCAGGTGTATCCACAAACGTGAACACGGGCAGGCCGAACTTCTCGGCCGTCTGCATCAGGCGCAGCGCCTTGCGGTAGCCCTCGGGGCGAGACATGCCGAAGTTGCGCATCGCGCGCTCCTTGGTGTCGCGGCCCTTCTGATGGCCCAGCACCATGCAAGGCTGGCCATTGAAGCGAGCCAGGCCACCCACGATGGACAGGTCATCGGAGAAATGACGATCGCCGTGCATTTCCTGGAAGTCGGTGAACAGATCGTTGACGTAATCCAGCGTGTAAGGGCGCTGAGGATGGCGGGCGATCTGCGTGACCTGCCAGGGGCTCAGGGTCGAATAGATGTCCTTGGTGAGCTGCAGGCTCTTCTTGCTCAGGCGATCGATCTCTTCGGAGATGTCAACAGCAGATTCGCTCTGCACATAACGCAGCTCTTCGATTTTGGATTCCAGTTCGGCAATCGGTTGCTCGAATTCCAGAAAGTGTCTTTTGCTCATGGCGGTCGTCCTTTCCTAGACTCCAGGCCTTGTCTGTCAGTATTCCACGGGCAGCGGGTCGAGGCTGCGCCACAGGTACCAGGTGCCGACCGTGCGGTACGGCGCCCAGGCTTCAGCGATGTCACGAGCTTCCGCGCGAGACACAGGCTCGCCGCTGAAATAGCTCAAGCTGATGCCCTTGATCAGGCCCAGGTCATCCAGCGGCAACACATTGGGCCGCATCAAGTGAAAAATCAGGAACATCTCGGCAGTCCAGCGGCCAATGCCGCGGATGTCGATCAGCTCTTCGATGATGGCTTCATCGTCCATTTGCTGCCACTGACCCACATGCACCTGACCTTCGTCAAAGTGCTTGGCCAGGTCGCGCATGTACTCCACCTTGCGGGCGGACAAACCCACCTGGCGCAGGCTGTCAGGCGATTGTGCCAACAAGCCCTGCACGGAAAGTGGCGCGCGTTGTTCGGGCGGCTGCTGGCCGAACAACATCAACAGTTTTTCCCAGACCGACTGCGCCGCCTTCACCGAAATCTGCTGCCCGACGATGGAGCGCGCCAGCGTGGTGAAAGCATCGCCACGACTGTACAAACGCGCCGAGCCGTGATCAGCGATCAGCTTGCGCATCACACGATCTCGCTTGGACAGGTGCTTGCACGCCTCATCCCAGTAAGGTGGCGTCACCAACTGGTTGGCGGCCACCGCGTCGGCAGGCGGCTTGGCGGAAGACGTACCCATTTAAGCTTTCACCCAGGTCGTGCCTTGCGCGCTGTCCTTCAACTCGATGCCCATCGCGGTCAACTCGTTGCGAATGCGATCAGCCTCCGCGAAGTTGCGCGCCTTCTTGGCCTCGGCGCGCGCCACGATCAACGCCTCGATCACCTGCGCATCCACGCCGGACGAACCTGTGCCACCTTGTAGATAGGCCTTGGGAGACTGCTGCAGCAAGCCCAGCACGCCAGCCAGCGCCTTCAACAGACGCGCAGCCTCGACGGAGCGCGAGCGATTGACCTCGGCCGCCAGATCAAACAACACCGACACGGCGATCGGCGTATTGAAGTCCTCGTCCATGGCGGCCTTGAAACGCGCGGCAGAAGGCTCGGCCCAGTCAATCACCAAGGCATCAACGGCATCCAACTGCATCCCGTCCAGCGCGGTATAGAGGCGACGCAAACCATTGCGCGCATCATCCAGCCCAGCATCGCTGTAGTTGAACGGGCTGCGATAGTGGGTACGAAGCACGAAGAAGCGGATGGTCTCGCCGTCGTAACTCTTGAGCACATCACGAATGGTGAAGAAGTTGCCCAGCGACTTGGACATCTTCTCGTTGTCCACATTCAGGAAGCCGTTGTGCAACCAGAAGTTGGCCAGGGGCTTGCCGTTGGCGCCTTCGCTTTGCGCAATCTCGTTTTCGTGGTGAGGGAACTGCAGATCCAGCCCACCGCCGTGAATATCAAACTGCTCGCCCAGCAAAGAACACGCCATCGCCGAGCACTCGATGTGCCAGCCAGGGCGGCCTGTGCCATAGAGTGACGGGTACTTCGCATCGGCAGGCTCTTCTGCCTTGGCGGACTTCCACAGCACGAAGTCCAGCGGATCCTGCTTGCCATCATCGACGGCCACACGCTCGCCAGCGCGCAACTGATCCAGCGACTTGCCCGACAGCTTGCCGTAACCCTCGAACTTGCGCACCGCATAGTTCACATCGCCATTGCGGGCACGATAGGCCAACCCCTTGGCCTCCAGCTTGCCGATGAGATCCAGCATCTGCCCGACGTATTCGGTAGCACGTGGCTCATGCGTCGGGGGCTCGATGCCCAGGGCGGCGATGTCCTCGTGCATGGCCACGGTCATCTCGTCCGTCAACTGGCGAATCGTGATGCCTCGCTCGACCGCGCGACGAATGATCTTGTCGTCAATGTCGGTGATGTTGCGCACGTAGGTCACATCAAAGCCACTGGCCTTCAGCCAGCGCTGCACCACATCGAAGGACATCATCATGCGGGCATGGCCCACATGGCAATAGTCATAGATGGTCATGCCGCACACATACATGCGGACCTGGCCCGCCGTCATGGGAACAAAGGGCTCGACCTGACGGGAAAGGCTATTGAAAAGACGCAAACTCATGGGAGGGAAAGAGGGGATCTGGGGCGAATGTATTCGAACATGGTTGGCTGGCACCAACACCTGATACAAGACGTTAAGCGACCACGCCGCTCAGATACAATTCGTTGAGTATAGCGGGCCGCTCATCGAAGAAGGTGACTGACAAGTTCCCGATCGACAGCTGACTGCTATTCTCTGGAGGTTTGCGTCGAGCTGTTGCGCACCCGTGAATGCGCAATGGTTTCGCGGCATTCAGCGCCCACCCAGCGCTCATTACAAACAAACTGGACCATCACTCCATGCAAGCTGTTGCGCCTCAAGTTGGACTCCGCCTCACTGCTCTCGCCGCCAAGTGCCTGGCCATCGCCGCCCTGTCCGTCACGGCCCTGAGCGTTCGCGCTGACGACATCTCCGATGTCCAGAAGTTGCTCGCGGCAGGCAAGAACGCCGAGGCCCTGCAAAAAGCCGACCAATTTCTGTCCAGCAAACCCCGCGACCCCATGATGCGCTTCCTGCGTGGCATCAGCCTGTCGCAAGCGGGCCGGGCACCTGAGGCCATCACCACCTTCACCAAGCTCACGGAAGACTTCCCCGAACTGCCCGAGCCTTTCAACAACCTGGCCGTGCTGTATGCGCAGCAAGGTCAGTACGACAAGGCGCGCACAGCCCTGGAAATGGCGATTCGCACCAACCCCAGCTACGCCACCGCGTACGAGAACCTGGGTGATGTCTACGCCAAGCTGGCCAGCCAGGCCTACTCCAAGGCCCTGCAGATCGACACGCGCTCTCAAGTGGCCCCCAAGCTGGCGATGATTCGCGATCTGTTCCCCAAGGAGCGCAATTCCATTGCGGCAGCCTCGGCGACAACTGCGCCCGCACCAGTGGTTGCGGCCGCACCGCCTGCACCCGTGGTAGTGCCGAAGCCCGCTCCTGCGCCCGCAGCCACGCCGGCGCCAACGCCCGCGGTCAAACCCGCCCCAGCGCCTGCGCCAACCCCGTCGCCAGCACCTGAGTCCAAGAGTGATGCAGCCCAAGAGCGTGACATCGAATCCGCCGTCAAAGCCTGGGCGGCCGCCTGGAGCAAACAAGATATGGACGGCTATTTCGCCGCCTATGCCAAGGACTTCAACGGCGGCAAGACCCGAAAGGCCTGGGAACAGGAACGCCGCGATCGCATCACGAGCAAAAACACAATTTCGGTGAAAATCTCCGGCATCAAGGTTGATGTCAACGGCAACAAGGCCACAGTCCGCTTCCATCAGGACTACAAGGCCGACAGCCTCAGCATCAGCAGCGGCAAGAAGCTGGACATGGTTCGCTCCGGCAACAACTGGGTGATCGCGAAGGAAAGCGCTGGGTCGTGATGAGTCTTGGTGAGTTTTGCTGCCCGTCTGCCATGACAGGCGGGCTGTCTGTAGTACGCAAGGTGCGCCAGCACCTTCTCGTCTCGCTGATGATCACCGCATGCCTGATCGCAACGGAGGGGCAAGCGCGCCTCATTCGCAGCAAAACACCGTCGTCTGCAGCGGCGACTCAATCAACCCCGCTGCCCGAACTCAAGGCTCAATCGGCGCCCGCTGAAGCACGCCTGCTGGACATCTACAAACTGATCGGGGCTGGCCAGACCAGGCAAGCCCTGAACAAGGCCGAGGCACTGGTCAAGGATGTGCCCAACTTCCAACTGGCTCAATTGGTTTACGCAGACCTGCTGAGTGCGCAGGTCCACCCGCTGCCATCAATGGGGCATGCGCCTGACGACCTGGCCGCGAAGGCTCCGCAACGCCTGGATCAGTTACGCATGGAAGCCGATCGCCGCCTGCAGGCTTTGCGCGACCGCCCCCCCACGGGCGCCCTGCCGACTCAGTTCATTGAAGTCCCCCCCACCACAAAGCACGCCATCGCCGTAGACGCCAGCAAATCGCGCCTCTACCTGTTCGAGAACGGCCCCAACGGCCTGCAACTGGTGGCCGACCATTACGCCTCCATCGGGCGACTGGGTGCAGACAAGAGCTTTGAAGGTGATCAGCGCACCCCACTGGGCGTCTACTACATCACCAGCCGACTGGACGCCAAGAAACTGACCGACTTCTACGGCATTGGCGCCCTGCCGCTGAATTACCCCAATGAATACGACCGCCGCCTGGGCAAGACCGGTAGCGGCATCTGGCTACACGGCGTGCCCAGCGACAGTTACGCGCGCAGCCCCAACAGCACCGACGGCTGCGTCGTGCTGGCCAACCCCGAGCTACAAACCATCCTTGACCGCGTGCAGCCTCGCTCCACACCGGTCGTGATCGCCAAGAGCCTGCAATGGGTGACCCCGACCAAGGCCGAACTGCAACGGCGCAGCCTGCACAACCTGATTGAAGGCTGGCGTGTGGCGCGGGCCAGCGGCGACCTCAATCGCCTGATGTCGTTTTACTCGCCTCAGTTTGCCAACGGCACCCGTGACCTGAACCAGTGGCGCCAGACGCTGGAAAAGGACGTCACGCAGCAACGCGGCAGAACCCTGCAACTCAAGGATGTCGCCATCCTGGGCTGGAAAGACAAGAGCGACATCCTGGTCGTGACCTTCGGCGAAGTCTCTGACGGTCAACGCACCGGCGCAGTCAAACGTCAATATTGGGGCAAAGAAGGCGGCCTCTGGAAAATCTTCTTCGAAGGAGTGATTGGATGACCCTGCACAACACACGCACCACCATGGCCACGCGCCTGAAGTGGCTTGCAGCCGGCCTCGCGCTGGTCAGCACCCAGTTGGCACTGGCACAGAACGTGAAGATCGCGACCAACATGGGCGACATCGTGGTCCAGCTTGATGCGGCCAAAGCACCCAAAACGGTGGACAACTTCGTCCAATACGTCAAAGCCGGACACTACAACGGCACCATCTTCCATCGCGTGATCGTTGGCTTCATGATCCAGGGTGGGGGCATGACCCCGGACATGAAAGAAAAGCCCACTCGCCCGCCCATTCCGCTGGAAAGCCGCAACGGCCTGAGCAACGTGCGAGGCACCGTCGCCATGGCCCGCACCAGCATTCCGGATTCGGCCACATCGCAGTTCTTCATCAACGTGGTGGACAATAACTTCCTCGACGCCACCCGCTCGCCCGATGGCAATGGTTATGCCGTGTTCGGCAAGGTTGTGTCTGGCATGGACGTCGTCGACAAAATCCGCAAGGTTGAAACCACCCAGAAGGGCCCGCACGGCGACGTTCCCGCGCAAGCCGTGATCATCAAATCCGCGACCATCGAAAAGTAAGCCATGACCAAGACCGTAGAACTGCACACCACCGCCGGCGTGATCCGCCTGGAACTCGATGAAGAGAAGGCCCCTGTTTCCGTGGCCAACTTCGTGGACTACGTGAACGGTGGCCACTACGATGGCACCGTATTCCACCGCGTCATCAAGGGCTTCATGATCCAGGGCGGCGGCTTTGAGCCCGGCCTCAAGCAAAAGCCCACCAAAGAACCCATCACCAACGAGGCCAACAATGGCCTGAAGAACGACAAGTACACCATTGCCATGGCCCGTACCAGCGCCCCGCACTCGGCCAGCGCACAGTTCTTCATCAACGGCACCAACAACGACTTCCTTAACTTCAAGTCGGAATCCGCCCAAGGCTGGGGCTATGCCGTGTTCGGCAAGGTTGTGGCAGGCACGGAAGTGGTTGACCAGATCGAAAAGGTCAAGACCGGCCGCAAGGGTTTCCATGACGACGTTCCGCTGGAAGACGTCGTGATCACCAAGGCCGTCGTGATCTGACACCATGCCTGATGCAAGGGGGCCCGTGCCCCCCTTCCCTGCACCGGACATCCTGTATGCACCGCCCTCGTGGCGGTGTATTGATTTCATATCCGACCTGCACCTGCACGAGGACCTTCCTCGCACGACGCAGGCACTGGCCAACTACCTTGCCAGCACGCCTGCCGATGCGGTGTTGATGCTTGGCGACATCTTCGAAGCCTGGGTTGGCGACGACATGCGCACCCAGCCCTATGAAGCGGCCTGTGTGCACTTTCTTGCCCAGGCTGGCACCAGGCTTCACCTTGGGATGATGGTGGGCAACCGGGACTTCCTGCTTGGCGAGGACATGCTGACTGACTGCCACGCACATCGACTGGCTGCCCCCACCGTCTTGCACGCGTTTGGCCAGACCCTGCTGCTCATTCACGGTGACGAGTTATGCCTGACCGACACCGACTACCTGCGGTTCCGTCAGCAAGTCCGCCATCCGGCCTGGCAATCCACCTTTCTGTCTCATCCGCTGCAAGCCCGGCTGGCGCAGGCACGTCAGATGCGAGAAGCCAGCCAGATGAAGCAGCAAACCCAGACGCCTGAAACCTGGGCTGACGTGGATGAAAGCACTGCCGAACAATGGATGCGCGCCGCCGGAGCCGCCACGCTGATTCACGGCCACACGCATCACCCTGCTGACCAACCATTCGCCTTTGAAGGTGCCAGCAGGCACGTGTTGAGCGATTGGGACTTGGACCACGGCTCACCCAGGGCGCAAATACTGCGCTTGACCGCGACAGGCTTCGAGCGTATCCCACTTGCATCAAGCTGACCACCGCGCAAGCACCATATAAAAAGGCCGACACGAAGTCGGCCTTTTGCTTGCGGAGCCCAGGCAGAAAGCCCGGCTTATTCAGCCGTTGCAGCCTCCGGCTTGGTCTTGTCACTCTTCTTGTTCGGCTGGATGTCGAGCTTGACCTCGGGCTCACCCTTGTCGTTGTCGACCACGTTCACCGTCAGGCGACCGCCATCCACCAGGCTACCGAAGAGCAGTTCATCAGCCAGCGCACGACGGATCGTGTCCTGAATCAGACGCTGCATCGGACGGGCCCCCATCAGCGGATCGAAGCCGCGCTTGGCCAGATAGCGGCGCAGGGCATCCGTAAAGGTGACCTCGACCTTCTTCTCGCCCAACTGGCCTTCCAGTTGCAACAGGAACTTGTCGACCACACGCAAGATGACGTCTTCATCCAGTGCCTTGAAGCCCACGATAGCATCCAGACGATTGCGGAACTCCGGTGTGAACTGACGCTTGATGTCGGCCATTTCGTCACCCAGCTCGCGCGGGTTGGTGAAGCCAATCGACGCCTTCTGCAAGGTCTCGGCACCCGCATTGGTGGTCATGATGATCATCACGTTGCGGAAGTCAGCCTTGCGACCGTTGTTGTCCGTCAAGGTGCCGTGATCCATGACCTGCAGCAGAATGTTGAACACATCCGGGTGCGCCTTCTCGATTTCGTCGAGCAGCAGCACCGCGTGCGGCTTCTTGGAGATGGCCTCGGTCAGCAAACCACCCTGGTCAAAACCCACGTAGCCAGGAGGCGCGCCAATCAGGCGGCTCACCGCATGGCGCTCCATGTACTCCGACATGTCGAAGCGAATCAACTCGATGCCCAGGATGTAAGCCAGTTGCTTGGCCACTTCCGTCTTGCCGACGCCCGTAGGGCCGGAGAACAGGAAGGAGCCAATCGGCTTGTCTGGTTTGCCCAGACCGGAGCGCGCCATCTTGATGGCAGACGACAGCGCATCGATCGCCGCATCCTGACCGAACACCACGCTCTTGAGGTCACGATCCAGATTCTTGAGCTTGGACCGGTCATCACTGGAGACGGATGTTGAAGGCACGCGGGCAATCTTGGCCACGATGTCTTCCACCTCGGCTCGGGTGATGGTCTTTTTCTGCTTGCTCTTGGGCAGGATACGTTGCGCAGCACCCGCCTCGTCGATCACGTCAATCGCCTTGTCAGGCAGATGGCGATCGTTGATGAACTTGGCAGACAACTCCGCCGCAGCCTGCAAGGCACCCAGGGCG
This sequence comes from Aquabacterium sp., assembly GCF_016234775.1. Lineage (GTDB taxonomy): Bacteria > Pseudomonadota > Gammaproteobacteria > Burkholderiales > Burkholderiaceae_C > Aquabacterium. Next base: position 263,250 of record NZ_JACRAH010000001.1, on the reverse strand, counting down.
TACTTCACGCTGTGGTGCTCCTCGAAGCGTGACTTCAAGCCCTTGAGGATCTCAATGGTTTGCTCGACGGATGGCTCAGCCACTTCCACCTTCTGGAAGCGCCGCGACAAGGCCGCGTCCTTCTCGAAGATGCCGCGGTACTCCGTGAACGTGGTCGCACCGATGCACTTCAACTGCCCGGAGCTCAAGGCAGGCTTGAGCAAATTGCTGGCATCCAGGGTGCCGCCGGAAGCAGCGCCCGCGCCAATCAAAGTGTGGATCTCGTCGATGAACAGCACAGAACCCGGCTGCTCCTTCAACTGCTTGATCACAGCCTTCAGGCGTTGCTCGAAGTCACCACGGTACTTGGTACCTGCCAGCAGCGCGCCCATGTCAAGCGCATAGACTTCGGCATCAGCCAGCACGTCTGGCACATCATTTTGTGTGATACGCCAAGCCAGACCTTCCGCAATGGCGGTCTTGCCCACGCCAGCTTCGCCCACCAGCAAGGGATTGTTCTTGCGGCGGCGGCACAACACCTGAATCACGCGCTCGACTTCGGAGTCACGACCGATAAGCGGATCGATCTTGCCTTCACGGGCCATCTGGTTGAGATTTTGCGTGTACTGTTCCAGCGGCGAGGCCTTGCCTTCGGCTTCTTCCTTCTCCGCTTCGGGCTGGCCCGGCTCGGACGAAGACTTGGCAGCCTCGGGAGGATCGGCCTTGCGGATACCGTGTGCGATGAAGTTGACGACGTCCAGACGGGTCACACCCTGCTGGTGCAGGTAGTAAACCGCATGTGAATCCTTCTCGCCGAAGATCGCGACCAGCACGTTGGCGCCGGTCACTTCCTTCTTGCCACTGCCAGAGGACTGGACATGCATGATGGCGCGCTGGATCACACGCTGGAAGCCCAACGTAGGCTGCGTATCCACCTCATCCGTGCCACCAACCGTCGGGGTGTTGTCCCTGACGAATTGATCCAGGTTCTTGCGCAGCTCATCCAGATTGGCGGCGCAAGCCTTCAACACCTCGGAAGCAGAGGGGTTGTCTGTCAGGGCCAGCAGCAAATGCTCCACGGTGATGAACTCATGGCGTTGCTGTCTGGCCTCGACGAAGGCCATGTGCAGACTCACTTCCAACTCTTGCGCAATCATGCGGTCTCCAGAATGCACTGCAGGGGGTGCCCGGCTTGGCGGGCGGCGGCAAGAACAAGTTCGACCTTCGTGGCCGCGACGTCCTTGGTATAGACACCGCACACACCACGACCTTCGTGGTGGATTTTTAGCATGATCTGCGTCGCCGTCTCTATATCGTGCCGGAAATGCTCCTGCAATACTAGGACAACGAACTCCATGGGCGTGAAATCGTCATTGAGCATGACGACTTGATAGAGCTTGGGCGGCTCCAGCGCGAGCGCTTCTTTCTCTGCAACGGCAGCACCCTGCCCATCCTCGGCTGGGCCAGGAGGTGTCGCGGACGACCGGGTGGGAAACGGATTTGTCATGAAAATGATTCTAAGAGACGGTCCGCGATCATGTCTTGTCATCTTGGGGTAACCGACCCCAGTTCAAGGGTAGGAAATTCACGGCAGACACAAGACTTTTTGCCGGACCACTTTGGCTGAGCGCAATCTTCATGCCCACCTGCTGTTGTCAAAGTGCGCAAGTTCGTCAAGCCACCCATGCTTTTTTTGCAATATGAAATCATTCACCACATCTGGCAATGATTTTGGTGCGCCGCAGCACTTGACAGGTCCATCCAGCACTCAGAAAATGACAACAAATTAACGTAGGAGGGGCAGATGGCCACAGGCACTGTCAAATGGTTCAATGATGCCAAAGGGTTTGGTTTCATCGAGCCTGATCAAGGCGGAGGCGACGTCTTCGCTCATTTTTCGGCCATTCAGATGGACGGGTTCCGCACGCTCAAGCAAGGCTCCAAGGTTCAATATGAACTTGTTGCCGGCCCTAAAGGCATGCTCGCCCAGAACATCCAGCAGGTCGACGGCACCGCAGGCACGGAGCTTACTCCGGATGCACTGAGCGACATGCACTTCCGAGAGCATGGCAGCACGGGGCACAGCCTGCCACACTGATCATCAAGTTACCGCCATTCATTGTTTCAATGAATGGCGCACAAAAAAGCCCGCTCATCGAGCGGGCTTTTTTACTTCAACAGCCAGATCACGCTGTCACATGTTGTCAATCAACACTTGACCAAAGCCAGAGCACGACACCTGCGTCGCGCCATCCATCAATCGGGCGAAGTCATAAGTGACCTTCTTGCCTTGGATGGCCTTGTTCATGGCGCTGATGATCATGTCGGCAGCCTCAAACCAGCCCATGTGGCGCAGCATCATTTCGGCCGACAGGATCTCGGAACCGGGGTTCACATAGTCCTTGCCAGCATACTTGGGCGCCGTGCCGTGCGTGGCTTCAAACATGGCCACCGAGTCAGAAAGATTAGCGCCAGGGGCGATACCGATGCCGCCCACCTGCGCAGCCAGCGCATCCGAGATGTAATCGCCATTGAGGTTCAGGGTGGCAATCACGCTGTACTCGGCGGGACGCAGCAAAATCTGCTGCAGGAACGCGTCAGCGATCGCATCCTTGACGACGATGTCCTTGCCCGTCTTGGGGTTCTTGAACTTGCACCATGGGCCGCCATCCATCAGCTCGGCACCGAACTCGTTCTGAGCCAGCGCGTAGCCCCAGTCACGGAAGCCACCTTCGGTGTACTTCATGATGTTGCCCTTGTGCACGATGGTCACGCTGGGCTTGTCATTGTCGATGGCGTATTGCAAGGCCTTGCGAACCAGGCGCTCGGTGCCTTCCTTGGATACCGGCTTGATGCCGATACCCGAGGTTTCAGGGAAGCGGATCTTCTTGACGCCGAACTCGGTCTGCAGGAACGCAATCAGCTTCTTGGCCTTGTCGCTCTGCGCTTCGAACTCGATACCGGCGTAAATGTCTTCCGAGTTCTCACGGAAGATCACCATATCGATCTTTTCTGGCTCTTTCACCGGAGAAGGCACACCCTTGAAATACACGACGGGGCGCAGGCAGACATACAGATCCAGTTCCTGGCGCAGCGCGACGTTCAAGGAGCGGATGCCGCCGCCGACGGGCGTGGTCAACGGGCCCTTGATGGACACAACGTAGTCCTTCAGTACGCCCAGCGTTTCTTCAGGCAGCCACACATCGGGGCCATAAACGCGGGTGGACTTTTCACCGGCGTAGATCTCCATCCAGTGGATCTGGCGCTGACCGCCATAGGACTTGGCGACGGCCGCATCGACCACCTTGATCATCACCGGGGTGATATCAAAGCCGGTGCCGTCACCTTCAATATAGGGAATGATGGGGTTGTTGGGGACGTTGAGCGAAAAGTCCGGGTTCACCGTGATCTTCTGCCCGCCCTCGGGCACTTTGATGTGCTGATACATGTTTTGGTCTCCGCGTTTGGCGTTTCCGTAAAAAACGTTGCCATGGATATCGGCAGCGTGAAAAAGAATTCTACGCGAGCAGATTCAATCAGCACGCAATAAGACCAGGGGATTACCGGTATAGGTTGCCATTTAGCCTCGCCCACGAGGCCATATCAGGCACACCAGGCCCGCCATTGATCCATGACCTGGTGGTAGAGCGCCCAGGCGGACATGCCCACCAGCATGAGTCCGGACAGACGCACAGCCCACCGGGGATCGATCAAGGCAGATGATGCCACCCACTGCGCCCGCTCCGACGCGCCCGAGCAAGCCGCCGAGCCATTGCCACCGCGCTCCGACTTGAGCCACAGCACAGGCGCCAACTCGCTTTGAGACGTAGCGACGGGTGCTGGAGCACCCGCGCCAACCGCGGCAGGAGAACGCCATGCGGACAGCCATCTCAACACGGCGGGCGCGCCCCACACACCCAATGCACCAGGGAGAGCGAAAGCCAACATCACCATCGCACCGCCCACCGGGTCCGGCGCCAATGCCGCCACCATGACGGAGGCATACAACAAGCCACAAGGCAACAGGGCCCACGCCATACCAGCCACCAGTGGCCAGACCGCACGCAGCTTGCCCCCCTCACTGAATAGTGCGCTGCCGCTCAGCCGGGCGCGCACATCGCGATAAACCTGTTGCCCCAGGCCATCGAGCTGACGGGGTATGCCGCCCGTGACCAGCAGCAAGATCCCCAGCACCAGAACCAGAGCTTGAGCCAGCATCCACAGCGGCTGCAAAAACGAGAACTGACGCCCCCATTGGGCGGCCGCGCCAAAACTGGCCGCGGCCACGGCGCCCAGCAACGCATACCCCAGACACCTGCCTGCCAGGCTGATCAAGGGAACGCCACGGGGAAGAAGTGCGGCACAGGCCGCACCACACATGGCGGCACAGTGCGGTATACCGCCAAGGCCCATCAGGAAAGCGGTCAGCATCAAGCTGGACAGCATGCCCAGCTCCTTTCATGCCAGCGGTCAGATGATGCGCGAGAAGCGCTCGACCTTCTTGTCGGCCTGGAGGTGCCTGTCAAACACCATCGCAATGGCACGCACGAAATACCAACCAAGGGCGGTAACCCGAACACCATCAGACTCCAGCTGCACCAACCCCGACTCCACGAGCGGCTCCAACTGGCGCAGTTCAGTGGCGAAGTATTGCCTGAAATCGATCAGGTAAGCGAGTTCTATCGATTCGATATCAACGCGCCCCTGGCACATGACGGCCATGATGACGGCACGGCGCACCAAGTCATCGCGGGACAGCATCAAGCCCCGCACGATCGGGAATTCGCGCCGGCGCAGCGAGTCGTAATACTCATCCAGCGTCTTGGCGTTCTGGCAATAATGCGCTCCAACGCGGCCGATGGCGGACACACCCAGCCCAATCAGGTCACTGTCCGGATGGGTGCTGTAACCCTGGAAGTTGCGATGCAGGCGCCCTTGCCTGCGCGCCACAGCCAAGCTGTCGTGATGCAAGGCAAAGTGATCCATGCCGATGTAGTCATAGCCCGACCCACCGAAGTGGTTGATGGCCATCGACAGCATGCCGATCTTGTCCTCGGCCTTGGGCAGCGCGGACGCGTCAATGCGACGCTGCGGCTTGAAGCGCTGCGGCAAGTGCGCATAGGCGTACAGCGCGATGCGATCCGGCTTGAGGCTCGACACCTGCGTGAGCGTGCGCTGGAAGCTCTCCAAGGATTGCTTGGGCAAGCCATAGATCAGATCCATGTTGATGGATTCGAAGCCTTCGGCGCGCGCCGCCTGCATCAACTCCGCCACTTGCTCGAACGGTTGCACACGGTGCACAGCCTGTTGAACATGGGGATCGAAATCCTGCACACCGAAGCTCAGGCGATTGAATCCCATGGCGGCCAGGCGCTTGAGGCGCCCTGCATCGATGGTCCTGGGGTCGATTTCAATCGAATACTCGCCACCTGGCACGAAGCGAAAGGCAGATTGCAGGGTGGTGAGCAGCCCCTCCAGTTCGTCATCGGACAGGAAAGTAGGGCTGCCGCCGCCAAAGTGCAACTGCGACACGGCCTGACCTCGCCCGAGCTGGGCCACGGTCATGTCGATTTCCGTGCGCAAGGCCTCCAGGTACTCGGCTGCGCGCTCATGATGCTTGGTAATGACCTTGTTGCAGGCGCAGTAATAGCAGACCGACTCGCAAAAAGGAATGTGGACATAAATCGACAGCGGCGTGGCGGCGCCACCAACGGCGCCACCGCCTTCAACGCGCTGTTGCAGCGCCTGCACATACTGGGAGGGCCCGTAGGCCTCCACGAAACGGTCGGCCGTCGGATAGGAGGTATAGCGCGGCCCGCTAACATCCAGACGAGTCAGGATCTCTCCGGAAATAACAGGAGCAGCATGATTTGATAGCAGGACCGATTCACTCATGCGAGGGACTGTGCCAAACTGTCGCCTTATTGGGTTGATCTGGCTCAAGGTCTAGAACGGGGAAGCAGCAACAATCGGGCAACCTTTGAGGTTCCTCATGCTGAACAGTACTTTTCCGATTACAGACGTGTCTGCCGCAGATTCGACCGCTCATTCTCACTCTCACAGCGACCATTGCGGTACGTCTGGCTGTTCCATGAAATACGACACCTTCAAAGTCGCCTGTTCCAGCTGCAATCTGCGCGAACTGTGCCTGCCCGTGGGGCTGTCTGCACCTCAACTGTCCCACCTGGATTCACTGGTTGCCACCCGCAAAACGGTCAAGCGCGGCGATGCGCTTTTTCATACAGGCGACCCCTTCCGCTCCGTTTATGCCGTGCGCACTGGATTCTTCAAGACGCGTGTATCGTCGGAAGATGGCCGCGATCAGGTCACGGGCTTCCAGATGGCAGGTGAGTTGTTGGGCCTGGACGGCATCAGCACCGACCGCCACGCCTGCGACGCCATTGCATTGGAAGATTCGCAAGTTTGCGTGATCCCTTATTCGCAACTGGAAGACCTGTCCCGCGAGTTCTCGGATCTCCAGCATCAGTTCCACAAGATCATGAGCCGCGAGATTGTGCGCGACCATGGCGTGATGCTGCTCCTGGGGAGCATGCGCGCCGAAGAGCGCCTGGCGGCCTTCCTGCTGAACCTGACGCAACGCCTGCATGCACGAGGCTTCTCGGCGTCAGCACTGGTGCTGCGCATGACCCGCGAGGAAATTGGCAGTTACCTGGGCCTGAAGCTGGAAACGGTGAGCCGCACCTTCTCCAAATTTCAGGAAGATGGTCTGCTGGAGGTCAAACAACGCGACATTCGCATCACGGATGAGGCCGGCCTGAAAGCATTGGTCAACAGCGTGCGCTGCTGATCAGCAAGCACCAACTGAAAGAACAAAGGCCCGTTTCAACGGGCCTTTTTCATTCACGCATGATTGTGGACATGCTGGCGACGTGCGTGGCGGCGCGCTCTGCGCTGCTCGACACCGGAGTCCGATGTTTTCATCATCCAGTGGCTCAGGAGCGATGACAGCGTCACCAACCCCCAGAACACGAAGAACGCCAGACTGTAGGTCGTCTGGGCATCTGGTTGCCATTGCCCGATCCTCAACAAGGTGGGATCCACCCAGGAGAAGACCACCATCTCAAGGACGCCGGCGATCAGAAAGGCCGGCCACAGGATCTGGGCTGCGTGTAGGACGCGCTGTGTCATTCGGTTCTCCTTCGTTGAACTGGGACACAGATCACATATTCCTACTCCGGGTGCACAAAGGATCGAGGACTAACCCCTAAATGCGGGGGTAGCCCACCTAGGGGAATCACCGATCTGCAGGTTCGCGTGCCGGCTCGGCCGAGTGATTACGCGCCTTGACGGCCGGTGCTTGCGAAGGCGTTTTCACCTGACCTGCAGACGTATCCAGCACGGGATCGACGTGCTTGATGGCCAATGATGCCGTGTAGAAAGAGGCCACGACGACTGCAGCAGGCCCTGCCACGACCATCCAGACGATGGGGTAGCGCCACCAGGGCTTGGATTGCTCGCCCTGACCAGGCTGCTTGTTTTCAGATGAGGACATGACTGCTCCTGCGCCCTTCATCGAGGGACCATGAATGTTGATTTTTCGCGAACGTGCACTTGGGGCTGATCGCCTTGACGAATCTGCTCGACCACCACGGTCATCGGGAAGGCACCCGACCCCATCCGCGCCGCCACCTCTGGCGGCACCTTGACGGAAATGGGCACCCAACGCGCTTCGGCCGGGCCCAGAACCAGATCTTCACCGCCCTTGACCAGCGATTGACTCAACTGCTCGACACCCACACGGTACTTCTGAACGGATTCGCTGGCGTTCATCAACTGGATTCGATAGACGTTCTCAACGTACCCTTCATCGACGATGCGCGCGAGAGATCCGCGATCGCGAACAATGTCAACTCGGAACGGCGGTCGCGAATACAGGCTCGACGCAAAGACGCCCAGAACAATAAAAAGGATTGCCGTATAGATCAGCACGCGAGGACGGGTGACCCGCGCCCACATTTCCTTGCTCCCCCAACCGTTGTCCATCGAGTTGAGCGTGGCATAACGGATCAGACCGCGGGGCGCGCCCATCTTGTCCATGACCGAATCACAAACGTCGATACAAGCGGCACATCCTATACATTCGTACTGCAGGCCCTTGCGGATATCGATGCCGGTTGGGCAAACCTGTACGCACAGTGTGCAGTCCACGCAATCGCCCTGCCCCTTCGACTGCGCGTCCGTCTTGCGTGAGCGAGAACCGCGAGGCTCGCCTCGCTTGGCGTCATAAGAGATGATCAGCGTGTCTCGGTCAAACATGGCACTCTGAAAGCGCGCATACGGGCACATGTATTTGCAAACCTGCTCGCGCATGAAGCCCGCATTGCCATAGGTTGCGAAACCGTAGAAGAACACCCAGAAGACTTCCCAGGGGCCCATGCCAAAGGAGACGACTTCTGCGGCCAGGACCCGAATCGGCGTGAAATACCCTACGAAGGTATAGCCCGTCCACAAGGCCAGCGTGATCCAGGCACCGTGTTTGGCCAACTTGCGCCAGAGCTTGTCGACCGTCCAGGGCGACTTGTCCATCTTCATGCGCTTGGCACGGTTGCCCTCGATCTTGTTCTCGATCCACATGAACATTTCCGTGTAGACCGTTTGAGGGCAGGCATATCCACACCACAGCCGCCCCGCCACTGTCGTGAACAGGAACAGGCCATACGCGGAAATCACCAGCAGCGCAGTGAGGTAGATGAAGTCCTGCGGATACAGGACCAGATTGAACATGTAAAAGCGGCGAACACTCAGGTCAAACAGAACGGCCTGGCGGTCATTCCACATCAACCAGGGCGTGCCATAAAACACGATCTGGGTGATCCAGATGAGTGCGTAACGCCAGTTGGCGAACCAGCCGGCCACTTCTCGCGCGTAGATTTTCTCGCTCTTTTTGTAGAGCGACACCACCTCCTCCCGGCGCGCCTGTGCGGCCGCAGGGTCGGGCTGAATAGGGATGACGCGCTTGGGATCAGGGGGGCTTGTGCTGGTGTCAGTCATGGCGCAAATGGAAAAAGCGGTGGACCCGATGAATACCCTATAGGGTATCAAAATCAGAGATCCACCGCTTGACTTTAGAGCCCCACTTGACAGATATCAAGCTATTGAGGGGCTCCTTGCACGGTCTTGCAGCTCTTATTGAGCGGCAGCCGTCTGTGTTGTGTGAGAAAGGCTCCACACGTAGGAGGCGACCAGCTTGATCTGATCTTCCGACAGGCGTGTATCCTGAGCCGGCATGACGTTGAGCTTGCCCTTGTTGACCATGCTCATGATGGCTTCTTCGCCGAAGCCATGCAGCCAGATCTTGTCGGTCAGGTTGGGCGCGCCAATAGCCTGGTTGCCCTTGCCGTCCGCGCCGTGACAGGCCGCACAAGCCTGCTTGAACTTGGCCTTGCCCAGCTCCGCAGAGATCGAGTTGTGGCCAGCACCAGACAGGCTCAGAACATAGTTCGCCACCTGACGCACTTCCTCAGGGGTACCGACCGCAGCGGACATCACAGGCATCTGACCACGACGACCATGCGTGACGGTCTCGATGATCTTCTCGGGCGAACCGCCATGCAGCCAATCACCGTCGGTCAGGTTCGGGAAGCCCTTGTTGCCCTTGGCATCGGAGCCGTGACAGGCCGCGCAGTTGTTCAGGAACAGGCGCTCTCCGATGGCGTGAGCCTTAGGGTCGCGAGCCAGGTCTTCCACCGAAGCGTTCTTGAACGCGGCGAAGATCTTGTCTTGCTCAACCTTGGCCTTGGCCATTTCGGCTTCCAGCTGCCCCTTGGAACTCCAGCCCAGCGTACCCTTGTTGTCGCCCAGACCGGGATACAAGGCCAGGTAACCACCAGCAAAGGCCAAGGTGATGATGAACAGGAACAGCCACCAGCGAGGCAACGGGTTGTTCAACTCGCGCAAGTCGCCATCCCAGATGTGACCTGTCGTCTTGTCGACATTGCCTTGTGCGTCATAGATGACCTTGTGCTTGGCTGCACCGATCAGAACGATGGCGCAGTAAACGAGACCAAACACCACGATCGCGATGACGTACCACGACCATCCATTGTTAATGAAGTCGCTCATATCTGAGCCTCCAGTCAATCTTCTGCGAGGGGCAGGCGGCCTGCCTCCTCGAACTGGGCCTTGTTGCCGCGCTTGAAAGCCCAAGCAACAATGCCCACGAAAACGCACAGACACACAACGGTGAAAATGCTTCTCACGACAATGATGTCCATGTGCGTCGCTCCTTATTTGACAGCTGTACCCAGCACCTGCAGGTAGGCAATCACGGCATCAAGCTCGGTCTTGTCCTTGACTTCGTCGGCAGCGCCGGCGATATCTGCATCGCTGTAAGGCACACCCACCGTGCGCAGCGCCTTCATGCGAGGCGCCATGCCGGCAGGGTCAACCTTGTTCTGTTCCAGCCAGGGGTAGGCAGGCATGTTCGACTCGGGCACCACATCACGTGGGTTGCGCAAGTGCGCAACGTGCCATTCGTCGGAGTACTTGCCGCCCACACGATGGAGGTCAGGACCGGTACGCTTGGAGCCCCATTGGAAGGGGTGGTCGTACACGAACTCGCCAGCCATGGAGTAGTGCCCGTAGCGCAGGGTCTCTGCACGGAAGGGACGGATCATCTGCGAGTGGCAGTTGTAGCAGCCTTCGCGGAGGTAGACATCACGACCTGCCAGTTGCAGTGAGGTGTAGGGCTTCAGACCAGGCACGGGTTCGGTCGTGCTGTGCTGGAAGAACAGCGGAACGATTTCGACCAGTGCCCCGAAGAGCACCACGAACAGCGTCAGCACGATCATCAGCGTGTTGCTGGTCTCGATCTTCTCGTGCGAGAAGAACTTCACTTTGTGGTTGTTGTCAGCCATGTTGTTCTCCTTATCAGGCGTGAGCAGGCTGAGGGATAACCGCATCGACGGCGCGACCAGAGATCGCGGTCATCACGGTGTTCCACAGCATCAGGATCATGCCGCCCAGGTACAGCAGACCACCGGCCACGCGGATCACGTAGAACGGATAGGTTGCCTTCACGCTTTCCACAAAGGTGTAGACCAAGGTACCGTCAGGGTTCACAGCGCGCCACATCAGGCCTTGCATCACACCGGCAATCCACATTGCAGCGATGTAGAGCACGATGCCGATGGTCGCAGCCCAGAAGTGCAGCGAGATGGCGGGAACGGAGTACATCGTGGTACGACCGAACATGCGGGGAATCAGGTAGTACAACGAACCCATCGAGATCAGACCCACCCAGCCCAAGGCCCCGGAGTGCACGTGGCCGACAGTCCAGTCGGTGTAGTGCGACAGCGAGTTCACGGTCTTGATGGACATCATCGGACCTTCGAAGGTAGACATGCCGTAGAACGACAGGGCCACGATCAGGAACTTCAGGATGGCGTCGTCACGCAGCTTGTACCAGGCACCCGACAGGGTCATGATGCCGTTGATCATGCCGCCCCAGGAAGGTGCCAGCAGAATCAGCGAGAACACCATGCCGACGGATTGGGTCCAGTCAGGCAGCGCGGTGTAGTGCAGGTGGTGAGGACCCGCCCACATGTAGGTGAAGATCAGCGCCCAGAAGTGCACGATCGACAGGCGATACGAGTAAACGGGCATGCCGGCTTGCTTGGGAATGTAGTAATACATCATGCCCAGGAAGGCGGCAGTCAGGAAGAAGCCCACTGCATTGTGCCCGTACCACCACTGGATCATGGCGTCCTGCACGCCGGCGTAGGCAGAGTAGGAGTGAGGTTGCAGGACGCTGGCCAGCAGACCGTCGCTGGACATCACGGGAATGGCCACGCTGTTCACGATGTGCAGCAGGGCCACGGCAATGATGAAGGAGCCGAAGAACCAGTTCGCCACATAGATGTGACGGATCTTGCGTGTGCCGACGGTCCCGAAGAACACAACGGCGTAGGCCACCCAGACCAGCGTGATCAGCAGGTCAATTGGCCACTCCAGTTCGGCGTACTCTTTGCCGGAGGTCAGACCCAGCGGCAAGGTGACGACGGCCAGCAGGATCACCAGATTCCACCCGATCAGGGTGAACGTGGCGAGCGGCCCGGCGAACAGGCGCGTCTGGCAGGTGCGTTGCACGACGTGGTAGGACGTCGCAAACAGGGTGCAGCCCCCAAAAGCAAAAATCACCGCATTGGTATGCAGTGGACGCAGCCGACCGTAGGTCAGCCATGGGATGCCGAAATTCAGCTCCGGCCATGCCAACTGGGACGCGATGAGGACACCGACGGCCATGCCAACTACGCCGTAAACCACGGCGCAAATGGCAAAAGCCCGGACAACTCCATCGTTGTACGTGGCAGAGTGGGTGGTTGCCATCTCTTTTTCTCCTTTGTTACAGACTAAATTGTGAGGGCAAACCTCTGGTTATTCTTGATGAGGCTCAACGTTGCCCCCATCTGTTTGCCCTTCGGGCTGCAATATGCGCAGACCTTCTTGTTCGATGTCCTCAAACTGTCCACTGTTGACGGCCCAGCCCAGCACAGCCAGTACAGCCAGCACCAGCAAAACGGACACGGGGATGAGGACGTAGAGGATTTCCATGTTGTGTACCCGCCTCAAGCGCGGAAGGCGCCGAGTCTAAGCGCATTCAGGACCACACCCAGTGAACTGAGTGCCATGCCCAACCCCGCCAACCAGGGAGGCAGCAGCCCCATCAGGGCCAGAGGAATGCAACTGATGTTGTAAAACGCGGCCCAGGCCAGGTTCTGCTTGACGATGCGCATCGCACGCCTGGCGGTTTCCACGGCGAGCGGCACCCCCAGCAGGCGCCCGCCCAGCACGATCAGATCCGCCTGAGATTGCGCCAGTGCCGCGCCCTGGTCAAGCGCGATCGAGACATCGGCCTTGGCCAGCACGGGGGCATCGTTGATGCCATCCCCCACCACGGCGACGCGGTGCCCCTGGGACTGCACTTGCGCAATCACCTGAAGCTTGTCTTCGGGCGTGGCGTGGGCCTTGGCGATCACGATTTCACCATGCGCACTCAAATGTTGCGCTGCAGCAACTACCCGACTTTCCTGATCGCCAGACAACAGGGCGGACTGGCATCCCAGGGCCGTCAGTCGCTTTATGGCGGGGCCGGCTTCGGGGCGGAACGTCTCGTCAAATACGAAGCCCGTCACACTGCGCGCATCAAAACCACCCTGCTCTGCCCGGGCTGCGAGCCACACACGTGCCTCGTCGGCCTGCGACGCCCAATGATCGATATCTGCACTCGCCCCTTCCAGCACCCAGTGTCGCGAACCCAGGCGCCAGGCCCGGCCGTCCTGGTCTCGAGCCTCCACGCCCTTGCCTGCGTGCTCGCGCACATCCAGCCACGACTGTCCCTGCCATCCGCCCGCATCCTGCGCCGCCTTCACCAGGGACTTTGACAAGGGATGCTGAGAATGGGATGCCAGTGCCGCGGCCATCTGCCAGCGCGAGGCCCACTGGCTTGACAAGCCCGAAGACAGTTCGTGCGCGCCCTGCTCCGTGACCAGCCCCACGACGCGCAACTCGCCTTCGGTGAGCGTGCCGGTCTTGTCAAAATAGATGCGATCAACGTGGGCCAGCGCCTCCAGCGCATCCAGACGCCGCACCAGCAGACCTTGTTTGGCCATGGCTCCGGCCGCTGTCAGCAAGGCAGAAGGGGCCGCCAACGACAAGGCACATGGGCAGGTCACGACGAGCACCGACACCGCCACCCAGACCGAACGGGCGGGGTCGATGAACTGCCAGGCCACGGCCGAACCGGCCGCCAGCACCAGCACGCCCCACAAGAACGGCCCCGCGATGCGGTCCGCCTGACGCATCCAGCCCGGCTTTTCGGTCATGGCCTGCTGCACGAGCGACACGATTTGCTGGTAGCGGGTATCCGGCCCCAATCGCTCAACGGTCATCCAGACGGGTGCACCCAGGTTCATGCTGCCGGCCACGACCATCTGCCCGACCTGCCTGGGCATGGCTCGCGACTCGCCAGTCAACATCGCTTCATCGACCTCGGTTTTGCCCACCAGGATCTGGCCGTCAGCCGGGAAAACCTGCCCGACCGCCACGCGAACGCGATCGCCGTGCTTGAGGGAAGAGATGGGGATGGACTCGGTCTGGGCGGCGGTGATGTCTGCCGATGCCGCGTCAGACGCGACCACCCGATCGACCGCCTCAGGCAGACGAACCAGGAGCGACTCCAGCGATTGGGTGACTTTTTCTCGGGCACGGCTTTCCAGCCAGCGCCCACCCAGCAGGAAGGTGACGAACATGGTCAGCGAGTCGAAATACACCTCGTGACCGAAGATCGCGTGCCCGCCGAAACTGGCGGCCGTGCTGGTGATGAAGGTCGCGGCGATGCCCAGGGCAACAGGCGTGTCCATCGAGATGTGGCCCTGCCGAGCCGCGCGCCACGCGCCGGAAAAGAAGGGCCCGCACGAGAAGAACATGACCGGCAGGCTGAGCACCCAACCAGCCCAGTTCATCAGATTCCACAGATCCCTGGGAATGGCGTCCGGCCCGGCCACGTACTGCATGGTCGTGACCATCATGATCTGCATCATGCAAAAGGCGGCCACGGACAGACGCCAGAGCAATTTGCGGCGCTCCAGCAGGCGCTCGTTACCCGCCCTCGCTGCCGCATCTGGCCAGGCCCGATAGCCAGCCCGTTGAACGGCGCTCACGATGTCGGACAGTTTCGTGCGTGCAGGGTCCAGCAGGATGCGCGCGCGCTGTGACGCTGCCTGAACCTGTACCTCCTTCACACCCGGCACACGCAGGATGGCGTCTTCGATCGTGATCGAGCAGGCCGCGCAGTACATGCCCGACAAGCCCAAGCCGATGCGGCGCATGCTGCTGCCCGCGGGCATCTCGACGATGCACTGAGACAGCAAGGCAGGATCATCCAACCCCGCCACCTGCGCAGACGTCAGCGGCTCCAGAGGCGTTGCCACAGGATTGGTGAGTTGGGAGGGCGCAGGGTTCATCGGGCTCGCTGATACAGTCGGGCTGCCATATGGGGTCACCCTGACGGGGTCTGGGGCGACACAGGCGGGCAATCTACACGAAAATTTACGGGTTTACCCCAACAAGGATCAACGCAATGTCTCGGATTGTGTTTCAAGTTGCCGGCATTCCAGCCTTGAAAGCGGTTTTTGGCGCGATCAGCTTGTGCATCGCAGCAACAAGCCTGAGCGCCAGCGCCTGGGCCCAGGATCGCGCCCAGCACCTCCCGACCGTGCAACTGGGTGCGGGTATGCACAACATCAAGGCAGAAGTGGCTCAGACCCCTCAGGAGCACGAGATTGGCCTGATGCACCGCACGAGCATGGGCGCCAATGAGGGCATGATCTTCATCTTCGACCGTCCTGGCAAACAGTGCTTCTGGATGAAGAACACGCTCATCCCGCTGTCCGTCGCCTTTGTGGCCGACGATGGCACGGTGGTGAACGTGGATGAGATGAAGCCGCAAACGCTGGACCCACACTGCTCGACCAAACCGGTGCGCTTCGTGCTGGAAATGAACACGGGCTGGTTTGCCAAACGCGCCATCAAGGATGGTTTCAAGCTCACGGGCGCGCCTTTCGGTACGCCTCGCTGAGCCTGGGCACCGCACTCGCGGCGCCTCGGATCAACGGGTCTTGGCGGCGATGCGCTCCTTCAACTGGGGCATCACCATCAGGGCGGCTTCACGCCCTGCCAGGATGGACAGTCGGCGTGCGCTGAATTCGGCGCTGCCGATGCCCTCCAGTTTGGGACGCATCACGACATCGGCGTCCTGCAACTCGAACTGGCTGATGGCATGCCCCATGATGTTGAAGGTCTGCAGGAGGATGTCCACGGCGCCCTTCGTAGGCTGCCCTTCGGGAATGGCCGAGATGTCCACCGCGATCACGACGTCGGCGCCCATCTGCTTGGCGTAACGAACCGGGATGGGCGACACGGCACCGCCGTCAATGTACTCACGCCCGCCAATCTTGACGGGCTCGAACACGCCTGGAACCGAGCTGGACGCCCGCACCGCCATGCCTGGGTCGCCTCGGCGAAACAGGATAGGCTGCCCGTTTTGCAGGTCTGCGGCGACGATGCCCAGTGGCAAACGCATGCTCTCGATCTGCTTGCCCCCCGTCAGGCTGCGCACGAATTTGGCCAGCGCCTCACCTTTTAATAGAGATCGCCCGGGGAATACCCAGTCGGTGATGGAGGACTCGTCCAGCGTCATGGCCATCGTGGTCAACTCGGCCGGGGTCTTGCCTGAGGCGTAGAGCGCAGCGACCACACTACCCGCCGAGGTGCCGACGATCAGATCGGGCTTGATGCCCTGCTCTTCCAGCACCTGCAACACGCCAATGTGGGCAAAACCACGCGCGGCACCACCGCCCAGCGCCAACCCGATCTTCGGGGGCCGTGGCGCGGGCTTGGGCGTCACGGCGATGGACGCCACAGGCGGTGGAGGAGGCGTCACGGGCGCCTGGAAAACGCTGCAGGCACTCAACGTCAACGCTGCGCCCAGTGCGGCGTACCTCTTGAGCCCTCTATATTCCACAAAGGAATAAACAACTTCCAAAACTGTTCTTTTCATTTATATAAAAGTTTTCTACATTTCAACCTCCTTCAAACTGCCCGCCATGCTCTTGCTGCTTGCGGGCGCGTTCAGAAAGCTGAAGCGTTTAATGAATTTCGATTGGACGGCTGTTGCTGCCGGGGCCGGCGTGGGCTCGATTGTGGGGCTGACCGGCGTGGGTGGCGGCTCTTTGATGACGCCGCTGCTGATTTCGGTCTTTGGTCTCGACAAAGCGGTGGCCATTGGCACCGACCTGTGGTTTGCCGGTCTGACCAAGGTGTCAGGCTCCGTCGCGCACCATCGCGAAGGCCATGTCGACTATCACATCGTCAAAAAGCTCCTGCTGGGCAGCATTCCCGCCACCATCCTCACGCTGTTTGCCATGCATCAGTTCGGGATCCACAAGAGTGGCGACAGTGCCCTGGCCTACGCTTTGGGCATCGCCTTGCTGCTGACCGCCGTGACCGTGGCGTTTCGTCCGGTCTGGTACAAGGTCGGCATCTGGCTGGAGCGCTGGATCACCCGCGAGCGCCGCGGCCCGCTGACGGTGCTGTGTGGCGCCATTCTGGGCGTGCTGGTGTCCTTGAGCTCCATCGGTGCTGGTGCACTGGGCGCCACCATGATCCTGCTGCTCTACCCTCGCCTGGACATGAAACGCCTGGTTGGCAGTGACATCGCGCATGCGGTGCCTCTGACCATCGTCGCCGGCTTAGGCCACGCGTCGCTGGGCAACGTCAACTGGGTGCTGCTGGTCGAATTGTTGATCGGCTCCATCCCCGCAATCTGGGTGGCCGCCAAGCTGACCAAGCATTTGCCTGAGACAATCACGCGTTTTGCGCTTTGCGCCTGCCTGGTCCTTGCTGCCAAGAAGGTTTTGCTGACCGCTTGATCCACAAACAGAACCGCCGCCGCACAGTTCACCCCTCGGGGTGACGTGCCAGGCAGATTTGACACATCGACACCCTGCTTGAGTGCGGGAGACTTGCCATGTATCAGTACACCGAATTTGACAAACAGTTCGTCCGCCAGCGTGCGGCCCAGTTCCGCGACCAGCTGGAGCGCAACCTGGCTGGCAAGCTGGGCGATGACGAGTTCCGCCCACTGCGCCTGCAAAACGGCTGGTATGTGCAACGCCATGCGCCCATGCTGCGCGTGGCCGTGCCTTACGGCGAGATGTCGAGCAAGCAGATCCGCCAGCTGGCGAAGATCGCCCGCGAGTACGACCGCGGCTACGCCCACTTCACGACGCGCCAGAACGTTCAGTACAACTGGATTCCGCTGGCCAAGAGCGCCGATGTGATGGACCTGCTGGCTGAAGTCAACATGCACGGCATCCAGACGTCGGGCAACTGCATCCGCAACATCACGGCAGACGCGATGGTGGGTGTCGCTGAAGATGAGATCATCGACGCACGCCCCTATTGCGAAGTGCTGCGCCAATGGTCCACGCTGCACCCCGAGTTCGCCTTCTTGCCCCGCAAGTTCAAGATCGCGGTGAGTGGCGCCAAGGAAGACCGCGCTGCCATCTACTGGCACGACATTGGCCTGCAACTGGTCAAGGACGACGAAGGCGAAGTTGGCTTCAAGGTGATCGTGGGCGGTGGCATGGGCCGCACGCCCATCACTGGCACGGTGATCAACAGCTTCGTGCCCTGGCAGCAGATCCTGGTCTACATCGAAGCCATCGTGCGCGTGTACAACCGCTACGGCCGCCGCGACAACATGTACAAGGCCCGGATCAAGATTCTGGTCAAGGCAGAAGGCCAGAAGTTCTTCGACCAGGTCAACCAGGAGTTCAGCAACATCCTGACGCGTGACGTCGACGGTGCGGCCCACATCATCCCGCAGGCCGAGTTCGACCGCGTGAACGTGGGCTTCGGTTTCCCCGAGGCGGTCAAGGCTTTCATGCCTGACGGCAATGGCCTGCCTGCCGATGCGTCCGACGCCGACAAGACCCAGTTCGGCAAGTGGTTGGAACGCAATGTGAAGGGCCACAAGGTACAGGGCTACAAGAACGTGCACCTGTCGGTCAAGCGTGTGGGCCAGGCGCCTGGTGACGTGACCGACGCCCAGATGGACGCCATCGCCGACATGGCCGATCAGTTCAGCTGCGGCGAACTGCGCGTGACACACGACCAGAACGTGTTGCTGCCCTTTGTGCGCGAAGACCAGCTGTTTGCCCTGTGGCAAGCCGCCAAGGCCGCCACGCTGGCCTCGGCCAACCTGGGCCTGCTCAGCGACATGATCGCTTGCCCAGGTGGTGACTTCTGCGCCCTGGCCAACGCCCGCTCCATCCCCATCGCCAATGACCTGATCGAGCGCTACCAGGATCTGGACGAGCTCTACGACATCGGCGACATCGACCTGCACATCTCCGGGTGCATCAACTCCTGCGGCCACCACCACACGGGCCACATCGGCATCCTGGGCGTGGACAAGGACGGCAGCGAGTGGTATCAGGTCACCCTGGGTGGCTCCGATGGCTCGGATCACGCGCCCACCAGCGTGGCCGGCAAGGTGATCGGCCCCTCGTTTGCGGCCGATGAAGTCACGGATGTGATCGAAGCCGTGATCGAGACCTACAAGGGCCAACGTGCTGCCAACGAGAAGTTCGTTGACACCGTCAAGCGCATTGGCATCGACCCGTTCAAGGCCGCAGCGAACGCCGTTCGCCGTTCCACGGCCAAGGCAGCCTGATCGGGCGTGATGCACGGAGAAAGAACACCATGAAATTCATCGATACCCATCACGACCAGTGGCACACCGTGGGCGGCGAAGACGGCCCCATGTCTCACCCGCCAATCAAGAGCTACAGCCTGCTGACGCTGGGCCAGTGGCATGCCGTGCGCGAACAGTGGCCCGCACAAGGCTCTACTGATTACAAGCCGGTTGGCGTGATCCTGCCCAATGACACCGACATCGAAGTGCTGGAAGCCGATGCGGCCAAGCTGTCGCTGGTGGTGCTGCAGTTCCCCAAGTGGGTGGACGGCCGCGCCTACAGCCAGGCCCACATCCTGCGCGCCCGCTATCGCTTTGGTGGCGAGATCCGTGCCACCGGCGAAGTGCTGGTGGACATGATGCCCCTGATGGCGCGCTCCGGTTTTGACGCCGTGGTGCTGCGCGCCGACCAGGAGCGGGCCGCTGCGGAACGTGCTCTGGGCTTCTTTGCGGCCCGTGGACACTACCAGGGCGACATCCAGGCGACCAAGCCCGTTTTTGGTCGTGCGGCCTGAGCCCGCATCTCAAGGAGTGAGCTGACATGAGCGAATCCTCTTCTCTGGGCGACGTCTCGTCGCTGATCGGTGGCCCGGCACCCGCCGGTTCGGCCATCGCGCTGTATAACAGCCCCAGCCCGACCTACGCCGACAAGGTGCACGCCACGATTGAATTGCTCAAGGCTGCGGCCATCGAGCACGACGGCAAGGTCGTGCAGGCGACCAGCCTGGGCGTGGAAGACATGATCGTGACCGATCTGATCGCCCGCTATCGCCTGCCGATCGCCATTGGCACGCTGGAAACGGGCGCATTGAACCCCGAGACCGCTTCGCTGATCGGCACGATCGAGACGCACTATGCCGACATGGGCATCCACGTCGAGGTGTACAAGCCGGTTAAAGAGGCCGTGATCGAGTTCGTGCAGAAGAATGGCGAGAAGGCCATGTACGAAAGCATCGACCTGCGCAAGGCCTGCTGCGGCATCCGCAAGCTGGAGCCCTTGAGCCGCATGCTGGCCGAGCGCACAGCCTGGATCACCGGCCTGCGCCGCGAACAGTCCAACAACCGTGGCGACATGGCCGCGCGCGAACAGGACGACAAGGGCCGCGCCAAGTTCAACCCCATGATCGACTGGACCTGGGGCGATGTGTGGCACTACGTATCCGTCAACCACGTGCCCTACAACCCGCTGCACGACCAGTTCATGCCCAGCATCGGTTGTGCGCCTTGCACGCGTGCCATCGCCGTGGGTGAGGACTTCCGCGCCGGCCGCTGGTGGTGGGAAGATGAAAGCAAAAAGGAATGCGGCTTGCACGTCAAGTCGCATTCCAGCGCCGAGACTTCGGCGCCAGGATCGCGCAGCGAGACTGTTCCTTTTGCTTCGGCGCAGGCTCACATCGGCAACGCCGATGTGAAGGGTGCGTAAGCACCCGGGCCGGAGCCAAAAGGCACGCGCGATCAGATTTCGAGAAAGTAAATTGAAGCTATGACTGATGTGAACCAATTGCTGGCGGATGTGGACCACCGCCACCTGGACGCCCTGGAAGAAGAAGCGATCTTCATCCTGCGTGAAGTGGCCGCCAGTTTCGAGCGCCCTGGCCTGCTGTTCTCCAGCGGCAAGGACTCCTGCGTGGTGCTGCATCTGGCCGAAAAGGCCTTCAAGATGAAGAACGCGCAAGGCAAGCTCGAAGGCAAGCTGCCCTTCCCGCTCGTGCACGTGGACACCGGCCACAACTTCCCTGAAGTGATCGAGTTCCGCGAAAAGCGTGTGGCCGAGATCGGCGAGCGCCTGATCGTGGCGCACATGGACGAGTCCATCAAGAAGGGCACCGTGCGCCTGGCTCATCCGCTGGAATCGCGCAACGGCCACCAGACCGTGACCCTGCTGGAAGCCATCGAAGACAACCGCTTCGATTGCCTGATCGGCGGCGCGCGTCGTGACGAAGAGAAGGCCCGCGCCAAGGAGCGCATCTTCTCGCACCGCGACAGCTTCGGCCAATGGCAGCCCAAGGAACAGCGCCCCGAGCTGTGGAACCTGTTCAACACCCGCATCAAGCCGGGCGAGCACTTCCGCGCCTTCCCCATCAGCAACTGGACGGAGCTGGACGTGTGGCTCTACATCGCCCGCGAAAACATCCCGCTGCCCAACATCTATTTCAAGCACGCCCGCCAGGTGATCCGCCGCAAGGGCCTGCTGGTGCCGCTGACCGAGGTCACGCCCGCACTGGAAGGCGAAACCATCGAGACCGTGGACGTGCGTTTCCGCACCGTGGGTGACATGACCTGCACCTGCCCGGTCGAGAGCGATGCCGCCAACCCGGCCGACATCGTTGCTGAGACCCTGCACGTGACCGTGAGCGAACGTGGCGCTACCCGCATGGACGACCGCACGTCCGAGGCCTCGATGGAGCGCCGCAAGAAGGAAGGCTATTTCTGATGACTAACGTGACCCACAACGAAGCTCGCGAAGAGCTCGCCCACAAGGCCCTGCGCTTCCTGACTGCCGGTAGCGTTGACGATGGCAAGAGCACCCTGATCGGCCGCCTGCTGTTCGACAGCCGCGCCATCCTGGCTGACCAACTGGATGCGCTGGAAAAGCGCGCCGCCGGCGCCCCTATCGACCTGTCGCTGCTGACCGACGGCCTGGAAGCCGAACGTGAACAAGGCATCCCCATCGACGTGGCCTACCGCTACTTCGCCACCAAGACGCGCAAGTTCATCATCGCCGACGCCCCCGGCCACGAGCAGTACACCCGCAACATGGTGACGGCTGCTGCCGGTTCTGACGCGGCCGTGGTGCTGGTCGACATCACCAAGATCGACTGGAAGGCCTCGCCGGTGCCCCTGCTGGCCCAGACGCGCCGCCACAGCCTGCTGGCCCACCTGCTGCGCGTGCCCAACATCGTGTTCGCCATCAACAAGCTGGACGCCATCGAGCAGGACACCGAGACCGCCTTCAACAACGTCAAGGCTTCGCTGGAAGCTTTCGCGCAGCAAGCCGGCATCAACAGCAAGGGCGTGATCCCCGTGTCGGCCCTGCGCGGCGACAACGTGACCACACCGAGCGCCAACTGGCCCTGGTACCAGGGCCCGACGCTGCTGCAAGTGCTGGAAGAACTGCCTCCGAGCGACGAAAGCCATGACGGCGCCCTGCTGCACCCCGTGCAGTACGTGACCCGCGACAGCGTGGGCGAAGGCGAAGCCACGGCTTCCGGCACCGGCCATCAATACCGTGCTTTCTGGGGCCGCATTGCCCACGGCGCGGTCAAGGCTGGCGACGAAGTGCAGATCTTCCCGAGCGGCGAAACCGCCATCGTGGCCGAGGTGCGCCATTCGGCCCTGGTGGTCGATGCGTGCGAAGCAGGCCAGTCGGCCGGCATCGTGCTAGACCGCCAGGTCGATATCTCGCGCGGCGACTGGATCCACTCGCCCGGCAGCATCAAGCCCACGGACAGCTTCACGGCCACCCTGGCCTGGCTGGACACCGAACCTGCCGTGGTCGGCCGCAAGTACTGGGTGCGCCACGGCAACCGCTGGGTGCAGGCGCGCATCTCGTCGATCGACAACCGTCTGGACATCCACACGCTGGAAGACCGTGACGCCGGCGAGCTGGCCGTCAACGAAATCGGCCGCGTGCAGATCCAGACGCAGCAGCCCCTGCCGGTGGAGCCCTATCTGGACAACCGCATTGGCGGCGCCCTGATCGTGGTGGACCCGACGACCAACCGCACCAGCGGCGCGCTGCTGGTCAAGGCCGCCTGAAAGGCATCAGCATGGCCGACAAGCCCTGTTCACTCGTGACCGCCAAGGTTGTCTTCATCGGGGCCGGCCCAGGTGAGGCCGACCTGATCACCGTGCGTGGCAGCCGTTTGCTGGCGCAGGCGCAGGTGGTGCTGTTCGACGCGCTGGCGGATGCCTCGCTGCGTGATCTGGCGCCGCAGGCCGACTGGATCGACGTGGGCAAACGGGGCTTTTCCGGCAAGGAAGGCAGCGACTTCAACGGCCAGACACGCATCAACCAGTTGCTGGTGGAGCAAGCCTTGGCCGTGGGTGCCATTCACGGTGAACGTGGCCTGGTGGCGCGCCTCAAGGGCGGTGACCCCAGCCTGTTTGGCCGACTGGAAGAAGAACTGCACGCCTTGCGTGAAGCCGGCATCGACAGCGAAGTGGTGCCAGGCGTGACCTCGGCCCTGGCTGCGGCTGCCGCCACCCAACGCCCGCTGACGCGCCGCGGCGCAGGTCGCAGCGTCAGCTTCACCACGGCCATGACCCGCACGGGTGACCTGCAATGCGGCATGGGCCCGGGGCAGCGCGCGGACACGGAAGTGTTCTACATGGCCGGGCGCCAGCTCGCGCCGCTGTCCAAAGGCTTGCTGGACGCAGGCTGGCCGGCAGACACCACGGTCAGCGTGGTCTCCCGTGCAGGCTGGCCTGACATGCGTCACACCACGCACACCGTGGGCACCCTGGGCGACGCCAGTTCGGTTCACGCCGGGCGCCCTACCCTGGTGATCGTGGGCGCTGGCGCCACCGATCTTCCTGACCAACCTTTGACCCATATCGCCATTTGTGGCGAAGGAAGAGACCTTACGACAGGCTAATGCGCAAGCCATGCCCGTAAAATCTCGCCCTATTCATCTTTAACCGATACAAGAGACCAGACATGACCCACGTCGTCACCGAAGCCTGCATCCGCTGCAAATACACGGACTGTGTGGACGTGTGCCCGGTGGACTGCTTCCGCGAAGGCCCCAATTTCCTCGTCATCGACCCCGATGAGTGCATCGACTGCGCGGTCTGTATCCCCGAGTGCCCGGTCAACGCCATCGTCCCTGAAGAAGACGTGCCCGGCAACCAACAGCAGTACATCCAGATCAACGCGGACCTGGCCAAGTCCTGGCCCAGCATCACCAAGCGCAAAGAGCCGCTGCCTGAAGCTGACGAGTGGAAGGACAAGACGGGCAAGCTGGATCAACTGATCCGCTGATTGCCGTCTTCCACGCGGCACGCTCGATGATCCACACAGACGCCCTGGTCATCGGGGCCGGCCCGGTCGGCCTCTTTCAGGTCTTCCAGTTGGGCCTGCTGGGCCTCAAGGCCGAGATCATCGATGTGTTGCCGCAAGCCGGGGGCCAGTGCATCGCGCTGTACCCCGACAAGCCGATTTACGATATCCCCGGCGTGCCCCTGTGCACCGGGCGTGAGCTGACACAGCAATTGCTCGTTCAGGCCATGCCCTTCATGCCGGCCGATGCGCCTGACGCCCCCCCACGCAACCTGCATCTTGGGCACATGGTGTCCGAGTTGCGCGCGTGCGCCGATGGTGGCTTCGAGATCAAGACGGACAAGGGCCTGCAGATCCAGGCGCGCGCCGTGTTCATCGCTGCAGGCGCCGGTGCCTTTGTGCCGCGCACGCTGAACCTGCCCGGCCTGAGCGAGGCTGGCAATGTGCACCACTTCCTGCATGAAGCGAGCGGCACCGCTGCGCCATGGGCCGGCCAACACCTGATCATCCACGGCGGCGGTGACGAGGCCTTGTCGGCGGTGCTCAGCATCGCCCGCCATCCGAATCTGACACAACGCCCTGCCCGCTTGAGCCTGCTGCATCGCCGTGATCAGTTCCAGGCAGAAACAGACCTGGATGCGGCGGTACGCGAGCTGATGGCCGTCGGCCAGATCGACCTGATCGTGGGCATGCCCACCGAAACCACGATGGAAGATGGCCAGATCAAGGCCCTGCAGATTCTGGGTGCAGATGGGCAGACACGCAGCCAGCCTCTGGACCATCTGCTGATCCGTCTGGGGATGAGCCCCAAGTTGGGCCCATTGAGCAACTGGGGCATGGCGCTGGAGCGCAAACAGGTGGCCGTGAACACCGCCAGTTTCGAAAGCAGCATCCCCCGCCTGTATGCCGTGGGCGACATCAACGTCTACCCCGGCAAGAAGCGCCTGCTGCTGTGCGGCTTCCACGAAGCCACGCTGGCTGCCCACCATGCAGCCGCCGCGCTCAACCCGGATGCACCGCAACACCTGCTCTACACCACCACCAGCCCGCTGCTGCACCAGCGCCTGGGCATAGCCAAGTAGAATCCCACCATCGCTAGGGGTGCGGGCGGTTCGTTACCAACGAGCTTGCTGCGCTGAGAGAGTCCCTTTGAACCTGACCGAGGTCGTGCTCGCGTAGGAAAGCGTCTGCATCACGCACTGCACTCATGCCCGCCATGAGCCCCGCCCGCGCTGCCAGCAGCCTCCCGCCCGAACGTGCCTTGCCCGTTGTCATCGTGCTGGAGTTGTTCGAAATGCACCGTCAAGATTCCTTTACCTGCGCCACGAAGGTGCTCAACAAGCTGTCGCCGCTGGCCTTGGCCGTGCTGGTTCTGCTCGCACAAGATGCGGCACAAGCCCAAAGCAGCGATGACGAGCGCGCCTTGCCCTCGGTCAACGTCACAGCACCTGCCAAACGCCAGGCGCGCGCCAGCATCCCCGGCCTGGGCGATGGCCCTGCGTGGCAACAGCCCGTGCAGGCACAAAGCTTCAGCGAGGACACCTTGAAGGATGCGCAGGCTACACGCCTGGCCGACCTCACCAAGCTGGACGCCAGCACCACCGACTCGTACAACACCATCGGCTATTGGGACTACCTCACCATCCGCGGCTTCACGCTGGACAACGCCTACAACTACCGTCGCGAAGGCTTGCCCATCAATGCCGAAACCCGGCTGCCCATGGACAACAAGGCCAGCGTCGAGTTGCTCAAAGGCACCAGTGGCATGCAGGCGGGCGTGAGCGCGCCAGGTGGCCTGGTCAATCTGGTGGTCAAGCGGCCTGATCGACGCGTTCGCACGGCCAACGTGGCCCTGACGGATGCGGGTGATCTGTTGACCAGCGTGGACCTGGGCGACCGCTTTGGCGAGCGTGCCGAATGGGGCGTGCGCGTGAATGCGGCGGCAGAGCGCCTGGCCACGCACGTGGACAACACGCGTGGGCATCGGCAGTTGTTTGCGTTCGCTGTGGATCACAAGTTGACAAGCAGTCACACGCTGGAAGCAGAATTCGAACACAGCTACATGAGCCAACCCAGCGTGCCTGGCTTCAGCCTGTTGGGAGATCAACTGCCATCGGCACATGACATCGACCCAAGCATCAACCTCAACAATCAGCCTTGGACACTGCCTGTTCAGATGCAAGGCGATACAGGCACCATTCGGCTGCGCAGCGATCTGGGGCAAGGCTGGAAAAGCTTAGTCACCGTGGGAGAGCAGCGACTGAAGTCCGACGACCGTGCGGCCTTCCCGCTCAGCGGCGACGGCTACACCTGTTTCCATGGCCCCAAGGACCTGGCGGTCTACTGTGCCAACGGCAATTTCGACCTCTACGACTTCCGATCCGACAATGAACTGCGCCTGACAAGGTCCGTGCTGGCCGAGGTGCAAGGCAGCGTGCAAACCGGCGGCATCCAACACGACATGACCATTGGCGTATTGCGCTCCTTGTTCCGATCGGGCTTGTCCACGCAGGCCTACAACAAGGTGCCAGAAACCAGCAATCTGTCTGACCCCTACGCGCCTGTCAGCCCGGCACCTGCGCCTGGCTTCCAGGTCTCCAACCGCCGCGAGCAAAGCACCGAATGGCGCCTGCAAGATGCGCTGACCTTCAATCGTGAGACACAGGCCTGGATAGGTGTGAGGTACACCCAACTGCATCGCGAAAGCAGCCCCACTGGCGGCTCGGAATCACCTGCTTCAGATGACCGATCCCTGGCCACCCCTTGGGCAGCACTGGCCTACACCTTCGCGCCACAAACACGCGCCTACGCCAGCTGGGGGGAAGGCATCGAACTGAAAGCCGCTCCCTACGGCATGGGCTACAACAACCCAGGCGCCATCCTGCCCACGATGAAGAGCCGCCAGTGGGAGCTGGGGATCAAGGGCCAATACACCCTGGACAAGTCCACCCAACAATGGGGCCTGAACTGGTTCCACATCAAGCGGCCTGAAGCGGACTACATCAACCTTACCTACATGCCTGATGGCCTGTCGACGCATCAGGGCTTAGAAGGCTACTGGCAGGGCCGCATGGGCGCGTGGAGCCTTGCGGGCAGTGGCATGGTGCTGGACGCCAAACGCCATGGCAGTGCCCAGGACTTCATCAACAACAAGAGCCCGGTCAACGTCCCGGCGCACACGATCAAGCTTTCAGGCGCCTATGCCTGGGCAACGCGTCTGCCCCTGACGCTGCAGCTCGACGTGGTCCACGAAGGACACCGATGGGTGGATCCGGAAAACTCAATCCGGCTGCCAGCGTGGACGCGCGTGGACCTTGGTTTGCGCGCCACGCAAGCCCTGACGAGCCAGACCATCACCTGGCGCCTGGGTGTCACCAACCTGTTTGACACCCGCGCCTGGCGCGAATCGCCCAACCCATTTGGCGCGATCTACCTGTTCCCGATGCCAAGCCGCACCGTCACCGCTTCGGCGCAAATCGACTTCTGAGGCGCCCAATTGCACACCCTGGCCGACTGACGAAAACACACAACGCAGCCGGTCAGCTTGCAAAACCATGCTATAGTCGCGTTCTCAGCTGATGCCCACGACGCAAGTATGGGCAGCAACTTTTCCCCGATAGCTCAGTTGGTAGAGCGCCGGACTGTTAATCCGTAGGTCCCTGGTTCGAGCCCAGGTCGGGGAGCCAAAATTAACACCGCCTTGTGTACACCATGCACAAGGCCGCGCAAGCAGATTTGTTCCCCGATAGCTCAGTTGGTAGAGCGCCGGACTGTTAATCCGTAGGTCCCTGGTTCGAGCCCAGGTCGGGGAGCCAGATATCAAAAGCCTCAGCAGATGCTGGGGCTTTTTCTTTTCCAGCCTACGAGCACACCAACTCAGCCGCTCTTTGCTGGCAAGGTGCTCATCAGGCCCCGAAACACCCGCGAGGTGGCCGACACCATGGTGGCCTTGCTTTCACGATAGCCACCCAGCAACCAGTGCAGCACGCACTGGCTCACGGCGCCTGCCAGCGCCAGGCCCACCATGCGGATCTCGTCCTGATCCTGCGTGCCCAGATCCTCAAAGCGCTGACGGGCCACGCTCATCACCAGGTTGCCGAACCCGTCCATGGTGTCGTTGTACATCTTGTCGACCCGGGGGCTCACGCCCATGACCTCAATCCAGATGACGCGCGCCACACGTGGATCCGAAACGTGGGTGAACACGGCATCCAGGCCCGCCTCGATGGCGGTCATGAAATCGCTCGATCCACCGGCCGTGGCCAGCGCCATGACCACGCACTGCTCCAGGGCCTCGCACTGCTGCCGATAAACACCCATCAGCAGGTCTTCCGTGGTGTCGAAGGATTCGTAGAAGTAGCGATCCGTCAACTCAGCCTGCTTGCAAAGGATGCGCACCGTGGCCGCCCGGTAGCCCAGGGTGCCAAAAACCTGCAGGCCGGCATCGAGGAACTGCTGGCGGCGGCGCGTGCGGCGCTCTTCCAGGTTCTCCCCCCCATAAATGCGGCCCTTTTTGTCGTCACTCGTCACGGATTTCGTCATACCCGTATTTGACGACAATCGACTTCACTTGTAAACTGACGACAAGCAACTTCACTTACCAAA
The DNA here is from genome assembly GCF_016234775.1 of Aquabacterium sp. Lineage (GTDB taxonomy): Bacteria > Pseudomonadota > Gammaproteobacteria > Burkholderiales > Burkholderiaceae_C > Aquabacterium. The sequence continues at coordinate 234,385 of NZ_JACRAH010000001.1, read as the reverse complement.
TCCCACACACTCCGCAGAATCATGCAGACCTACACCGCAATCATCATCGGCAGTGGCTTTGGCGGCCAGGCTGCGGCCATCAACCTCAAGAACAATGGCATCAACGATTTCCTGATGCTGGAGCGCCGTGCCTGGATCGGCGGCACCTGGAGCCAGAACAGCTACCCCGGCGCCGCGGTGGACGTGCAATCACCTCTCTATTCGCTCTCGTTCGAGCCCTACAAATGGTCGCAGATGTTTGCCGAGCAGCACGAACTGGTGGAGTACACCAAGCACGTGATCGCCAAGCACAAGCTGGAAGAGAAGGTGCGTCTCAATGCCAATGTGAACAAGGTGCAGTGGGATGAGGCTCAGCAGGTCTGGCAGATCCACACCGATGGCGCCGGCACCTTCCAGGCCAAGTTCCTGATCAACGCTTCGGGGCCGCTGAGCACGCCCGTGATCCCCAACTTCAAGGGCCGAGACACGTTCAAGGGGCACAGCTTCCACACCAACTCGTGGGATCACGACTACAACTACAAGGGCAAGCGCGTGGCCATCATCGGCAGCGGGGCCTCGGCCGCGCAGGTGATCCCGGCCATCGCGCCCGATGTGGGCCATCTGGATGTGTTCCAGCGCACGCCGCACTGGGTGCTGCCCCGCCCTGACCGCGTGTTCTCGGATTTCGAACGCTCGCTGCTGGGATCCAAGCTGATCTACAAGGCACTGCGCACCATCATCTACTGGTCACTGGAAAGCCGCGTGATCGGCTTCAAGTACTCCAAGACCATGCTCAATGTGGTGGCCCAGAAGGCCGCACTCAAGAACATCAAGCGCCAGTTGAAGGATCCCAAGCTGCAGGCCGCTGTCACGCCCGACTACACCATCGGCTGCAAGCGCATCATCCTGTCGAGCACGCTCTACCCTGCCCTGGCGCGCCCCAATGTGACGTTGCACACCAAGGACGACGGCATCGCCGAAATCAACGAGCGCGGCATCGTGACCACGCAAGGCAAGCAGGTTGACCTGGATCTGATCATCTACTCCACCGGCTATGACGCCACCGACGGCGTGATCTCCTACCCCGTGATCGGCAAGGGCGGCAAGTCGGTGGGTGATGTGTGGAAGGAATTCCCACGCGCTTACCTGGGCACCACCCTGCCCGGCTTCCCCAATCTGTTCGTGGTCACAGGCCCGAACACCGGCATCGGCCACACATCGGCCATCTTCGTGATCGAGGCGCAGATGGAATACATCATGCGTGCCATCAAGTCGGTGCAGGCTCGCAAGGCCAAGTCCATCGAAGTGAAGGCCGAGGCCGAGAACGACTACACCACCATGATCCACCGCGAGATGAAGCAGACCGTGTGGCAATCAGGCGGCTGCCACAGCTGGTACCAGAGCAAAAGCGGCCACGTGATCGCCATGTTCCCCGGCTTCAGCTTCACCTTCCGTCGCATGTGCCAGGCCTTCAAGCCGGCACACCACCTGTTCACCTGACCCGATCACGAGGAGACAAGATCCATGAAGGACTTCAAGAACAAGGTGGCAGCGATCACCGGCGCTGCATCAGGCATGGGCCGCACGCTGGCGCTGGAACTGGCGCGCCGCGGCTGCCACCTGGCCTTGAGCGATGTGAATGAAGCCGGCCTGGCCGAGACCGCTCAAATGGCCGGCAAGCTGGGCGTCAAGGTCACCACGGCGAAGTTGAACGTGGCAGATCGCGAAGCCATGAATGCCTGGGCCGATCAGGTCGTGCGTGACCATGGCAAGGTCAACCTGATCTTCAACAACGCTGGCGTGGCCTTGGGTGCCTTCATCGAGACGGTCAAGCCCGAAGACTTCCAGTGGATCATGGGCATCAACTTCTGGGGCGTAGTCTGGGGCACGCAGGCCTTCCTGCCGCACCTCAAGAAGTCGGGAGACGGCCACGTGGTCAACACGTCGAGCCTGTTCGGCTTGCTGGCCTCGCCCACACAAGGCACGTACAACTCATCCAAGTTCGCCGTGCGTGGCTTCACCGAAGCCTTGCGCCAGGAGCTGGATATCGAGAACTGCGGCGTGAGCGCCACCTGCGTGCACCCGGGCGGCATCCGTACCAACATTGCGCGCGCAGCCAAGATGGACCACAGCATGAGTGCCAAAACTGGCGGCGACGCGGAAGCCGCACGCTCACGGTTCGACAAGATGTTGAATGTGACCACGGCAGAAGGCGCCGCTTTGCAGATCCTGCGTGCAGTGGAGCGCAACCATCGTCGCGTGCTCGTGGGCCCGGACGCCAAGATCATGGATTTCATGGTGCGGCTGGTGGGCTCCTGGTACCAGCCGATATCGGCCTTTGTGGCGCGCAAGATGCTCGCAGGTTGAGACCACCATGAAAGACTTCAAAGACAAAGTCGTGGTGGTCACAGGAGCGGGATCCGGCATGGGGCGCGCCTATGCCATGGCCTTTGCGCGCCTAGGTGCCAGACTGGCTCTCAATGATTACGATAAAAAGGCATTGGCCGACACCGTCACCCTGTTGCCACCCGGCACGAAACAATCGGTCTTGTCGAACGCCTTTGACGTGTCAGACCGGGCGGCCATGTACGCCTTCGCTGATGACGTTCAACGCAAGCTGGGTGGCGCCCACGTGGTCATCAACAATGCTGGCATCGAAGGATCTTCCTTGCCCACATGGCAGACCACGGAAGATGAGTACGAGCGCATCATGCGCATCAACTTCTTTGGCGTGCTCAATGGCACCAAGGCGTTTCTGCCGCAGTTGATGGCACGCAAGGAAGGCGCCATCGTCAATGTTTCCAGCATCTTTGGCCTGATCGGCTCGCCGTCGTCGTCCGACTATTGCGCGAGCAAATTCGCCGTGCGAGGTTTCACGGAAGCCCTGATGGTGGAACTGCATGAAAGCCCGATCAGCGTGCACCTCGTGCACCCGGGCGGCATCGCGACCAATATCGCCCGCAAGCCGGCCGCACAAGCCTTTGCAAAACACTATCTGACCACACCACCCGAAGACATCGTCGAACACGTGATCCAAGGCATCCGCAAAGGCCGCGTGAAGATCGTCTATGGCCGGGATGCCTTTCGCACCTGGCTGGGCTCCAACTTTCTGCCGCAACGCTGGCTCAATGCCATCGTCTGGCGCGAGCTCAAACGCTCGCACGACCTGACGCACTATCAAGGTCTGCGCTGACCTTTCCTCCTCTCAAACAACATCATGGCAATCAAGAAGACAGCGGTTGCGGCCGCCGCATTGGGCGCACTCGCCCTGGTTTGGTCCTACACAAGCTACCCGAAGATCGGTCAACTGACGTATGACCTGACGGCAGCCATCGAGTCGCGCCTGTATGGCCTGCACAAGGAGGTGGTCACGGTCGAGGGCATTCCCATCACGCTGTACAGATCGTCTGGCTCGGGGCCTGCGGTCGTGATGATCCACGGCTTCAGCGCCGACAAGGATGTGTGGGCGCGCTTTGCACGGCACTTCAGCGGCCACCACCAGGTCATCATCCCCGACCTGCCTGGCCATGGCGAAACCGGCTTCAAGCCCGAATGGAGCTACACGATCGAGGCCCAGACACGCCGCATCGCCGCGTTGATGGACCAGTTGCAGATCAAGCAGGCGCACATCATTGGCAACTCGATGGGCGGCTTCATCACCGCGCAATTCGCCGTGAGTTACCCGCAACGCACGCTATCAGCAGGCTTGGTTGATCCGGCAGGTTTGCCCTCTCCTCATCCCAGCGAGATGCGTGTGATGCTGAGCAATGGCCAGAACCCCTTTGTGTTCGACACCAGGGAAGGCTTCCATCGCTTCTACCCGATGACCATGGCCTCGCCGCCCTTCATGCCGGGCTATGTGCTGGACGCCGTGGCCGACCGCTACATTGCCAGACGGGATCAATTGACGCAGATCTTTGCCGAATCCCACAAGGAAACCGATCTGCCCGTGCGCATCCGCGAAGTGAAGCTGCCGGTCATGCTGATGTGGGGCAAGGAAGACCGCTTGATTGACGTCTCCAGCGTCCCCGTCTGGCAATCCGCCTTGCCACAGGCACAGGTCCATGTCTGGGACGGCATTGGCCACATGCCGATGGTCGAAGCTCCAGCCAAAGCGGCGGAGGCATATCAACAGTTCCTCAGCAGCCTCTGATCTTGCTGCCAGCCCGGCCAGGCCGGAGCCATACAGCGAGCCCTCGTCGGGATGATGCAGGGCTCGCAACAAGGTCCCTCCATTCACGGGGGAACACCTCTTACAAAAAAGCGAATCGGATCCCGGCCAAACGAACGGTGAGCCGCGCCTGCCCACCCCACAATTAATGCACAACCGTGCACAAATAGCCGATTTTCGTGCGTTTTGTCATGAAATGCAGGGTGACCAACGCGTCACATTCGCGTCATTTGCGAAAACATATGATCCAAAACGAATCTATTTTCGTTTTCTTTCGAATCAATATGACGCTCATTTAAGGGATATCCCGCGACACACGCTATCTGACAGACTTCGTGCAATCGTTGTTCTTGAACGCGCCGAAACGCGCCGAAGAACGCCCGTTTGCTCAACTTTGATTGGAAGTCCGCCATGCACATCGCCGGTGTCGCCTTTGCTTATCCAGAACGTACCGTCTCCAACGACGAGATGCTGCAGATCGTGGCCGATCAGAGCCGTGACAGCTTCGAGGGCGACATCAACGTGGCCCTGCAGACCATCAAGCACTACCTCACCTACATCGGCTCTGAAAACCGACACTGGCTGGCTGAAGGCGAGCAGGCCTTCACCTACACCGAACGCGCCATCAACGAAGCGCTAGACCAGGCCGGCCTGGAAAAGAACGACATCGACCTGCTGATCCACGCCAGCGTCGACAAGCGCGTGATCGAACCGGCCATGGCCTTCTTCGTGGCCAAGGCCATGGGCATGGACAAGACCCAGTGCTTCGACGTGACCGAAGCCTGCGGCAGCTGGACCCGCGCCACGCAGATTGCCCAAGCCTTCCTGGCATCCGGCCAGTTCAAGAACATCCTGATCGTCACGGCCGAGTACGCCTGCCACGAGGGCCAGCCTCTGGCTCAGAACCACAAGCTCAACAGTCTGGCCGATCTGGAATGGGCATTCGCCAGCTACACGGTGGGCGAAGGCTCCACCGCCACCATCCTGACAGCCGACGGTGACAAGCCCTGGCAGTTCGACAACCGCACCTTCACGCAATTCGCCGACCTGTGCATGTCGCCCATCATCGACGACGACCTCGAGACCATGCGCATGGGTGACCTGTCCATGGCCGGCAAGGGCCGCCTGCGTTTCATGTCTTACGGCAAGAAGATGCAGGACAACACCATCGGTGACCTCGAAGAAATGATGCGCGAGAACCCCATCCCCGTTGACGAGGTGGACCTGTTCATCCCGCACACCAACACGCTGACAGCCTGGCGTGACCTCGAAAAGCGCCTGGACAAGAAGATCCCCTACATGTTCATGCTGCCCGAATACGGCAACCTGGTCACCAACTCCGTGCCCGCCGCCCTGGCCGTCGCCGAGAAGGAAGGCCGTCTGGAACGTGGTCACAAGGTCACCGCCTTGATGACAGCGGCCGGCATGTCCTACACCCGCTACAACTTCGTTTACTGATTCGGCGGGGCTGACAAGACATGGCAACCGATTGGTCCGGACGCAAGTACCGGGTGCTCAAGTCCCTGGGCGAAAACATCGACATGATCTTTGGCGTGTATCAGCCTGCGTCTGATCAGATGCAGTGGTTCCTGCACTCGCACGAAGTCGATGATGGCGGCGGCGCGATCGTCAAGATCCTGGCCTCGCTGGGCATCTCGATGCCGCCCAAGGCGCACAAGAGCATCCCGCCCAAGCCGGGCTTCTTCGGCCGCCTGGCTGCGCTGAAGCTGCACCTGCGCAACAGCCAGCCGGTGAACTACCCATGGCGCCGCCCCGACGCTGCTGAGGCGCCAGGCCAGGCAGAGCGCTGCTTCGTCTACTACCTGACGTCACTGGCGCACAGCGATCAACTCCGTGCCTGCGCCCGATCACAAGGCGTGGGCGAAACCTCGCTCTTCCTGGCCAGCCTGGACAAGGTCTGCCGAGAACGCTTCCTCAGGGAAGACAGCGAACGCGTCTGGATGATGCCGCACGACTTTCGTCGCTCCCTGGGTATCCAGACCCAATCGGGCAACTGGACGGCTCCCGTGTCGCTGCGGCTGCGCGGCGAACCCAGCACCCAGGACATCTATGGCCAGCTCAAGAGTCTCTACGGCAAGGGCATCCTGTGGGGCTCGTGGATCTACACGAACTTCGCACGCTGGCTGAGCGACGACATGATCCGCCGGGCCTACAACAGGCTGCGCCATCGCGCCTGGTTCGGCGTGTACGCCAACATGAGCGCCTGGCAGGCACCACAGGCCGATGCGCACAAGCTGGCAGGCAGCTGGGTGGTCAGCGCACCGCCCTTGAGCGCCGTGTGCCCCATCACCACCGGCAGCTTCACCTGGGAAGGCCGCACGGGCTTCACGATGCAGTTGCACCCTTCATTGAATGCCGATCGTCAGGCCGCGATGGACCTGATGCACGCCTGGATGGCCGACCTTCACCGCGTCGCCGGCATCACCGACGGCGATATCCAGCCCCAGTGCATCGCCATGCATGAACTGCAACAACAGGCCCACCGTGTGGACGCCTGAGCCACGCCCTGCTTGAGAGACACCATGATTTCACCTCGCCACGTCACCATCAGCAAGACCATCGTCGGCTTGTCCTGGGTCCTGGGTCTGGCCGAACTGGCCCACCCTTACCTTCACATCCCGCCGGCCTGGCTGTATGTGGTGATGGCCCTGTCCCTGCTGGCACATGCAACTCAGTGCGTCTACTTCACACGCAAATTCGGCCCTGAGGCTCAACCCCTGTGGCCGCATCTCGTGCAGATCATGATCTTCGGCATGCCGCATGTGGTGGGCTTTCAGCAAGGCCTGCGAGACTCCGGCAAGGCGGCGTCGGCATGAACAGGTCTGTCACAGGCGATTTCAACCTCTACGGGGTGATGCAGGCACAAGCTTTGAAGCAGCCCGGTCGCATCGCCTTTGCACAGGCGCGCCGCCGCAGCAAGTCGGGCCGCTTTCTGTACGAAACGCGCAGCTATGGCCAGTTCCTCGGCGAGGTCGATCACACTGCTGCCTGCCTGCGCGAAGCCGGCATCCGCCGTGGCAGCAAGACCTTGATGCTGATCCGACCCGATCTGGATCTGCCTGTCATCGTCTTTGCGCTGTTCAAGCTCGGCGCGGCGCCCGTCATCATCGACCCGGCCATGGGCATGAAGCGCCTGCTTGATTGCGTGCGCAAGGTGGCCCCTCAGGCCATGATTGCCCTGCCACTCGTTCATGCGCTGCGTCCCTTCGTGGGCGATGCCTTCGCCAGCATCGAGTTGTTCATCAGCACCGGTGCGGCGCGCCTGCCCGCCACCCGCCGCCTTCAGGACATCCGCCAGAGCAAGGCGCCCATCAGCCCCATGGTGAAGACACAAGGCAGCGATCTGGCTGCCATCTTCTTCACCAGTGGCAGCACTGGCACACCAAAAGGCGTGGAAGCCCTGCACAGCACCCTGGGCGCGCAGATTGCCCACTTCGGCACCATGTGCGAACCTGGCCTGCAGGACGTGGAACTGGCCGCCTTCCCGGTGGCGACGTTGATCTCTCCCTGCCTGGGCCAAACCAGCGTGATCCCCGATATGGGCTCCATGCACCCAGGCCGTTGCAAACCCGACAACCTGATCCAGGCCATCGAAGATTTCGGCATCACCTCCGGCTTTGCCTCACCCATCGTGTGGGAACGCCTGAGCCGCCACTGTGTGGCCAAGGGCAAGCAATTGCCCAGCATCCGCAGAGCTTTCAGCGGTGGCGCGCCCATCCCCTACAAGATGGTCGAACGACTGGGGCAACTCATGCCTCAAGGCGTGATGCACACCCCGTATGGCGCCACCGAGGTCACCCCCATCAGCACCATCGACGCCGCCGAAATCGAGCGGGAGACCGCGCGCCTGTCTGCCGTGGGCTATGGCGTGTGCGTGGGCAAGGTGGTGCCGGGTCTGGAGGTTCGCATCATCCGCACGGACGAGCACGCGCTGCAACACTGGCACGACGTCACCGAACTGACCGAAGGCAAGGTCGGCGAGATCGTGGTGCGCGGTGCCCTTGTTTCGCCCCGCTATCACAACGACCCCATCAACACTGCGCTGACCAAGATCGAAGCCAGCGAGGCCGACATGGTCGATGGCGCATGTCCCTTCTGGCACCGCACGGGTGATGCCGGCTACTTCGACAAGCAAGGCCGGCTGTGGTTTTGCGGGCGCATCAAGCACATCGTTCAGGCTCAGGGCAAACGCTATTTCTCGGTGCCCGTTGAAGAGGTGCTCAACGCCGAAACGGAAGTGTGGCGCTCGGCACTGGTGGGTGTGAACGTGGAAGGCCAGATCGAACTGGCCATGGTGGTGGAGTTCTACCCCGAATACAAACACCAGATCAGCCCCACGCGCCTGCATGCCTACAAGGCCAGATTGGACTCCCTGGGCTTTCCCGTCAGACACGTGCTGCCCTACCCGAAGGCCTTCCCGGTGGACAAGCGGCACAACTCCAAAATTGAGCGCCCCATCCTGGCCGAGTGGGCGCAAGTTCAGATCAACAAGGGCGTTCGCTCATGAAAACACTGGTCACTGGCGGCGGCGGCTTTCTGGGCCGCTACATCGTTGAAGCCCTGCAGGCACAAGGTCACGACGTGGCCGTGCTCTGCCGCGGCGACTACCCCTTCCTGCGCCAGCAAGGCGTGCAGCTGATTCAAGCCGATCTGGCCGATGCCGACGCGGTGCTCGCCGGGTGCCAGGGCATCGAGCGCGTGTTCCATGTTGCATCGAAGACAGGCCCCTGGGGCCGCTACGAAGACTTCCACCGCACCAATGTGCAGGGCACCCACAACCTGATCGAGGCCTGCCAGGCCGCAGGCGTGCACAAGCTGATCTACACCAGCTCGCCCAGCGCCGTCATCGGCTTTGACGATCTGTGCAATGCCAACGAACAGACGCCCTACCCCGCCAAACCCGTCAGCGCCTATCAGCACACCAAGATGCTGGCAGAGCAGATGGTGCTGGCCGCGCATGGCCAACATGGCCTGGTCACCGCGGCCTTGCGCCCTCATGCCATCTGGGGCCCCCGGGACACGCAATTGCTGCCCGCACTGATCGAGCGTCACAAGGCCGGCAAGCTGATCCGTGTTGGCTCAGGCCACAACCTCATCAGCGTGAGCTATGTCGAGAACGCCGCCTGGTGGCACCTGCAGGCCGCGGACTACGACGAAGCCGGCGGCAAGGCCTATTTCGTGAACGAAGCCGAGCCTGTGTCCATGTGGGCCTGGATCGACGGGCTGCTGGGTGCCATCGGCTTGCCGCCCATCAGGAAGCAAGTGTCCTACCCCACGGCGTACGCCATCGGTGCGCTGTCGGAAGCGATCTACACCGCTTTGCCCGGCCTGGGCGAGCCCAAGCTGACACGCGCCGTGGCCGCCGTCTGCGCCAAACACCATTACTTCGACATCTCAGCCGCACGGCAGGACTTTGGCTTGAGCTCGCCGGTGTCGATGGCCGAAGCTCACCGGCGCTTCGCCGCCTGGTTCAGCGCCACACAAACCGAACAGGACGCACCATGCGCGCTCGCTCATCCATCCTGATTACCGGGGCATCCAGCGGCATCGGTCAGGCGCTGGCACTGCACTTTGCACAGCAAGGCCACCACGTTCTGGCAGGCGTGCGCCGCCGTGAAGACGCCGATGAGCTGATCGCCCGATCGCAAGGCTGCATCACGCCCGTTCGTCTGGACGTGACATCCGCAGCATCCATCGAAGAAGCGCTTGCCGACGTGACCACACGGACTGATGCGCAACTGGACGTTCTGATCAACAACGCAGGTCTGGCCTTCAGCGGCCCCCTGGAGCAAACGCCACAGGACGAACTGACGCGCCTGATGAACGTCAACGTGATGGGCACCTTCGCGGTCACCCGCGCATGCCTGCCCTTGCTGCGACAGGCTCAGGGCCACATCGTCAACATCACCTCCATCTCAGGTTTGTTTGCCGCGCCGGGGCTGACTGCCTATGTCGCCTCCAAGCATGCCGTCGAGGGCATGACAGCCGCATTGCGCATGGAACTGGCGCCGCTGGGCGTGAAGGTCTGCTCGATTGCACCTGGCAAGATCGACACCCCGATCTGGGACAAGGCCTTGCAGGCCACTGAAGCCATACAGGCCAGGCAGGCACCGGCGTTTGCCCCACCACTCGCGCCACATTACCAGGCGCTCAACAGCTTCTACCAGCGCTATGCACAGCAGGAGCCTGGCACGCCCGTTGAAGCCGTGATCAAGGCGGTGGAAAAAGCGCTGCGCAGCAAGGCACCCAAAGCCCGCTACATCGTGGGCCGCAACGCGCGCCTGCGAGCCTGCCTGAACTGGCTGCCTACCGCCTGGCGCGAGCGCCTGATTCTCAACAGCGTAGCGCGGGCTGCGGTCTGAAAAGCAGGACAAGACCGTTTCCGCACGACCGCAATCACGAAATTTGACCAACAGCGCCAGACAGACGGTCATTCATGAGCCCATGCCCGGGTAAAATTCGCGCTTACACCAAGACAGTGTCACCACCGTGACACGTGAGAAAGCCCATGATCTTTGGAAAGCTTCTGCCCCGTGAGGGCAATTTTTTTGAGCTGTTCAACCAGCACGCCAATCACATCGTCGTGGCTGCCCACGCCTTCGCCAACCTGGTCAAGAACTACAACGATCCCAGCTTGCGCGAAAAGTACAACCAGGAAGTAGATGCCGCCGAGAGCGCCGCTGACACCGTCACCCGCGAAGTCAACCGCCTGCTGCACAAGACCTTCATCACCCCCATCGACCGCGAACAGATCCACTCGCTGATCAACACGATGGACGACGTGGCCGACCTGATGCAGGACGCCGCCGAAACCATGGCCCTGTATGACGTGCGCCGCATGACGGACGAAATCGTTCGCCTGACCGACCTGTGCGTCAAGAGCTGCGAGCGTCTGAAATCGGCCGTGGCCTTGCTCGACGACATCGGCAGCGCCAAGACCGCCGAAGCAGCCCTCAAGACCTGCGAAGAGATCGATCAACTCGAAACCGATGCCGACCGTGTGATGCGCGCGGCCATGAGCAAGCTGTTCCGTGAAGAGCCTGATGTGCGTGAAGTGATCAAGCTCAAGGCCATCTACGAACTGCTCGAAACCGTCACCGACAAGTGCGAAGACGTGGCCAAGTTGATCGAGGGCGTGATCCTCGAGAACTCCTGATCCCGAGAGGCTGACCATGACAACCATGCACGTGGCCCTGTGGGTCATCGTCGCCCTGGTGGTGCTGGCACTGCTGTTCGACTTCATGAACGGCTTCCATGACGCCGCCAACTCCATCGCCACGGTGGTGTCGACCGGCGTGCTGCGCCCGACGCAGGCGGTGATGTTTGCCGCCTTCTTCAACTTCGTCGCCATCTTCATTTTCCACCTGAGTGTGGCGGCGACGGTAGGCAAAGGCATTGCAGACAAGGGCGTGGTGGACGTCTACGTGGTGTTCGGCGCACTCAGTGGCGCCATCACATGGAACGTGATCACCTGGCTTTACGGTATTCCCAGCAGCTCCTCGCATGCGCTGATCGGCGGCATCGTGGGCGCCGTGATGGCCAAAGCCGGTGCCAGCGCCCTGATCTCGGCGGGCATCATGCGCACGGTAACCTTCATCTTCGTGTCTCCCTTGCTGGGGTTCACGTTTGGCTCCTTGATGATGGTGATCGTGGCGTGGATCTTCCGCAGGGTGTCACCTTCACGCGTTGATGCGTGGTTCAGGCGACTCCAGCTGGTATCAGCCGGTGCCTACAGCCTAGGGCACGGCGGCAATGACGCACAAAAGACCATTGGCATCATATGGATGCTGCTCATCTCGACTGGCTATGCCTCTGCTGCAGACAAATCGCCACCGGGCTGGACCATCGTGGCCTGCTACCTGGCCATAGGGGCAGGCACCTTGTTTGGCGGCTGGCGCATCGTCAAGACCATGGGCCAGAAGATCACCAAGCTCAAACCCGTGGGCGGCTTCTGCGCCGAAACCGGTGGCGCCTTGACACTCTTCATCGCCACGGCCATGGGTGTGCCCGTGTCCACCACGCACACCATCACCGGCGCCATCGTCGGCGTGGGCTCGGTACAGCGGGCCAGCGCGGTACGATGGGGAGTGGCCGGCAACATTGTCTGGGCCTGGATCCTGACCATCCCGGCGTCTGCCTTTGTGGCGGCCGTGGCCTATTGGATCGCACGGCAAGTCTTCTGACCAGGGATTGACATGAACGAGCAAGGCCAGGCCAGTCACGACATCGATCGGCTGGCCGCCTTGCTCCGCCATGGCCCCTTTGCAGCCATCACAGGCGCGGGCCTCAGTACGGCCAGTGGCATCCCAGCCTACCGGGATGAGCACGGCCAGTGGCAACACGCTCGCCCCATTCAGCACCAGGCCTTTCTGACCTCCGAAACGGTTCGACGCCGCTATTGGGCGCGCAGCTTCCTTGGCTGGCCACGCATCAAGGCGTGTCAGCCCAACGCAGGGCACACGGCCCTGGCCATGCTGGAACAACAAGGTTGGCTCACGGGCTTGATCACCCAGAACGTCGATGGACTGCACCAGAAAGCCGGCAGCCAGACACTGATCGAGCTGCATGGCGCGCTGGCCGAAGTCGTGTGCCTTTCATGCCGCACCAGGCTACCCCGATCAACCTTGCAGGCCCAACTGGACGCGAGCAACGCGGGTTTCAGTCCCGTCATGTCGAGCCAGGCGCCGGATGGCGACGTGCACCTGGAAGACAGCGCTTACGCGGCGTTCCAGCCTCCGGTTTGCCCCGAATGCGCCGGGATCCTGAAACCCGATGTCGTCTTCTTTGGTGACAACGTCCCTCGCGATCGCGTACAGGCAGCCACGCACATGGTGGCGCAGGCACACGGCCTGATCGTAGTAGGTTCTTCTCTGATGGTCTATTCAGGATTCCGGTTTGCCGACCTGGCACACAAGCTGGGCAAACCTGTGGTCGCCATCAATCATGGCATCACGCGAGCAGATTCCATGTTGACCGTCAAAATCGATCAGGAATGCGCTGCGACACTCATAAATTTGACGCAAATCCTGCAAAGAGCACCCTGAGCGCTTCATTGTCATCTGGCATGAACCTGCCCTGCACCGCCACAATGGCCTTGATACCTCAGGCAGTTCAGGCTCACTTCCTTGAAGGGCGCACATGACTCAGGTGGCACTGCCCCCCGTCAAACTCGAACGCATCATTCAGATGCAATCGCTCATTGTCCAGGCGGCGTTCGACCTTGACGCTTTCATGCAGACCGTGGTCGACAACCTGCAGGAGCTCACTGGCGCCAAAGGTGCGGTGGTAGAACTGGTGGAACAAGACAGCATGGTTTACCGAGCCACCTGCGGCAGCATGAACCCCTTTGTGGGCATGCGCCTGTCTCAGGCCAGCAGCCTCTCGGGCTTGTGTGTCCGTACGCTGGAGGTACTTCGCTGCACGGACGCCGAGCATGACCCGCGCGTCGACCTGCCCGCCTGCCGACGCGTCGGCGTTCGCTCCATGGTCTGCACCCCCTTGCTGCACAACCGGGCCCCCGTCGGGGTACTCAAGGTGATGTCGGACAAGGTGGATGCCTTCAACGATGAAGACGTCCACACACTGCAACTGATGGCCGATGTCCTGGGCGCCGCGCTGGGCAAGCAGATCGCCTACGACCACCTCATCAAGGACAAGCAGCAACTCAGCCACCAGGTGGAGCGCCAGGCGCAGGAAACGCGAACCTTGCAAAGCGAACGCCGCGACATGCTGACCGTGCTGGCCCACGAGGTCAGACAACCCTTGAACAACGCCTCTGCTGCACTGCAAAGCGCGGCGCATCTGCTGACAGATGCCAAAGAACCAAGCGCCGCGCAGCGCCTGTCGCGTGCCAGAGGCGTGATGGGGCAAGTGCTCGCCAACATCGACAACACTCTGGCTGTGGCCGCCCTGCTCACCCGATCAGGCCCGGCCGATCGCGCAGACACCAACGTCGATACGCTGATCAGCCTCACCCTGGCGGACTTCCCCGACACCGAGCGTCATCGCATCATGATGGAGCGCCCCAGCATCACCCGCACAGTGGCCATGGACATGAGCCTCATGCGGCTCGCGCTGCGCAATCTGCTGTCCAACGCCTTGGCGTTCAGCAGCTCAGACAAGCCTGTCGTGCTGACCTTGAGCGACTCCGATGCCCCTCTGGCACTGGTGTTCGACGTGCGTGATCAAGGCCCTGGCATGGACGCATCACTGGTACCCGTTCTGTTCGAAAAAGGCGTGCGCAGCACCAACCCGCATAACGCGACTGGTCATGGGCTGGGCTTGCACATTGTCAAACGGGTGATGGAACTGCATGGCGGCACCGCCGAGATGCTGCACAACAGCAGCCGGGGCGTCACCATGCGCCTGGTGCTGCCCCTGGCTCCGGCCGACTGACAGGCATCAAGGCCAGGCTTCAGCGCTTGAGCTTGTAGCCCGTCTTGAAGATCCAGGCAACCACAATCAAGGACACGGCGGTGAAACCCAAGGTCATGGCCAGGCTCACCGCCAGGCCCACATCGGCCTGCCCGTGGAAGCACCACCGAAAGCCATTGACCAGATAGACCACCGGATTGAACAGTGAAATGGTCTGCCAGATCGGCGGCAGCATCTTGATCGAGTAGAAGCTGCCACCCAGAAAGGTCAGCGGCGTGATGATCAGTAAGGGCACGACCTGCAGCTTCTCGAAGCTGTCCGCCCATAGGCCGATGATGAAACCGATCAGGCTGAAGGTGACCGAGGTCAGCACGAGGAACATCAACATCCACAGCGGGTGCTCGACATGCAGCGGCACGAACAAGCCTGCCGTCGCCAGGATGATCAGGCCCAGGATGATGGACTTGCTGGCCGCCGCCCCAACATAGCTGAGCACCACCTCGAACGGCGAGATCGGTGCCGACAGCAGCTCATAGATCGTGCCCGTGAACTTCGGGAAATAAATGCCGAACGAGGCATTGGACAGGCTCTGGGTCAACAAGGACAACATGATCAGCCCCGGCACGATGAAGGCGCCATAGCTGATGCCGTCCACCTCCTGCATGCGAGAGCCGATGGCCGCCCCAAACACCACGAAATACAGCGATGTCGAGATCACAGGCGACACGATGCTTTGCATCAGCGTGCGACGGGCACGGGCCATCTCGAAGATGTAGATGGCGCGGATGGCGTGGAAATTCATGATGCGCGCTCCACCAGGCCCACGAAGATGTCTTCCAGGGAGCTCTGAGTTGTCTGAATGTCGTTGAAACGAACGCCTGCAGCGATCAAGGCGTTGAGCAACTCGGGCACGTTGACCTTGTCATCCAGCGCGTCATACGTGCAGCACAGCTCATGGCCATCGGCAGACAGCGTCAAGACGTAGGCGTCCAGGCCGGCAGGCACAGCTGCCAGGGCCTCGGGCAGATGCAGCGTCAACTGCTTTTTGCCAAGCTTGCGCATCAACTCGTCCTTCTTCTCGACCAGGATGATCTCGCCCTTGTTGATCACACCAATGCGATCGGCCATCTCCTGCGCCTCTTCGATGTAGTGCGTGGTCAGGATGATGGTCACGCCGGCCTGCTGCAGTTTGCGCACCAGTTGCCACATGTCCCGGCGCAGGTTCACATCGACCCCCGCCGTGGGCTCATCGAGGAACAGAATCTGAGGCTCGTGCGACAGGGCCTTGGCAATCAGCAAGCGCCGCTTCATGCCGCCCGACAAGGTGATGATCTTGTTGTCACGCTTGTCCCACAGGGAAAGGTCCTTGAGGATCTGCTCGATCAGCGAGGGATTCGGCGCCTTGCCGAACAAGCCGCGGCTGAAGCAGACCGTGTCCCACACCGTTTCGAAGGCATCGGTGGTCAATTCCTGGGGCACCAGGCCGATCAGGCTGCGGGTGAGGCGGTAGTCGCGGCCGATGTCATGCCCGCCCACCGTGACCGAGCCCTCAGAGGGCGTCACGATGCCACAGATGATGCTGATGAGCGTGGTCTTGCCCGCCCCATTGGGGCCCAGCAAGGCCAGGATCTCACCCCGGTGGATATCCAGGTTGACGCGCTTGAGCGCCTGGAACCCCGAAGCGTAGGACTTCGACAGGTTCTGAACAGAAAGAATGGGCTGCATCCGCAAACGATAACCGAAACCGGCCAGCGCTGCTTGGACCAGCCCGACGACCTCAGACCTTGCGCTTGCGGCTCACGGTGGACGCGCCCTTGGCACGCTTGGCCGCAGCAGGCCGCGGGGGTTGCGACTCCTTGCGACGGCGCCGCTCCTGCCCGAGGCGATGCCGGATCTCATCCGAATCCATCCAGAAATCCGCGCCCTTGATGATGCTGTCGACCTCCTCGTCAGTCAGCAGGGGCGTGCAGATGCGGTGCATCACCTTCTCGAACCACTTGCCCAGCGCCGCCACTTCGGCCTGCTGCTCGTGGCCCTTGCCGGAGAAGAAACCGGAATAGGTGTGGAACATCAGCTGACAGTTGTCATGAACGTACAACTCGTCGCCACTGAGGAACACCATGGCGGCCATCGAATAGGCCCGCGCCTCCAGCACGGTTACCACCTTGGCATCCGAGGCCGCGATGTTGTTGATCAACTGCATGCCTGTGTTGAAGTCTCCACCCGGCGAATTCAGATGCAGGTAGATCAGATCGGTGTCACTGGCCGTGCGCAGCGTGTAGAACAATTCCGTGTAGTACTGCGGCGCCTGCAACTCGCCGCAGATGTAGTAGGACACCTGCCGGACCGGCAACTGACGCTCGAAACGCGTCAAGCCCTGGAAAGGCACCATCTCGGCACCGTCATCATCTTCGGCCACACGGCCCAGCACCGGACGCATCTTCTAGATCTCCTCAGGTCAACGTGCCATTATTCGATCAATCACGGTCGCGATCACGTCGGTCATGCCCGCGCCCCTTGTCCCGGCGCTCCTTGTCGTGACCGTAGGCGTTACCACGCCCATGGTCCTGTCGATCCGGCGGAGCGAAGCGGCGGTCGCGCGCATGTTCTCGCTCCCAACGCTCCTTCACCCACTCCTCCCGGACAAAAAACACCGGTTGCCCACACGCACTATAGCGACTGCAATAGCGCCGCCAGTCACGTTGATGCTGCGGTGGCACATACAGATAGATCGGACTTTGATAGACCGCAACCGGCGAGGGTTGAACGATGATGGGCTGTGGGTACACCACAACCGGCTCGGGATAGTTGCCGATATTGATGCGGCCGTACATCCCGGGCTGGTGGATGCCGATCGAAATACCCACATTGGTTTCGGCGAACGCGGGGGCGGCGCACAGCACCGCCAGAGAAAGCAGGAGCTTCTTGATCATCATGACACTCCAGTTGTGAAGATGACCATTTAACGCACCTGACCTGCTTCCTGTCTACCCGCTCCCGCACATTTACAGGTATTTACGCCATCAAGGGCGCCGCCCACAAGGCAGCGCAAACGCCTATTCAAAGATAGAGCGCCACGAACTCCGTGACCTTGTCTTCAACCACGACGGGCAGGCACAAGCACCCCTGGACGCCAGCCTTGACGGCTGCGCGCCCGATCACCCCTGACATGGACTGCGCGGTCTCAGACAGAACGGGGGTGCCATCGCTCAGGAGTTGTCGAATCAAGGGATCAGCCTCCTCCACACTGAACGCCGCAGATGCACCAGGCAACTCCCCCTCGGTTTCGCAATAGCCTCCTGCCAGAACCAGGCTGCCACTGGCTGCGTCCACCACCCAGCGCTCCATGCGGCGCGCAACGGGCGTTGCTGTGCCAGACAACAACATGAGCACATAGCTGGCATTGGTCATGGACTGGCATGGCCATGCCAGCGCTCGGCAGATGCCCGCGTCGCTGGCCGCGTTACCACGAAGGAAGCTGGTGCTGGCGTCCGCCTGCCCCAACATCACGGACTCGTCCCGCTGCCAGGCCATGCCCGGCAAACCCATGCCGCGCGGCAGGTAGGCATCGCGCGATAACTGCTCGAATTCAGGAGGTAGACCACCGTAATAGCCATCCAGCAAGGTGATATCGGAACTGATGCGCGGGTCATTGCGCCAGAGTTCAATCGCCCCCTTGCTGGACTCGTCGTCACCACCAAAGAGAACCGCGACGGCGCTCACCTCGCCAGCTTTGAAAAACGGCAAGGCCACTGCGCAGGTCAGGCCTGCCACGTCGGCGGCACCGATACGACGAAAATCCGACCCTTCGAAATGCTTGAGCAGCACCGGATGGCCCTTGCCCCAAGCCTCCCCGGGCAAACCGTCAGCGCGACCGAAACACATGGTCTGGCTGAGTGCACCAAAACTCAAGGCATCCCCGAACAGGCCCGCACCAAATTCGAGCAAGGAATGGTCTTGGGCAGGCAACCAGATCTCTGCCGCACGGATAAACGACTTCATGAAACAACCTCAGGCGAAATGTGATGTGTGAGCCCAAGGAGAAGCAATTTATGCACCAAGTCGGCGAATTCACCCGCCGTTCTTTGTCGGGCGGTGCCCGGCGTCGAGTTGCGCACGCGCCAGTTTGACCGCGTCATCAATGCTGAGCATGGTGAGGCTCGTCTGTGGCAGCGCAGCCCGCTGCAAAACGATGTACGGACGGCTTTTGAGCCGCGCCACCATGAGTAATTGCCCGGCATTGCCCATGTCGATGTTCAGGTCTTTCAGGGCCTCAACACAACTGCCGTCCAGATCGGGCGACTCCTCCAGACTCAGGATGAGGCACCGGGCGGAAGGGCAGCGCCGCCATTGCGCGCGTATTTGAGCCATCAGGCTTTCGACGTTGCCGAAAAACATGGGCGCCTCCGGCCGAAGGATCAGCAACCCCTCTTCCTGACGAACCAGCGGCGAGAGCTTCTCGTCGATGAAATCGTGCCCCTCGTCGAGTCGCCCCAGCACGGCCACACGGGCTTGCGCCAGACCTCGCAAGGTCATGAACAGGCTGATCCCGATGGATGCCAGCAAGCCATCCAGCACCCCCAGCCACAGCACGCCGGCCACAGCCAGCATGGCCACCAGTCGGTCGCGCTGCCATACGAAATAGGGCCGAAAGACACGCGGGTCCAGCATGTTGGTCACCGCGTGGATCACGATGGCCCCCAGTACCGGTTCCGGCATGTAGGCAACCACAGGCAACAAGCTCAAGGCCACCACCAGCAGAACGGCCAGGGCAACCAGGCCCGCCCAGCGGGACTGCGCGCCCGCTGATTCGTTGGCCACGCTGGCCGAATAGCCTGCGCCCACCGGCATGCCATGCACGATGCTGCTCAACACGTTGGCCACACCGAGCGCCAGCAGATCCCGATTGGGCTGAACGTCATCTCCGTGCCTGATCGCCAGGCTGCGTATGGCGCCATAGGACTCGGCGTACAGGATGAGCACCATTGCCACGGCTAGCTCCCCCAGACGCAACCACTGCTCGCGCTGCAATGAGGGCCACGCCGGCTGGTTGAGATGAAGTTCGATGACGCCGACGGCAGCCACCCCCCTGTCAGCCAACTGCAGATGATGCTGCGCCGCGATCCCCGCGAGCATGACCAACAAAGCGCCAGGCCAGCGCCGCCCCAGCCGAGAAAACGCATACAGCGCCAGCAATGCCAGGACGCCCAGGATCATGCTGGCACCATGCCATTGCGCATGACTGGCCCACAAGTTCATGAGCAAGGCCTGGGCGTCATGCCCATGCGCCGGCACCCCCAACAACTTGGGCAACTGTTTGACGATGATGATCAAGGCCAGGCCGAAAGCGAATCCTCTGAGTACCGGCTTGGAAATGAAGGCCGACACTGCGCCCACCTTGGCCAGTGCACCCAGCGCGAACAACAAGCCCGTCAGCAGGACCAGGCCCGCCGCCAACTCCATGCGCATGACCGTGTTCAGGCCAGCCAGCGAGCCCGTTGCGGCCAGCAGCACCGCTGCAGAGGACGATGTGGCCGACACGATCGCAAATCGGCTGCTCCCCAGAAGGGCATAGCTCAACAGACCGGCGAACAACGCCAGCACGCCGGCCTGCGGCGGCATGTTGCCGATGCCTGCATAGGCAACGGCCTCTGGCAGGAGCAAGCCTGCTACCGACAAGCCTGCGAGCACATCCTGCCAACTCGGTCCACGCCCGGTCAAAAGGCTCACTCCCCTTGCATCAACGAATCGAGTGTCAACTCGTAGGCCGAGCCGAAGGTGTCCAGGAAGTACTGCACTTCAGGTGTCATGTGCTCGTCAATCTTCGATTTGACTTGCACGGTCGCCTGCTCGAACTCCTTGTTGCCATACCGTAGCTCCGCCCGGCACTTCAACCAGGCGGCCAGTCGGTCAGCGGACTTGATCAGACGAGCCTCCTCACCTGGCCATTCGTGATGGTCCATCGCCGATTTCAGGGCAGGCCTCACGGCGGGCGGCAAAAGGCGCAGCATTTCCTCGCACACCTCGCCTTCCAGATTCTGGGTGGCGTGGCGCATCGCGGGGGAATACTTCACCGGCGTAGGCAGATCGCCTGTGATGGCCTCGGTGGCATCGTGAAACAAGGCACGGGTGGCCACGGCGTTGGGGTCGATCGGCTTGCCCAGCACGTCACGCGCGATCACGGCCAGCGCATGCGCAATCACGGCGACCTCCCAGCTGTGCTGAGCCACGTCTTCTTCCACCGCATTGCGCATCAGCCCCCAGCGCTTGATGAAGCGCAGACGCGACAGGTGGGCGTAAAAAGGACTGTGAGGCGCAGCGGTTTGAGGCATAAAGTCAGCAGCGACATGCAAAGAAGGACGGGTTCCCATCTTCGCGCAAATCCCGCCGGTTCACGACGCTTGTCACCCTGATTGCACTCAAGACACCACATCCATGCCCGACGACCTTGGCAAGTACCTGATCATCGCCTTCATCGTCGGCGCGGTCTACCTCGCCTGGCATGCCTGGCAGATCAAGCAGGCCAGCCCTAACTGGCCCTCGGTTGAAGGCGAAATGCTGGTATCCAGGGCCCGGGCCCGCAACGAAACGGGTGAGCAAAGTGGCACGCCCACCCACGAGTGGTTCACCGAAGTTCGCTATCGCTACACCGTCAACGGCACAACGTACACCGGTGATCGCCTGCGCGCCTTTGGCCTGAATCATTTTGACGAGCAACAGGCACTGAATGAGCTTGCGCCCTTTCCGGTCGGTCAGAAGGTCAAGGTCTATTACAACCCAGCCAAGCCGTCGTCCAGCGTGTTGATACCCGGCTGATCGCCGGTTTTTTCACACCGTCAATGGTGTCCGGAAAAGTGCCACGCTTGCATACCCAATGGGGTATATGTATACTCCCCACCGTATATTGCTGAGGAGCGCGTTTCATGGCCAGACACCTTGTCGTCCAAACCTTGTTGGTAGCCACCTTGGCTGCGGCCTGCCTGCCGAGCGTCGCGCAGAGCAACGCCCAGAAAGTGCCCACCATCCGGGTCCAGGCCCAATCCCATGCCGGGGTCATGGAGTGGGATGGCGTGATCCAGGCCATACGCCAGAGCACCGTCTCAGCCCAGGTCGCTGGCAACATCACTGCCCTGCTGGTCAAGGCTGGCGACACCGTCAAAGCCGGACAGGCCCTGGCCCAGGTGGACGACCGCGATGTACAGGCCGCCCTCATCCGCAGCCAGGCCGATGTGGCGCAAGCTGATGCCCAGTTGACCAACACACGACTGCAATGGGAGCGCAGTCAGGCACTCAAGGCACAAGGCTTCATCAGTGCGACGGCGCTGGACAGCGCACAGGCACAATGGCGCTCCGCCCAGGCTGCCTTCAATGCGGCGAAAGCGGGTCAATCGCAAGCCGCCCTCGCCAAGGGGTTCGCGACCGTGACGGCACCATTTGACGGACGCATCATCTCCACCCATGCGGACGTGGGTGATCTGGCTGCGCCTGGCCGGCCCATCCTGACCCTGTTTGCACCACAGGCCATGCGCGCCGTGGTTCAAGTACCCACCTCGCTGGCGGAGCGCGTCAAGTCGGCCCGAACCGCAGAAGTGCTACTGCCTGCGGTCACATCACAAGCGGCGCCACAATGGGTTAGAGCCTTGCGCCTGGCCTCTCTGCCTGGCACTGACCCCGTTTCCCAGACGGTGGAATGGCGCCTGGATTTGCCGACCACAGCAGCCCTGCCGGGCCAGACCACACGCGTGCGCTTCAGCGACATGGCAACAGCCACCGCCCAAGGCGCCACTGAAAGCGGCTTGACCGTGCCGGCGCTGGCCGTGATCCGACGGGGCGAACTCACGGGCGTCTATGTGGTGCGTGAGGGGCAATTCATGCTGCAGGCCGTCCGTACCGCCCCTGCCAGCACACAGGCAAGCTCGGTCACGGTGCTCAGCGGGCTGAGGGCCGGCGACACCATCGCCGCAGACGCCTTGAAGGCGGGCCTGGCCAATGCCAGCCCGATGAAGCCATGAGCGAGCACAGCCAGATGGGCATCGCAGGGCGCCTGGCCCAGGCCTTTCAGCAAAACGCCCTGACACCGCTGCTGGCCATCGTGGCCATGTTGCTGGGCTTGTTCGCGGTGTTGGTCACGCCCCGCGAGGAAGAACCGCAGATCAATGTGACCATGGCCAATGTGCTGGTGCCCTTCCCCGGCGCCTCCAGCCAGGACGTGCAGAACATGATCGCAGGCCCTGCCGAGCAAGTGCTCGGGCAGATCGCCGACATCGAGCACACCTATTCGGTGTCACGCCCTGGCATGGCCGTGCTGACTGTGCAGTTCAAGGTGGGTGTCCCCCGTACCGATGCCTTGGTGCGCCTGTACGACGTGCTCAACGCCAATCAGGACTGGCTGCCACGCAATCTGGGCGCCTTGCCCCCCATCGTCAAACCCAAGGGGATTGACGACGTGCCCGTGCTCGCCATCACCCTGTGGAGCCGCGATGCCCGATCGGCGCTGGAACTGGAGCGCGTAGCGCGCAGTCTGGAAGCAGAAATCAAGCGCGTCCCCGGCACGCGTGAAGTGCAAACCATCGGTGGGCCCGGTCAGGCCGTGATGGTCACGCTGGATCCGAGCCGCCTTCGTGAACGCGGCGTGGACCTGAGCTCGCTTCAACAGGCATTGGCTGCAGCAAACCTCAGCCTGCCCTCCGGCAGCGTGCTGCAACCTGGCAGCGGCCAGACGGGTTCAATCGGCCAGAGCCAGATGTTGACGATCGAAACCGGCGAGTTCCTGCGCTCGGCCGAGGACGTCGGCGATCTGGTGGTCGGTGTGAGCCGCGGCAAGCCCATCTACTTGCGCGAGGTCGCCACAGTGGAATGGGGTGCTCAGCAAGCCCGACGGCACGTGTGGTTCACACCCGGTGCCGGGGCAACTGCTGGCGCCCAAGCACCCAGCAGCGCCGTTCAAGGCGCGGGCCAGGCCTTCCCTGCCGTGACGTTGACCGTGACCAAGAAGCCCGGCCAGAACGCTGTGGACGTGGCCCGTGCCGTGCGCCAGCGGCTGGATGAGCTGCGCAACACCGTGTTGCCCGCCAACGTGGAACTCAGCATCACACGCGACTACGGCGAAACTGCTGCCGAAAAGGCCAACAAGCTGATCCAGAAGCTGGCCTTTGCCACCGGCTCGGTGATCCTGCTCGTGGGCTTTGCCCTGGGCCGCCGCGAAGCCGTGATCGTGGGCGCCGCCGTGATCCTGACGCTGACCGCCACACTGTTTGCCTCGTGGGCCTGGGGCTTCACCCTCAACCGCGTTTCGCTGTTTGCACTGATCTTCTCGATCGGCATCCTGGTGGACGACGCCATCGTGGTGGTGGAAAACATCCATCGCCATCAGCAGCTGACGCCAGGCAAACCGCTCAAGGAGATCATCCCGCTGGCGGTGGACGAAGTGGGTGGCCCCACCATCCTGGCTACCTTGACCGTGATCGCGGCCTTGCTGCCCATGGCGTTTGTGAGTGGCCTGATGGGCCCCTACATGAGCCCGATTCCGATCAATTCGAGCCTGGGCATGGCCATCTCGCTGGGCATCGCCTTCACGGTCACGCCGTGGCTCGCGCTCAAGCTCATGAAGCCCCACGAAGGAACGCCTGGCGATGCCGGGCATGCGCCAACTGGGCTGGCAAGCAAGCTGCATGGCCTCTTCAACCGCGTGCTCATGCCCTTGCTGGTGCACCGCGGCAGACGTTGGGCGATGGGCCTGAGCATCATCGTCGCGCTGATGTTGTCGATCGGCCTGGCCACCATCCCCTCATCGGGCATGGGTGTGATCCTCAAGATGCTCCCCTTTGACAACAAGAGCGAGTTCCAGGTTGTGGTGGACATGCCTGCCGGCACCGCCATGGAGGACACGGCGGCCGCATTGCAAGACATGAGCGCCTTCCTCGCCAGGCAGCCTGAGGTGCTCAATCTGCAAGGTTATGCGGGCACCGCCGCCCCCATCACTTTCAATGGGCTGGTGCGCCAGTACTACCTGCGTGCTGATGCGGAACAAGGTGATCTGCAGGTCAACCTGGTGGACAAGCACCACCGCCATGAAAAGAGCCACGCCATCGCCCAACGCCTGCGCGTCGATCTCGAGAAGATCGCTGCGCGTCATGGTGCCCGCGTCAAGGTGGTGGAGGTGCCCCCTGGCCCACCGGTGATGTCACCCCTGGTGGCCGAGATCTACGGGCCGGATGAGGCCGGTCGGCAGCAACTGGCCCAAAGGGTGGCCAAGGCTTTCGGCGAAACAGCCGACATCGTGGGCATCGACACCAGCTTGAAGGAAAACGCACCTCGCGTGTTCCTGCGGGTTCAACGCCAACGCGCTGAATCGCTCGGTATCCCGGTCGCCAGTGTGGCGCAAGCCGTGCAGGCTGCGCTGTCTGGTGCCGACCCCGCCTATCTGCACGACGGTCAGTCGCGCATCGCCGTGCCTGTGCGCATCCAGCTGCCACGAGAATCGCAGATTGGCCTGGACAAGTTGCTGGCCCTGCCCTTGCGCGCAGGCAACGGGCAACTCGTGCCCTTGTCGGAGCTGGTGCGGGTAGAGCACGGCGTGATCGACAAGCCGCTGTTCAGCAAGGACCTGATGCCCGTGAGCTATGTATTTGGCGACATGGCCGGCCAGCTCGACTCACCGCTCTATGGTCTGTTTGCCATCCGCAGCAAGCTGGAGGCAGCCGCCTTGCCTGGCACAGGGGCCATCAGCGAATACTGGATCAAGCAGCCTTCCGATCCCTACCGGGCCTACGCGCTCAAGTGGGACGGCGAATGGCAGATCACCTATGAGACCTTCCGCGACATGGGTGCAGCCTATGGCGTGGGCCTCATCCTGATCTACCTGCTGGTGGTGGCGCAGTTCAAGTCCTATCGCACGCCGCTGATCATCATGGCGCCGATTCCCCTGACCATCATCGGGGTGATGCCAGGCCACGCCCTGCTCGGTGCGCAATTCACGGCCACATCCATGATCGGCATGATTGCGCTGGCCGGCATCATCGTGCGCAACTCCATCCTGCTGGTGGACTTCATTGAACTGCAGGTGGCGCGCGGTGTGGCCTTCAAACAGGCCGTGGTCGACTCCGCCGCAGTGCGGGCCCAACCCATTGCATTGACCGGCATCGCCGCCATGGTCGGCGCCTTCTTCATCCTCGACGACCCCATCTTCAATGGCCTGGCCGTCTCATTGATCTTCGGGATTCTGGTGTCCACCCTGCTCACGCTCGTGGTCATCCCGGTTCTGTACTACGCCGCCTATCGGCGCCTGCATGAGCCCGTTTGATCAGGCTCTCTACATCCTAGAAAGGACACACACCATGACCGTGGAACGCATGATCCGTATCGTCGCCGGGCTATTCATCATGATCTCGCTCGCTCTGGGCGTGGAAGGCAGCCCCCTGTTTGTGTCGAAGTGGGCTCTGGCCTTCACGGCCTTTGTCGGCGCCAACCTGTTTCAGTTCGGTTTCACCAACTTCTGCCCGATGGCCATCATCCTGCGCAAACTGGGCTTCAAAGATTGTGCACAATGAAGGCTTGCACGCGCACCACTTCTGACGCGAGCCCACCGGACGACTGCATCATGG
Organism: Aquabacterium sp.; assembly: GCF_016234775.1. Lineage (GTDB taxonomy): Bacteria > Pseudomonadota > Gammaproteobacteria > Burkholderiales > Burkholderiaceae_C > Aquabacterium. Next base: position 208,237 of record NZ_JACRAH010000001.1, on the reverse strand, counting down.
CTGCCCTGGACAACGACAAAAGCCGCACCGACATCCTCAACCGCCTCAAACGCGCGGAAGGCCAGTTGCGTGGCATCCAGCGCATGATTGAAGAGGGCGATGGATGCCTGGCCATCGCCACCCAAATGGCCGCTGTGCGCAAGGCGCTGGACAGCACCTATGTACGCATGACCGTGTGCTTCATGGAGCAGCAACTACAGGCCAAATTGGGCACCGATGCACAGGATGCTGCGGCCATGGGCGAGATGTTCGAGGACATCGAAGCCCTCCTGGGCAAGATCCGCTGAAGCTGTTCAATCAGGCTTGACATTCTGCTTGGTGAAGTGCACCCATAGCACCGCACCCACCAGGATCATCGGGGCACTCAGCCACTGGCCCATGCTCAGCCCCAAACCGAGCAGCCCCAGGAAGTTGTCAGGCTCGCGCGTGAACTCCACGCAGAAACGCACCAGGCCGTAGCCCATCATGAACAGGGCTGTCGCCTGTCCGACCGGGCGGCGCTTTCGAGTGAACAGCCACATCACCGCAAACAGCAGCACACCTTCGAGTACGAATTCATAAAGTTGCGATGGATGACGAAGGACGCCACCGTCACGTGCTTGCGGAAACACCATGGCCCAAGGCAGATCAGGGCTCGCAGCCCTGCCCCACAACTCGCCATTGATGAAGTTGCCGATACGCCCGGCCGCCAGCCCCAAAGGCACCAGCGGCACCACGAAGTCGAACAAGCGCACATAGGACACCTTGTTGCGCAACGCGAACAGCCAGCCCGCGATCACCACGCCCAGGAACCCGCCATGAAAGGACATCCCGCCTTGGCCCAACTGCAAGATCTCCATGGGATGGGCCAGAAAATAGCTCGGCTTGTAGAACAGCACATAACCCAGGCGCCCGCCCAACACCACGCCAAAAGCGCCGTACATGAGAAAGCCGTCCACCTGCAACTCGGCAATGGGCGCCAGCCCCTGCCGCACGCGCAAGCGCCCCAGCAGCAGGAACAGGATGAAACCCACCATGTACATCAGGCCGTACCAGTGGACTTTGAGAAAGCCCAGATTCAGCGCAATGGGGTCGAACTGTGGGTGAACCAGCATGGCGAGCAAAGGCCTTGGCGTCAGTGTGAATTACTTGAACAACTTGCGGATGTGCTGCCAGATGTTCAGGAAAAAGCCTGACTTCTCGACGGGCTGCAGTGCGACCAGGTTCTGCTCGCCATAAGGCTTGCCATCGATCGTGACCAGCACCTTGCCTACCACGGCACCTCGGGCGACAGGCGCCTTGATTTCGGGATTGAGTTGCACCGTTGTCTTGATTTGCCCAGCCTGACCACGCGGCACCATCACGTTCCAATCGGCCACAAGGCCAACCGGCACAACATCGGCCTTGCCGAACTGCAACGGGGCGGAGGCCAACGCTGCGCCACCCGCCACGGCCTTGGCTTTCTCGAACGAGCTGAAGCCCCAGTTGAACAAGGCGCGCGTCTGATCAGCGCGGTCCTGCATGGAACTGGTCCCCATGACGACCGAGATCAAACGCATGCCATTGCGCTTGGATGAGGCAGTCAGGCAGTAGCCGGCATCCTCGGTGTGCCCGGTCTTCAGGCCATCCACGGTTGGATCGGTGTACAGCAAGGCATTGCGGTTGCCCTGTTTGATGCCATTGAACTTGAATTCCTTTTCCGCGTAGATCGGGTAGTAGACCGAGCTGTCATGGATGATCGCGCGGGCGAGAACAGCCAGATCTCGCGCTGAGGCCTTGTGAGTGGGCGCTGGCAAGCCCGTGGCGTTCTCGAAATGGGTGTTGCGCATGCCCAGACGTTTCGCTTCGGCATTCATGGTTTGCGCAAATGCCTGTTCGGACCCACCCAGATGCTCGGCTACAGCCTTGGAGGCGTCATTGCCCGACTGGATGATGATGCCGCGCAGCATGTCCATGACAGACGCCGAACTGTTGAGCGGCAGGTACATGCAGGATTCGGTGCTGGAGCCGCGGCACCAGGCATTCAGGCTCACATGAATCTGGTCAGTTGGTTTCAGGCGTCCCGATTTCAACGACTGCTCGACGATGTAACTGGTCATCATCTTGGTCAGTGAAGCCGGCGGCAAAGGCACATCCGGATTCGACGACGCCAGGATCTGACCGGTATCGGACTCCATCAGCACGTAGGCCTTGTTGGTCAAAGCGGGCGGCGGAGAGATCTCCACGGCCAGAGCAGACGCAGCCAAGCTGAGCAAAACGGCGCCAGCGCCAAGTGCGAGGGAGAAACGACGGTGTTGTTGTGTGGCAATCATGGGCAGAGGAATTGGGGGGCAGGCCCGCTGTTGGCCCGCGCGCCCCGCATTATCAGCCCGTATGGCGCCCTGTCGCCCCTGACCCCGTTAACTGTCTGTAAAGACGCCCTCTTGAGCCCTGCCTAAGGTTTGATCAACGGATGCACCGGCGGGATCGTCGCGGCCATCAGTTGCAGGCGCCCGGTGATCACACCACGCAGCGTGCTCATGGCATCCGATATCGCTTGCAAGCGGGTGGCCGGCCCTTGCACCAGCACCACTTCCAGCATCTGCTTGTCCATCAGGTGAACGTGCAGCGAGCTGATGACCTCATCGATGTGCTCGCACTGCAGGTCAGCCAACTGCTTCTGCAGGCCTTTGACGGAACGGTCATACAGCAGCGTGATCGTGCCCATCATCACCTGCTCCCCCAACTGACGCTTGTGCTCCAGCAACTGGTCGTTGATCATCGCGCCGATGGCCTGCGAGCGGCTTTCGAAGCCTCGGCGGGCCACCATCACGTCCAGCTCCTGCAGCAGGTCTTCCGGCATCGAAATGCTGATGCGCGTGACCTGGCTGCTGGCGCGGACGTCCGAAGGGGATGCAGATGTGTCGTCCATGGCGTCAGAACATGTGGCTGTAGCGTTCGATTTCCCACTGGCTGACCGAGAGGTGATAGGCCTCCCACTCCTGGGTCTTGTAGGTGATGAACTCGTCACGCAGGGCCTTGCCCAGCGTGCACTCCACCAGCGGATCGGCCGCAAAGGCCTGCACGGCCTCCTGCAAGGTCTGGGGCAGGAACTCGATGCCGCGCTCGCGGCGCTGGGCGTCACTCAACTCGTACAGATTGTCTTCGTTGGGCTCGCCCGGGTTCAGGCCTTCGCGGATGCCTTCCAGGCCTGCAGCCAAAGCCAGTGCGGCGGCCAGATAGGGGTTGACGGCGCCATCCGCATTGCGTGATTCACAGCGCCCACCACCGGCTGGGATGCGAACCGAGTTCGTGCGGTTGTTGGAGCCATAAGAGTTGAACACCGGCGCCCAAGAGAAATAGCTCATGGCACCGCGGCGCACCAGGCGCTTGTAGCTGTTGACCGTGGGCGCGAACACGGCGCAAAGGGCACGGCCGTGCTTGAGGATGCCCGCCACGAACTGATAGCCCAAGGGCGTGAGGCCAATGCCACGAGGATCGTCCTTCGGATCACAGGCAAACAGGTTCTTGCCGGTTTTCAGGTCGTACAAGGACATGTTGAAGTGCGCGCCATTGCCCGTCTTGTTGGCAAAGGGCTTGGGCATCATGGTGGCCAGCAGGCCCTCTTCTTCGGCGTAATGCTTGGCCATCATGCGAAAGAAGGTGAGGCGATCGCAGGTGGTCAGCGCGTCGGCATAGTTGAAGTCGAACTCGAACTGGCCGTTGGCGTCTTCATGGTCAAACGAGTACAGGTCCCAGCCCAGGTCGTTGATGCAGGTGGCCACCTTGTCGAGCCAGCTGAAGTTATCGACAAAGCCCTTCACGTCATAACAGGGCTTGACCAGCTTGTCGTCGGCATGCGGTACGGACAGCGTGCCATCGGCTTCCTTCTTGAGCAGGAAGATCTCGCACTCGATGCCCAGGTTCATGCCGAAGCCCATCTTGGCGGCCTCGGCCATCACGCTTTGCAGCGCCACGCGGGTGCTCAAGGGATAGGGCTCGCCCTTGAAGTGGTTGTCGGCCGGCATCCAGGCGATCTTGGGCTCCCACGGCAACTGAACGATGTGATTCAGATCGGGTACCGAGGTGAGTTCGTCTTCGTTGGGCGCCTGGCCCAGGCCATCGAGTGCATAGCCGGTGTAGCGCTCCGAGCCCACCGCCATTTGCGGCAGGTGGTCAATGGGCACCACCTTGGCTTTCTGGATGCCGTGGATGTCCACGTAAGCGCCGATACAGTACTTCACACCCTTGGCCTTGAGGGACTGCTGGATGGCGGTGACTTCTTCGGGGGAATGCATCTTCCTAACTCCATCGACGAGATCCGGCCCCGGGATGGGGGCACATACCGTGTGGTGTCGTCAGCCCACGCGGTCGAAAAACGATTGCGCCAGAGGCGGCGTCTGGCTCATGCCGCGCTGGATCAGCGCCGACAGGTCTTCCACCATCCACTCGAAGCCCTGGCGGCCCTTCTCGACCGTGGCCAGGCTGGGAAAGCCGGTGACACCATTGAGGCTGGTGCGGTTGACCGGGTGCGCAAACACCTGCCCCTCGGTGCGATCAGGGTCATCAGCCGCCTTGTGCAGATCAGGGCGCACCATCTCGGGCGCCAGGGCCAGCATCAGCGAGGTCTCTGCATCATTGGCATGCCAGTCTTCGGCATCGGCGAAGTGGAATTGCCGCACACGCTCGCTGATCTGCGGCGAATTGATCACGGCCACCATCAGGTCGTCGTGCTCGGCGCGCAGCATTTCCAGCGCGCAACGCAGTGGCGCCGCATTGGTCACGTGCGTGTTGACGATGAACAGGCGGCGTACACCGCTGTGATAAGCCCCATCACCAATCTGCTTGACCAGTTCGATCAAGGTGATGGGCTGCACCGGAATCGTGCCTGGCCAGCGACGGCTGTGCCCCAGCGAGCAGCCATAGGGCAAGGTGGGCAACATGGGCACACCAGTACGTTCGGCCACGGCCTTGCACAGCACATCGGCGATCACGGCGTCCATGCCGCAACCCATGTGCGGGCCGTGCTGCTCGGTCGCGCCGATCGGCAGAATGGCCGATTGCTGCGCCGCGCCCAGCGCATCAGGCAGTTCAGCCCAGGTGAGTTGTGACCATGCCATGGTGTGCCCTCATTCCACGTTGTCGGACACGTCCGTCAGGCGGATCACGTTGAGCATGACGTCGTCATCCTCGCTGTGTTCGGCCTGCGCAGAAGGTGGGTGAATCAAGGCCTCCAGGCGCGCCTTGGTGGCCTGGAACTCTGGGCTGGCAATCTGCATGGCCGAACGCGGCCGGGGCACGGGCACCTCGATCAGTTCCTGCACTGCACCGGGATGCGCCTTGAGCACCAGAATGCGATCGGCCAGAAAAATGGCCTCATCCAGATCGTGCGTGATGAACAGGATGGTGATGTCGATGTTCTTCCAGATCTCCAGCAGGTGGTTCTGCATCTTGGCGCGGGTCTGGGCATCGAGCGCACCGAAGGGCTCGTCCATCAACAGGATGCGAGGCTGATTGGCCAGCGCACGGGCGATGGCCACACGCTGCTTCATGCCGCCAGACAACTGATGCGGGTAGGCATCGGCAAACTTGCTCAGGCCCACCAGTTCCAGCCATTGGCGTGTCTGAGACTCGGCCTCGTTGCGACCCGCGTCGTTCATCTCCATGCCAAACATGACGTTCTTTTTGACGGTCAGCCACGGGAACAGGGTGTAGCCCTGAAACACCATGCCACGGTCCCGCCCTGGCCCGTTGACCGGCCTGCCATCCAGCAGCACCTCGCCCGCGTTGTGCGACTCCAGCCCCGCAAGGATGCGGATCAGGGTGGACTTGCCGCAACCCGACGGCCCGATCACGCACACGAACTCACGCCGGTGCGTCTTGAAGTTGATGTTGTCCAGCGCGGTCACCGGGCCCTGGTGCGAGTCATAGGTCTTGCCCAGACCTTTGACTTCCAGGATGACTTCACGCTGCTTGAGCTTGTCAAAGCGCGCCCGCACCGCATCGGACTGATCCAGATAGGAAACCGTCGATTCACTCATGTGGATGTGCCTCAGTGCTTGCCTTGTGAGCGGTCCCAGGGGAAGAGCCGGCGGCCCAGCCAGGCCAGCACCAGATCAATACCCAGGCCGATGATCCCGATCATCGCGATGGCGGCGTACACGTTCTCGAAGTGCTGGTAGCGCGCCTGCTGTGTGATGAAGAAGGTGATGCCGGAGCTGGTGCCAATGAGTTCGGCCACGATCAGGTAGGTCCAGGCCCAGCCCAGCAACACGCGTTGATCGCGGTACAGGTCCGGCAGGATGCCGGGCACCACCACGCGAGAGATCAGGCGCCAGCGTTTGGTGCCGAGCGTCATCGCGGCTTCGAGCAAGGCGAAGTCCAGCTTGCGGGTGGTGTTGGAAATCACCAGCACCTGCTGGAAGAAGGTGCCGATCACGATGATGGCGATCTTGGGGCCATCGTGGATGCCCAGGATCGCCACAGCCAGTGCGCCGAATGCCGGGGCTGGCAGATAACGGAAGAACTCGATGAAGGGCTCGTTGAGCCGGGCGATGCTGCTGTACGTGCCGCACACGATGCCCAATGGCACGCCAATGAGCGACGACAACAGGAAGCCCCAGAAGATGATCTGGATGCTGCTCCACAGGCTTTCATGCAGCCAGGGCGCATCTCTTTGTTCCGGTGCGGTCGTGAACGCCGTGTAGAACGCTGTAGCCACTTCATGCGGTGCTGGCAGGTAGACCGGGTTGGCCGGCTCACCCGATGGCAAGGCCTTGCCGGCGTCCTTCATCCCCTTCCACTCGTCGTGGAAGATGTCCTTGTCGACACGCATGCCGACCTGGAAGTAGTCCACCTCGCCTGGCTGCGTGATGAGCACCTGCGGATGCCACAGGAACGGCAGGTAGCTCACCGCGCTCCACAGCATCAGCGGCAGGAGGAAGGAGCCGATGCCCAGCATCAGCTTGCGACGCGGCGTCAAAGCCGCGCGCACGGCGAACCAACCGGTCTGACTCATGACAGGTCAACCTCAGTGAGCGGTGGCAGAACGCGCCTTACTTGGCCGCGGCGTTCGTCAGGCTGGCATCGATGTAGCTGTCCACCTTCTGAGCCTCCTTGTAGACCGCGTTCTTGACGTTGAAGTCGTCCGCGATCTTGGTGGAGCCGTACAAGGACTTGAAGCCATCGGCCTTGACCATGACCTTCTTGCCCTCGCTCAGCGACAGCAGCTTGGTACCCTTGAGGAACTGCATGTAGGCATCGGGAGCCACGCCCACGCGCGCTGCCATGATCTTCACGGCATCAGGCTGGGTCTTGGGGTCGGAAATGTAGCTCACCACCTTGTCCCACACGCCCACGACCTTCTGCCACTCGGCCTTGTGCGCAGCCAGGCTGGTCGGGCTGACGGTCAGCACGTCATAGATCAGGCCAGGCTCATCGGCAGACGTCAGCAAAGGCTTGGCACCAGGCGCACCCTTGATGGCCTGACCGGCGATCGGCTGCCAGGCGCCTACAGCGGCCACATCACCGGAGGCCAGCACTTGCGGCATCTCATTGGTCTTGGCATTGACCAGGGTGACGTCGGACTCTTTCAGCCCAGCCTTCTTCAGGCCATTGAGCAGCAGCAGATGTTCGACCAGACCCACTTCAACGGCGACCTTCTTGCCCTTGAGGTCCTTGAGCGACTTGATGCCGGGCTTGCCGATGATCATGTCATTGCCATTGGAATAGTCGGTCAGCATGATCATCACGCCCTTGCCGCCGCCTGCGCCCGTGACGAGCGTGTCGCCGTTGGTCATGGTGACCGCGTCAATCTTGCCCGCTGCAAATGCGTCCATGGAAGCCGAGTAATCGAACCATTCGAACTTGACGTCCACGCCCGCCTGCTTGAACCAGCCCTTGTCGATGGCGACCTGCCAGGCCACCCAGCCCGGCCAGTCGCTGTAGCCGATCTTCAGGGGCTGAGCGGACCATCCCGCCTGTGTGCCCACGAGGGTTGCGGCGATGGCGAATGCCTTGAAACCGCCCATCAAACGCTGTACTGCTGACGTTGTGCTCATCATCTGACCCATTCACGGTTATTACGGGTTGAACAATTGGTAATACCAAACAGGAGAGAGCAGCATGCGTGCCAGGGGCTTTTCGCTGCGCTGGTGCACGTCAACCCGCGTGAATTGACGTTCTGCGCCGGCAGGGGCGCACTGATGCGCTACGTCAGTGCATGAGAAAAGCCCACAAGCGGTCAAGGTGGTGCACGCACCAAAAACAAAGGGCCCCTCGCAGGGCCCCCATCGTGATGCGGCAACTCGCCGATCACTTCATCTTGCAGGTCGTAATACCAAATGGAAGATAGGCCGGGCACCAGCCCGACAGGCCGGTGGCGATCGGCACCAGGCCGATCCAGCCCCACACACCCACCGTACCGGTAGCCGCCAGGGCCACCAGGGTCACGCCAGCCGTGATGCGGGCTGCACGATCAAGTCCACCAACGTTCGCTTTCATACTCATCTCCTGTTCAACAAAAAAAATCAAACTGCAGCCACTCGGGCCGACGACAGTGCATCCCAGGCCTCCTGGGCGCTCAGATGGTGTCGGCCGGCAAATCTGGCATCGAAGCCAGCTGCTTTCAATCTGTCCATGACAAACCCTTTGACCTCGGCCAGATGCAGCGTCTTGCCCTGATCGGCAAGCGCCTTGTCCAGATCGATCAGGGCCTGCACCGCCGTATGGTCGATGTGATTGACTGCGGACAGCAGCAAGACCACGTGATTCACTGTGCTTTGACCACCTGATCGCCCATGCACCAGTTCGCACAACTTGAGTTCGACGCGCTGGATGTTCGTGAAGTCCAGGCTCTCGTCCACACGGACCATCACCGCATCCGGCAGGGTGTCAACCTCGTACCTGGCCACATTGCGGTAGTGCGCCGTGCCAGGCAGGCGCCCTACTTCCGCCATGTGAGGCTGGCTGTGACGCCAGACCATCGCCGCCAGCGACCACGCCAGCCCCAACATCAACCCTGCCTCGAACCCGATCAACAGGACGCCGGCCGCCGTGCTGATGAAGGCACCAGCATCTGCACGGTCATAGCGCCAGGCCGCCTTCAGGGATTGCCACTCCACCAGCCCCGCGATGGCATAGATGATGACCGCAGCCAGCGCGGCCTTGGGCAGCCACGCCAGCCAGGGCATCAACAGCAGCAGCATGGCGGCCAGCAAGGCGGCACTGATGACACCCGCCAGCGGGCTTCGCGCACCTGCAGCCTCGTTCACTGCGGATCTGGACAAGCCGCCTGATACCGGCATGCCACCCAGCAGGGTGCTCCCCAGATTGGCCAAGCCCAACCCCAGCAACTCACGGTCGGCATCCACCCGCTCGCCGTGCTTGAGCGCAAAGGTCTGTGCCACCGACATGCTGCTGACAAAACCGACCAGCGCCAGCAGCATGGTGGGCATCAACAGCGCACGCAGGCCTGCCCCCTGCGACGCCAGCGTCGTGATGTCAGCGTTGAAGGACAGGGCGCCGCTCAAGGACACGGCCCCCACCAGCGCAGGCGGGGCCATGCCCCAGGCAGACATCTGACTGGCCAGCCAGGCGACAAGCCCCAACACCCACACAGGCCCCAGCCGTTCCTGGATGGCCAGCGTGGTGGCACTGGCACCGAATACGCGCCCCACCGCTCTGACCAGGGGCCCCAACAGCGTCAACATGATCAGCGCACCCAGGCCGGCCAGGGCATCACCCACATGCAGGGGCTCGCGCGCCATGAGCCGCAGCCAGGCACCATGCAGCATGTCAGGCAGCGTGGCGCCCCAGGCACCCATGCCAAGCAAAGGCGCAATCTGACCAAACAGGATCAACAAGGCCGAGGCCGCCGTGAACCCCTGCACCACCGGTCTGCTCAACAATTGCGACAGAAAGCCCATGCGCAACACGCCCATGAGCAACATCAGCGCGGCAGAACCCAAGGCCATCACCCCCGCCATGGCGATGTAGTCTGCCGAACCTGCCCGAGCCAGCGGCGCCAGCGCCTGCGCCACCATCAAGGAGGTGATGGCACCCGGGCCGACCGACATCGCCGAACTGCTGCCCACCAGGGCATACAACAACAGGGGCAGCAAACTCGCCAGCAGGCCAGCCTGTGGCGGCAAGCCCGCCAGCATCGCGTACGCCAGGCTTTGCGGCACCAGCATCACGGCCACCACCAGTCCGGCGGTCAGGTCACCATGCAGCCACTCGCGCCGCCACTGTCGCATCCACGGCGCAGGCCAGGCCCAGGGCACCTCCGTGCCGGGCAATGCGCGCCGAGAAGGGTTCATGGCTCAGCCTGCCTTGCCAACCTGGCCACCGCAGGCCTGGAACAAAGCGCTGGCACGCCCACCCGAACGGCAGAAACCCACGATCGGGTGCGGCAACTCGGCGCATTGCTGTTGATAGGCTGCCACTTGCGCCTCACTGATCATCAGGTTGGACACAGGAAAATGCACATAGTGCATGCCATGCGCCTTGGCCTGCGCTTCAATTTGGGCGCTGGTCGGTTGATCCGGCCCGCCCTCACCATCCGGTCGGTTGTTGATGATGCTGCGAAAGCCCTTGCGGGCCAGTACCGCCACATCAGTCAGGCTGATCTGACCGCACACCGTGAACTCCGGGCACAGGGGGTTGGTTGGCACGCTCAAGCTCATCACAAGTCCTTCACTTCATGGGTCAATGGAAACGGCATCAGCAGGTGCGCCCCGGCAGGGCCGCTCCGCATATCCGGCTGTGCAGCACCTGCATGACCGCCGCAGCGTCTTCGCTGACCAGGCGGTAATAGATGTGCTTGCCTTCGCGGCGGGTGTCGACCAGGCCTTCTTGCCGCAACACACCCAGTTGCTGCGACAGGCTGGGTTGACGGATGCCCAGATCGCTCTCCAGCTCGCTCACACAGAACTCACCTTGCGCCAGGCGGCACAACAGAACCAGGCGATCGGTATGGGCCATGACCTTCAGCAAGGCACAAGCCTTTTCGGCAGAGGCCTGCAAGGCCACCAGGTCGATGTCATTCACTTTCATGTCAAACATTATGTTGACAGATATATTGTTTGTCAATAAAGTGAATCCAGTTGGCCACCATGGCCCCGTTCGCATCCATGAGGAAAGAAAGATGTCCGATCAGACCGTCAAGGTGACCCTGAGCCAGCAGCAGGACTACCAGTTCCAGGTTGACTTCGAAGGTGGCGTGCCCGCCCTGCTGGCCGATGAACCACCGCCCCTCGGTCAGTCCAAGGGGCCTTCACCCGTGCAATTGCTGGCCGCCGCCGTGGGCAATTGCCTGTCGGATTCGCTCTTGTTTGCCTTGCGCAAGTTCAAGCAGGCGCCGGAGCCCATCAGCTGCGAGGTGGTCGCCGAAGTGGGCCGGAACACCGAAGGTCGTCTGCGGGTGCGCACCATCACCGCCAGGCTCAAACTCGGCGTGCCTGCGGCGCAACTGCAGCATCTGGACCGCGTGCTGGAACAGTTCGAGTCCTACTGCACCGTCACGCAGAGCGTGGGCCAAGGCATCCCGATCATGGTTCATGTGCGCGATGCCGATGACGTGATGCTCAAGTGAGCATCGGCCAGACTCAGGCGGCGCGGCGCCAGACCCAGCGCGTGACCTGAGCAGGCCCTTGATGGAACGGGCCTTCGTCCAGCGTGACGCGCCCCTCCAGCCCTGTCAGCTCCACACCGGCCACGCCACTGGCCAAGGCATCCTCCCGCAAGGCGGCCACGGTGTAGAGCATGTCCACATCCTTGGGGCCACCGCTGCTCAGCCCGACCTGCGTGGGATGGAAGGCCTCCAGAATCAGATGCCCACCAGGTTTCAAGGCCTGCAGCATCGCAGTATGGATCGCGGTTCTTTGTGATGACGGCAGGTGCACATAGATCAGCACCACGGCGTCCACGGACGCGGCTGCCGGCACCCAGTTGGTCAGGTCCTTCTCCAGCGTTTCCAGGCGCACGCTGCGCTGCGCCGCCAGCTTGCGCGCCTTGGCCAGGCCCACATCCGAGCAATCCACCGAGGTGACCATGTGCCCCTGCTCGGCCAGCCAGACGCCGTTGCGCCCCTCGCCGTCACCGGGCACCAGCACGCGGCTCCCTTTGGGAATCAGGCACGCCTGCTCGCGCAGAAAGACATTGGGCTGCACACCGTACTTGTAGGTAGTGTCGCCAAACTTTTGATTCCAGAACTCGCGCATGCTGCTGACCTCGTCTTGTTGCTTTGCCTGAAGTTTGCCTCATCCACGCCCTTGGGGCGACGCGTGCGAGCCGACACTTGCGTCAAAACAAAGCGGCCGCCGGGCCTGCGGCTTGCATGCATGTAGGATCAAGGGGCTGTCTTCATCGCCTGACGAGTGTTCATGACCTCCGACATTGCCTCCCACACCCGCTCGCCATCCGCTCTGCCCAAGGCCCTGCCCTCGGATGACCCCTTGCGCGAGGTCCTGCACAACGAGGTCCACGCCCGCCCGCCCGCCCGCATCCGGCTGCCCGCCCTGGTGGTGTACGTGGCCGTGCTCAACGAAGGCATCAGCCGCGAGCAGGAATGGCGCCATCTGCAACAGCTCCCAGACCAGGAGTCACTCACGCTGGCGCAACTGCATGGCAACTTCCTGCGTCTGCGTTTTGCCAACCACACGCTCAAGTGGGAGCGCCACACCGAGTTCACCCGCTATTCGATCGTCCAGGCCTTGCCGGACCATGTTCTGCAAACGGGCGACGAAGCCGAGCTGCTGCGCTCGCTCGTTGTGGATCCAGCCTGGCTGGCCGCCATCCCCGGGCGGACCGTGGCCGCCATCACCCTGGCGATGATCAACGGTGATGTGGACGACGTTGCAGCCATGCGCGCCACGGCCACACCGTGGTTCGAAGGGCGAGAGACCGTCGTCTCCCTGTTGGGCATCAAGCGTTCGTGCGTGTTCACGGACTTCCACTTGCGCGAAAGTGGCTTCGAGCGCCTGCTGGTGGTGTCCCCCCCCAACACGTCGGAGCTCCGCTCGGGCCGCACGTCTCAACGCCTGCTGGAGTTGGAAACCTACCGGCTCATGGCCTTGCGTGGCCTGCCCGTAGCCAAAGAGATCAGCGCCATGCTGACCGAATCGGAAGCGCAACTGGCCGTCATCACCGCTCGCATGGAAAGCGCAGATGCGTCAGATCAGGACTTGCTGACACAACTCATCCACCTGGCCGCGCGCGTTGAAAAAGCAACGTCGGAGCACATGTACCGGTTCTCGGCCACGCGCGCCTACTCGGGCCTGGTCGAGCAACGTATCGAGCAATTGCGCGAAACCGCCATCCCAGGCACGCAGATGGTGGGCGAGTTCCTGCTCAAACGCCTGTCACCGGCCATGGCCACCGTACAGGCTACGGCCCAGCGCCTGGGCTCTCTGTCTCAGCGGATCGAGCGTGCCAGTGCCCTGTTGCGCACCCGGGTGGACATCGCCACCGAAACGCAAAACCAGATGCTGCTGGAAAAGCTCACCAAGGGGCAGGAGTTGCAACTGAGGCTGCAAAGCACCGTGGAAGGCCTGTCGATCGCGGCCATTGCCTATTACGTGATCAGCCTGGTGCTGTACGGTGGCAAGGCAGCCAAAGCGGTGGGGCTACCGGTCAACCCCGAGATGCTGGCAGGCGCGATGATCCCGCTGGTGCTGTTGGCCATCTGGTGGGGCGTACGGCAGATTCACAAGAAGCTGCATGCCGAGGGGCACTGAACTCAATCCCATCTCCATGCCCAGATGAAGTCAACTGCGTTGTCATCACCGGCCTGGGCACGCACCGTGAAGCGCTGCGCCAGTCGGTAGATCAGTTGCCAGTTGCCACTGGTGGCATTGAGGTTGCGTTCGTAGCCCACGTACCAGTATTTGGAGACCTGCTTGCCCAGGTTGACCACGGTATCGCGAGCCGTGGAGCCCGCACTTTCCGTTTGTCGCACCGACAGTTCATCCAGGCCCAGCATCGCCACCAGATTGTCTGAAGGTGAACTCCCCTCGCCAGACAACAGGGCCACGGCCGCGCTCTGCAGCAGGCCGATGTCCGCCCCGCCCAGGCCTGTGGGCCCTCGACCCAGCACCAGCCAGGACAACTTTTCCGTCTCGGACATGGAGGGATCAGAATACAGGCGGATGCGAGGATCCTGGGCCGTGCCGGTGATATTGACCCCGACCTTCACATCGCTGGCAGAAGCCGTGGGCGACTGGGGCCGCATGGCCAGAATATCGAGGCGGGGATTCTCGATCGCACCCGTGAACACCACGTCGCCGCGCTCGATCACCAGCTTCTGCCCATAGGCTGCAAAGGTGCCGTTCTCGACATGCACGGTGCCATTGAGCGCTGGCCGGTTCGAAGGCGTCGTCAAACGCAGCTTGCCGGCCAGATAGGCATCCAGCCCCTTGCCTTTGAGCTTGAGCTTGTGCCCCAGGTCCACGGCCACGTTGGCGCTGAGCTTGCGCTTGCTGCCATTACCGTTGCTGGTTGCCGCTGCCACTTCGGCCTGCTCTTCGGGATCCTCGCCAGGCCGATTCAGCACGTTGACATCGTCACCGATGGTCGGAGCGTCTGAGCGCGTGATGTCGATCAGCCCCTCGTCCACCTGCAACTGACCATCTACCTTGATGTCTTCGGCACCAAAGCTGGCCTGCGCGTCGCCACTGATCACGACACGCCGGTCGACGCGCTGCAACAGCGCGAAGCGTTCTGCCTTGACGGTCAACTGCGCCTGGGGGGATTCACTGAGCAATAGCTCGCCCTGCGCACCGATGCGGCCACCTTGTGAACCCGACTGAGCCGTGAACTGCGTCAACTTGACGTGCTCTCCGGCCAGATCCACCTGCAGTTGCCCGTCTGTCAGGTTGATGCCCATCAGCGCCTGGCCCAAGCCCAGGCTTTGTCCCTTGATCTGCCCCGTGTAGAGCGGCACACCCAGCGTGCCACCGAGTTCGGCCTTGGCCTGCATCTGCCCTGTCAGGCGCCAGCCAGCCGGAACCCAGGTACCCCAGGGGCGCAAGTTGGCGATCTGCAGATCCAGTTGACCGGACAAGGGATCGCTCGCCTGAGGCAACACGTCGGCCGAACGCGCCTGCACCACCTGCCGCCCTTTGAGCACACCCAGCACACGGCCATCAAACTGCTGCGTCATGGTCCACACGCCATCGCGCGCCTGCAGCGCGACACGGGCGTCACGGATACCCAGACGCTGCGTGCTGTTGCCCTGGATGGTGGGCTCGCTCAAGCTGAGGTCGCCGGACTGGCGTGCCACATAGGCATCCACCACCCAGGGCTGGCGGGCGCTGTGGTGCAGATCGACCCGGCCATGGAGCAACAGGTCCCCGCCCCATCCGGCCTGAGGTTGCCACGACGTCAGCAAGGCAGGCAGGTTCAAGGGATCCAGTTCGAGCGAGGCCTCGACCTCGCCGACCGGGTCGCTGGCGGCAGACAAGGCCTGCCAGTTCAGCTTTTTCAGGTGCATGTCGGCACCCATCACCATCAGGGCCGTGGGCTCCACACGCAAGGAGCGCCCGTCCGGGGCATCTCGCCAGACCAAGCCAAAGGGCTGCGCCTGCAGCAAGCTGCGAGGCTTGTTGCCAGCCAGATTGACGAGCAGTTCGTTGACACGCCCTTGCCAGCTCATGGCCTGCGCCTGCCAGCCGCCCTGTACGGCAGCAGCCACATGGAAATGGGACGTCCTGCCACCGGTTTGCGGCTTGTGACTCAGGTCCGCCGTGAGTTGCGACTCGTGTTGACGCACGCTGCCTCTGACGTGCCACTGCGCCTCCTCCAGCAACACATGGGCGGTCTGCCATTGCGCCAGATGGAGCTGCAGACGTACTGGCGCATCAGCCGATTGGCCGTCCACAGCCCAACTGGCTTGACCTGATGACAGCCCCATCTGAACGCCATTGGCCATGACCCACTGCAGGCGCGACACCGACAACTGCCCATCCGTTTTCAATTGGGGCCACACACCGTGCCCTTTGAAGGCACCATCGACCACGCCGGACACCTGACGTGCACCGATCAACGGCGCCACAGCCTGCAGGCTCTGGAGCGCGGGGGCGTGCACGGTGCCTTGCCAGCTGGCCTCTTGCGACCATTGCAGCCGGCCATCGCTGCCCATGCGCCACGGCACGTCAGCGTGGGCCTGTACCTGGTTGCCTCCTGCGTTCAGATCCAGCGCCAGCGACATGCGCTGCGGCGACTGAGGCGAGCGCCACTGGGCCTGCCCGAACAAGGACACGCCCGCCAATTGACTGGACTGCAGCCCCAGATCCAGTCGCCCCCGCCAGTTGGCGTCCAGCGCCACGCCCAACTCGCCGTTCAACTGATTGCGCCCGTTCATGCCCGCAGGCCATGGCAGCCACACCTGGGGATCAAAATCCTTCACCTTCAAATGGCCCTTGACGGACCATGCGGGAGCCGGTGCAGGCGCCCCCCACCGCAGTACCGCCTCACTGAGATCGGCCTGCGAAGCCTGAGACTGCAGCCGCAGCGCAGCCACCTCGAACTGACCGGGCGCATAGCGCCCCTCCATGGCCAGGCTGACGGGCACATCCCCCTGCGTGCGCCCCTTCTTGCCCGATGTCGCGGGCCGTGTCGAGAAGGTGGGCCCGAAAAGGCCCGTCACGTTCAAGTCCACAGTCGAGCGCAATTGTGCCCAGCCCGAAGCCGGCGCCTTGGCCACACTGGCCCAGTCGGGCTTGAGCTGCAAAGCCCCTTGCAGCTGCAAGGCAGGCGCCAAGCCATACAGCGCTTGCGGCTCCACACCGCGCCATTGCGCCTTGAGCACACGCTGGCCACCCCAGCCACCCGACACCGTCAGATCGCCCGGGGCATGACCGGCCACAGAAGGCAACTGCGCTACCAGCTCCAGCTCGCCCTGTCGCCAGGCGTGGGTCAGATCCTGGGCAGCATGTACATCAGGCAGCAGGAGCAGCCCTTTCAGGGCTCGCAGGGGCAGACGCTGATCGTCCCAGGCACCGGCTTGCTCGTTGCGCAGGTCCAGCCGAGCCTGAAGCGCCTTGCGCGCAGTCGGCGCCAGGCTCACCTGCCCATGCAGCAGCGTACCCGGCAGGCCCGGATGCAGATCGGCCAGATTCAGGTTCTTCACCGAAGCGGTCAGGCGCGACACCGGCCAGGCCGCAAAGGGCTGCACCTCGCCATCCAGTGTCAGGCTTTGAGTTGAACGGCCGCCTTGCTGAAGGCTCAGTTTTGCCCGCACCAGCAGCTGGGCCAGGGGGCCTTGCGCATGCAACACGGCCTCGCCCTTCGCCTGCGGCTCGGTGCCGCCCTCCTGAGCGGGCGCGGTGTTCTGGAGGGCCTGCACGTCCGCCTTCAGCGGCAGCCCCTGATTCACACCCAGTTGCGCCACACCTTTGAACGACCAGTTCAACCAGTTCAGATGCGCGAGCTGGACCAGGTGCACCGCAGGCACCTGGCCACCCTGTTGCGCGGCCACGGCAGCATCCAGCGCCTGAAGCGGCGCGCCATCACCCCACAGGCTGCTGTGCGCCGACGCCACCAGCACGCGTTTCACCCGCAAGGAAAACGGCAGACCCAGGTCCTGTGGCGCCTTCAAGGGCGTGACCACGGGATCCGGCACCCACACCAGCTCCAGCTTGCGCGCCTTGATCTGCGCCACGTCCAGGCCGAACCACCATGAGGCCGTGAGATCGGGCTTGATGCTCAGTTGCTGCCACGATGGCTCCATCAAGGTCAGGCGCCCGGATCTGGGCAAGCTGATGTCGATGCGCGTCGCCTGGAAATCACCCAGCAAGGCGCCCTGCGGCCCCGACACCTTGATGCCCGGCACCAGCGGCAGCAGATGCGATGTGGCCGCCTCGTTGTGCGCCAGCGCCCACACGGCACCGATCAACACGCCCGCCGCTGCCAGCAGAACCAGCAAGGCGCGCAGCAGTTTGCCCAGCAGGCCGATCACAGGCTGATCCCCACGCTGAAGTGCATGCGCCAGCGCTGCACCTCGTTGCCATAGGCCAGATCCAGGCGCAAGGGCCCGACCGGGCTGCGCCAGCGAATACCCGCGCCATAACCGACCTTGGGCTGCAGATCGCCAAACCGGTTGGCGGCATCACCGGCATCGATGAACAAGGCCCCCCACAGGCTGGGCATCTTGCTCGACAAGGGGTGCGCCAGCTCCAGGCTGCCTGTGCCCATCGATCGACCGCCCACCACCACACCTTCGTTGAGTACCCCCAGCGACCGGTAGGCATAGCCTCTGACCGAGTCATCACCACCTGCGCGAAACAACAAGGTATCCGGCACGCTGACGGCATCACGGGCAAAGACCTGCCCTACCTCGGCGCGCGCCGTGGCATACCAGTGCGACCACAGCGGCAGATAGCCCGTCACGCGGGCATAGGCCCGGCCAAAATAACCCTGCTCATCGAGTGCCGAGTACGAGCGGCCACCCGTCAGTTGACCCAGGCTGGTCGAGCCCTTGGTCGGCAGGATCTGGCTGTCCACATCACGGAAGATCCATTGCGATGTGCCGCTCACAGCCGAGGCGTTGGACACCACTAGCCCTTCCGACGAGCGCACTTCGGCGCGTTGGAACTCCAGATAGTCCGTGCGCTCTAGCCGCTCGCCTTCGCGCAAGAGACCGAAGCGCAAGTACTGGCTTGAGGTGACGGCATCGTTGTCATCGAGTTGGTACGAGCCCTGTGCCGAGATCAGCCCTCTTCGGCGCCCCGGCCAGGGATGGGATGTCAGGTCCAACTGCCCCGTCGACTCCTTGCGACCGATCTGCACCTTGGCCTTGCTTTGCCAATCCAGCCCGAAGATGTTGCGATGCCCGTGTTCACCCGACACACGCGGGCCTGTGTTGCTGCTGATACCAACACCCGTTGTGGCCGTCTGCATGGGCAACTCGTGCAACTGAACCAGCACGGGCGCCGACTGTGCCTGCGTCGGATCCAGATCCGTCGTCACGAACACGTTGTCGAACATGTTGAGCTTCTGGATGCGCTCCTGCCAGTCCAGCAACTGCTTTTCGCTGTACGGATCCCCCTTGTGGAAAGGGGCCAGATTGATCACGGCCGAAGCGGGCTGCCGGTTCAACCCCTCCACCTTGATGTCACCAAAGGCCACGGCCGTACCAGAATCGGCCACCAGAAAGATCTTGGCCTGGCGTGTCTGCGCGTCCACCGTGACGGAGGTACCGCTCCAACTGGCCAGGGGGTAGCCTTCGGCCCGCATGCGCGCCAGCGCGCCATTCTTGGCCGCCGACCAGTCCGCCTGCCTGAACACCTGCCCCTCCGGCAAGGCCCAATTGCGCTCCAGCCGGTCCAGCAGCGCCTGCGCCAGGGGATCGCTGTTGCTTAGTCGGGTGTCCAGATCGCCTTCAAACACGAACTGCACCTTGCTGACCACGGTTTGTGGCCCAGGATCCACTTCCATGCTGACCACCACAGGCTGCCCCTCGACCTCGTCGCTGACCCGGGTCACGATGTGGGCGTTGAAGTACCCCTCCGCCTCGAGCAAGGCTCTGGCCTGGTCCGGTGCAAACACCACCAACCGGCGCAACTCGCTGCGCCGGATACCCAGGCTCTGATCCTTGCTGGACTCCTCCTGGAAACGGGCCAGATCCAGGAAATTGCGCAGCAGTTTGTCCAGTGGCCTGGGGGCATCGATCTGCAAGTGCCACACCACGGGTTTGGCGCGGTCGGAACGAGGCAACTCGCCGGTCTGGGGCTGCGCAGGCACATTGGCCGCGGGCTCGTTGTCCTGAGCAGCCAGATCAGGTGCTGATTGAGCCCAGGCGCCATCAAGCAACAAGGCAGGCAGGACAAGGCCAAGCAGACAGGCCGCCCCGAAACCGCTCCTGCCCGTGCCGCCCGTGGGCTTGTGTCCCGTCATTTATTTGCTGAGCAGGCGCATGGCCCCTTCCAGGCCTTGCAAGGTCATAGGGAACATCCGGCCGCCCATCAACTGCTGCATGATGGACACGCTCTGCCGATAGTTCCACACACCTTGTGGCTCCGGATTGATCCACACGAAATTGGGGAAAGCATGCGTCAGGCGCGAGATCCACTCCGCGCCGGGCTCTTCGTTGTTGTATTCCACGCTGCCGCCGGCCTGCAGGATCTCGTAGGGGCTCATGGTGGCATCCCCCACAAAGATCAGCTTGTAGTCCTTGTTGTACTTGCGGATGATGTCCCAGGTGGGGACTTTCTCGGTATAGCGGCGGTGGTTGTTGCGCCACATGAAGTCGTACACGCAGTTGTGGAAGTAATAGAACTCCAGATGCTTGAACTCGGTTTTGGCCGCCGAGAACATCTCCTCCACGCGGTGAATGTGGTCATCCATGGTGCCGCCCACGTCCATGAGCAACAACACCTTCACCGCGTTGTGCCGTTCGGGGATCATCTTGATATCCAGCATGCCGGCATTGGCTGCCGTTGCATGTATGGTGTTATCCAGGTCCAGCTCCTCGGCTGCCCCCTGGCGCGCAAATTTACGTAAACGCCTCAGCGCCACCTTGATATTGCGGGTGCCAAGCTCCACCGTATCGTCGTAGTCCTTGAATTCGCGCTTGTCCCAGACCTTGACTGCACTGCGGTTACGGGAGCGATCCTGGCCCACGCGGTAACCCTCAGGGTTATACCCATAGGCACCGAAAGGTGATGTCCCGCCGGTCCCGATCCACTTGTTGCCGCCTTCGTGTCGTTCCTTCTGCTCTTCCATCAATTCCTTGAAGCGGTCCATGAGCTTGTCCCAACCCATGGCTTCGATCTTGGCCTTCTCTTCCGGCGTCAATTCGCGCTCGAAATGCTTGCGCAGCCACTCCAGAGGGATGTCCTTGGAGAAGTCGATGGTCTCGCTTACCCCCCTGAAATAGGCGGAAAACGCCCGGTCAAATTTATCGAAATGCGCTTCATTCTTCACCAATGTCATCTTGGCTAGGTGATAAAACTCATCCACAGACGGCCCAATCACGTCATTCTTGATGGCATCCAGCAAGCTGAGGTACTCCGGAATGGTTACCGGCAGCCGAGCAGAGCGCAAAGCGAAGAAGAAATCGATGAGCATAGAGGTGGTCCTGCGAATCAAACTGTATTTTGGCCCCTGGCGGCCGAAAACGTCAGATCAGGGTCTGTTTCCTTGCAGGACTTTTGTTTTGTAACTGGTACACGAGCACGCAGTAAACATGGAAGCCCGCCATTTGTTGTTGGCCTTTATCCTGCTCACGCATTGTCTGACGACGACAATGTGGTGGGTGGCGGGCTCGTGGCTGGGGCTGTCACGCAAGGCGGCGCGCCACTGGTTGCTGGCCAGTCTGGCCAATGGCGTGGCGCTGGCCTTGCCGCTGTTGCCGGAGTTCGGCAGCGAAACGATTCGCATCGCCCTGGCTGGATCCCTGGTGGTGCTGGGGGCCACCTCGCTGCGACGTGGCCTGCAATTCTTCCTGAAACTGCGCCTGACCGATGTGATGCACACCGTCGTGGCCGTCGGTATCGCGGTCATCAACGTCACGGTGTGTCTGCGCCTGGGATGGCACACGGCTGGTGTGGTGATCAGCAGTCTGGCCCTGTGCCTGGTGCTGGGCCGGACGGCCAGGGAAACGTTCAAGCCGCTGCGCACCGAATTCAATGTGGTCACCGCCTGGATGCACTCGGGCATGCTGACTGTGGCGGTGACGGCATTTGCCATGGTGGCCCTCACCGGCATGACGCCCTCCATCCATTGGCCGTGGCTGGACTGGTCGAGCGCCGTGTCGGAGTTCATCTTCGTGTTCGCCAGCGTGTCCATGTCGATCCTGGCGAGTTTCGTATTGGGCTACATCGTGGTGATGCGCCTGGTTCGTCGGCTGGAGCACTTGTCGCACCACGACGCCCTGACCGGACTGCTCAACCGCCGCGCCATCGAATACCTGCTCGACCGTGAAGACCAGCGTCTGCAACGCTTTGGTGATCCTTATACGGTTCTGCTGGTCGATATAGACCATTTCAAGCGCATCAATGACCGCCTGGGCCACGCAGCAGGCGACGCCGTGTTGTGCGCGGTGTCTCGTACGCTGCAAGCCAAGGCCCGCGAGGTAGACCGCGTGGCGCGGTACGGCGGCGAAGAATTCTGCATCCTGCTACCCCACACCCTGCATGACGGCGCCGTGCAAGCGGCCGAACGCCTGCGCGAAGCGGTCTGCCAGATCAACATCCCTTGGGGCGACGAGCACATCGCCGTGAGCATCAGCACCGGCCTGGCCTGCGCAGCCGAACCAGGCGAGACCTTGCAGGCCTTGCTCAAACGCGCCGACGAGGCGCTCTACCAGGCCAAGGCCGAGGGCCGCAACCGGGTTGTGCTGGCGGCCGATCGCGTGAACCGCAGCCGCCAGGCTTGATGCCAGACGTTGAAATCAGCGGTTGTTGCGGGCCATGTAGACCAGTTTTTCGAACAGGCTGAGGTCCTGCTCGTTCTTGAGCAAGGCACCCACCAGAGGCGGCACGCTGACCTTGTCGTCCTTGCTTTGCAACGCTTCCACCGGAATGTCCTCCGCCACCAACAGCTTGAGCCAGTCGATCAGCTCGGAGGTGCTGGGCTTCTTCTTCAGGCCCGGCAGGTTGCGCACCTCGTAGAAGTGCCGCATGGCTGCTGCCAGCAGATCCTGCTTGATATGAGGGAAGTGCACTTCCACAATCTGCTTCATCACGGCCGCATCCGGGAAGCGGATGTAATGGAAGAAACAGCGGCGCAGGAAGGCGTCCGGCAGGTCCTTTTCATTGTTGGACGTGATGATGACCAGCGGGCGATTCTTGGCCTTGATGAGCTGGCGAGTCTCATAGACGTAGAACTCCATGCGGTCGATTTCGCGCAGGAGGTCGTTGGGGAACTCGATATCAGCCTTGTCGATTTCGTCGATCAGCAAGGCAACAGGCTGATCAGCATCGAAGGCCTGCCACAACACACCCTTGACGATGTAGTTGTGGATGTCGCGCACTTTTTCGTCACCCAGTTGACTGTCACGCAGTCGGCTGACAGCGTCGTACTCATACAACCCCTGCTGCGCCTTGGTGGTCGATTTGATGTGCCATTGCAGCAGCGGCATGCCCAGCGCTTCCGACACCTGTTCGGCCAACATCGTCTTGCCTGTACCCGGTTCACCCTTGACAAGCAAGGGGCGCTGTAGCTTCAAAGCTGCATTGACGGCCAGTTTCAGGTCATCTGTGGCGACATATTGATCAGTACCTTGGAATTTCATGCGCTAACTCAACCGGGTTGTTACTGTGTTCCAGTATAGGCGCCCCCTTAATAATGGGGTGCAGTCTCGTGTTTTTCCACTTGCCGGTTATTTTCCCCCGCCTGACACATGAAAACACAGCCCAACAAAATCATTCAGCATCTTGGCCTGCTCACTTTCGCAGGTCTCATCGCTTCCGGGGCCATGGCCCAAGACACCAAACCCGGCGATGCGGCAGCGGCCAAGTCCAAGGTGGCCATGTGCATCGGGTGCCACGGCATCATTGGCTACCAAGCCAGCTTCCCGGAGGTGCACAAGGTACCCATGATATCCGGGCAGAATGCAGCCTACCTCGTCGCGGCGCTGAATGCCTATCGCAAGGGGGAGCGCAAGCACCCCACGATGAAGGGCATTGCGGCGCCATTGTCCGATCAGGACATTGCAGACATCGCGGCCTTCTACGAAGCCAATGGCAAGGACACACCACAACGCCCCGGCAAAGGTGGCGCCCCCAGCGCCGAGGTCCAAGCCTTGCTGAGCAAGGGCAACTGCGCGTCCTGCCACGGCGAAGGGCTGAACAAGCCGTCTTCGCCCACAATGCCGAAACTGGCAGGTCAGCATGCGGACTACTTGTACGTCTCGCTCAAGGCCTACCAGACCACGGGCAATTCAACCATTGGTCGAGACAACCAGATCATGAGCCCCCAGGCCAAGCTGTTCACACTGGCAGAGCTCAAGTTGCTGTCCAACTACATCAGCACCCTGCCCTCTGATCTCAAAACGGTTCCCCAACCGAAGTTCAAGAAGTAAGGCTGTCTGAAGTCTGCTGTGCGTCGTCCGCAGTAAAAAGGCCCGCGCTCAACACGCGGGCCTTTTGCCTTGACGGATCAAACTCATACCTGATCGACCAGCAGCTTGCCCTGGGTCAGCATCTTGTTGATGACATCCTGATCGCTGGCCAGGTTGCTCAACCCAAAGCCTGTGCGCACGTTGACGTTTTCCAGCACGATGCGCTCGGTCTCCGCTGCATTCGTGGCAAAACCTAACAAGAAAGCACCGGCTGGGCTGACCTTGATGATGGTGTTTGCGGTCGAGGTGTCGAACTCCAGGTAGTTCTGCAAGTTGCCTGTATGCTCACCTTGCAGCAGGTCACGCAGATCCAGCTTGTCACCATCGGCCAGGCTGAAGTCCTTGATGGTGTCCACCGCACGGGAAGCCGCCGAGGTACCAGGATCGGCAAAGTGCCAGACGAAGACGTCTGCGCCAGCGCCACCCGTCAGGACATCACTGCCTGGGCCGCCAGCAAGCGCGTCAGCGCCGTCGCCACCAGAGAGCGTGTCGTTGCCGTCACCTCCGTTGATCACGTCATCGCCCTTGCTGCCGTTGAGCACATCGTTGCCCCCGTTGCCATACAAACGATCGGATGCATCGCTGCCCGTCAGGGCATCGTTGCCATCACGCCCCATCATGAACTCCGTCAGTTGTGAAGCACCGTGGGTGTCCGCCTGTGCCGTGCCTACCAGAACCAGGGTGTGATCAAGGTTGATCGTCAAGGTCGAGGAAGCTGTGTCACCGTCCTTGTCTGTCAAAGCAAAGGTCACGTTCTCAGTGACCGGGCCAGACAACTGACCTGGTGCGCCATAGGTGTAAGCGCCCGTGCTCATGTCGACCTTGAGCTCTCCCCCCAGGACTGTGTGCACCGCAAGCGAAGGATTGGCTGCGTTGTAGCGATAGGTCACCCCATCGACGGTGACGCTATCGACATGACCAAAGCCATCTGCACCCATCGGCGCAGTGGCCTTGCCACTGGTCACCAGGTTGCCGGAGATGGTCTCGCCATAGGTGCTCGACAAGGCCGTGTCGAGCTGATCCAGGCTCGTGACCACCGTGCCATTGAGGTTCTCACTGGCTTGCCCGTCATAAGCAACAGGATGGAGGTACGGTGCCGTCACACCCGTTCCCAGGCCAATCGCATAGCTCTTGATCTGGTTGTTGTTGAGGAATGTCTGCCAGGCGCCCTCTTCCGTGGTGTCGATGCCATCCCCCAGATTGGGCTGGGCCAGGCTACCGTTCTGGAGAAGACCAGGTGTCGGATTGGTGCTCGACAAGGTCGGGTCACCGTCAGAGAAGAAGTAGGACACATTCTGTGCACCCGCAATCTTGCCTGTACCTGAATTGAAGGCCGCCTGTGCCTGGGTCAGCGCGTAGTCGTAGTTGGTGCCGCCATCTGCTGTGATCGTGGCCAGCAAGGCCTTGGCTTGCGCCACGCTCAACCAGTTCGCACCCTGGGTCTGAGCGTTGGTGTTGAAGGTTACCAGGCGCACGGACACGCCACCCAGGTCGTCGTATTTGTCGAGCAGCTTCTGGATGGATTGAACCGCAGCGTCGAGTCGAGTCAGGCCAGGAATACCACTGGCATTGCTCATGCTGGCCGAGTTGTCCAGTACGATCATCAGGTTGGTATCGAGGGTATTGAGGCTCTCGACAATGGTCGGGCCGCTCACCGGAGCGTCATCTTCCACGCTGACAACGAGTTGGCCCAGGCCCACCTTGCCGGTGGAGTCCAGTACCTTGACACCAAAGCTGATGTCCCTGACGTCTTCGCCCGCCTCCGAATGAGCCAGGGCTTGCAGCAGCGTGAAGGTGTAGTCGCCGGATTTGGTCACAGAGATGGTCGCGACAGTTGCCGCACTCGCGCCAGTACCGTCCTTGCCGATGAGGCCACCCGCGTTGTCACTGCTCCAGACCACCGTCTTGCCCGATGCGGTGACGATGCTGGCGCTTGGCGCAGTCAACACCAGGCCGGACACGGTGGCACCACCGGTAGTGGTCACGGTGATCTGGCCGGTGCCCAAGGTGCTGTCCGTTGTGTCGGCATCAGGTTTGACGCCTGTGGTGTCCTTGTTGCCCGCCACCAGACCTTCTTCCGACACATGTGCCTTGGTCGCGGTCAGCGTGGGCGCACCAGCCACCGGTGCGTTCAGCACCAGGTTAAGTTGCAGTGAGGCGCCGACGATGTCTCCGTCGCCGTCCACCATGCTGTAGCCAATGGTCTCGCTCTGGCTGTTGATCAGGTTATCGGGGGCCTTGTAGGT
The DNA here is from genome assembly GCF_016234775.1 of Aquabacterium sp. GTDB lineage: Bacteria > Pseudomonadota > Gammaproteobacteria > Burkholderiales > Burkholderiaceae_C > Aquabacterium. The sequence continues at coordinate 181,972 of NZ_JACRAH010000001.1, read as the reverse complement.
GTAGTTGCCTGTCAGCCAGTCCAGGGTGAAGGGGCTGCCCAACGGTGTGGTCACCGACAAGGTCGGATGAGCCGCGTCATAGGTGTAGACCGTGCCGCCCAGGGTGATCGATGCCAGGTGCCCACCATCTGCACCCAATGCTGCGCCGCCCACATTTCCAGATGCAAAGATCTGGCCACTGACCGAACCTGTCACCGTGCCCGACAGCGTGCTGTCAAGCTGGTTCAGATTGCTCACGACGATACCGTCCTGATTCAGCGCGAACTGGCCGTTGTAGGCAATCGGGTTGAGGTAGGTCTGGGCCACACCGCTGCCCAGGCCGATGGCAAAAGCGTTGATCTGGTTGTTGTTGAGGAAGGTGCTCCAGCTGCTTTCTTCGGTGGCGTCAATGCCATCGCCCAGATTGGGTTGTGTGGCGCTGCCGTCTTGCCCGTTGACGTTGGCCGTCGGGTTGGCACTGGAGAGCGTCGGGTTACCGTCCGAGAAGAAATAGGCCACGTTCTGTGCGCCCGTGATCTTGCCGGCGGCAGTGGCAAAGGCTGTTTGTGCCGTGCTCAGGGCGATGTCGTAGTTGGTGCCACCCGTGGCCGTGATGGTGGCCAGACTAGCCTTCGCATCGGCCACCGTCAACCACGAACTACCGACAGTCTGAGCGGTATTGGAGAACGTGACCAGGCGCACCGCCACGGTACCCAGGTCGTCGTACTTGTCCAGCAACTTCTGCATGGATTGCACGGCTGCCTGCAAGCGCGTCAGGGTGCCGATGCCACTCGGATCGTTCATGCTGCCAGAGATGTCGAGCACGAACAGGAGGTTGCTGTCCTGGACACTGAGCGTGTTGCTCTGGTTCGCTGGTGCACTGGGTGCGTCATCTTCCAGGTTGACCGTCAAGGTCGAATTGGTGGTTGCCACACCGTCACTGACCTTCACCGTAAAGTTCATGCCCAGGCTGTCTTCGCCCTGTACCGCGTGCTTGAGCGAAGACAAAAGTGTGACCTTGTACTGCCCCGTGTTGTCGATGGTGGCTGTCACCACGTTCGCGGCATTGGCCGCCGTACCGGCCTTGCCAATGAGGCCACCCAGCCCGTCGCTGACCCAGTTGATCTGCGTGCCGTTGGCGGTGAAGACAGGTGCGGTGGGCGCACCCAGGCTGACCGAGAAGTTGCTGGAGTCCGGATCCGTGATGACGATCTTGCCGCTGACCGTCGTGGCGTCTGTTGTGTCGGGGTTGCCGATGAGGTCCTTGACACCGCCTGCCAGACCTTCTTCAGACAGGCTCACGGTTGCCGAACTAACGGCCGGCGCATCGTTGACCGCCTGAACCGTGATCACACTGGTGGCCACATTGCTGTTGCTTGTGCCGTCGGTAACGGTGATGTCGACCGTACGGGCCAATGTCGATGGATTGTCCGAGGTCGAACTGAAGGCGATGGCGTGCAGCGCTGTCTGGTAATCGGCCAGGCTGGCCACACCCGCCAGCACGATGGCCGCGCCGTTGACAGTGGCCGTGATGCCTGCTGGCAGGTTTTCAGCCAACGCCAGCACGTCACCGGCTTGCGGGTTGGAGAGCTTGATCGTGGCACCAGTGAGTTGCGCGCTGTCGACATCCGTGATCACGACGTCACCGTCGACCGCGCGAACGCCTGTACCGTTTTCAACGTAGACCGCTTTGAAGCCGGGATCCGAAGCGCCGGACGAGTTGTTGCCGTCCAGGTCGAGCGTCGGAGGCGCGTCGTTATCCGTGATGGTGGCCATACCTGTGCCATTGCCATTGGCCGCGACGGCGCTGCTGACGTTCAGGGTGAACGCTTCCGATGGCTCTGCCGTGGCGTCATCGACCGTGGGAACGCGTACCAGCAAACTGTCTTTGCCCACGGGCACGTTGGCTGTGCCAGAAGCGGCCGACTGCCAGGTCTGCCCGTTGTCAAACGACACCTCCATGGCAGACGTGTAATCGCTGCCCAGTTCGGCCGTGCCGTTCTGCAGTGTCAATTGCAAAGGCTGGATGGCGCTGCTTGGATGGCCCAGGTTCACGGTGAAGACGGCAGCGGTGCCTTCCGTGGTGCTGGCGTTACTGACGACGATCACGGGGCGGTCGTCATCGGGCGTACCGCCATTGGGCAAGCTGCCGGTGCCGTCGTCGTGGATCGTCGTGGTCTGGGATGCCGTGGTGATCGCGGCACCAACTTCGTTGCTCAGTTGCACCGTGAACGATTCGGCGCCTTCGTAGGTGCCGTCGTTGGTGATCGCCACCGTGATGGTCTTGCTGACCTCGTTGGGTGCGAAGGTCAAGGTGCCAGCCGTGGCTGCGAAGTCCTTGCCCAGCTCGGCTGTGCCGTTGATGGTGCCGTAGTTGACCGTGACCGGGCTGCTGCTCGGGTTGCTCAGCGTCACCGTGTAGGTGATCGTACCGGCGGCTTCATTCACATCGGATGGGCCGCTGATGCTCAGTGTGGGCAAGCCGGTTGCGTCGGTGATCGTGCCCGTGCCTTCAACAGGCGCACTGTTGATCGGTGTGCTGGCCGTGACCTTGAAGGTCTCGGCCAGTTCAGAGATGTTGTCCGGCAGCGTGGGCACGCGCACCACGATCTGGTCAGCCGGCGTGTTCGCCGGCACCGTGATGGTGGCGTTGCCTTGGGCGTCCACCGTGATCGGGTTGAAGGTCTTGCCACCGTCGAACGAGACTTGCGGGGCGCCGGTGTCGGTACCGGGCGTGGCTGTGCCTGGCGTGGTGCCATTGCCCAGCTTGAGCGTAATCGGCGTGGGCGTCGTGCTCGGGTGCGTCAGCGTCACCTGGAAGTCCAGGTTGCCGCCTTCACCGACCGTCGGGCTGCTGACGCTGCCCACGCCGGGGCGGTCGTCATCGGGAGTGCCGCCGTTGGGCAGACTACCTGTGCCGTCGTCGTGGATGGTTGTGGTGACCTGGTCGGCGGTGATCGCCGCGCCCACCGGGTTGCTCAGTTGCACCTTGAACGATTCAGTGCCTTCGTAGGTGCCGTCGTTGGTGATCGCCACCGTGATGGTTTTGCTGACCTCGTTGGGCGCAAAGGTCAAGGTGCCAGCCGTGGCTGCGAAGTCCTTGCCCAACTGCGCCGAGCCATCTACCGTGCCGTAGTTGACCGTGACCGGGCTGCTGCTCGGGTTGCTCAGCGTCACTGTGTAGGTGATGGTGCCAGCGGCTTCATTGACATCGGCTGGGCCGCTGATGCTCAGTGTAGGCAAGCCGGTTGCGTCGATGATCGTGCCCGTGCCTTCAACAGGCACGCTGTTGATCGGTGTGCTGGCCGTAACCTTGAAGGTCTCGGCCACCTCAGAGAGGTTGTCTGGCAGCGTGGGCACGCGCACCACGATCTGGTCGGCCGGTGTGTTGGCAGGCACCGTGATGGTGGCGTTGCCTTCGGCATCCACCGTGATCGGGTTGAAGGTCTTGCCGCCATCGAACGAGACTTGTGGGCTACCGGTGTCGCTGCCGGGCGTGGCAGTGCCTGGCGTGGCGCCATTGCCCAGCTTGAGCGTAATCGGCGTGGGCGTCGTGCTCGGATGTGTCAGCGTGACCTGGAAGTCCAGGTTGCCGCCTTCGGCAATCGTCGGGCTACTCACGCTGCCCACGCCGGGGCGGTCGTCATCAGGGGTACCGCCATTGGGCACGCTGCCGGTGCCGTCGTCGTGAATGGTCGTGGTGACCCGATCCACCGTGATCACCGCGCCAACAGCCTTGCTGATGGTCACACCAAACGACTCAGCCCCCTCGTAGGTCGAGTCATTTCGCAAGGGTATGACAATGGTCTTGGTCGTCTGGTTAGGCTCGAACGTCAATACGCCACTGGTGGCATCGTAGTCTTTGCCAGCCAGCGCCAAACCATCGCTGGTAGAGAAGTTGACAGTAACGGGGCTCGCAACCGGGTTGCTCAACGTCACGGTATAGGTCACCGTCCCCGCTGCCTCATTGACGTTGGCAGGCCCACTGATGCTCAAGGTCGCCTGGCCTGTTGCGTCGATGATGGTTCCGGTACCTACAGCAGGCGCACCCTGCCCCGGCGTGGAGACCTGGACCTTGAACGTCTCGTCAAGCTCGGAAAGGCTGTCCGGCAGAGTCGGCACGCGCACCACGATCTGGTCCGCAGAGGTCCCTGCGGGGACCGTGACCGTGGCAGAGCCATCAGCGCTGACGGCAATGGCCGTAAAGCTCTTGCCGCCATCGAACGACACCAAAGGCTTGCCGGTATCGACACCTGATGAAGCGGTCCCATTCCCCAACTTGAGCGCAATCGGTGTCTCGCTTTCAACCGGACGCGTCAACTTGATCTGGAAATCCAGATTACCCCCCTCGGCAATGGTCGGGCTGCTCACGCTGTCGACCAAAGGTCCGTCGTCCACTGTGATCTTCGTCGCCAGAAAGTAAACCTGTTTGGGCGACGAGAACGGAATGGGCGTCGCAGGTGGCACACGCTCCGTACCAAACTCGAACTCGAGTTGTCCGACCGACTCCTTCACGCGATCAACGCGCAATCCCGGTTGCAGCCCGCCATCGGGGCCGCCTGTCAGCCCCGCTCCAGGCACCAGTTCTGCGTCACGCGCTTCAATGCCGGCGATGACCTTGTCCGCATCCGCAGGCACCCTCACCAGAATGGGCGCCCCCTTGGCGGGTGAAATCTGAACGATGCCATCCATCGTGGTGAGGATTTGCGCACCGTGGCCGACCTTGTCCCCCACGTTCAAAGGCTTGAGAGAACCATTGGGCTTGCGCAGAAAAGCGCTACCCCAAACAGCTGTCACAGTCCCAGAAGAAATCGCGAGAATCGGCATTTTTTCACCCACTTGTAATTACTTGTAGCTTAACAAGTGGGGGTCTTTTAACGGCCGACAGTGAGACGCATAACGCCCCACATACCCCCCTCGTTCAAAGGGGGTTCATCTGGAATTTAGGACGCAAACGCAAATACGATCATGCAACCCATAATTACGTATGGGACGCCAGATCAGGCGTGATCGACGAGCAACTTGCCCTGCTCCAGCATCCTGGCGATGACCTGCTGACTGGTTGCCGCTGCATCCAGCCCCATGTCCGTGCGAAGGTTGACGCCCTCCAGCACGATGCTTTGCGTTTCCGTGCCACTGGCAGGATGGCCACCTGCGAAGTCCCCCGTTGGCGCAACGTGGATGACCGTGTCAGCACCGCCCGTGTCGATGCTCAGGTAATGATCCAGATTGCCCGTTCCACCCAGGGTGTTCTCTCCTTGCAGCAGGTCCCTCAGGTCAAGCACGTCGCCCTGATCCGCAGCTGGCGTCACGTCAAAGTCCTTGACGATGTCGACAGCCCGATCGGCATCAGAAGCGGACAGGCCATGGTCGCTGAAACGCCAGACAAAAACGTCAGAGCCGGCATCACCAAACATCACATCACTGCCTTGCCCACCGATCAGATGATCGTCACCAGCACCGCCGTGCAACTCGTCGTTGCCACCGTTGCCGTAGATCAGGTCGTTGCCGCCATCGGCCGACACCACGTCGGCGCCATCGCGGCCCATGATCAGATCCGCGGTCGCACCACCCGTCAAGGCATCAGCAGCAGCGTCGGAGCCCACCTGCACCTGCGTGTGATCGATGTGCACGTCCAGCGTGGACGATGCCAACTCACCTTGCGTGGTCAGCAAGCTGAAAGCGAACGACTCCAGCGCCAGACCACTCACAAGCACGGTTGGCGCCGCGTAGCTGTAATGGCCGGTCTGCATGTCCATGGTCAACTCGCCACCCAATGCAGTGGTCAAAGTCAGCACCGTTTGCGCGGGGTTGTAGTCATGTAGCACCCCGTCCACCGTGATACTGGCCACGTGCTGGAAGTCACCGCCAGGCAGACCGATCGAGCCGTGTGCGGACAGGTTGCCTTCGACAAAATCATGCGTGGTACCGGCCAGCACGCCTTCCAGCTGGCTGAAATGGCTCACCACCACGCCATCCGTGTTGCTACTGGCATGCCCGTCATAGGCTATGGGATCCAGATACGTCTTGCTGACCTGGGTACCCATGCCAATGGCATAGCTCTTGATCTGGTTGGCGTTGAGGAACTGAACCCAGCTGGCCTCTTCTGCCGCATCGATGCCATCGCCCTTTCTGGGCTCTGTCAGATTGCCGCTTTGCCCATTGACGCCGGGTGTGGGATTGGCCGAGGACAAGGTCGGATTGGCGTCGGACAACAGGTAAGCCACGTTCTGTGCGTTGGCCAGCTTGCCCGCACTGGTGTGAAAGGCCTGTTGCGCTGCGGCCAGTGCATAGTCGAAATTGGTGGAGCCCCCCACCTGCAAGGACGACAGCACATCTTTGGCCTGCTGAGCGCTCAGCCAGGCATCGCCCTGGGCATGCGCCTCAGATGCGAAGGCGACAAGGCGCACCGCAACATCCCCATACTGGTCATAGCGGTCGATCAGATTGTCAATGGCCTGGATGGCGGCCTGCAGGCGCGTCAAGCCACTGATGCCACTGGCAGAGTCCATGCTGCCGGAGGTGTCCAGCACGATCATCAAGTTGGTATCCATCGCCGACACTTGAGCATGGATGGGCTCCAACACACCAGGAATCACATCGTTGTCCGTGATGGCGGTCTGGTTGGCGTGGGTCTGGTTCAGCGTGTCGCCGCTGACGACCGTGGCTTGCAGCTTGATGAACTCGATGTCTTCGGCGATCTTGTCGTCGACCGTGGCCACGCGCACCTGGATCAAAGTCTGGCCTTGTTCGAAGTTCACCAGGCCGTCAGCGCCGACCGGATCCCACTGCCCGTTGGCGTTGAGCACTTCCAGCGTGGTACCCGTGTCCAGACCCAACGTAGCCGATTCATTTTCGGGCGTGGTGATGTCATCCACGCCCGATGCCAGGTCCAGCTTCACCGTCACCGGACCGGCCGCGGCATGGGTCAAGGTCACGTCAAAAACAACGGGCGCCCCCTCCACTGCTGGTTCACCGCTTTGCACCAGCATGTAGGGCTGATCGTTATCGGTGATCGCCGTCTGGTTGGCATGCGTCTGATTCAAGGTCTCGCCGCTGATCACGGCCGCCTGCAACTTGATGAACTCGATGTCTTCCGGGGCCTGGTCATCAACGGTTGCGACGCGCACCTGGATCAAGGTCTGGCCTTGTTCAAACGTGACCTGTCCGTCAGTATTCAAGGGCACCCACTGGCCATCGGCCGTGAGCACCTCCAACTGTGTGCCGGTATCCTGGCCCAAGGTAGCAGACTCATTTTCCGGCGTGGACGCGTCGTCCGCCCCCGAAGCCAGCGCCAAGCTCACGGTTACCGGTCCTGCTGCGGCATGGGTCAGCGTGACATCAAAGACAACAAAGCCGCCCTCCACCGTTGACTCGCCGCTTTGCACCAGCATGTAGGGCTGGTCGTTATCGATCACAGTGGCCTGGCCGGTGTGCACATCACCGACTGGTGCACCACTGGTATCGGGCGCCACCGCGGCCTGCAACTTGAGGGACTCCGTGTACTCTGGCAGCGCGTCATCCACGATTGGTACCCGCACGACAATGCCGCCATCCACGGGCGTCAAGGCTCGTACGACCACATAGGCGTGCCCTTGATCGTCGTGCTGAATCGTCAGAGGCAAAGGGCCATTGCCCAGGTACACCGCCATGTCGCCGGTATCGACACCCGGGGCTGCGGGATGCGCGTCACCACCGCTCAGATCCAGCCGGACAATGGTGTCCGTCATGCTGGCATGACTGAGCTTGACCACAAACTCCAGATTCCGCTCAGGGCCTTCAATGACGCTGGCATCACTCACGCTCAACACGCGAGGACGATCATCATCGGCTGTCACGTCAGCGGGCTTCGAGCCCTGCCCGTCGTCCAGGATCGCGCCGGTGCCCGTGTCAGTCAAAATCGAGGCGTTGGTGGCGCTTGAAAGCTTGACCGTGAACTGCTCGCGCCCCTCGTAGATGGCGTCGTTGATCAATGGGACGGCAATCGTCTGCGAAGTCTCGCCTGGCTGAAACGTCACCGTGCCTGTGATCGCCGTGAAGTCACTCGTCGCCCTGGCAGAGCCGTCTTCCGTGGCGAACGACACCGTCACCACATTGCTCGATGGCTTGTCCAGCGTGACCGTGAAAACAGCCGTTGGCGAGCCTTCATTGACGGTCACGTTGTTGATGCTGATTTGTGGCGCAACCTGCGGCGGCAACACCACACCGTTCTTCACGTTGCTGGATGCCAACGGCACGGCCACCACACGGTCTGCCGCACCAAAATCAAATGAAAGCTGGCCAACTGTTTCGACCACGCGGTCCACACGCAAACCGGGTTGCATGCCACCATCGGCACCACCGGCCAAACCAGCAGCAGGCGCCTGATCAGGATCTTGTGACTCGATGCCGGCAATGGCTTTGTCGACGGCCACCGGCGCGGCCTTGACCAGTAACGCAGGGCCCTTGATCGGCGAGATCTGAACCAGGCCGTTATCGTCGGTGATGATGCGCTCGCCACCGGCCACTTTGTCACCCACCTGCAGCGCACGCATGGTGCCGTCAGGCGAACGGACATAGGCACTACCCCAGATGGCAGTGACCTTACCGGCAGACATGGCAAGAACGGGCATGTGGCACTCTTTCAGGCGGAATTTGACACCTGGAGTGTATAGCCAGCACCGTTGCGCTAACGCCCTCGGTCTCCCCCGGTTTCAGAGGAGTCCGTCACACTTGAACCATGTGATTCGTGACGGATTTCACGGATTGACAGATGCCCGAACGTTCAACGCGTCGCGCGCATCTGAAGCCTGTCGATGTAGGCATGGCCGTCAAACGGCGTGCCGGCGCGTTGGGCCTCCCACACCATCTCGCCCAGGGCCTCCATGGCCACATGATGAGCCTCGTGCACGGAGTTGAGCTTGTGGGCCAGCAACTGCACCGCCTGCTTGACGCCGCGCGGCTGGTCGATGCTCACCTGCTCGGTGATCGACAAATGCATGGACAGGTGCAGGAAGGGGTTAGTGCGCCCTTCCTCCACCGTGTACTGGCGGGCAATGGCCGCCTCGACATCAGCCAGGTCCGGGTGGTACTCGGGATGCTCGACGATCCAGTCCGCCGCCTGCGCCTCCAATGGCGTCAAGGGTTGACCAGCCTGGTGCTTGGACCAGGCCTCGCAGAAAAACTGGCGCACCTGCTCCTGGCTGGGGGCAAACATGATGGATCAGACGCCCAGCAGTTCGACTTCAAACATCAGCGTGGCATTGGGCGGGATCACGCCACCAGCGCCACGTGCACCGTAACCCAGTTGAGGAGGAATCACGAGAATGCGCGTGCCGCCAATCTTCATGCCTTGAACGCCTTCGTCCCAGCCACGGATCACGTGACCTGCACCCAGAGGGAACTCGAAAGGATCGTTGCGGTCCTTGCTGGAATCGAACTTGGCGCCCTTGACGCCACCTTCATACAACCAGCCGGTGTAGTGAACGGTCACATAGGCACCAGCCTTGGCGACCTCGCCAGAGCCTTCAACGGTGTCTTCGTACTGGAGACCGGAAGTGGTGGTAACGACGGGCATGGCGGGTCCTTTCGCGAGTGAGGGACGGCACATCATGAAAAGGCACCATCCGGGAAATAAAAAGAGGACAGAGTCTAACCGCGACCAGCAGCGGAAGCAGCCTGCAGGGTAGGCAATACCCTTCAAGGTGCGCGAAAATGGTGGCATGAACGCCGAGCCCGATACGCCATCCGACCCCATGCCTCACCCGCCTGAGCAGCCCGACATCAACGACTGCTGCGGCAATGGTTGTGACCCCTGCATATTTGATCGCCACGACATGGCCATGGACGAATACCGCCGGGCCTTGCATGCCTGGCAGGCCCGTCAACAGGCAGCATCAGGCAGCACCACCTTGTCGTGAGCGCTCAGATGGACATGAGCTGGCGCACGCCGTCGGCTTCCATGTCTGAGCCGCGGCCGCGCTTGATGATCTCGCCTCGTTCCATGACAAGGTATTGATCAGCCAGTTCGGCTGCGAAGTCATAGAACTGTTCGACCAGCACGACGGCCATCTTCTGGCCGTTCAAGCCTTCATCAGCCAGCTTGCGGATGGCGCGCCCGATGTCCTTGATGATGCTGGGCTGAATGCCTTCCGTCGGCTCATCCAGGATCAGGATCTTCGGGCCGGCAGCCAGCGCGCGCGCGATGGCCAGTTGCTGTTGCTGACCACCAGACAAGTCACCACCACGGCGGTTCATCATCTGCTTGAGCACGGGAAACAACTCGAACAGCTGCTCGGGCACCTTGGCACTACCCGGCTTGCTGGCCAGGCCCATCTGCAGGTTCTCGGCCACGGTCAGACGGCCAAAAATCTCGCGCCCTTGCGGGACATAGCCCACGCCCAGGCGCACTCGCTCATAGGGCTTGAGCTTGTCGATGACCTCGCCGCCCAGCTTGATCGCGCCAGACTTGATCGGCACCAGCCCCATCAGGCTCTTGAGCAGCGTGGTCTTGCCCACGCCATTGCGGCCCAGCACCACCGTGACCTCGCCCACCTTGGCCTCGAAATCCAGACCACGCAGGATGTGCGAGCCACCGTAATACTGGTTGACGGCTTCTACGTTCAGCATCTTCTTGTTCCTTGAATCAAAGCCGATCAACGACCGAGGTAAACCTCAACGACCTTCTCGTTGGCCTGCACATCAGCGAGGGTGCCTTCTGCCAGCACCGAGCCTTCGTGCAACACCGTGACCTTCTTCTTCGCGGCATTGACGCCTTGCGTGGTCAGCTCGCCAATGAACTTCATGTCGTGCTCCACCACCACCAGGGAGTGCGCGCCTTCCAGCGACAGGAACAGCTCGGCCGTGCGTTCGGTCTCTTCGTCGGTCATGCCGGCCACCGGCTCGTCCAACAACAGGAGCTTGGGATCCTGCATCAGGAGCATGCCGATCTCCAGCCATTGCTTCTGACCGTGCGACAACAAGCCCGCCGTGCGCTGCGCCTGGTCCTTCAGGTGGATCAGCTTGAGCATGTCGCCGATGCGATCGAGTTGTTCGCTGTTGAGCTTGAAGAACACCGAGGCACGGGCGCGGCGATCGGCCTTCAAGGCCAGCTCCAGGTTTTCGAACACGCTGAGTTGTTCGAACACGGTGGGCTTCTGGAATTTGCGCCCAATGCCGATCTGGGCGATCTCGTTTTCACGGCGAGCCAGCAGATCAATGGTCGAGCCGAAGAAGGCCGAGCCGGAATCAGGCCGGGTCTTGCCTGTGATGACGTCCATCATCGTGGTCTTGCCTGCGCCGTTGGGGCCGATGATGCAGCGCATCTCACCCACGGCGATGTCCAGGCTCAGCTTGTTCAAGGCCTTGAAGCCATCGAAGCTCACCGAGATGTCATCCAGGTACAGGATGGAGCCATGGCGCACATCCAGTTGATCGGGTTCCACCACGCGTCCGTAAGCCGCCTCGCGGCCGCCGGACTCACCGGCATTGCTGGGCAGGCCCTTGGCCTTGTTCAGGGCTTCGGTGCCCGCTTCCATCAGGTCTGGGGTCATGCTTTCACCTCGGCGTTCTTGTTGAGCAGCTTCTTGACACCACCGACGATGCCGTGTGGCAAGTACAGGGTCACCAGAATGAAGAGGGCACCCAGGAAGTACAGCCAGAACTCGGGGAAGGCCTGCGTGAACCAGCTCTTGGCCCCGTTGACGAAGAAGGCACCGATGATGGGGCCGATCAGGCTGGCGCGCCCACCGACCGCCGCCCAGATGGCGATCTCGATACCGGACGCCGCCGACATCTCGCTGGGGTTGATGATGCCGACCTGTGGCACGTACAGCGCACCGGCAATGGCGCACATCACGGCCGACAGCGTCCAGATAGCGAGCTTGTAGGCCAGCGGGTTGTAGCCGCAGAACATGACACGATTCTCCGCATCACGGATGGCTTGCAGCACGCGACCGAACTTGGTGTTCACCAGCCAGCGGGCCATCAGGTAGAAGCCGATCAGCGTCATGCCGGTGAGCACGAACAGCACCATCCGGGTGGAAGGCTGCGCGATAGGGATACCCAGGATGCGCTTGAAATCGGTGAAACCGTTGTTGCCACCAAAGCCGGTTTCATTGCGGAAGAACAGCAGCATGGCCGCGAACGTCATCGCCTGGGTGATGATCGAGAAATACACACCCTTGATGCGCGATCGGAAGGCAAAGAAGCCGAACACGAAGGCCAGCAGGCCGGGCACCAGCACCACCAGGATCATCTGGGCGATGAAGGATTCGCTGAAGGTCCAGTGCCAGGGCACGGTCTTCCAGTCCAGGAAGACCATGAAGTCTGGCAGATCCGAGTGGTAGCTGCCGTCACGACCGATCTGACGCATCAGGTACATGCCCATGCCGTAGCCACCCAGAGCAAAGAACAGCCCGTGCCCCAGCGACAGGATGCCGGTGTAGCCCCATATCAGGTCCATGGCCAGGGCACAGATGGCATAGCACATGATCTTGCCGATCAGGGCCACCGCATAGTCGGATAGATGCAGGGCAGAACCGGCCGGCACCAGCAGATTGAGCATGGGCGCCAGAACGACCACCACTGCCAAGGCCGTCACCACGGCACCCCAGCCCCCTGCTCCGAGCATCAGCCCGCCTTTGGGCTTTGGAAGAATTGAAGAACTCGTCATATGGCTCATCGTTGAATATCTAGAACAACTCTTGGCGGCCCCCACCCTCACGATCCAGCTGCGAGCCAAGGATCCGGCTTTGCCGGGCCTTAGGCCGCGCCCCCTGGGGGGCACGCGAAGCGTGTAGGGGGGTGAAAGGAGGAGAGGCTAGGCCTCTCGTCCTTTCAATGCGAAAATGCCCTGCGGACGTTTCTGGATGAAGATCACCACGATGACCAGCACCATGATCTTGGCCAGCACGGCACCTGCCCACCCTTCCAGGAACTTGTTGATCAGGCCCAGGCCCAAGGCGGCGTACACGGTACCGGCAATCTGACCGACGCCACCCAGCACCACCACCATGAACGAGTCCACGATGTAGTTCTGGCCGAGGTCAGGGCCCACGTTGCCGATCTGTGAGAGCGCGCAACCAGCCAGGCCTGCGATACCGGCACCCAGCGAAAACGCCATGGTGTCCACACGCGCGGTGTTCACACCCATGCAGGACGCCATTGGGCGGTTCTGGGTCACACTGCGCACGAACAGGCCCAGGCGCGTCCGGGCGATCAGCAAGGTCATGCCCACCAGCACCAGGGCCGCGAAGGCGATGATGACCAGGCGGTTGTAAGGCAGCGTGAGGTTGCTCAGGATGTCAAAGCCACCAGACATCCACGAGGGGTTTTCCACCTGCACGTTCTGCGCGCCAAACAGGCTGCGCACGCCTTGCATCAGCATCAGGCTCACGCCCCAGGAGGCCAGCAGGGTTTCCAGCGGGCGCCCGTAGAGGAAGCGGAACACCCCGCGCTCCAGCACCGCGCCCACCAGGGCTGCGGCCATGAAGGAGGCCGGCACAGCCAGCACGATGTACCAGTCGAAAGCGCCCGGGAAGTGGGTGCGGAACACGTTCTGCACGGCAAAGGTGGCATAGGCGCCAATCATCATCAACTCGCCATGGGCCATGTTGATCACGCCCATCAGCCCATAGGTGATGGCCAGACCGAGCGCGGCCAACAGCAGGATCGAACCCAGGCTGATGCCGGTAAACAGCACGCCAGCGTATTCCCCCCAAGCCAGCTTGCGGTTGACCTTGTCGAGCGCGAGCTGCAAGGCCCCCTTGACGGCAGGATCGGTCTCGTCTGTGCCAGCCATGCGCTCCATCAACAGGGCGCGGGCCTCAGGCGTGGCGTCTTCTGCCAGCGCCTTGGTCGCTTCAATGCGGGTGCCAGCGTCTGACGATGTCAGCATGGCCTTGGCCCGCACGGCCTTGAGCAAGGACTTGAGCTTGGCGTCGGTCTCCGCAGCCAAGGCTTTTTCGATCACAGGCAGTTTGGACTCATCGGCCGCATTGGACAAAGCGTCGATCGCCTCGGCGCGCGCGGCCACATCCGGCGAGGCCAGCTTGCCTGCAGCCAGTGCCGCATCGATCTCGCTGCTCATGCGGTTGTTGTTGACCACGTCTTCGGCGCCCTCGGGCAGCTTGGCGGGTGCGCCGGTCGCGGCGTCTTTCACATCGTCGCCGTAGACAATATAGGCCTTGTTGCCAGCCACCTTCACGGTGTCAGCGGCCAGGGCCTCCAGGAATGCGGGCAAGGCTGGATCACCCTTGGCAACCAGCTTTTGCAGGGCAGCGATACGTGCATCGTTGTCGCCGCCGGCAATGGAATAGGCTTCTTCGGCGGTCAGTGCGAGGGCTTCTTGTTGCCCGATGGTCAGCCCCAAGGTGGCGCCCATGGTCAGGGTCAGCAAGGTGGCCGACATGGCCCTGCTCAGGCGCGACTTGATCGTCGTCTTGCCGTGCGGGCTTTGCTCAGCGTGGTGTGTCTTCACAGGCATGTCCTGTCTCAGGATGTCAGCAGGAATAAAAAACGCCCCGTTGGTGACCCCAACGGGGCGAACCGCTCTGCTCATGGTTCATCCCGTCAGTTAGCGAGGACGGGCACTCGCGTGATCAAACGATCACTTGACTTCAGGCGCGTCCTTCTTCTTGTCGTTGCCTTCGATGAAGGGGCTCCAAGGTTGAGCCTTGACAGGACCTGGGGTCTTCCACACAACCTTGAACTGACCATCGGCCTTGACTTCGCCGATGAACACGGGCTTGTGCAAGTGGTGGTTCTTGGGATCCATCGTAGACATGAAACCGCCAGGTGCCTTGAAGGTCTGGCCAGCCATGGCAGCGATCACCTTGTCGGTATCGGTGGAGCCGGCCTTCTTCACCGCCTGAGCCCACATGTTGATGCCGATGTAGGTGGCTTCCATCGGGTCATTGGTCAGAGGCTTGTCCTTGTGACCGGCGATACCCTTGGCCTTGGCGTAAGCCGACCACTTCTTGATGAAGTCATCGTTGGTCGGATTCTTGACCGACATGAAGTAGTTCCAGGCAGCCAGGTGACCAACCAGAGGCTTGGTGTCCACACCGCGCAGCTCTTCTTCACCCACCGAGAAGGCGACCACGGGCACGTCCTTGGCCTTCAGACCCTGGTTGCCCAGTTCCTTGTAGAAAGGCACGTTGGAGTCACCGTTGATGGTGGAGACCACAGCGGTCTTCTTGCCTTCAGAAGCGAACTTCTTGATCTTGGCGATGATGGTCTGATAGTCGGAGTGACCGAAGGGGGTGTACTCCTCCATGATGTCGGCTTCAGCAACACCCTTGGACTTCAGGAAGGCACGCAGGATCTTGTTCGTGGTGCGTGGGTAGACGTAGTCGGTGCCCAGCAGCACGAAGCGCTTGGCGCCGCCACCGTCCTTGCTCATCAGGTATTCGACGGCAGGAATGGCTTGCTGGTTAGGTGCGGCGCCCGTGTAGAACACGTTCTTTTCGAGCTCTTCACCTTCGTACTGCACGGGGTAGAACAGCAGGCCGTTGTTTTCCTTGTAAACAGGCAGCACCGACTTGCGCGACACGGAAGTCCAGCAACCGAAGGTCACGGCCACCTTGTCTTGTGTCAGCAACTGCTTGGCCTTTTCGGCAAACAGAGGCCAGTTGGAGGCGGGGTCGACCACCACAGGCTCCAGCTTCTTGCCCAGCAGACCACCCTTGGCATTGATCTCGTCGATCGCCATCAGGACGGTGTCCTTCAGAACGGTCTCGGAGATGGCCATGGTGCCCGACAACGAGTGAAGCACGCCAACCTTGATGGTGTCGGCGGCTTGGGCCATGGAGCTGAAGGCCAGACCGGCGACGCCCAGGGCGACGGCGGACAGGGTTTGAACGGCGCTGCGACGAGAAATGCTCATGGATTTCGCTCCTTTGAAGCGGTGGGGTTTTGAACGCTTGACTCTTGCTTGTCACGTCTCTGATCAGCTTGGATGGCCGTTTTCAGATCCGATGCATTCAGTGTGCCCAGAGGCTTCAAAGTGCGAAATACGCCACCTGGCGTATGAGTGGCGTAAGGTGGCGTAGAAAAACGCTGCGATCAGCGCTTCAGACCCAGGTCCCGGTTGGTGCCCGAGCGGGCGATGTCCTTGGCGTCTGGCGCCGTGCCCAGCACGCGGTCTCCCGCACCGAAAGAGACGCCCCACCAGTAGTTCTCGTTGCGGAAATGGTGCCAACGGTGCTCCAGCACGCGGCGTTCGTAATACGCCAGCGGCGGGCACCAGGTGATGTGCGTCAGGTAATGCACCCACTCGTAGTGCAGGCCGAACAGGAGGTACACGAAGGCGAAGGTGAGCAACTCGGGGCGCCAGGATCCCGCCACCAGATAGACGAGAGACAGCAGCCCCAGCACCAGGGCATGCACATGCCGCGGCACGAACACCCAGGTGAGGTTCCAAGGGTCCGAGTGGTGACGCCGATGGGTCTTGGGCAGGTAGAAGTCCACCGTCCGCCCCAGAATCTGCCGCGGGCGGTAATGCAGGATGAACTTGTGGATCAGCCACTCGTTGAACGGGAAGTACGCCCAGATCCCCAAGGCAATGGCGGCATCCTGCCAGGCGAGATCACCGGCCTGCCAGCGCATCACCCCCAGGGCAAGCAGCGTCACCAGCAGGATGAGCGGACTGGGGTGCCGAAGAAACACCCACACCGCCTCACTCACCGTTCGCGGCGAATCTGCTGGGGGCCGCATCGGGTTGTGATGGACCGTGTCCTCAGCCGTGGGCATGACCGTGTCGGTTGCGCGCAATGCAGACATGGAGAACTCCTGATCAATCAAACTGCCGAAAACACGGCATCCAGGGCCTGACGACCCAACTCCACGTGCGCACGGGCAGCCACGCGCGCCGCGTCGGGATCCGAACGCCCAACTGCCGCCGCGATGGCCCTGAGATTGTCCAGATCCTGGAACTCGCGCGCCATCACGTACGTCAACTTGTCCCAGGCTTTGTGATAAGTGCGGCGCATCGAGTTGAAAGCCAGTTGATAAGCGATGTTGTCGCTGGCAATGGCCAGGGTCTGCCAGAAGTGCATGGCGCCAACCTGCAAGGCGGCCAGATCGTGCAAGCTGCCTTCCATCACGCACAAGACCGGATCGAGCTTGTCAGCCAGCGCAGGCCCGCCCAGGCGCGCCGCCTCCGCCGCGATCTCAGGCGCCAGCGCCGAGCGCATGCCCATGATGTTGCGCACCACCTTGGGATCGACCATGCCCTTGCTGTTGATCAGCAGGCTGGGCAACAACTCCAGGCTGCCTTGCTGGCGGTAATCCAGCACCTCGTGCTTGCCGCCCTGCTTCACGACCACCAGGCCTGCCTGCTGAAGGCGCTTGATCGCCTCCCGCACGGCACCCCGGTTGACGCCGGACTCCTCGCTGAGCACACGCTCGGAAGGCAGACGGTCGCCGGGCTTCAACTCACCGTCGATGATCTTGCCCTTGAGTTGCACGTAAAGCGCGTCCGACAAAGGCTGCCTGAGGATGGGGTCCAACAACTTTTCCATCAGGCCAGCTTATCATACCAGTTGATAAGTTTAAAAAGGGCAAACCCGAGATGACCTACACTCGGGCCCCATCGTGAATGACACCCCCATCGAGAGGCCCCGCCTCCATACCAACAGCCAGACCGTCTCGCTGAGTTTCGAGTCTTCGCTGATCCAGAGTTGCATGCGCCTGGATGCGCCCGACGAACTCGTGCTGGACTACACCCGGGCGATGATGGGCTTTCTGCTCTTCAACTCGGCGCCCCGCTCGATCCTGATGATTGGTCTGGGTGGTGGCTCGATGTTGAAGTACCTGCACAAGCACCTGCCCGACACCGATCTGACCGTCGTGGAAATCAGCCAGGACGTCATCGACATGCGGCATGAATTTCTCATTCCACCAGACAGTGAACGGCTTCGCATCGTGTGCGATGACGGCGCACGATTTGTGCGCCAACCGCCGCAGGCGTATGACGTGATCCTCGTGGACGGATTCACGGGCCAGGGCTTGCCAGAGGCGCTCTGCTCACGCAGCTTCTACCAACATTGCCGCGCTGCGCTTGCGCCGAACGGTTGGCTCGTGGCCAATGTGCAGGCAGACACCGAGCAGACGCGCGAAGTGATGCGCCGCCTGAGCAAGGCGTTTTCCGGCGGCGTGATTTCAGCTGAATCAGACGAAGGCGGCAATGACATCGCCATCGCCGGCTCGCTGGAGGGCCTGGCCCAAGGCCTCTCGCAATTCGAGACCAACTGGGCCGCATTGCCGCCAATCCACCAGGAAATCCTGGCCGTGAGCTCCAGCCGATTCCAGCGAGCCCTGCTCAAGTCGGTTAGGCTGTCAGCACCGCCTGCGGCTTGAGCCCACGCCCGTTTTGCACGCAAGGGCAGCAAGGCCACGCTGGACGACATCAATCAAGGAGAGACCGTCAGATGGCATTCAACTTTTGCCCGCAATGCGCCAAACCGCTTCAATCCAGAATCGATGAGGGCATCAGCCGCAACGCCTGCCCGGACGAGGCCTGCGGCTACGTCCACTGGGACAACCCGACTCCGGTGGTCGCCGCCGTGGTGGAACATGAAGGCCACATCATCCTGGCGCGCAACCGGGCCTGGCCCGTGCCCTTCTATGCGCTGATCACCGGCTTTCTGGAAAAGACCGACCCGAGCCCGGAAGAAGCCGTCATGCGAGAAGTGCAGGAAGAGCTGAACCTCCAGGCCCAGGCCGCCAACTTCATCGGCCACTACGTATTCCCACGCCACAACCAGATCATCATCGCGTACCACGTGCCCGCCACTGGCGAGATCGTGCTGAATGAAGAACTGGTGGACTACAAGCGCATCGAGCCTGCCAAGGCGCGCTACTGGCCCGCAGCCACCGGCCTGGCTTTGCGTGACTGGTTGATCAGGCAGGGCCATACGCCCGAAGCGATGGACCTGCCCAAGCTCTGAAACAAGCGCCTCGATCAGACCGCGCCCAGCGAGCGCATGCTGTAGAGCAGCGACCAGGCCGTGCACTGGTGCGCGCGCTGGAATGCCCCCCAGTCTTGAACGGAAATGTCATCAGGCGCCAGCGTCAGATACGGCGTGGTCAGCTTGTTGAACTTCGGCCAGTTCGCAGCACCAGCTGCGCCGTTGGGGTTGCCCATTTCGGCGAACTGCTTCCAGTAGGCCTGCATCTGGTCGGACAAACGCTTCTGGGCCGCATTCAAGGTCAGGGGGGCCCCACCAATGGGCGACTGGAACCAGTACAAGACATCCGACGCATGGAAGGCACCAGACGCCATGAACGGATCCCTCACGTATTCCGGCGCCGTGCGGTCAGCAAACTCATAGGCATATGTGGGCACCTGGGTGCTCGCGCGGTTGGCCACCTCATTGGCCTGACAGGCAAACCAGCCATCCGTCACCAGTTGCGAATAGGCCTGCGCCGGGCTGCCCAGTTTGCTGCTGGGGTACATCAAGCCGGTCAGCACGGGTTGCATGAAGCTGCCAATGAACTTGTTGGTGGCGGTGACGTACTCATCCTGCGTCATCGGCGTGCCATCCAACTCGAACGACAGCGGGATGAAGCCCCGGCCCTCGTCCTTGGTCGAGCCCACCATCAAAGGCACCTTGTTGAAGTTACCCTTGGACAAGGCCGCAAAAACGTCGCCGGTGATCATCTCGCCATCGACGAAGTGCTTCCAGCCCAAGCCATACTTGCCGATGTCTGCGTAGGTGGGGGAGACCTTCAGCAACTCCTGTGGTGACTTGCTGCGCAGGCACGCCAGCTGATCAGCCCCCGCAGCACAGCCCAGCTTGGCCGCAAACGCATCACCCAGCTCGGCTGCCTTGACCGATGTCAGCAAGCCCGGTGGCTCGATGCCGCTGGCCAGAATGGCCCGATGGAAAAGCCCGGCAGCGGTAGGCGACACCAGGTGCAAGGATGCCGATATCGAGCCGACAGACTCGCCCGCCATCGTGATGCGATCAGGATCTCCGCCAAAGTTGCCGATGTGGCGCTTGACCCAACGCATGGCCTCTTGCTGATCCTGCAAGGCGAAGTTGTGGCCTTTGCGCTCGGCTGCCATGCCCGATGTCCACAACCATCCCAGGGCACCCAGGCGGTAATTCATCGTCACCACCACGGCCTGCGTGGCTTGGGCCAGCTTGCTGGCGTCGTACTGGCGCGCAGATCCCAGAACCTGACCGCTGCCTGGGATCCAGACAATGACAGGTCGTTGTCCGACCTTGGCAGATGGCGGCACAAAGACATTGAGGAAAAGACAGTCTTCGCTGTTGCGAACGTTATCCCCAAAGGGCTCGAGCGCCTGCGGACAGGCTGCACCGAACTGACTTGCATCTTTCGAACCCACCCATGATGGGGCTGGCTGCGGCGCAGCCCAACGCAAAGCCCCTACAGGCGGCTGCGCATAGGGGACCCCCCTGAACTGATCGACCCCATCCTGAGTCACACCCACCAGATCCCCCACTGCCAGACGTACGGCCGGGCCAGTCTGAGCCTGCGCAAAGCCGACGCTCAAGGCACCCAAGGTCCATGCCAATACCTGCTGCCTGATGCATGCTTGTTTCATTATCTTGCTCCTCTTGTCTGAGCTGATGAGGCCCGAATGTCATCAGGAAAACAATCTAGGCAGGAGCCTTCACGACGACCAGACAGATGCGATGGACAGCCACTTCAGCAGGCCAACAGCAGATCGATAACGTGAACGGCGTCTGGAGCTTGCGCAGGCGCCACCTCGCTGCCGCCATGCCATTGGCACCGCACATCTGCCATTCGCGCCGCACAGCTGCCACCCACCCCTCGCAGCCTCGCCTTCCCCGCCCATGCAGTACGCTAGCGGCCATGCCTTCTACCCAGGCCACGTCACCGGCCCCTTACCCACCCAATCTGACCTGGCGACGTGTCATGCCCAGGTTGTTCATCCTCAATCAGGTCCTGCTGCTGGTGGGCGCCCTGTCACTGCATGCCACGGAAGTGTTGTCACCCCAACACCCACAGACTCAGGGGCTGCTGTATTACCTCGCCTGGCTGCAGTGCATCGGCCTGTTCGGCCTATTGATCACGGCCAATGCCATGCTGCTGGTGGCGCGCCACGGCTGGCGGCAGATGCCGGATGCGCAGGCGTGCTATGAACGAGAGGGGCTGTACCGGGGGCTGCCGACCCGCGTGAAGTGGCAACTGCTGTTCACCACCGTTCTGTGCCTGCTACTGGGCTCCTGGTTGGCCCAACAAACCTTCATCGCCATTCAGGCGTCCGACTGGGGACAGGCCTGGCTGCCGCAGACCTATCCGGTCTACAAAATGACCTTCTTCAATGCCAGCTATGGCACCTTGTCCGTCTATGTATTCGAGTACTTTCAAGACAGGGCCGCACTCAGTGAGGCCAGAGAACGCATGGCTCAAAAGCTCACGGCACAGGCGCAGCTCAACCTGCTGCGCTCGCAACTGGATCCCCACATGCTGTTCAACACGCTGTCCAATCTGTATGAGTTGATTGACGACAGCCCACAGCAGGCCCGCCAGATGCTGCTGCACCTGATCGGCTTCTTGCGCACCACCCTCACCGGCAGCCGCGCCAGCGAGCACGCTCTGGCCGAGGAGTTCAAGCTCGCGGCTGACTACCTGTCCATCATGAAGATCCGCATGGGTGATCGCCTGCACAGCACACTTGCCCTGCCCGATGAATTGGGCGGCGCGCAGGTCCCTGCCATGCTGCTGCAGCCGCTGATCGAAAATGCCATCCGGCACGGGCTGGAGCGCAGAAAGCAAGGGGGCACGCTGACGGTGGGCGCGAGCGAGCAGGATGGCCAACTCGTGCTGCGCGTACTCAACTCCGGTGTGAACTCCTCGGACGGTGGCGCGACCGATGAGCACGAACCACCAAGCGGGACAGGATTTGGCTTGCACTATATTCGTGACCGCTTGCGCACGCTGTACGGCGACGACAGCCACTTCAACATGCGACACGACCAACGCCATGACACCACCGAGGTCACGCTGCGCCTGCCACTGTACGTAGAGGGCCGCACCTCATGAACCAGCCGACCGCCACGGCGCTCATCGCCGAAGACGAGCCCGTTCTGGCCAAAGGCCTGGCCAAGATGCTAGGCAAGCTCTGGCCAACCCTGCAGATCACGGCCATCGTTCACGATGGCGAAGAGGCCGCCATCACAGCCAAACAGCATCGGCCAGACATCATCTTCCTGGACATCCAGATGCCTGTGCTCAATGGCCTGGAAGCGGCCGAGCGCATCGTGGACAACTGGCCGATGGACGCCGCGCTACCGCTGATCGTGTTCGTCACCGCATTTGACCGCTTTGCCGTCGATGCGTTCGAACGCGCTGCGGTGGACTACGTGCTCAAACCGGTAGAGGGGCAACGCCTGGAGAAAACATGCGAACGATTGTCAGCTCGACTGAAAGAGCGGCATGGCGATGAAACGCACGCCATGACGCCATGGCAGGTCCTGCGCAGTGCGTCCACGGGGCCCCAGACTGGTCTGCCACCGCTGAACATCATCCAGGCAGGACTGGGCTCGACCGTCCACATGGTGCCCGTGACGGACATCCACTATTTCGAGGCCGACGACAAGTATGTCCGCGTGGTGACCCAGGATCGCACCTTGCTGATTCGCACACCTCTGCGCGACCTCATGCCCAGACTGGATGCCCAGACATTCACGCAGATTCACCGAGGCACGGTGGTACGCACGACCCTGATCGACCGGGTGATTCGGGAAGACACGGGCCGCATCTTCCTCCACCTGCGCGGCCGAGATGAACGCTTGTCGGTGAGCCGCAGTTACGCCCACCTGTTCAAGCCGATGTGATCGGCAGAGTTCAACGCACCTTCAACTGCGACACCCGGCTCATGGCCAACCCGGCGGCAGCCGTGCGCGTCTCCACGCCCAGCTTGGCGAAGATGTGCTCCAGCTGCTTCTTGACCGTGGCGGGGCTGCTGCCCAGGATGTCGCCGATGTCGCGGTTGGTCTTGCCCTTCACCACCCAATAGAGCACCTCGCCCTCTCGGGCCGTGAGCTTGAACTCCTGACTCAGGGCGTCCATGGCAGCCTGATCGGAGCTTTCCTGCATGACCAGCAGCCATTCGTCTTCACCAGTGGGCTGGTGCAGTGTGAAGCTCAAGCGACTCCCAGCCTGGTTCACCGCCCAGACGGGTGCGCTCACCGGCGCCCGGCCTTCCGCCATGCCCTTTGCCAGGGCAGGCACCGCATGTGCCAGCCATGCAGCCAGTTCCAATGGCGCCACCGCCTCGGGTGTATCGAAGTAGGCCTGCAGGAGCTTGCGCGCCAGCGGCGTCTGCCACAGAACCCGACCGTCGCTGACACGCACGGTGATCGAGGCGTGGCCAAACGCATCCAGCGCATTGCGCGCCTGCCTGGCCTGTCGGGCACTTTGCATGTGCGCGGCGATGCGGGCCATCACCTCGCGTGGCCGAATGGGCTTGACCACGTAATCCACACTACCTGCGGCAAAAGCAGCCACCACGTGCTCGGTCTCGCTCAAGCCCGTCATGAAGATGATGGGGATGTGGCTGGTCTCAGGTTGCGCCTTCAGACGGCGCGCCACCTCGAACCCATCCATGCCTGGCATGATCGCGTCCAGCAAGATGATGTCGGGCACGGCCTGGCTGGCGCGCTGCAAGGCCGCTTCGCCATGCGTGGCCACCAGCACGGTGTAGCCTTCGTCATCCAGGGCGTCATGCAGCAGCGACAGGTTATCCGGCACATCGTCCACGATGAGCACGACGTCGGTACGGCTGCGGTCGAGTCTCTCGAACATGGTGGGTATAACAATCGAATTCAGAGTGTCTCAGGCACCAGATTGCGCCTGGGCCAGGGATTCTTTCAGCAGGCTGGCCATGGCATCCAGCTGGAACTGCCGCGCCATGGTACGCAGTTTCTGGACGAAAACCTCGCACTGCGGTTCGGCGGCCGCAATCTGATCCAGCGCCTTGTGCACGCCGCGGATGTAGCCGGCGTGGATCTGATCCTCCAGGCTGCGCAGCGCAGTCAGCGAGGGCAGCGGGCTGTCCTGCCCTTCCTGCCCCGCCTGCTGGCTGGCATGGGGCACGGGCGCACTGTTGGCCTGCGCCCGCTCCACCTCGATCCACTGCAGCTGCAGCTTGCGTCCCAACCAGTCCAGCAACTCGGCCACGCGCACCGGCTTGACGATGAAATCGTCCGGGGTGATGCCCACATCGTTGTCCAGCGCCTTGTCAAAGGCATTGGCTGACACGATGGCCGCTGGTGCATCGCTGAGCTCAGACACCCGGATGGCGCGCAAGGTAGCCCACCCATCCATGCCCGGCATGGCCAGGTCCATGAACAAAGCGTGGGGCATCAACTGGGGTGGGCAGGCGCGCAAGTGCGCCACGCACTCGACCCCGGAGGCCAGCGCCGTCACCTCGAAGCCCAGCGGCTCCAGGATGCGCAGCAGCAAGCCACGATCGGCCTCCTCGTTGTCGACCACCCAGATGCGGCGGCGCTCGCCCACATAGCCGGTGCGTTGTCCGCTGGGTCTGGCGCGTTGCACGTCGGCGGCGCGCACCTGCGGCAGGAACAAGCGAATGCGGAAGGTGGTGCCCAGGCCCAGCTTGCTCTGCACGCTCATTTCACCGCCCATCAGGTCAGTAAGCATCTTGCTGATGGTCAGACCCAGGCCAGTGCCCGCAGCGGAGTTGCCTGCTGCCGAAGAGCCTCGCGCAAACGGCTCGAAGATCTTGTCCAGTTCGGCCTGTGCAATGCCTGGCCCCGTGTCCGTGATGTCGATCTGGGCGATCTCACGGGCGTAGCGAACCTTGAAGGTCACCTGCCCTGTGCTGGTGAACTTCACGGCATTGCCCAGCACGTTGATGAGGATCTGGCGCACGCGTCGCTCGTCGGCACGCACGGCCTCTGGTAGCGCAGGGTCAATGTCGGCCTCGAAACGCAGGTGCTTGGCGCGTGCCTCGTTTTCAATCAGGCCCGTGATCTGCTGCAACAAGTCGCCCAGGCGAACAGGCTTGACGTCCAACGTCAGCTTGCCACTTTCAATGCGGGCGATGTCCAGCGTGCCTTCGATCAGCGACAACAGGTGATCGCCGCCGCGCTTGATCACCCCCACCCCGTGCTTGACGTGCTCGGGCAGCTGTTGATCTTCATCGAGCAATTGCGCATAGCCCAGAATGCCGTTCAAGGGCGTGCGCAACTCGTGGCTGATGGTGGTGATGTAGCGGCTCTTGGCCTGGTTGGCCTGCTCGGCGGTCTGCTTGGCCTGCTGCAGCTTCTCGTCGGTGATGCGGTGGGACTCGATTTCACGCACCAGCAGATGGGTCTGGCGATTGGATTCTTCCTGCGCGACCTGGCGGCTCTTGTGCGTGAGCACCACCCACCACGCCACCACGCCGGCCACCAGCAACAAGGCCGCAAACACCTTGATGAAGGCCCCCTGCAGCATGTCTGCAGCCGCGCCGGTGTTGGTGAGATCCAGCACATCCAGATCCCGCAACTGCTGCTGATACACCAGGCCGAACACGCCCGCCAGCAGGGGCGCCAGCACCAGCATGATCAGCATGAACTGCCCCAACTCCGTGTCCATGCGACGCCAGATGAACGCCGGCATCAGCTTGCGGCCCAGGCCACGCCACTGCTCCGCCCAGCGCGCTTCAGGCTTGCAGAGGTCTTGGCAACGGGCATCGAGCGAGCAACACAAGGAGCAGATGAAGCCCTGGTAGGCCGGGCAATGAGCCACATCATCGGCCTCGTACTCGCGCTCGCACACCGTGCACCGGTGCAAAGCCCGCAAGCGGATCACCTTGCTCAAGGGGATGCCCGCCTCTTCAGCCGGCGCATCGTGCACGAAGGGTGGGCGCCCCACGTGCGGCTGTTTCAAGGGCGAACGCGCCAGGTAGTAGTGCCCCTTGGTCGCCCAAGCAATCAAGGGCGCCGTCACGAAGGCCACGATCATGGCGATCACGGCAGAAAACGCCTGCGCCAACTCACCCAGCCAGCCCACATAGGCCAGCACGGAGATCAGCGAGGCCAGGCCCATCGCCCCCACACCAACCGGGTTCACGTCATACAGGTAGGCGCGCTTGAACTCGATCCCCTTGGGCGACCAACCCATCGGCTTGCTGATCACGAGGTCGGCCACCACGGCCATGATCCAGGCGATCGCGATGTTGGAGTAGAGCCCCAGCACCTTGCCCAGCGCCTGGAACAGATTGAGCTCCATCAGCAACAAGGCGATCACGGCGTTGAACACCACCCAGACCACACGCCCGGGGTGGCTGTGCGTGACCCGCGCAAAGAAGTTCGACCAGGCGAGCGAGCCGGCGTAGGCGTTGGTGACGTTGATCTTGAGCTGCGAGATCACCACGAACAAGGCCACGGCGGCAATGGCCCAGGACTGATGGGGGAAGATCTTTTCCCAGGCCACCAGGTACATCTGGTTGGGATCCAGAGCCCGGTCCACCGGCACCGAAAAGCTGATGGCCAGGTAGGCCAGCAAGGCCCCGCCCAGCATCTTCAACACACCCAGGATCACCCAGCCCGGCCCCCCCACGAACACGGCCGTCAACCAACGGGCCTTGTGCCCGGCACGGTGCTCCGGCATGAAGCGCAGGTAATCGGCCTGCTCGCCCATCTGCGTGATCAGCGCGATCCCCACGGTCATGGCCGAACCAAAGGAGAGCAGGTCAAATCCTCGGTGTTCGCCGGATTCGCCAGGGTAGGCCGCCAGCTCATGCAGGATGCCAGGATGCTCCTTGAACACATAGATGAAGGGCAGCACCAGCATCACCAGCCACAGGGGCTGCGAGATCAACTGCAGACGGCTGATGATGGTCACACCATGCGTCACCAGCGGCACGACCACCAAGGCGCAGATCAGGTAGCCCCATGCTGGCGGGATGTCGAACGCCAGCTCCAGCGCGTAGGCCATGATGGCGGCCTCCAGCGCAAAGAAGATGAAAGTGAAGGTCGCGTAGATCAGTGAGGTGATGGTCGAGCCGATGTAGCCGAATCCAGCCCCGCGTGTGAGCAGGTCCATGTCCAGGCCATGGCGGGCGGCATACACGCTGATGGGCCAACCGGCCAGCAGGATGATCAGACCGGTCGCCAGGATGGCCCAGAACGCATTGATGAAACCGTAATCCACCAGCAAGGTGGCCCCCACTGCTTCCAGCACCAGAAACGCCGCAGCCCCGAAAGCCGTGTTGGCCACGCGCCAGTCACTCCAGCGCCTGGCTGAGCGCGGCGTGAAACGCAAGGCGTAGTCTTCCAGGGTCTCGGAGGCCACCCAGGTGTTGTAGTCACGACGCACTTTGACCACCCGCTGCAGTGCTTCCCCTGCGGGTTCGTCATGCGCATACGTCGAACGGCTTATCAGCTCTGGACGATTTTGGTCTGGCTCTTGCATAGTGTGGATTCGTCTGCCCTTGTCATCGCAATTTCGATGCCGAAGGCGCTGCCAGCCCAAGCCGCTGCCCCACATACCCAAAGGCCCCGGTCCACACCGAGACACACGATGGAACTGACGCCACGCGAAAAAGACAAGCTTCTGATTTTCACGGCCGCCCTGCTGGCCGAACGCCGCATGGCGCGAGGGCTCAAGCTCAACTACCCGGAAGCGGTTGCCCTGATCACCGCCTTCATCATGGAAGGCGCCCGTGACGGCAAGAGCGTCGCTGCGCTCATGAGCGAAGGCAAAACGGTGCTCACACGCGAACAGGTCATGGAAGGCGTGCCGGACATGATCCCCGACATTCAGGTCGAGGCCACCTTCCCGGATGGCACCAAGTTGGTGACAGTGCACCAACCAATTGCATGACCGCAAGCAAAAGCACCAATAAAGTGCACACCTTGATTCGATCGAGTTCATTGAGCGCCGCAGAAACAGCGTTCAACTACCACCCCCGCAAACCCGAAGGCCCCACTCCATGACACGCACCAAACTCGTCCAAAACTTGGCACTGATCTTGGGCGCCGCCGTCGCCCACGCGCCTGCGCTGGCACACGAAGGCCATGACATGCCTGGCGTCAGTCACTGGCACAGCACCGACGTCCTGGGTTTCGTGGCGGTTGCGCTGGTGATCGCCGGGGCCATCTGGATGAAGGGCCGCAAATGACTCCAGGCGAACTTCTCACCGATGGCCCTGACCTGAGCATCAATCCGGGCCGCCGCACCTTGACCATGGTGGTCGAGAACGCGGGCAATCGACCCATTCAGGTGGGCTCGCACTACCACTTTGCAGAGACCAACGGCGCCTTGCGATTTGACCGTGAGGCCGCGCGCGGCATGCGGTTGAACATCGCGTCAGGCACGGCCGTGCGCTTCGAGCCCGGCCAGCAGCGCACCATCGAACTGGTCGACTACGCGGGCGACCGTGTGGTGTATGGCTTTCGTGGCCTGATCCAGGGCAAGCTCTGAAGCGCCCATCCCGAACAAGAAGGACAAAGCAAGATGGCAAGCATTCCCCGACGCGCCTATGCCGAGATGTTCGGCCCCACCGTGGGCGACCGACTGCGCCTGGCGGACACCAATCTGGTCATCGAGGTCGAGCAGGATCTGACCTTGCGCGCTGGTGGCTATGGCGAAGAAGTCAAGTTTGGCGGTGGCAAGACCATCCGTGATGGCATGGGCCAAAGCCAGGTTTGCAACGGCCCTGGTGCCATGGAAGCCTTCGACTGTGTACTGACCAATGCCTTGATCCTGGATCACTGGGGCATCATCAAGGCCGACATCGGCATCAAGGCGGGCCGCATTGTCAAGATCGGCAAGGCCGGCAACCCCGATGTGCAACCCGGCGTGGACATCGTCATTGGCCCAGGCACCGAAATCATTGCCGCTGAAGGCATGATCGTGACCGCTGGCGGCCTGGACACCCACATCCACTTCATCTGCCCGCAGCAGATCGAAGAAGCGCTGAACAGCGGCGTGACCACCATGATCGGCGGCGGCACCGGCCCGGCCACGGGCACCTTCGCCACCACCTGCACGCCCGGCCCGGACAACATCGCCATGATGCTCAAGGCCGCCGAGGCCTTCCCGATGAACCTGGGCTTCCTGGGCAAGGGCAACGCCAGCCGCCCCGAGGCGCTGCGTCAGCAAGTCGAAGCCGGCGTGATCGGCCTGAAGCTGCACGAAGACTGGGGCACCACACCCGCGGCCATCGACACCTGCCTGAGCGTGGCGGAAGAAGCTGACATCCAGGTGGCCATCCACTCGGACACGCTCAATGAATCCGGCTTCGTGGAAGACACGGTGGCCGCCTTCAAGGGCCGCACCATCCACAGCTTCCACACCGAAGGCGCGGGCGGCGGGCACGCGCCGGACATCATGAAGGTGGTGGGCGAGCTCAATGTGCTGCCCTCCTCCACCAACCCGACGCGGCCTTTCACGGTCAACACCATTGACGAGCACCTCGACATGCTCATGGTGTGCCACCACCTGGACGCCTCCATCGCCGAAGACCTGGCCTTTGCGGAAAGCCGCATCCGCCGCGAAACCATCGCCGCCGAAGACATCCTGCATGACCTGGGCGCCATCAGCATGTTCAGCTCCGACTCGCAGGCCATGGGCCGCGTGGGCGAGGTCATCATGCGCACCTGGCAGACGGCCCACAAGATGAAGTCGCAGCGGGGCAAGCTGCCTGGCGACACCGATCGCCACGACAACGCCCGTGTCAAGCGCTATGTGGCCAAGTACACCATCAACCCGGCGCTGGCCCATGGTGTGGCGCATGAAGTGGGCAGCATCGAAGAAGGCAAGTGGGCAGACCTCGTGCTGTGGAAACCCGGCTTCTTTGGCGTCAAGCCCAGCCTGATCCTCAAAGGCGGCTTCATTGCTGCAGCGGCCATGGGTGATCCCAATGCCTCCATTCCCACACCGCAGCCGGTGCACTACCGCCCCATGTTTGGCGCCTTTGGCGGGGCCCTGAGCCGCAGTTCACTGACCTTCATGAGCCAGGCGGCCATCAGCGCCGAGCTGCCCCAGCAATACGGGTTGAAAAAGCAGGTGGTGGGTGTGAAGGGCTGCCGCACGGTCAAGAAAACAGACATGGTGCACAACGCCTACATGCCCGTGATGGAGATCGATGCCCAGACCTACCAGGTGCGAGCGGACGGCCAGTTGCTGACCTGCGAGCCCGCCACCTCGCTGCCCATGGCGCAGCGCTACTTCCTGTTTTGACGGACACTGGCGACCTCAACAGGAAACACTCTGCCCATGCTGACTGTCAACAAGCTCCTTCCCCAAGGCCAGGGTCTGGCCACCGTGCTGCTCAAGCGCGCCTCGTCTGTCGAGCTCGACTGGGACGTGCGCCAGAAAAGCCGTTTCGATGCCACTGACAGCGCGGGCCGTACCTTGGGCGTGTTCCTGCCACGTGGCACCGTGGTCCGTGGTGGCGACGTGCTCGTGGCCGAGGATGGCTCGATGATCCGCGTGCAGGCGGCGCCGCAGCCCGTGCTCGTGATCACGCCGTGCGCCGAACACGGCACGCCCTTCGATCTGGTTCGCGCTGCCTACCACCTCGGCAACCGCCATGTGCAGATTGAGCTGCAGCCGGATCATCTGAAGATTGAACCTGATCATGTGCTGGCCGACATGCTGCGCGCCATGCACCTGACGGTGAAGGAAGCCACAGCCGCGTTCGAGCCTGAGGGCGGCGCCTATTCGGCTGGTGGGCATGCGCACCACAGCCATGACCACGATCACAGCCATCCAAACCCCGCCCATGGCGAACCTGGCCACGTGCACGGCCCAGGCTGCAGCCACGGTCACGCGCATGTGGCCCATGCCACGCCGGCGACTCAGACTCAAGCGCCCGTGCGCGGCAAGCCCATCGGCATTGCCATCAAGTCGGCACCGGCTGCGCCTCACGTTCACGGTCCTGGGTGCAACCATGATCATGACGACGACCACGGTCACCACCACTGACCTGACACATGCCCCGCGTTGTCCCCCGCAGTGAGCCTTTGAGCCCAGCAGCCCGGCTGCAACTGATGTGGCTGGCCTCGCCCGCCTTGCCGGTGGGCGGCTTCAGCTACTCGGAAGGGCTGGAAGCTGCCGTCGAATCAGGCCGCGTCACCAACGAGCATCACGCCGCCGCGTGGCTGGTTGACCAGCTCCATCTGAGCGTGGCCCGCGCCGATCTGGCCGTGGTAGCCCGCGCCATCCCCGCCTGGCAACGTGGCGATTTGACTCGCCTCAACGAGCTCAACAACTGGGTCACGCAAACGCGTGAGACCAGCGAACTGCGCCTGCAGACCGAGCAGATGGGCCGCTCGCTGGTGGAATGGCTGCGTAACCGCACGGGTACTGCCACCTTGCAAGTGAGCGACGAGAGATTGGCCCAATGCGCCGCCCTCACGCCCACACCCACCTGGCCCATTGCCTTCGCCCTGGCCGTGGCGCACTGCCTGCCCGCACCCGGCCCGCGCGGCAACGCCGAAGCCATCCGTGAAGCCTTGCTGAGCTTCGCCTTTGGTTGGGCCGAGAACATGGCCCAGGCTGCCATCAAGGTGGTGCCCCTGGGCCAAAGTGCCGGCCAACGCATTCTGCAAAGCCTGATCGACCAGATCCCGGCCGCCATCGACCACGCCTTGACCCTGCCCGACACGCAGCGCCAGGCCTTCACCCCCATGCTGGCCATCCTCAGCGCCCAGCATGAAACCCAATACTCACGACTGTTCCGATCATGAGCAATCTGCACAACATCCCCGGCCGCACCAAGAAGCTTCCTCCCCTGCGCGTGGGCGTCGGTGGCCCCGTGGGCTCCGGCAAGACCACCTTGCTGGAAATGCTGTGCAAGACCATGCGCGAGCAGTACGACCTGGTCGTCATCACCAATGACATCTACACCAAGGAAGACCAGCGCCTGCTGACCGTCGCCGGCGCCCTGGATCCGGACCGCATCATGGGCGTGGAGACCGGCGGTTGCCCGCACACCGCCATCCGCGAAGACGCCTCCATCAACCTGGAAGCCGTGGACCGCATGCTGACGAAGTACCCCAATGCGGACATCGTCTTCATCGAATCCGGCGGCGACAACCTGGCGGCCACGTTCAGCCCTGAACTCAGCGACCTCACGATCTACGTGATCGACGTGGCCGCGGGTGAAAAGATCCCGCGCAAAGGCGGCCCCGGCATCACCAAGAGTGACCTGTTCGTCATCAACAAGACGGATCTGGCCCCTTATGTCGGCGCCAATCTGGAGATCATGGAAGCCGACACGAAGCGCATGCGCCCCACCCGCCCCTTCGTCATGACCAACCTCAAGACGCAACAGGGCCTGGCCGACGTCATCGGCTTCATCGAAACCAAGGGCATGCTCAAGGCATAATGCTGCCTTCGCCTTGATCTCCCCGTAGTTCAATGGATAGAACGGCCGCCTCCTAAGCGGCAAATACAGGTTCGATTCCTGTCGGGGGGACCAACCTGCATCACGCCCGTTCGTGGCGTGACTGCGTGATTACAGGCCCCATCGGACCAGCCCCTCAGAGACGTGTCGAGACAAGCCTCGATCTCTCGCCCAAAGTCTGGTTTGACGCAAGGACTGCCCTGCGTCCAGGCCATTTGCCATCAACTGGTAAAAATGGACCATGAAACGACGAGAGGCCTCGTCTTCTATTGGCCACAGAGACAAGATGGACGAGACGGTGCCCGCCTGAAACAGTGCCATGGACAGCCCCGTAGCCCCATCCCCAACCGTCACATGACTGGCGCCTGAATCGCATGCAGAAACGACCACCAGGTCGCTGCGCAGCGCCAACGTGGACAACTCCGCTGCCGTCAAGTAGCCGTCGGTGCCCGGCTCACGGTTGACCTGTTTGAGCACGACCGCACTCAGCGCAGGTTCGTCATCACTCAAAAAACCGTGCGTGCTGAAATGCAGGATCCGGTAGTCGGCAAGATCGCCGCTCTGATCCAGGCGGTTGATGGTGGCCTCGCTGGCGCTCGCGCCCTTGAGGACCAAGGAACGCCGTGAAGGCTGCTCGCCAAACAAACCCGCCAGTTCATCTACCTCTTCGGCCGAACCAGGCAGATCCGAGAAGCCCTGCGACCAGTTCAGATATGCCAGCGGCAACAAAGACCTATCATGTTTGGCACTTTGCCACATCTGTTTCAAGTCCATCGGCTGCATGGCGCGAACATTTCTCTCTCGCTGGATAGAGATGAAGCCATGCCTTTCCACCTTCGCATAGTGAGCCCCGCCCACGGCCATCAGGGGCCGGCGATCCAGATCAGCATAGGCTCGCTGCCGCGCCTGCAGCGTGTCGAACATGACAAACGATGGCAAAAGCGAGACGGCAAAGCGCTCACCCAGGATCTTCGGTTCGCCTTGCCCCGACTCCATCGGCAAGGATTCGAACGGAACATGCCCCAGGCTGCCATCCACGCTGACCAGCAACCTGCCACTGTGCGTGCCCAGCTTGGGCAACAAGGGTTGTATCAACCACTCGGAAAGCGATTGAAGCACCTCATTAAGGCCGCCGGCTCTGGTGGCCACACCTGGAGGCTGCTGAGAAGCGTAACGAAATGAGCCATTTGGCAACCGCCACAAGGGCAACAATACATCTTTGTCATACGGCTTGCCACTCATGGCGATCTGACGCATGGTCAACCGATATGCCTCGATCGTGGGCATGACACGATCAGCATCGGCCAGTCGAACAAAAGATACTTTGTCCCCCTCCAGCACAAAAGCGCACAACGAGCCCCCGATCACACGATAGCTGATCACCGCGTCACCATGCTTGACCACGGTCTGGGCCCACGCCGGCACGGCCTTGACGTTGGGCAGCGTGAAGGGGGTGCTGGCACGAGATGCATTCCAGCGATCAAATGCTGCGGATCGATCCGCCAACAATACCGACACACTCTGGTTGAGACTGCGCGCCAGAGCAATACGCTGATCAAGCAGCGTCAGCTGGCGCAGCGCCTCCTTGGATGTCTGCGCGCGGGCACTGCCCAGTGCCGTCTCGCCGGATGCACCCAATTGCAGTGCATAGCGATGATGCTTCAGCGTCTCCGAAGCCAGGAAGGCATCAGGTACACGGCCATTGCGCACCAACAAACCCAGATAAAGCCATTCCAGCTTGTATTGCTGATTCAACCAGGCGCGCTGACTACGGTCGTCAAACATCAAGGTATCCGTGCGCTGCAAAAGCCCCTGTACAGCGGCCTCTGCAGCTTCCAATGCGGGCGCAAACTCCCCAAGTTTCGTCAAGGTGTCCACCAGATTGACGCTGGCCAGAAGCACGTCCGGGTGACTCGGCCCCAAAGTCTCTCTCAGCACTTGCAGGCGAGCCTGTTGCGGTGACTTGCTCTGAACCAAGGCCTCTCGACCAGTCGATGACGCAGCCAGGTCGCCTTCCGCCTTGAGCGTGATGGGGTGAGTGGACCCCAATGCCGCCTGCGCCTGATTTCGCACCTTTTCCTGAAGCTCGTGCGCCTCCTGGATTTGCCCCACACCAATCAATGCAGACGCCAGCACCAACTGCGCATCCAGGACGTTCGGATGTGAAGGGCCCAGATGTGCCATTTGCAAGGCAACACCGCGCTCAGCCAGCGGGAGCCCCTGAGGGGCCCTGCCCAGCCTGGTCAACGTCAACGCGAGATTCTTGGCCGCATTGCCTTTGATCCGCTCACAGAGAGCCACGCTCTGGCAGCCGCCCACATCTCCGTCTGGTTTGAGTTGCTCTGCAATCCGCAAAACACGCTCATCCAGGGGCAAGGCATCGGCATAGTTGCCGATCCAGGCCAGGCTGGTGGCCGTGCTTTTCAGCAAGGTGAGCACCTGCATGGCGTTCGCACCATAGCGCCGCTCTGTTGGCGGCAAGAGCGCCCGCAGCACAGGCAGAGCCTTGTCGTGCTCACCTCTCTTGCCGTGAACAATCGCCAGCCCCATCGCCGCATTCATGGTCTCAGGGTGCTCTGGGCCAAGCTGAAGCAGGGCTTCGTTGTAAGCCAATTGCAGATTATCCGTAGCGGCCTCAAGTTGCATCAATTGCGCCTGCGCATTGCCCAGCATCCGACGCAGGCAGATCCACCGCTCCAGGTTGCCCCTTACAACCACCGACTGATCAACCATGGCCTGCAACCGCACACGAGCATGATCCCATTGCGCATGCTGGATGGCCGCCCACGTTTCCTGGTCAAGGCAGTCAGCTGCCAACGCAACACCATGCCCGCACCACAGGAGCAGACAAACCATCAGATAGCGCAGTTGCAGGCGAAGCAGCATGACAGATCGTTTTTCGGAGGATGAAGCAGGCCACATCAATGCGGCAGCGCAGTGTAGGGCAGCGGTTGGGCAAACAAGAAGACCGCTGTTGCTCCCAAGACGAACCTCAAGTTCGGACACCCTCATCCGAAAACGGCTTGGACGTCAGGCCTTTCGGATGTGGCCTGACGCTTTTCGAGTCAAGGTCAATATGGTTGCCCACACCACACACACATCCGACGACGCTGAGGCGTTGCAAGACGGCACAGACGTGCCGCTGTCACTTCAGAAGCAGTGCGTCCTGGACGCCGCCCAGCGCATGCGCAAGGGCGTGCTGCTCTACTCGGCCATCTGGGCCGTGCTGATGCAGGCAGACCAGTACGTCGCACGCCACCCCTACTTCGCCCTGCTCAACGGACTGGCTCTGCTGGTCTGTGCCGCGCTGCGCCTGGCCTACAACCGGGGTCTCAAAGAGCGGCTGGAGCGCAACTTCCGGCGCACCCTGCTGGTCTTTCGGGCGCAGTCCCTGGCCTACAACGCCTACTGGGGCGTCCTGTGTGGCCTCGTGCTGGTGGCGCCCGATGCAGAGAACCTGCGCTGGCTGATCCTGATGAGTACCGTCGGCATCACCGCAGGCGGCACCGTCATCGTTGCCATCGATGCCATCCTCCCGCTGCTGTACCCCATCTGCACCTTGGGCCCTACGGTACTGGCCGTGCTGCCTCAGGGCGGCTCGGTCAACCTGGCGCTGGCGGCCTTGATCGGCGTGTTTTTCGCCTACTCGCTGAGCATTTCCAGGCTGGTCGGTCGCGAATACTGGGCTCGCCAACGGTCGCAGGCGCTGCTGGAGCAGCGTGCCAGCGAGCTCGAAGTCCTCAGCCGCACAGACGCGCTCACGCAGATTCCCAACCGGCTCAAATTCCAGGAATCGCTCCACGTGGCCTGGCGAGATGCCCGACGCCGCCGTGAATCCCTGGCCATTGCCATGGTCGATCTGGACTATTTCAAGCACATCAACGACAACCACGGCCACCCGTTTGGCGATGTTTGCCTGCAGGCTGCAGCCAAAGGGCTCTCGTCCGTTCTGCGCCGGCCCGTCGACATGGTGGCCCGCTTCGGCGGCGAAGAGTTCGTGGTGCTGCTGCCCAATACCGATGAGGCTGGCGCGCTCCTGGTGGCACAGGCCATGCTCGACAAGATCAAGCAAACCTTCATCAGCCAGGATGGCCATTCGGTGCTGCTGAGTTGCAGCATTGGTGTATCGGCGCACATGCCTGGGCAGGAAGATCTCGCCGACGACCTGGTCAAACAAGCCGACGCCGCACTTTACGTGGCCAAACAATCCGGTCGTGGCCGCGTGATGCCGTACAGGGCACCCGCAACCGAGCAGCCCGCCAACCAGCCGCCACCCGACAACGCGGTGCTGACCGCCGCAGCCTAAGCAGATCAGCCGTGCTCGGGCCGATCCTCTGCCCGTGGCAGACGCAGTTCCTCCACGGTGTAGCCCTGCCGGGTCAAGGCTTCTCGCAGCCACGCCGGTTGGAGCCCTTCACCGTCCCAGGTTTCTCCGCTACGGGGGTGGCGGTATTTGGGCCCGGCAGGCGGCCGAGCCTCTTCCACCACCTTGACAGGCTCGGGAATACCGGAAAGTTCATCGGCGGTGATTTGCCAGAATGCGACAAGCTTGCGCACCGAGCGCAGCACGGCTTCTTGTTCTGCAGATCTCATGGTGTCTCTTCGGTCTCGAACCCAGGAACCCGGGCATGCCGTTGCGCGCAATGGTATCAAACCCCCGGGGGTCTCGTGTTACGCCACGTTTTCGATAAATCCGCAAAAGATTTGAAAATGCACAAGTCCTGATACCCCGGGTTGAGCGTCTGGCAGGCCTGAGCCTAAACTGGCCCATTCCTGAAGCTGTCCCGTCATGAAACTCGCCGTTCTCTCCGATCTGCACGCCAACCGCCAGGCCACCGAAGCCGTCTGGGAGCACGCCAGGCAACAGGCCTGTGATCAGACCGTGCTGCTGGGTGACTATGTCGACTACGGTGCCGACCCGGTCTGGGTCCTGGATTTCGTGCAGGCACGCGTCAAGGAAGGCGCGATTGCCATCAAGGGCAATCACGACGATGCGGTGCGGCATGAGGGGGCACATAACATGGCAGGGCATGTTCAGGAGTCCCTGGCCTGGACCCGCCAGCAATTGAGCGCCTCCCATGTGGCGTTCATCGAATCGCTGCCTCTGGTGGCCGAACTGGAGGATTGCCAGTTTGCCCATGCCAATCTGCATGCGCCTTCTCAGTGGGGTTACCTGGATGGCCGCATGGAAGCCGTGCGCAGCATGCAGGTCAGCCAGCACCCCTTTGTGTTTTGCGGGCACATGCATCAACCCTGCCTGTATCACCTCTCCAGCGCCGGAAAGTCAGGCGACTTCTCGCCCGTTGATGGCACACCGATCACCTTGTCGCCCATGCGCCGCTGGCTGGCGATTCCAGGATCTGTCGGGCAACCCCGCGACGGCAACCCGGCGGCTTGCTACCTGATTTTCGATACCGTCAGCCACAACATCACGTTTCACCGAGTGCCCTACGACCATGAAGCAGCCGCACAACGCATCATCGATGCGGGCCTGCCTCGCCACCTGGCCGATCGCCTGCGCGACGGCCGCTAACCGCGCCCAGACGCCAGCAACAGGAACTGCGCATGATGACTCCGCCAGGAAAACTGCAAACCGGCGATGTGATTGACCAGTTTCGCCTCAAGGAGAAACTGCACCAAGGCGGCATGGCCACCTTGTGGGATGTGGAGCCGCTGGACGGCGACACCGGGCATGCATTGATCATGAAGATCCCGCGCATCAAAGGCGGCGAGGATCCGGCCACCATCGTGGGCTTCGAGGTCGAACAAATGGTGATGCCCATGCTCAAGGGGCCGCACGTGCCGCGCTTCCTCACCAAGGGCGACTTCATCAAGCAGCCCTACATCGTGATGGAGCACATCCAGGGCGAATCCTTGCGCCCCAGGCTGGACAAGGCGCCCTTGCCGTTTGACGAGGTCGCCGAGATTGGCCAGCGCGTCGCCTTCGCCTTGCACGAGTTGCACAAGCAGCACCTGGTACACCTGGATGTCAAGCCCAGCAACATCATGTTCCGCCCCACGGGAGAGGCTGTGCTGATCGATTTCGGTCTGTCACGGCACGCGCAACTGCCTGATCTGCTGGAAGAGGAGTTCTCGCTGCCCATGGGCACAGGGCCCTACATGTCGCCCGAGCAGGTGCAGTTCATCCGCAACGATCCACGCAGCGACCTTTTCGCACTGGGCGTGATGCTCTATCACCTGACCACGGGCGAGCGCCCCTTCGGCAGCCCCAGCACGGTGTCAGGCCTGCGCAAGCGGCTTTATACCGACCCGATTCCGCCTCGCGCCCACCGAGCCGATACCCCGCCGTGGCTGCAGGAGGTGATCCTGCGCTGTCTGGAGGTAGACCCGGCCAAACGCTATCAGACCGGCGCCCAGCTCGCACTGGACCTGCAACACCCCGATCAGATCCCGCTGACCAAACGCGCCGAGCACATGGCGCCTCGCGGCGGCATCAGCAGCCTGCGCCGTTGGTTCAAGGCCATGGGTGCGGAGCCCGAGGCCGAGGCCAATGCCACCCAGCACGTCGAGCACAGCCCGATCATCATGGTGGCGATCGCCACCAAGGCCAGCACACCCGAACTGGACAAGAAGCTGCTGGCCACCGTCAGGCGCATCCTGCAGATCGAGCCGGGCGCGCGTCTGGCATGCGTCAGCATCATGAAGATCAACCGCGTCGGCATGGACAAGCTGACAGACGACGAGGGCAACAGCCTGCATGTGCAGCAACTGGTGGCCATCAAGCACTGGGCCCGGCCGCTTCAGCAGCAACTGGAGCTCGACGAGCACCGCCTGACCTTCCACGTGCTGGAAGCACCGGATACCGCCCACGCCTTGGTCGAGTTTGCCAACAAGAACCAGGTGGATCACATCGTGATGGGTGCGCGCGGCAACTCGGCCTTGCGGCGCTACCTGGGAAGCGTGAGCGCCCAGGTGGTGGCAGAGGCTGACTGCTCCGTGACAGTCGTCAGGGTCTGAGCCACGTGTTGAAGCCCTGTCGGAAGGGGCCTCAGACGTCGACGCTGCCAAGGCTTCCGCCGTGGGTCACCGTCACACTGCCATCTGTCAGATTGAAGTTGAGCTTGCGCAACACACTCCCCCCGACATCCTGAAACGCAGGCACCAGATGCTGCGTCGCAGACCATGCCTGCACCCAACTGACGTTGCGCTGGCCCGCACATCCCCCCTGCTGATGCGCACCACCAATCAACGACAACGCCACATCAGACCAATCACAGGCTGTTCTTTGAAGACGTTCGTCCAGCCAGCGAACGGCATCTTCACCGTAGAGGCCACACGGCCCTTCCAACCCATATACGCCGGCAGGTCGGACAGGATGGGCAATGCAGCACACGGCGCCCAGTCTGTACCGAGGCACCCACATCACCAGGGCGAGGCTGGCGCCCAGCATGGCCGACACCCGCAGGTTTCCACGGCCAAACAACCAATCCCCTGGCCTGAGCAACACACTGCGTTCAACGGCCGAATGCCGGCTCACCAAACCACTGCTCTCCAGGAAGCCAGGCAAGTCGCCACCCACCGCATCCTGGCAAGGCGCCAATGTCGGCTGAGGTTGGCGATGAGGCGTGTTTGCCCGCAGCAAATCAGTGATGAACGACGTCATCTGCCAACTCCTCCAGTTCAGACAACGCCAACAACTCATCGGTGAACAACAGCTGCTCCACGTGCATCACCATCGCGTAATGCCCTGGTCGCTTGGCCATGAGTTCAACAAAGTGCGTATTGATGTTGGCACCACAAGGGGGTGGGAGGTCCGGTTCGGGCCGCCCTAAATCCAGCACCTCCTGGACATGGTCAACCTCCACACCCACTTCGATGACCTTGTCTCCCAAGTGCGCATTCACCAGCACCACACAGCAACGGCGTGCTACCCGCGCAGGTGGAAGGCCCATGCGACTGGCCAGGTCGATAACCGGTATCAGACGATCCTCCACTTGGACCGCGCCTTTGACAAACTCAGGCATGCGAGGGTCAGCGGCAATGCTGGGCGCATCCACGATGGCCGTTGTCGAGACGATGTACAGCGCGTAATGGGAATGCCCTGCACTGAAGGTCAGATAAGGGGTTCCGCCGCTATGGATCACCATTGGCGCGGTAGTGACCTCTGGCGGAATGGCGGTTGATCTGCCCTTGCGAGCCCTCGATGCGATCATGCTTGCTCTCCTGCGTAATCCATGAATGAATTGTGGAGATGCAAGCCCCGAATGCCCATCAGCGCCATACCTTGGGGCCGCCCCGGGTCCTGACCCGGGAAGAAACTGGTCACCCCGTTGAACCATCTCAAGCCGGCTGTGCAGCTGCGGTGCGACGGCCTTTGGCACTGATGCGCCCCATCAAGGCATCGTGCAACTCATCGAGCGGCAGAATCTGGTCCACTGCATGCAATTTGATGGCCTCACGCGGCATGCCGAACACGACGCAACTGGCTTCATCCTGCGCATAGGTGGTCGCCCCGGCCTGCTTCATCTCCAGCATGCCCCTGGCGCCATCATCCCCCATGCCCGTCATGATGATCCCGACGGCGTTCGGACCGGCATGGTGAGCCACAGAGGCAAACAAGACGTTGACGCTGGGGCGATGCCGTGAAACAGGCGGTCCGTCCTTGACGACTGCGTAGTAGTAAGCGCCCTGCCTGCGCACCTGAAGATGCCGCCCCCCGGGGGCGATCAGCGCCTGGCCGCTGATGATGCGCTCACCATCCTGCGCCTGCTTCACACGAACCTGACACACCTGGTTGAGCCTTTCGGCAAAGGCCAGGGTATAGGCCTCAGGCATGTGCTGCACGATGACCATGCCCGGCGCCGTCACCGGCAAACGACTGAGCAGAAACTCCAGAGCCTGGGTGCCGCCTGTAGAGGTCCCGACCGCCACGATGCGGTCCGTCGTCTCGGACATGGCACGTACAGGCTTGGCCTTGTCGGCTTCAAGCCCCATGGGCAAAGGAACGACGCTCGTGGGCGTAACTTTGCGGGCCAACGCATGCACATTGGCCCTTGCGGCACTCTTGACCGCACTGATCAGGCGTTGCCTCTGCGCTTGAAGCTGATCTCGCACGCTGGCATTGGGCTTTTCGATGATCTCGAAAGCCCCGGCCTGCATCGCCTCCAGCGTGGTTGAAGCGTTGGCTGTGGTCAGCGTAGAACAGATCACCACGGGCGTGGGCCGTGTGCTCATGATCTGGCGCAGGAACGTGACGCCATCCATGCGGGGCATCTCCACATCCAGGATCAACACATCCGGCCAGTTCTGGGCCATGGCCTTCTGCGCAAACAGCGGGTCCGAATGTGCGCCGATGAGCTCCAACCCTGGCTCGCTGCTGACCATCGCGCCAAGCACCTGCCGCACCACGGCCGAGTCATCGACCACCATCACCCGAATCGGACCCTGACCCATGTCACATCTCCTGAGAACACATGCGCCCGCCATGGGCAATGCGAACAGTGCCATCCATCAGCTGAAAAGTGAGACGACGCAGAACACGCCCCCCCACATCTTGCAGACGAGGGACGAGCCCCTTGCTGCCGGCCCATTGCTGAGACCAGGCCACATTGAGCATCCCGACATCGCTATCGTGGTGATGCGCGCCGCCAGCCAGAGACAGTTCAATGCCAGACCAGTGGCCGCCCGTACGGGCCAGACGATCCTCAAGCTGGCGCGTCAACTCCTGGGCTGGCCGCGGCATGTCAAGCCCCTGCCGACTACCTCCTGAAGCGGGTTCAGCATGAGCAAAGCAACAGACCCCGCCCCAACCTTGCCGCGGCGACCACAGGACCAAGGCCACACTGGCGCCCACCAAAACCGACACATGGACATCACCACGGCCAAAGAACCATTGCCCCTCCCGCAAGGTCACACTCGTGGCACCGATGGCGTTGCAAGCAATCTGCCCATTGCCCTCCAGCACTGGCAACGCCCTGTCAAGCCCCGCCGGTGACAAGATGGCATCACTCATGACTGCCTCTGGTACACCGTGGGTTCGATCGCCACCACAGAATCGGTCACCCCACCCAGGGTTTCGGAATGCCCGATGAACAGCAAGCCACCCTGGCGCAGTTTCTGGACCAGGGCGTCCACGATCCGACGCTTGGAAGCCTTATCAAAATAGATCAGTACATTGCGCAGGAAAATCACGTCAAAGGGGCCGACCCGCGGCAAGGGCTCCATCAGATTGATCTGCTCGAAGTGCACCCGCTGGCGAAGGCTGGCATCCATGCGGTACTGCCCGGCATATTCGTCGAAGCCCTCCAGCACATACTTTTCTGCCAGGTCGCGGGGAATTTCGCAGAAACGCTGGCTCTGGTAGATGCCCAGTCTCGCGTCCTCCAGGACCTTCATGGACAAATCAGATGCCAGGACGCTCCAGCTGCGCCCCCCCAGCACCTCAGACATGGTCATGGCCAGGCTGTAGGGCTCTTCGCCCGTGGAGCAGGCTGCGCTCCAGACGCGAATCGCCGGGCTGCCTGGCCGATCTGCCAACTCCTTCAACACACGACGGAACCGCTCGAAGTGTTTGGGCTCACGGAAGAAGTGCGTCTCGTTCGTCGTCAACAGGTCAATTGCCATCTGGCGCTCGGCACGCTGATTGGGAGACTCGATCAGATCCATGTACTCGCGGTAACTGTCCAGCTTGAAGTGCCGCAAGCGACGCGAGAGCCTGCCGCACACCAGCACCTTCTTGCAGTCAGCCAGATGGATGCCGGAAGCCGACTCAAAGAAGCGCCGAAGGCGTTCGAAGTCCTTATCAGAAATCTCAGCACCAATCATGATGCGGGCTCCGTGTTGAACGTGTCAGTGGCGAACGCTGGCCATGCGGCGAAACTTGCTCTCGTCTACCGATCCACCCGCATCGGACACCCTGCTGGGGGCCATCCTTGTCACCACGGGCTTGGCTGCGACGTGAGATGGTGAGGGCTCGCGATAGCCGATCTGAAAGAACTCCATCATCTGGCGAAGCTTGTCTGCCTGCAGCGTCATCTCCTCGGCGGTGGCCGCCAGTTCCTCGCTGCCCGCCGCATTCTGTTGAATCAGCTGGGTCAACTGGCTCATCGCCATGTTGATCTGCCCGACACCGGTGGACTGCTCGTCGCTGGCGGCGGTGATCTCCTGCACCAGATCACTGGTTCGCTTGATGGCTGGTACGATTTCGCCAAGCAAGGCGCCCGCACGTTCTGCCGTGTGCACACTGCCAGCAGCCAGTTGCCCGATTTCCTGCGCTGCGACCTGACTGCGCTCGGCCAGCTTCCTGACTTCGGCTGCCACCACGGCAAACCCCTTGCCATGTTCTCCAGCCCGCGCCGCCTCGATGGCCGCGTTCAGCGCCAACAGATTGGTCTGGTAGGCGATGTCATCGATGATGCCGATCTTGTTGGCAATGCTCTTCATGGCGCCAACGGTTTCACCCACCGCTGCGCCGCCGTCATGGGCCTCTCCAGCGGCCTTGCGTGCCATGCCATCCGTGACCTTCGCGTTGTCGGCGTTCTGTCCGATGGAGGCGGTCATCTGCTCGATGGCAGACGAAGTCTCCTCGACGCTGGTGGCCTGGTTGTTGGCCGACTCCGACAGGCTGGAAGCCGTACCCGCAATCTGAGTGGCCGCCGTCGCCAGCATGTCGGAGTTGGCCCTCACGTCACCGATGACCTGGCGGAGCTTGCCGATCGTGGCGTTGAAGGACTGCTTGAGCTCGTCAAAGATGCCTTCGAAATTGTCGTCAATGACGTGATTGAGGTCACCCGACGCCATCGCCTGCAGCGCGGTCTGTACCGTCATCAAGCCCTGCTCCACCACATCCATCAGATCGTTGGTCCCGACCCCCAGATCCAGGAAGAAGCCTTGCTTGCCATCCAGCTTGATGCGGTCTGCAAAATCACCCCGAATGGCCTTGTTGGTGATCTCCTGCACCTCGCGCAAGCCTGCCTGACTGGCCGCCAGCAAGGCGTTGACGCTCCTGGCTGTCGTCATTTGCATGCCCTGCTTGCCTTGCATGTTGAACCGCTGATCGAAATCCCCCTTGGACGCGCTGCCCACCACGAACTCCAGCTCTTGCTCGAACGCGCGGGCTGACAACACCTGTTCGGTGATGTCGGCCGCATACTTCACCACCTTGAAGGGGCGGCCGCTCATGTCGCAAATCGGGTTGTAGCTGGCCTGAATCCAGATCTCGCGCCCGCCCTTGCCAATGCGTTGATACTGCCCCGCATCAAACTGGCCGGCCCCCAGGCGCTCCCAGAACTGGCGATAGGCCGGGCTGTCACGGTAGGTGGGATCAACAAACAGGCTGTGATGCCTACCTTTGACCTCGTCCAGGGAGTAGCCAACGGCATTGAGGAAGTTGTCATTGGCAAACAGGATGTTGCCTTTGAGATCAAA
The DNA here is from genome assembly GCF_016234775.1 of Aquabacterium sp. GTDB lineage: Bacteria > Pseudomonadota > Gammaproteobacteria > Burkholderiales > Burkholderiaceae_C > Aquabacterium. The sequence continues at coordinate 137,262 of NZ_JACRAH010000001.1, read as the reverse complement.
TTCGATGACGGCCTGTGACTTGCCAATCGCAGCCAGTTGCCCCTGGTAGTCGGCATTGCGCAGCTTGTCTGCGGTGATGTCAGCAGCGACCTTGATCACCTTGCAAGGCCGGCCATCCTTGTCCAATACCGGGTTGTAACTTGCCTGTATCCAGACTTCCTTGCCGCCCTTGGCGATGCGCTTGTACTGCCCGGCATCGTAGCGGCCGAGCGCCAGGTTTTCCCAGAACTGCCGGTATTCGATCGATTCACGGTACGCCGGGTCTACGAACATGCTGTGATGACGCCCCTTGACTTCGTCCAGGCTGTACCCGAGGGTCTGAAGAAAATTGTCATTGGCATCCAGTATGTGACCCTGCGTATCGAAACTGATGATGGCCTGAGACCGGCCGATCGCCTGCAACTCAGCCTGTAGCATGGCCTCCCGAGATTGAGCAAGGGCCATCGCGTCCGTCAATTTCTCGGCCCGAGCTGTCAGGTCGATGAGCCCCTCCTGCTGGCGGCTCGCCAGGCGCATCCATGACAGCGCCATTTCGGCGTAATTGCGCGTTGCGCCGGTGAAATCCGTCAACGCCAGGGCGTCGGCCTGATGTCCACTCTCTATGGCCATCTGCGCACGCGTCGACCAGGCAGTCAGGCGATCGTCATGCCGACTCAAGAATAGATCCATTGCACCCATGATGCGCTCCTCGTCAGACTGTTGGCGTGGGGGCAAGCAACACTGCTTGCCTGGTACTCTTGTCCAGTGAACTGGACACAAGCTGGTGAACATCCAGAATCAAGGCGATGTCGCCCGTTCCAAGAATGCTGGTTCCGCACACTGACCTCAGGTGGCGGAAGATGCCGCTCATCGGCTTGATGACCGTCTGCATTTCACCCAGCAGACCATCCACCAGCAAGCCGATCTTCATGTCCGAGAAACGGACAACAACCACGCTGGGGCGGCGCACGGCAGGGCCATCGATATCGAAAGCCTGTCTCAAGCAGACATATGGCAGAACCTCACCGCGCAGGTTGATGTACTGCGGGCTGCCTGCCGAGAGGGCATCTGGAGGCAATTCGATGCATTCGACGACCATGTCAAGGGGCACGATGAAGCGAGCATCGCCTGCCGCCACCATGAACCCATCGATGATCGCCAGCGTCAAAGGCAGGCGCATCTGAACCAGCGTGCCCTCTCCCTCGCGGGAATTCAAGGTGATGGTGCCGCGCAGGGCTTCCACGCTCTTCTTGACCACGTCCATGCCCACACCGCGGCCGGACAGGCTGGTGACTTGCTCTGCCGTAGAAAAGCCCGGCTCGAAGATGAGTTGATAGGCCTCATGATCGGACAGCCCTTCGGCTGTACTGATCAGGCCCTTGGCCAGCGCCTTGTCGATGATCTTGTCTCGGCGCAGCCCTCGACCGTCGTCGCTGACCTCGACCACGACATTGCCTGAATCATGAAACGCGCGCAGCCTCAGGGTTCCTTGCTCGGGCTTGCCGGATGCCGCGCGGTCCTGAGGGGTTTCCAGCCCATGGTCCATCGCATTGCGCACGAGGTGCATCAGCGGATCACCGATGCGTTCAACCATGGCCTTGTCCAACTCGGTCTCCGCACCCACAACGTCCAGCTTGATGTTCTTGCCCAGTTCATGGGCCACGTCGCGCACCACACGCTGAAAACGACTGAAGGTCTCGCCGATGGGCACCATGCGCATCTGCAAGGTGCTGGACTGGATGGTGTCAATCAACTGCATCAGCGTGCCAACGGCCTCCTGCAGCGCGACATGCCCGATCTGTTTTGCCTGTACGTCCACACCAGCCCCGGCGATCACCAGCTCGCCCACCTGGGAGATGAGCGAGTCCAATCGCTGAGCCGGTACGCGCACGAATCGGGTCGCATTGGATGCGCCACCCGCTGCGCCGGCGCTCGGCGAGGCGGCCGCCTTTCGAGGAGAAGCCTGGGTGCCTGAGGGTGGTTCGCCATTATCCTGACGCTCAGCCTGCGTCGCCACGGCCGCAACAGGCCGGGCCATTCGCCCAACGGGTTCCTGCCACTCGTCTTGCGCAATGAGGCCGGCGTCTCGCCAGGGCTGCAAAGCCGCGTCACCCAATTGGGCGCGAAGGGGTTGCAACAAATCTCTGACCACGGCCGCCGATGTGCCATCACTGCAGGACACAATCAGCGAGGACTCACGAAAGAACTCGAACGTCTCATAAGCCAGGCCGCAATGACGGTTGGATGCGTGCAAGGCCACGGCCAGAAAACATGTCTCGGGATCCAGTTGGTCGAATTCCGGCAGGGATTGGATCAACGCGACACGCTGGCGCACATCACAGCGACTGCTGAGAAAGTGCAAGGCCGATGCAGGATCGAGCCCATCACGGAAGCAGTCCCGCCCAAACACTGCCCACAGCCTGAATCCACAGTTGTCGCCACCAGGGAGCTCATGGTAGGTGCCTGGCGCTCCCGCCGACTCCCTTACCCTCGTATCCTGCCCCAGGCCCTCCAGCAGTTCCGCCTCCTTGTCACACACAGCCTGCCCTTCGAGGTCACCTGCCTCTGCCAGATCCAGCAGCTTCAGAATGTGATCGCAACAGCGCAACAAGCGCGTGATCATGTCATCGTCCAGCAAGGGCTCGCCCTCGCGAACACGATCCAGCAGCGACTCGACCCTGTGCGTGAATCGCCCCAGGCTGTCGATGCCCACAATGCCTGCAGACCCCTTGATGGTGTGCGCTGCACGGAACATCGCGTTGATGAGCTCGCTGTCACTGCGATCGTGGCCTTGCTCCAGCTTGAGCAAGCCTTGTTCCAGCTCTTGCGCCAACTCGCGCCCTTCAACCAGAAAGGTGGCGACCGCCCCGCTGATGTCGAGATCCAGGTCGTTCATGCTGGCACCTCCACCAGGGTCTGGTATGGCACGCCCAGACAACCTTGCTCATCGGCCAGATCCAGCTCCCATGCCGTGTTGATCAGGCTGTCAGAGCACGCTTGAACGTTCATCGCCATGCCAGCCGCATGCAGGCTGCGCGTCATGCACAACAGCAGTTGCACGCCGGCAGCGTCAACCTCAGTGAGCTTGCTCAGATCAAGGGCCAGCGAGCCTGGAATCAAATCGACCAAGGTGGCGCGCAGACAGGCCTTGGCATCCGTCACGCTGGCGATGGTGAGCTCCCCTCGAATGGTCAGGCACCTTGCCTGCGCCGCTTCGCTCAAAGTGCATTCGATCATGGCCACACCTCTGTGTCAGGTCAGATTGAATCGATCAATGATGGACGAGCAGTTGCCTGGACTCACTCACCCTCGCCAAGTCCGACACCTCTTCAATGGACAACACCTGCTCCAGGTGCATCACGATGACGAAGTGACCATGGACATGTGCCATGGCTTCGATGAAATCGCTTCGGATGTTGGCGCCAAATCGCGGAGGTGGCTCCAGATCATCCTGATCCAGCTCCAGCACTTCATTGACGCCATCCACCACCACGCCCAGGTCAAAGGTCTCACCTTCATGCGTCATTTCGACGATCACGATGCAGGACCGGCGCCCGGGCCGCGCCGGAGGGAAACCCAGACGGGCGGCCAGATCGATCACAGGCAACACCAGGCCACGCACATTGATCACGCCACGTATGAAGGCAGGCATCAAGGGGATCCTGGTGACGGATCCGTACTCGATGATTTCCTTGGTCGACACGATGCTCATCGCATAGGTGGTTCCTGCTGCGGTGAACGTCAGGTATTGGTTGCCGCCGCGCTGTGGGATCATCACGTTCGCCGCGGCGGCTTCAGCTCTGTTGGCCGTTTCACGAACCTCTGAGGTCGTTGTGATGTCCATGCTTCGTCTCCATCCACTTGCATCCAGAGGGTTGGCCGATGAACCGGTCCTGTTCCCTTGGTGCTCATTGTGTGGAGAAGGCCGGCTTTAGCCCATCAGCCCCTCACCTTGGAAGCGCCCCAGGTCCTCACCCGGGGGAGATTGCGGGTCAAAAATCGACGAGGCGATCAACCGCGACGAGCCAATCCTGCAGCTCATCCATGGTGATCACCCGCCCTGCCAGCAAGGCCTCTTCGACCTGCCGCGCGCGCTCGACCAGCTTGGCCTGGCCCATCACCGCCAAGGAGCCCCTCAGCGCGTGGACAGCCCTGCGCAAGGCCTGCGCATCTTCCGCGCCTGTGATCTGGGTGCGCAGACTTGGCCACTGAGCGGCAAAAAGCCCAAGCAAGGCGGCTTTGGGGCGCACGGTTGGTACAGGATTTGCCGCATCCTCAACCTGAGCCTGCTCGAATCGTCGCTCGGTAACGCGGGCCGCTTGCGCCACTTCCCGCAAAATCTGGTGCAACTGGGGAGCATCAAACGGTTTGCTCAGGCAGGCCAATGCGCCCAGGTGTGCAGCCTCGATCTGATCGGAAGGGTCAACGTGCGCGCTCAAGAACACAATGCGCATGTCGCTGCCATTGGGCAGCGCCCGCACGGCTCGCGCCACATCCCAGCCACTCCAGTCGGGCAACTGGATGTCCAGCAGAACCAGATCAACGTGTCGCTGCCCCAGCAAGGCCGGCACGGGCCGTCCCTCCCCCACGATGGTGACATCGACCCCCAGCCGCCTGAGGTATTCACGCAGCACATGTTGATTGAGGGCGTTGTCCTCCACCACCAGGACCTTGAGGCCCCGCAGTTGCGGATCCAGCTCCAGCCGCTCGTCACTGCCCCCACCGAAGACGGCATGGGCCAGCAAGGGCAAGGGGCAGACCTCTGAGGTGTTCACAGCAGGCTCGGCGCTGACCCAGAAGATTTGCCGCCCCCAGGCCAGACCTTGCCCAGCCATGTGGTGCGCGCGGTCAGAAGCCAGGTCGAGCACCCAGCGCGAGGCGGACTGTGCATCCTCCCCATGGCACAAGGCTTCACCATGCACAGCCCATTGCGTGGCAATCGTCTGGATCAGGCGCTCATCTTCGCTGATGACCAGGGTGTCGGGTTTCAGCGGCACGTCTGCAATGGCGTCGTCGAACGGGAACTCGATGTCGAACCAGAAAATGGAACCACCACCGGCCACAGAGGCTACTTTCAGACTCGTGCCATGCAACTCAAGCAGACGGTTGACCACGGCCAGGCCCAGCCCTGTGCCGCCGGTTTGAGGCAATGATGGGTTGTTGGCCTGCTCGAACGGCAGCCCGATTCGGGCAATCTGGTCCATCGCGATGCCAGCACCGGTGTCAGAGACGGAGATCCGAAGCACGACGCTTTCTGTTTGTCTGCTGCGTTGCCGAACATCGACCACGATGCGCCCCCTGTCCGTGAATTTGAGGGCATTGGCCACCAGGTTCAGCAAAATCTGCTCGATGCGACCGACATCGCCACGCAAACGCATGGGACACGCAGCATCGACCGACGCATACAAGCGCACAGGTTTGTCCTGCCTGAGGCTGGCAGCCACGGCCCCAACCCGCGACACCACAGCATGCATGTTCAGGGGTTGTTCGGGATCGATCTCCAGCTTGCCGGCTTCCAGACGGGTCAGGTCCAACAGATCATTGACCACCCGCAGCATCAACCGGGAGGCCTGATCGATGTAGTCCAGATGACGCCGCTCGGCACCCTCAGGTGCGTCGGCTCTGGCCAGTCGCGCAAAGCCCAGAATGGCATTGAGCGGTGTACGCAACTCGTGACTGATGGCTGCGACAAACTCGTCTCGCGCGCGAATCGGCGTGCCTGGTGGCACCTTGCGTGGAGGAGGCAGTTTCAGCAACAGCCCTTCGACACGATGAGCGCCTGAGGACTTCCCTCGCATCAGGATGGCCGTATGCCCAATCTGGACCTGAAGGTCGATGCCCGACCTGAGCGCCAATGCCTGCTCGATGGCCACAGCATCCTCGGCACGCAGCTGCTTCAACCAGGCGGACACAGCCACCTGAGCTCTGGACAAGCCCAGATAGCGTTGACCATTGGGATCAACATGAAGGACTTGTCCGTCCAGTACAAATCGCCCGCAAACCGCGTCCCGCCATCTCGGTGCCGAGCTGGAGCTGGATGCATGGGATCGGACTCGACGGAACAATGTCACGAAATCCTGCCGAAGGCTTGGTGTGAGGATGCCGACAATGCATCATGCAAGCAATGCGGGTCATCGTAGCTGACGATCAGATACTGGTTCGAGCCGGTATTGTGGCTATTTTGGAAGATCTTGGTGGTTTCGAGTGCATCGCCGCCGTGGATGATGGACCGCGCTGCCTGAAGGCCTGCGCCAGCACCCCACCGGATATCCTGCTGCTGGATCTGAACATGCCCAGCGTTAACGGCCTGGACGTGGCACGCGCCATTCGCCAGACGCAACCAGAGATCAAGATCGTCATTCTGACCAGCAGCACCGATGCCGATCTGGCCAAACGTGCCATCGACCTCGGGGTATCGGGCTTTGTCTCCAAGGATTTCGTGCTGGCTGAACTCGCCATGGCCTTGCACTGTGTACGCGAAGGTCGCGTTTACCTGAGCCCGGACATCGCCTTGTCTGCCGTCAAAGACAAGGATGCCAGCGACAAGCTCACCCCTCGGCAAAAGGATGTTCTGCGCTGCATCGCCAAAGGGCAGTCCAACAAGGAAATTGCCCGCGATCTGGCCGTGAGCATCAAGACGGTCGAGTATCACCGCGCCGAACTGATCCAGCGGCTGGATCTGCACGACGTGGCCAGCCTGACGCGATTCGCGGTGTCACACGGGCTGGTAGACTGAAACTCGCTGCTCACTCATCCACGTAGAGATCCAGCATGGGCGTCGAGCCCGGCGTTACCAGGTAGCGGTCGAAATCGGTCACGCCTGCATCACGCAGCACCTGCTCGTCGATGAAGAATTGCCCCGTCACGTCGCGGCTGGCACGCGTCAGGATCCGGTAGGCTGCGTCCGCCATGATGTCCGGCGTGCGGCCCAGGGTACCAAGCTGCGAGCCGGCCACGTTCAAGGCGGATGTGGCAATCAGTGTGCGTGGCCACAAGGCATTCACGGCAATGCCCTTGCTGCGCAACTCGGCCGCCAGCCCGAAAGCCACCGTGCTCATGCTGTATTTGGAGACGGTGTAGGCCGCGTGCGACTCGAACCACTTCTCCTGCAGATTGATGGGCGGAGACAGCACCAGGATGTGCGGGTTGGCTGCCTTCTCCAGAAACGGCAGGCACGCCTGTGAGCACATGAAGGTGCCGCGCACGTTGATGTCCATCATCAGGTCGTAGCGCTTGGCTGCGACTTCGGGCGTCTTCGTCAGGTTGATGGCGCTGGCGTTGTTGATGAGGATGTCGATACCGCCAAAGTGCGCTGCCGCCTTGGCCACCACATCCCGCACCTGGTCTTCGTCACGCACGTCCAGCACCAGCGGCAAGGCACGCCCGCCAGCGGCTTCGATCTCGGCCGCGGCCGAGTGAATGGTGCCTGGCAGACGCGGGTCGGGCTCGGACGTCTTGGCCGCCACGACGATGTTGGCCCCGTCACGCGCAGCCCTCAGTGCAATGGCCTTGCCAATGCCGCGACTGGCACCGGTGATGAACAGTGTTTTGCCGGCAAGGGACGTCATGTGGGCTCCTGAAAGACGCGTCAACGATGTCAGGAAGCCTAACCCAGGCTGCACATGAGGCTGTGCTGGCGTTTTCCTGCTTGCCAGCGCCAACACCCCCATGCCCTTCGATGACGCTTACGTCAAGCAATGACACCACCTTGGCCAGCGCGACAAATGAGCAGCAGGTTTGAGGTCGATCAATCCCTGCGCTCACAGGGCAACAAACGAGAAACATGCCCCCCGCACACTCGACAAGTCATCAACAACGAGGTTCCGCATTCAGTGCGAACAAGGCCATGCAGATTTCACGAGAATGGGCCACGCCCCTCACCATCGGTGCATTCATCCTGATGGCCTGTACCGGCATCCTGATGTTCTTTCATGCCGACCTGGGCCTCCATAAGGAGGTACACGAATGGCTGGGGTGGATCATGGTTGCTGGCGTCGTCGCCCATGCGCTGGCCAACTTCAGCGTCTTCAAACGCTACTTCGCCAAACCGGCAGCGCTGGCCATCATTGGTAGCTTTGTGGTGATCCTGCTGGGATCCGCCTTCATCCAGGAAGAAGAAAATGGCAAGGGCGGCAACCCCGGGCGCCGCGCCACCACGGCGGTGTTGAACGCCCCGATCAGCGACATTGCACCGCTCGCAGGGCAGTCCGCCCAGGCGATGCTGGCCGACCTTCAAAAGGCCGGCTTCAAGATCGATTCACCCAGCCAAACGCTCATCAGCGTGACCGGGCCAGAGCAGTCGAATCAATTCAAAGCCCTGGCCGTGATCTTTCACTGAGCGAACGACGCGCCAAGGCCATCAGGCCAACGGCAGCACGCGCATCACCTTCTGGAAGGCATCGACCGCCTTGCCCTTGCGGGCGCGCTTGCCGATGTGGGCCAGGTAGGCGGAGTTGCGCACGTCCTCTTCCTTGGCCTTGCCGCCGCGGCCCGCACCAATGACCTTGACGCCGCCGGCCACCGTGGCCACCGAGATCAATGGGTCCTTCTTCGCGTCCACTTCCATCAAGGTCAGGCCTCGGCCACCGTTGGATTGCAGCTTGAGTTCATCGAGCCCGAAGACCAGCATGCGCCCACCCTGAGCCAGGCAGGCCACATGGGTATGCGCTGCCTGTACCAGCACGGGCGGCAGCACCAGGTCACCTTCGTCCAGCGTCAGGAAGCCCTTGCCGCCCTTCTGGCGTGTGATCAGATCACCCAGCTTGGCCATCAGGCCGAAACCGCCGGTGTTGGCAAACAGCAAGGTCTGATCGACGCTGCCAGCCAGGTAATGCACGGGCTGCGTGCCCGATTCCAGCTCGATCATGGTGGTGATCGGGGCGCCGTCACCGCGGGCGCCCGGCAAGGCCGCCACCGGCACGCTGTACACGCGCCCGTTGCTGCCCACCACGATCATGGGATCGACCGTGCGGCACTCGAAGGTGCCATACAGGCCATCGCCCGCCTTGAAGGCGAAGCTCGCCGGGTCATGCCCATGGCCGGTACGCGCCCGCACCCAGCCCTTGAGGCTGATCACGACCGTCACCGGCTCGTCGATCACCTTGACTTCGGCCACGGCGCGCTTTTCCGCCTGGATCAGGGTACGGCGCTCGTCACCGAACTGCTTGGCATCGGCTTCGATTTCCTTGACCACCGTGCGCTTGAGCACGCTGGGGTTGTTCAGGATGTCTTCCAGCTTGGCCTGTTCGGCGCGCAATTCGGACAGCTCCTGCTCGATCTTGATGGCTTCCAGCCGCGCCAATTGACGCAGGCGGATTTCAAGGATGTCCTCGGCCTGACGGTCGCTGAGCTTGAAGCGCTCGATCAGCGCGGCCTTGGGCTCGTCGCTGTTGCGGATGATGTGGATGACCTCGTCGATGTTGAGCAAGACGAGCTGGCGGCCTTCCAGAATGTGGATGCGGTCCAGCACCTTGCCCAGACGGTGGCGCGTGCGCCGCGTGACCGTCTCCATGCGGAAGCCGATCCACTCCACCAGGATCTGACGCAGTCCCTTTTGCGTGGGCCGCCCATCCGCACCGACCATGGTCAGGTTGATGGACGATGACGTTTCCAGGCTGGTGTGCGCCAGCAAGGTCGTGATCAGTTCCTGCTGCTCAATGGTGCGTGTCTTGGGCTCGAACACCAGGCGCACGGCCGCGTCCTTGCTGGATTCGTCGCGCACGGCGTCCAGCACGGACAGCACGGTGGTCTTGAGCTGGGTCTGCTCGGCGGTCAGAGCCTTCTTGCCGGCCTTGACCTTGGGGTTGGTCAGCTCTTCGATTTCTTCCAGCACCTTGGCCGCACTGGTGCCGTGAGGCAGCTCGGTCACCACCAGTTGCCACTGGCCCCGCGCCAGGTCTTCGATCTTCCAGCGCGCGCGCACCTTCAGGCTGCCGCGGCCGGTGCCGTAAGCGTCCTGAATCTCCTTCTGGGTGGAGATGATCTGGCCGCCGCCGGGAAAGTCGGGGCCCTGGATGAGCTCATACAGCTCTTCATCAGGCAACCTGTCGTTCTTGATGAGGGCGACCGTGGCCGCCGCCACTTCACGCAGGTTGTGGCTGGGGATCTCGGTGGCCAGGCCCACGGCGATGCCGCTGGCGCCGTTGAGCAGCACGAACGGCAAGCGAGCCGGCAACTGCCTGGGCTCCTCGGTCGAGCCGTCGTAGTTGGGGATGAAATCCACCGTGCCCATGTCGATTTCATCGAGCAGCAAGCGGGCAATCGGCGCCAGGCGCGCTTCGGTGTAACGCATCGCGGCTGCGCCGTCTCCATCGCGCGAGCCGAAGTTGCCCTGGCCGTCGATCAGCGGGTAGCGCAGCGCAAAGTCCTGCGCCATGCGCACCATGGCCTCGTACGCCGCAGAGTCGCCATGGGGGTGATAGCGGCCCAGCACGTCGCCCACCACACGGGCGCTCTTGACCGGCTTGGCGCCGCTATTGCCCGAAAAACTCAGGCCCATACGGTCCATCGCATACAGGATGCGTCGCTGCACGGGCTTCTGGCCGTCGCACACATCCGGCAAGGCACGGCCCTTGACCACGCTCAGGGCGTATTCCAGGTAGGCGCGCTCGGCGTAATGGGCCAGGGTCAGGGATTCGGCGCCGTCACTGGGTGGCGGTGGATTGAAATCGATGGTTTGTTGGGTCATCTTGATCAGGCAAACGCCCCGCCACACCGACGAGGCCCGTTAGACGCAGACAAGTCTGCAGCGGGACCTTATTTTGCCTGCTCGGCAACCCACAACGGCTGCCTGTCAGGGAATTCTGGAATGTGTCACGTCCGCCAACGGCTAATATCAAAGGAGTCGCGTTATGGAGCAGGTTGTCTGACGCCTGCCCACCACCTCAACTCTCACAGCGGAACATCACATGACATTCGGTCAACTCTGGCGCCTCATCTCACTGAGCCTGCTGTGCTTGCTGCTGAGCGGATGCCTGCACATGGATGTCGTCTTCAAGGTACAGCCTGACGGCAGCGGCACCATCACCGAAACCATGCACTGGCCGGCCTACCACCCCTTGCTGCGCCAATTCGGGGGCAAGTTGCCGCCCATGAGTGCGGCCAAACTGCAGGCGCTTCAGGAGCGGGCGCGCAGCCTGGGGCCCGGGGTCACCGTCAGTGAGCAGTCGCAGGCGGGTGCCGATGGCCAGGTCGATCACACCATCACCTTCCAGGTCCCGAACTTCCACCAACTGCACTACGCCCTTGACAACAAGCCAGGGCAGAAGTCGCAGGGGCTGCAATATGGGTTCGAACTGGTGCGCAAGGCAGGGCAACCAGTCAAGCTGATCGTGAACAACGATCCGTTCGTGATCAGCCTGTTTGATCAGGCCAACTCACCCAAACAAGACAGGGACGCAGCGGCGGCCAACGCCAACGAAGGTGTACGCCGGTTCCTGACGACCTCCATGCAGGCGATGGCCGGTATGGCCCTGGACGTCCGGCTGGAATTCACCACTGAACCGCTCAAATCGACCGCGGCATTCCAGGCAGGCCCTGTCGCCACCTTGTTTCACCTGGACGTCGATCAACTCACAGCCAAAGCTGATTGGCAATCCAGCATGTTGGCCCAGCCCCCTCGGCGCCCAGCCGGCGCGCCATGCCAGCACGCTGACCAACCCGGTATGCGCGTGGACTGCCAGCGCACCATCGAGGTCTGGCTGCGCTGAAAAGCGCACCTGTGATCGCGGCAGCTGAGGGGTGTTGCGCCCTTGATTGTTGCCATCACGTCGTCAGGTGTCGGGTTACCTTGCAGTCTCCTGAACTCTGTTCGCGGCGCGTTTCGCCGTACTACAAGCATGTCTCGTCTGCTCATCACCTTGATGACCGGCCTGCTGTGGGCCGGCACCTCCCTGACGTATGCCCGTGAACTGAAAGCGTCGGATCCTGTACGAGCGTCCCTGGTAGACCTTGCGCGCAACACGCCAGCATCCGGCCTGCCTGCCGATGCCCGCCTGACGCTCAGCCGAGCCTGGGTGGACGGATCGCAAGCCAAAGTCTGCGCGCTGGCCAGACGCGCCGATGGCGACCTGCTGATCCAGGATGGCCGCGCTCAGATGAAACGGGTACACCTGCGCAAAACAGGTTCGAAGTGGGATGTGGAGCGCGCCGAGCGGATCGTGATCGGTCCGAAGATGACGATAGACACGGCGTGCCAGCAGCGCAGTTCGGAAGCCGTCATGGCTGACGCGATCAAGCTGCTGGAAACACACCCGCCAACAGCCGGTATCAAGCCCCCGGCACCGCTGGCCAGTGCGATATGCCAGGCGGCGCCTCTGCGCGAGCTCGGCGCCCAGCCATCAGGCCCCGGCGTGGTGGCCCAGCCAGGCAGGAGCCTGCTTCACACCGCCCCTGATGCAAACTGCCTCATGGGCAAACACATTGTGGAGGGTGATAAGGTCGTCATCCTGGGGCATGCGCCGGGCTGGACGCAGGTGCGCTACACCCATCCCCTCACAGGTGTGATCACCGTGGGTTGGCTTCAGCGTGATCGTGTCAAGCCAGGCACACATGGCGATGCACAGCGCCAGGCGGCCCTGACACACTGAGCGCGTGGCGCCTCATCTGCCACGCCCCCTCATTTACACGTCGATCTCGACCGCGTCCCCATGAAGCTCCATCAGTTCGCGGCGTGACGCGGCCTCACCCTTGCCCATCAGCTTGTTGAACGAGACTTCGGTATCGGCAAAGCCGGGTTCGCCATAGGCTACCGGCAGCAGGCGGCGGGTGTCCGGGTTCAGCGTGGTATCCCACAGCTGTTCGGCATTCATCTCACCCAGGCCCTTGAATCGGCTGATCGACCAGGCCCCTTCACGGCAGCCTTCCTTGCGCAGCTTGTCGAGGATGGCGGTCTGTTCGCCTTCATCCAGCGCATAGAACTTGGCCGCAGGCTTCTTGCCACGCGCGGGCGCGTCCACACGGAACAGCGGCGGGCGGGCAATGTAGATGTTGCCGGCCTCGATGAGCTTGGGGAAATGCCGGAAGAACAGGGTCAGCAGCAGCACCTGGATGTGCGAGCCGTCCACGTCCGCATCGGAGAGGATGCAGATCTTGCCGTAGCGCAGGCCGCTCAGGTCCGGTGAATCGTTGGGGCCGTGGGGGTCCACGCCGATGGCCACCGAGATGTCGTGGATTTCATTGTTCTTGAACAGCAGGTCGCGCTCGACCTCCCAGGCATTGAGCACCTTGCCGCGCAGGGGCAGAATCGCCTGGGTTTCCTTGTTGCGGCCCATCTTGGCGCTGCCGCCGGCAGAGTCCCCTTCGACCAGGAAGACTTCATTGAGGCTGAGATCGCGGCTTTCGCAGTCGGTCAGCTTGCCGGGCAGCACGGCCACGCCGGAGCCCTTCTTCTTCTCGACCTTCTGGCCGGCACGCTGGCGGGCCTGCGCCTGCTTGATCACCAGTTCGGCCAGCTTCTTGCCGTACTCGACATGCTGATTGAGCCACAGCTCCATGGCTGGCTTCACAAAGGTGCCCACCAGGCGCAAGGCGTCGCGGCTGTTGAGGCGCTCCTTGGTCTGGCCCTGGAACTGCGGGTCCAGCACCTTGGCGCTGAGCACGAAGCTGGCGCGGCTGAACACGTCATCGGGCATGAGCTTGACGCCCTTGGGCAGCAGCGAGTGCATCTCGATGAAGCCCTTGATGGCGTTGAACAAGCCATCCTTCAAGCCGGCCTCGTGCGTGCCACCTGCCACCGTGGGGATCAGGTTGACGTAGCTCTCGCGCATGGGCGAGCCTTCTTCCGTGAAGGCCACACACCAGGCGGCGCCCTCACCTTCGGCGAAGTTGTCATCCGCGTTGGCGGCGTACTGCTCGCCTTCGAACAGCGGGATGATCGGGTCGGTGTTGAGCGATTGCGTCAGGTAATCGCGCAGGCCGCCCTTGTACAACCAGGTCTGCACCTCGCCGGACTTCTCATTCGTCAGCGTGATGGTCACGCCCGGCATCAGCACGGCTTTGCTGCGCAGCATGTGCACCAGTTCGGCCTTGGGCAGCTCGGCGCTTTCGAAATACTTGGCATCTGGCCAGGCGCGCACGGTCGTGCCGTTCTTGCGGTCGCCCGAAACCGCAGGGCGCACCGTCACGGGCTCGATCACATCGCCGCCGCTGAAGGCCAGTTGCGCCACCTGTTTCTCGCGGGACACGGTCACCTGCAGGCGGGTCGACAACGCGTTGGTCACGCTCACGCCCACACCGTGCAAACCACCGGAGAAGCTGTAGGCGCCACCCGATCCCTTGTCGAACTTGCCCCCCGCGTGCAGACGCGTGAACACGATCTCGACCACCGGCACCTGCTCCTCCGGGTGCAGCCCGAAAGGAATGCCACGCCCGTCGTCTTCCACGCTGACGGAACCGTCGGTGTGCTGCGTCACGGCAATGCGTTTGCCAAAACCGGCCAGCGCCTCGTCGGCGGCGTTGTCGATCACCTCCTGGATGATGTGCAGGGGGTTGTCCGTCCGGGTGTACATACCCGGCCGTTGTTTGACGGGTTCCAGTCCCTTGAGGACCCGGATCGAGCCTTCGCCGTAGGTGGCGCTGGGCTGGGTGGACGTGTTGGAGGCTTTGGTGGGGGTCTTCGATGACATGGGCGCCGATTCTACGAACTTCGTCAGGCGATTTGAGGGCGGTTGGCTTTCGGGCGACTATCTGGCAGGCTTGTCCTGGGATTTCGCCTGCGTGCGCTCGAACACATTCGTGATCGGCACCAGATTGAGCCATTCTTTCTCTGCCTCGGAGCCGGATCCGTCCACCACCTTGTGAAATTGGCGGAAATCGGCCCGAAAGCGCTCCAGCGCCCCATTGAGCCACAGAACCGTGGCCAGCACGTTCAGGTGGTCGATCCGTTGATCGACCACGCCCTGTTTCACGCCGGCACCGAAAAAGACCGTCGGTATGCGGTGCGCACCGGTCATGTAGGCGTCGCCCTGGCTGCCATCGGTACTGCCATCTTCGTCGAACGTGACGATCAGCAGGCTGTTGTTCTTCTGCGCCCACTCGGCGTAAGCGCCGATGTTCTGGCGCAGCCAGTCGTCTGCCACCTTCGCGGAGTTGCTGTGCGCATCGTGCTGCTCGTTGGGCACCACGATCGAGACCTTGGGCAGGCTGTCAAAGGGCAAGGCCTTGCCGTTGGCGTCTTTGGCAAAGCCGCGAAAGCTTTGTTTGAGCACAGGGTCCTTGGTCGGCTCGAACGCCAGGTTGACGCTCACCGGCATCACATGGTTGGCCAGGTCGCCCTTGAGGCCGCGCGGGCTGGTGGGGTTGATCTGGTCCGTCCAGTTCACCGCCGGGTTGTGCTTGCGGCGGTAATCGTCCGTGAAGGCAAAGTTGGCGCTGCAAGGCGCCACGCTGGAGTCCGTGCCGCAGTTCCAGCTTGGATACGGCAGGGATTCGGAAAAGCTCAGGAAGGTGCCTCCGCTTTGCAGAATGGCCGCCCCTAGATTGGGCGAGGTAAAAGGCAGCCAGGAGTTGGGCACATTGCTGTTGGCCACACCCACATTGGTTTCGGTGGTGGTCGGCAGCAACTGGCCGCGGCGATCACGCAGGGCCACACCTTTGTAGGGAGACCGTTCGTCTTCGAACCACGCCGGCAACACGCCCTGGTTGTGCCCGGAAAACAAAAACAGGTAGTTGGGCTGGCTGGAGCGGGTTGGCAGATTCGAGTTGTAAGGCGTGCGCCCGAAGTGCGAATTGCTGAAACGCACGCCCTTGCCCGCCAGTTCGTTGAAATACGTCCAGTCTGACTTGCTTGAGTCATACACCGGCGCATTGCGGCCTCTGAGCTGGCCAGAGGTCGCGTCGTAGGCCGAGAGGTTTTCCAGAATCACGATGACCGTGTGATCCGGTTTCCAGATACCCTCACCAGGCTTGTCCGTCTTGTCACCCTTGCCTGCCCATGCCGGCAAGCCCACCGCGCCCGCCACACCGGCGCCCACCAGACCCTCCAGCACCTGACGGCGCGTAGGGCGATCATCTCGTGCGAAAACGTTGGAAGACGCCCGTTTGGCCACAGGCGTGGGACGAATCGAAGGACGACGTGATGGCAATTTCATGGGCGCCAAGGTTAGCGCCAAAACTGCCTCAGTTCACTGGAAGTAACCCATCATCCGTTCCAGCGCCATCGTCAGGGGCGTCTGCATCATGGGCAGCGTCAGCCACAGGCCGGTGAAGCCCACGGCCAGGGTGATCGGAAAGCCAATGGAGAAGATGTTCATCTGTGGCGCCACGCGGGCCATCAACCCCATCACGAGGTTGACCAGAATCAGCATGGACACCACGGGTAGCGACACCCACAAGCCCAGCTTGAACACCTCGGCGCCCCAGACCTGGGGTTGGACGATGCTGAGGAAACCCAGCGGTTCCGGCGTCACGGGAAAAGCATGGAAGCTGCCCAGCACGGCGCCGGTCAACATCAGGTGCCCGTTCATGACCACGAACAGCCAGGCCGCCGTGGTGCCGTAGAAGCGGCTGACCGCGGTGACCTGAGAGCCGCTCATGGGATCAAAGAAGCTGGCGAAGTTCAGGCCCATCTGCAGGCCCACCAGTTCCCCCGCAAACTCGATGGCGGCGAACACCACACGGGCGGCAAAACCCATGGTCAGGCCGATCAGCACCTCGTGCGCGATCACCATCAGCGAGCCAGCCGAGTTGAGCTCGATGGGCGGCATCTCAGGCAGGCTGGGCTGCGCGCAGATCACGATCAGGATGGCCAGGCTCAGGCGAACGCGCCGGGGAATCACCCGCATCGACAGCACGGGCGCTGAGGTGAACAGGCCCAGCACACGAAAGAAGGGCCAGAGCCAGGGCGTGATCCAGGCCAGAACCTGGGCTTCCGAAAAACTCACCATGTGGCTGACTCAGGTGCGGCGGCGAGCTTTCAGCTCACCACGGACGGGATCGACTGCAGCACCTGCTGGATGTAGTCCACCAGCTTGCTCATCATCCAGGGGCCGGCCACGGCAAGTGTGGCAAAGGCAGCCAGCAGCTTGGGCACGAAAGACAGGGTCTGTTCGTGAATCTGAGTGGCAGCCTGGAAGATGGACACGATCAGGCCCACGGCCAGCACCACCAGCACGATGGGGCCGCAGACGGTCAACAGGGTCAGCAAGCCATCGCGGCTGAAAGTCAGTACTTGTTGCGGATCCATGTTTTACCCTCTTCCCTACTGAAC
This sequence comes from Aquabacterium sp., assembly GCF_016234775.1. Taxonomy (GTDB): domain Bacteria; phylum Pseudomonadota; class Gammaproteobacteria; order Burkholderiales; family Burkholderiaceae_C; genus Aquabacterium. The sequence goes on along the minus strand of NZ_JACRAH010000001.1, from coordinate 120,077 downwards.
GAAGCTGGCGGCCAGAGAGCCCAGCAACAGGTTCCAGCCATCGGCCAGCACGAACAGCATCAGCTTGAACGGCAGGGCCACCATCACGGGCGACAACATCATCATCCCCAGGCTCATGAGCACGCTGGCCACGATCATGTCGATCACCAGGAATGGAATGAAGATCAGAAAGCCGATCTGGAAAGCGGACTTCAACTCGCTGGTGACAAAGGCAGGCACCAGCACGCGCAGCGGCACGGTCTCGGGTTTGACATCGCCTTCCAGCCTGGCGAGCTTGACGAACAGCCCCAGGTCGGACTGGCGGGTCTGCTTGAGCATGAAGCTGCGCATGGGGCCCTGGCCGCGCTCCAGCGCTTCGTTGAAGCTGATCTGGTTGGTGGCAAAGGGCTCGTAAGCATCCTTGTAGACCTTGTCCAGCGTCGGGCCCATCACGAACAGGGTCAGAAACAGCGACAGGCCGATCACCACCTGGTTGGGTGGCGCCGCCTGGGTGCCAATGGCCTGGCGCATCAGGCTCAGCACGATGGCGATGCGGGTGAAGCCCGTCATCATCAGCAGCACGGCAGGCAGGAAGCTCAATGCCGTGAAGAACAGCAAGGTTTGCACGGGCACGGAGTAGCTGTTGCCACCAGCGCCCTGCCCCACGAGCAACGGCAAGGTGCTGCTGCCACCGGCACTTTGCGCCATGGCGGCCGAACTGCCCAGCGCCCCGACCAACATCACAGCCAGCAAGGCGGCACGGCCCAGCCAGGTAAGAGATTTCACGTTGGTGCGCATCAAACCGGCCCCTTGTCTTGCTGGCCCAAAGAGCGACGCAGCAGGTTGGTGAAGGAAGGGGTGGCTGGTTCGGCCACAGGTGCGATTTGCGGTGCCATCGTGTGCAAGGTGTTGATGTGCTGCGCGGTCACGCCCAGCACCAGCCAGGTGCGGCTGTCGCCGGAGCCCACTTCCACGGTCACCAGGCGTTGGCCCGGCCCGATGTTGAGCTGCCCGACAGGCTTGATCAGCGCAGGTGCGCCCCCAACGGTGCCCGTGGCCAGGCCGGAGCGTTTGAGAACCCAGAGTGTCAAGGGAATCAGGGCCACGACGCCCAAAAACCAGACCACGGTCAAACCAGTAGAAGGCATCTCTGATCGATCCTGTTCAGTTGCCCTTGCTGAGGCGGCGCATGCGTTCGGACGGCGTGACGATGTCGGTCAGACGGATACCGAACTTGTCGTTGACCACCACCACTTCGCCTTGCGCGATCAGGAAGCCGTTGACCAGCACGTCCATGGGCTCGCCGGCCATGGCGTCGAGCTCCACCACGGAGCCTTGCGCCAGTTGCAGGATGTTCTTGATAGGAATGCGCGTGCGGCCCAGTTCCACCGTCAGCTGAACCGGGATGTCCAGGATCATGCTGATGTCGTTGCCGGCCGAACTGGCCTGTGAAGGCGCAAAGTTGGCAAAAGCGGCAGGCGTCATCTGCGCCTGGGCATTGGTCACTTCGCTGGCAGCGGCGCTGGCGAACTCGTCCATATCTGGCTGAGGTGTCGAGGCCTGCTGCGCCAGCGCGGCCTCCCACTCTGCGGCCATCGCGTCCTGTTCGGCGTTGGCACCGGATTCGGGTGGAAATTCTTCAGACATTTTGGTCTCCAAGCCAACTCATGTTGCCGGCGGTCAGAAGCTTGTCGATACGCAAGGAGTACTTGTTGTTCGATGTGCCGTAGTAGCAATCGAAGACGGGCACGCCGTCCACCTTGGCCTTGATGATTTTTTCGAGATCCAGCTCGATGAAGTCACCCGGCTTGAAGGCCAGCAACTGCTCGACGGTGGCCGGGGCATGGGCCAACTCGGCCACGAGGTCCACCTCGGCGGACTGGATCTGTTGGGTCAGCAACTTCACCCAGCGACGATCCGGCTCGGCCGAGTCACCCTGGATGGACGAGAACAGGATGTCGCGGATGGGCTCCAGCGTGGCGTAGGGAATGCAGATGTGGATCGTGCCGCTGGTATCGCCGATCTCCAGCGTGAACGAGCAGCACACCACGATCTCGCTGGGGGTGGCCACCGTGGCGAACTGAGGCTGCATTTCCGAACGCTGGTAGTCCAGCTCGACGGGGTAGATGCCCTGCCACGATTTCTTGTACTCGGCGGTGATCACCTCGACCAGGCGATGGATCACGCGCTGCTCGGTGGCCGAGAAATCACGGCCTTCGATGCGGGTGTGGAACTTGCCAACGCCGCCAAACAACGCGTCGATCACGCCGAAAACCAGCGTGGGGTCGCAAACGATCAGGCCGGACCCGCGCAGGGGTCGCACGGCCATGATGTTGAAGTTGGTGGGCACCACGATCTCGCGCAGGAAGGCGCTGTACTTCTGCACCTTGATGCCGCCCACGGACACTTCCGGTGACTTGCGGATCAGGTTGAACAAGCCGATGCGGATGTTGCGCGCAAAACGCTCGTTGATGATTTCCATCGTGGGCATGCGCCCACGAACGATGCGTTCCTGCTGAGCCAGGTTGTAGTCGCGAATGCCTTCCTTGGGCGCTTCTTCCTGCTCCAGCTTCTGGCTCTCGCCCGTGATGCCTTGCAAGAGGGCATCAACTTCGTCTTGAGAAAGGATCTGCTGGTTCATGGCCTGAGGACTTCCGGGACCGTTGAATAAGGGGTCAGCAAGACATCACTGGATGATGAAGTTCGCGTAGTGCACTTGCACAATCGGGTTGTAGGACTCGACCTTCTTCTTTTTCTTCTTCTTTTTCTTGGGCGTGTCTTCCACAGCGGCATCCTCTTCTTCAGGATCCTCGATCTCGTAGCCCATGGCGCGCGCTGCGTCACGGCGGATTTCTTCAGCCAGCTTGTGCTTGCCTTCCTGACTCAGCAGTTCCTCGGAGGACTTGTGCGACAGGATCAGCAAGATGGCGTTGCGGATGGCGGGCATGTAGGCCTTCATCTCTTCGCTCATCTTGGCGTCGTCGACCTGCAGCGTGATACCGACTTGCGCAAAGCGCTCGGAGTCGCGGTCAGCCAGATTGACAACAAATGGGTCCAGCGGCACAAAAGCAGGAGGCGCAGCCTTGTCACCCTTGTGTTCGGGCTTCTTGGCTTCCTTGGCGGGCTTGGCGTGGCCACCGTCTTCTTCTTCGGCTGCAGCGGCGGCTTCAGCCTCGGCGGCCTTCTTCTTCATCATGAACAAGGCACCGCCCCCGCCCAGAACGAGAAGCAGGACGACGGCAGCAATGATGATGATGAGTTTCTTGGGGCCCTTTTTGGGGGCATCGCCTTCAGCCGGGGCGGCGGCGGGGGCTGCTGACATTCGCGTATCTCCTGGTGTTCATGACACGGGGCCAAAAAGGCGCAAGGTCATGAGTGGATTATTCGAAGTCAGCGCCGTCGCAATGGATCAATAAACGATGTGAAACACGCTTGATTCCCAGCGGCGGCCTCGGATGCCCTCAAGCGTAGAGGTCCAGACCGCCCAGGCGGCCGGGACGAGGTGCGTTGACAGGGCGCATGCCGGCGGGATCCACACCCGACTCGGAGTCACCACTGTCTGCGGCACCATTTGCGCGGCCTGCACCGCCTTGCGCCTGGGCAGATCCCTGGCTGAACTGTTGCTGGGCCGTCTGCGAGGAGACGTCACCACCGGTCATGTTCAACCCGACATCACTCAAGGCACTCGACAGCATGGACAGGCTGGCTTCGATGGCCTTTCTCGTTTCTAACGCCGCCGCAGCGAAATCCACCTGCGCGGTTTGGCCATCCAGTGAAATTTTCACGTTGATCGGGCCCATTTCTGCCGGGTTGAGGTGCAACTCGGCCGTCATCGAGCCATCCGCCTTGGTGGCACTCACCCACATATTGACCTTTTCAGCCAGGGCTTGCGCAAAATCCGGGGAATCAACAGGGGTGGGCAGCGTGGCGGACTCATGCCTCACGCCAGCCTTGGCTTCCAGGGGGTTGCCCAGCGAGGCACCGGTCAAGCCACCACCTGGCAGCAGGCCGGCCAGGGAATCCCCGTCGGCTCGCCCGTCCAGGCCCTTACCAGCTTGGTTCATCATGGCCTCCACCTGGGTGGCGGCACTGGCGCTGACGTTTTGCCACAGGGCGTTGTCCAGGGCCACGGCGCCTGGCGTACCTGCGGCTGCGCCCTTGGCGTCCAGCAAGGCGGCATCAGCAGCCTGGCCGTCTGTGGTCTTGAGCACACTGCCCGCCTGCGCGCTGGTATCTGTCGTGCCGCCAGCCGCATCTGTTGGCTTGCCTTGGGCCAGCTCACCGTGCGTCAGGCTGGCCAGCCAAGCCATCATCCCGGCTGAATCACCGGGTTGAATGGAAGGCGGGGGCGTCAGTTCACGCACCACAGCAACGCCATCGCCCAGGGCCGTCGTGAAGTTGACGCTGTCATCGCCATCCTTGGCGTTATCGGCCTTGTCGGCACCTTCAGCCTTGCCTGCCTTGGCGGTCTTGTCTGCAGGCTTCGTGTTCTTGCTGGCCTGCGTCGAAGCCGGTTTGGCTGAGGAAGCCCCGCTTGCGCGCGCCCCCTCATCGTCCGGCTGGTTGACGCGGGCCTGCGGTGCCGGCTGCGCCGGTGTCTGGACCGGGCGCGTGGCCATGGCGGCTTGCTGCTTGGCTCTCAGCATGGCCTGTTCTGCAGCAGAGGCAGACAAGCCGTTGTGCTCAGCGGCTGGGGATTTGGCGGCGCTACCCGCGCCCGAGGCGGTCGCGCCCGGAGACACGATGGCGTGCTTTTCCATCCACTGGGAGAAAGCCGCTTGCTGATTCTGACCGTCGCCCTGAGCGCCAAAGCGCGCCAGCAAATCACTGATGGCAGGAGACACGCCGTTCACGCCGGGCACATTGGCCGAGGCATTCGTCGATTTGATCGGTGTAGCCATGATGCGATCCTTGTCCTGAAAGGCCCGTCCAACCCGCTGTCAGCCGATGGAACCGGATGGCAGCGGCGATCCGCCTGCACCCATACCGAAACCTGATCGGCCTGCGCGCGAAGCGACTTCGTCGGTGGCTTTCTGATCCTGCCGGTTCTGCTTTGTCTGTAGCTCGACCAGCCTTCTGTCCATTAATTGAGCTACCGCGGCCACCTTGCGCTCACGCTCAATCAGCAAAGCCCTGCAACGCTCCATATACAGACGTGCCTGCTCTACCCTCTTATCCTGATCCGAAATGGCCTCGGCCAATCGCTGCATGAAGTCCTGATAACACCGCATGATCTCCATTCCACCCACCTGGCGAAATTGAGACTGCCAGCGTTTCTGGTACTCGCTGCGCCAGTCAAAAAGCGATTGCGCCTGCTGGCGTGCGGCCTCATAGGCTCTCTTGCCGCCTTCGAGCTCTGCCACGGCTTCATCTCTCGCCTTCTCCGCAGACTCCAGTACTACAAGCAGCGATGAATTGGCACTCATGAACCTTGTCCCCTGCCCTGTCGGGCTTCACTAGTTAGGCTTGGCTACTCAGACAAACATCAGGCGGTCACGATCTGGTGGAGTTCGTCCACGCTGTCGTGCATGTGAGCGGGCGCCCCCATATCTTGCTGCAGCATGTTGACCATGTGCGGATGCAGGCGCACGGCCAGATCCAGATCGTGGTCGCCGCCAGGTGTGTAGGCACCCAGTTGAATCAGATCGCGGGCCTTGCTGTAGCGCGACCACAGTTGGCGGAAGCGACGCGCATCGTCGATGTGCTGGCTCTCCGCCACGTTGTGCATCACGCGGGAAGCGGACCGTTCGATGTCGATGGCCGGGAAGTGGCCGGATTCGGCCAACTCGCGTGACAGCACGATGTGGCCGTCCAGGATGGCGCGGGCGGCATCCGCAATGGGATCCTGCTGGTCATCACCTTCGGACAGCACGGTGTAAAACGCCGTGATCGAGCCGTGGCCGTTCAGGCCATTGCCGCTGCGCTCCACGAGCTGGGGCAGCTTGGCGAAACACGAAGGCGGATAGCCCTTGGTGGCAGGCGGTTCGCCAATGGCCAGGGCAATTTCGCGCTGGGCCATGGCATAGCGGGTGAGCGAATCCATCAACAGCAGCACGTGCAGGCCCTGGTCACGGAAGTGCTCGGCCACGGCGGTGGCGTAGCTGGCGCCTTGCATGCGGGTCAGCGGCGGCGCGTCAGCGGGTGCGGCCACCACGACCGAGCGTGCCAGGCCCTCCTCACCCAGGATGTCTTCGATGAATTCCTTGACTTCACGGCCCCGTTCACCGATCAGGCCCACCACGATGACGTCGGCCTGGGTGTAGCGGGCCATCATGCCAAGCAGAACCGATTTGCCAACGCCGGAGCCCGCAAACAAACCGATACGCTGGCCACGCCCGACCGTGAGCATGGCGTTGATGGCGCGCACGCCGGTATCGAGTGGCTGGCGAACCGGGTCACGCTCCATGGCATTGATGGGGCGGCGGGCCAGCGGCTCGCTGCGCACATGGTGCAAGGGGCCTTTGCGGTCCAGAGGCTCGCCCTGGGCGTTCACGACCCGCCCCAGCAAGCCGCTGCCCACAGGCAGGTGGCGCGTGCGGTCTTCGCTACGGCGCCAGGGGTGATTCGGCCGCCCCAGAATGGGCGGATTGATCGGGATGGTGCGGGGCACCACACGGGCACCGCTGGACAGGCCATGTACCTCGGCCGTGGGCATCAGGTAGGCGCGGTCACCGGCAAAGCCGACGACTTCGGCCAGCACGGGCGTGGATTCCAGGCGGGTTTCGGAATGGATTTCGCAAACGGCACCGACGGGCAAGCGCAAACCCGCAGCCTCCAGCACCAGGCCGGCCACGCGCACCAGTTTGCCCTGGTTTTCCAGCGGCAAACGGGAGCCCGCGCAGGCATCCAGGTCATCCAGAAAGCGGTTCCAGCGGTCCATTGCCACATCGTTGTGGACGCGAATGGGCATGTTCATACTTCACCCTCCTCACGTTGGGCCACCGAGGCTTCGCTCTCGGGCCACTCATCCAGTTCGTCTTCGCCTTCGGGCAGGCGCACTTCGGTCGAGCCATGGGCTTCGACACCGTTGTTCCACGGCGCGTTGTGGCCCATCGAGGCCGCCGCACGTTCCCAGCGGGCCTCCACCGACGCATCCACCACGGCGATGTCCGATTCCACGATGCAGCCGCCGCGGGTGATGCTCGCGTCCGGCACCATGCGGGCGCCTCGCGCGGCCAGGACTTCCGTCAGTTGCGCCTGCGCCAGGCCATGGTCGTCCGGGTTCAGCCTCAGCACGATCTGGCGCGCCGAAGCCAGCAGCGTGGTCAGGGCCTGCTCGGCCACATCCACCACCACTTCGGGGTTCTGTTGCAGCTCGCTGCGCACCACCTGACGCGCCAGCTCCAGCGCCACACCGGCAATGCGGCCAGCAAGTTGCTGCTCCAGCGATTCAAGGCGATGGTGAAAATCCGACGCCAGCGCGCCAACCTGGTCGCTCATGTAGGCAGCCATTTGCGCCGCCTGCGTCTGCTTGTAGCTTTCCAGCGCGGCCAGGCCATTACGATAGCCATCCTGGTAGCCCGTCTGGCGCGCCTCGCGAACCAGCTCATCCACATTGGGTGGTGGCGCGGCGGGCGCTGCTTCAGCCGCTTTGGCCTCTGCCTCGGCCTGTCCAGGCACCCCACCCACGATCGGGCGCTTGACTGGCGCCGGCTTGGGCGTGGCCATGGCGGCCGGCTTGGCTGTGGGCGCAGCCTGCGCACCTGTCGCTTGCGGCGCATGTTTGGCAGGATTCGGCTTCATCGACGGCCGCATTTCAGCGGCCGCGCGCTCGGCCAGCGTGGGTTTGCGTACCCCACCCTCTTCCGGATTGGCCGCCTTGCTTGGCTGCTCGAAGGTCTCCGGCGCCCAGGCAGAAAAAGAGCCCAGCTCTTCACGCGGAATGAAGCGCGTGTAAGGATTGGGCGCCGATCCACCAGCCGTGCCGCCTGCAGCCTGAGGCGCTGCCCCACCGGGAGGCTGCGTCGTCGGCTTAGACGTACTCATCGTCGCCTCCGCCGGCCAGCGTGATCTGGCCTTCGTCGGCCAGGCGTCTCACAATCTTGAGCATTTCCTTTTGCTCGCCTTCGACCTCGGACAGCTTGACCGGGCCGCGAGACTCCAGATCTTCTCGCAGCGTTTCCGCCGCACGGCTGGACATGTTCTTGAACACCTTCTCGCGGATTTCGGGCGAAGCCCCCTTGAGCGCGATGATGAGCGATTCGGTCTGCACTTCCTTGAGCAGCGACTGAAAGCCCTTGTCGTCGAGCTTCATCAGGTCGTCGAAGGTGAACATGTTGTCCATGATCTTCTGCGCCAGATCGCCATCGGCCTCGCGGATGTAATCCAGCACCGAGGTTTCCAGGCTGGAGCCCATCAGGTTGATGATTTCCGCTGCGGGCTTGGCGCCACCCAGAGAGGCCTTACGCAATTGCGTGCCACCAGCCAGCACGCGCGACAGCACCTCGTTGAGGTCCTTCAAGGCGGTAGGCTGGATGCCGTCCAGCGTGGCGATGCGCACCATCACCTCGTTGCGATGGCGGTCGGTGAAGCACTTGAGCACCGAGGAAGACTGGTCCGGATCCAGGTGAACCAGGATGGCCGCCACGATCTGGGGATGCTCGTTGCGCAGCAATTCAGCCACGGAACCGGGGTCCATCCACTTGAGGCTCTCGATGCCGGTGACGTCGCTGCCCTGGATGATGCGGTCGATCAGCAGATTGGCCTTCTCATCGCCCAGCGCCTTGCGCAACACCGACTTGATGTACTCGTCGGTATCGGGCACCAGCATGCCCATTTCTGTAGATTCCTTGGAGAAGCGATCCAGCACCGACCCGACCCGGTCCTTGTTGACCGTCTTGAGCTTGGCGATCGTCTCACCCAGGCATTGGACTTCCTTGGGCTCCAGATGCTTGAACACCTCGGATGCCTCTTCCTCACCCAAAGACATCAACAGGATGGCAGCGTCTTCGACACCTTGTTCGTCCATGGCTTAAGTGTCCTTATCGGTCAATTGTTCATCCAGCCGCGCATCACGTTGGCCATGGCCATCGGGTTGTCGCGGGCAAAAGCGCGGGCGGCTTCCAGGCGCTCGTCGGTGGCCGGGCCTTCGAGCTGAGGCATGTGGCCAGCTTCGTGCGCAATGGGCAGCTCTTCCGCGTCATCAACCACGGCATTGAGTCCTTGCTTCTGCGCTTCTTCCTCGGTCAGCGGCACGGGTTGCGCAGCCTTGATGGCCGGACGAATGGCGCCAAACACCACGATCAGGGCAGCCAGCGTCAGCGCGCCAGGAACGGCCAGGGTGCGGATCAGGTCCACCGTCTCCGGCTGCTTCCAGAAGGGCGTGTTGTCAGGCTCTTCCTTGGTGACCTGGAAGGGGGTATTGATCAGCTTGATCGAGTCGCCTCGTTTGTCGTCAAAACCAATGGTTTCCCGAACCAGCGCGGTGAGCTGATCCAGTTCTTCCTGCGGAATCGGCTGAGTCGTGGTCTTGCCCTTGGCGTCCGTCACAGTGCGGTGGTTCAGCACCACCGCCGCATTCAAACGCTTGACGTTGCCTGTGGCGTTGCGCACCACGCGAACCGTCTTGTCGACCTCGTAATTGGTCACCGCTTCACGGCGGCTGCTGCCACCGGTGCTGCCACCTTGAGCTGCCTGCAGGGGCTGGGATGCGCCATTGACAGGCGCTGTCGCGGGCACAGGTGGCTGGTTGCTGGCGGCACCAGGCACGCCGGAAGGTGTCGCGCTGCCCTGCCCCATCTGTTCGGTGGTCTGCTGGCTGCGAATCGAGGCGCTGGCCTGCTGCCCCTGGTTAGGCTTGTATTCCTCTGCAGTGGATTCCACCTGAGAGAAATCCAGGTCGGCCGTCACCTGCGCGCGCAGATTGTCCTTGCCGACCACGGGCTCCAGGATGTCGCGGATGCGCTGGGTGTAGTTGCTCTCCAGCTGACGCACATACTGCAACTGCTGGGCATCAAGGCCGGACTGATCCGCGCCTTCTTGCGAACCGGACAGCAGCGCCCCACTCTGATCGACGATGCTCACTGCCTTGGGCGACATCTCCGGCACGCTGGACGACACCAGGTGCACGATGCCAGCGATCTGACCACGGTCCAGGGTACGACCGGGGTACAGCGTGAGCACCACAGAAGCCGAAGCCTTCTGCTGTTCGCGGAAGAAACCATTCTGATTGGGCAGCGCCAGGTGCACACGGGCACTTTGCACGCTGGCCAGCGCCTGGATAGAACGAATCAACTCGCCTTCCAGGCCACGCTGGAAGTTCAGGCGCTCCTGGAACTGGGTCACACCGAACTTCTGGTTTTCCATCAGTTCAAAACCCACCACCGAGCCCTTGGGCAGGCCAGCCGACGCCAGCTTCAGGCGAACATCATGCACCTTGTCGGCCGGCACCAGGATGGCCGCACCGCCATCGGCATGCTTGTAGGGGACCTGCATCTGCTGCAACTGAGCCAGGATCGCGCCACCGTCCTTGTCGGACAGGTTGGTGTAGAGCACGCGGTAATCGCCATCACGCCCCCACATCATCATCGCCACGAAGATGGCGAAGATCGCAGCGACGCCCCCGGCCAACATCAGCTTGCGCTGCATCGGCAGGGCCGTGACCCGCTGAACGAATCCAGGGGGTTGAGCGTTGTCGATCACCATGCCAGGTGAGGCGACAGCAACAGAGGTGGGTTGAGCGACAGTGACTTCCATGGGCGGTCGAAGCGTTGGGCCGCGCATCGAAACCATACGATGCAACAAACCCGCCGTAACAGCCCCATTATTCGGAGTCAGGAGAGGTAAAAGTGCCGGAAACAGCCAGTCAAATGCCGCCCTCTTCCGAGCATGGCACTGCCCAGGGATGCGTACATTCCAGAACGTGGTGAACTGAATCAACCCTTGTCGGGACTTATCGGCATCATGGATCTGAAACTCAAACCCTTCGATTTCGCGCAAGCCGCCGCCAGGGCAGGCATGGCCGACGTCGCTCGGCGCGTTGAGGCCAAGACCCGCGCCGAGGCGGCTGGCCAAAGTTCAGTCGTCGACAAGCCCAGCTTCCAGACCAGTTTCAGCAGTGCACTGAACTCCATCAGCAAATCGCAAGCCACGGCAGCGACCATGCAACGCGAGGTTCAGTTCGATAACCCTACCGTCAGTCTGGAAGAAACCATGGTCGCCATGCAGAAGGCCCAACTGGGCTTCCAATCTGCCGTTCAGGTACGCAACAAACTTGTTCAGGCGTACACCGACATCATGAACATGCAGGTCTAGCCACGCCTTGCGCGCTGGTTTGGAGTAGCCTCATGGGGGCGGTGGCGCGCTGGCCACCATGGAACACCGAGATGCATCACCCTGTTCGCCCCATTCCGATGGGGCAATTGCTTTTGTGCGGCGCCCTGATCGTCACCATGTCCATGGGCATCCGGCACAGCTTCGGACTGTGGCTGCAGCCCATCACCATGGCGCATGGCTGGACGCGCGAAGACTACTCACTGGCCATGGCCATCCAGAACCTGGTCTGGGGGGCCGCCGGCCCCGTCGTGGGCTGGTGGGCGGATCGCAGCGGGGCCTTCAAGGTGCTGTGGTCTGGCGCCCTGCTCTACGCACTGGGGCTGGTGGGCATGGCCACGACCACCCAGCACCTCGGCTTCGTGCTGACCACCGGGGTGCTGATTGGCCTGGGGCAAGCTTGCTCCACCTACACGGTCATCTTCGGCGTGGTAGGCCGCAACGTCACGCTGGAACAGCGCTCCATGGCCATGGGCATCACGGCCGCCGCCGGCTCTTTCGGGCAGTTCCTCATGGTGCCCGTGGCCAGCCTGCTGCTTCACAACACGGACTGGTCATCCGCCTTGCTGATCCTGGCTGTCACGGCCCTGGCCATCGGCCCTCTGGCTTTCGGATTGCGGGAAAAGCGCTTCGCATCCGGTGCTGTGGCTGTACCGGGGGCCGGCACCGCTGGCACGAATATGAGCCCCCAAACCGCCGGACAGGCACTGAAAGAGGCTTTCGGCCACCGCGACTACCTCCTGCTGACGGCCGGCTACTTCGTCTGCGGCTTCCAGCTGGCCTTCATCGGGGTGCACCTGCCCAGCTACCTCAAGGATCACCAACTGGCGCCCCAGGTCGCGACCACGGCCCTGGCCTTGATCGGGCTGTTCAACGTACTGGGCAGCTACGCAGCCGGGGCCCTGGGCGCTCGCGTGAGAAAGAACTGGATCCTGTCGAGTATTTACGGGCTGCGCGCACTGGCCATGCTGCTGTTCATCATGGCGCCCCTGTCGGCGTGGAGCGTAGGCATCTTTGCAGCAGCGATGGGCACGCTGTGGCTGTCTACCGTGCCGCCGACCAACGCGATCGTGGCCCAGATGCATGGTGTGCGGCACCTGTCCATGCTGGGGGGCATCGTGTTTTTCTCACATCAGATCGGCTCCTTCCTGGGCGTCTGGCTGGCTGGCCGTCTATATGACTTCACCGACAGCTACCAGGTGGTATGGTGGCTGGCCATCGCGCTGGGCGTGCTGGCGGCGCTGGTCAATCTGCCTATCCAGGAGCAGCGTCAGCCCGGCGGCAGGCTGCAAGCAACATGAAAACCCGTGACCGTTGGCGGCAAATCGGCCTGATCACTCTGGCGCTGGCTGCACTGGTCGCCGTTTTCTGCCTGTATGGGCAAGCCGACATGGCCTTCGACCTGGCCACCCGCATCTGGAGTTGCATCTGACGTGACAACCAGCGCGGAGATCATCACGGGCTCCAGGCTCCCCCTTGTCGGGATGACCGCACACAAACGCGGCGCGCGCCCCCATTGAACTGCCCCAGCAGACCTACACAGTGCCATACGAACCGGCCCTGAGGCTTTTCCCGTAGCGCCGCCACCCCCGATACACCGCTCGTCGCCCATTAGAATCGAGGGATTGAAGGAATCAGCATGAAACCCATTTTTGGCAGCATCGTTGCACTGGTTACCCCCATGCACGCAGACGGCAGCGTCGATTACGACAGCCTGCGCAAACTGATCGACTGGCATATCGCCGAAGGTACCAACTGCATCGGTGTGGTTGGCACCACGGGCGAATCGCCCACCGTGACCGTCGACGAGCACTGCGAAATCATCCGCGTGGCCGTCGAACAAGCGGCTGGACGCGTGCCCATCATGGCTGGCGCCGGCGCCAACTCCACCAAGGAAGCGATCGAGCTGAGCCACTTCGCCAAGAAGGTCGGCGCCGATTGCACCCTGCAGGTTGTGCCCTACTACAACAAGCCGACGCAAGAAGGCATGTACCAACACTTCAAGGCCATCGTCGAAGCGGTGGACATACCCGTGGTGCTCTACAACGTGCCCGGGCGTACGGTGGCGGACATGCTGCCCGAAACCACCCTGCGTCTGGCCCAGCTGCCTGGCGTGATTGGTGTGAAGGAAGCGACCGGCAACCTGGAGCGTGCTGCCTGGCTGATCAAGCAGGCGCCCAAAGGCTTCTCTATCTACTCGGGTGACGATCCCACTGCCGCACTGCTCATGCTCCTGGGCGGTCACGGCAACATCAGCGTGACGGCCAACGTAGCGCCGCGCGACATGGCTGAATTGTGCAAGGCCTCGATGGCGCAAGACACCAAACGCGCCGTCGAACTGCACATGAAGCTGCTGCCGCTGCACAAACAGCTGTTCGTCGAGCCCAACCCGATCCCTGTGAAGTGGGCCATGGCCAGAATGGGCAAAGTTGGTGGTACGCTGCGCCTGCCCCTGACACCGCTGAGCGAGTCCTCGCAAGCCGTGGTGGAAGCGGCCATGCGTGAAGTTGGCGTGCTCTGAGCACACCCGACTATTGACACCAACCCCGGTTCGCGCCGGGGCCCGAACCTGATTACCCCATGTCGATCAAACAACGTCACCAGACCACCATCGTTCTGAGTGCGGCGCTGGCATCCGCGCTTGCCACTTCCGGCTGCTCCTCTGTCAGTGACACCCTGTCGGGTGACAAGATTGACTACCGCACCAGTGGCACTCAAAGTGTCCGACTGGACGTGCCGCCTGACTTGAGCCAGTTGCCCGGCCAGACCCGATTCGGCCAGGCGCCTGCCGCCACCGTGTCGGCCAGCAGCCTGATGCGCAATACCGACAAGGCTGAAGCGCCCGCAAGCAGCATTGCCCCGAACAAGGGCCAAGGTGTGAAACTCGAGCGGCAAGGCCAGATGCGCTGGCTGTCCATCAACCAGCCCCCTGAACAAATCTGGGGTCAGGTTCGGACTTTCTGGAGCGAAGTGGGTTTCGAGTTGGCCACAGACCAACCCGAAGCTGGCGTGATGGAGACGAACTGGTCTGAAAACAGGGCCAAGGTGCCGCAAGACGGGACCGTTCGCAAGGCTCTGGGTCGCGTGTTTGATCTGCTGTACGACACCGGCGAACGCGACCTGTATCGCACCCGCATCGAACGAACCGCTACAGGCAGCGAGATCTACATCAGCCACAAGGGACTGACCGAAGAATACGAAGACAGCAAGAAGGATCGGACGACGTGGCGTGCGCGCCCCAGTGACCCGAATCTGGAAGCTGAAATGCTCGCTCGCCTGATGGTGAAGCTGGGCGCCAGCAAAGAAGCCGCGCAAGCCGTCAAGATGACCGACAAGGCCACCGCCCCAGCAGCATCGGCGACAGCAGCGCCCAACGTCGCACGTATGAATGCAGATGGCTTGTCCATCTCCGTGGATGCCGACTTTGATACGGCATGGCGTCGCGTGGGCCTGGCCCTGGATCGCAGCGGTTTCACCGTCGAGAACCGGGATCGCAAACAAGGTGCGTTCGAAGTCAGACTCTCGGACAACGATCCTGACGCCAGCAAGCCGGGCTTCTTTGCGCGACTGTTTGGCGCCAAGGCCGAAAGCCAAGATGGCCTGAGTCGCTACAAGGTGCTGGTGCAAGGCCAGAGCCGCAGCAGCGCACTGATCAGCGTACTCAAAGAGAACGGCCAGCCAAGCACCTCAAACACTGCCAAGCGCATTGCCAAACAGTTGCTTGACGAACTGAACTGATCACACATACGGCACGGCCGTCGTGCCACATCAAAATCCCGGCCTGTGCCGGGATTTTTTTCGTCACCACAAGGCCGTCAAGTGCCAAATACAGACGAAAAAAAGCCGCTCCGAAGAGCGGCTTTTTGTACCATCGAACTGGAATTAGTTCGAGGCAGCGCTGGCAGCGGCCGAAGCGGCTTCAGTAGCGGCCGAAGCAGCTTCAGAAGCCACAGGGGCTGCAGGAGCGGCTTCAGAAGCAGCCGAAGCGACTTCAGAAGCAGCGGAAGCGGCTTCAGCAGCGGGGGCAGCTTCTTGCTTGCCGCAAGCGGTCAGAGCCATAGCAGCGATCAGCGAAGCCAGCAGGAGCGACTTTTTCATGCTTGTATCCTCAAAAGGAGTGTCAATAAAACTGTGGTCTTGGAACTATGTGCAGAGCCCATAGTCCCATAGCAATACGAGACAAGGGCAAAGGATGCATCGCAACTGGCGTTGCTCCACATTCAGCCATTGATTATACGTCGCATAAGGCTATTCCCTATAGTCCCAGGGTCGTGGGAGGCAAGGCCTCGTGCGAGCGTTGCAAATTTACATCAATTTCGCTGAGCCACGTCCGCAAAACCCCACTTTCACGAGTCCAGATACCTGTTCCGTGAAGCGGTTCATTCAGACGCAGCCCAATCACGCCATGAACAATGAACACCGGAGCCAATGAAGGCGCCAGTTCATCGGGAGCCAGCCAGCATTTCACGCGGTGTGACCACGTTCCACGCCAAGCCACCCAGCGCGGATGTGCGTTAGCAAAGACATCATAGCTGGCTGACAGCACCTGGCAATGCGTACCACGCACCAGCAGACTCCACTGGTGAAACGCTTCCATCACGCTGCGCTCGCCCAAGGGCCAGTGCGCAAAGTCATGATCGACCAGTGTCAGGTCTGCGGCCTGCGTTGCAGCCATGGCCATCGCAGCCCTGAAGCGGTCCTGGAAATCGCGCCAGCTGCTGATCTGACCGGACTGGTCGGACTCTGCTGGTGTCACAGGCGTGTGTTCCATGGCGTTGATCTCCCGCAAGTGCTGCGTCAGAGCACGGGGTGTGCCCAACCGTCTTCCGTCCACTGGTCCAGCAACTCCCTCAGCGCCGGGCTGAACTTGGCGACCTCGGCGGCAGGAAGCGCGCGTCGATCAGCCAGAAGGCGCAACTGACGGGCATCCTTGCCGGCCGCCAGCCACGACTCACCATTGGCGAACACGCGTTTTTCATCGTAAACCATGCGGGTTCGCGGGTCGAGGCGCACACCTGCGCCATCTGGCAGGGGCTCACCAGCCTGGAACCAGACGCGCGGCTTGGGCTCGGACAACACCTCACCCAAAGCGGAATGCAAGGCCGACGGATCCTTCAAGGCCTTCATCACGGCTGCCAAGGCAAACTCCTGCAAGGCCGCTGGGATCTGTCCGGGCGTGACGGTCGCAGGCTGCCTGGGGTCCTTGTACAAGTCCGGCACGTCCGGGCACTCCAGGCCTTCCACCAGGCGCATCAGCACCTCGCGCGCCAGATCCGTCTTCTCAGGCACGCGGAACCCCACCGAACACGTCATGCATTCGCCGATGGCGATACCGTCATGGGCCCAGCGAGGGGGCAAATACAACATGTCACCCGGGTCCAGCACCAAGTCCTGCTCAGGCACAAACTGGGTCAGGATCTTCAAGGGCACATCAGCCTGAAGGCTGGCATCCTTCAGCGGCCCGATGCGCCAGCGTCGTTGCCCGTGCACCTGCAACAAAAACACGTCATAGGAATCATAGTGTGGGCCCACGCCGCCGCCGTCGGTGGCGTACGAGATCATCAGGTCGTCCAGACGGGCATCGGGCACGAAGCGAAATTGCTGCAGCAAGTCATAAGCTGCAGGCACGTGCAGATCCAGGCCCTGCACCAGCAAAGTCCAGCCAGGTTGAGAGATGGCGGGCAGGCTGCGTCGGCTCATGGGCCCGTGCGACAGGCGCCAACCCGCATCAGCCACAGCTTTCTTCGATTTTTTCGCGGCGCCTTCGGTCTTGACGATCAGGCGAGACTCGACGTCTTCGCTCTCCGCCAACGCAAACAGTTTGCTGCGCTCGATGGGTGGCGTAACGCCTGGGATGGCTTGCCGGATCAACAATGGCTTCTTCTGCCAGTAATCACGCATGAACCGAGCCGGCGACATGCCGCCCAGCAGGGGTGTGATCTGATCGATGTCCAGGGCGGCAAAGGCAGCACGTGGTGCCGCAACCGCCTGGGCGGGGGAGCGGGAGGTGGTCTTGGGGGCTTTCATGCTGCCATTGTGCGACGCCTGCGCCCCGCCACACCCTGATCAGGCTCAACGAGCCTGGTGCCACGTCAAAGGCCCGGGGCTGTACGGCATGAGATGATCGGGGGCATGATCATTTCCTCCCCCTGCGTAGTGAGCCTGATGTGGCGTCTGGAAGACGCCCAGGGCCAACTCATCGACGAACTGACCGACCCGATGGAGTTTCTCCTGGGCGGCGAAGACCTTCTGCCAAAGGTAGAGCAAACATTGCTTGGCCAGTCCGCCGGCTTCGAGGCCAACCTGCACCTCGAACCCGAAGACGCCTTTGGCGACTACAACGCCGAGTTGGTGTTCTTCGAAACCCGCGACATCTTCCCGCCTGAAGTCTCGGAGGGCATGCAGTTCGAAGGCCCGCCGGAAGGCTCGACCACCCCTGATCTGCTCAAGGACGCGATCTACACCGTGACCGAGGTGTATGACACTCACGTGGTACTCGATGGCAACCACCCGCTGGCTGGCCTGGCACTGCGCCTGGCCCTCAAGGTGATCAACGTGCGGGCAGCCACGCAAGAGGAAACGGAGCAAGGCTCCGTCTCGGACTCACCGTTCAGCCTGCTGCAGGCCGCACCCACAGACGAGACCCTGCACTGAACAGGGACGGTTCAACCGCGACCAGTTGAACCAAAGCCACCCTCGCCTCGATGAGATGCGTCTTCAAAGCTGTCAACCAAACGGAAGCTGGCCTGCACCACGGGCACGATCACCAGTTGCGCGATGCGCTCCATGGGTTGGATCGTGAACGCCGCGCTGCCGCGGTTCCAGCAACTCACCATCAACGGGCCCTGGTAGTCTGAATCGATCAGGCCGACCAGGTTGCCCAGCACAATGCCGTGCTTGTGGCCCAGGCCCGAGCGCGGCAGGATCATGGCGGCCAGCCCCGGATCACCCAGGTGCATGGACAGGCCTGTGGGAATCAGATGCGCTTGCCCGGGCTCCAGCACGACAGGCTCATCCAGGCACGCGCGCAAGTCCAGGCCGGCACTGCCAGGCGTGGCGTAGGCAGGCAGGCTGTCACTCATGCGGGGATCGAGAACGCGGATATCGACGGTGGTCATGCTTGAACTGCTTGAAGACGTTGGGCCAGCTCCTGAATCAGGGCGCGGGCCAGGGTGAGTTTGTCGGTAGGCTGCCCATCAGCAGGCAGCGCGTGATGCGCCTGGGCATCGACCACCAGCAAGGCATTGTCATCACGGCCAAAGGTGGCAGGCCCCAGGTTGCCGATGATCAGCGGAATGCGCTTGCGGATCAGCTTGGCACGCGCGTGCTCCAGCAGGTTTTCGCTTTCGGCCGCGAAACCAACGCAATACGGCGGTTTGGGCAAGGCGGCAACGGCAGCCAGGATGTCCGGGTTCTCGGTCAGCTCGAAAGTCGGGGCAACCTTCTTGCCCTCTTTCTTTATCTTGTGCTCGCTCAGGCTGGCCGGCCGCCAGTCGGCCACGGCCGCCGTGGCGATGAACACCTCGTGTGCCGCTGCGTTAGGCACTACCGCGTCATACATCTGACTGGCGGTCATCACGTTGACACGCTTGACGCCACGGGGCGTAGGCAGGTGAACAGGCCCCGCCACCAAGGTAACGTCGGCGCCAGCCTCTGCCGCAGCGCGTGCCAAGGCAAAACCCATCTTGCCGCTCGAGTGGTTGGTGATGCCCCGCACCGGATCGATGGGCTCGAAAGTCGGGCCCGCTGTGATCAGCAAGCGACGCCCGGCCAGTAGCTTGGGCTGGAAGAACGCGATCAAATCCTCAAGCAACTCAGCAGGCTCCAGCATGCGGCCGTCACCCACCTCGCCACAAGCCTGGTCGCCGCAACCAGGACCCAGGATGCGGGCGCCATCGGCACTCAGGGTGGCGACGTTGCGTTGCGTGGCCGGATGCGACCACATCTCGCGGTTCATCGCTGGCGCCACCAGCAAAGGGCAACGTTCGCGAGGCCGCGCCAGGCACAGCAGGCTGAGCAACTCGTCTGCTCTGCCCTGCGCGAGCTTGGCGATGAAATCTGCACTGGCGGGCGCCACTATCACTGCGTCAGCCTCTCGACCCAGGTTGATGTGCGCCATGTTGTTGGGCTCGCGCGCATCCCACTGGCTGGTCACCACGGAACGCCCTGAGAGGGCCTGCATGGTCACCGGCGTGATGAAAGCCTCGGCCGCCTCCGTCATGACCACCTGTACGGTGGCACCCGCTTTGGTCAGCAGGCGAACGAATTCGGCCGATTTGTAGCAGGCGATGCCGCCCGTCAGGCCCAGCACGATGTGCCTGCCTTGGAGATCTGAACGTTCTGACATGAGCGGCACTCTATCAGAGCCCCATGCAGTCCCGCGCCTGTGCTCTGAGGTTCAGGGCCGGCTCACCGCGTGCTCAGGCCCAATTGATCACGGTAGGCGCTGGGTGACAGGCCCGTCCAGCGCTTGAAAGCAAAGGTGAAGGCGCGCCGGTCGGAGAACCCCAGCTCCACGCTGATGGACTCCATGCTGATGGCGCGGCGCTTGAGCATGGTCTGCGCGCGCTGGCACTTCGCCTGGGACTGGACGTCCACGTACTTGAATCCCTCGGCCTGCAAGCGCCGTTGCAGCGTGCGTGGATGCAAGGACAAGGCCGCCGCCGTGGCCTCCAGCCCATCGCGCAACAACTCGGGGCGGCGCTCCAAGGCCCAGCGCACCTCGTCCACCAGACTGCGCTCGCCCACCTCGCGGTTCAGGCGACGCTCGATCATCTGACGAGCCTGGCTGTGCAACTCCGGCACGAAGGTATTGAGGGGCATGTCCAGCCAGCGACGGTCCATCACCAGCGCATCAGCTGCCTCGCCAAAAAACACCGGCACACCGAAATGATCGACGAACTGCTGCTGATGGCTGGGCGGCATGCTGGCCACGCGCACCGACAACAGCCAGCGAGAACCTTTTGTGGCCCGGCGGATGAGCTGGTTGATGGCCGACAAGGCCACCTCGCGCACATGGCACAGGGCATGTGGATCAGGATCAGGCACCTTCATCTCGACGCGCAAGTGCGCCTCGGCGCCGAATTCATCCAGGTGGACCACCAGCCAGGGCGCCAGCAAATCGCGCGCCCAACCGGCCATCTCCAGCATTTCGCGCAAGGTAGCACAGGAGGCAATAAAGGCTTCGAACTCCGCAAAATGCTCGAACACAAAGGAGTCGCCCAAGGCAAACGGGAAATGGTGACCCTTCGCTCGCTCGACGCACATCGAGAAGGCTTTGTACAGGTGCATGGGCGCCACCCGAAGCGGCGTCTGCATGTCAAACGTGGCGATACCGGCATCACGCAAGACCGGCTCGATCGTGAAACCACACACATTGGCAGCCTGACGCCAACTACCCAAGGCAGGAAGTGGCACAGAAGAGATTGGCGACGGGTGATGCATCAGTGAATCCAGCACAAGGAACGGTTCTGACAACACACCAAACCAAAAACCGATGTAGTGCGTTGCGCGAATTCAAACGGTCGTCTGAATCACTTCAATCTATGTGCAAGCGCTCGGCCGAGCAATCACCGAGGGCGGCCAAAAGGGCCATTTCACGACTATATTGAAAATGCTGCGCCGCATCTAACCCGGTCCGGGGAAGCATTAACCCCGAAGCACTGGGGACAAGTGCAAATCCGCCAAGCCATGACGCCTGACAACGGTCTATCTGACTTTTCAAAAGATCAGATAAACCGTTACAAGTCGCTCAAGCCTGCTGCTCGCGCCAGGCACTGGGTGTGGCGCCCTCCCAGCGTTTGAAGGCCGCAGTGAATGCGCGGCGATCAGAAAACCCAAGGCGTGCGCTGATATCGTCGATGGACACATCCCCCTGGCGCAACCACTGACATGCCAGGCGATGACGCATACGCGCCTGCACGTTTAGATAACTGTCGCCTTCATCCTTGAGCCGACGCTGCAAGGTGCGCGGATGCAGATTGAGCCGGTCGGCCATGTCTTCCACGCCCAAAGCCAGCAGGCTGGGATCGCGCGTGATGAACTCTTCGATCTCGGCGGCCACACCCTGGCGACGCGCCTCTTTGCCCAGGCGCTGCTCGGCCAGGAAATGAGCCTGCTCGTGCAAGGCCGGGAAGGCCCCTTCCAGTGGCAGATCCAGAATGCGGCGCTCGAACACCAGGGCATCCTGCGGGGCATTGAACGTCACGGGCACGCCAAAGAAGGGCTCGAACTGCGCGGCGTAGGGAGGTGGTGGCCCCTGCATGGTCACACCGACAAAGCCGGTTTCAGAGCCCTGCAGCGTACGACCGAACTTGCGGATGCAAGCCAGGATGGCTTGAGACACGAGTTGCAACGGCAGACCATAGGCCGCCACATTGGGAATAGGCACGTCAAGACCGACGATGACCTTGGCCAGATCGCCCTCCTCCCTCACCTCCAAGGTTAGCCAGGGCAACACCATGCGTCGAGCCAGGTCGGCCACGCGCAAGGCCTCGCGCAAGGACGGGCTGGTGGTCAGCAGCGTTTCGAACTCGGGCAGAGACTCAAAGGCGAAGGTGTCACCCAGCACAAGCGGAAAATGCTTGTCTGGCGGCGACAGGGCAACGCATTGCTCCAATACCGAAATCAGTTGCAGCGGCGAGACGCGAGCATCTTCCAGTCGAATCAGGTCGATCTTGATGCCAGCCTCCTTGAACAGGGGCTGAACGTTAAAACCGCATTTGGTAGCCGCCTTGATCCAGGCGGACAACATGAACAAGGGAATGGGCTTGATGCCCATCGCCTCTAGAACGGCTTGTGGTGGCAGTGGAATACGCATAAACGAAATCGGCACACCCCCATGAGGTGTGCCGAAGTCTAACCAACTACAGGGCTGTCAACGCAATAAAAAATCAGAAAGCCATCCGCGTGCGCATCAATTCACTGGCCTCCACTGGGTCGCGATGCAGATTGAAGGCTTGCAACCATTCGTCGTAGCCTGGCTGGTCGGTTTCATCCCACGGATGGTAGCCAGGCTTGTAGTACAGGAAGTAGTGGCTGTAGAGCGGGCCCACGAAACCACCTGGCTTGAGCAACCACCAAATGCCCTTGGCGTTGAGCTTGACGCGCTGCCACCAGCTGAACCCATCATGCTTGAGCATGAAGTTCAGGAACTTGAAGATCACCAGCGGGAAAATCAGCGTGGTGTGCAGCAGCGTCCAGATGCGCTGGACATAGCCGACCTTCGCGTAATCAACCATGACGTCGTAGGCAACGCCTTTGTGCTCGACTTCCTCGATGGCGTGCCACGCGTACATGGCGCGCACCTTCGGATGTGCATCTCTCAACACATCGCGCTTGTCAAACATGGCGTGCGCACCCAGGGCGGTGAAATGCTCCAGCGCCGAGGTCAGTCCCAGCGTGTATTCGCGGCTGTAACGACTGCGGTACTTGTCAAACAACAACTGATTGAGCCACTTGAGCAGATAGTCCACGTCAACGCCCTGGGTCTTCAGGTGATCGTTGAACTGATTGTGCACCAGCGTGTGCTGGGCTTCCTGACGGTTGAAATCCTTGATGTCCTGCAACAGCTTGGGGTCGTTGACGCGGTCGCGGAAATCACGCACCGAGGTCATGAAGAACTTTTCGCCGGGCGGAAAAATCACCGACAGGGCGTCAAAAAAACGGCTCTTGAAAGCGTCACCGCCGAACCAGTATTTGGGGATGCTGCTGTCAAAACCGAAATCCAGCTTTTCACGCGGGATGATGGGGTGCAGGGCTTGCGGATGTTTGGCCATGTTATGAATCTCTCCTCGTTCTCCAGGATGGCTCTACTGTAAGAACAGGTGGCCTGAAACAACAGGATGAGGTGTGACAGCAGGGTTTCCTGTGCGACATCAACAACCTGGTATTTCTACTAGGTATTTCTTCACTTTCACCAAATAAGAAGGCCTCCCACGGAGGCCTTCAATCACCGTCATTGGTGGACTCTTTACGCACTCAGCGCAAGGTCGTGACGCATCTGTTCGCTGGCCTTGAGTGGGTCCTTGGAGCTGTTGAACGCGGCCAACCACTCCTCGTAACCCACTTGATCGGCCTCTTGCCAGGGGTGATAGCCAGGCTTGTAGTAAGTCCAGTAGTGCTTGGCCATCGGCTGCAGCAGGCCACCCGGCTTGAACAGCCACCACATGCCGCCGACCATCATCTTGGCGCGCTGCCAGGCATTGAAGCCATCATGGATCATCAACTGGCGCTGGATCACGAAAATGGTCTTGGGGAACATCACCGAAGCATGCACCAGCGCCCACACACGCTTGAGGTAGCCCACCTTGGCATAGTCCTCCATCACGTCGTAGGCCACGCCCTTGTGCTCGACTTCTTCAATGGCGTGCCAAG
This sequence comes from Aquabacterium sp., assembly GCF_016234775.1. Taxonomy (GTDB): domain Bacteria; phylum Pseudomonadota; class Gammaproteobacteria; order Burkholderiales; family Burkholderiaceae_C; genus Aquabacterium. The sequence continues at coordinate 96,452 of NZ_JACRAH010000001.1, read as the reverse complement.
CGTACATGGCACGAACGCGATAGTCAGCCTCCTTCATCACATCACGCTTGTCAAACAGGCTGTGAGCAATGATCGAGGTGAAGTGCTCCAGCGCAGACGTGATGGCCAGCGTGTACTCGCGACTGTACTGATTGCGATAGTCGACGTTGAGCATCTTGTCGACATACTTGGTCAGTTTATCGACATCCACACCTTGGCGACGCAGGCGGTCGTTGTCCTGACGGTGCACCAGCGTGTGCTGAGCTTCCTGGCGGTTGAAGCCCTGAATGTCTTCCAGCAGCTTGGGATCCTGGATCTGGTCGCGGAAATCGCGCACGCAGGTCATGAAGAACTTCTCGCCAGGCGGGAAGATGATGGACAGGGCATCCCAGAAACGACTCTTGAAGGGATCCCCCCCGAACCAGTACTTGGGGACGTCGCCGCTCAGACCAAAGTCCAGCTTCTCGCGCGGGATGATCGGATGCACGGCATCGTGTTTTGTATTGTTGGCGCTCATGTTCATCACCTGTTGATCGGTTCCTCGGTTCTTTAATTTAGCCCGATCAACGCAAGCACGCACAGGATCAGGGATGACAGCGAGGGTGCAGCTGCGACAAACTCACACTTCTTCCACCCAACTCAAAGAGGGCTTCGTGGCAAATGTCACACCCCAGGTGACTCAAGTGCCGCTTCCGATATTCCGATATCAATGCAACCACCAAGCGAGGAGTGTCGGCGTGGCCATTTCTTCCCCATCCGCATCCGGATCCGCTTCAGTCAGACCCCAGCCTGCCACATCTCTGTCCAACGAGGGTGAGCAACAGGCCTGGCAGGTGGGCACGGAAGCCACGCAGCCTGAGGCGTTTCGCGCCTTGCTGCAAGGCATCGGCGTCATCGCCGGCCTGACGCATGTCGCCTTTTGCTCGCTGTTCTTCTGGGCGCATGTCACCTCGCTGGCCTATGTGAACATCGGCAGCGTGCTGAGCTATGTGTGGGTGTTTGCGCTGGCGCGACGGGGGCAGGTTGAACAAGCCTGGGCCGTGACCGTGCTGGAAGTGCTGGGCCACGCCATCCTGGCGGTGTCCGTGATCGGCTGGGACACCGGCTTCCACTACTACATCCTGCTGGTTATCCCTGTGGCGGTGATCAGCTCGATTCGCCCGGTGGCACTCAAGGCCGCCACGGTACTCGGCGTGATGATGACCTACCTTGTGCTGGACATCGTGCTGCGGCACCGCACGCCCCCCAACGAGTTACCCATGGTGGTGATCGATGGCCTGCACTACTTCAATGTGGTGGGCGTGATGATCATCCTGATCTTCCTGGCCGGCTATTACTACTATCTGATCGATAAAGCAGCGGCGGCGCTGCGCGAGATGGCTTCCACGGATCCGTTGACGCAGTTGAAGAATCGCCGCGCGATCACCGAGGTGATCCGCCGCGAAGAAAGCCGAGTGCGTCGAGGCACCCCCTACCTGTCCTTCATCCTGTGTGATCTGGACCACTTCAAGTCGATCAACGACAGCAAAGGGCACGACGCGGGTGATGCGGTACTCAGGTCCGTGAGCAAGACGCTGCAAAGTTGCATGCGCGATGTGGACTTTGTCGCGCGTTGGGGCGGCGAGGAATTCCTGGTCGTGCTGCCCGATACCGACGAGGAAGGTGCCAAGCTGGTCGCGGAGCGGATCCGCGGCAAGATCGAAGGCACGCTGATCGATACCACCGGCAATGAGCCGTTCAAGGTCACGATGACCTTGGGCGTGGCTGTGATCCAGAAGACCGAGAACGCCGAGCAGGCCATCGCCCGCGCCGATATGGCGCTGTACGAGGGCAAGAGAAACGGCCGCAACCGGGTGGTGGCTGCGGCCGTTGTTTGACGCCTGCTGAGGGCGGGCTCAGAGCTTGTCGCTCACCCAGCCCTGAACGCCTGCCAGGGCCTTGGGCAAACCTGCGGCATCGGTGCCACCGGCCATGGCCATGTCCGGCTTGCCGCCACCCTTGCCTCCCACTTGCTGGGCCACAAAGTTGACCAGCTCACCAGCCTTGACCTTCGATGTGGTATCGGCCGTGACGCCTGCGGCGATCTGGACCTTGCCACCGTCCACAGCAGCCAGCACGATGGCGGCGGTCTTGAGCTTGTCCTTGAGCTTGTCCATCGTGTTGCGCAGCGTGGCGGCATCGGCGCCGTCCAGCACCGCAGCCAGCACCTTGACGCCCTTGACGTCCACGGCTTGCGCCATCAACTCGTCACCCTGGCTGGATGCCAGCTTGCCCTTGAGTGCGGCGATTTCTTTTTCCAGCGCACGGATCTGGTCCATCGCGGCGGCCACGCGGGCAGGTACTTCCTGCGGGGTGGCCTTGATCAGGGCGGCCACGCCGTCGAGCGTGGCTTCCAGGTTCTGGGTGTAGGCCAGAGCGGCTGCACCGGTGATGGCTTCCACGCGGCGTACGCCAGCGGCCACGCCGCCTTCGGCCACGATCTTGAACAGACCAATGTCACCCGTGCGCTTGACGTGGGTCCCACCACACAGCTCCTTGGAGGAACCGATGGTCTGCACGCGCACGGTTTCGCCGTACTTCTCACCGAACAGCATCATCGCGCCGGACTTCTGGGCGTCGTCCAGGGCCATGACCTGCGCTTGCGCTTCAGCATTGGCCAGAATCTCTGCATTGACCAGCTCCTCGACTTCGCGGATCTCTTCATCCGTCATCGGGGCGTTGTGGGCGAAGTCGAAACGGGTGCGGTCTACCGTGACTTGCGAGCCCTTTTGCTGGACGTGATCGCCCAGCACTTCGCGCAAGGCCTTGTGCATCAGGTGGGTGGCGCTGTGGTTGCGCACGGTCTTGGCGCGCACGTCGGCGTCCACGCGGGCGTTGATCTTGTCGCCCACCTTGATGCTGCCTTCGACCACGCGGCCGTGGTGACCAAAGACCTCGGCCTGGATCTTCAGGGTGTCTTCCACCACGAAACGGCTGGAGCCGTTGCGCAGGTCGCCGCTGTCACCGGCCTGGCCACCAGACTCGGCGTAGAACGGGGTGTGATCCAGCACGATGACGGCGTCGTCACCGGCATTGGCTTCGGTCACTGCCGCACCATCCACGTAGATAGCGGTCACGTTGGCGGCGTCCACCGTGAGGTGTTCGTAGCCATGGAAACCAGTAGCCACGCCGCTGTATTCCAGGCCAGCAGCCATCTTGAACTTGCCGGCGGCGCGGGCTTGCTGGCGCTGGTGCGCCATGGCAGCGTCAAAGCCAGCCTGGTCCACCGTCACATCGCGCTCACGGCAGACGACGGCAGTCAGGTCAACCGGGAAGCCATAGGTGTCGTGCAGCTTGAAGGCGGTTTCGCCATCGACCTGACTGGCACCCGAGGTTTCCAAATTCGCCAGCGCGCCTTCCAGGATTTCCATGCCGTGCGCGATGGTCTGGAAGAAGCGTTCTTCTTCCGTCTTGAGCACATCGGTGATGCGCTTTTCGTGCTGGCGCAGTTCGGGATAGGCCTCGCCCATCTGCTCGACCAGGGCGGCAACCAGCTTGTGGAAGAACGGCGTGCGAGCGCCCAGCTTGTAGCCGTGGCGGATGGCACGACGGGTGATGCGACGCAGCACGTAGCCACGGCCTTCGTTGCTGGGAATGACGCCATCGGCCACGGTGAACGAGCAGGCGCGGATGTGGTCGGCGATGACCTTCAGGCTGGGGCTGCTGGCGTCACAACCTGCACCTTCGATACCCGTGGCGGCCGAGGCCCCACCGGCTGTGTCCACCGCCCCCTTGGCCGCAGCCAGCAGCGCCTGGAACAGATCGATTTCGTAGTTGCTGTGCTTGCCCTGCAGCACCGTGGCGATGCGCTCCAGGCCCATGCCGGTGTCCACCGAGGGCTTGGGCAGCGGGTGCATCACGCCGTCTTCCGTGCGGTTGAACTGCATGAAGACGTTGTTCCAGATCTCGATATAGCGGTCACCGTCTTCATCGGGGCTGCCGGGAGGGCCGCCAGCGATCTCGGGGCCGTGGTCGTAGAAGATCTCGGTACAGGGGCCGCAAGGGCCGGTGTCACCCATCATCCAGAAGTTGTCGGACATGTAGCGGCCGCCCTTGTTGTCGCCGATGCGCACGATGCGCTCGGCGGGCACGCCTACCACCTTGTTCCAGATCTCGTAGGCTTCATCGTCTTCGTGGTAGACGGTGACCCAGAGCTTTTCCTTGGGCAGCTTGAACTGCGTGGTCAACAGCTCCCAGGCGTAGCTGATGGCAGCTTGCTTGAAGTAATCCCCAAAGCTGAAGTTGCCCAGCATTTCGAAGAAGGTGTGGTGGCGCGCGGTGTAGCCCACGTTGTCCAGGTCGTTGTGCTTACCGCCAGCGCGGATGCACTTTTGCGAGGTGGTGGCGCGGGTGTAGGGACGCTTGTCAAAGCCCAGGAACACGTCCTTGAACTGGTTCATACCCGCATTGGTGAACAGCAGGGTCGGGTCGTCGCCCGGCACAACGGGGCTGGACGCCACGATGGTGTGTCCCTTGGACTGGAAGAATTCCAGGAAGGTCTTGCGGATATCAGCGGCTTTCATGAGGGCTTTCTACTTTTGTCGCTCGTATCGGAATGCTGCCCGCCCGACAGGGGTCAAGGGCGCAACCAGAGATTATAGGTTTGAGGCGCCCTATCATGGCGGATGGCACCCGACCCGTCTCAAGCGGGCCAGGCGCACGCAAAACCGAGGACAGACAAGAGGACCGACAAGATGAACACGAGCACTTCTCCGCTGGCGTTGCTTCAAGACCCCACCCTGCTGAAAACCCAGGCCCTGATAAATGGCCAATGGGTGGGCGGCCCTGCCCGCTTTGCCGTGACGGATCCCGCCACGGGTGCCACCCTGGCGGAAGTCGCCAATCTGGGCGCCGAGCAAGCGCAGGCAGCCATCGCGGCTGCCAACCGCGCCTGGCCCGCCTGGCGTGCGCTCACGGCCAAGGCCCGCGCCGCCATCATGATGAAGTGGTTCCACCTGCTGAACCAGCACGCCGACGACCTGGCCCGCATCATGACCGCCGAGCAAGGCAAGCCCCTGGTTGAGGCCAAGGGTGAAGTGGGCTATGGCGCCAGTTTCATTGAGTGGTTTGCCGAAGAAGCGCGCCGCGTGTACGGCGAAACCGTGCCCAGCACCGACCCGAGCAAGCGCTTTCTGGTCATCCGCCAGCCGATTGGCGTGTGCGCGGCCATCACGCCCTGGAACTTCCCCATCGCCATGATCACCCGCAAGGTGGCGCCTGCCCTGGCGGCCGGCTGCCCCGTGGTCATCAAGCCGGCCGAAGCCACGCCCTTGTCGGCCCTGGCCGTGGCCGAACTGGCCCAACGCGCGGGCATGCCAGCTGGCGTGCTCAACATCATCACCGCGGATGCGAGCCAGTCCATCGAAGTAGGCAAGGCGCTTTGCGAGAGCGACACGGTGCGCCACCTGTCGTTCACGGGGTCGACCGAGGTGGGCCGCATCCTGATGAAGCAATGCGCGCCCACCGTGAAGAAGCTGGGGCTGGAGCTGGGCGGCAATGCCCCCTTCATCGTGTTCAACGACGCCGATCTGGATGCCGCGGTGGAAGGCGCGATGATCAGCAAATACCGCAATGCGGGACAAACCTGCGTGTGCGCCAACCGCCTGTATGCGCAATCGGGCATCTACGACGCCTTTGTGGCCAAACTGGCCGAGCGCGTGGCGCAGATGAAGGTGGGCAATGGCTTTGAAGCCGGCGTGACCCAGGGGCCCCTGATCGAGGCTGACGCCTTGGTCAAGGTGGAGACACTGGTGGCCGACGCGCTGGCCAAAGGCGCCAAGGTGGTAACCGGCGGTGCGCGTGCCAACATCGCGGGAGGCCACTTCTACCAACCGACCGTGCTCGCCAACGTGACGGCCGACATGCGCATGGCCCGCGAAGAGATCTTCGGGCCCGTGGCGCCGGTGTTCAAGTTCGAGACCGAAGCAGAGGCCATCGAACTGGCCAACAACACCGAATTCGGACTGGCGAGCTATTTCTTCAGCCGTGATGTGGGCCGCATCTTCCGGGTCAGCGAAGGGCTGGAGTACGGCATGGTGGGCGTCAACACCGGCTTGATCTCGACCTGTGAGGTGCCGTTTGGCGGCGTCAAGCAATCGGGACTGGGCCGCGAAGGTGCACGCCAAGGCATGGATGACTACGTGGAAGCCAAGTACATCTGCCTGGGTGGGCTGGACAAGTAAGCCCTGTCCGAGGTGCAGGCTGCGCATGCCGATCAATGCGCCAAAGGGATCATGGCCGGCTCAAGCTACTGTCACCAACGGATAGCAAGATTGCCGGCTCGCGGCAATCGGCCGCGAAAACCCCGAAGGTGTGGAAGTACATGCGCAACGATCTGGATCCATTTGATAGCTCGGTCTATCAACGCACACACAAAGGACAGATCGTTGCAGCAGGACAAGCGTCATCAGTTGAGCACGCACTCATCCTCTGGCTGCGTATGGTCAATGGCCAGACACCCACTCACGCGCTGATGACATTGGCAGGCATGTCACCGCATGACACGCGGATCATCGTTGATCGGCTGCTGGCCCTGGGGCTCATTGAGCGCTGTTGAGTTGCGCCAGCCGAGCCAGAAGCTCGACTGGCTCTTCCGCCACGGTGTTGGCCGCCCCCTGATAGATCGCCCCTTCATTGCCATCCAGGGTAAGCACATCACCTTCGTGTAAGGTCACGGCGCCAAACGACAAGGTGCGCGTGGCTTCGTCCAGCGACATGGCGCTACAGCCCACCAGGCACACCTTGCCCAGCTGACGTGCGACCACCGCAGCATGTGAGGTTCGCGCGCCTCTTTGCGTCAGCAAACCCACTGCAGATTCCAGCGCGGCCATGTCACTGGTCTCTGCATCGCGCCGCACCAGGATGACAACCGCCCCGCTTGCCAGGCGCGCGCGAGCCCGGGCCTCGTCAAAGGCGATTTCGCCAATGGCCACACCATTGCACGCGGTTGCGGCTTGAGCCAGTGGCACCAAAGGAGCCCCATCGGCCGACACCACCCGCTGCGTCATCAAGACCTGCGGTGTCAACTTGGCCGTGCGCGCCTTGGCCGTATCTCGCGAGATCAAGCCTTCATCCAGCAAATCCAGTGCGATGCGTGCCGCTGCCTGCGGCGTGCGCTTGCCGGTGCGGGTCTGCAGCATGTAGAGCTGCCCATCCTGCACGGTGAATTCGAAATCCTGCATGTCGCCAAAGTGCTGCTCGATTTGGCTGGCTGCGTCTTGCAGCGACTGCCAGGCATGTGTGAGCACAGAGGCCATCTCGGCATGCCCATGGGCACTGCGACGGCCCGACACCACGTCTTCACCTTGCGCATTGAACAGGAAGTCCACCCACAGATGAGGCTCACCGGTTGCCGGGTCTCGCGTGAAACCCACGCCCGCGCCGGACTGACCGCCTGCATTGCCAAACACCATGGCCTGCACGGTCACGGCGGTCCCCAGGTCGTCGGGTAACTGGTTGACACGCCGGTATTCACAGGCCTTGGCCGATTGCCAGGACTTCAGCACGGCGGCAATCGCCGCAGTCAGTTGAGCCTGAGGATCTTGCGGGAATGCGTGCCCTGCCTCCCTCGCGTACGTAGCCAGACAGGCGCGCGTGATGGCACGCAACTCGGCAAAATCCAGATCCCTTTCGTCGCGCCCGCCCGCAATGGCGGCTGTCTCTGCGTCGAACAAGGCCGGATCCAGCCCTGCCACGACTTCGCCGTAAGTGACGACCAGTCTGCGGTAGGCATCCCAGACCAGGCGCGGGTTGCCGGTCTGGCGAACCATGCCCGCCACGGTGGCATCACACAGGCCGATATTGAGCAGCGTCTCCATCATGCCGGGCATGGACACAGGTGCGCCCGATCGAACCGACAACAGCAAGGGTCGGCGCGAATCTCCCAGCCACAGCCCGCAGTTCTCCTGCAAGGCCGTCAAGCCCGGCACCCAGGTCCTGGGCGCAGAAGCTTCGGCACGTGTGGTGTCGTTCTGGCAGTAGGCTGTCCCCAATACAAATGCTGGGGGCACTGGCAAGTCGATCTGAGCCATGCGCAGCAGGTTGTATGCCTTGAAACCCATGGTTTGGGCCGTAGCGGCACTTTGTTGATCGCGCAACTGCTCAGCGCTGCCGCAACCGATCAGGTACAGCGCGTTGGCTGTGTTCATGACTGTGCTCCTGCCTTGTCAAACGCCAGCTCCCTCAGCCCGTAGCCCGCGGCCAGCAAGCGGTCGGACGCCAGTTCCAGCGTCATGGCCAGGTCATTGGCCAACATCAGTGAGGGTGCGTCGTCAATCGCATGGAGGATCACGCGCCGAGCGTGGCGCAGCAATTCATCACACTGTCGCTCCGCCCTCAGCACGTTCCACGTGGCAGCGAGGAAGGCATCGCTGTCGGATGCATCACTCTGGCTACCCAGCGTGCGCGCAATGGCCAGGGCCTTGATGTGATCCTGTGTGGCCTGCAGGACGGTCCGAGCCAACCTGGACAAGGCTTGCCGCACATCATGGTTCCAACCCTTCTGATGATGATCAGCAATCAGGCTCATCATGAAGGCCGCTTCTTCCAGCGCATCAGCCACATCATCAGACAGCGCCATCAGCCGCGCCACAGGCTGCCAGCGCGGTTGACGCTCGGCTTCCTGCCTGGCCTGCATCACCAGGTGATCGGCGCGACGCTCCCAGGCCTTGGCACGCGCAGCCAGATCCTGTGCTACCTCGTGCAAGCTGTCGTGCCCGTGAGCCAGCCCATCGCTGACCGCCTGCGCCAGAGCCTGGCAATAGGCAGCGTGGTCATCCAGCAGGTCAAATTCTGTCGTGCGCTTTTGCACCTGCCGAGACAAGAGCAGACGCGTTTCATCGGCGACCAGCGCCAGAGGCTGACCATGCAACAAGGCCTCGCTGGCCAGGCGCATCACATCCAGCAGGAAGTTCTGTGCCTGGGCATCGCCCAACACATCATCCAGGCGATCCCCGATGCGAAAGGCTCCTGCGCCAGCGGCTTGCATCGCATTGAATACCAGCCGCTCGCCACCGGCCTTCAACCAGGCCATGTGCCCGACTTCCGCCTGAGCCGCGGCGGTCAACACGGTGATGGCACCTTCCTTGTTCACGAAATGCAGCAAACGTTTGCGGGCCCGGTTCCAGTCAATGAGGAACACGATGCTGGCGCCCAGGCCCTCCAGCGTTTGAGCCAGTTGCGCCTCGTCCTTGCAAGCAAACAGCGCAGACCCCACCGAATAGGCCGCCCCCTGATTGAGATCGGCCGTCACACGGGACTCGGTGGCGGACCAGGAGGCCCCAAGCGGCGCCAGCAGGCTCTGGAAAAAGGCAAAGCGGCTGCTGTGCAGATCAGAGTAAGTCAGACTGATGTCCAGCCCTTTGACGCGCATGACCAGCACGTGGGCGTCATTGGTGCCAATGTCGTTTTGCAGCAGCAACTGATCGCCGTCACGCGTGGCAGCCGTGTCCAGTCCCGGGTGATCCAGCTTCAGTGGCGCAGTACGGTTAAGCCCCCGCATGAAGGCGCTGACCAGGGGCCGATCCTCATCGTTCAACTGCCAGACATGCGCCCCATCAATCACCTCGCTGGCCAGCGAGGCAGCCAGATGGTTGATCTGCTTGTGCAGGTCCATGATCAGCAGGTGCACGCTGTCGTCCGCATGTCGATCGCCATGCGTGAGGCTGTGCAACTGTGCCTTGTCCAGTTGTTCGCCGTGCAGTGCGTCCAGCCAGTCCTGCCATTGGTGCACACGCAGATGCGGCTCGGCGTCGTCGGTACAGGCCTCCAGCACCGGCCTGGCCATCGTGGCCAGATCGTCCGACAGGCTGCTGATCAGGCGATCCAGTTCGGGCACGATCAAAGTGCCATCGATGCAACTGGCGCCAGAGGGCAAATCATGCAACCAGGTGGCGTTGCCCAAGCCGGCAGCGTCCAGTTCGCGGGTGAGGTCCAGCGCCTCGCGATCTGGGTGACCTGCATGACTCGATGCAGCCTGTAACACGGTCAGGTAAACCTTGAGCCGGTCGTTCGCGGCCAATGCGGCCTTCACCCATACCGGCATCAACAGACCGCGTTGCCCCAATGACGCCAGTGCCTGACTTTTTTGCATGCTTGATTACCCCCCGAGAAATCATCCCAACGAGTCTGCTATCCACTTGTGACGAAACCATGGCAGAGCAGTGCTTTAGTAGGTCAAGCTGCGAGGACAGCCACCAGCGGCATGACAGGACAACAAGGTGCCCCATCATCGCGAGGGGGTATTCGGGTTTCACCAGGGTTGCCGGCTATGCTCAAGCCGAACTGAGGAACTCAGAACACAGTCATTGACGACGACGGTATCTGGCGATGGTGATTGATCATTTTGGCAACTTCCAGGAGCAGGCATGTACCCGACTACGTCATACGTTCAGGATTCCGTGTTCGAGCGAACCGCCGCAGGCCAATCTGCATTGCTGTCCAACCATTCATCGCTGAACGCCAGCGAGCGAAGGCTGCTGGCGGTGGTCAATGGCTTCACGCCACTGGCAGCATTGCGCGCGCTGCTGCATGACGACGAGTTCTGCGGCTCGGCCATCAAGGCGATGGCTGCACGAGGATTGATCCGCACGCCGGAGCATCACGTTCAGCACTTCTTTTTTGGCTGGCCCTGCGCCCGTCCCTGATCAAACCAGGGCGGCAGTGGCGCAGCCCTGAGAATCGGTGTCCTGGTGTCCTGGTGTCCTGGCTTTGGCATAGGGCGCCTCCATGTGTGGATGTTGGACACATCCACACCAACCATGGCATCGCTCCAGTCGCCAACCTGAATCGTGTGCCATTCGCGTCCTAGCCGCAAGGGGCCCAGCACATCCATCAGCAGCACCATGGATCCCTCGATCAATGGCGCGGTAAGCGTGCGAAACCCTTGAGAGCGAATGAGGGCCGAGGCCTGCGCGTCGCTCAAGCCCCCGAGCATGTCATGCAGCAAGCGGGCAAGTTCGGAGGTGTCGCTACGGGCCGGATCATGCGGCGCCAGGCGATCGATGCTGCCGTTGTGCATCAGCAGCAAGCCCGGTCGGACCACATAAGGATGCGTCATGTCGTGATGGACCTCGCCGTAGGTAGCGCGGCGCAAATGCAGATAGACCTCTGCATCCTGCGGCAGACGGGCATTGTGCGCAAGCAGCTCATCCAGACACAGCCCACGTGCCCACACCACCTCACCTTGCGCGAGGTGAAAGCTGCCCCAACCATCGGCGTTGCTTTGCCAGGCATTCTCCAAAAAGTCAGCCGCGATGCAGCGTCCGAGGGGTTTCTTGATGATCAAACACATGTCATGAATTGCTTGGGCCAACGGCTTTTCGGGGTATCGGCCAAATTTGATTTTTCCGTAGGCTGCTTCTGACTTTTCGCAAGAAATTCGTCACCAGATACCAGCGCCCCAACCCGCGCTCAGCAAGATTCGCCGAACTCTGCTAACTTCGCGCCTCAACAGGAATTGAGGAGATCGCGTTTGACCCGCTTGCATGAACGCCTGAGTGCGATGCCGCCAGAACGCCTGCGTGGCATTCGCCGCGGGGTCGAAAAGGAAAGCCTGCGCACCCTCTCGGACGGTCAACTCGCCATGACGCCCCACCCTCGCCTGTTGGGTTCGGCACTGACCAATCCCCATATCACCACCGACTTCAGCGAGTCGCAGGTCGAACTGGTCACTGGCGCGCATACCCAGGCGAAGGATTGCCTGGCTGAACTCACCCGCATCCACCAGTTTGTGTACCAGGCCATTGGCGATGAGCAACTGTGGGTCAGCAGCATGCCCTGCAACCTGCCGCCAGACGACGAAATCCCGATCGGCCAGTACGGCACGTCCAACGTGGGGCGCGCCAAAACGGTTTACCGCATGGGACTGTCACATCGCTATGGCCGGCGCATGCAAACCATTTCCGGCATCCACTACAACTGGTCGATGCCCGGCCTGAGCAACGACGATTACTTTGGCCTGATTCGGAACTTTCGCAGGCAATCGTTCCTCCTGCTGATGCTGTTCGGCGCCTCACCCGCTGTAACGTCCGATTTCGTGAAGGGCCAGCCACATGGCCTGCAGCCTCTGGGAGATCAAACCCTGTACCTGCCCTACGCCACCTCCTTGCGGATGGGGCGCCTGGGCTACCAGAGCGATGCACAAAGCACGCTGGCGGTCAGCTATAACGGCTTGAAGGGCTATGCCGCCTCACTGCAAGATGCACTCACACGCGCCTACCCCCCGTATGAAGCCATGGGTATCCGTGACAGCCAAGGGGACTACAGGCAACTGTCCACCTCGCTGCTGCAAATCGAAAACGAGTTCTACAGCACCATTCGCCCCAAGCGCGTCATCCGATCAGGTGAACGGCCATTGCACGCCCTGCGCGAACGAGGCGTGGAGTACGTCGAGGTGCGGTGCATGGACCTGAACCCCTTCCTGCCAGTCGGCATCGATGAAAACACCATGCTGTTTCTGGATGTCTTCCTGCTGCATTGCCTCCTGTCTGACAGCCCGCTGGACACGCCCCAGGAGATTGCGGCACTGGCTCGCAACCAGCAGGCAGTCGCTTCGCGAGGGCGCGAACCAGGCCTTCGACTGGAGCGCGGGGCCCAGCAGGTCTTGCTCGCAGACTGGGCCAAGGAATTGCTGGCCGAGTGCGCTCCCATCGCCCACGCACTGGACAAACTGCACGGCGGAGAGGCCCACGCTCAAGCCTGTCAATCTGCCGCAAACGCCTTGAACGATGCGGCACCGCTACCTTCAGCCCGCGTGGTGGCAGCCATGCAGCAGGATCCCGTTAACGGCCACGTGGGCTTTGCGCACGCCAGATCCACACAGATTCGTCAAGCTCTGATGGCCAGTGCACTGCCCGCCATGGAATTCGCGCAGTTTGCACAGCAGGCTCTGGACTCCATGGCCGAACAGGCTGCGATAGAGGCAGCCGACACCCAACCGTTCGAAGCGTTTCGGCAGGATTACATGTCGGCGCAGCATCTGGTGGTGTGAAGCAGCACGCGCGCTGCCAAAAGGCGGCGTCCTGTTTACCTCGCGCTGAGCGCCGCGTTCATGCGGCCTTGCGGCGCTTTGCGACAGCCTTGTTCGCGACACCCTCCGCCTGAGCCGAGTTGGACACATAGCTTTCCATGGCCTTCTGAATGGTTTCCGCGCCATTCGGCACGTGCTTCATGGCCCTCTCCATGACGCTGACCACGTGTTGGTGGGACTCAGCCAGGTGAGCCTCGGCCAAGCGGCTGAACTCGTAACCCAGTCCAACAGCGATCTGAAACAGGTCTCGACTGTACGAGGCGGCAGTACCAGTCAGCTCATGCACGGCCTCCATGTGGGCACTGTTTGTTGCGACGATTTGTTCAGTTGTCAACATGGCAAAACTCCGATACTTGAATTGCTTGCTGGATCAATCTATCGCCACACCATGACAACTTCTCGACAGTGGAAGATGACATCCATGGCCTTGATCCACACCAAGGGAATCGTTCGCACTTGACGTCCTGTCATCAAGTTGAAGCGCCTGTGCTCACATGCTGCGAGCAGAAGGTTCGGCATCCGTCGAATCACGTTCGGCTGAGGTGAAACATGAGCAAGGCCAGCATCATTGGTGCCTACAACACGGCATTCGGCGCTTTCGTACACAAGGACAAGGCGACCGGATTGTTGACCGATACCAAAACCTACTACGACCTGCTCATTGAAGCGGGCCGTGGTGCAATTGCCGATGCCGGGCTGGATGCAAGGGACATCGATGCCATCTATGTGGGATCCTGTTCGCCGGCCTCCTTCGTCAACCAGGAGCATGTGGCCCCCATCGCCGCAGAGATCGACCCCTCGCTGCGTTTCAAGCCCATGACACGGTGCGAATGCGCCTGTGCCTCATCCACGGTGGCCCTGTATGACGCGATCTATGCCATCGAAGCCGGGCGCGCGCGCCATGTGCTGGTGATTGGCGTCGAAAAGATGAACCTCCTGCCGACCCCTCAAATGACGCACGTGCTGGCCTGCTGTTCACACTGGCCCAGCGAGGGGTCAAAGGGCTGGAACTTCCCCATGCTGTTTGCCGAGTATGCGAAGGGCTATCAGGCTCATCACAAGATCGACCAGGCCACCTTGGAGCAGATGCTCTGGACCGTCGGCGCACTGGCCTATCGACATGGCGCGGAGAACCCGCTGGCTCACGTCCGCAACGGCCCGCAAACCGTGGCCGAGATCATGAAGCTCAATGAACTCGACGAACGCGGCCGCAGCAAGAACATGGTGATCGCAGCGCCATTGCGTCTGCACGATTGCTCGCTGGTGTCGGATGGTGCGGCCGCTTTGGTGATCACGCAGACTGCCCACGTACCCAACAAACACCGCGCAGTAGAGATCGCAGGCATCGGCCACTCGGTTGAGCGTCTGCCTGAAAACGTGCGACCCAATATGTACGAGTTGATGGCTGGCAAGGACGCCGCCGCCAAAGCCTACAAGGAAGCGGGCATCACGCCGGGCGATATCGATCTCGCTGAGGTGCATGACTGCTTCACGATCAACCAGATCATGTCCGCCGAGGCCCTGGGGCTGGCCGAGGACGGTCGCGCAGGTTACGACTATCTGGAAGGTCGCTTCACGCGCGATGACCGCGTGGCCATCAACCTGTCAGGCGGCTTGAAAGCCAAGGGGCACCCCGTCGGCGCAACCGGCGCCTCCATGCACACACTGATCTACAAGCAGTTGATTGGCGAGCCCATCGGTGTGCCCGCACGCAAGGCCGACATCGGCGTGGCGTTCAACGTGGGTGGCTCGGCCGTGACCAACTGCGTCACCGTCCTGCGCAAGCTCTGAGCCCAGCGCTCTAAGGACACGAAGATGACAAAGCTCACCTACAACAACCTGGCCTTCTCGGTCGTCGCCGCCGGCAATGCCTGGGACATCACACGCGACCTGGCCACGGGTGGCTCAGCCCTGGTTGGCGCCGGCCTGTTCAAGGGGCGGACAGCGGACGAAGCCATGCGGCGTGCACACGCCTTGATCCAATCCATCTACCCGGTCGGCATCAAGGTCGTCGGCCCCGATGTAGCGCATCCCACCCTGGTGGGCGATCTCAAGATCGTCGGGCCGAACGTGGCGCACCCCAACTTCATCAACTGGAACAAGGACAGCACCTCCTTCCAGGCGAATTGACCCGTCAACCATCCATTTCAGGAAACGTCATGAACATTCAAGGTAGCGTTGCGCTCATCACGGGCGCTGGCAAGGGCATTGGCGAGGCCATTGCCAAATTGTTTGCGCAACAAGGCGCCAAGGTCGCCGTGATCGACATGGTTCAACAAGACATCGATCGCGTGGTGGCCGACGTCAAGGCTGCGGGTGGCGAAGCAATTGGCATCCAGGCCAACGTGACCAGCGAAGCCGAAACCGCCCGGTTCATCCAGGGCACGCTGGAGGCTTTCGGGCAACTCAACATCGCTGTGGCTTGCGCCGGCATCATCCGTGACGGCACCATGCTCTCGCTGGACAAGGACACCGGCAAGGTCTCCAAGAAGCTGGGGCTGGACAAATGGCAGCCCGTGATCGACATCGACCTCACCGGCACCTTCCTTACCCTGCGCGATGCAGCAGAAGCCATGGTCAATGGCGGATGGGAAGGCCTGCTGGTGCCGATTTCATCGGTTAACAAGGTGGGCCAGATCGGGCAACTGAACTACGCATCGGCCAAAGCGGCCGTGGCCATGATGCCCAAAATGATCGTGGGCGAGTTCCTGATGCGGGGCATACGGCACGTTCGCTGCGTGGGCATTGCACCGGGCTACACCGCCACCCCCATGCTGACGGGCATGAACCAGGCTGCCTTGCACGCCATTTTGGAAGATGTGCACATTGATCGCCTGATCGAACCAAATGAAATCGCCGAATTGATTGCGCATTGCGTCAGCAATGAAGCGCTCAACGCCACGACGATCGAAATCACCGGGGGCCTGTGCTACCCGCATGGGATTGCAAAGTAAGTGCTGCTGCCGCGCTGACAAGCTTCGCGCCAGAAAGCGCGGAACGAAAAAAGGGCCAGTCAATGTGACTGGCCCTTTTTCATGCGCATCTGGAGCGGGTGATGGGAATCGAACCCACGTTATTTGCTTGGGAAGCAAGAGTCCTACCATTGAACGACACCCGCGCTGATGTGTATTCTAGCGTGAACCAGATCACGCTCCTGCGCCCAGACTCATTTCGTAAGCAACGCACCACGGCGAATGCTGTCGCCAAGGCCACACAGCACATCGCGCCATATCGTGAACAATTTGACCGCCCCCCGCTTTCAGTGCAATGCGGGGCGTGTCACGCCGGATACCTTCTGTCATCCTTGAGTCAAGGCAAGGTCGGGTCATCGCCCGAACATGGCCAGCCACGGCAGGAGTATCAGATGGCTACACACTTCAAATCCACACTGCAACTCGCCACGGTCTCGATCGGATTCGTGGCCGCGTCGCTCAGCACGTCGGCATCTGCCATCACGATGACACTGCCGACCACCAATCTGGACGCCAACTCGGTGTTCAGCTTCAACAGCGACGTGCAGGATCTGATGACCAATATGGGCATGTACGTCACGGGTCTGGGCAACAGCAAACAGACCTCGCCCACAGCCTGGTCGTTCAACATGCCGGTGACGGAAGTGGCGCTGTCCATGAACCTGCTGCCGCTCAGCCTGTCACCTGTGTCAGGCAAAGCCAGTGGTTCGGCATTGGGGATCTACAGCGAGGAAGGTGGCTTGCAACTCGCCAACTTCTCGTTGGACTTCAAACGCAATGTCCTGTCTGCCGACCTCATCACTGCGGCAGGCACGAGCAAGAACTTTGACGTCTACAACTTCAACGTGGCGCAAGGTCTGCACGTTTCAACCACAGGTGGCCTGTCGATGCAGATGTCGCTGACACAGATGCACTTGACCAAGGGCGCACAAACCGCATTCGCTCAAGCGCTTGTGCTGCAAGATTTCGCTGTTGCGGTGCTGGGCGACCTTGACTTCGGCCGGCTGGATATCAATATCTCGCCCGGCCTGCGCTTCAACGTCTCAGACAAGGCTTACACCAGCACCATGGTGCCCGAGATCCCAAGCGTGGGCATGCTGGCACTAGGGCTGTTCGGCATCGCGATTGCCGCCCGCCGCAAACTGAACAACTGACAAACGTCGCCAGACAGGGCCGACGCACGTCTGCCTGTCGAATCAAAATTCGCCACTGTTGTAGGCGCGGCGCACTTCCTCCAGCGCCTGCTCCAGCTTGGCTGGCGTGCGGTCGGCGGGATTGGTCTTGGCCTGCCACTCGCCATAGGCCGTGGCCATGCGGCGCTTGAGTTCAGTCTGGCGTGTCTTGGCCTGCATCTGCTGCTCGTCCTCGGTCATGGGCGCAATGCCATTGAGATTGCCTTGCAACTCTTCGACCAACTTGTTGCGCTTGTTCTCGTCAGGCTCGATATCGGCCAGCAACACGGCACCCATGAGGTTGGCTTCGATGGGCGTGAACTCGCCAGATGACAGACGGCCGGGCAACTCGCCCAACAAGGCTTTGGCGGCGGCCTGACGGCGCTTGGCGTCCTTGATTTCATCCAGGGTCTGCCAAGCTTCGAATGTATGCTGGTAGCGCAAATAGCCGACGATGCGCTCGGCTTCCTGTTTGGGCTGCCCCAGCTTGGTGATCACCGCATTCAAGGTGTCCCAGTCTTCAGACTGGACATCAGCCGGACGGCCATCGGCCAGCATCTGTACTTTGAGCGATGCAGCCAGATCGTCGGTACCCACACCAGGTTGCACCCAGCCTGCGCCGCTGGCGGCGTTGTCTGCCAGCACCACGCCAGATTGCTCACCAGAGGAGCCAGAGAACCAGTAAATGGCCCCTGCCACCCCGGCCACCACGGCCACTGCCGCCGCAATCTGCCAGGACTTGGAACGCTGATATGTAATCATGAATACTTGACCTCAAACGACCTACGCCACAAAAGGCAGCAGTTTGCACGAAGCGCCGATCAGTTTGCGTGACCACTGGCGACTGTCTGAAAAAAACACCTCAGGTTAAACGCGCACTTTCTTCGTGATGGCTCATTCCACTTATCAGGTTCGCCCCATGCTGCAGCGAGATCTTGCCGCGGTGCTCTTGATTCAGCAACAGTGCTATTCCTCGGATTTCCAGGAGCCTGTTGAGGCGTTTGAATCCAAGTGGACGGCATCCCCCGACACCTGTTGGGTCGCCGAACTGGGCGGCGAGGTATGCGCTTATCTGGTGTGCCTGCCCATACAAGGCAGCCAACTGCCTGCCCTGCACGCCAGCGACTTCCGATGCGCCGAACGTGCCGACTGGCTCTACGTTCATGACCTGGCCATTGGGCACACCGCGAGAGGCACAGGTCTGGCATCCGTGTTGATACAGCAGGCCAAGGTGCAGCGACAGGGTTTGGGGCTTCAAAACATGGGGCTGATCGCGGTACAGGGATCCTGCATGTTCTGGCGCAAATTCGGCTTCGAGGTCGATGAGAGCGAACGCCTGGTGAGCGCAGACAAGCTGGTCACCTTTGGGGCGGACGCCGTTTTCATGCTTCAACGTCGTCAATCTGGCACCGCTGCCTGACGCGAATTCGAACTGCGGCAAGGGCAGCTTGACCTAGGTCAAACCCTTAGAAACTCAAAGTCATACGATCGACTGACTTTGATTTCAGATCGTGCCATGTCTGCTCCAGCCCATCTTGCCAGCCGAACACCGGACGCATCCCGTGGCGCCCAGGCTCGCGAGCGCATGGTCCTGGCTGCGCTGGATCTGTTCGGGAAACACGGCTTCGATGCCACCACCACGCGCATGATCGCGCAGGCGGCCGAAATGAACCTGGGCGCCATCCCCTATTACTTTGGATCCAAGGAAGACCTGTACGCGGAAGCGGCTGGCTATCTGGCTGATTTCATCGAGCAGGAACAAGCCGCACCGCTCCAGTTGCTCAAAGAGCAGAGCGACCAAACAACAGACGTACGCGCACTGATCGACCAGGTGATGGCCTTCACGCTCACACAGGCCCGTCTGTTGCTGGCCGACAAGGTGCCTGCCAGCTGGATCCAGTTCTTTCTGCGCGCACAAGCCGAACATGGCGAAGCCTTCGAGCGCATCTTTGCGCAGGTGGTCGAGCCCATGCAGCAATGTCTCACCGACATCATGGCGCGCATCATCCAGCGTTCGCCTGACGATTTCCAGACCCGCGTGCTCTCCTTTGTCACGCTTCATCAGTTTGTCTGCTTCCGTCTTGCAGACTCGGTATTGATGCGTCGCATGGATTGGGACGCCATCACCCCCGAACGCGTCGAACAGTTGCTCGACGTGATCGCCCCTCATCTGCGCGCCCAGTTGTTGAGCGCGGCCCATCTGCCTGTCCACCCATGAGCAAGAAAACCAACACCTGGCTGATCCTGGCAGCCCTGACCTGCGTGGCCGGTGGCGTGGCCTGGTGGGTCAACAGCCATCGCGATCCGATTCCTGCCGGGCTGGTGCGCAGCAACGGGCGGCTGGAGGTCGAACGCATCGAGATCGCGGCCAAGTACCCCGGGCGCATCATCGAGTTGCCCGTGCGTGAAGGCGATGTAGTCAAAGCTGGCGACCTGATCGCCCGGCAAGACAGCACCGAGCTGGTCGCGCAACGCGCCGCCGTGGAGGCCGCCCGCCAGCGTGCAGGTCAGGCCATGCAACGCGCGGCGGCAGAAACCGAGGTCCGCAAGGTGATGGCTCGCATGGCTCAGCTGGAGCTGGATCACACCACGCGCCTGAAGCAGGATGCACTGGTATCCGGCGCCGAAGTGGAGCGTCGGCAGGCCCAACGCGATGGCGAAAATGCCGGGGTCATGGTGGCCACCGCTGCTATTGGCGAGGCCACTGCGGCCCGGTCTGAAGCCGAAGCACATATGAAGCGCCTGGACATCGCCATCGACGACATGAGCCTGCGTGCGCCCGTGAAAGGCCGCATCGAATACCGCGTGGTGGAGCCAGGATCCGTCATCCCGTCCGGCGGCCGTGTGGCCACGCTGCTGGACACCGCCAACGTCTACATGACCGTGTTCCTGCCCACCTCGGTGGCGGGCAAGCTCAAGGTGGGCGACGAGGCCCGCATCGTGCTGGATGCCGCCACGCAGTTCGTCATCCCCGCGCGGGTGTCCTTTGTGGCCGGTGAAGCGCAGTTCACGCCCAAGTACGTAGAGACCATGTCGGAGCGAGACAAGCTGGTCTACCGCGTCAAGCTGCAGGTGCCCACGGACGTGGCCAATCAATATGCCGCCTATGTGAAGGCAGGCCTCACCGGCTATGGCTTCGTTCGCTCGGATGCGTCTGTGGCCTGGCCCGCCAAGCTCAGCGTCAAACTGCCTCCCGCTGAAGCCGCCTCAGCTGCCGAACCCTGAGCACAGGCCACACCATCATGAACCGGCCTGAAGCCGACAAGCCCGTGGGCGCTGCGCAGGAGCTGGCCGTCAAGGTCACAGACCTGGGGCACACCTATGGCGCCACGCGTGCCATGGACCACGTCAACCTGACGCTCCCGATGGGCAAGACCATCGGCCTGGTCGGGCCTGATGGCGTGGGCAAGTCCACACTGCTGTCCATCATCGCGGGTGTCAAGCGCATCCAGCACGGGCAGGTCGAGGTGCTCGGCCTGAACATGGACGACGCCAACAACCGCGCGCAAATGGCGCCGCGCGTGGCCTTCATGCCGCAAGGCCTGGGGCGCAACCTGTACCCCACCCTCTCGGTAGCCGAGAACATCGACTTCTTCGCGCGCCTGTTCGGGCAAGGCGCCGCCGAGCGCGAAGCCCGCATCCAGCGCCTGCTGGACGCCACCGGTCTGGCGCCTTTCCGCGACCGCCCCGCCGGCAAGCTCTCGGGCGGCATGAAGCAGAAGCTGGGCCTGTGCTGTTCGCTCGTCCACGACCCCGATCTGTTGATCCTGGATGAGCCCACCACGGGCGTGGACCCTTTGTCTCGCCGCCAGTTCTGGTCGCTGGTGGAAACCTTGCGCCGCGAACGCCCGGGCATGACCGTCATCGTGGCCACGGCCTATATGGAAGAGGCCGAGCGCTTCGAATACCTCGTGGCCATGGACGCCGGGCGCATCCTCGTGTTTGATGAAACGCGCGCGGTGCTGGCGCGCACACCCGAGAAGACACTGGAGGCAGCCTACATCGCCTTGCTGCCACCGGACAAGCGCGGCAGCGGCGAGCCATTGGTGATCCCGCCTCGCGCCCACACGGACGGCCCGCCCGCCATCGAAGCCCGGGGGCTGACACGCCGTTTTGGCGACTTCATCGCCGTCAACAACGTGAGCTTTCGCATCGAGCGGGGCGAGATCTTCGGCTTCCTGGGCTCCAACGGCTGCGGCAAGACCACGACCATGAAGATGCTCACCGGCTTGCTGGACATCAGCGACGGCGAAGCCATGCTGCTGGGCCAGCCCATCAACGCCTGGGACCTGGCCACGCGCATGCGTGTGGGCTATATGTCCCAGGCCTTCTCGCTGTATGAAGAACTGAGCGTGCGGCAAAACCTGGCGCTGCATGCCCGGCTGTATCGCCTCGAAGGTGCGGCGGCCGATGCCGCCATTGAAGACGGCCTGAAGCGCTTTGATCTGGCCGAGCACGCCGATGCCAACCCGATGGCGCTGTCTCTGGGCATGCGCCAGCGCCTGCAACTGGCCGCAGCCTGCCTGCACCGCCCGGAGGTGCTGATTCTGGATGAACCCACCTCGGGCGTGGACCCGGCTGCGCGCGACATGTTCTGGCGTCAGCTGGCCAAGCTGGCACGCGAAGAACAGGTCACGATCTTCGTGTCCACCCACTTCATGAACGAGGCCGAACGCTGCGACCGCATCTCGTTGATGCACCGTGGCACGGTACTGGCCGTGGGCACGCCGCAGGAACTGCGCGACAGCAAGCAGGCCGACACGCTGGAGACCGCCTTCATCGCCTACCTCGAACAGGCCGACGACACCGTGCAGGCCGCGCAGGCAGCCTCTACGGTGAAGGCCGAGGTGCCACAGACCGGGCAACAAGCCGCACCATCACCAACCAGCGGAGCGTCGATACAAGCCAACCACCAGCGCAGCAATGGCATGACCCTGTGGCTGTCACGCATGTGGGCCTTCGCCCGCCGTGAGGCCATGGAGCTCAAGCGTGACCCGATCCGCCTGACCTTCGCCATCCTGGGCCCCATCATCCTGCTGGTGACCGCTGCCTGGAGCATCTCCTTCGACATCGAGCACGTGGCGTTTTCGGTGCTGGACCACGATCAGAGCTACGACAGCCGCCAGTTGATCGAGCACTTTGCTGGCTCGCGCTACTTTGAACAACGCGAACCGCTGCGGGACATGGCCGACATCAACCGCGTGCTGCAAGCCCACGACGCCGCGCTGGTGGTGGAGATCCCGCCGCATTACGGGCGAGACCTGATCGGCGGCAGGCGGCCCGAAGTCGCCTTCTACATTGACGGCGCCAGCCCCTTCACCGCCGAAAACGTGCGGGGCTATGCCACCGGCATCGTGCTGGAACACGCCATGCGCTTTGCCAGGGAGCAACCGGGACTGACGCCGCCCACCCTGCCCGCCAGCCTGGAACCGCGCTTTTCCTACAACCAGGAATTCCGCAGCATCTATGCCTCCACACCGGGCCTGCTGATGCTGTGCCTGATCATCATCCCGGCCATGCTCACGGCCCTGGGCGTGGTGCGCGAAAAAGAGATGGGCTCCATCATCAACCTGTACGCTTCGCCGGCCAGCGTGGGCCAGTTCCTGCTGGGCAAGCAACTGCCGTACATCGCGCTGGCCATGGTGAGTTTTCTCACGCTGGTCTTCCTGAGCATCGTGCTGTTGCAGGTACCCTTGAAAGGCAACTTCTTCGCGTTGGCGCTCGGCGCCTTGACCTTCGTGTTCGCCACCACCGCATTGGGCCTGCTGATCTCGGCCTTCCTGCAATCACAGGTCGCCGCCTCTTTTGCCTCAGCCATCATCTGCCTGATCCCCTCGGTGAACTTCTCGGGCCTGCTCTACCCGGTGTCCACCCTCACGGGCTCGGCCTTGTGGGTCGGCAAAGGCTTTCCGGCATCGTGGTTCCAGTTGATCAGCCTGGGCACCTTCACCAAGGGATTGAGCTTTGACAGCTTCGTGCCCATGTACGCCGCCTTGACCGGCTTCGGCCTGCTCTACCTGGGGCTGGCACGGGTGCTGGTCAGAAAGCAGGAGGGTTGAGCACCATGCGCCAATGGATCCTCAACGTCTCGCGCCTGGCCATGAAGGAGCTGCGCAGCCTGTTTGGCGACGTGCCACTGATGGCCCTCATCATCTTCGCCTTCACGGTGGCCATCTACTCCACGGCCAAGGGCGTCAAGGCCGAAGTGGCCAACGCCTCGGTCGGCATCATCGACAGCGACAACTCGGCGCTCTCGCGCCGCCTGCGCGATGCCATTCGCCCGCCCTACTTCAAGGCCCCGCGTGACATCACCCACCAGGAGGCGACGCTGGCGCTGGACCGCAGCGACGTCATCTTCGTGATCGACATCCCGCCGCGCTTTGAAGCCGATGTGCTGGCGCGCCGCGCACCCGCCATCCAGGTCACCGTGGATGCCACCGCCATGACGCAGGCCGGCCTGGGCGTGGTCTACCTCAACCAAATCTTCCTCAAGGAACTGCTGGACTTCTTCCACCAGCAAGGCATCGAATCCATGCTGCCCGCACCGCCGGTGATGCATGTGCTGTTCAACCCGAACAACCAGTCGCACTGGTTCACGTCGGTCATGCAGATCGTCACCAACGTCACCGTGCTGGCCATCATCCTGGTGGGTGCGGCCGTCATCCGCGAACGCGAGCACGGCACCATCGAACACTTGCTGGTCATGCCGGTAAGGCCCAGCGAGATCGCCATGGCCAAGATCCTGGCCAACGGTGGCGTGATCCTGCTGGCCGTCGGTCTGTCGCTGTGGCTGGTGGTGCATGAATGGCTGCATGTGCCCCTGCTGGGTTCGGTGCCGCTGTTCCTCACAGGCACGGCGCTCTACCTGTTTGCCGTCACGGCCCTGGGCATCCTGCTGGCCACACTGGCCTCGTCCATGCCGCAATTCGGGCTGCTGGCCGCCCCTGTCTACGTCGTGCTGTACCTGCTGTCCGGCGCCGCCACGCCGGTCGAGAGCATGCCGGAGCTGATTCAGCGTATCGTGCAGATATCGCCCACCACGCAATTCGTGAAGATGACCCAGGCCGTGCTGTACCGGGGTGCGGGCATCGACATCGTCTGGCCCCAACTTTTGGCCGTGGCCGCTTGTGGGGCACTCTTTCTTTTCATCGCCCTGACAAGATTCCGTTCGATGCTGGCCAGACAAGGCTGACATCGACACATACAAGGTGAATAACATGAGCAACGACATCCAGGTACAAACACAAACGCCCGCCGGCGACCAGTGGCAGGAACTGGTCCACAAGATCGACCGCCATGTGCAGGGCGAACTGGGCCAACTGACAGGCGGCATGTCGCACATCCACGGCATGTTGGTTTACCTCGACTGGCTGTCGCACCTCATGATCTCGCCGGGCAAGCAGCTCGACGTGATCAAGGGCACGCTGGAAGATGCCCAGCAGGCTGCGGCCAACCTGATGCAGGCCAACCCGTCTGCCACATGCTGCAACGACCCGCGTTTCAGCACCCCGGCCTGGCAACACTGGCCCTATAACCTGTATGCCCAGACCTTCCAGGTCATGGAGCGCGCCTGGGACCGCGCCACACGCGATGTGCCCGGCGTGAGCCACAAGCACGAGAACGTGGCCACCTTTGCGGCACGCCAGTGGATGGACGTGTTCTCGCCGTCCAACGTGCCCTGGATGAACCCGGACGTGCTCAATGCCACCCAGGACGAACACGGCGTGAACCTGTTTCGCGGCTCGCTGAACTGGCTCGATGACCTGCATCGCATCGTGCACAAGCTCCCTCCAGCCGGCGTGGACGAATTCACCCCCGGCCAGAACGTGGCCATCACGCCGGGCAAGGTCGTTTTCCGCAACCACCTGATCGAACTGATCCAGTACAGCCCCACGACCGACAAGGTGCACGCCGAGCCCATCCTGATCGTGCCGGCATGGATCATGAAGTACTACATCCTGGATCTCTCGCCGCACAACTCGCTGGTGAAGTTCCTGGTCGACAAGGGCCACACGGTCTTCATGATCTCGTGGAAGAACCCGACTTCGGTCGACCGCGACATGAGCATGGAGACCTACCGTGTCGATGGGGTCATGGCCGCCGTCAACACCATCAGCACCATCATCCCTGAGCGCAAGATCCACAGCGTGGGTTACTGCCTGGGGGGCACCATGCTGGAAATCGCGGCCGCCACCATGGGCCGCGATGGCGACGACCGCCTGGGCACCATCACCCTGTTTGCTGCGCAAGGCGACTTCACCGAAGCTGGCGAGTTGCTGCTGTTCATCAACCACAGCCAGGTGAACCTGCTGGAGGCCATGATGGCCGAACAAGGCGTGCTGCAAGGCTCGCAGATGGCCGGTGCCTTCAAGCTGCTGCACACCAGTGACCTGATCTGGTCACGCGCCTTGAAGGACTACATGCTGGGCCAGCGCGACAAGCCCAATGACCTGATGGCCTGGAACGCCGACACCACGCGCATGCCGGCCCGGATGCATTCGGAGTACCTCCACAAGCTCTTCCTGCACAACGACCTGGCCACGGGCCGCTACGAGGTGGATGGCTCCCCCATCTGGTTCACCGACATCCGTATCCCCTGCTTTGCCGTGGGCACCATCAGCGACCACGTGGCGCCCTGGAAGTCCGTCTACAAGCTGCACCTGCTGCCGCTGGACATCACCTTCGTGCTCACCAGTGGCGGCCACAACGCGGGCATTGTCAGCGAGCCAGGACACCCGCATCGCCACTTCCAGATGCGCCACCGTACACCGGACGAGCGCTACATCTCGCCCGAACGCTGGCAGGCAGAGGCGCCACATCAGGAGGGCTCCTGGTGGCCTGCCTGGGAAAACTGGCTGGTCGAGCACTCCAGCGGCCTGACCGCAGCGCCGCGCATGGGCCTGCCCGGCCAGAAGAAGAAGCTGCCCGACGCCCCCGGCGACTACGTGCACGAACAGTGAGCACCAACAAGATGAACACCGAACTGGATGCCGCCGCACCCGTGATGCTGGAGAACCGCTGCTACGACGAACTGCAGGTGGGTGACTGTGCCTCACTGACCCGAGAGCTGACCAAGACCGACATCGAGCTGTTCGCCATCCTCAGCGGTGACGTGAACCCCGCACACCTCGATGAGGCCTATGCCCGTGACACGCCTTTCCACAAAGTGATCGCGCACGGCATGTGGGGCGGCACCCTGATCTCCACCGTGCTGGGCACCAAACTGCCCGGGCCCGGCACGATCTATGTGGGCCAGCAACTGCGCTTCGTGCGACCGGTGAACGTGGGCGACATCATCACGGTCAAGGTCACCGTCAAGGAAAAGCGCGACAAGAACATGGTGCTGCTGGACTGCCTGTGCAGCAACCAGTTGGGCAAGCCCGTGATCACCGGTGAGGCGGAGGTCATGGCACCTACGCTCAAGGTCAAGCGGGCAGCCCAGCCCTTGCCTGATCTTCAGCTCTACCGTCATGAGCGGTTTGCGCAACTCATGGCCCTGACCACATCCCACGCCGCCATCCGATGTGCCGTGGTGTTTCCCGATGCGGCTCACAATTTGATGGCCATGCTGGATGCGGCCAAAGCTGGCCTGATCAAGCCCCTCGTCATCGGCCCGCGCGCGCGCATCGAGGCACTGGCTGCAGAACTGGCGCTGGACCTCTCGGGCTGTGAGTGGGACGAGGCCCCCACACCCATGCGCGCCGCCCTGCAAGCCGTGGCCATGGCGCGAGCGGGCAGCGTCAATGCCATCATGCAAGGCCACATCGGTCGTGAAACGCTGCTGCAAGCAGTGATGGCGCCAGAAGGCGGCTTGCGCCTCCACCGCCGCGCCAGCCATGCCTATGTGGCCGACGTGCCCAAGTGCGATCACCCCATCATCATCACTGACGCGGCCATCCACGTGCAACCCACGCTGGAAGACAAGCGCGACATCGTCCAGAACGCCATCGATCTGGCCCGCATCCTCGGCTTCGACGAGCCCCGTGTGGCCATCCTGTCGGCAGCAGATTCCATCACCAGTGCCCTGCCATCCTCCATGGACGCCGCTGCCCTGTGCAAGATGCTGGAAAGGCACCAGCTTGCCGGCGGTCTGATCGACGGCCCGCTGTCCTTCGACTCGGCGATCAATGCTGACGTGGCCCGCATCAAGGATCCGGAATCCCCCGTAGCTGGTCAGGCCAACGTGCTGCTGGTGCCCAACCTGGAAACGGGCGACATGCTGATCAAACAGCTGATTTTTCTGGCCAGTGCCGATGTGGCCAGCATCGTGCTGGGTTGCCGCGTCCCGGTGATCCTGACCGACTCGACCGACAGCCCGCGCACACGCGTGGCCTCCACGGCCCTGGCGGTGTTGCTGGCAGCCGCGCAAGGTCAGCTGGAAGCAGTCAACTGAACTTATCGCACCTTGCCCCTGCCGAGCGCCGCGTACCGAGCCTATCTGCGAATACCTGACATGAACACCCGACACCCTGCCCTGCGCACCTGCGGCCTGGCGACCTTGTTGAGCCTGTCCCTCATGGCCTGCACGACCATCAAGGTGGACATGCCCGCAGACGTGGTCACGCCCAAGGCTTTTGACGAAGTGAGCAAGAGCCCGAACGCCACAGCCACGGACCAAGACATCGCCAGATGGTGGCACGGCATCGCCGACCCGACGCTCGTCCAACTGATCGATCAAGGCCTGGCAGCCAACGCCGACATCCGCATGGCCATTGCCCGCGTCAAGGAAGCACGCACCGTCGTGACCATGGCCGAATCGGCGCTGTACCCGACCCTGATGGCCTACGGCGCCACGGGCCGCCAGAAGTTCAATGATGTCAGCCCTCCCAGCCTGCCGCCACTGCCGATTCCGGTCAGCGTTCCCCCCATCAACATCCCCATCAGCTCGTTCAATGGGAGTGGTTTTGCGGCGGCGTGGGAAGTCGACATCTTTGGCTCACGCCGCAGCGACGCCGAAGCCGCCCGCCAGGCCGCCCTGGCCTATGAGGAAAAGCTGCACGGCGCACAGATGATCGTGGCGGGCGACATCGCCAGCAACTACATCGAAGCCCGCAGCATCGAGCGACGCATGAACGTGCTGGAACGCAGCCTCAGCACAGCCCAGCGCCTGCAACGCTATGCGCAGGGCCGCTTTGACGCCGGCCAGGCCAACCGCTATGACGTGGACCGCGCGCAAGCCGCCGTCGAAGCGCTGGGGGCCATGAAGGCACCACTGCAAAGCCTGTTGGGCGCCCGCCTGCGCCGCCTGGCCGTACTGACGGGTCAGCAACCGGAGGCGCTCAAAGCGCTGCCCGTTCCGACAGCGAGTGCACCGGCCGATGGCAGCGTGATCCCTGATCAACTGCCCGGCATCCTCCCATCCGACGTGCTCGAACGCCGCCCCGATGTGCGCGGCAGTGCCAATCAGGTGCGTGCGCTGGCTGCTCGCCTGGGCAGCGCCAAGGCAGAAGTGCTGCCCAAGTTCTATCTGGGTTTCCTGTCCAACGACGGGCACCTGGAAATCGGCAACCTGCCTTCGGCCTCGTCCAGCTTCACGGCCTGGGGTGCGGGCGTGAAGTTACCCATCTTTGAAGGCGGGCGCATCCAGGCCAATATCAAGGCCAGCGATGCCCGGCTGGAAGCCGCCGCCGCACAGTACGAACAGGCCGTGATGAGCGCGCTCGAAGACGTTGAAAACGCCTACAGCGCGCGACGTGCGCTGGATCAACGCGCGCAGCAATTGACCACGGCCTGGCGCACATCAGCCGACGGGGCCGTTCATGCCGAGAAACTGTTCAACGAAGGCACCGGTTTGCTGCAGCCCGTTCTGGAAGCCAAGCTCGGCGCCCTGCAGCGCGAGGATGATCTGATCCAGGCGCAGACTGCGCGGGCACTGACCACAGTGCTACTCTACAAAGCGATCGGTGGGGGGTGGACTGCAGGCCCTCTACCGGAAGGCAAAGCCACCCAGCCCCCCGCACCATGACACCTGATGCCGTCCAGGCCTTTCGCCAACGCTACCGAGCCCAGGTCAGCCCGCACTACAGCGCCTTGCTGCACACCTTGTTCGTGTTCGGGCTTGGCCTGGCGGCCTATGGCGCGCTATTGAATCAAGTCCAGCAACCCCTGGCTTGGCAATGGCTGGCCGCGCCTTTGGGCCTGCTGGTCTTCAACGCGGCTGTGTACCTCGTGCACCGGGAACTGGGCCATCACAAACGCAACTGGGCGGCGCTTTTCTATGCGCGGCACACGGGTGATCATCACAGCTTCTTCAGCGAGCGAGAGATGAGCTACGACAGCTGGCTGGACTGGCGGGTGATCCTGTTTCCGCCCTGGTTGATCGTGGTGTATCTGGCGGCCTTCGTAGCGCCCTCCGTGTGGATCATCAGCGCACTGGTGGATGCCAACTCGGGCTGGATCTTCGGGGCGCATGCCACCATGGGCTACCTGCTTTACGAGTTCTTCCACACCTGCCACCATCTGCCTGACGGGCACTGGCTGACGAATCTGCCGTGGTTGCGCGAGATGCGTCAGTTGCACCGCTTGCACCATCGGCGTGACCTCATGCACACGCACAACTTCAACATCGTGCTGCCCTTGATGGACAAGGTGTGCGGGACTTTGCATTGGGAAGCGCCTTCTCGTTGAGTGCATGGCATGCGTTTTGGGGCTGCTGCGGTCTCATGCGTTGAGTTGGGCGTTTTTTCGGTAGAGCGCGAGGCGGGGGCTGAGCCAACATCCGGCCGGGCTTCATTGTTGACGGTCCCGCTTTGCAAGCGGGACTGCCTTGCGATGCTCGCGAGGAAGTGGCGCCGGAGAACTCCCTGCGTGGTCTGCGACCACTCCGGTCAGACAGCTCCGGCGAGTCAGTTGACGACGCACGCTGCGCGTGCCCACTTCCCCTCTGCGCTTCTCAGCGTCAACAAGGCGCCCGGCCGGATGCCGGCTCAGCCCTTGTCCGCCTCGCTGGCCTCATGCACAGGCCGCATGCGCCGCTAAATTTCACTGCTCACCGCGCAAAGCTGAATCGAATCAGCATGGCCTCGGTGGCCACAAGAAATCGCAGGATCGATTCCGCACCAACGACCGTGGCAGACCACCAGCGGGGCGAAAAAGGCTGAGGGGGCATGCGGCCGGGCGCCTTGTTGGCGTCGAAGGCGCGCAGGGAGGCTCAGGTTTGCCCCTTGTCGCAGGCAAGGGGATGGCGAGCATGTTTGAGGCCGCAGGCCGAGTTGCGCAGCCACCTGAGCCGGACGAGCACCGCAGAGCAGTCCCGCAAGGCGGGACCGCCAACATGAAGCCCGGACGCATGCCACCTCAGCCGCGCCCCGCGCTGCCCCGACAAAACGCCCCCACCTTCGCATGCTGCGTCCCAGCCGCAGCCAAAACAATCACATCAGAGACAGTCAGAAGCAAACAAAAAGCCGCCTGAGGCCTGAACCCCGGCGGCTTTCATTCAAACAATCATGCAACCGGGCCAAACCCGGCACACAGATCAGTTCTTCGACTGGTCAACCAGCTTGTTCTTGGCGATCCAAGGCATCATGGCGCGCAGCTCGGCACCCACGGTCTCGATCGGGTGAACAGCGTTCAGACGACGGCGAGCGGTCATGCTTGGGTAGTTGGTCTTGCCTTCCAGGATGAACATCTTGGCGTATTCGCCAGTCTGGATGCGCTTCAGAGCGTTGCGCATGGCTTCGCGCGACTTCTCGTTGATCACTTCCGTACCCGTCACGTACTCGCCGTATTCGGCGTTGTTCGAGATCGAGTAGTTCATGTTGGCGATGCCGCCTTCGTACATCAGGTCGACGATCAGCTTCAGCTCGTGCAGGCACTCGAAGTAGGCCATTTCAGGCGCGTAACCAGCTTCGGTCAGGGTCTCAAAACCCATCTTCACCAGCTCGACAGCGCCACCGCACAGAACGGCTTGCTCGCCGAACAGGTCGGTTTCGGTTTCTTCGCGGAAGTTCGTTTCGATCACGCCACCCTTGGTGCCGCCGTTGGCAGCAGCGTAGGACAGCGCGATGTCACGGGCCTTGCCGGACTTGTCCTGGTACACAGCGATCAGGGAAGGCACGCCGCCGCCCTTGAGGTACTCGGAACGCACGGTGTGGCCTGGGCCTTTGGGGGCGACCATGATCACGTCCAGGTCAGCGCGGGGCACGACCTGGTTGTAGTGCACGTTGAAGCCGTGAGCGAAAGC
The DNA here is from genome assembly GCF_016234775.1 of Aquabacterium sp. Lineage (GTDB taxonomy): Bacteria > Pseudomonadota > Gammaproteobacteria > Burkholderiales > Burkholderiaceae_C > Aquabacterium. Next base: position 65,081 of record NZ_JACRAH010000001.1, on the reverse strand, counting down.
CAGCACAGCGCCTTGCTTGATGTTGGGCGCGACGTTGTTGTTGTACACCTCAGGGATGTTCTCGTCGGGCAACAGGATCATCACGACGTCAGCGTTCTTGACGGCGTCATTGACTTCAGCGACCTTGATGCCAGCGGCTTCCACCTTGGACCACGAAGCGCCACCCTTGCGCAGACCGACCGTCACGTTGACGCCCGAATCACGCAGGTTTTGAGCGTGGGCATGGCCTTGCGAGCCATAACCGATGATGGCCACGTTCTTGCCCTTGATCAGGCTCAGATCGGCGTCCTTGTCGTAATAGACCTTCATGTGTGTATCTCCGTCGGAAAAACTGTTGAATGCCTGAACAAATCAGGCAAGGGATTCAGGAATAGCGGGAAGAAAAAAGAGACTGCGGTGAGTCAGACGCGCAAGATGCGCTCGCCGCGCCCGATCCCGCTGGTCCCGGTGCGCACGGTTTCAAGGATGGCGGCGCGGTCGATGGCTTCAATGAAGGCATCGAGCTTGGCAGCGTCGCCAGTCAATTCGATGGTGTAGGTCTTGTCGGTCACGTCGATGATGCGGCCGCGGAAGATGTCCGCCATGCGCTTCATCTCTTCGCGCTCCTTGCCCACGGCGCGCACCTTGATGAGCATCAGCTCACGTTCGGTGTAAGGGCCTTCGGACAGGTCGACAACCTTCACGACCTCGATCAGGCGGTTGAGGTGCTTGGTGATCTGTTCGATCACGTCATCCGAACCGGTGGTCACGATGGTCATGCGCGACAGCGAAGGGTCTTCGGTCGTGGCGACCGTCAGGCTCTCGATGTTGTAGCCGCGCGCCGAGAACAGGCCGACCACACGCGACAGCGCGCCGGGTTCGTTCTCAAGCAAAAGGGCAATGATGTGTTTCATATGGATCGTCCTTGCGGGCTCTTAGCACCTGGAGGCGGTAACCCCCAGGCCGTGGCCACGTAGTGCGATGGGTATCGGTTGTGCGTTGATCCTGGCCGAGGCGTCAAGGTCGTCAATCAGGCACCGGCAAGCGCCTGACTGCACCCTGCCCGCCTCATGCCGGGCATGGAGGAATTACAGGTCTTCGGAGCCCAGCAGCATTTCGGAGATGCCCTTGCCGGCCTGAACCATCGGCCAGACGTTTTCCGTCGGGTCGGTGCGGATGTCCAGGAACACGGTGCGGTCCTTGAGCTTGATGGCTTCGCGCAGCGCGCCTTCGACGTCCTCGGGGCGCTCGATCAGCAGGCCCACGTGGCCATAGGCTTCGGCCAGCTTCACGAAGTTGGGCAGTGCGTCCATGTAGCTGTGCGAGTAGCGGCCGCCGTAGTCCAGCTGCTGCCACTGGCGCACCATGCCCAGGTAGCGGTTGTTGAGCGACAGCACCTTGACGGGCGTGTTGTACTGCAGGCAGGTCGACAGTTCCTGGATGCACATCTGGATCGAGCCTTCGCCCGTGATGCAGAAGACATCGGCGTCCGGCTTGGCCAGCTTGATGCCCATGGCGTAAGGCAGGCCCACACCCATGGTGCCCAGGCCACCGGAGTTGATCCAGCGACGGGGCTCTTCAAACTTACTGTACTGCGCCGCGAACATCTGGTGCTGACCAACGTCCGAGGTGATGTAGTAGTCAGTGCCCTTGGTCAGCTCGGCCAGCTTCTCGACCACGGACTGAGGCTTGATCACCTCGGTCGAGGTCTTGTACTTCAGGCAGTCGCGTTTCTTCCACTCGTTGACCTGGCTCCACCAGGCGGCCAGCGCGTTCTGGTCCGGCTTGAGCTGCGATTCCTTGATCTGGGCGATCATTTCCAGCAGCACGTCCTTCACATCGCCCACGATGGGGATGTCAACCTTGACGCGCTTGGAGATCGACGAAGGGTCGATGTCGATGTGGATGATCTTGCGCTCGACCTGGGCGAAGTGCTTGGGGTTGCCGATCACGCGGTCGTCGAAGCGGGCGCCCACGGCGATCACCACGTCGGCGTTCTGCATGGTCATGTTGGCTTCGTACGTGCCGTGCATGCCCAGCATGCCCAGGAAGGTCTTGTCGGACGCGGGGATGGCGCCCAGGCCCATCAGGGTGCTGGTGCTGGGGTAGCCCAGCATGTTGACCAGTTCGCGCAGCTCGTTGGAGGCCTCACCCAGGATCACACCGCCACCGGTGTAGATGTAGGGGCGCTTGGCGTTGAGCAGCAATTGCACGGCCTTGCGGATCTGGCCGCCGTGGCCCTTGCGCACCGGGTTGTACGAGCGCATTTCCACCGTCTCGGGGTAGTGGAAGGCGGTGGTCTTGAGCGACACGTCCTTGGGCACGTCCACCACCACAGGGCCAGGGCGGCCGGTGCGGGCGATGTGGAAGGCCTTCTTCATCGTGACGGCCAGATCGGCCACGTCCTTGACGAGGAAATTGTGTTTGACGATGGGGCGCGTGATGCCGACGGTGTCGCACTCCTGGAAGGCATCCAGGCCGATCGCGGGCGTGGGCACCTGACCGGTGATGATCACCATGGGGATCGAGTCCATGTAGGCCGTAGCGATGCCGGTGATGGCATTCGTCACGCCGGGGCCGGAGGTCACCAGGGCCACGCCGACGTCGCCGGTGGCGCGCGCATAGCCGTCAGCCGCGTGGACGGCAGCCTGTTCGTGGCGCACGAGCACGTGCTCGATGGTGTCCTGCTTGTACAGGGCGTCGTAAATATAGAGAACCGCACCACCCGGGTAGCCCCACATGTACTTGACGCCTTCAGCCTGAAGGCAGCGCACGAGGATGTCGGACCCGTTGAGGATCTCGCCGGAGGGGGATTGAGCATTGGCGTCGGCCGAGCCGGCGCGGCGGATATCCGCAGGAGACATGTCCATGATTGAAAGAACCTTTCCGAATTTCTCTAACGAAAAACGATCGGTGCCCCTCTACATCGCCACAGCTTTGGGGGCTGCGACAACAGCACTGCGGCAACGGATTGCCAGCGTGCTCGCCCTTGTGAGGCGGATTTGGAGCCTGCGCGGCCTGCCACTGATGCCGATTAGGCAACCAGACTCAGGCCAGATCGAGATGGCGCAAAGACGAACATTATCGCATCCCTTCGCGTCAATTCAAGCAGACCCTGAGATGCAAAGCTTCACATTCACGTGTCAGTGCCATAATCCGCCCGCGAAATGGCTCGCCCACCGGCTCATTCGGTCTTGACTCCCCTGCCCAGCCCCACCTTCGAAGAAGAACTCAACGAGTTCCTGAAAAGCGTTGAGCGACGTGCGTTCAAACGCACGGTCTATGCCGTGCGCGATGAAGAAGCCGCCCTGGACATCGTGCAGGACGCCATGATCCGCCTGACCCAGAGCTACTCGGAGCGCCCCTCGAACGAGTGGCCCATGCTGTTCCAGCGCATCCTGTCCAACGCCACACTGGACTGGTTTCGGCGCCAGAAAGTTCGCAATGCGGTATTCATGAACATCGGCGACCTGGAAGCGGCCGTCGATGACGATGACAGCGGCGACTTCAACCTGCTGGAATCGCTCAGATCTGACCAAGGCGGCGCAGAAGGTGCTGATGATTCCGCCGCCAGAACCGAAATACTGGGGCAGATCGAAGACGAAATCGGCAAATTGCCGACGCGTCAACGGGAAGCGTTCCTGCTGCGTTACTGGGAGGAACTGGATGTCGCGGAAACCGCTGCAGCCATGGGTTGCTCGGAAGGCAGTGTGAAGACGCACTGCTCACGCGCGGTTCAGTCCCTTGCCAAAGCCCTTCAATCTCGCGGAATTACATTGTGAAAACCCGGCCACCCACCCCGCTGACACCAGCGCAACGCGAAGCCCTTGAGGCACGCTTTGCCCTGCGTCTGAGCGCGCGCCTGGAAGAGGGTGCGCAATCTGTTCCTTACGATATCTCCGAGCGCCTGCGGGTTGCCCGCGAGCAGGCCGTTCGTGCCGGCCGCGAGGCCCGCGTGGCGGCCACCGCCCCCGTGATGGCCCCGGCCCCCACGGTGAACGTGAGCGTGGCAGGCCTGAGCACGGCGGGCGCTGGCGGCATGCGCACAGACGCCGGCTGGAGCGAGAGCCGTCACGCCCGCTCCAACGATCATGGCCGCCGCCTGGATGACAGCCCACCGTCCTGGGGCTGGCGCATCGCCTCAGCCCTGCCCGTGATCGCCCTGGTTGCCGGCCTGTGGGGCATCCATCAATACTACAAGCACGAGCAGGTGCAAGCCGCCACCGACGTGGACATGGCCCTGCTGACAGACGATCTGCCACCGAACGCCTACGCTGACCCCGGCTTTGCCGAGTTCCTGCGCACCGACACCGGGCCGACAGTACGCCCGATCGACGAAACGGCGCCCGAAGCCTCCGGCGATCTGCAAACCACCGAAACCGCGCCCGCCTCCACCACGCCCTGACCCCTGGCTTCCATGAAGTTGACCCCTGCCTTGCTCCGCACCCTGCCCCTGGCCTTGACGGCCGCTGGCATGCTGTGGCTTGCCCATGCACCCGCCCAGGCGGATGCCGTGGTGCGCAAGGCCAGCGCCAACAGCGTGGTGGAAGTCGACACCCCGACACAGTGGCGTGAACTGACGCCAGCACAGAAAAAGGTGCTCACACCGCTGGAGCGTCATTGGTCTGGCATGGACGACACGGGGCGAGACAAGTGGATCAATGTGGCCAACCGCTTCAGCAAACTCTCGCCTGCCGAGCAGCAGCGCGTTCAGGAACGCATGACTCAGTGGTCCAAGCTGCAGCCTCAGGAGCGCGGCGAAGCGCGCTTGCGTTTCCAGCAAACGCGCCAGTTGACGGCCGACGAGCGCCAGCAAAAATGGGCCGCCTACCAGGCCCTGCCAGCGCAAGACCGGCAGGATCTGGTCCAGCAAGCCAAACGCAAGGCCAAGCCCGTTCTCCTGGCTGACAACATGGTGGGCCCGCGCGAGGCCCGTCAGGCCTATGCCAACAAGCGCAATCTGGCTCAGGCGGCCTCGGACAAAAAGTCCAACGTGGTGCCCAATGCCATGAGCTCGACTGCGCCCTCCCAGACCGTGGTCAGCCCGACCATGGTCAAGGCCGGCTCCGGCGCCACGACCAGCCTGGTCACCCAGCGCCCCACGCCGCCCCTGCATCAGCACACAGGCTTGACCAAGATCACCGCCTCGAAGGGCTTCGTGGACCCGGTCACCCTGTTGCCCAAGAAGGGCGCCCAGAGTGCGGCCATGGCCTCGCTGCCGGCAACCGCGACGGCAGACCAGACGCAACGGCGCTGATACCCGGCTGGCATCGGCGCCAAGCTGGTGTATCGTTCGGCCCTCGTTGATCGCCTTCTTCATCCCATGACGGTTTCCCCCGCTTCGACGCCGGTCGGGCTGAGCGCCACTGCCAGCCTGGCGCGAGCCCAAGGCCCCGCACCTGCGCTTCGACGCCGCCTGGCCGCTTTCGTTTACGAAGGCGTGCTGCTGTTCGGCCTGTTCATGGTGGTGGGCTACATCTACTCCATTGCCACCAACCAGCGGCATGCGCTGCACGGCCGCGAAGGCATGATGGCCGCTCAGTTTCTGGCCCTGTCTGCGTATTTCCTGTGGTTCTGGACGCACGGCGGCCAGACCCTGGCCTTGAAGACCTGGCACATCCGTGTTGTCACGCAGGCCGGCGCGCCCCTGCCACTCAAACAAGCCCTGCAGCGCTACCTGGCCTCCTGGCTGTGGTTCATGCCCGCCTGGGCCGGCGCCTGGCTGGCAGGCTGGCACCAATCCAAGCTGCTGTACGGCGCCATGGGCGTGTGGATCCTGATCTACACCGCGCTGACCTGGCTGTTGCCCCAGCAGCAGTTCCTGCACGACGTCATCTGTAAGACCCGTCTGATCGATACCCGCGCCTGAACGCCTCCAGCACGTCCCTACACGTCCCTACACGTCCCTGAACGTCCCTCTGAACGCCCGTCTTCGGGAAACCTGTCCATGTCACTGTCTCTGTGTGTCTACTGTGGTTCGCGTAATGGCCTGGACCCGGCCCATCTGGCCGCAGCCCGCGAGGTCGGGCGGCAGATCGGCCTGCGTGGCTGGCGCCTGGTCTATGGCGGTGGCAGCACGGGCCTGATGGGGGCCGTGGCCGATGCGGCGCTGGCCGAGAACGCCCAGGTCATCGGCGTGATCCCGCACCGGCTGATTGAAAAGGAGCTGGGCCACGGCGGCGTGACCGAGCTGCAGGTCGTTGACAGCATGCACGAGCGCAAGCACAAGATGGCCATGCAGTCGGACGCCTTCATCGCCCTGCCCGGCGGCATCGGCACCATGGAAGAGATCTTCGAGGTCTGGACCTGGCGCCAGCTGGGCTACCACCGCAAGGCCCTGGGCCTGCTCAATGTGGCCGGCTACTACGACGAGTTGCTGCGCTTCATCGACCGCAGCCGCGACAGCGGTTTCCTGTGGCCCGACGTGCAGGAGTTGCTGCTGGTCGACACCGACATCAATGCCCTGCTTGACCGCATCGAAGACGAATTTGCCTGCCTGAAAGCACAAACGCCGCCGGACCTGGTTCAACCTGGCCCGGGCGGCGTCGCACCGGAAATTTGAGCCCCCCCCTACGCGCTTCGCGCGCCCCCTCGAGGGGCAACACCAGCAGACCGGCAAAGCCGGATCTGCGGTGTTCGCTGGATGGGATGGTGCGGTGTAGAGAGGTCAGACAGCGGCTTCGTCGGTTTCGCCAGTGCGGATACGGACCACTTGCTCGACCGGGGTCACGAAGATCTTGCCGTCGCCGATCTTGCCGGTCTTGGCGGCCTTGATGATGGCTTCAATACAGCGGTCCACGTCCTCGGTCTTGACGACCACTTCGATCTTGACCTTGGGCAGGAAATCCACCACGTATTCGGCACCGCGGTACAGCTCGGTGTGGCCCTTCTGGCGGCCAAAGCCCTTCACTTCGGTGACGGTCAGGCCAGTGACGCCGACTTCGGCCAAGGCTTCGCGGACTTCTTCCAGCTTGAAAGGTTTGATGACGGCGGTGATCTGTTTCATGGCGGGAACTCCGAAATAAAGTCAGCGAATCAATGGGCGATGCTGCATCGCATTACAGCTATTTAAGCACGTCTGAGGGCCGTTCGGCGCACGCCGATCGCTGGAATAGCAAGCAACTCGGGCTCATGCGCGGAATCGCGAGGTGATGGGGTAACGCCAGTCGCGGCCAAAGGCGCGGTGCGTGATGCGGATGCCCACCGGCGCCTGCCTGCGCTTGTACTCGTTGATCTTGATGAGGCGGGTGACCTTGTCCACGTCGGCACGGTCAAAACCCGCGGCGATGATCTCCTCGATGGACTGGTCCAGCTCCATATAGCGCTCCAGGATGGCATCCAGCACCTCGTACTCGGGCAGGCTGTCCTGGTCCTTCTGATCAGGACGCAGCTCGGCCGAGGGGGGCCGCGTGATGATGCGCTCGGGGATGGGCTCCACGTGCCCGGCCTCCAGCGCCTGGGCATTGCGCCAGCGCGACAGGCGGTAAACCAGCGTCTTGGCCAGGTCCTTGATGACGGCAAAACCACCGGCCATGTCGCCATACAGCGTGCAGTAGCCCGTGGCCATCTCGCTCTTGTTGCCTGTGGTGAGCACGATGGAGCCCATTTTGTTGGACAAGGCCATCAACAAGGTGCCGCGGATGCGAGCCTGGATGTTTTCTTCGGTGGTGTCCTCTGCACGGCCCACAAACAAGGGCGCCAGGGACTGCTTGAAGTCATCGAACATGGGCGCGATGGCGATCTCGTCATGGCGCACACCCAGGCGATCGGCCATGTCGCGCGCATCAATCCACGAGATATCGGCGGTGTACGGTGAGGGCATCATCACGGTGCGCACCTTGTCGGCGCCGAGTGCGTCTACCGCAATGGCCAGCACCAATGCAGAGTCGATGCCACCGGACAGGCCGATGATGGCGCCGGGGAAGCCGTTCTTGCCCACGTAGTCGCGCACACCACAAACCAGGGCCGCCCAGATTTCAGCTTCGGGCGACAAGGCGGGCGCCAGGGTGCCCCTGACCTGCCCACCCGGCTGCAGGCTCACCGCCAGCGTGGCCACTTCAAAGCTGGGCGCGCGGGCCGCCACCCGGCCTTGTGCATCCACCGCGAACGAGGCGCCATCGAACACGACCTCGTCCTGGCCGCCCACCATGTGGGCATACACCAGCGGCAGGCCCAACTCACGGGCACGGTCACCCATGCGGCCTTCACGCTCGGCACGCTTGCTCGCGTGGAAGGGCGAGGCATTGAGCACCACCAGGGCTTGCGCGCCCTGTGCCACAGCCGATTGGGCGGGCTCGTCGAACCAGGCGTCTTCGCAGACCAGCAGGCCCACACGCCAGCCCAGCACATCCACCACCACCGGGCCCAGGCCAGCCTCACGGCCACTGACAAAGTAGCGCCGCTCGTCAAAGACCTGGTAATTGGGCAGCTCGCGCTTGGCGTAGCTGGCCACCAGCTGGCCTCCACGGATCAAGCTGGCCGAGTTCAGGTGGCGAGGGACAGACCACGAACGTGTGCGGACATCGTCGCCGGGGCCGGTGCGGGGATGCCCCAGCACCAGATGCAGGTCGGGCAGATCGGACAGGCTCTGCGCAATCTGGTTGACGGCATCGTCGCAGGCCGCCATGAAAGCCGGGCGCAGCAGCAGGTCCTCAGGGGGATAACCGCACAAGGCCATTTCCGGCGTCACCACCAGACGGGCGCCATTCGCGTAGGCTAGGCGGCTGGCGTCGATGATGGCCTGGGCATTGCCCTTGAGGTCACCCACGACGGGATTGAATTGCAGCAAGGCCACTTCCAGCGATTGGGAGGGCGTGGCAACAGACGACACAGCGTTCATGGACAGATTCGATTCAGTGGGTGCGCAAGGTGAGGCAGGCGCGCAAGCCAGCATGGTACCGGGCCTGACGGTGCATTGGCATGAGGACCTCGCTCAGATCCCTGCTGGCGCGTGGGATGAACTGGTGTCACCGCTCGATGGCGGCACGCCATTTCTGCGCATGGCCCTACTCAAGGCCATGGTTGACAGCGGCAGCGCCTGCGGTGAAACCGGCTGGGCGCCCCTGTTTCTGACCCTGCAGGACGAGCACGGACGCATCGTGGGCGCTTGCCCGCTGTTCCTCAAGCGCCACTCTTATGGTGAATACGTGTTCGACTGGGCCTGGGCCGACGCCCATGACCGGGCGCTCGCCCACCAGGGCCAGCGCTACTACCCCAAGCTGCTGAGCGCCGTGCCCTTCTCGCCCATCCCGGGGCAACGCCTGCTGACCCACCCAGCCCTGCCTGCAGCACAACAGCTGGCCGTGCGCCAAAGGTTGTTGCACACGCTGGCTGAACGTTGCAAGGACCAGGGCCTGTCTTCTGCGCATGTGCTGTTCCTGTCGGAGGCGGAGGCCTTGTTGGCACGCGAGCAAGGTTGGCTGGTGCGCCAGGGTGTGCAGTTTCACTGGCAGAACCGCAAGCCCGAACCCTTTGCCGATTTCGACGACTTCCTGGCCAGCCTGCAGCGGGACAAGCGCAAGAAGATCCAGCAGGAGCGCCGCAAGGTGCGCGATGCAGGCGTGAGCTTCGAGGTGCTGCAAGGGCCGCAGATCCAGCAGGCCGATTGGGACTTCTTTGCACGCTGCTATGCGCAGACCTATCACGAGCGCGGCCAACAGCCCTACCTGAGCGACCGTTTCTGGCAACAAGTGGCTGGCGCGCTGCCCGATTGCTGGGTGTTGTTCGTGGCCAGCCAGAACGGCCAGCGCATCGCCGCGGCCTTGCTGGCCATCGACCCTGTCCAGAAAGTGGCCTACGGACGCTACTGGGGCGCCTTGGCCGAAGTGTCCTGCCTGCACTTTGAAGCCTGCTATTACCAACCACTGGCGTGGTGCATCACCAACGGCATGCGCCGCTTTGAAGGTGGCGCGCAGGGGGAGCACAAGCTGACACGCGGCTTGCTGCCGGCCCCCACCTGGTCGGTGCACTGGCTTGAACACGAGGGGCTGCGCCATGCGGTGGCAGATTTCCTGATGCGGGAAACGCTGGGCATCGATCAATACAAAACGGAATTAGGCGAACGAAGCCCGTTCAAACCCGAAGACCAGTGCCCTTGACGAAGTGCGACACTCACTGGCGAAATGCACCACGTCAGAAATCAGGGCAACAGATGTCGGTCTCGAACAGCCAGGCTTCGGCCGTTTCCCCACCCGCCATATTGGACATAGAAGCGTCAGGCTTTGGCCTGGGCAGCTATCCCATCGAGGTCGGGTTTGTACAACCCTGTGGTCAGGCATGGTGCAGCCTGGTCAAACCATTGGATGACTGGCAGCACTGGGACCCCAATGCCGCGGCCGTTCACAACATCACGCGCGATCAGTTGCAGCAACGCGGCCGCAGCCCGCTGGAAATCGTTGACGTGCTCAATGAGCGCCTGCATGGCATGGTGGTCTACACGGATGCCTGGGCGCACGACTACACCTGGCTCAACCGCCTTTACGAAGCCGCCGACCGCAGCCCCAGCTTCAAGCTCGAAAGCCTGCGCAGCCTGCTGACTGACAGCGATGCCGCACGCTGGCATGACGTGAAGCGCCGTGTGGCCTTGAGCACGGGCCTGGTGCGCCACCGGGCCAGTGCCGATGCGCGCCTACTGCAACAAACCTGGCTGGCCTTGCGCCAGAACGACGGCCGGGCTGCCGCCTGAGCTGGTATCAGTAGTTGGTGCGCTGAGCCGCTTCCTGCTGCCGCATGCGCTCGCACTCGGGGTGAGCCGTGTAATCAGGCCTGGCGCAGTGGCGCTTCATGCAGATGGCCAGCATGATGAATGACTTGCCCGCGCAAGCCTTGCGGGGGCTCAAAGCATCACCCGCATCCACATCCCGGTCATCGTCCTTGCGCAAAGCAACGGCCTCCTGAGGGGCCTGGCGACGCGTCCTGGCTTCGCTGGCGCCGGCCGCAACCGCGTCGCCCGACGGCTTGCGGGCATCCGTGCGCGAGCCCGCATCTTGCCGATCGGCCTTTCTTGACTCGGGTGTCAACGCTGCTTTTTGAGTGCCCACACGTTGGGTGGCCTGCGCTGACACCGCTTGTGGTCGGGCCTGATGGCTTGTGCGCTGCAACCACCAGACGGCGATCACGCCCAGCAGCACGAGCGCCGCAAAAGCCCATTTCAAGCCATGACGCACACCACCAGGGGAGCCGGCAGCCACAGCCCGATGCGCCTCATCACGGTGTAGCGCCGGCGACAGGGGCATGGTGACAGGCAAGGGGTCACCGCCTTGCGGTGCAGGTGGCCAGCTTGGCGGCGCATGCAGCTTGCCTGCGGCCGGGATCGTCGTCATATAGGCCTGCGCCTCGATGGCTTTGTGCCCGGGCGAGGTTTCATGGCCCTCCTGGCGCACGAGCACCGTTTGAGGGTGGCTGTGCGGATGCTGTTGCGCGCGGGCATCCGCCGGTGCGCTGACGATGCCAGACAAGGCTTCACGCCAGGCTGCGATGGATTCCGGGCGATCCTGTGGGCGAACAGCCAGCGCCTGGTCAATGGCGTTGGCAAAAGACTCGCTGAGGTGGCAGTCGAAACCGCTGGCCAGACCCGAGCTCATTTGCCTCAAGGTGGGCAGATCGTCATGCACCGAGCGCGCGGTCGCCGGCATGGGTGGGCGGCCCGTGATGCAGAAATGCACCACCGCTGCCAGCGCGTACAGGTCCGTCCAGGGGCCCTGGCGGATCTGGACCGTTTCAGCGTACTGCTCGATGGGCGCGAAACTGGGCTTGACGATGGCCGTCAGCGTCTGCGAATGGTCGCCAATGACTTTGCGGGCGGCGCCCAGATCCAGCAAGACCGGACGCCCCTTGGCCGGGCCGCTCTCGTCGTCCAGCAAGAGGATGTTGTCGGGCGCGATGTCGCGGTGGAAGACGTTTTCCTTGTGCAGGCACTCCAGAGCCCCCAGCAAAGGCATGATGAGGCGGCGCAACCAGGCCTCGTCGGGCGGGCCGCTCATGGCGCGGCGCACCTGCAGCAGCGTCTGGCCCTGGTAGTACGGCATCACCATATAGGCCGTGCCGTGCGCTTCCCAGAAGCGGTAGACCTTCACCAGCGAGGGGTGATCGAAGCGGGCCAGCAGGCGCGCTTCGTTGATGAACGAGCGCAAGCCCAGGTTGAAGGTCTCGGCGCCGGAGGCCGAACGCACGATGACGTCGTTGTCAGGCCCACGCCCGGCCAGTGCGGCGGGCATGTATTCCTTGATGGCCACCAGGCGCTGCAAGGCGTGGTCCATCGCCAGATAGACCATGCCAAAGCCGCCGATACCCAGGATTTTCTGGATCTCGAACTCGCCAAGTCGGGTGCCTGCAGGTAGTGCGTCGTGCTCGGAAATGGTCGGCATGGAACGGATGATGTGGCCACCCAGTGCGCCGGCAGCCCTCTCAACACACGGTGTCGTTGATGCAGTGCGGGCAGCTTAACGCAGGCTGGGCATCCCACGTATCGGAAAACACCCCCTCAAGCTGCGCACAGATCGTCCGAAAACCGGGAAGCTGTTATTTATTTGCAGTCGGGGTGTCCATGTCTTCACTCATCCATTCGATGATCATGGGGACGCCCACCACTCACCGTCGCCCCTCGGTCGCAGCCCAGTTGCTGTCCACCGCCGGCCTGGCCCTCGGTATTGCGTTGTCGTCCTCGCCACATTCTTCTGCCCAATGGCCGGGTGCACTGATCGCCAGCGCGGCGGGCCTGACCATGTGGCTCAGCCACAGGCGCATGCACAAGTCGCTGCAGAAAACCTTGCAGACCGAAAGGCTCTGGCAGGCCGTGGCGACAGGCTGCGAGGTCGGCATCGTGATGCTGCAACCCAGACGGGACCCGCTTGGCCGCTTCATGGGTTACCAGATTGCCCAGTCCAATCAGCAAGCCCATGCCTTGTTGAGTGCCGATGCGGCGCCACTTCAGGGCCAGATGCTGGTGGATGTGCTGCCATCGCAGCTGCAGCATGGCTTCCTGCACCGCGTGAACGCGGCCATCGAGTCAGGGCTCCCCCAGATCGAAGAGCACGCCTATGTGCGCCCGGGCGATCAACGGGCAACGCGCTGGCTGCATCACCAGATCATCCCGATCGATGGCGGTGTGGCCCTGGTGTCGCGCGACACCACCGAGGCGCACCAGGCCATGAACGTGGCCCGCGAGCGGGAGGCGTTCTACCGCACCCTGGTGGACTGCCTGCCCATGGCCGTCTTTGCGCGCAGCACCCGCCCAAGCAGCGCCGGTGAATATGTGGTGTGGAACAAGGCCTCCGCCGAGATCATGCAGTTGCCGGCCGACAAGGTGCTGGGCCGCAAGGCCAACGGGCTGTTGCCGCCAGAGATCACCCGCCGCGGCGACGAGCAGGATCTGGCGGTGCTGCGTGACCCGCGCATCCACCATTTTCCCAATCTGGTGTACCGCACACCCCTGGGCGAACGCATCGTGGACCTGATCAAGGCGCCGGTGTATGGCGTGGACGGTGAAGTCGACCACATCCTGTCCATTGCCCACGACGTGACCGCTCAGCGAGAGGCCGCGGAGCAGCTCAAGCTGGCCTCGCGCGTGATCGACGAGACCGGTGATGCGATCGTGGTGAGCGACGCCGTGGACCGCATCGTGATGGTCAACCCGGCCTTCCTCAATTTGACGGGCATGACACCGGCCGAAGTCATCGGGCGCAGCGCCGAGTTGCTGGGCATGCCCCCGCTGCGCGAGTCGCATCTGCCGGGTGTGGCACAAGCACTGCGTGGCAGCCAGCGCTGGTCAGGCGAAAGCCATCAGGTCTGCCAGGACGGGCGCCAGCTTGACACCTGGTTGAGCGTGAGCACCCTGCGCAATGACCTGCAGAAGATCACCCAGCACATCCGGGTGTTCAGTGACATCTCGGTGCTCAAGGCGCACCAGCGCGAGTTGGCCGAGCAAGCGCGCCACGACAGCCTGACCGGCCTGCCCAACCGCCGCGCCTTTGGCGAGCGCCTTGGCCAGGCCCTGGCCCGTGCACGCCGCAATCCGCAGACGCTGGGAGTGCTGTACGTGGACCTGGACGGGTTCAAGGGCGTCAACGACCGCTACGGCCATGCGGCCGGCGACAAGCTGCTGGCCGAGGTGGCCAAACGCCTGCTGACCTGTGTGAGGCTGACCGATTGTGTGTGCCGCCTGGCGGGCGACGAGTTCACCGTGATCCTGGAGGGCGCGGGCAACCCGGGTGAAATGGTGCGCATTTGCCAGCGCATCGTCGAGCGCCTGTCGGTGCCCCATGACATGGACGGCGATGCCGTGGTGGTCAGCCCCAGCATTGGCGCGGCCATCATGCAGTCCGGCGAGACGGGCGAGGCCTTGTGCCAGCGCGCTGACGCCGCGATGTACGCCGCCAAGCATGCGGGCAAGGCCGGTTTCGTCATGTCGAAAGCGCCCATCACCTCGGATGCCGAGGACGGCCAAGCGCTGCGCCAAGGGGCGATTTGATGCAATTTCCCCGCAATCAAGGGGCGCACCAGTGAGGTGCAAAGCCACATGGAACAGTGGGTTACTGGTATAAATACCTAGTTCTTTAGGACGCTGGGGCGGAAGCTGCCCGGCGCCTGTTCGTCCCACCTTCCCTCTTGTCGCGCATGACCCTATCTACCTCGTCGTTTTCTGGTACCGGATCAACCACTGCGCAGCAAAAACCCCGTGTCGTGATCATCGGCTGTGGTTTTGGCGGCCTGGAGGCGGCCAAGGCATTGTCCAGCGCCGACGTCGAGATCGTGGTCATCGACCGGACGAACCACCATCTGTTCCAGCCCCTGCTCTACCAGGTGGCCACAGCAGGTTTGCCGGCACCGGCGATCGCCGGCCCGATTCGGCACATCCTGCGCAAGCAGATTGCGCGCGGCAACCTGACGGTGCTGATGGGCGAGGTCACCTCCATCGACACGGCATCGGACTGCATCGTGCTGGATGGCGGCGAACACATCCATTATGACCACCTGATTCTGGCCGCTGGCGCGACCCACAGCTACTTTGGCCGCGACGACTGGGCGAAATACGCCCCGGGCCTCAAGACGCTGGGGGATGCCTTCACCATCCGCCGCCGCGTGCTCACGGCCTTCGAGCAGGCCGAACGGGAAACCGACCCTGCCAAGCGCGAACCCTGGCTGACCTTTGCCGTGGTGGGCGCAGGCCCGACTGGCGTGGAAATGGCCGGCACCATGGCCGAGATCGCCCAGCAGACGCTGAGCACCGAGTTCCGCCGCATTGATTCGCGCATGGCCCGCATCATCTTGCTGGAAGGCGCGCCCCGTGTGCTGGGCACCTTCACGGAAGACCTGTCCAAGCGCGCCAAGGAGCAGCTGGAGATGCTGGGCGCCGAGGTGCTGACTGGCGCCAAGGTCACCAACATCACGGCCTTCGGCATCCACTACGACATCCACGAAACCCAGGCCGACGGCAGCACCAAGGCCACCTCGCACTTCCTGCCCAGCCGCACGGTGGTCTGGGCAGCGGGTGTGGCGGCCTCGCCGCTGGGCCGCGCCCTGGCCAAGAGCACGGGTTGCCAGCTCGATCGCGCCGGCCGCGTCATCGTGCAGCCTGACCTGACGATCCCCGGGCACAGCAATATCTATGTGGTGGGCGACCTGGCCTCGGCCAAGAGCTACCTGGATCCCAAGCACCCGACGCCTGTTCCCGGCGTGAGTCCGGGCGCCAAGCAGATGGGCCGCAAGGCGGCGTTCAACATCATGCGGCGCATGAAGGGGCTGGAGCCTCAGTCCTTCCGCTACTTCGATTACGGCTCGATGGCCACCATCGGCAAGCGCGCTGCCGTGGCCATGCTGGACATCCCCTTTATCAACAAGCAGATCAAGTTCAGTGGCTTCTCGGCCTGGCTGTTCTGGCTGTTCGTGCACGTGTACTTCCTGATTGGCTTCCGCAACCGCACCGTGGTGATGATGGACTGGGCCTGGGCCTATTTCACCTCGCAGCGCCATGCACGCGTGTTCCCCGACCCACACGCGCTGGAGCCCAACGCGATGCTGGTGCGTGTGGCACCGCCGCCCGTGCCGCCGGTCAGCGTGACTGCAGCCACGCCAGTGGTCACGTCGGCACCATCTGGCGCACCTGGCCCCGCCGGCGCACAGCCTTCACCGGCGCGCTGAACAGGCGCGCTGGCCTGGTGGCCAGGTGTCAGACACCTGCCACCGCTTCTCCCCGGCCAGCCCATGGCCGGGCGGCTCGTGGCAACATGGGGGCCTGTGTTTTACATGCGCGCACCCCGGCGCGGCCCCACCCCGTGAATGCTCCCGCACCCAGCCCCATCGCCGCACGACTGCAGGCCCTGCGCGCCCGCCTGGCCCAACAAGGCTGGCAAGCCGCACTGATCCCCAGCAGTGACCCCCATCTGTCCGAGTACCTGCCAGAGCGCTGGCAGGGCCGCGTGTGGTTCAGCGGCTTCACAGGCTCGTCCGGCACGCTGTTGGTGTCGCCCACCCGTGCCGCCGTGTTCACGGACAGCCGCTACTGGGAGCAGGCCGAGACCGAATTGGCCGGCAGTGGCGTGGACCTGGTCAAGCTGGATGGCCCGGCCGTGCCGGCCTATGTGCAGTGGCTTGTTGAGCAGCCTGACTTGAATCCGGGGGGGGGGCAAGCCCTCACCCTGGCCGTGGATGGCACGGTCATGGGCCTGGCCCAGGCACAGATGCTGGCCGATGCCTTGAAGGCCCGCCAGTGGCAGTTGCACACCAGGGACGACGTGCTGGATGGCATCTGGCCTGATCGCCCGGGCCTGCCCACCGCACCGGTGTATGAGCATGCCTTGCCGTATGCCGCCACACCTCGATCAGAGAAGCTGGCAGCGCTGCGCCAGGCCATGAAGGACAAAGGCGCCACGCACCACTGGATCGCCACGCTCGACGACCTGGCCTGGCTGCTGAACCTGCGCGGTGCAGACGTGGACTACAACCCCGTCTTCCTGGGCCACGCGCTGATCAGCCATGACAAGGTCGACCTGTTTGTCGGTGAAGGCAAGATCGATGCAGCCTTGCAGGCGCGCCTGTCGGCAGACGGGGTGCTGGTCCAACCGTATGCACAGGCCTTGCCCGCCATCCAGGCGCTGCCGAAAGACGCCAGCCTCTTGATCGACCCCAAGCGCATCACCTGGGGCTTGCGTGAAGCCGTGCCTGAGGGCGTCAAGGTGATCGAGGCGATCAACCCGAGCACGCTGGCCAAGTCACGCAAGACCCATGCAGAGGCGGCCTTCATTCGCGAAGCCATGGCGCGCGATGGCGCTGCCATGTGCCGGTTCTACGCCTGGCTGGAGCAGGCGCTGGGCCACGAACACATCAGCGAGCTGACCATTGACGAGCGCCTGAGTGCCGAGCGCGCCAGGCAGCCAGGCTATGTGTCGCTGAGCTTCCCCACGATTGCCGGCTTCAATGCCAATGGCGCCCAGCCCCACTACCGCGCCACACCCGAATCGCACGCCCAGATCAGCACGCCGCAAGGCCTGTGTGCCGAAGGCCTGCTCCTGATCGACTCTGGCGCGCAATACCTGGGCGGCACGACCGACATCACGCGCACCTGGGCCATTGGCACACCCAGCGCTGCGCAAAAACGCGACTACACCCTGGTGCTCAAAGGCACGATGGGCTTGTCGCGCATGCGCTTCCCGCGCGGCACCCTGGGCCCCATGCTGGATGCGGTGGCCCGTGCGCCCATGTGGGAGCACGGCATGGACTTCGGCCACGGCACGGGCCATGGCGTGGGCTATTTCCTCAATGTGCACGAGGGGCCGCAGTCCATCTCCAAGGCTGTGCCGGATGCCAATATGGCCATGCAGCCCGGCATGATCACCTCCATCGAGCCCGCGCTGTATCGCCCCCGGCAATGGGGCATCCGCATCGAGAACCTGGTGCTCAATGTGCCCCTGGTGCCGCAGGTGCCCGATGCGCCTGTGGGTTCGCCGGAGCATGGCGAGTACCTGGCCTTCGAGACCCTCACGCTGTGCCCGATCGACACGCGCTGCATCGACCTGAGCCTGATGCGTGACGACGAACTGGCCTGGCTCAATGCCTACCACGCCGAGGTGCACCGCCGCCTGATGCCCTTGCTGGAGGGCGAAGCCCTGGCCTGGTTGCTGGAGCGCACCAGGCCGCTGACGCGCTGAGCGTTGCGGCGTAGCGCCTGAGCCCCTTGGCGTCAGGTCGCACCCACCAGGCCCGTGCCCAGCTTGCTTCGGCGGGCGCGCCGGCTGCGGTCACTCACATGGCGCTTGACGATGCGCAGCAGTTCGCCACGCAGGAAGGGCTTGGACAGGCAATCGTTCATGCCGGCCTGCAGGCAGGCTTGCTGGACTTCCTGGTGCGTGCTGGCCGTCAGTGCCACGATGGGCACCGGCACATCGCCGCGTTGGGACTCGATGGCACGGATGTGACGGGTGGCATCAAAGCCGTTCATCTCGGGCATGTGGCAGTCCATGAGCACGAGATCCGCCTCGTGCTCGGCCAGCCAGTCCAGCGCCAACTGGCCGTTTTCGGCATGTGCCACCTGCAAGCCCATCTGCTCCAGCTCCGTGCGGGCGACGATGGCGTTCACGGGGTTGTCTTCCACCAGCAGCACGGTGGCGGCCTGGGGTGAGGTGTGCATGGGATCGCTCGCGGTTGCCGCCTCCACCGGCTGCACATGACGTGGGGCTGCGCTGGTGGCCTGGCGCGCCTCCACGGCCGCAGGGGCAGCCTGGGCCACAGCGGGTGCTGATACACGCTTCAAGGGCAGAACACAACGGAAGACGGAGCCCTTGCCAACCTCGCTGTCGCAAGCCAGGTCACCGCCCATGGCCAGGCACAACTGGCGGGCGATGCTCAGCCCCAGGCCACTGCCTGCCGTCTTGCGCTCATAGCGGCCGTCCACCTGGTGGAAGGCATCGAACACGCGACTCAGCTCATGAGGCGGAATGCCGATGCCGGTGTCCTCCACCTCCAGGCACACCTGCGGCTTGCCGGTCTGCGCATCGGCGATCTCACGCACGCGCATGGTCACCTGCCCGCGCTCGGTGAACTTCACGGCATTGCCCAGCAGGTTGTAGAGAATCTGCTTGAGGCGCCCACCATCCACCTCGACGAAGTAGTGCTCGGGCAGGTCGCAGGCCATGGTCACGTCCAGCCCTTTGTCCAGGCCGTTGACCGCCGCCAGGGCCGTCACCTCGCGAACCAGCTCGGGCAGGCGAACCGCCGCCGGTGACAGCTCCATGCGCCCAGCCTGCAGGCGCGAGTAGTCCAGCACGTCATTGATCACGCCCAGCAGATGCTGCCCCGAGGCCTCCAGCAGGTTCATGCGCTCGTGCGCTTGCTGGCTTTGCAACTCGGCCCGAATCAGGCGCGACAGCCCCAGGATGCCATGCAGCGGGGTGCGCATCTCGTGGCTCATGGTGGCCAGGAATTGCCCCTTGGCTTGGTTCAGCTCTTCCGCCTCGCGCAGGGCCGCCGCCTGGGACGAGGTGACGCGGTCATTGGTAAAGCGCAAGAACAGCAATTCGTCCATGCGGCGGTGCGCACGCCCGGTTTCCAGCCACAGGATGCCGATGAAGCCGGTCACGGTGATGAAGCCGAACAAGCCCAGCACGGAAGCCTGGACAGCGCAGTACAAGGCCACCGACGTCAACATGGGCACCAGCCAGCAACGTGCGCTGTTGCGATCCACGGTCAGCATGAAGGCGCCGCAGGCCGCCAGCCCGATGAGCACGCCCACCAGCGTGGCCTGCACGTCAACGTGGCCCTGGATGGGCATGGCCCACAGCAGGCCGCCCCACCAGGTGCTGAGCACCAGGATGAACAACTTGACCCGCTTCAACCAGATGGGGTTGCGGCGGTCTCGGGACCGGAAATACCGAAGGCTTCGGTAGATGTGCGAGGACGACAAGACCACCAGGCCGCCCAACCAGATCCAGGCCTGCTGGCTGATCACCCCATCGACCAGATAGGCCACCAGGAGGGTGATCAGGCACCCCAGCCCGACGGCGATGGTCGTGCCAAGGGGGATGTGGGAAAAAAGCAGCCGGGTCCGCGTGATGCGAACCTGTTCTGACAATGTTTTGGCGTGAGCTTGATCGGCAGACATGTTGTGGGTCACCCAACAAGGACTAAACAACAACCCCAGGCGACTGCTTCAGTATCAACAGCTCGTCGCCGCCGCAACACCGTAAACGCCCTTGGGTGCACTGCACAAAAAGGCCTGCGGGCTGCATATCGGCCCCCTCATCCCGGGGGAACGCACCAGATCCGAGCCCCGGAAAACACCAAACACCGGGTCGCACCACGACCAGGCACCAGGATCAGGCAGACAAGGCATGTTGACGCCACCGGGGGCATCCAATCGACCTCAAATTGGCCTCAAATCAGCCCCAAATCGCATGCAGCGGGCTGGCATCACTCTTGCGTATTCAAAGGCACAGAGAGGAACGGCCCATGGTCGTTGCTTCGAAAAGGTGGCTAGGGTTCCGGTCTCGCGTTCAGCGGGATGTCTGGTCCGAGAGCTGCCGGCCCGAGTCGGCCGTATACCGACACTGGCTCCACGGCGGGACAAAAGCCCGGGAGGTTCGCTTCAGCGCATGAAGTGTCCTCTCACGTGCTTTCAACCTGCCTTGGAGGGTGTCCCATGCGAGCCGACGAACAGCGTAGTCCGTCATCCGGTGATGAACTGGGTGACAACAGTGCCTGGAGCCATGGTTGCGGCCGCCGCGATCATGGCTCCCCAGGTGCCCAGGACGCCACCGACCTCCCCTTCGCCCCCTCAGCCAGCCAAGCCTCCAGCCAGGCCGTTGATGCACTGCCGCATTGGCAACGCTTTGCGCCTGAGCTGCCTGCAGCGCGCGTGATGTGGTCAGAGATCGTGCCCGGCGGTGGCCACTGGTCCTACGTGATGCCGCGCGGCAGCCGCCTGCGCATGGTGGCGCTGGATGCCGGCGCCAACCTCAGCATGGTGCTCTACCACGCCCGCGAAAAGCTGGAGCGCTACAACATGCCTGACTCGCTCAAGGCACAGCACACGGCCCACTACACACGCGGCCACGTGTTGATGAGCGACATGGGCCGCGCCCTGGCCAGCATCACGGAAGACAGCCTGGGCTGGCATGACCCCATGGGTGCGCTGCTGGATGCCCAGCGCCTGCACGCCCAATATGGCGAGCGCAGCTTCCACACGCACCGCAATGCCATGTACCGCAGCGGCAAGGATGGCCTGCTGATCGAGATCGGCAAATACGGCCTGAGCCGGCGCGACCTGATCGCCCCGGTCAACTTCTTCAGCAAGGTCTCGGTGGATGCGGAGGGGCGCTTCCGGTTTGCCACCCGGCACGCTGCACCCGGTGCCATGGTCGAGCTGCGTTTCGACATGGACACGCTGATCGCGTTCTCGACCGCCCCCCACCCGCTGGACCCCAGTGCCGAGTACGCACCGGGCAAGGTGGGCCTGGCGGCCTGGAAGTCCGGCCCCGCCTTGCCCGACGACTTCAACAGGGCCTTCCGCCCCGAGTGCGCACGCGCCCTGCACAACGCCGACATGAGCTACCTCTGAACTGGAGCGCCCACCATGAACACCACCGCAGCCACGGCCGTGCGCATCCACGAAAGTGCCCTCGACCCGGCGCAAGCCCTCATCAACCACGTGCTGCCATCCGGCGAGCCCTACCTGCTGCGCATTGCCCAGGGCCAGACCCTGCGCATCGTGGACCTGGAAGGCAACCAGGCCGTCGACGTGATCTTCTACAACGCCAACGATGCCGCCGAGCACTACAGCGCCACCGACACCATGCTGGCGCAAGGCGGCATCTACCTCACCACGGGTTCGGTACTGATGTCCAGCGAAGGCAACCCCATGCTGACCATCGTGGCCGACACCTGCGGGCGCCACGACACCTTGGGCGGGGCCTGCGCAGCCGAGAGCAACACCGTGCGCTATGCCTTGCAAAAGAAGTTCATGCACAGCTGCCGCGACAACTACCTCATCGCCCTGCAGCACGCCGACATCGGCCTGGGCAAACGCGACCTGGTGCCCAACGTCAACTTCTTCATGAACGTGCCGGTCACCGAAGACGGCCAGCTCACCTTTGCCGATGGGGTGTCGGGCCCAGGCAAGTACGTGGAGCTGCGCGCCGAGATGGACATCCTGATGCTGGTGTCCAACTGCCCGCAGCTCAACAACCCATGCAACGCCTACAACCCCACCCCCGCGCAATTCCTGGTCTGGGGCTGAACACGCATGACTGACACCACCTTTTCCAACCAGGGCTTTGACACCGTCCTCATCGCCAACCGCGGCGCCATCGCATGCCGCGTCATTCGCACCCTGCGCAAGATGGGCTTGCGCTCGGTCGCCGTCTACTCCGAAGCTGATGCCGACGCGCGCCATGTGGCCATGGCCGATGCCAGCGTGTGCATCGGGCCGGCCCCGGCAGCGCAAAGCTATCTGGACGTGGACCGCATCCTGGCCGCAGCCAAGGCCACCGGTGCAGGCGCCATCCACCCCGGCTATGGCTTTCTGTCAGAGAACCCGGGCTTTGCGCAGGCCTGCGAAGACGCCGGCATCGCATTCATTGGCCCGACGCCTGATCAGATGCGCGCCTTTGGCCTCAAGCACACGGCACGCGAGCTGGCTCAGCAGCATCAGGTGCCCTTGCTCCCCGGCAGCGACCTGTTGCGAGACGCGGCGGATGCCCGCCAGCAAGCCAGCCGCATTGGCTACCCGGTGATGCTCAAAAGCACGGCGGGTGGTGGTGGCATCGGCATGCGCCTGGTGCGCAATGAAGCCGAGCTGGCCGCGGCTTATGAAGCAGTGGCGCGGCTGGCCAGTGCCAACTTCAAGGATGCCGGGCTGTTCCTGGAAAAGTTCGTTGAACGCGCGCGCCACATTGAAGTGCAGTTGTTTGGCGATGGCCGCGGCCAGGTCGTGGCCCTGGGCGAGCGCGACTGCTCGGCACAACGCCGCAACCAGAAGGTGATCGAAGAAACCCCGGCGCCTGGCCTGTCAGCCGCCACGCGCGAGGCCTTGCTGGATGCGGCCGTGCGCCTGGGCCAGGCGGTGTCCTACCGCTCGGCCGGCACGGTGGAGTACGTGCTGGATGCCGACACGGGCGCCTTCTATTTCCTG
The DNA here is from genome assembly GCF_016234775.1 of Aquabacterium sp. Taxonomy (GTDB): domain Bacteria; phylum Pseudomonadota; class Gammaproteobacteria; order Burkholderiales; family Burkholderiaceae_C; genus Aquabacterium. The sequence goes on along the minus strand of NZ_JACRAH010000001.1, from coordinate 41,983 downwards.
GAGGTCAACACCCGCCTGCAGGTCGAGCATGGCGTGACCGAACAGGTCACCGGCATCGACCTGGTCGAGTGGATGGTGAAGCTGGCGCGCGGTGACCAGTGGGCCTTGCAAGCGCCTGAGCCCAAAGGCGCCTCCATCCAGGTGCGCCTGTACGCCGAAGACCCGGCTCGCCAATTCCAGCCCAGCGCGGGCGTGCTGACCGAAGTGCGCTTCCCTGACGATGCCCGTGTGGATGGCTGGGTGGAGCGTGGCACCGATGTGCCGGCCTTCTACGACCCCATGCTCGCCAAGCTCATCGTCACCGCCGACACGCGTGAGCAGGCCGTGCGCAAGCTGCAAGACGCGCTGGCCGCAACCCGCCTGTCGGGCATCGAAACCAACCTGCGCTACCTGCGTGCCGTGACGGCCTCGCCCGTGTTCGCGCAAGGCCAGGTGGTCACCCTCACGCTGGGTGATTTCCAGTGGCAACCCCGCGCCATCGAGGTGCTGGACGGCGGCGTGCAGACCACCGTGCAGGACTGGCCCGGCCGCATCGGCTACTGGAACGTGGGCGTGCCGCCTTGCGGCCCCATGGATGACCTGCACCTGCGCCTGGCCAACAAGCTGATCGGCAATGGGGAGGGTGCGGCTGCATTGGAATGCACGGTGGGCGGCCCTGCCCTGCGCTTTCATGCCGATATGGTGATCGCGCTGGCCGGTGCACCCATGCCCGTCACGCTCGACGGCGTGCGCCTGCCCTGTGACCACGCCTACAACCGCGCCCTGGCGGTCAAGGCGGGCAGCACGTTGAAACTGGGCACGGCCCCGCTGGCCGAAGGCGGTGCACGCACCTACCTGGCCGTGCAAGGCGGGCTGGATGTGCCGCTCTACCTGGGCAGCCGCAGCACCTTCACCTTGGGTCAGTTTGGTGGCCATGCAGGCCGTGCCTTGCGCACAGGCGACATGCTGCATGCCGACGCCACGCCCGAAGGCGCGCCCTCGTTTGCCGCGGTGTGCTCACCCACACCTCATCCGGACCATGCCCTGCCCCAGGATCTGGCCCCCACCCTGACCCGCCACTGGGACATCGGCGTGATGTACGGCCCGCACGGCGCGCCCGACTTCTTCACCCCGCCTGACATCGACATCTTCTTTTCAACCGACTACCAGGTGCACTACAACAGCAGCCGCACCGGCGTGCGCCTGATCGGTCCCAAACCACAATGGGCCCGCACCGACGGCGGCGAGGCCGGCCTGCACCCCTCGAACATCCACGACAACGCCTACGCGATCGGTGCCATCGACTTCACCGGCGACATGCCCGTGATCCTGGGGCCCGATGGCCCGAGCCTGGGCGGCTTCGTGTGCCCGGCGGTGGTCGTGGGGGCCGAGCGCTGGAAGCTGGGCCAACTCAAGGCCTGTGACACCGTGCGCTTTCACGCGCTGACGCTGGAGCAGGCTATCGCCATGCAAGCGGCGCAGGATGCGCTCATCAACGCTGTGGGCACAAGCTCGGATGAAAGACCAAGCGCAGGCCCAAGCACCAGCGCCACAACAAACGCCACAACAAGCGCCAGCACGAGTCCCAGCACGCGCAAGCCCCAGGCACTGCCGGGCTGCCCCACCTTGCCCCAAGGCGTACCCGCCAGCGAGGTGGCCACACGCCTGTCACCCATCGTTGAAGAACGCCCCGCAGACGTCCATGAGCCCGAAGCCCGCCCCGCCCGCGTCATCCGCCAGGCCGGCGACCGCTACATCCTGGTCGAATACGGCCCGCTGCACCTGGACCTCACGCTGCGTTTTCGCGTGCATGCCGTGATGACGGCCTTGCAAGCCCTGCGCGACCAAGGGCAACTCACCGGCATCGTGGACATGACGCCGGGCATCCGCTCGCTGCAGATCCACTTCGAGCCCGGCGCCCTGCCCCGCGCCCGGCTGCTGGCCGCGCTCAACGAAGCCGAGGCCAGTCTGGCCGGCACCGATGACCTGGTCGTGCCCACCCGCACCGTCTGGCTGCCCCTGTCCTGGGATGACAGCGCCACCCGGCTGGCCATCGAGAAGTACATGCAGTCGGTGCGCCCGGATGCGCCCTGGTGCCCCAGCAACATCGAGTTCATCCGCCGCATCAACGGCCTGGGCAGCATCGAAGACGTCAAGCGCATCGTCTTTGACGCCGGCTACCTCGTGATGGGCCTGGGTGATGTCTACCTGGGCGCACCCGTGGCCACCCCGCTGGACCCGCGCCACCGCCTGGTCACCACCAAGTACAACCCGGCCCGCACCTGGACGCCCGAGAACGCCGTGGGTATTGGCGGTGCCTACATGTGCGTCTATGGCATGGAGGGCCCAGGCGGCTACCAGTTCGTGGGCCGCACCGTGCAGATGTGGAACCGCTGGCGTGACGCCGGCTGCGGTGCCATGGACTTCGAGCAGGGCAAGCCCTGGTTGCTGCGCTTCTTCGATCAGATCCGCTTCTACCCCGTCAGCGAAGCCGAGCTGGCCCAGATGCGGCGGGACTTCCCCGCAGGCCGGCTCAAGCTCAAGATCGAAGAAGGCCAGTTCAGCCTCAAGCAGTACCAGGGCTTCCTGGCGCAACAGGCTGACAGCATCGCCGCCTTCAAGCAGACACAGCAGGCCGCCTTTGACGCCGAGCGTGAACGCTGGAAGGCCTCAGGCCAGGATGGCAGCCTCAGCGAGCCCGATCACGCACCGGCCGCGGATGCCGATGCCGTGCCCGAAGGCGCCCATGCCGTGGGCAGCCCGGTGCCGGGCAGCGTGTGGAAGGTGCTGGTCACCGAGGGCGAGCAGGTCAGCGAAGGCCAGACCCTGGCGGTTGTGGAATCCATGAAGATGGAGTTCCCGGTGCTCGCTCCTTCCAGCGGCAAGGTGATTCAAGTGCGTTGCCGCGAAGGCGGGGCCGTGTCTGCCGGGCAGCACGTGATGGTGCTGGCGGCCTGATCCGGGCGCCACTTGCCTGGGCTGACACCAAACCAGCGCACGCAAGCGCGGCTGAAGGCGCTTTGCTCCGAATAGCCCAGCCGCTGGCTGACCTCGGCCAAGGGCATGCTGGCCGTGAGGTACTGGCGCGCCAGGCGCTGGCGCACGGCATCCACCTCGTTGACCAGGGTGGTGCCGGCCTCTGCGGCCTGCGCACGCAACTGGCGTGGCGCCAGGGACATCGCCTGCGCCACCTGATCGAGCGAAGGCGTGCCATCGGCCAGGCAGGCTTCAATGGCCTGCACCAGCCGCACCATGAACTGCTCGCCTTTGGCATAGCGGTCCACACGGCGCTGCAACTCTTCGCGCATCAGGTGGCTGACATGGGGGTTGGACGCGGCCAGCGGCCTGCTCAACAGCGCCGCGTGAACATGCACCGCATGGCGCTGCCGCTCGAAGAACACGGGGCAATGAAAGAAGGCCTCGTACACCGCCACCGGCGCGCGGGCCTGGTGTGCGAACTCGATGCACACCGGGTGCGACACATTGCCGGTGATCCAGCGGCCAAACTCCACCCAACCGGCAAAGGCCGTTTCGACCTGCAAAGGCAAGCTCGCCCAGGCGCCCGAAACCTGCAGTTCAACCACCGATTCAGCCCCCTCCTGCTTGAGCCCGCATTGCGCAAAGCCCAGCCGGTAGGGCTCGAATTGGCACAAGAGCGCGATCGCGTCGCCCAAGGTGCCACTGCTCATGCTGGCATAAGCCAATACATCCAGCGCCACGGGCGTCACGGCCGCACCCAGCCTCAAGCCAAGCGGCAGCCCAGGGCCCTGCCCTGACGGCGCCTGCGCGGCCATATCCGCCAGGCGCGCTGCATCGGCCTGCGCGGCCTTGCTCAGTATCTGGTCGACCACATCCAGCGACACGCGGCAGGATGGGTTGGCCAGCGCGGCCTGGTCCACACCCAGCGCGGGCAGCTCGGCAGACACATCCACCCCCAAGCCAGCCAGCGCGTCAAGCAGGTAACGCAGATAAAAGCCTGCAGCAGTCAGCACGGTGATACCCATCTCCCCACATTGCTTTGCGATGTCAAAACGCCTTGTCAGCCCGGTCAAGACAAGCCCGCAGGCCGCTCGCTAAGCTCAGCCCATCGCAATGAACAACAAAGGTGACATCGTGCCGCTTCCCACACCCGAGGCATACCAGCAGTTATCCCAACGTGGCGACACGCTGGCCGACGCCGTGATCAACGCCTTGATGACAGGTGGGCGCCGCGATGGCGACCTGCTCAGCCAAGTGAACCGTCTGGCGGAGCAGGAAGGCGGCATCTACCGGCAGTTCATGGACAGCGTCAACCACGTGCCGTCCTGGGCCGATGTGGACGCCATGCAGGCAGGCCAGGAACTGTTCCTGCGCTGCGCGCCCCTGTCCATCGCGTCCTTCGTGCTGGGCAGCCTGCTGGTCACCTACACACCACCAGGCTCGGCCAAGGTGTTGCTGCACACCGGCCGGCTGCGCCAGGACGTGGTCCGTCGCCTGTTTGAAACCTCGACCATGGTCCATGCGGTGATGCAACCTGGCGGCCTGAAGGTGGGCGCGCCAGGGCACCAGGCCATCATCCGTGTCCGCCTGCTGCACGCCATGGTGCGCCACCATGTGCTGGCCCGCGCGCAGTGGCCCAGCGCCGAGCTCGGCAGCCCCATCAACCAGCTGCAACTGGGCCTGACCGCCCTGGGCTTCAGCAGCCTGCTGGTCAACAGCATGCGCAGCCTGGGCGTGGTCATCAGCGAGGAAGAGGCACGCGGCTACCAGTTGCTCTGGCGCTGGGGCAACCACCTGCAAGGCGTGGACCCGAGCCTGCTGCCCGACAGCCTGGAAGCGGAAGGCCAGTTGTACACCCGCTTCCAGCGAGACCTGATCAAACCTGACGACAACAGCCGCACCCTGGTCGCAGCCGTGCACCAGGGCCTGGCCTGGCAATCGCCCTTCTTCCTGCCTCAAGGCGCGCTGGAGGCGGTATCACGTCGCCTGTTAGGCCGCACCTTGGCCGACCAGTTGCACATTCCTCATCACCCCGTGTGGTCCCTGGTGCTGAGTGTGGTCACGGGCCTGCACCGCGCCACCGCCGTGCGCTACCGCATACCGGGTTGGCGCGCCATGGAGGTCCGCGCGGGCAGCCGCTACTTCAGCTACCTGGTGGCCAAGGGGCTGAAGGGCAAGCCGGCAGACTACGCCTTGAAGACCTCGCACTGAAGGCCATCAAGCACAAACAGCCGTCACAGGGCGCCGCAAGTGCCTGGCCAGGATACGGGCCAGGTCTTCCGGCCGGAAGGGCTTGCTCAGGTGGTCATTCATGCCCACTGGCTTGCAACGCTCTGCGAAGGCCTCAGGGCCATTGGCCGTCAAGGCGACGATGCGCAGGCCTGATTGGCCCTTCTGGCGTTCACGCTCCCGGATGCGGCGTGTGGTTTCGATGCCGTCCATCACGGGCATCTCGCAGTCCATCAGCACCAAATCCGGCTGCTGTTGCTCCAGCCAGTCCAGCGCCTGATGCCCGGTGTCCACCACCGTCACCTGCACGCCCAGACGGAGCAACTCCGCTTCGGCCACCAAGGCATTGACGGGGTTGTCTTCCACCAGCAGCACATGGGGTGTGGTCGAGCCGCTTTGCCATGGGTGCCCATCTGCAGGCTGCTCAGGCGGCAACGCGATCGCTTGTGCATCGCCCACGCCGACAGGCGCCGCCTGCCCGGCCAGGCCCGGCAAAGGCAAGTCAAAGGTGAAGACCGAACCACGGCCCGGCTCGCTGCGGCAAGTCAGGTCGCCACCCATGGCCACGCACAAGTCTTTGGAGATGGTCAGGCCCAGGCCGGTGCCACCAAAGCGGCGCTTGTAGGTGCCCTCGGCCTGATGGAAGGCATCGAACACACGGGACAGCTCCTGCGCCGCAATGCCGATGCCGGTGTCCGCCACCTCGAACACCATGCGGTGCGTGCGCACATCCCGCCACACGTGCAGGCGCACCTCACCTTGCTGCGTGAACTTGATGGCATTGCCCAGCAGGTTGTGCAGGATCTGGCGCACCCGGGTAGGGTCCCCATTCACGCACTCACCTTCGGCGATGTCCAGTTGCACATTCAGGCTCAAGCCTTTTTCTTCGCAACTCACCCGAGAGGTCTCGGCAAGTTCCGACAACAAGGCATGCAGGTCGAACGCTTGCGCATGGATGGGCAGGCCGCCAGCCTCGATCTTGGAAAAATCCAGGACATCGTTGATGACGTTGAGCAGGTGCTCGCCCGAGCCCTCCAGCAGGTTCAGGCGCTTGATGGCCAGTGGCTCGCTGGCATCGCGCCGCATCTGGCGCAACAGCCCGATGATGCCGTGCAAGGGTGTGCGCATTTCGTGGCTCATGGTGGCCACAAAGCGGCTCTTGGTTTCAGACAGGAGCTTGGCCTGTTGCAGCGCCTGAGTTTTGGCCTGGCTGACCTGCTCGCTTTCGAATCGCAGGCGCAACATCTCGACGATGCGGCGATTGGAGCGACGCGCCTCCACCATGAGCAGCAGGGCCAGCCCCATCACGCAGCCAAAGCAGAACGTACCCAGGTCATCACCGCGGCCAAGCGAATACAGGGCATTGGGCACCAGCACCGTCAGCACGAAAAGCACCGCAGCGGGCAAGTTGACCTGCAGCATCATCGCGCCGATGCTCGCCACACCAATCAGCATGCCGATCGAGATCACCGCCACTTCGAGGCTGGACAGCGGCGTGAAATACCAGCCCAGCGCACTCCATACCAGGCCATCGAGCATGGCCATGAACGCAAAAAGGAGCATGCCTGATTTGCCAGGCTTGATCACACCCTGCAGCCACAGCGTGGAGTGAACCAGGCGCACCACGCTGACCACGCACCGCAGGGTCAGCCAAAACAACAGGGCATCCACCGGAACCCGCTGGCGCAAGACGGCATACACCGCCACGGCCGCGATGATCGTGCCGACGCTGGCGACCGGCAACAACTCATGCGAAGCCCGCTCCTGCGCGAGCAGGATCTCCGCCTCAATGTCCGGGGTGGAGACGCGGCTGCGTGTGTCCAACGTGGCAGAGGACGACAGAAATAGCATGGCGGACCAGATCCGCTCGGGAACTCGCATCCGCAAATTGTGACCTTGGGAGACAAAGCGCGTCAGCCTACCTTCATGGCATTTGCACGCTCGTGCGTGACATTCGTCACCAACTCGCTTTCGCCAGCCTGCTCTTGCGCCAACGCAAGCCACCCAGAGTCAACCGTCGCCCCTTTGCGTCAACGCGTGGAGGGCCCTGAATTTCTTGAACTGCTTCAAGGACAGCCCTGTTTTCCGGATCGAACATGCCCTTGCTCTTTCTGAGGGTATGTCGCCACCCCGAGCACGTGCCGCCCCACTGGCACCCCCAACGGCACAGCACCGGGCCAGGTTGTCCGCCGGCCCCATCGATACTGGAGAAACCAAGATGAACACTCCGCGCATGGCCAGACTGGCTGCCGCCCTGACGGTGGCACTGGCATTCGGGGCCCAGGCTGTAGATGTCAAAAACCCCTCGCAGCCTGAAATCAACTACCAGGCAGGTACATCGCCGCTCGCCAACGAGCCCATGTACCAGAGCGCCAACCCTAAAGCCCCGCCCATGACACAGGCGGAGTTCGACAAGGCCCGCAAGATCTATTTCGAACGCTGTGCAGGTTGCCACGGCGTGCTGCGCAAGGGCGCCACCGGCAAGCCGCTGACACCGGACATCACCCTCACCAAGGGCACTGACTACCTCAAGGTCTTCATTGCCTACGGCTCGCCGGCCGGCATGCCCAACTGGATGACCTCGGGCGAAATGAGCGAAGCCGATGTGGACCTGATGGCCCGCTACATCCAGCAAGACCCTCCGACACCGCCCGAGTTCGGCATGGAGCAGATGAAGGCGACCTGGAAGGTCATTGTCCCGCCTGAAAAGCGCCCCACCAAGAAACTGAACAAGTACAACATTGCCAACATCTTCTCGACCACGCTGCGCGACAGCGGCGAAGTGGCCCTGATCGATGGTGACACCAAGCAGATCATCAACATCGTCAAGACCGGCTATGCGGTGCACATCTCGCGCCTGTCAGCCTCGGGGCGCTACCTGTTCGTGATCGGCCGTGACGCCAAGATCAACATGATCGATCTGTGGATGGAAAAGCCCGACAACGTGGCCGAAATCCGCGTGGGCCTGGAGGCCCGCTCGGTCGACACCTCCAAGTACAAGGGCTATGAAGACAAGCTGGCGATCGCCGGCAGCTACTGGCCGCCGCAGTACACCATCATGAAGGGCGACACACTGGAGCCGCTCAAGATCGTGGCCACCCGCGGCATGACCGTGGACACGCAGGAGTACCACCCCGAGCCCCGCGTGGCCTCGATCGTGGCATCGCACTTCAAGCCTGAGTTCGTGGTCAACGTGAAGGAAACCGGCAAGACCTTGCTGGTGGACTACTCCGACATCAACGCGCTGAAGACCACCGAAATCGGCACCGCCCGATTCCTGCACGACGGCGGCCTCGATTCGTCCAAGCGCTACTTCATGGTGGCGGCCAACCAGAGCAACAAAATTGCTGCGGTGGACCTCAAGGAAGGCAAGCTGGCTGCGTTGATCGACGTGGGCAAGATCCCTCATCCTGGTCGTGGCGCCAACTTCATCCACTCGAAGTTTGGCCCCGTGTGGTCTACCGGCCACCTGGGTGACGACACCATCTCGCTGATCGGCACCGATCCGGTTCACCACAAGGCTCAGGCCTTCAAGGTGGTCGAGACCATCAAGAGCCAGGGCGGCGGTTCGCTCTTCATCAAGAGCCACCCGAAGTCCACGCACTTGTATGTGGACAACCCGCTGAACCCCGATCCAGCCATCTCGCGCAGCGTGGCCGTGTACAACATCAAGAACCTGGCCAAGGGCTTCACGGTCCTGCCGATCGCTGAATGGACAGGCATCAAGGACGGCGGCGCCATGCGCGTGGTTCAGCCTGAGTACAACAAGGCTGGCGATGAAGTGTGGTTTTCCGTGTGGTCGGCCAAGGACAAGCAGTCCGCCATCGTCGTGGTGGACGACAAGACCCTCAAGCTCAAGGCCGTCATCAAGGACCCGCGTCTGATCACCCCGACCGGTCACTTCAACGTGTTCAACACCCAGAACGACGTCTATTGATCACCTCAGAAAGAAGCACATCATGATCAAACCCATTCTGATTCTGAGCGCCCTGGCTCTGGCCGCTGGCAGCAGCATGGCCGCACCCGACGAAGCCATGACCAAGGCGGGCTGCATGGCCTGCCACGGCAAGGACAAGAAAATCGTTGGCCCATCGTTCAAAGAAATCGCTGCCAAGTACAAAGGCGACAAGGAAGCGTCCACCAAGCTGATCGAAAAGGTACGCAAGGGTGGCTCTGGCGTGTGGGGCCCCATCCCCATGCCGCCTAACGCGCCTGAGAAGATCAACGACGCCGACCTCAAGGGCGCCGTGGATCAGATCCTGAAAACGCAGTAAGCGGCAACCATCATGCGGCCCGCCAGCCATGCCTCATTCAGACCAGGATGGGCGGCCGCATGTCGACAAGCCACCGTGGGGGCGCTGTGCCTGCTGGCTGGTGGCGCGTGGTCTCAAGCGACTGACCGCGACCCACCGCCAGCAAGGCAACAGGCCCTCATCCACATCGTCAGGCAAGACTGCGGCTCTTGCCATGGCATGCGCCTCAAAGGCGGCCTTGGTCCTGCACTGACACCCGAGGCCCTGGCCGAGCGCCCCGTACCTGCGCTGGTCGCGACGATCCTGCAAGGCCGCACTGGCACCCCGATGCCCGGCTGGCAGGGCATGCTCAATGAACAAGACGCCCGCTGGATTGCCCTGCAACTCCTGCGCGGCTTTCCTGAGGTGAAACAGCCTTGACCAACGCCCTGCGCCTGCCCCTGAGCCTGCTCTTCACCTTGAGCCTGTCACTCATCCTGGCGGCTTGTGCCAGCACGCCAGCCCCCATCGGAACGGGTGATCTGGGCGTCGTGATCGAGCGGGCCAATGGCACTGTGGCTGTGGTCAATACCAGCACGCAAACCGTGTTGGGTGACATCCCGGGCCTGGGTGATCTGTCCCACGCCTCGGTCGTGTTCTCGCGCGATGGCGCCCATGCCTATGTGTTCGGCCGCGATGGCGCGCTCACCAAGCTCAACATCCTCACCCGTCAGATCGAAGCCCGCACCCAGCAAGCCGGCAACAGCATCGGCGGGGCGATTTCGCAAGACGGCCGCCTGGTAGCCGCACAGAACTACGAGCCCGGTGGCGTCAAGGTGTTTGATGCCCAGACCCTGGCCCTGGTGGCCGACATTCCCGCCGAATATGACGCCGGCAAGCTGTCCCGCGTGGTGGGCCTGGCCGATCTGCCCGGCCACCGCTTCATCTTCTCGCTGTTCGATGCCGATCAGATCTGGATCGCCGACCTCAGCACGCCTCAAAAACCGGCCGTGCAGAAGTTCAAGCAAGTCGGTCACCAGCCTTACGATGCGCTGGTGACACCGAATGGGCGCTACTACATCGCCGGCCTGTTTGGCGAAGATGGGCTCGCCCTCATCGACCTGTGGGCACCCCAGCCCCAGGCACGCCGCATCCTGCAAGGTTATGGCCGTGGCCAGCAGCCCTTGCCTGTCTACAAGATGCCCCACCTGCGGGGCTGGGCTGTGGCCGGGCGGCAAGTCTGGTTGCCCGCCATCGGTCGCCACGAGGTCTTGATCGTGGACACCGATACCTGGCAGGAAGTGGGCCGTATCCCCGTGGCGGGCCAGCCCGTGTTCGTGATGGCCCGCCCCGATGGCCGCCAGATCTGGGTCAACTTTGCCGTGCCCGACTACCACCGCGTCCAGGTCATCGACACGCAATCGCGCCAGATCGTGCAGACCCTGGAGCCTGGCAAGGCCGTGCTGCACATGGAGTTCACGCCACGCGGCGAGGCCGTGTGGATCTCCTCGCGCGACGCCAACCTGGTGTCCGTCATCGACACACAGACCTTGCAGACACTCAGCACGCTGAGCCTGCCTTCACCCAGCGGCATCTTCTTCACCAGCCGCGCAGCACGCATGGGGTTTTGACATGAACCTGTCCGACCGTCCCGCTCTGGATCAGTTGCTGCTCAACGACTGGCAGCGCGACTTCCCCCTGTCCGAGACCCCGTTTGCCGGCGTGGCCCTGCGCTGCGGCAGCGACGAAACCACAGTCCTGGCCACCTACCGCCGCCTGCTCAAGGAAGGCAGCGTCAGCCGCATTGGCGGCATCTGGGGCGCCGGTGTCGGTGGCGCGGCCATGTTGTGCGCCCTCTCGGTGCCCGAGGCCCAGCTCGCCCGTGTGGCCGAGCGGGTCAACGCCATTGAGGGCGTCAACCACAACTACGAGCGCGAGCACGACTACAACCTGTGGTTCGTCATCACCGGCCGCGACCGCGACACCGTGCACGCCCAGGTCAACCACCTGGAAGACACCACCGGGCTCAAGGCACTGCGCCTGCCCATGGTGCGGCCCTACCGCATCGACCTGGGCTTCGACCTGCGCCAGACTCGGCAGTCACCCCACCCTGGCGAAGCCCATCCTGCACAGCGCCAGCGCGGCACCCCCGTGGCCGTGGCGGACGAGCGCCTGGCTGCGCTGGTGGAAGAAGGCCTGCCCATCATGTCGCGGCCCTACGATGCCTGGGCCGAGGCCCTGGGCTGTTCCACCGAACGCATCCGCCAGACCCTGACCCGCTGGCTGGCGCAAGGCACGCTGCGCCGCTTTGGCGTGGTCGTGCGCCACCACGATCTGGGCATCAGCGCCAATGCCATGACCGTGCTGGACGTACCCAACGAGCTGGTCGATGCCGCAGGTGCCCGGCTGGCCGCGCAACCCGGCGTCACCCTGTGCTACCGGCGCGAACGCCACCGCGACTGGTCCTACAACCTCTACTTCATGGTGCACGGGCAAGATCGCGCCGCCGTGAACGACCTCATCGCACACGCGATCAGCCAGGCAGGGTTGGGCGAGTACCCATGCAAGACCTTGTTCAGCGGCACCCGTTTCAAACAGACCGGTGGCCGCTACTTCCGAGCCCTTGCCAACACGGCACCCAGCGAGGCCGCCCATGAACAAGCCGCTTGACCCATCCCGACTCGACGGCCTGCCCAGCGCATGGCTGGACCATGTCGATGCCCAGTTGATCGACCGGCTGCATGGCGGCCTGCCTCTGACCGAGCGCCCGTATGCCGACGTTGGCACCGACCTGGGCTTGACGGAGGACGAAGTGCTGCATCGCCTGCAGCGCCTGCTCGACACCGGCTTGCTCACCCGCTTTGGGCCGCTGTTCCAGATCGAGCGCGCGGGTGGCCAGTTCCTGCTGGCCGCCATGGCCGTGCCCGAAGCCGACTTCGACCGCGTAGCCGAGCAGGTCAACGCCCTGCCCGCCGTGGCCCACAACTACCGGCGCACGCACCAGCTCAATATGTGGTTCGTGATCGCCGGCGAAACACCCGATCAGGTCAGGCAGACCTGCCAACAAATCGAAGCCCAAACCGGCCTGCGTGTGTTCGCCTTCCCCAAAGAGCGCGAGTTCTTCGTGGAACTGCGCCTGAGCGCCCAGGCCGCCTTGGCCAAGCGCGAACGCGCGGGCCAGACCAGCCAAGGGGTGCCCCATGTCACTCACTGATTTTGACCGCCGCCTCATCACGGCCACGCAAGGTGGCCTGCCGCTCGTGCCCCGCCCCTATGCCCAGGTCGCGGCGCAATTGGGCGTACCCGAGGCCATCGTGCGCGAGCGCCTGGCCGGCATGCTCGATGAAGGCCTGATTCGCCGCATCGGGGCCGTGCCCAACCACTACAAGCTGGGTTACACCGCCAACGGCATGACCGTGTGGGATGTGGACGACGCTCTGGTGGACGAGCTCGGTGCCAAGATCGGCGCCCTGCCCACCGTGTCGCACTGCTACCGCCGCCCCCGCGCCCTGCCCGAGTGGCCCTACAACCTGTTTGCCATGGTGCATGGCCACAGCCGCGCGGAAGTCGAGCGCGAAGCCGGTCGCATCCATTGCCTGCTGGCCGATGCCTGCAAGGGTTTCGACATTCTCTACAGCACGGCCATCCTGAAAAAGACCGGCCTGCGTCTGCAAGCCGCCTGAGCCCCTACCAGGAGCCCCTCATGTTTCGCATCTCCCAATACCTGCGTGAAGTGGTTCAGGCTGAACAACAAGGCAGCTACCCGTTGGCGCGCCACGGCCACACGCCCCCCGGGCCCGTCGTCATCTGGAACCTGACCCGCCGCTGCAACCTCACCTGCAAGCACTGCTATGCCCTGTCTGCCGACCACGACTACCCCGGTGAGTTGAGCACCGACGAGGTTTTCTCGGTCATGGACGACCTGCGCGGCTACCGCGTGCCCGTGCTGATCCTGTCCGGTGGGGAGCCCTTGCTCAGGCCCGACCTGTTCGAGATCGCCGCGCGCGCACGTGAGAAGGGCTTTTATGTCGCCCTGTCCACCAACGGCACGCTGATCGACGAGCCCATGGCCCAGCGCATTGCCCAGGCCGGCTTCGAGTACGTGGGCATCAGCCTGGACGGCCTGCGCGAGACGCACGACAAATTCCGCCGGCTGGAGGGCGCCTTTGACGCCTCGCTGAACGCCTTGCGCCTGCTCAAGGCCCGCGACGTCAAGCTCGGCCTGCGCTTCACGATGACGGCCATGAACGCCCATGACCTGCCCGCGCTGCTGCAACTCATGCGCGACGAAGGCATTGCCAAGTTCTACTTCTCGCACCTGAACTACGCCGGGCGCGGCAACATCCACCGCGCCAAGGACGCCCACTTCAGCGCCACCCGCGACGCGCTGGACCTGCTGTTCGCCACCGCCTGGAAGGCCGCCCTGGAGGGCCGCGACGAGGAATACGTGACCGGCAACAACGATGCCGATGCGCCCTATATGCTGGCCTGGCTGCGCCAGCACATGCCCCAGTGGGCACCGGCCCTGCGCGAGCGCCTGCGCGCCTGGGGTGGCAATGCCTCGGGCCTGCACATTGCCAACATCGACAACCTGGGCGACGTGCACCCAGACACCATGTGGTGGCACCACAGCCTGGGCAATGTGCGCCAGCGCCCCTTCTCCGAAATCTGGTCCGATGCCAGCGAGCCCTTGATGGCCGGCCTGAAAACCCAGCCTCGCCCGGTTCAAGGCCGCTGTGCCAGCTGCGTCCACCTGGACCTGTGCGGTGGCAACACCCGTGTGCGCGCCGAGCAGGTCACCGGCAACCCCTGGGCTGAAGACCCGGGCTGCTACCTTGATGACCAGGAGATCGGCCTGCAAGCCAACGCGACGGTCACCCGCGTGGCCGTGACGCCGTTCAGCAGCCCTAAAGGCGCAAGAGATCCCAAAGGCCGCCGCGTGCCCATCCCCATCACGTCCGAAACCTGAAAGCCGCTCGCGCATGAACACCGACGTCATCTGGCGCGTGCTGCTGGCCGCCGCCATGCTCCTGATGGGCTGGGACATGAGCCGGGCCGCCGAGCCCACACCAGCCCCCGCTCCTGCACCCGCTCCCCACCTGTTCAAGCAGCATTGCGCTAGCTGCCATGGCGAGCAACGCACCGGCGGCATGGGCCCCGCCCTCCTGCCAGAAAGCCTGGCGCGCCTGCGCAAGGCCGAGACCATCAAGGTCATCGGCCAGGGCCGCCCTGCCACCCAGATGCCGGCTTTTGGCAGCACCTTGAGCGAAGAGCAGATCGCCCAGCTGGCCGGCTGGATCTACACCCCGGTTCAGCCTGCGCCCACCTGGCGCGACGAAGACATCCGCGCCTCGCGCACCGAGACCACACCCGCACTGAAAGCCCAGGCCAAGCCCCAAGCCAAACCAATCTGGCAGGCCGACCCGCTCAACCTCTTCGTGGTGGTAGAAGGTGGCGACCACCACGTCTCCATCGTGGATGGCGACAAGCTCGAAGTCATCCACCGCTTTGCCAGCCGCTATGCCTTGCACGGCGGCCCCAAGTTCTCACCCGACGGCCGCTTCGTGTACTTTGGCTCGCGTGATGGCTGGATCACCAAGTACGACCTCTACACCCTGCAGGTGGTGGCCGAGGTGCGTGCCGGCCTGAACATGCGCAATGTGGCCGTCTCTGGCGACGGCCGCTGGGTGCTGGCCGGCAACTACCTGCCCGGCAACGTCGTGCTGTTAGATGCCGAACTCCAGCTCGTGCGCATCTACCCCGCCACCAGCCTGGACGGCAAGCAGACCTCGCGCGTGT
Source organism: Aquabacterium sp. (assembly GCF_016234775.1). Taxonomy (GTDB): domain Bacteria; phylum Pseudomonadota; class Gammaproteobacteria; order Burkholderiales; family Burkholderiaceae_C; genus Aquabacterium. The sequence goes on along the minus strand of NZ_JACRAH010000001.1, from coordinate 26,765 downwards.
CCGCCGTGTACGACGCCGCACCCCGCCAGAGCTTCATCGTCGCGCTCAAGGACCTGCCCGAGTTGTGGGAGATCTCGTACAACCCCAAGGCCGAGCCCATCCACGATGGCTATGTGCACGACTTCCGCATGGGCGAGGCCATCGCCAAGAATGGCCACCTGGGCGTGCGCCGCACACCCTTGAGCCAGCCGCTGGACGACTTCTTCTTTGATCCGCCTTACAAGCACGTGATCGGCGCGGGCCGCCCGGCTGCGATCAAGCCCACTGCGGCGGCCAGCAGCGCTTCGGGCCCTGCCTCAGGCGCGTCAGCCGCCTCCAGCCCCGCAGACGAGCCACCCAGTGCCCAGGTCATCAACCTGGATGCCCGCCAGCGCGTGGCCACCTTGCCCCTGCCCGGCATGCCTCACCTGGGCTCGGGCATCAGCTTCCAGTACAAGGGCCAAACCATGCTGGCCACACCCAATCTGCAACAAGGCCTGATCAGCGTCATCGACATGAAGACCTGGCAGGTCATCAAGCAGATCCCCACACCGGGCCCGGGCTTCTTTATGCGCAGCCACGAGCAATCTCGCTACCTGTGGACGGACTCGATGATGTCACCATCGGCCAAACACATCCTCACCGTGATCGACAAGACCACGCTGGAGCCCGTGGCCCAGGTCAAGGCCCCCGAAGGCCAGACCCTGGCGCACATCGAGTTCACACGCGATGGCCGCTATGCCCTGGCCAGCCTGTGGGAAATGAACGGCGCGCTGATCGTGTACGACGCCGCAACCTTGAAAGAGGTCAAGCGCCTGCCCATGAGCAAGCCCGTGGGCAAGTACAACGTGTTCAACAAGATCACCCGCTCGGAAGGCACCTCGCACTGAGGTGCCCTTCTCCATCACATCCCGCCCCCGTCAAACGCCGCCTGTGCCAAACACCTCGGCGTGGATGCGCTCAGCGGGCACCTTCAAAGCCTTCAGGGCGGCCATCTGCGCCTGCATGAAGGGCTTGGGGCCACACACATAAAAGTCCGCCTCGCCGCTGGGCAACACGTCCTGCAGGCGTGACAGCTCGATGCGGCCCACCTCGTGTGGATGGGCCTGGTCCTCTTCACGCGGGAACTCGTAATGCACCCTGGTCTTGACCCGCGGGTTGGACGCCGCCACCTTGGCCACATGCTCGCGGAAGGCGTGCACACCACCATGTCGGCAAGCGTGGATGAAGCGCACTTCGCGCTTGGGTGCGCTTTTGACCAGTTCCTCCAGCATCGACACCATGGGCGTGAGGCCCACGCCGGCACTGATCAGCACGACCGAGCTCTCGCGGTCCTGGTGCAGCACGAAGTCACCCATTGGCGGCGCCACCTCGATCACGTCGCCCTCCTTCACGCTCGCATGCAGCAGGTTGGACACCATGCCTTGTGGGCGCGCAGCGGCCTCGTCCCCGCTTTCGCGTTTGACCGAGATACGCAAGGCCTGCCCGCCCGGCGCCGCAGACAAGCTGTACTGGCGTGGCTGGCTGTAGCCCAGCGCCGGCACGAACAACTTCACCGACACATACTGCCCAGGCCGATAGCCCGGCACCTCGCCGCCATCGGCAGGCACCAGGTAGAAGGATGTGATCTCCTCGCTCTCGACCTGTTTGCGCTCGACACGGAAATTGCGCCAGCCGCTCCAGCCGCCCTGCACCTGCGCGGCCTGCGCATACAGCTTGGCTTCGATGCCGATCAGCACATCGGCCAACTGGCCATAAGCCGCGCCCCAGGCTTCGATCAAATCGTCCGTCGCCAGCGCACCCAGCACCTCGCGGATGGATGCCAGCAAGTGGCGCCCCACGATGGCGTAGTGCTCCGCACGGATGCCCAGGCTCACATGCTTGTTGGCGATCAACTCCAGCACGGGCATCAGCACGCCGGGGTTGTCAATGTGCTGTGCGTAGGCGGCCACGGCCATGGCCAGGGCCTGCTGCTGGCTGCCCTCATGCTGGTGGCCTTGGTTGAAGATGGCCTTGAGCTCGGGGTTGTGCTCGAACATGCGGGCATAGAAATGACGCGTCAATGCCACGCCTTGCTCTTTGAGCAGGGCCGCCGTGCCTTTGACAAGTTCGCGATGGGTCTGGGTCAACATGCAAATCCTTGAGGTGGTTCAATTTCAATAACATTCATTCTAAATGAATGTTTAAGGCGCGCGAAATCCTGCGGGCGGATTGACCAGGGTCAACCGTCAGGCCATTCAAGATCGGAACACTACCCGTAGCGTTTTGAAGACAAATCAAACACTACATCTAGTAGGAGCCCGCATGTCAGACACCCCCATCTCTTCGACGGAGACCTGCGCGGTCGCCGTGATCAAACGCAATGGCGCCACGGCCAGCTTCCACCTCGACAAGATCGCCCGCGCCATTGAAAGCGCCGGCCAGGCCACCGGCGAATTCGACGCCACGCGCGCGGTCGAGCTGGCCCGCATGGTCCGCCAGGCCCTGCAACGCCGCGTGCCCACCGTCGAGCAGATCCAGGACCAGGTCGAACGCACCCTGATCGAGGCGGGCCACTTCCACACCGCCCGCGCCTACATCGTCTACCGCGAACAACGCAGCACCCTGCGCCGCGACAAGGCCTGCGCTGTGGACGTCGAGCGCTCGGTCAACGAGTACCTCTCGCAGCAAGACTGGCGCGTCAACGCCAATGCCAACCAGGGCTATTCGCTGGGCGGCCTCATCCTCAATGTCTCGGGCAAGGTGATCGCCAACTACTGGCTGGCCCACGTCTACCCCGCCGAGATCGGCCATGCCCACCGCGAGGCCGACATCCACATCCACGATCTGGACATGCTCTCGGGCTACTGCGCCGGCTGGTCGTTGCGCACCCTGCTGCACGAGGGCCTCAACGGGGTGCCCGGCAAGGTCGAAGCCGGCCCGCCCAAGCACCTGTCCAGCGCGGTTGGCCAGATCGTCAACTTCCTGGGCACCTTGCAGAACGAATGGGCCGGCGCCCAGGCCTTCAGCTCGTTCGACACCTACCTGGCGCCCTACGTGCGCAAGGACAGCCTCAGCTACGAGCAGGTGCGCCAGTGCATCCAGGAGCTGGTCTACAACCTCAACGTGCCCTCGCGCTGGGGCACGCAAACGCCCTTCACCAACCTGACCTTCGACTGGACCTGCCCTGAGGACCTCAAAGAACAGGTGCCCGTCGTCGCCGGCCAGGAAATGCCCTTCGCCTACGGTGACCTGCAAGTGGAGATGGACCTGATCAACCAAGCCTACATCGACGTGATGATGCGCGGCGACGCCAAAGGCCGCGCCTTCACCTTCCCCATCCCCACCTACAACATCACCAAGGACTTCGACTGGGATCACCCCAATACCGAGCGCCTGTTCGAGATGACGGCCAAGTACGGCTTGCCCTACTTCCAGAACTTCCTGAACTCGGACCTGCAGCCCAACATGATCCGATCCATGTGCTGCCGCCTGCAGCTGGACCTGCGTGAGCTGCTCAAACGCGGCAACGGCCTGTTCGGCTCGGCCGAGCAAACCGGCTCGCTGGGCGTGGTGACCATCAACTGCGCGCGCCTGGGCTACCTGTACAGGGACGACGAAGCCGCCTTGCTGGCCCGCACCGACGAGCTCATCGAGCTGGGCAAGAACAGCCTGGAGATCAAGCGCAAGGTCATCCAGCAGCACATGGACAACGGTCTGTTCCCCTACACCAAGCGCTACCTGGGCACCCTGCGCAACCACTTCTCCACGCTGGGTGTGAACGGCATCAACGAGATGATCCGCAACTTCACGGGTGACCTGGAAGACATCACCACACCCTGGGGTGAGGCCTTTGCCCTGCGCTTTCTGGACCACATCCGCGCCCGCATCACGGACATCCAGGAAGAGACCGGCCACCTCTATAACCTGGAGGCCACCCCGGCGGAAGGCACCACCTACCGCTTCGCCAAGGAAGACCTCAAGCGCTTTGGCGACATCCTGCAGGCCGGCCCCAAGGACATGCCTTATTACACCAACTCGTCCCAGTTGCCCGTGGGCTTCTGCGACGACCCATTTGAAGCACTGGAGCGCCAGGAGCCCTTGCAGGCCAAGTACACGGGTGGTACTGTTTTGCATCTGTACCTGGGTGAGCGCGTGTCATCGGCTCACGCCTGCAAGGAACTGGTCAAACGTGCCCTGACGCGCTTCAGGCTGCCCTACATCACGATCACCCCGACGTTCTCGATCTGCCCTGTACACGGCTACCTGTCGGGCGAACATGAGTTCTGCCCCAAGTGCGACGAGGAAGCCCTCGCCCGCAAGCGCACCGAGCCGCAGCCAGCAGATGCCTGTTGCCCGCATCACTGAACACGTCACTGAGCACTTTACTGACCACTTTCCCCACTCGACCAGGAGCAAACCGCCATGATGACCATTCGCCAACCCCAAAGCGGCCACCCCGTTCTCGCTGACAGCGAACGCCAACGCTGCGAGATCTGGACCCGTGTGATGGGCTACCACCGCCCGGTATCGTCCTTCAACACCGGCAAGAAGGGCGAGTTCGCCGAACGGATCTACTTCAAGGAGACTTGCAAGCCATGCTGAAGGTTGGTGGCTTCACCCCCCTGAGCACCTCGGACTGGCCAGGCAACCTGGCCGCCGTGGTGTTTGTGCAGGGCTGCCCCTGGCGCTGCCACTATTGCCACAACGTCGATCTGCAAGGCCGCGAAGGCGGCATGCCTGCGGGCTGGCAGCACGTGGTGGGCACACTGGCTCGCCGCAAAGGCCTGCTCGACGGGGTGGTGTTCAGCGGTGGCGAGCCCACCCTGGACCCCGAACTGGTGGACGCCATCGAGACCGTGCGCAGCATGGGCTTCAAAGCCGGGCTGCACACGGCCGGCATCTACCCGGACAAGCTGGAAAAAGTCCTGCCCCTGCTGGACTGGGTCGGCTTTGACATCAAGGCCAACTTCGCCGACTACGAGGCCGTCACCGACATGCCGCGCAGCGGCCTGCCCGCGTGGCGCAGCCTGCAATCGGCGCTGCAGGCCGTCAAGCGCCAGAACCTGGGCCTGGAGATCCGCACCACCTACCACCCCGATCTGCACAGTGACGACCAGCTCGTGGCACTGGCAGACTCGCTCGCGCACCTGGGCATCCAGCATTGGGTGATCCAGCAATTCCGCCCCGCCCACACCCAGCACGCCGATCTGACCGCCACATGGGCACCACCCAGCGCGCAGCTGATGCAACGCCTGCGCGACGCCGGATTGGCGCTCGAACTTCGATAGACTGGCCGCCTCTTACCTGGCTTTCAAACCATGCAGATCTCCACCTTTGACGACTTGCTCCAGGCCGCCCGCCAGCAACCCGACGCCCAGCGCTTGCTGCTGGTGTTTGCCGAGGCCACCCTGCCGGACAACGCCTCGCCCGAGCAACGCGCGGCCTTTGCGGCTGGCCACGGCGGCGAGCTGGCCCCCACCACCTGTGTCGACAAGACGCCTGAAGAGATCGGCAGCTTTGCCGCGCTGGTTCAGGAAGCGGCCCAGTTCAGCCCGCAATGGGTGATCGTGTTTGTGGCTGGCGCGGCGGGCATCGGCCCCAAGGCCCCCAGCAGCAAGGACGTCGAGCCCCATCTGCAAGGCATGGTCGAAGCCATCAAGGCTGGCCAGCTGGGCAGCTTCATTCCCTTCAACCGCGATGGCGATGCGGTCAACCTGAACTGATTCCCACCTGGATCAGCCTGGCCTGCCATCCACCCTGGGCAGGCCATACCAACGCCCATAGCGCAAAGCCCAGCCGCCCATCACGGCCAGCCAGGCCGTGGCGCCCCCCAGCAGCAACCAGCCGGATTGCGCGGGCCACACGATGGCCGACAGGCGCAAGACCACGGCCACCTGCAAGCCCCAGAACAGGCCCCAGGCCAGATTGTCTGCCGTGAGCGTGCGGCCGCTGTGGCCACAACTGACCCGCGTGGCCATGGCCAGCAAGATGCTGCCCAGAAAACCCATGGTCAAGGCGTGCAGGGGCAAGAGGTTCCACAGCCCGTCACCCATGAGCTGCGCGACCGCGTCCAGGCACAGGGTCAGGCCCAGCCAGACGAAGCCGATGTGCAACATGGCCAGCAAGCGGATGCGCAGGCTTTGCACCAGGCCCCAGCGCACCGCCAGGCCCAACACCAGCAGCCCACCAGCCACGGAGCTGAAGGCCCGCAAGCTCGACAGGATCACGCCCTGCCAACCCAAGGCATCGGTCACCACCCACAGCCCTTGCAGCCCCACGAAGCTCAACAAGGTCCACAACAGCCAGTTGGGACGCCAGGCATCCAGGATGGGCAAGGCCGAGGCCGTGAAAAACGGGATCATGCGGTGGGCCACGCTCACGTACACCGGCACGATGAACAGCCACAGGCCCAACTGCGCGGCCAGGTGGATGAGCCCGTAGTTGCGCAAGGCAAGCCCAGCGGTGGCGAACAACATGGCCAGCACGCCCAAGGCATTGGCCACGGCAATCAGGCTGGCATGCAGCTTGTCACGTGCCCGGCTGCGCCGCAGCAGCCCGATGAAGCGCCCGGCCAGCATGGCCCAGCCACAAGTGGCCAGCAAGGCGCCCAAGGCCGACAGAAGATGGTGCAAATGCGACCCACACAGCACCAGCACCCAGCCCGCACCTGTGGTCGCCACCGCAGGCAAGATGGCCCGGGCCGGCACATCGGGCATCTGCAGCCACTTCGGGCCAGCCGTGAACAAAAAGCCCGAGAAAAACAAGGGCAGGAAGCCCAGGCTCATCACCACGGCATGCACGAAGGTGGGGGGCAACGCCGTGGCCGGGGATGGCCATGCACCCGCGCGGGCCATGATCTCTGCCCACCACCACAAGGCCGCAGCCGCCATCACGCAGGCCGCCGTGAAAAAGCTCAGGCGATGCGGTGCCGCCAGCAAGGTCGAGAAGTGCCAGGCCGGCTTAGCGTCGGGCATGGGCTGCCCCGGCTGGAGCCGTCGTGGTACGCCCGAACGGCCAGCGGGGTGGCCCCACGGCATCCAGCGTGTTCTTCAGCAGCAAGCCGAACTCGGTGTCCCCTTCCATGACCATGAGCCGGTCGAAGAACAAGGTGTCAGGGTCGTCCTGCCCTTGAAGCAAACGCCAGTAGACCGGCGCACTCGCCCGCAACGTCAAGGTCGCAGGTTGGCCACCCGGCGCGGGCGCCAGCCCCTGCGGCTGCGCAATCAGGCGAAAGCTCAAGCCCAGGTCATCCACTTGCAGAACCACCACACGGCCAGACAAGGCCTGGCGTGTTTCGCCATCGACCATGGGCCACCACAAGCGGTTGAGGGCCTGCGCCGCCACCATGGACGGGGGCCACACGGGCAACTGGCTCACCATGCTGCGCAGCCAGGCGGGAACGGGCAAAGGGGTGTGCTTCATGAGGTGACCCAATCCATGCCCGCGCGCCGAGGCTGGGCAAAACCATTCGACAAAGGCCCAGGCAGGCGCAAGGCTTGCAGGCTGGCAATGGCCTCGTCGGCCGATGCATCGTGGTTCATCACGGCATCGAACTGCCGCAAGACCTCGCCAAAATCCTGCGATGTGGGCGACAGGCGCAAACGCCCGACACCCGCGGCCAGCAAGGCCTGCTTGTGCCCCAAGAGGCAATGCACCGAGCCCGATTGCGTCTGGATGCCATTGAGCGCCAGGAAGGACTGCCCCTCGCGGGTGCGCAGCGTCAGGCCATCCGGGTCCTCCAGGCAACGGAAGGCGCAGGCGTCCTTTTGCAGGTGGTGGTGCCGCGCCGTGAAGCAACGCGCCGACAAGGCCAGCGGCATGCGCCCGAATGCAAACACCTCCGTCTGCACCGAGGCCCCACCCGCGTTGACCTGGCCCACGGCGGGCAGCGACAGCTCCACCGGGGGCACCCAGCGCGTTGCGCCCAGGGACAGGTACTCGGCCAGGGCGGGCGCGCTGTAGATGTTCACATGCAGCCCGATGACCCAGGGCGTGTGCCCGGCCAGCATGCGCACGGCGGCAGCATCGTTGGCCTCCAGCATGAAGTCGCCTTGCTCCACCCAGCGGCGCAGGCTGCGCAACTCGGCCTCGGTTTCCAGCAAGGCTTGTGTGCCGATGACGACCTCCTTGCCGGCCTGCTTGAGATCCCGCGCCAGGTCCAGCCAGTCTTCGGGCTTGAGTTCATGTCGGCGTGAGCACACGACCTCACCCAGGCACACCGTGCGGGCGGGTGAGTCCGCCACATCTGCATAGAAATCGGTCAGGGTCTGCCTGGGCCAGTAGTACTGCACCGGCCCCACGCTCAAATCGAACATCGCTGTCCTTATCGGGGCAAGCCCCTTATTGCCAGGGGCGGGAATAGGCGCCCAAGGTGTGTTGCTGCCCTTCGGCCAGGCGCCCCAAGGCGCTGGTCCAGGCGGGTTGCACGCTGAAACGATCAGGCTGGGCCATGCAGGCGTCAATGGCCTGCCGCCAGGTGCGGGTCACCTGCTCGACATAAGCCGCACTGCGCTGGCGGCCTTCGATCTTGATGGCTGACACGCCCGCCTTCACCAGCTCGGGCAGGATGGCCAGCGTGTTGAGGCTGGTGGGCTCCTCCAGCGCGTAGTCCACATCGCCATCGACATCAAAGCGGCCCTTGCACAGCGTGGGGTAGCCACGCGGCTCATCGGCTGCGAACTGGTCGATCAGGATGCCGCCCAGCCGGGCATTGACCTTGTCACCTTCCGCATCCCACCTCACGGCCGATGGCGGCGAGCACACACCGGCCGTATTGGGTGCCTGCCCCGTGGCGTAGGACGACAGCGCACAACGCCCCTCCACCATCACGCACAGGCTGCCAAAGCCGAAGACCTCGATCTCGACATCGGTGTGGCGAATGACATGGGCCACTTGCGACATGGTCAGCACGCGCGGCAACACCGCCCTCTGGATGCCATAGCGTTCGCGGTAAAAGCCGATGGCTTCGTAGTTGGTGGCCGAGGCCTGCACGGACAGGTGCAGGCGCAAGGCGGGGTGGCGCCGCTGGCTGTAGGCCATCACCGCCGGGTCCGCCAGGATCACGGCATGCACGCCCATGTCGGCAGCCATGTCCACCGCATCGAACCAGCTTTGGGGGTTGTCGGCCTGCGCGTAGGTGTTCAGCGCCATCAGCACCTGCCGGCCTCGGTCGCGGGCATAACGCACGCCTTGCCTGGCCTGGTTCAGGTCGAAGTTCAAGCCCGCGAAGTTGCGGGCATTGGTGGCATCTTTCAGGCCCATGTAGACCGCATCGGCGCCGGCGTCCACCGCCATTTGCAATGCACGCAGGGAGCCGGCCGGGCAAACCAGATCCGGCCGTCTTGGGGTGTTCATGTGCTGCCTTTGTTTACTGCAGGTGATAGCGCGACAAGCCCTGCACATCCAGGATGCGGATGTCACGGCGGTCAATGGTGATGAAGCCACCGTCTTCCAGCTCGCGCAACACGCGCGAGAAATACTCGGGGGTCAATGACAGCAGCGAAGCGATCGTCGCCTTGCTGACGGGCAAGGACACGGTCGTGGTCTGCCCGGGCACCACGTCTTCCAGGCATTGGTCGCGCAGCAGGTAGCCAATCACCCGCTGGATGCCCGAGTGCAAGGCGGCCGACTCGACATCCTGCACCAGGCCATGCAGGCGCCTGGAGATACCGGCCAGCATGCGCAAGGCAAACCGCGTATCGTGCGCGATCTCGTCCATCACGGCCTGCTTCTTGACCGTCAGGATCAGGCTGTCGCACAAGGACTGGGCGTTCACGATGTAGGGCTTGCCCGTGAACATCAGCGCTTCGGCAAAAGAGTTGCCCGGGCTGATGATCTCTATGACTTTTTCATGACCGCTGGGTGACAAGGCATACAGCTTGACCTGCCCGCCCATCACCACATGAAAGCCGTCGCAGACCTCACCGACGCGGAAGATTTCGTCGCCGCGCTCGCAACGCCTGAGCACGGCCGACTCGGCAATGCGCCCCAACTCCGCAGGGCGCATCTCGTGGAACAAAGGCAAGACAGACAGATAACTGGGGATGTCCAGACTCGTGGGATGCATGTAATGGACTCCTGCTTGATCAACGATTGGCGGGAATTCTGGAAACACGCAGCCTCCGTGGATTTGCGTTAGCGCAAAGTCCACCAGTCGACCGATACGGGCTTGTGGCGCCCTAGTCCGAAAGGAGTAGACCCGTCGAATGACGCCCAGGAAAAACCACTTGACACACCGCAACTGCCCTGACTAACTCGACCAAAGGGCTTTTTTATTTTTTAACATGACTGCTCCGCGCGCACAACGGATTTCTTCATGACTGACAGCAGCAACATCCCATTCACCGGCGAGGACATCTGGCGCGAGTCCATCACCAAGGCCCTGCGCCATGTGGTCGACCCCGAGGTGTCCCTGTCCATCGTGGATGTCGGGCTGATCTATGGCGTGGACGTGAGCCAGGCGAAGGTGCATGTGCGCATGACCATGACCTCGGCCGCGTGCCCCGTGACCGACATGCTGATCGACGAGGTGCAAGCCGAGCTGGAGCAGATCCTGCCCATGGAGACGGCCATCGAGGTGGAGCTGGTGTGGGAGCCCCCCTGGACGCCCGAGCGCATGAGCGCCAACGCACGACGCATCATGCACTGGTGAGGGGTCGATGCGCAGCAGTTCCATGTTGACCTGGGCTCGCCCCGCCATGATCGCGCTGGTGGCTTTCAGCCTGCTCACCGGCATAGCCGGCGGTTTGATGCGGGCCGGCGTGCCCGTCATCGGGTGGCTGCCAGCAAACTGGGTGCTGCCAGCGGCCAGCCTGCACGCCGCCTTGATGGTCTGTGGCTTTCTGGGCACAGTCATCGGCATTGAACGCGCCGTGGCGCTGCATGCGCCGTGGGCCTTCCTGGCGCCACTGGCGTCGGCGCTGGGCGGTGTCTGCCTGATGTCGGGGCTGGCGTCACTGGGCGTGCTGATGATGGTGTTGGCCAGCGTGGTGTTCGTGCTGGTCAATGTGTTCATCGTCGGCCGCCAGACAGCGCTCCACACCTGCTTGCTGCTGGTGTCGGCCCTGATCTGGCTGCTGGGCAATGTGCGCTTCGCCCACCATGGCCTGGCCAACGGCACGCTGCTGGCGTGGCTGGGCTTTCTGGTGCTGACCATCGCGGCCGAACGGCTGGAGATGACCCGGCTGATGCGAGTGCGCTCATGGTCACGCCCTTTGCTGGGTGTGTGCCTGGCACTGCTGCTGGCCGGCATCGTCCTGGCCGAATGGCAGGACCAGGCTGCCTTGCTGTTGTGGGGCCTTGGGTTGGTGGCACTGTCAGGCTGGTTGATCAGCTTTGACATCGCCCGCCACACGATCAAGGCGGAGGGGCTGAGCCGCTATATGGCAGCCTGCCTGCTGCTTGGCTACGTCTGGCTGGGCGTATCCGGCTTGTGCTGGGTGGGGATGAGCATGGGGCTGGCCACACGCGACGCGGCCCTGCACGCACTCGGCCTGGGCTTCATCGTGAGCATGGTGATGGGGCACGCACCGGTCATCCTGCCTGCCGTGGCTCGCATCAAGCTGCACTTCGATGCACGTTTTTACCTGCCTCTGGCGCTGCTGCATGCCTCTGTCCTTTGGCGTCTTCTGGCCGGCCACAACAATGCAACCTGGCTGGCCCTGGGCAGCACGCTCAATGCCGTGGCCATCGCGGCCTTTGCCTTGACCGTGGTCAGCGCCGCGTGGTCCTGGCGCCAACGCCATCCCTGAAGGAGTTCCACATGCCCCGAGACACCGCGCACCTCGCCCTGGTCTACGCCTGCTCCGGCTGCTCCAGCGCGGCCCAGTTGGCCAACCATCTGGCGGTCAGGCTGGACAGAGAGGGCGATGCCGAGATGTCCTGCATTGCCGGTGTCGGTGGCCGTGTGCCCAGCCTGGTGCGCAAGCTGCAAGACGCCGTGCAGCAGGGCCGGCCGATCCTGGCGATTGACGGCTGTGCGCTGAGCTGCGTGAAAGCCTCGCTGGCACAGCACCAGGTCAAGGCCACGGCGCACCTGCAGTTGGGTCAGCAAGGGGTGAACAAGGCCTACCACGCCGACTTCGACAAGGCGCAGGCCGAGGCCCTGCTCCAGCAGGTGAAAGCACAGGCCCAATCGATGAACGACTTGCATGCACAAGCGAACCACGCCTCAACGGGTGGTGGCTGCGGCGGCAGCGGCCCATGCCGTTGCGCGGGCGAACGGCAAGTTGAGGCAGATCAAGTTCAAGGCCAGGCCTCGCCTCAAGTGTGACGTACGCCCTGCCCCTACCCTCATTGGGGTCAGCCATCGCACCGATCATGCCTGCCATGGCGCACCGACACGGCGCGCATCAGGGGCTCGCCCCGCAGAACATGACCCAACGAGGCACACAAGTGAAACGCGTTTCTTTGAGCATCGGGCAGCGACTTGCCCTTGGTTTTGGCCTTCTGCTGGCCATGCTGGCCCTGGCAACCTTGATTGCCGCACATCAGTTCAACGGCATCAGCCGCATCAACGAACGCATCATCGAGCAGGACTGGCGCAAAGCGGAAGCTGCCAACTTGATCAATGCCACCACGCGTACCAACGCGAGGCTGACCATGGCCTTGCTCATCACGAACGATGCCGGCCAGATCAGCAAGATCAACCAGTCGATTGACCAGAACAAGCGCCTGATCGACGAGGCCATGGCCACCCTGGACCACCTGGTCTACCTGCCCAAGGGCCGCGCCCTGCTCGCAGACATCAAAGGCAAGCGCCAGCACTTCGTGGCTTCGTTCACGAAGGTCCGCAAGCTGGTGGCCGATGGCCAGCGCGATCAGGCCACCGCGGTGATGAACTCCGAAACGCTGGCGGCCATTGATGACTTGCAGGCCCCCATCGCCGCGCTGAGCGAACTGCAAAAACAGATCGTCACCGATGGCAATGCCGAGGCCCAGGCCCGCATCCAAAAGGCGCAGACCCTGATGTACACGCTGGCCGTCTTGGGCGTGCTGACCGGCATCGTGGCGGCCCGCATGATCTCGCGCTCCATCACGCGGCCCTTGAACCAGGCCGTTGACCTCGCACAGCGCGTGGCTGCAGGCGACCTGAGCTCGCAGGTCGACGTGCAGGGGCACGATGAGCTGGCCCGCTTGCTGCGCGCCCTGCAGGACATGAATGGCAGCCTCACCCAGATCGTCAGCCATGTGCGCCAGGGCTCTGACACCATCTCCACGGCCACCAGCGAGATCGCCAGCGGCAACCTGGACCTCTCCCAACGCACAGAAGAGCAAGCCAGCTCGCTGCAGGAGATTGCCGCCTCGCTGGAGCAACTCACCGCCACCGTGCAGCAGAACATGGAAAGCGGGCGCTACGCCAACCAGATTGCCTCGTCGGCGGCCGATGTGGCGCTCAAGGGCGGAGGGGTCGTCTCACAGGTGGTGCACACCATGGAGGCCATCAACGACTCGTCCAGCAAGATCGCCGACATCATTGGACTGATCGATGGCATTGCCTTCCAGACCAACATCCTGGCGCTCAACGCCGCGGTCGAGGCCGCACGGGCCGGCGAACAAGGGCGCGGCTTCGCCGTGGTGGCTTCCGAGGTCCGCAGCCTGGCGGGCCGCTCGGCAGAGGCCGCCAAAGAGATCAAGTCCCTGATCGAGACATCGGTGGGCAATGTGCAGCAAGGTTGCCGCCTGGTCGAGCAGGCCGGCAGCACCATGGACGAGATCGTGGTCAGCGTGCGCCGCGTGGCCGACATCATGGGTGACCTCACCGAGGCCGCTCAGGATCAGTCCGCCGGCATCAGCCAGATCAGCCAGGCCATGGGACAGATGGACCAGGTCACGCAAGGCAATGCCGCCTTGGTCGAGCAGGCTGCAGCAGCGGCCCAGTCTCTGGAACATCAGGCCAGATCGCTGGTTGAGTCCGTGAACGTCTTCAAACTGGAAGATGCCCGACTGCTTAAAGCAGCATGAGGAGCCGACATGGCGTATTTCGAATGGGCCGATGACCTCGTGATCGACCAAGGTCTGATCGACCAGGATCACCGGCATCTGATCGAATTGGTCAACACCTTGCACACGGCCACCAGCCAGGGCTGCGGCCAGGAGGTCGTTGGCCGCCTGCTCCAGGCCCTGACGGCCTACACCCAGGAGCACTTCCAGCGAGAGGAGCAGGTCATGGCCTGCGTGCACTTCCCGCATCTGGCCGGCCACCAGCAGCTTCACCGCCAGTTCATGGCCGATCTGGCGGCATTGCAAAGCCGCTACGAGATGGGCAGCATCGCGACGGCGGCCCAGCTCTCATCGCTGCTGCGCGACTGGTTGTCCCTGCACATCCGCCGATCAGACCGCAAGTTGCGTGAATACCTCCTGCCACGCAGCAAGTGGGCACGCACCGACATCGATCAGGCGGCCTGCCTGTCCGCCACGGCCGCCTTGGGCGGGAACGAGTAGCGCCACATGGCGCCCAGGTAGTTGCGGATGGCCACGCCCCAGCTTGGGTTGCACTTGTAGGCCAGGCCGTACTTGGCGCACACCTGTTTGACCTCCCTGGCCATGTCCGGGTAGTGACGGGAGGGCACGTCCGGAAAGAGGTGATGCTCGATCTGGTAGTTCAAGTGCCCCCACAGGATGCTCATGCGGCGGCTGCCCTTGAAGTTCACCGTCGAGTCCAGTTGCGACAGATACCAGCGCCCCTTGTGCGCCAGCGCATCGTCAGGCTGCAAAGGCTCGGTCAGGTGGGTGGCCTGGATGGTCAGGCTGACCCAGTAGTTGTTCAGCCCATCCACCAGCATGTTGCCCAGCATCACATTGAAGAAGGAGTAGCCCGTGGCCAGCGCCAGCAGCGGCAACAGCAGGTACTCCTTGAACAGCACCCGCCCGACCGACAGCCAGTGGCGACGCTTGAGAGAGGCCGCTTCACCACCAGGGAACACCGGCGCATAACCTTCATTGCCCAGCGGGAACTTGCGCGCACGGTAGTCCTGCCGAAAACCCAGGTTCTGCTGGTTGAAGCCGTACAGCACGATCGGGTAGGCGATGAGCAGGTACATGGGCAACTGCCAGCGGTGGTAGCTGTTCCAGGGCTGCTTGTCGTTCATGCGCAGGATGCCGTGATTGAGGTCCGGGTCCATCTCGTAGACATTGGTGTGCACATGGTGCTGCCCGTTGTGCTCCCGGCGCCAGCCCTCTTCATCCACCGGGGCCTTCCATTTGAAGTTGTGCGAGTGGAACTGCGGGATCTCTGGGAAGTAGTCGTACTGACCATGCAGCACGTTGTGGCCGATCTCGATGGACTCCAGATTGCGGTGCAGCCAGGTGAAGGCCACGCCCAGGGCAAAGGTGATGGGGTCATGGCTGACCCACAGCAGGCCGCGCCCCACTAACTCCGACCACCGCGAGGTGCGGCGCAAGCCCTTGATGTAGGCCACATCCTGCGGGCCGAGTTGATCGCGGTAGCGCTGCCTGATGGCCTGGAACTCGGCTTCGATCTGGTCGTAAAGCGCTTCTCTTTGTGCGCTGGCCTGTGCGGTGTGTTCAGCGAGGGACGTCTTCATCCGGTTCTCTTCGGTGGTCGTACTGCAAAGGGCGGTCACCCATGACCATGCCGCCTCCAGGGGAATGCTAACGAACAGCGTTAAAGCACCCCGCAGTGATTTCCCTCAGACGATCAAGCGCATTGCCCCTTGTTCAGGGGATCACCCGAACGATCCCGCGGCTTACCTGGACAACTGGCCCACGATCTGCGTGAGCCGCGCGATCAGGTCTTGAGGCTTGTGAACCAGCGCATAGCCCTGCTGACCAAACAGATACGGCAAGTAGTCGGCCGCCTGCTCATCGATGGTGATGCAAAACGGATGCAGCCCTGCCGCCCGCGCCGCCTGCACGGCATGGCGGGTGTCCTCCAGGCCAAAGCGGCCTTCGTAGTGGTCCAGGTCATTGGGCTTGCCGTCCGTGAGCAGCAGCAGCAGCCTTTGCTTTTCGGTCCTCAGGGACAGTTGCCTGGTGGCGAAGCGAACCGCTGCGCCCATGCGGGTGTAGTAACCAGGCTTGATGGCCCCCACCCTGTCACGCGTGGCCGGGCCCCAGGGCTCGTTGAAACGCTTGAGCGCATGCACCCGCACGTTGTGGCGCTTGACGGAACTGAAGCCCAGCATCTCGAACGGGTCGCCCAGCCCTTCCATGGCCTGCCCGAACACATAGAGCGCATCACGGATCACGTCGATGACACGCGCATCCTGCGACGCCCACGCATCGGTGGACAAGGACAGGTCGGCCAGCAGCAAGGTGGCCAGGCTGCGCTCGCTGCGCTGTGGGCGGGCGAACACGCGAGGCTCGCTCAAGGTGGCCAAGTCGCCCCCATCTGAACGAGACTCGGCCTGCCAGCGCACCCAGGCATCCATGTCCAGCCGCTCGCCGCTGGTGTGCCCGCCCTGCCAACGCGGCATGGCACGCAGGCTCTCCAAGCGCCGGCGCATGCGCGAGGCCATTGTGCGCAAGCTCGCAGGCACTTGCCATGGCGCCACCACCGTGGGCATGAGCAATTGCACGGCGCAATGGTCCGGCAGGAGGCTGGCCTTGCGGTGGTCCCACTCAGGCAGCAAGATGCCTTGGGCGATCACCTGGTCATCCGCTGCGGCGCTGGGCAAGTCCAGATCGAAACGCACACGCGAGGCCAGCGTCTGCCCACCAGGCGCCACGGACAAGGTGTCCATGTCATTGGCAATTTGTTTGGCGTCTTCGACAGGGTCGTCATCGGTCTGGCGGTTGACGCGCACGAACTCCGTCCACGACAGCAAGGACTCCGCGCGGAAGAACATCATCAAGGCATGCCGTTCATGCGACTCGGTCGTCTGCTTGGCGCGCCGCCGGGCTCCGTCGGTGGGCTTGGGCGCTTGCTCGCCCTGGCCGTCTCTGGCTTGCTCCTCGCGAGCGCGCGCCTGCATGGCCGCCTGAGCCAGCGACACATCCACCCACAGGCAGACGGGTGCGACTTCCTCTGAGCGCACGGCGGGGTCGGCGTCCACAGGGGCGTTGCTGGCGCCCTCACCAACAAGCGGCTGCCCGGTAGACAGCCCGATAGATTGCCTGAGCGCCGATTGCACAGCACGCTCGCAAACGGCCTGGCGCCCCTTCAAGCCATCGGGGTAGGGACGTTGCGCCAGGTGCTGCTCGACCAGGCGGTGATAGCGCGCCCGCCAGCCAGGATACTGGGCCAACAGCGCCGACGTGGCCAGCAGATTGCCCTGGATCCACCCCGTTCTGGCGGGCTCTTCACAGGGGTCTTCACACGCCGCCAGCTGCAAACGCATGGCGCCTTGCCCTGCCAGCCACAGGTACAGCGCCCGATTGAGCTCAGTCTGCTCGAAGATGGCCAGAACCGGCGGCAGGGCCAGGGTCTCGGCATCCAGCGTGGGCGTTGCAAAACGCTCGCCATTGCCCGCGAGCTTCTGCATCAGGCCACGCGGCCCGGCATGCCGCCGCTCAGCGGCCGATGCCAGGCGCCATTGCGGCAAGCCACCCATGGCCCGAAAGACCACAGCCAGTTGCCCGCTCATGTCCTCCAGGCGCACGGCCGCCTGCGGATACTGGCGATCTGCCAGCCGCGTGACGATGCGGTGCCACCATTGGCCAACCCACTCTTCCATCAGCACACCTCCTTGGTGGCCTGTTTGACCTGTGCAGCCTGTTCGGCCTTCTTCTGCCTCAAGGTTTCGCGCACGGCATCCACCCCCACGGCCCAATTCAGCACCGGGCTGCGATCCTGAGCACCTTGGGAGCGATCACACTGGCTCAGGCATTGGCCGCACTGCACGCATGAAAACATCATGCGCTTGATGTCGCGCGGGTGCAGGCGCATGGGGCAGGCGTTGTCGCAGGCCGAGCCCAGTGGCGCGTCGCAGCTTCGGCACTCGCGCGCCCGTTCGCGCCGGAAGGACACCACCATGCCTTTGGGGTTGGCCATCCAGACCAGGCTCTGGAACAGGCCCACCGCGCAGCCGAACCGGCAGAACAAGTGCCGGGCCAACACGAACTCGGCCGTGAAGACGGCGGTGCCGATCCACAGAAAGCGGGCCTCGCCCGGTGTCAACCCACCATGCAGCAGGTGCGACCAGATCTGCCGCGGCGGCAAGAGGTAGCTCAGCAAGGTGATCGCCCAGGTGAAGCCCAGCGCCAGGCTGAGGGCGAGAAACACCGGCCACCAGGCCTTGCGGGGCTGGATGAACGCGCCCACGCTGTTGCGCCGTCGGGTCACATGCTTGTCCCACAGGCTGAACTTGCCGATCGCGCGGTGCAGCGCCTTGTTGAGCAACTCCACCGCAGAAAAGTGCGGGCACAACCAGCCGCAGTACAGACGCCCATAGCGCCACGCCACAGTGAAAAACGCCCCCACGATCAGCACGATGGGCAAGAGACCGCGCCACAGCAGGCTGAGCCCTGCTTGCGTGGCCGAGATCTCACCCCTCATCAGTGCGTCAATGCCCAGTGACCACTTGAAGCCCAGCACCCACAACTGGGTCTGTGTCAGGTCAAACCGAAACAGGTTGAGCACCGGGGCCAGCAGGAAAAAAGCAAAAAAGCCCACCTGCCAACGCAGCCGCCTGCTTTGCAGCTCAGGGGCTGTCAAAGACGCCACGGACAATCTCCATCAGGGCTGCCGCGGTATCGGTGTCATCGGTCAGCGCGTCAACCACGGCTGCGCGGCAGGCCATCTCGACGTCCATGCCGGCGGAGATCAGGCGAGCGGCCATGACCAGCAAACGCGTGCTCGCGGTTTCTTCCAGATCATGGTCCGTCACACGCCGCAGGGCCTGCGCCAGCCTGACCAGGCCGGCAGCCACATCGGCATTGACGCCCGATTCGCTGCGCACGATGTCCTGCTCGACCGCGCTTTGCGGGTAGCCGAACGACAAGGCCACGAAGCGCTGACGCGTACTGGGCTTGAGCGCCTTGAGCAGGTTCTGGTAGCCGGGGTTGTAGGACACCACCAGCATGAATTCAGGCGGAGCGATCAGCAACTCGCCCGTCCGCTCAATGGGCAGCACGCGCCGGTCATCGGCCAGCGGGTGCATGACCACGGTCGTGTCCTTGCGGGCCTCGACCACTTCGTCCAGATAGCAGATGGCACCTTCGCGCACAGCGCGCGCCAAAGGGCCATCCTGCCAGACGGTATTGCCCTGCCCGATGAGGTGCCGGCCAACGAGATCGGCCGCACTCAGGTCATCGTGGCAGGACACGGTAATAAGCGACCGCCCCAGACGGGCAGCCATGTGTTCAACAAAACGGGTTTTGCCACAACCCGTCGGCCCCTTGATCAGCAAAGGCAGCTGGCAGCGCCAGGCGTGCTCGAACAGCGCGCATTCCTGCGCCTGAGGGATGTAGTGGGGCACACCACCGGGTGCGCCCGCCAGTTGCCTGGCACTGAGCATGTCCATGCTGATCTCTGAAAGCAGACGGGTTGGCCTGTTCAGGCACGTTGAGCTGGCACGGCGCGGGCATCGCCGCCACCGGACGCCACCACGGGCTCTTCACCACCGATGAAGAAGCTCAACAGGTAGGTCACCAGGCCCAGCAGGAAGCCCACGCCACCACCCAGGCGGGTCCAGTAGAAGAAGTTCAACTGATCCTGGGTGGCCATGAAGGATGCCGGGTTGGCGGCCATGCGTTGCAGCCAAACCTGCAAGATACCCGCACCGGTGAGCGCCAGCACCATGACACCCATGCTGATGGTCATGATCCAGAAGGACCACATCTCGACACTCTGGGCCCTGGCGCTGTTGGCCACGCGGCCACGCAGCGTCGGCATGGCGTAGCTGATCATGGTGATGACCACCAGCACATAAGCGCCATAGAAGGCCAGGTGGCCGTGGGCCGCCGTGATCTGCGTGCCATGGGTATAGAAGTTCACAGCCGACAGCGTGTGGATGAAGCCCCACAGCCCTGCCCCCAGGAAGCCCATCACCGAGGTGCCCACCGCCCAAAGCACAGCAGCCTGGTTGGGGTGTTCACGGCGACGGCGCTGCACCATGTTGAAGGCGAACACCGTCATCATGAAGAAGGGAATGGGCTCCATGGCCGAGAAGATCGAACCAATCCACTGCCAATAGCCAGGCAGACCGATGAAGTAGAAGTGGTGGCCTGTACCCAGGATGCCGGTCATCAGCGCGAAAGCGATGATCACATACAGCCACTTGTCGATCACTTCGCGGTCCACCCCGGTGGTCTTGATCAGCACGAAGGCCAGCAGCGCGCCCAGGATCAACTCCCACACACCCTCCACCCACAAGTGCACCACGAACCACCAGTACATCTTGTCGCGCACCAGGTTGTGCGGGTTGACGAAGCTGAACAGGAACATGATGGCCAGGCCCCACAGCCCCAGGTGCAGCACCAGCGAGATGCTGGTCTTGCGCCCTTTGAGCAAGGTCATGGTGATGTTGAACAAGAAGCCCAGGGCCACCACGACGATGCCCACCTTGGTTGGCAAAGGCTGCTCCAGGAACTCTCGCCCCATGGTGTTGAGCAGGTCGTTGCCCGTCAGTTCTGCCAGCTTGGCATAGGGCACCATCAGGTAACCCAGGACGGTCAGCGCCCCGGCCACCAGGAAGACCCAGAACAGGACCAGCGCCAGCTTGGGGCTGTAGAGCTCGGTCTCAGCCTCTTCCGGCACCAGGTAATAGGCCGAGCCCATGAAGCCAAACAGCAGCCACACGATCAGCAAGTTGGTGTGGACCATGCGGGCCACGTTGAAGGGAATGGCCGGGAACAGGAAGTCCCCGATGATGTATTGCAGGCCCATGGCCAGACCGAAAACGATCTGCCCCACGAACAGCAGCAAGGCGGCCACGAAGTAATAGGTCGCGACCGACTGCGATTGGTACTTGAGTGTCTTGATCATGATGTTGCTCCGCGTCGGTCAACCTTCGATGTTGGGGGGCCACTTCTCGGTATTGATTTCGCTGGTCCACTTGAGGAACTCAACCATGTCATCGAGTTGTTGGTCATTGAGGTCGAACTGCGGCATTTGCCTGCGGCCGGGCGCGCCAGTGGGCTGCCCCTTGATCCAGGCCTTGATGAATTCAGGGCCACGGCGCTTGTAGACATTGCCCAACTCCGGCGCGAAGTAGGCACCCTCGCCCAGCAAGGTGTGGCAGCCGATGCAGTTGCGCGTTTCCCAGATGTGTTTGCCACGCACGACCGACTCGGTGATGTTCTGCGCGTTGGAGCGCTGCGGTATCTTGCGCTCCGAGTCAAAAATAATGGCCGCAAACAGCAGCACAAAGAACACGGTGCCGCCATAAAAGATATTGCGGGCGGCCTGCTTGGTGAAGCCGCCCTGCTTGCCCTGGGTCATACCATTCTCCTTCTTGTCAAGGGACAGCCTGAGACTAGGGCTCGAAAAGCTTGTTTTCCTTGAAGCGGTTCAAGAAACGGGGCTTTGACCACAGCCACAAGCCCCGTATCGTTCTTCTGACGGATGCCTCAGGCGTAGCTGGCCAGGCGCTGCGCGTCCAGGATGTGGATGTGCCGACGCTCGACCGAGATCAGGCCATTGGCCTGCAGGTCATGCAGGATGCGCGAAAAGTGCTCGGGCGTGACCGACAACAAGGACGCAATCGTGCCCTTGCTGGCCGGCAGCGAGACGGTCACATCCTGCTCTGTGTTGTGCGCCTCACCCACCACGGGCGAATGCAGCAGGTAGTCCACCACCCGCTTGACACCGGAATGCAGGGTCACCGCCTCGATGTCCTTGACCAGGCCATTCATGCGCCGAGACAGCCCCGTGAGCATGCGCATGGCCAGTCCCGCGTTGTGCTCGATCTCATGGACCAGCACATCCTTGGGCACTACCAGCAACTGCACATCGAACAGCACGCTGGCGTTCACGCTGTGCGCCCCATCGCTGAACATCAGCGACTCCGACACACAGCCCCCCGCCCCGATGACCTCCATCACCTTTTCGTGCCCGCTGGGGACCTTGGCAAACAGCTTGATCAAGCCGTCAATGACCAGATACAGCCCCTCGCAGGACTGCCCGGCGTGAAACAACTCCTCACCCCGCGACAAACGCCTGACGGTGGAAGCCGCGGCAATGCGCGCCAACTCTGGCGCGGACATGTCCTTGAACAAGGGCTGACTGCCCAGGTAGGACACCACATTCAGTCTGCGCGAACCCATCATGTTGCTCCTCGTGATCGCATGAACCTGAATTCATTCTGAGCACCCGCGCCAAGCATGGATTTGATGAGGCGCAAATATGCCCAACAGATCTACTGGGGTAATTGGCATCGTTCTTTCGGACGATGCGGTGCGTTCGGGCAACAAAAAGCCCCGCGTCGAGGGCATCGCTGCGGGGCTGGGTGGGAAGACCTGACAAAACCATTTGTCAGGAGTTGCCCCCCGGGTACCAAGAGGCATCCACCTCATTGAAGATGGACCCATTGTCTGGATCGACATCATGGTACGGCCCCGTTCCACTGTGCTCCGCGTGCGAGGCTGGCACAAAGCGGCCAGACTTGACGTCAAAAACGTAGACCTCGCCCTCTTCGATCACGTAGTGCCAACCGTGCAGCGAGATCTGGCGCCGCTCGACGCGCTGGCGCACCATGGGGTAGTCCATCAGGCGCTCCAGTTGCAGCACGACGGAGCGCTGCTCGGTACGGCGCAAAGCCTCTTCGGATACCTGCACCGGCAAGGCCGCCTCGCGGGCCAGGTCTAGCCAGGCCTGCAGGTTCTTGGCCTCGGGCGAGATCTCTTCATACAGCGCCTTCATGGCACCGCAATGAGAATGGCCGCACACGATGATGTGGCTCACATGCAGATTGAGCACCGCGTACTCAATGGCGGCAGCCGTGCCATGCAGGCCATGCAGGCCGTTGTAAGGCGGCACCAGGGCCCCCACATTGCGCACGATGAACAACTCGCCGGGCCCGGTGCCCGTCAACATATAGGGCACGAGCCGGGAGTCAGAGCACCCGACGAACAGGATGGTCGGGTGCTGGCCTTGTTCCACCAAGCGCTGGAACTTGTCCTTGTAGTCCGGGAAGTAGTCGTTATGGAAGCGCCGCAGGCGCTCCAATAAGTGGTCGTCCATGGACGTTTACTGTACCAGTGGGGAGTCCGCTGCGTCCAGATCGACACCCTGCACTTCCCAGCGCGAGGCCAGCACGCGCATGGTCTGGCGCAAGGCCGTGATCCAGGCTTGTTGACGAAGGGATTGCGCCACGGCTTCGCTCACGGCCTCATAGGCTTGGGCTTGACCTGGGTCCCGCGCCAGCACTTCCACCACATGCAGGCCAAAGCGGCTGTGCACCAGGCGGGGCAAGACACCGACATTGGCCGTGCCCTCAGTCTGGCCGAAGAGCTCCTTGGCGAACTCCGGCGCGCAATCGGGCGCGTTGAGCCAACCCAGATCGCCACCTTGCGCGCTGCTGGGGCAGTTGGACAACTGGCGGGCCGTCTCGCCAAAGCGGTTGGGATCGGCGCGCACTTCCAGCAAGGCCTGCTCGGCGCGCAGGCGCAAGGCCTGCACGTCCACGCCGGGCGTCACGGCAAACAGAATGTGTCGGGCCTGAACGCGCTCACCGATGGCGTACTGCGCGGCGTGCGCGGCGTGGTGACGGCGGCAGGCCGCCTCATCAGGCTCAGGCACGCGCAGTTGTTGCAGCAGGTACTGGTCGATGGCTTCGGCAGCGGCTTCGCTGATGACGCCCGCTTCCGGAGCCGGGTCGTCCTCGGCCAGCAAGCCGGCTTCGATCGAAGCCTGACGCAGCAACTCCAGGCTGGCGCGCTGGCGGCGATCGGTATCGGTCAGCAACTCGGACGCATCCGCCAGGACCACGTCGCCCACGCGCAGTGCTGCGGGCATGGTGAGTTCAGCAACTTGCATGCGTGTCTCCTTACAGGCCGATCTTGCGGCTGCGCACCACCTGCCATGGGCGGACCAGGTAACCCACCGAGGCAAAACCACTCCACGCATGCACCAGACGGGTGAAGGGGAAGATGGCGAACAGGCTCATGCCCATGAACATGTGCACCTTGAAGACCATGGACACATCGGTGATAAAGCCCGCTGCATCGCCACGGAAGGTCACCAGATGCTGGGCCCAGGACATCAACTTGAGCATGGTGCCGCCATCGCTGTGCTCAAGAGACAAGGGCACGGTGGACAAGCCCAGCAGCAGTGTCGCCAGAATCCAGAACAGCACGAGGAAGTCACGGCCACGCGAGGTGGCGCGCACGCGCTCGTTGCTCAGGCGGCGGTGGATCAGCAGCAACAAGCCGATCAGGCCGATGCCGCCCAGCGTGCCGCCGGCGATCACGGCCAGCATCTGCTTTTGAGAGGCCGTCACGCCCAGGGCGTGGATGATCTCGGGCGGCGTCAGCATGCCGAAGAAGTGGCCAAAGAACAGGCCGATGATGCCCAGGTGGAACAGGTTGGAGCCTACCCTCAGGGTACCGGTGGCCAGCATCTGGCTGGACTCGCTGCGCCAGGTGTACTGGTCGCGGTCGAATCTGATCAGGCTACCAAGCAGGAAGAGCGCGCCACAGATATAGGGATAGATGCCAAAAACAAATTGATGAGAGAGGCTCATGCTGATGCTCCTCGTTGGGTGGTCGATGCGCTACGGCGCACGATCTGGATGGGTTGGGGCTGGTTCGGGCTTTGCTGGCCTTTGGAGCTGCAACCTGCAAAGGCCTCGGGCTCTGCCCAGCTGGCGTCCATGTCCTCTTCCTCGGGCAGGGCCACGGCCTCGACCGCTTGCTGACCGATCTCCAGGACGGCCGCCAGCACATGCGCATACAAGCTCCTGCGCTTGATCAGCGCCGTGTGAACGGCATTGAGAATGTGGGCGATTTCACCGATGAAGTCGCGCATCTGCGCCGCCGGCAAGGTGGAGATGAACTCCAGCACCACGGGCAGATAGTCAGGCAACTCGCCGCCGACCTTGTCTGGGTCCAGCAGCATGCCGGCCTGCTCGTAAGTCTTGACCAGATCGATCATGGCCGGACCGCGATCACGGGAATCGCCGTGCACATGCTCGAACAAATGCAGCGAAGTGGCACGACCACGGTCGAACAGCTCGACATAGGCCTCTTCCACTTCCATGACGTCCTGATCGACCAGGGACCCCAGCAGCATGCTCAGGCCGCGCAAACGGCCATCATTGACCGCTGCCTCGCCGACGAGCACTTGCTGCAGATCCGGCACCGAGTCACGCAACGCGGCATCCGGATAGCTCAGCAGACGGGCCAGGGCCCGCAGGCTGTAGACCGGCGTGACGCCAGCCTTCCATTTGGTGATGGCGCTCATGCTCAGATCTCCGACTTGATGGGAATGGTGCGCTTCTTCTTCGCGCCAAACAGGCTGCCATCGGTGGCGCCATCCGAACACCCGTTGCCGAAGGTGAAGCCGCAGCCGCCCTTCATGTCAAAGGTGTTTTCCGCGTACTCGCGGTGTGCCGACGGGATCACGAAGCGGTCTTCGTAGTTGGCAATCGCCATCACGTGGTACATGTCTTCCACCGTGTGCTTGTCCAGGCCGACCTGATCCAGCACACGCTTGTTCTCGACGCCGTCCACGTGCTTGCCCCGCATATAGCCACGCATGGCCAGCATGCGCTCCAGCGCGCGGGTCACGGGCATGGTGTCGCCGGCAGTCAGCAGGTTGGCCAGGTACTTGACCGGGATGCGCAACTGGTTGACATCCGGGATTTCGCCATTGATGCCCAGGTTGCCGGTATTGGCGGCAGCCTGAATGGGCGACAGCGGCGGCACGTACCAGACCATGGGCAGCGTGCGGTACTCGGGATGCAGTGGCAGCGCGACCTTCCAGTCCACGGCCATCTTGTAGACCGGGCTGTTGCGGGCAGCCACCAGCCAGGCTTCAGGGATGCCGTCCTTGCGGGCCTGCTCGATCACCTTGGGATCGTTGGGGTCCAGGAAC
This sequence comes from Aquabacterium sp., assembly GCF_016234775.1. Taxonomy (GTDB): domain Bacteria; phylum Pseudomonadota; class Gammaproteobacteria; order Burkholderiales; family Burkholderiaceae_C; genus Aquabacterium. The sequence continues at coordinate 868 of NZ_JACRAH010000001.1, read as the reverse complement.
AGATCAAGCTGCGCCTGGTACAGATCGCGGTCATGCTCCACGCTGGCGGCAGCCTGGATCTGATCAGCGTCATACAGCAGCACGCCCAGATAACGGATGCGGCCCACACAGGTCTCGGAGCACACCGTCGGCTGGCCCGCTTCAATGCGCGGGTAGCAGAAGATGCACTTCTCGGCCTTGCCGGACTGCCAGTTGTAATAGATCTTCTTGTAAGGGCAGCCGGAAACGCACATGCGCCAGCCGCGGCACTTGTCCTGGTCGATCAGCACGATGCCGTCTTCTTCGCGCTTGTAGATCGAGCCCGATGGGCACGATGCCACGCAAGCGGGGTTCAGGCAGTGCTCGCACAGGCGAGGCAAGTACATCATGAAGGTGTTTTCGAACTGGCCGTAGATATCCTTCTGGATATCGTCGAAGTTCTTGTCCTTGCTGCGCTTGCTGAACTCGCCACCCAGGATTTCCTCCCAGTTGGGGCCCCACTCGATCTTCTCCATGCGCTTGCCGGTGATCAGGCTGCGTGGGCGGGCCGTGGGCGGTGCCTTGGACTTCGGCGCCGATTGCAGGTGATCGTAGTCGAAGGTGAAAGGCTCGTAGTAGTCGTCGATCTGCGGCAGGTTCGGGTTGGCGAAGATCTTCATCAGCAGGCTGAGCTTGCCACCTTGCCGCGGCTCGATCTTGCCGTTGCCCTTGCGGACCCAGCCACCGTTCCACTTGTCCTGGTTTTCCCATTCCTTGGGATAACCAATACCGGGCTTGGTTTCGACGTTGTTGAACCAGGCGTACTCGACGCCGGGGCGGCTGGTCCAGACGTTCTTGCAGGTCACCGAGCAGGTGTGGCAACCAATGCAGTTGTCCAGGTTCAGGACCA